>NZ_CM183165.1:0-1469211 GCF_059488745.1 Fructilactobacillus sp. YLN 2412 | reverse complement strand
GAGATACGAACCTCCTACTTAAAACATAGCAATATTTTAGCATTTAAGAATTAAGTTTTCCACAAGCAAAAGCAACCTGTGTATAAATGTTTCACAGGCAGTTAAAAAGTTATCAACATGCTTGTTAATAACTTTTAGTTTTGCTTAATGTATTTAGATGTTAACAAAATTTGTGGATAATTTTTCAGCGTAACGCCGGGGATTACACGAATTATTATCACTTATTAACAGGCTGTGGATAAAAATAATTACATGTTGTTATCTTGTGTATAAACTGGTTAAAAGTCTGTTATTTTCTTTTAGGGTTATCCACAGTAATTCACAACTTATCTTCATGAAACTTTTTTATAATCCACAGATAGTTACTTTTGTTATTAAAATTTGCTATTTGCTCTTAGACTGTTTTGTGATATTATTAGAAAGAAATACCATTGAAGTATTATAAAATCGATTAAAAAGATTAATCTAAAATATTAAGGAGGGCTCGTAATGAAGAGAACTTACCAACCAAAGAAACGTCACCGTAACCGTGTCCATGGTTTCCGTGCACGTATGCAAACTAAAGGCGGACGTAAAGTATTAGCTCGTCGCCGTCAAAAAGGTAGAAAAGTATTGTCTGCATAGACCACTGACCATTCGGTGGCCTTTTTTATTATGCAAATGTGTGCATTTGGAGAGTAATGTAATAATGAGAAAGTCTTATCGGATTAAAAAAGAAGCTGAATTTCAACAAGTTTTTGAAAAGCATGATTCGGTCGCTAATCGCCAATTTGTGATCTACAAAATGGAGAAACCTGATCAGCCTCATTTTCGGATTGGTGTTTCTGTTGGTAAAAAAATTGGAAATGCAGTTCATCGTAATTGGGTAAAACGACGGATTAGACAGTCTATGACGGAATTAAAACCGAATTTAAGACAAGATGTTGATATTTTAGTGATTGCTAGACCTCGTGCTGATGGTTTATCAATGAAAGAAGTAAAAGCTAGTTTGATTCATGTTTTAAAACTAGCTAAGTTGTTAGATTCAGATTATAGTGAGGAATAAAAGTGAAAAAGTTTAAAAAAATTGCCACTGCACTCATGGCTGTCAGTTTGGTATTCGTTTTGACAGCATGTAGTAATGCACCTATTACCAGCCATAGTACTGGTATTTGGGATGGCTTAATCGTTTATAACTTTTCTCGTGCAATTATTTGGCTCTCAAAAGCATTTGATAATAATTATGGAATTGGAATTATTATATTTACCATTATTGTAAGAATTATTATTTTGCCTTTGATGATTTATCAAACTAAGAGCATGAAGAAAACGACTGAGATTCAGCCGCAATTAAAGGCTCTGCAAAAGAAATACTCATCAAGAGATACTGATACAATGATGAAACTGCAAGCCGAACAGAAAAAGTTGTACAAGGAAGCCGGAGTGCATCCATTTGCAAGTTTGCTACCTATGATTGTGCAATTGCCTATCATTTTTGCTTTGTATCAGGCCATTTGGCGGACACCGGCATTGAAGACCGGTCATTTCTTATGGCTACAACTTGGTAGTCGTGATCCGTACTTCGTTTTGCCAATTCTAGCAGCGCTATTTACTTTCTTTAGTTCATGGTTATCGATGAAATCTCAACCAGAAACAAATGGGATGGCAATGATGATGACGGTCTTTATGCCAATCGTAATTTTCTTTACTGCTTTAAATGTTCCATCAGCTTTGTCACTATATTGGGTGGTTACTAATGCATTCCAAGTAGTACAAACATTGGTTATTCAGAATCCTTGGAAGATGAAACGCGAACGAGAAGAAAAATTACGTGCTAAAAAAGAACATGAAAGAGCAGTTGAAAAGGCTATTCGTCGTGCTAAAAAGAGTCATCGTAAACATTAATTTAGAAATCAATTTAAAAAGTCGTCAGTATTTTACTGGCGACTTTTTTCTTTGGGAAAATTTAATGTTATAAGTAGCCTAAAAGCCTTTATTGTCAGTCTTATTTTGTGCTATGCTAATTAGGTTAGTAATTAACTAGGAGAATTAAATTATGCCAAAATATGAAGGCGCAACTCTAGAAACCGCCATTGAAAATGGACTAAAACAATTAAACATTACCCGTAATGAAGCTGAAATTAACGTGATTAAACAACCAAGTAAAGGATTTTTCGGGTTCTTTAAAAAGCCGGCAATCGTTGAAATCAGTAAAAAGCCAGTAATTGCAAAAACAAGTGAACAGACAACTTCAAAGTCAGATAAAGCAGCTACAAAAGAAGCCAAATCAGCCCCTAAAACCAATTTAACTAAAACAAAAAAAACTTTAAGTAAACCAAAGGCTAGTAATAGCTCAAAACCAAATGAAATGTCTAGTGAAGACCGCTTTGAACGTAATTTTGCAGTAGTCAAAGACCTAGCTAAATATTTGCAAGCGGTCTTGGAACAAATGGGAATCGATGCAACCCTTCAAGTGGATATGCCTAACAACAAGCATGTTTATATTAACTGCGAGACTAATAAGGAAGGGTTGTTAATTGGACGACATGGACGCACTATCAACTCTTTACAACAATTATGCGAATTTTATTTAAATAATCACGGCGTTAATTACGTCGAGGTTGTTTTAGATACTGCTAATTATCGAGAAAGACGGCGTAAAATCTTAGCTGATTTAACACGCAAGACGGCACGTGATGTCGAAGTTACCAACCAACCAGTCCATCTTGATTCAATGCCTGCTTTTGAACGCAAGCAAATTCATGCCGCAATGGAAGATTATGAGGATTTGATTACTTATTCAGTTGGAACTGAACCAAATCGGGAAGTTGTGATTGCACCGCGGTAGTTTCAATTGACAAAGGTAACCTTTCATCATATTATGAAAACAATGAAAGTAACTGAATAGATAAAGTAGTGAAAGTACTTTGTCCCTGTATTGAAAGATACGTGGGGTAGGTACTTTTTTTATGCGATTAATCAAATTAAGAAAGGGGTAAAAAGATGACATTAATAACGACTGATTACGACACAATTGCAGCAGTTTCAACTCCAGCAGGGGTTGGTGGAATTTCAATTGTGAGAATTAGCGGCAACGATGCGCTAAAGATTGCACAAAAAATTTATCGTGGGAAACAACTTGCACAAGTTCCGACTGATACCATCAATTATGGACATATTATCGATCCCTCAAATGATAACAGCGAAGTTGATGAAGTGATGGTATCGGTAATGCGTGCTCCTAAAACTTATACCAAAGAAGATATTATTGAAATTAACTGTCATGGTGGGATTCAAGTGACCAATAAAGTGTTGCAAATTGTGTTACGAAATGGTGCACGAATGGCTGAACCTGGTGAGTTTACCAAAAGGGCTTTTTTAAATGGTCGTATTGATTTATCACAGTCAGAAGCGGTGATGGATTTAATTGATGCGAAAACTGATGAAGCTCGCAAAGCCGCTTTAAATCAATTGGACGGCAATTTATCGGCTGTAATCAAAAAATTACGACAAAAAATTGTTGATGTGTTAGCTAATGTCGAAGTTAATATTGATTATCCAGAATATGATGGTGCTGAAGAAGTAACGTCGAAGCTGATGTTGGATGAAGCACAAGAAATCAAAACTGACATTAATCATTTATTAGATACAGCTCAGCAGGGAAAAGTCCTGCGTGACGGTCTTAATACGGCAATTGTTGGTCGTCCTAATGTTGGAAAATCTAGTTTGTTGAACCGCTTATTACATGAAGAAAAAGCAATTGTAACGGATGTTCCAGGTACAACTCGCGATGTACTGGATGAATATGTCAATGTTGCAGGGGTTCCGCTTCATTTAGTTGATACTGCTGGGATTCGTAATACCGAAGATAAAGTTGAAAAAATCGGAGTTGGTCGTTCTCGTGATGCAATCAAACAAGCTGATTTAGTTTTGTTAGTTTTAAATGCCAATGAGCCATTAACTGATGAAGATCGTGAGTTATTGGAATTAACTCAAGATAACAAACGAATTATTTTATTAAACAAGACGGATTTAGATGAACATTTAGATATCACTGAATTAAAACAAAATTATGGAGCTAGCGAGATTATTAAAACTTCGGCAATTGCTGAAAATGGAACTAAATCGCTAGAAAATACAATTTCTGAGTTATTTTTCACGAAAGGAATTGCGAGTACCCAAAACGACGTGATGGTTACGAATGCACGACACACTAGTTTGTTGCAACAGGCGTTGGATTCCGTACAGACGGTGATTGATGGTATTGAAAATGGTCTGCCAGTTGATATTGTGCAAATCGATCTTCATAGTGCTTGGGATTATTTGGGTGAAATTACTGGGGATAGTTACGATGATGAATTAATGGATCAGCTGTTTGAAAAATTCTGTATTGGAAAATAACAATTGTTTCACATGAAACATTTGGAGGAAAAATGACTGAAAATAAAAATGATGTATTAAAAGAAACCGAGGTTAAGCATACCTATGATGCTGGCGACTACGATGTAATTGTGGTTGGTGCAGGTCATGCTGGATCCGAAGCCGCTCTTGCAGCAGCACGGATGGGACAAAAAACGTTGTTATTAACGATTAGTTTGGAAATGGTTGCATTTATGCCATGTAATCCATCGGTTGGAGGTCCTGCAAAAGGAACGGTTGTTCGAGAAATTGATGCCCTGGGTGGTGAAATGGGTAAAAATATCGACAAAACTTATATTCAAATGAGAATGTTAAATACTGGAAAAGGTCCGGCAGTACAAGCATTACGAGCTCAAGCCGATAAACATGCTTATCATCAGGAAATGAAAAACACAATTGAAAAAGAACCTAATTTGGATTTGCGTCAAGCTATCGTGGATGATTTATTAGTTAAAAATCACAAGATAGAAGGAGTAGTGACTAATACTGGTGCCACTTATCATTCTAAAACAGTTGTAATGGCAACGGGAACTTCTGCCCGAGGGCAAATTTATATTGGTGAATTGCGTTATTCATCTGGCCCTAACAACTCGCTTCCCTCCATCAAATTATCAAAAAACTTGGAGAAAAAGGGATTTAATTTAGAACGATTTAAAACCGGAACACCACCACGAATTAATGGAAATACGATTAATTATGCAGAAACTGAGGAACAACCAGGCGATGCACAACCTCGTCATTTCAGTTACACTACGCCATATAGTGATTATTTATCATTGAGTGATCAAGTTTCTTGTTGGTTGACGTATACTAATCCGAAAACACATAGTTTAATTCGAGATAATCTAGATCGGTCACCATTGTTTAATGGTATTATTGATGGAATTGGGCCTCGTTATTGTCCTTCTCTAGAAGATAAAGTAGTGCGTTTTGCAGACAAAGATCGTCATCAAGTGTTCCTAGAACCTGAAGGAAGAGGAAATGATGAATGGTACGTTGATGGAATGTCTAATTCAATGCCAGAAGAAATTCAACAGGAAATGCTGCATTCAGTTAAAGGGTTGGAAAATGCGCAGATGATGCGTCCGGGTTATGCTATTGAGTATGACATTATTCCACCGCAACAAATGAAACCCAGCATGGAAAGCAAAATAGTAGAAGGACTCTTTACTGCCGGGCAAACGAATGGAACATCAGGTTATGAAGAGGCTGCTGGACAAGGACTGATTGCTGGAATTAATGCTGCACGGAAAGTGCAACATAAAGATCCAGTAATTTTAAAACGTTCAGATGCTTATATCGGTGTATTGTTGGATGATTTGGTTACCAAAGGAACTAACGAACCATACCGACTTTTGACTAGTCGGGCGGAATATCGGTTGTTATTAAGAAATGATAATGCTGATATGCGTTTAACCCCAATTGGTCATGAAATTGGATTGATTTCGGATGAACGATATGCTGAATTTGAAAAGAAGCGTCAATCAATTGAAAACGAAATTACGCGTTTGGAAAACTTGCGAATTAAGCCAAGCGATAAGATTAATCAGTTTGTTGAATCACATGGAGATAAACCGTTGCAAGATGGTATTTTGGCAGCTCAATTTTTACGTCGGCCCTATGTTGATTATGACAAATTGCTAGAATTTATTCCGGCAACTGAAAATAAGTTGGATCCACGCGTGATTGAACAAGTTTCAATTCGGGTAAAATATGCCGGCTACATTAAAAAAGAAGAAGCCAAAGTTGCAAAAATGAAACGGATGGAATCTAAGAAGATTCCAGAAAATATTGATTATGATGCGATTGACGGAATTGCGACTGAAGGAAAACAAAAATTAAAAGAAATTCAGCCGCAAACCATTGCCCAAGCTTCGCGAATTAGCGGAGTTAATCCATCTGACATTGCAATTTTAGGAGTTTATATTCAACAAGGTAAGATTGCAAAAACTAAATAGTATTCAAAAAAATCGTGTAGAAACATTACACGATTTTTTTATATTATAATGAGTTTATGGAGGAAATTATGACTAAAAAAATTGTAAGAGCAACTAAACATGGTGATCAAATTGAATTACCTGTTACTAGCGAGATTCGCATCGATCCAAATGGTGAATTTTATGTTTCACAAACCAATGAGGGTGATATTATTTTTACCCCCGTTCATAGAGATATTTTTTCCGACCCTGCTTATGATGATATTGACTTTGCACAAACTGAAGTTGATATTGGTGGGTTAATTGGAAGGGAAAAATTAGATGACTAAAGAATATATTCCTGATAAAAAGGATTTGATGTACCTTGATTTTGATCCGCAAAGCGGCATAGAAATCAAAAAACGCCGTCCAGCATTAGTACTAAGTAATCAGGATTACAGCAAAAAGACAGGATTAGTTGCTGTTTCGCCAATCACGCATACGCGTAAGAACCAAATTACTTCGATTAAGGTCGGAGGGAAGCGGATTGATGGATATGTAAATGCATTGCAATTTTATACCTTTGATTTTCGAGCACGTGATGCACAATACATTGAAAAAGCATCGCAACAAGTTTATTTCAAAACTATGAATGTGATTAAACAAATCTTTTAGCTGGAGGAGAATTATTATATGAAGTTTTATACAAATGATGGAGTTGAGCTTGTCTATGATGATTTTGGTAAACCTGATGATCAGCCAATCGTAATTTTATCAGGCATCGGAGCTTATAAAGAATACTGGGAAGCAACTATTGAGATGCTGGTTAGTCATCATTATCGCGTGATTAATATGGATGCACGAAATCAGGGCCAATCGGAGCGTACTAGTAAAGGATTGCGGATGTCTCGTCATGCTCAGGATTTACGAGAATTAATTGAAAAATTGACTTTAAAAAATCCAATCTTAATGGGAAATTCCATGGGAGCTGCTACCATGTTTGCTTATGTTTCCCTATATGGGGATCAACATATTAAGGCCATTATTGATGTTGATCAAAGTCCAAAGATGATTAATGACGACACTTGGAAATTTGGGTTTAAAGATATTAGCTGGGATGATTTTCACGAGGTACTCAAATTTCCTTTTGGAAAAGTGACACATAAAAATTTTGACAATCAATTATTTGCTAAATTACAAGCTTTAAAACAGGAATATCCATATGATGCAGAGTTGAATTATCCTTTATTAATCGATCATGCTACCCAGGATTGGCGTGATATTATCTTACACTTAAGTTGCCCATTATTGATTATTTGTGGCAAAAATTCACCTTATTTTAACCCTGAATTTGGGACGGTTACTGCTAAAATGTCAAAGCAAGTATCTGTAGAAGTCGTTGATAATGCTGGTCATTTGGTTATGGCAGAGCAGCCGCAAGAATTCAATCGAGTATTACTTAATTTTTTGGAAAAACTTTAATCGATTGTCTTTGAAAAAGGCACTATAAAGTGAGTATAATAACAGAGTATTGAATAAAGCGATTACAAGATAATGGAGGGATTATGATGGCCGAAGAAAATGTTTTTGAAATTCATAAGAAACATACCGGTGTCCTTGGAATTGAAAGTGAATTTCCAGTTGATAACAAAACCGAACTGGGATTGGCTTATACCCCAGGAGTTGCTAAAGTAGCTAAAGCAATCGAAAAAAATCCAGAACTCAAAGATGTTTACACGATGAGTGGAAAACTAGTTGGATTAGTAACTGATGGATCTGCTGTCTTAGGATTAGGAAACATTGGTCCAGCAGCTGGATTACCAATTGTAGAAGGGAAGGCATTGTTATATAAAGATTTAGCAGATGTTAATGCCCTTCCAGTTGCTGTTGATCAAGGGAATGCTGAAGAAATTGCCGCTAATATTAAAGCTGTTTCAAAAAGTTTTGCTGGGATTCACTTGGAAGATATTGCCGCACCAAAGTGTTTCAAAATTGAAGACATTTTGAGTGAACAACTTGATATTCCTGTTTATCACGATGATCAAGAAGGAACTGCTATCGTAATTTTAGCTGCCTTAATCAATGCTGCTAAAGTAGTTCACAAAGATTTGAAAGATTTAAAAGTTTTGATTAATGGAGCTGGAGCTTCAGGAATTGCAACTGGTAAATTATTGTATGCAGCTGGGCTTGAAAATGTAACTTTAGTTGATATTGACGGAACCGTAAAACCTTATGATTCTAACTACAACGAATATCAAACAGGCTTAGCAATGAAGTTTAAAGGTGCTAAAGGCGATACTTTAGATGAAGTTATTGACGGACAAGATGTTTTCATTGGTCTTTCAGTAGCAGACGTTTTAAGTGAAGCTCAAGTAAAACGGATGGCAAAAGATCCAATCATCTTCGCCTTAGCTAACCCAGTTCCAGAAATTGATCCTGAAAAGGCGAAAGCTGCTGGTGCTGCAGTTGTTGCTACTGGATCAAGTAAGTATCCTAACCAAGTTAACAACATCTTGGTTTTCCCTGGATTATTCAAAGGATTGCTTGAGAGCGGTATTAAAAAGGTTACTTTCCACATTGAGGAAGTAGTTGCTGATGCTCTTGCTGGAATGATACCTAATCCAACTCCAGATGAAATTGTTCCCGGAGTTTTTGATAAAGGTGTCGTTGAAACTGTTACAGATTCAATCATCAATTTAAAAAAATAGATTGTTAGGTGATTAGGCATGGATGCACAGATTAGAGACATTAATTTAGCTAATCCAGATGAATTTGAAGAGTGGAAAAACTTTTTAGAATCATTAGGAATTGCTAATTTTTCCGGCGCAGAAGTTGATCCGCTAGATGGGACAATTGGTCTCTTTGAGGGTGACAAGTTAGTTGGAACTGGTTCTTATTCGGAAAACATTTTGAAGTATATTGGAGTTTGCCATAAAGACACTAGTAATGGGGTTTATTTCAATAAAGTTGTATCTACCTTATTAACTAGATTGGGTCAATTGGGTGTTTTCCATGTATTTGTGTTTACGAAGCCTCAATATTCCAAAAGTTTCCAACATGTCGGATTTAGTGAAATCGTCCAAAGTGAAAATGCAGCCTTTTTAGAAACCGGAAACTATAATATCAAAGATTACCTGGCTGCAATTCCACATTTAAATGGTGATGATATTTCTGCCATTGTGATGAATGCAAATCCATTTACACTCGGTCATCGTTACTTGGTAGAAGCAGCCGCTAAACGTAGCAAACATGTCTACGTTTTTGTGGTAAGTACTGACAAATCTTTGTTTAATTCCAAAGAACGACTGGAATTAGTCAAAGCGGGCACAAAAGATTTAGAAAATGTCGAAGTAGTATCTGGAGGCGACTATTTAGTTAGTTATGCAACTTTTCCTTCTTATTTCTTAAAATCGGATAAGAGTAAAGTAGTTTATCAAACGACGATTGATGCTTTAGTATTTAAGGAATGGATTGCAAAAAATCTTAATATTACGACTCGTTTTTTAGGCACTGAGCCTGAATCAAAAACAACAGACGTTTATAATGATGTATTGAAAGATGTTCTGCCTCCAGAAGTTAAAGTAGAGGTAATTCCGCGAAAAGAAAATGGAAGCGGAGACATTATTTCAGCACGAACTGTTCGATTAGCAATAAAAAATGATAATATTAGTAGTATAAGGAACATTGTTCCAACTTCCACCTACGATTTTATTGAAAATCATTTAGGCGAACTACAGGATCGGATTAAGAAAGGAATGAAAATTGATGGAAATTAAGAAAACTGCCATGGATGGCACTCTTGAATCATCAGATATTCAAATTACTGTTAGTAAAGGTACTGACGGTGTCAACATCGATTTAACTTCTGACGTTAAGGAACGTTTTGGTGATGATATTATTGCTACTATTAAAAAAGTAGCTAGTGATTTCCAATTAGATAATGTAAATATTAAGGCTGTTGATCAAGGAGCTTTGGATTGTGTAATTAAGGCGCGTGCCGTTACTGCCATTCAACGAGCACTTGGAAATAGCGAAGAACCAGCATGGGAGGCACTCTAATGGCTTTTAAAAAAGATCGTTTACGTAGAACCATGATGTTTGTTCCTGGTAATAACGCTGGTATGATTAAAGATGCCGGTATTTATGGTGCAGACTCAATCATGTTTGATTTGGAAGATTCAGTTTCACTTGCTGAAAAAGATTCTGCTAGAAACTTAGTTTATGAAGCATTAACGACTGTTGATTATGGCGATGCCGAGTTAGTGGTTAGAACTAATGGTCTAGACACCGACTTCTTTGAAGCAGATGTTAAAGCCATGGTTAAAGCTGGAATTGATGTTATCAGAATTCCTAAAACTGAAAACGCCGACATGGTTAAAGAAATGGAAAACCTCGTTGTCGCAGCTGAAAAAGAATTTGGGATTCCTGTTGGTACAACTCATTTGATGGCTGCCATCGAAAGTGCCGAAGGGGTCTTAAACGTTCCAGAAATTGCAAAATCATCTGATCGGATGATTGGGGTTGCTTTATCAGCTGAAGATTATACTACTGATATGCAAACTCATCGTTATCCTAATGGTAAAGAATTAGAATTTGCTCGTAACATGATTATCAATGCTGCACGTGCTGCTAATATTGCTGCTTTTGATACTGTTTACACTGATGTTGACAATACCCAAGGTTTGATTGATGAAACTGAATACATTCACGAATTGGGTTATGACGGTAAGTCAGTTATTAATCCTCGTCAAATTCCAGTGATTGATAAAGTTTTTGAACCATCAAAAGAAGCAATTAAGAATGCTCAAAACGTAATTGCTGCTATCGAAAGAGCTCATCAAGCAGGTTCAGGTGTTATTGCAATGAATGGTCAAATGGTTGACCGTCCAGTTGTAATGCGTGCTGAACGTGTTATGAAATTAGCTCAAGCATCAGGACTCGTAGACAAGGAGGGTCATTACATTGGAAAATAAATTAGGTCGTGTATTACCTGAAACTCTAATGGATAAACTTAACTTAAAACCTTTTGAAACTACTGTGATTGGTCATCCAATTGTACAAAGAACCGCTCCTAAGGTTAGAGTTTCTAATGGTGATGATAAAGTTACCAATGATTTGAAAAAAATCGTTCAGGATAATGTCAAAGACGGAATGACAATTTCATTCCATCACCACTTTAGAAATGGTGACTTTGTCTTTAACCAAGTTATGAAAATTATTATGGACTTGGGAATTAAAAACTTAACTTTAGCACCATCATCTTTAACTGGTGCGATGAATGATGTTGCCATTGAAGCTATTAAAAATGGTACTGTTACGAACATCACTACTTCTGGGATGCGTGGTTCACTTGGAGAAGAAGTTTCTCATGGAATCTTAAAAGATCCAGTTATTTTCCGTTCCCATGGTGGCCGTGCTCGTGCTATTGAAGAAGGCGATATTAAGATTGATGTTGCATTTTTAGGTGTTCCCAATGCTGATCGTTGCGGTAACGCTAATGGAATGTATGGTGAAGAAGCCTTTGGTTCATTAGGTTATGCCTTAATGGATGCTAATTATGCCGACAAAGTAGTTTTATTAACTGATAACTTAGTTGACTACCCTAATACTCCAGCTCCAATTAACCAAACAATGGTTGATTACGTAGTTGAAGTTGATAAAGTTGGAGATCCTGACAAGATTGGTTCTGGTGCTACTAGATTTACTACCGATCCTAAGAACTTGAAAATTGCTAACTTGGTTAGTGATGTAATCACCAACTCTTCTTACTTTAAAGAAGGATTTTCATTCCAAACTGGTTCTGGTGGAGCTGCACTAGCTGTTACTAGATACTTAAGAAAAGCTATGATTGAACAAAACATTCATGCTTCATTTGGTCTTGGTGGTATCACTAAGCCAATGGTGGACTTGCTTGAAGAAGGTTTAATTAATAAATTAATGGATGTGCAAGACTTTGATAAAGCCGCTGCTCAATCAATGAAAGATAATAAAAACCAACAAGAAATTAGTGCTTCATGGTACGCTGATCCTGATAATAAAGGTGCCATGGTTGACCAATTAGATGTTGCAATCCTTAGTGCGCTTGAAATTGATACTGATTTCAACGTTAACGTCTTAACTGGTGCAGATGGTATGATTCGTGGTGCTGTTGGTGGACACCAAGATGCCGGAACTGCTAAGTTAACTATCATTTGTGCACCATTAGTACGTGGTCGGATTCCTTCAGTAGTTAAGAGCGTTGGAACTGCTGTTACTCCAGGTGCTTCAATTGATGTGTTGGTTACGGAACGCGGAATTGCCGTTAACCCTAACCGTCCTGAGTTGATTGATCAACTTAAGAATGTTCCTGGAATTGATCTTTGCACAATTGATGAATTAGCTGAAAAAGCTGAAAAAATCGTTGGTAAAGAAGAACCATTGAAGTTTGAAGATAACACAGTTGGTATTGTTGAATATCGTGATGGTACTGTGATTGATACTATTAAACAAGTTAAAGATTAATTAGAAAATAAAAAAGCTTCTATCTTGCAATGAGGTAGGGGCTTTTTTTGAGAGGTAAATAATGAAAGCTGATATTTTTAAAAACGGCAGCGAGCAGACGATTGCGGATGTTTTGCAAAATAAAGACCAGCGGGCGGAGCTGCAACGACAATTATTGCAGCAGTATCCCAATGATACGTTGGTTGCTGTTAAACTTAATATTCCAGGACCGATTAAGACGAATGACAAGATTGTAAAGTTATTTAAAGCTGGCATTAATCAAATTGAAACTATTTTACAAGCTAACGGAAAGTTGCTAAAAATAATTCAGCAAAATCAGTTGACAGGTCCGGAAAATTTTTATGTAGTTCAATTATCTGGGATGCAGGTAAAACAATTAGCGGCTGAGTTTGAAGACCACACTTTGTTGGGGCGTCTTTTTGATATTGATGTGATGGATGCTGAAAATGCGCATTATTCACGCAAACAGTTAAATTGTCCGAGTCGAAAATGCTTTATTTGTAACCGCGATGCCAAGGAATGTGGACGTAACCGAACTCATTCGGTTGCAGAACTGCAAGCATATATTAATCAAGTATACAATGAGGAATTCAGCAATGAAGGATAATGTTTTAGAGTTACCAATAGCGATACGGCGACAGCATGAAGTAGTTTTAGCAGCGATTCAAGCAATGCTTTATGAAGTGGTTACCAATCCGAAACCTGGTTTGGTTGATCCAATTGACAATGCTGGTCATGTCGATATGAATGTTTTTAATTTTATTGATAGTGCAACGACGATGCAACCATATTTACAACAGTGTTTTGCAGCAGGACATGAATATGCTGGCAATGATTTGACAGAATTGTTTGCTAAAATTCGTCCCTTGGGAATTAAAGCTGAAAAGGTAATGTATCAGGTTACTAATAATGTAAATACTCATAAAGGGGCAATTTTTGCGTTAGGCATTATGGTAACAGCAGTCGGTTATGCAACCTCTCAAACGCGGCATGTGACACTCGGACAGATTATGCAGGTAGAACAGCAGATGACAGCTGGACTGGTTAAGCATGATTTGAGTCAAATTCAGAATAAAGCAGAGTTAACGGCTGGTGAAAAACAATTTCTGCAGTATGGTACTACGGGTATTCGTGGAGAAGCTGAAACTGGTTTCAAAACGGTAATTGAAGCTGGGTTACCAGCATTATTAAACAGTACAGGAACGGAAAATGAACGAATTATCACTGCTTTATTAAATATTGTGGCTAATAACATTGATAGTAATCTGATTAAACGGGCTGGTAGCGTTGCAATCGTTGATCAAGTTCATCAACAAGTCCAAAAAATGTTACACGTGAAACATTCAACCGGAAAATTGGATTTACAGGAACTACAAAAAATGTGTCAGGAGTTTGGTAAACAAAATTTAAGTCTTGGCGGCTCAGCCGATCTATTGATTTTAACCATCTTTTTAGCTAAACTGTGTCAAAAAATATAAATTTAATGTTAAAATGAGCGCGATAGATAATATATGGCAACGGGGAAGGAAGTTTTTATTATGGTAGATTCTTTAAATGAAGCAAATGTAAAGCCAGGTTCAGAAGCAGTTGTAACTGGATTTGTACAATTTAATTCCTTGGTAGAAAAAGTAGTTAGTCGGATTGGTATGGATCATACTCCAGCTTATACGATTACTTTATCTGATCCAAAAGTGGTTAGCGGAGATGAAACATTAGTAAAATACCTTGAGAATCATTTTTATCATAGCGCCATTCATGATGATACGCGTGCCACTTATATTTCAAAGGTTCCATATGCACCAACCATTTATGGTGCGAACTCTGACGCGCCTGTAGCGGGTTTGCCTGCCAATGAAGTTTTACAAGTAGACGGTAAACCTGCTGCTTTGGCAGTTAACCAGCAAGTATATGTATTGGTTCGTTGTTTCAAACCCAAGAACTTTAATAACTTAGGCTTGGCACTTGAAGCAGTTAAGATTCAAAATTTGGCTCATCCATTGTTATATACTGGCTTTGGTGCTGCTGAAGCTTCTGACTTTGGAACAAAAACGAATGTATTTGATAATGCAAATGTTGATTTCGATGGTTTTCCTAAGCAGGATTAATTAAATAGAAAATTAAAAAGGTCGCTCATGTTTTAATTCATGAGTGACCTTTTTGTCTTATAGTAGTTTAATAATCTAAAAAATTTCTATACAAAATTAATTTTTGAAAATTATTATTCTTTGAATTTCAAGTAAAGTTCCTTAATTAATAAAAATACAAATATTCCTAATGATATTAAATACAGTGTCATAGGCATTAAAGAAGGATTTTTTATTAATCCAATAATATCCACAAAAATAAACATTAATATTACTATGATTCTAATTCTTCTAGATTTAATCATAATTATAACCTCCATAAAATTAAATGAATTTAACAACATTTCATATTTTAATATTTGTTAAATATAATAATATCATCAAATAAAGATTAAATATATATACTTTATAATAAAACATTGATTTAATGGTCATTATATTTTATGATAAAAATACTAAAATAGTAAATTGTTGGTAATTATATTTTTGCTAACTTCAAGGAGAATTAAAAATGCTTGAGATTAGGAATATAACAAAATCCTTTGCAACCGTTACTGCATTAAAAAATTTATCTTTTGAATTGAGAAAAGGCCAAACTTTAGGATTAATTGGTCAAAATGGAGCTGGAAAATCCACAACGTTTAAAATGATTTTGAATTTTTTGAAACCTGATCAAGGTGACATTAAATTTGAAAGCCATACATTATCTAATCACGATTTGAATCGAATTGGATATATGCCAGAAGAACGTGGTTTATATGCAGACATGACCATTCAGCAACAAGTTGTTTATTTTGCTGAACTACATAGCTATAGTAAAAAAGATGTTTTAAAAGAATTGCCTTATTGGTTAGACAAATTAGCAGTTAAAGGCGATAAAAAGTCTAAAATAAAGTCTCTTTCTAAAGGAAATCAACAAAAGATCCAGTTAATTGCCTCTTTTATCCATAAACCAAAGTTATTAATTTTGGATGAACCATTTTCTGGGTTGGATCCAATTAATACCGAGATATTAATTACTACAATTCAAGAACTTAAAGAACAAGGAACTGCAATTATTTTTTCATCACACGATATGCGTAATGTTGAAAGATTATCTGACAATTTAATTTTATTAGTGAATGGTAATCCAGTCCTTCAAGGTGATTTATATTCCATTAAATCTTCCTTTGGCAAAACTAATTTATATATTGAAGGAGGGTATACTCCAGCAGAAATCAAAAATTTGAATGGCTTTTTAAGTTATAATCATGATTATCCTGGGTATAAAATTATATTTAATAATGAAAGAAATGCACGTCAGGCATTGAAGAAAGCTCTAACAAATCCTGAATTATCAGGCTATCGATTATTTAATCCTAGTATGGATGAAATTTTTAAAAACGTAATTGAAAAAGAGGCTGGTGGACTGAATGCATAAAATTTTAGTAGTTGCTAAAAACGTTTTCCTAACTCGGGTAACAAAACCAACTTATTATTGGATGATTATTGCACCGATATTATTATTAGTAGGTGTATTCTTTTTTAATCAATATGTAGCACAACAGCATAAAGATAAGCAGCCAATTATCGCTGTGGTAGCTCCACGAGGTGTCAAGCAAACTTTAGTGGCTAAAAAAAGTAAAAATTATAAAATTGCTAAAACAACTGATTTTAAAATGGCTAAAAGATCAATGATTGATGGTCCTATAGATGGCATTTTATACATTAAAACTGATTTTAAAAACGCTAAGTTTATTTACAATAATCATTCTCAAGCATCAATGCCAATTAGAGAATTACAAGCCGATGTTAATTCAGTGCACTCAATGATGACAGCACAAAAATTAGGATTATCAAATGCTCAAGTTAAAGATTTATTTAAAAATATTAATTTAAAGGATGTTACTTATAATTCAAGTACTAAAAAAGAACAATCACTATATAATGGTTATTCTAGCACTCAGCTTTTTAGTGAAGGAGCAACTTTCTTAGTGTTTTTATTATTGACTAGTTATATTAGCATTGCTGGAGTTGAGATAGGACGTGAAAAAGGCGACCATATTTTAGAAAGTATTGTGGCAGCTATTCCACCAAAAGAACATTTTGCAGGGAAAATGTTAGGAATATTGTATTTGATTACTTTTCAACTATCAATTTATGCAGGATTAGTGATTATAGGGAAAATTATTCTAACATTATTAGGAAAACAGAAGTGGATAGCTATTTTTAGAGTTCAAGGAATTACTTCTCAATACGTCTGCATTACGGTTATGTTAATGTTATGCTCTGTCTTTCTGTATGTTTTATTGGCGACAATGTTAGCATCATTTGTGTCAAGATCGGAGGATATTTCGCAAGCCACCACGATTGTTGCATCTGGGATGGTAATTCCTTATTTTATTAGTTTTTTAACTCAGGATGCTCCTAATAACTCTCTTTCAATAATATTTTCTTATCTTCCCTTTATGTCTCAAGAAATCATGCCAATTCGGATAGCGAGTTATGCTGCTTCATATGTTGAGGGATGGATTGCGGTAGGAATAAGTATCATTGCGGTGCTTGTAATGTATTTAGCTACGGCAAAAGTTTATTGTAATAATATTTTTAATTATTCAGATGCTAAACCATTAAAGGCGTTCTTTTCTTCAATTAAAAAACAGCCTATAGAATAGTGGTATATATTTAGTAATAAATCATTTTGATTGTAATATTTATGCGCTATTTATTTTTGGAAGTGTAATTGATCCAGTTATTTTAAATAAAAAATGGGAGAAAATTAATGTATCTAAAAAGAAGATTATCTTCGCTTGTTAAAGATAATCCCCTAAATATTAAATTATTAAACAAGTTCATTTTTACATTTTTAGCAATTATTTTAATAACTTTTGTGACTCTTTTGTTATTTCATCCTGATTTTAAATCAATCTTTTATGGTTTAAATCAAAAATATCATTCGCATCCTTCAAAAATGGGTAAATTTATTGATATCGCAATTAATAACTGCGTGAAAGTACCATTTCAAAGTTTAATTATGGCATTTATACCTATTCCATTTTTGTATTTTATTGACTATGCATTAACAGCATTTTCGATTGGTTTTATTTACTATTTACCATTTGTAATTAAGAAGCTTACCTTATTTATGGTTTTATTGGGAACAATTGTACATGGGATACCTGAAGCATTGGGATTTTGTATTACCTGTGTTGCTTTGTTTCGGATTAATAAGACTATTTGTCAGAAAATATACAAAAGAAAAAAGAATGTTTATTTTAAAGAAGTTTTCATATCTTCTATGAAGATATATTTAATTTATGCTCTACCAATACTGTTTTTAGCAGCTATACTTGAAGCATTTATAACTCCGTTGCTATTACCGTGAATTGTTAGTTAATAGGAGAATAATTATGAAAGATATAATAAAAGAATCATGGAATAAAACTTTTATAACTGTTTGGTATTTTTTAATTGCTTGTATTTTAATATCATTTGTTGTTCCTTCATTCATGTCTAAAGTTATTTTAGAAAGGAAAATTTTTATACTTGTATTTTTCTTTCTTAGTTTTATTGTTGATACTTTTAGAGGCATAAGAAAGCAACAGAAATCTTAGAATCTGTATATATTAGTTATTATTAATTTTTAAGGATAAAAAATTTTCACAAAATAAGATGCTATATTAGCATCTTATTTTTTTAGTAATATCATTCTTTTACAAATAAACTACTTACCAATCCGATTACCATAATAATGAACATGCACAAGAATCCATAGTTAGAGCCCCAAACATCATTTAAGCGACCAATAAAAGTTGACGAAAATATTTCGATAAATTGTGCACCACCAGTCCACATTGAGGTAGTCCGACCCATATAAGATTTTTTTACAACTCGCATTAAAATAGTATTGATAGTTACTCGCAATGATGAATTAGAAAGACCGATTAAAAATGCAAATGAGTAAGTAAGCAGAGTTGATTTTAGAATAAATAAACTAAACAGTGCGATACTAGCGATAGTAAAGAATGCTATCAACAAATGTTGTTTGTTGAATTTATTTAAAAGCCAGGCAGATAATAGTCCAGCAGCTAGACCACCGATGCCATAACACATGTCCGTAATTCCATAGGCAATACTATTATCATTTAAAATATTGCTGACATATCCTGGCATTGAAACATTAAATAGTTGCGTCACAATCAAAGGAAGAATTGAGATTAATCCTAAAATTAAGATTAATTTGTGTTCCAATACATAACGAAAAACGGAATTTTCTTTGACATTATTTTCAGTTTTTGCAATTGTTTGATGATCTACCGGACTAGTAAACATCAAAATAATAGCAATTGAGAATAAAATAACATTTAAAATCAAAATTGGAATAAAACCAACATAATTAATTACGACTCCAGAAGCAGCTCCAGCGAGAAACATGCCGACTTGCAACGAGATTTCAATAAAAGAGTTCGCCATTCCAAGTAAATTATCTGGCACGATTGCCTGAACATAACTTCGAGATGATGACATATAAGCAACCCAACCAGCTCCTGTGACAATCGCTAACAGATACATGGCGATAAGATTAAATTTAAATAGATACAGCCAAAGAGCAATTAATGCAATTGGAATGGCACGGAAAGCAAACGTAGCAATAATCACGTTTCTACGCATAAATTTATCGGTTATCCAACCAGCAATTGGTGAGATTAGGAAGCCTGCGAGTACATTAATAGCTAAAAAGATTCCTACGATACTATCAGAATGAGTTTGTTGTAAAACATACCAGTTAGCCCCGACTGTTGCCATTCCCACTCCAAAACCAGAAATAATGTCAGCAAAAAAGAAATTTCTAAATTTATTTTGCCGTAATAATGTAAAATTCATATTGATACCCGCTTTCTGTAAAAAGAATTGATTACAGAGTATTGTACATTCGGTTTTGACTTGTAGTACGCTTATGTAAAGTATTTCGTCACTATGAATTGAGGATGCTAAAATGACTAACGGTGAACTAATAAAAAAGCTGCGTCAAGAAAGAGGAATGTCCCAACTGCAGTTATCTAGAGATATTTCTAGTCGCACCACTTTATCATCATTTGAGAATAATAAATCAAGGGTCGCAAGCGATATTTTGTTTAAGTATTTAAAAAGAATGAACGTTACTGTGCAGGAATACACTTTCTATCTTAATAACAGTACGCAAACTGAAAAAGAACAGGCTTTACAATACTTTCAGGAAAACATTTATCAAGAAAGAGATTTTGAAATTCAAAAGAGAATTTTAAATTTTCAAGCTAAATATAAAGATTATAATGACTTCTTTTTTTGCTGCTTATCAATTGAATTGAAATTATTTTTGAACAAATCACATGAAAAACCGGTTTTTGATGTTGGTGAAGATATTGGGTTAATCAAGAATTATTTAGAGGGAATTCAACAATGGGGACACTTTGAGATGTTTCTATTTTCGAATTGTCTGCAGATTTTTAGTAGTGAGTATATTCGAGCAACTTTCAATACGTTATTTAGAAAGACTAAAATTTTGAGTCAAATTGATACTTATAAAAGTGATTTGGCTATCTTTTTAAATAACTGTATTGTTTTATCATTTGAACGAAAAGATTTTCAAAATGCACGTTTTTATATTCAGCAATTGAATAGCATTTCTCAAGATACTCCGCGAAAAATGTATGACAAATTAATGAGTAATTATTATCTAGAACTGTTAAAACAGTTAATCATGGGAAATTCGATGGTAACAAGTGTTATTAATCAGTTTGAAATGATGGGATTTGATGAACACGCTGATCGATTATCTGAATTTAAAGATAGAATGGAATATGAAGTCAATGGGGGTAATTATGGAGCCATATAATATTAGAAACAATATTGATATTGATGGTTTATTTGGAACCAATGAGAATAATATAAAAATACCAGGTCATTTAAAAATAAAAGATGGGTTAATAACTGTAAATTTATTTGGTTTTCTTGATATTGAAACATTAGATATTGTAGTTAATAATAAAAATTCAAATGATTATACTTTATATGGAGTTTTAGATAATGGAATATACTTTATAGGGGATCGTTTTATTCCAAGTATTAGTAAAATGCATTTTGGGTCTGATGGATTGTTTAATTTAACATTAACAATTTTTGAAGCATGTTTTGAAGAGAAAGTTTCTAATATTAATCATCCATATTCAATAAATTTTTCTTTTGATAAAATTAATGATTGGGAAACAATAATTCCTTATGATAAAGTTAATCTATTACCAAAGTTTAAGGTTAATTTTAATACTCATGATATTGAAGTTAGTTTTATAAATTGTATTTCAAATGTTAATAGTAATAAAGAAAAAAGTGAAAAATTTAATAGAGTTATAAATATTATATCTTCAGATATAGCTAATTCTGAGAGAGAAACATTAGATTTATCAAGAAATTTATGTAGTCTACTTGGACTTTTAATTTTTTCTCCGATTCAAATGAAATGCATTAATATAACTTTACCAACATGTTCTAAAAAGATATTAGAAACAACATCAATTAAAAATAATCAAAATTTTAATTATTTTACAGAACCTTTATCTTTGTATAATCTAAAAAGCAATATTGCTAATATATTTAAAACTTTTTTTGAAAAAGAAGAAAAGCTTAAATCCCTTTTAAATCCATTGATTCTTGAATTAAATAATTCATTACCATCATTTTCAAGTTTAATAAATTTTACAAATGGAATAGAAGTTTATTTTCATGATATTGAAAGTAAATCTAATTTGACTCATCAATTACAACATTTACTTTCATTTATTCCCATTGATATAAGAAATAATATTTTAGGTGTTTCAAATAAAGATAATAAGAAAAGTAATGAACTATCAAATTTGACAAAATATGATAGAAATACTAAGAGTAAATACTTATCAGAAAATGATAATAATTTTATTACTAATATAAATATATTTAGAAATCATTTTGTTCATGGTAACGATTTGTCTAAGTCATATACTGATATAGATATTACAATATATTCTAAACAGTTAAATTTATTTGTGTATTCATTTATTCTTTTAGAAATAAAAATACCTAAGAAATTAATTTTAGAAAAAATTAAATTACTTATTCCTGTAAATGATAAAAATAGATATATTTAAATGAAAAAATGATAAGTTAAAATTTTTTGAATTGATAATGACTTAAAATTATACAAATAGGGCATCTTCTTTATAATTTACAAATTAGTTTTGAAAATGATTAATTATAATGATAATAGTGAAATTATATAGAATTTAATTTTATGAACTTTGTAAAAATATGTTAATTAATAATTTTATTATAAGCTTTATTTAATAAATTTAACTGGAGATGGAATGATGGAATCAATCAATCCTACTGTTATTGCAGCTATTGCTGGAGCTTTTGCATCAATATTTGTTGCTGTGTTAACAAGTATTTATAATAACAATAAGAATAAATTGGAAAAGGATAAGTGGTTTACTGAAAATCATAAAAGTATTGATCAAGAATCTAATTGGATAACTGATGTTGATAAAATTGCTACATTACCTGCAAAAAAGATAAGTGAAAAGCAATTATTGAAAGTTAGAGAAGCTCTAGGAATTTGTGAAATGTACTATGGTAAAAATAATAAAAATGGAGTTGATTATGTAAAAATAAAAAAAGATGAAAATAATAATTATTTTTATAAATTTATTAAATTGTTTAATAATAGAAAAATAAATTCAATTTCTTATTATTTAGATTTTAAAAACAATGCAATTATGTACATTGAAAGAATATATAATAAAAAAACTTCTGAAAGTGTTTTCAAAGGATTATCAGAAAAAGAGGCAGAAAATGTTAGGATGATCTGTTTGGAACTTAAGCAGGACAGATGGGATACTTATAAGATTGATGAGAGAAGAACAGCATTAGCATCTAATTATAAGTTTTTATTTTTCTTTTCTAGTATGAAAAATTCTATTATATCAATAATTATACTTCTATTTTCATTAGTCTTATGTCTGGCTTTAAGATTATCAAATTTTAATCATATTATAATTAAATTATTTAATAATTTACCGTTGTTTTTTCTATTAATCTTTTTATTATGCATTAATGTGATGATTGGAATTTATATATTTAGTTCGTTTTATATAAAACTAAAAAAACTAGAAGAATTAGAAAGTAAAAGAAATAATCAAAGAAAGGTAATTTCTTCAAAATTAAAGTGATATAATTCTTTGTTATTTTATTTATGAATCAATTAATAAATAATTGGAGATAATCATGGTTAAATTTATTGAACGAGAAACTCATTTCATGCCTGCTTCTGACGAGTTCGTCCAACGTAAATACCTGGATATTCCATATGCAGATGGAAAACGGCACTTATTAGATATTTATTTGCCTAATCAGCATCAGGAAACTTATCCAGTTATTATTGATGTACATGGTGGTGGGATGTATTTTGGAAGTAAAAGTTCCAGTAAGCTAGATGGAGCATTAGCTTTATTAAAACATGGTTATGCAGTCGTAAGTCCAAATTACTCATTGAGTTATATGGCACCATTTACAACGCCAATTTATGAATTAAAAGCAGTTGTTCGCTGGGTAAAGGTGAATGCCACTCAGTATCATTTTGATCCACGTAATGTGTTTATGATGGGAGAATCATCTGGAGCACAATTAGCGATGTTAGTAGCAGCTTCCGAAGCTGACGGAGAGTTACAAACCGATTTTGGTGGAAATTTTAATTATTCAAGTCAAGTAAATGGTGTGATAGCTTCATACGGACCTTACGATTTAGCTATGATGAAACCAGAATTTGAAGTTTTGGGACAAACACCAAAATTCACTGAAACTGGAGAATCCGACTCATTTGAAGGAGCGATGCTAGGGTTTCATCGTCCTAGTGACGTTCCCCAGTTAAATGCCATGGCTAATCCTGCTACATACCTTAATCAAGTCATGGTTCCGGTTTTAATGTATGCTGGAACTGGAGATCGTGTAGTTCCTTATATTCAAACTGTTAATTTAGCTGCTAAAGTCGCAGAAAAAATTGGCAGTGAAAATGTTGAATTACATATTAGCAAAGATATTCCACATGGTCCCAGTGGATTTATGAATGAAACGGTTTATACACAAAAAGAAAAGTTTTTACAGCGGAATTTCTCTCATTAGTGGTAAAATTAAAGAATAATGAAACAGAAATGAGGAGAATAAATGAAAACCTTAAAAGGAATTTTAGGCTGGGTAATTCCGATTGTGATTGGCTTAGCAGTTGCTTTGTTGATTAAACAATTTGTTTTCACCATGGCACGAGTTGATGGGCCATCAATGGAGCCTAACTTAGAGAATAACGAACGAATTATGGTCTGGCGTCAATCTAAAATTAAGCATGGCAGTGTGATTGTGTTCAATGCCACAGGACTTGATCCCGATGCACCATCAAATGACAGTCCAATGAAACGAATTTTAGGTAACGCTGGAACTGACTACGTTAAGCGGGTAGTTGCTTTTCCAGGTGATACGGTAGAATTTAAAAATGGTGATTTGTTGGTTAATGGTAAAAAAGTTGATCAAAGTTATATCAGCAGCAGCCAACAAAAGCAGGGAACCGAGTATAATAATCAGCCTGGGAATTGGAATATTAACTCACTTTCAAATAACTGGCCTAAGAACAAGGGAGCTGTGAAAGTTAAACAAGGTCAATACTTTGTCTTAGGAGATCACCGAAGTGTTTCTAACGATAGTCGATACTGGGGCTTTGTACCTAAAGATCATGTGATTGGAGTTGTTAAGACTTTCCCATGGAGTACTGACAAACAAAAACGTGATAATGTTAATGATCGTGATTATTAAAAATAATTAAAAAAATCCAGCAATGTAAGTTGCTGGATTTTATTTGTTTTTATGAGCATAAATGCCTAAAATAGCAGTTAAACCAAAAAGGAGTTAGATTATGACAGAATTAAATCAGCCAATTACGCAAACAGATATTCAAGAAATGAAAAATGCTTTAGAAAAACGTTCCGATCAAGAAATTGTGACCAACGCTGTTTTAAGCAATGGGATTAATAAAACCGCTACGAATGCTAAAGTTTTTAGTAAACTAAATCATACTTTTTCTAATGAAATTGATACTGGCAAAGTTTCTAATCAAAAGCATAGCGGACGCTGCTGGTTGTTTTCAATTTTAAATACTTTGCGACATCGTTTTGCAGTTAAATATGACAAAAAAGATTTTGAATTATCTCAAAGTTATTTATTCTTTTGGGATAAAATTGAACGAGCTAATATGTTTTACGACCGGATGATTGCTTTAGCGGGACGGCCAACTAGTGACCGTGATGTTGCTTTTTATTTGAGCAGGCCAGGTGAAGACGGCGGACAGTGGGCAATGGCAGCTGCGTTAGTCCAAAAATATGGTGTTGTTCCACGTGAAACATTCCCAGAAACAGCTGTGACCGAAAATACAAGTGATTTTGATATGTTTTTGAATCGTAAGATGCGTCGCGATGGGATGAAACTTCGTAATTTAGTGAACGGTCAAGCGACGGATGCTGAAATTTTAAAGACTAAATCAACCATGATGCAGGAAATTTATCGGGTTACGGCTGAATCAGTTGGTGTTCCACCTGAAAAATTCGACTTGGAATATCGGGATGATAAACATCAATATCATTTAGATCAAGGACTCACTCCAAAAGAGTTTTATGATAAGTATATTGGGGTTGATTTAAATGATTTTGTTGTCTTAACCAATGCTCCCGACAAGAAAATGGATGAAATGTATTCATTGCCTAGTCAAAATAACGTGGTTGGCGGGATGCAGATTGAATTTTTGAATGCACCAATGACAGAATTGAAAGAAGCTGCAATTAAACAAATTAAAGATGGCGACACAGTGTGGTTTGGAAACGATGTGCTGCAACAAATGGATCGTCAAAAGGGATATTTGGATAGTGAGTTATATTTGCAGGATAAGTTGTTTGGAGTCGATACCCAGATGACGAAGGCTGAGCGACTTGAATATCATGAAGCGGAAGTTACGCATGCCATGACTTTGACAGGCGTGGACTTAATTAACAATCAGCCAACTAAATGGAAAGTAGAAAATAGTTGGGGTGAAAAAATCGGTGATAAAGGTTATTTCGTAATGTCAGATAGCTGGATGGATGACTTTACTTATGAAGTTGTAGTTAAAAAGAGCTATTTAAAAGAAAAACAACAGAAAGTATTAAAACAAGCTCCGATTGTATTAGAACCATGGGATTCATTACAATAAACAAAGTTATTGTAGTAAGCTAAAACAGACCTATGTAAGCGATTACATGTTAAACTTGTCTTGCTTGAAAATTTAATTAGTCAAGAGGTCTGTAATCATGAGTTCAGAAAATAAAATTGAACCACTTTTTTTAAAGCCAATTCTTCATCAAAAGATGTGGGGCGGAACGAACCTGAAAGAATTTAATTTGCCAATCAAGACAGATCATGTTGGTGAAGCCTGGCTGGCGTCGGTATATGGAAATGATTTATCTCAAATCAGCAGTGGTAAATTTAAAGGTGAAACTTTAAAACAGGTTTGGAATGATGAACCAGAGTTGTTTAATAATCATCGTTCAAGTCAAACATTTCCGTTATTAGTTAAAATGCTGGATGCTAAAGAAAATCTTTCCATTCAAGTCCATCCTAATGATGAAAATGCCCACAAATATTTTGCAGAGCCAAATGGTAAAACCGAATGTTGGTATATTTTGGATGCTAAGCCTGATTCGGTGGCTTATTATGGTCATAATGCTCAAACTGCAACCGAGATGAAAGATGCAATTAAACAGCATCAATTAGAAAAAATTCTGAAGACTATTTCAGTTAAACCAGGTGATGTAATTTATGTACCGGCAGGAACCTTGCATGCTTTAGGAGCGGGAATCGTAGCGTTAGAAATTGAACAGAGTTCTGATAATACGCTACGTTTTTATGATTTTGATCGAGTTGATCCAGAAACTGGGAAGCAGCGTCCTTTAAATATTAAAGATGCGATTGCAGTTACTAATTTTCCTAATATTGCTCCTAGTCAGGATATGACCAACCCAATCAAAGATACGCAGAATCAAGCTATCACCAGTATTTTACGTTCAAAGTATTTTACGCTTAAAAGAATTAATGTTGATGGAAAAACTAACATTCACAATCATCATTATTCGATTAATGTTGTGATTGAAGGTTCTGGTACGCTATCATATGACAAACAGGAATATCAAATTAAAAAAGGTGATACTTTTATCATGCCATCTCCAATCACAAATTATCAATTTAATGGTAATTTGACTTTAATACAAGTTACAGAATAAAAAATGATCCATCAAATTAAATTTTGACGGATCATTTTTTATTTATGCGTATTTAATTTAATAGCTAACTTTTTTACTAAATCATTTATTTCATTTCGAGAGTTTCTAAAAGATTTCAAAATTTCCTGATTATTAACAGTAACTTGAGCAGGATCTTTTAAAGGCCAATGGATTCTTTTAACACTTTGTGGCGTCATTGGGCATTTATCTTTAGCATCGCCACAAAGTGTAACTACCAAATCACAGTGATTTAAATAATTTAAGTCAATTAACTTTGATTTATTTTTTGAGATATCAATCCCACATTCTTCCATGACTTTAACTGCATTTTTATTTAGTCCATGAGTTTCTACTCCTGCACTTCTAATTTCCCAATTGTTAGGAAAATATTTTTTAGAAAAGCCTTCTGCCATTTGGCTTCGGCACGAGTTGCCTGTACAGAGAAAATAAATTTTTTTCATAAAACTATAACCCCTTTCTGAAAAACTCATTTAAAAATAAATAACGATAATGATAGTCCTAATAATGTAAATAAAAGAACGGGGAAAGTAATCACAAAACCAATTTGACAATATTTTTTCCAGCCAATTTTGATGCCTTGTTTATTTAAAACTTGGAGCCATACTAACGTTGCTAAAGAACCGATTGGGGTTAATTTAGGACCAAGATTTGAACCGATAATATTAGCATATACTAACGTTTGATGCATTATTCCAGTTTGTCCTGCTGCTTTGATTGAAAGTGCATCAATCATCGTGGCAGGCAAATTATTCATAACTGACGAGAGTAAGGCTGCCAAAAATCCCATTCCTAAGTTAGCTGTTATTGTTCCTAAGCTGGCGAGATATTTAATGATAGTACTCAAAATATTGATTAAACCAATATTTTGTAAACCATAAACTACTACATACATTCCTATCGAAAAAATAACAATGTTCCAAGGAGCACCTTTAATTACTTTTTTAGCATTGATTTTGGGATTTTTATGACAAATAAATAAAAATATCAATGCAATTGGCAGTGCCACAAGAGAAACGGGAATGTTTAATGGTCCACTTATGAAGTAACCGATTAATAAAATAAACAAAACCAACCATGATAATTTAAATAATTTTTTACTAACAATAGCGTCAGCTGGATTATTAATCAAATCAATTTTGTAATGTTTAGGAATATTTTTTCTGAAATACCAGTATAAAATTCCAAGACTGCTAATTAACGCAAATAAATCTGGA
The DNA here is from genome assembly GCF_059488745.1 of Fructilactobacillus sp. YLN 2412. Taxonomy (NCBI): domain Bacteria; kingdom Bacillati; phylum Bacillota; class Bacilli; order Lactobacillales; family Lactobacillaceae; genus Fructilactobacillus; species Fructilactobacillus sp. YLN 2412. Next base: position 1,440,736 of record NZ_CM183165.1, on the reverse strand, counting down.
ATTATCATAACAAAAGCGTATTTACCAAAGCTAATATTAAAAAAGTTAGCAGAAATGATATTAATCAGATTACTTATTACAAATGGTAATGAAGTTGCATCTGCTATGAACCCACAAGCAATGATAAAAGGGAAAGTATCTTTTTTATCAAATTGTAGAGCTCGCATAATTTCAATTACGATGGGAGTTAAAATCAAAGCAGCCCCATCGTTGGCAAAAAAAGCAGCTACCAGCGAGCCAAAAATAATTATTACTGTGAAGAGCCAATTTCCATTTCCGTTAGCTAACCGAGCAAGATGCAAAGCAGCCCATTTAAAAAAACCGATTTCATCTAAAGTAAGTGAAATAATGATAATGGCGACGAATGCTAAAGTAGCATTCCAGACAATTCCAATAACAGTATTAACGTCGTTTAAATTAACTATTCCTAATGCTAAAGCGGTGATGGCACCAATAGTAGTGGGCCATCCAATTGATAATTTTCTAGGTTGCCAAATCACAAAAATTAATGTCATTACAAAAATAAAAATTGCTAAAATTATTTTAGTCAATAAATTATCACCTTGATTAATATTAAATTTATTTAAAGCTATTCACATATGTTAAAACTTAAAATATTTGTTGACAACCTCATTTTTTAACTAATTAAATAAAAAAATCATTCTAATAATTCCCCATAATTAACTAAAATCAGTTATTATTAATACAACACAGACAATCCGAGGAGGAAGAAAATGGAGATCATTTTAACAATCATTTTAGCGATTATCATTATCAATGCTGCAGCAGCAATCATCACTGTCTTTAGGCAGCCGAGAAATATTGCGGCTACTTGGGCTTGGTTATTGGTGTTGATTTTTATACCAGTCCTTGGTTTTTTGTTTTATGCATTTTTTGGACGCCGGTTGCCAAAAAGCAGTTTATTGCGATTATCAGGTAGTTCTAAAAAGCAAGTAACCTCTGAAATTAATCGGCAAAAATCATTATTAGGTCATTTTGACGAAAAAGTTGATCCAAATAACAAATTAGTTAATGAATCTGCTGGATTAGTAGAAATGTTTATGAATTCAGATACTGCTCCACTTTTAGGTCATAATGAAGTTGAAACTTATACTGGTGGAGATACTTTTATCAAACAGTTATTTGAAGATTTTAGAAATGCTAAAAGTTCGATTAATATCGAATTTTATACTTTTTATGCTGATAAAATTGGACATCAAGCCTTAGATGTTTTGGTTGAAAAAGCCAAACAAGGAGTTGATGTGCGAGTTATTTATGATGCTTGGGGTTCAATGGGAACTAATGAGAAATTTTTCAAACCATTGATTGATGCTGGTGGACGTGCTTTTCCATTTTTACACAACAAATTTAATGTGCTTGATATGAGAGTTAATTTCCGTGATCATCATAAATTAGTAACGATTGATGGTAAATACGGTTATATTGGCGGATTGAATATTGGTGATCAATATATGGGATGGGTACCTAAATTTGGTAACTGGCGTGATTGTATGATTCGTATTCATGGTGATGGAGTGTATGGATTGCAATCTAGATTTTTATTGGATTGGAACGGAACAGATATTAAGTCACGAATTGATCCAAATGATCCCAAAGAAAGTGCTAAATATTATCCTCCAATTAAAACAAATGGAAATGCTATTATGCAGATTGTTTCTAGTGGTCCAGATTCTTCAATGGAACAAATCAAAATGGGATACATTAAGTTAATTGAAATGGCGACTAAATCACTTAAAATTACTACTCCTTATTTAATTCCTGATCAATCTGTCTTAGATGCAATTAAGGTAGCTGTTAATTCTGGTGTAGATGTAGAGATTATTACTCCAGATATGCCAGATCATCCGTTTGTTTACCGAGCAACTCAATATTACACACAACAATTAACCGAGTTAGGTGTAAAAGTTTATGCTTACAACAATGGATTTATGCATGCTAAAACAATTGTGGTTGATGATAAATTAGTTTCAGTTGGATCTGCGAACTTTGATTATCGTAGTTTTGGACTTAATTTTGAATGTAATGCATTTGTTTACGATAAAGGCTTAGCTAATAAAATGGAAGAAATATTCCAACAGAATATTGATGATAGTACGTTACAGACGAAGGAAATTTTTGCCGATCAATCAGCTTGGTTAAACTTTAAGCAACACTTTAGTCGTTTATTATCACCATTACTATAAGAAGAGTTATATATGAAAAAACAAAAATCGAATAAAACTAACTGGCTAAAAGTTACTTTAGGAGCTACGGTAGCAGGGATTATAGTTTTAAAAAGTAAAAAATGTAGTTAGATATTAGTGTAAATATATAAAGAGTCCACGTAAATTAATTTTTACGTGGACTTTTTTATCTTACAGAGTTTATTTACTCTTCATAACAATTGGTTTATTTAATTTATCGCATATATTTACAATAATGATAATAACAAATAATGCTAGCGTTAAATAAAAGACGTTGTGAAAGGCTGTCAATAAAATTTGATTAATTTCTTTAACTATTTCGCCTGATAAGTGGATGGATGAAGCATTTTTAGAAGAAATTACACTATTTAATAATTTGGAGTTAATTTCTGGATGGTGATGATGTTCAAGATTGAGAGTCAGATTAAATACAAATCCAAAAATCCCAGTCATTACAGTTTGTCCGAGAGTCCGACCTAAAGTAATCATCGATGAAGCTACTCCAACATTTTCTTTAGGTACAATTGCTTGAGCAACGACGGTATTCATAGTGATTATGACACCTAAACCGGCACCAGTTATTCCAGCAATAACGTAGAACCAAATGATTGGTAATGATACTGAACTACATACCAAGATGAGATAAAAGGCAAATTGAATGATTACGATTGGAATCGTGATAAATTTAGGAGCAAAATGTTTAATCAAAGCTCCGACAAAAAACGATGTGATTAACCAGGCAACTGGTCCAGGAGTAATTGCTAAACCAGCAATAGTGGCAGATACTTTGTAGATTGATTGAAGCCACATTGGGAAGTAAATTTGGAAACCAAATTGAATGCCGCTCAAAAGCAAAGCAGTCAGTATCTGGGCAGAAAAAGTCCATGATTTAAATAACTTGAGCGGTATAACAGGATCGCTAGCATTTTTTTCTGTACGAATAAATAAAATTAAAGATACTACAATAATTATCAAACCGATGAATAAAAATGAATAGCTAACTTTAGGATCACTTAATAGTTGTAAAGTTACTAAGAGTGAAATTAAAAACAAAGCTAACCATGTGCTACCGAAGTAGTCCATTTTAAGTGCAGTTGTTTGTTGAACTGGATCACGATAGCCAAAGTAAATCAGAATAAAGACAATTATGCCTAAAGGAACATTAATAAAGAATATCCAGTGCCAGCTTAATTGATCAACGATAAAGCCGCCGATAATTGGTCCAATCAAAGCTGAAATTCCCCAAGCAGTATTATTCCAAGCCATCATATTGGAGCGTTCTTCTAAAGGAAAAGTATCTGCAATCAGCGTAAATGTGATTGGCATAATTGCTCCAGCACCAAATCCTTGTAAAGCACGAGCCGCAATCAAAAATTCAATATTAGTTGCTAATCCACACGCCATTGAACCTAGAGTGAAAACAGCTAAACCAAAAAGAAAAATGGGGTTTCTACCGATTCGATCACTGAGTTTTCCGTAAATTGGAGTACTCAAAGTTGTTGTTAGTAAATAGGTGGCAAAGACCCAGCTTTGAAGTGCTAAGCCATGGAGACTACTTAAAATTGACGGTAGGGCAGTAGTCACAATTGTGGTCTCTACGGATGTCATAAAAGTAGCAATTAAAACTGAAATAATAATTAAAAGTTTTTTCTTAGTCCATTTCTTTTTCCGTTGCAAAATAAAAGCCTCCTTCAAACTTATTTCGATATATATCGAAATTAAATTAAGAGTATTCTATTTCATGAAAAGATGCAAGTTTAAAAAAAGATTTCACGATTATTTCAACGTGAAATCTTTATTAATTACTGGGGTTAAATTTAATTTATTTAGTAAAGGTTGATTAACTGATAGGTACTTTTCATGACCGTCTTTACGCATTTTAGTTAATCCAGCATGACGTAGAATTTTAAAATGGTAAGAAACTGTTGAAAGCGAGAGGTTAAGGTGCGAACTAACTTCTCCACATGTCATTTCAGTTTGATTTTCAATTAAGATTTTTAAAATCTTAATACGATTTGGATCTGACAGAGCTTTAAAAATTTTGGCAAGGTCATTTTCATTATAATTTTCCAAAAATAGCACTCCTTGGTGTGATTAATTAATGACTTTAATTGTAGCACTAAAGACATAGTAATTTACTTTGCAAAACAATCATTTTCATGGTCATTAACCATTCCGCTTGCCTGCATCAATGAATAAACTACAACTGGTCCAGTAAAACTAAAGCCTATTGACTTTAACTGTTTACTAATTTTAGTTGCAAGTTTAGTGGTACTTGGAACATCAGCATGATCTGTAATTGAATTAATGATGGGTTCGTATTTTACAAACTGCCACATTAGTTCAGAGAAATTAGTGTCTTGTTTTTCAAGTTTTTCCATCATTTTTGCATTTTGAATAATAGCATTAATTTTACGTTTGTTTCTAATAATACCAGCATTCTGAAGTAAATCAGGAATTTGCTTCTCCATCTTTGTAACCTGATGATAATCAAAATTATAAAAGGCTTTTTCAAAGTTTTGTTGTTTATGCAGAATTGTTTTCCAGCTTAGTCCCGACTGCATGAGTTCTAGTGATAAAAGTTCAAATAATTTTTGGTTGTCGTAGACTGGTTTGCCCCATATTTCGTCGTGATAGTGCTGCATTAACTCGTCATCGGTATTCGCCCAGGCACAGCGAATTTTAGTATTATTTTTCATTTAAAAGTTCCTTTCTGAAGCAATTAATTTAGCTAGCTTGAAATTAAAATTTGTGGCTGATGTCACATAACGTGACAGGAAGTATGGTGCTTTCTTTGATTGTACTATAGAGTTGCAGTTAACCTATAATACGCATTTTTAAGAAAGACAGGAGGTACATTTTATGGCGGAAATTATTAAATTTCAAGATGTTGAAAAATATTACGGTGATTTTCACGCTCTTTATGACATTAATTTGAAAATTAATGCTGGAGAAACTGTGGTTCTGATTGGACCATCAGGTTCTGGGAAGTCGACTTTACTACGAACTATCAATGGTTTGGAAGATATTCAAAAAGGAAAATTAGTGGTAGATGGTATGGATCTTTCTAGTAAAGATACTAATGTCAATAAATTAAGAACGGATGTTGGAATGGTATTTCAACATTTTAATTTGTATAACAATAAGACGATTTTAGAAAATATTATGTTGGCGCCACAGATTGTGTTGAAACGTCCTAAAGATAAAAATCGTAAAATTGCTGATGAATTGTTAGCTAAAGTTGATTTATCAAATCAAGGAGCAAAATATCCAGCTCAATTGTCGGGTGGACAAAAACAGCGGATTGCCATCGCTCGTTCTTTGGCAATGGATCCACGAGTATTGTTGTTTGATGAACCTACTTCTGCTTTAGATCCCGAAATGGTTGGTAGTGTATTAAATGTTATGCGTGATATTGCGATGAATTCTGACATGACTACCTTAGTAGTTACTCATGAGATGGATTTCGCTAAGGCAGTTGCTGATCGTGTGATTTTCATGGCTGATGGAAAAATTTTAGAAGACTCTTCAACCGATGAATTCTTCAAACGTCCTAAAACAGAACGAGCACGTCAATTTCTATCACAAGTTGAACATCATTAAGAAATGAGGTGAATCATTATGAGTAAAGCAAAGTTAAAACGAATGGGTTTGTTTGCCTCTGTAATTCTTGTGATTATCTTGATTGGTGGATTAATGCTAGGGATTAATGCTCGTGAACGGCAAAATAAGGAAACCGATGCTTTATCACAAATCAAACAAACACACGTGATGCGTTGGGGAGTTAAAAGTGATACTCGTTTATTTGGTTTGATTAGTCCGAAAACTGGTCAGAGTGAAGGTTTTGACGTAGATATTGCTCGTGCCATTACGAAGCAGATTGCAAAAGATAATCATACGAACATCAAGTCAGAATTTACCCCCGTTACTACTAATTCGAAGATTCAACTGTTGAAAAATAAGCAGGTTGATGCTGTGGCCGCTTCCATGACTATTACACCGGAACGTGCTAAAATCGTTGATTTTTCTAAGCCTTATTTTCCTGCGGGTCAATCAATTTTAGTTAAAAAGAATTCGGGAATTAAGAGTATTAAAGATTTAAATAATCCTAAATTTACGATTATTGGTGTGATGGGAACGACCGCCTTGGATACTACCAAGAAATTTGCTCCTAAAGCTCATTTAATTGCGATGCCTGATAATTCACAGGCGTTTAGTGCTTTGGAGTCTGGTCAAGGACAGGCGATGACCACTGATAATGCAATTTTGTACGGTTTTACTCAGCAAAGTAATAACGTTGAAGTGGTTGGTAAACCGTTTACCAACCAGCCTTATGGATTAGGCGTTGATAAAGGGCAGACCCAGTTAAACAATGCAGTTAACAAGGCTTTGGCTGAAATTATCAAAAATGGCACTTATAACCGCTTGATTAAAAAATGGTTCTCAAATATTCCTGGACTAGACTGGAGGGATTTGACAAAATGATCAATATTTTTATGCAAAACTGGCAGACCATTTTAAATGGATTTTGGATTACAATTTTGTCATCCTTAATTGGGTTAGTCGGTTCATTATTGTTAGGAACTATTTTTGCCCTTATGGAATTGGCACCTAATAAGATTTTAAGATTTATTGGAAATGCCTTTGTTGAATTCTTTAGAAACATTCCTTTATTGGTAATTACACTATTTTTCTATGTTGTGGTCGCCAAAGACTTTAAAATTTCTGGTTTCTGGGCTGGAACAATCGGACTGATTTTATACACCTCTGCTTTCGTTGCTGAATGTATTCGTGGTGGGATTAATTCGGTCGATGAAGGACAAATGGAAGGGGCACGTGCAAACGGTTTAACTTATACGCAAGCTATGATTCATATTGTGTTGCCACAAGGTTTTAAACTGGCGATCCCTTCGTTAGGAAATCAGTTTATTAATTTAGTTAAAAATTCGTCAATTCTATCATTTGTGGCTGGATTTGATTTAATGTATCAGGCGAATGTAATCTCTGGTGCAAATCTTGATCCGTTTAATACGTATATTATTGTGGGAATTTTTTACCTAATGATTACGGGTCCGTTATCAACAGTAATGCGTCAAATCGAAGATAGATTAGGAAAGGGGAGATTACAATGAGTGGAGCCTTTAGTTCAATCAACCTACACTATCTATTGGGAGGACTAGGAATCACGATTATTGTATCGCTGATTTCAATCATTATTAGTTTTTTCGTGGGATTAATTTTAGGGGTTATTTTGTATGAAGATATCCCTTATTTTTCCCGTACAGTTCGATTTATAGTTAATACGATTAGAAATTTACCATTACTATTGTTGATATTTTTTACGTACTTTGCACTGCCAAAATTGGGAGTTGAGTTAAATGCTTTTGCAGCCACTGTGGTTGCTATGTCTGTTTTTGAGGCAACGATGGTTGCTGAAATTATTCGAGGCGGCTTGTTGTCAATTGGGCAAGGACAAAAAGAAGGGGCACTCTCAACTGGAATGACAAATTTGCAAACATTATGGTATATCGAATTACCACAAGCATTGAAACGTTCCATTCCACCTTTGATTTCGCAGTTTATTTCTTTAGTAAAAGATACTTCTTTGGCAACTGCCATTGTACTTCCAGAAATGATGTTTCGTTCTCAAGTAATTTACGGACAAAATCCAAACTACATGATTCCGATGTTTGTTTTGATAGCAGCGTTATACTTTATCGTCAATTATAGTTTGTCACTGCTAGCAAAATGGTTTGATAGACGAATGGTGTCATAATTAATAGAAATTAAAATAACCATCCAAACTAATCTTTGGATGGTTATTTGTTACTGATTAACGGTTGTTTTGATTGTGAAATGTTATACTTGAATTGAACCTTAGATTACTTTAATAACAAGTGAATGGAGTATAAAACATGAATATTAAGAAAATGGCATCAATATTTTTAGTTAGTTCATCATTATTAGGAGTTGGGATTATTGCACCTAACTTGACACATGTTAATGCACAAAATACTCAAACTTCACAGAACAATGATCAAGGCGTAATTACAGTTAATTATGTTGATCAAAACGGGAAAACGATTAGACAATCTACTACAGCAACTGGTAAGTCCGGAAGCACATATGTAGCATCAGTTCCTAACATTTCTGGATACACTTATTCTAAAATTGAAAATGGTCAAAATGATAGTTATGGTCCCCAAATGGTCTTTGGTGGTAGTGATCCTGCCACGCATAATGAAAGTATGACAATCGTTTATAAATCATCTGGCAATAGTTCTAATGGTTCAACTAGTACTACTGGAAATAAAGGAACAGCTACAACTCCAGCTAAAAACGGAAGCAGTAATAATTCTAATAAAAACACTACTTCTAATTCTACGAGCGGAACAAATAAAGATAATAATTCTAATAATTCGAAATCTGGCACGAATAAGAATGCTACTAATGGAACTAACAAAAATTCAAGTTCGACTAAGACAAATGAAGTAACTGCAAATTCTGACGCTAAAAACGTGACTAAGAATAATAATGAAAATAAAGCTAATGTAAGTGCAAGTAATACAAATAAATCTAATGATAAACAAGATAAAAATTTAGATTCTAATGTAGATAAGAAGAATAAAACTAACAATAAAAAAGACAAAAACAAAGATAAAAATGATGATAAGAATAGTGATAGCACTAAGAAAAAGGATCAAAAGAAAACTCATCATAGTGTCATCCCTTGGATAGTAAGTGGAATTATCATAGTAGCAATTGCAGGGATTGCATTTGCTTGGCATGAACTTAGAAAACCACGTCATTTTAGACATTAATAGTTAAATTAAACAATTAAAATTTTTCAACATTATTAATGAAGTTTAACAATGAATCTGATTCAACTATTCAAAAATAATTATCAGAAAAAATTTAAAATCCTCGTAAATCAACATTTGCGAGGATTTTATTTTTGGAAATTTGTGTAAAATGGGGAAAAGTTAAACCTATTTAACTGAATATTCATAATGTTTTTCTTTGTGAAATTTATATATTATAAGCTAATTGAATAGATAATTCTTAAAATAAAAAAGGATATTTTATGGAAAAAAATAAAGCAATTGTTATAAACAAAATAAGTAATTCAATAGATGTTAAATTAACTAACAAAAAATTGAGACCATTGAATGATCATGAAGTTATAATCCAAAATATGTATTCTGATTTAAATTATAAAGATATGTTAGCTACTAAACTAAATTCTGGGGTAATTAAAAATTATCCAATTGTTCCAGGGGTTGATTTGAGTGGAATAATCACAGAATCAAAAAGTAACAAATTCAAAAAAGGAGATATAGTTTTAGTAACTGGATATGGATTAGGTACAATCATTGACGGTGGTTTAGAAGAATATACTATTGTTCCTGATAATTGGATTATCAAAATACCTAGTAATTTAAATCCTAGGGAAGTTATGCTATATGGAACGGCAGGATTAACAGCAGGATTATCAATAAATAAACTTATAAAAAACAATCCAAATAAAGATAAAAAAATTTTAATAACTGGTGGTTCAGGTGGCGTAGCAAGTATTGCGGTAAGGATTTTAAATAAGCTTGGATATAAAAATATAACATTAGCTACAAGGTCTTTAAACAAAGAAAAAGAGTTGAAAAAATTAGGTGCCACAAACGTTATAACAAATGAATCACTTAGAACGAATAAATTACTAGATCATCAAAAATATGACTTAGTAATTGACACAATCGGAGAAAAAACTATTGAAAATATTTTTCCACAGATCAAATACAATGGTGCAATAAGTATTTGTGGTAATGTATCTGGATCAAATTTAAACACAAATATATTTCCATTTATTCTAAGAAATATAACTTTATACGGTATAGATTCAGTAAATATACCTATTTCAGAAAAAGAATACATTTGGGATAAATTATCTAATCAGTGGAATATAGTAGAATCAATTAACTATGATGAAATATCTCTTAATACAGTATTGGATAAAATAACAAAAATAGCTGAAGGAAATAATTTTAAAAGAAATTTAGTCAAAATTAATTAAAGATATTTTTCAGAAAATGAGCTCAATTAAAAAACAGCCGTCATCATTAATTTGATGGCGGTTTGTTTTTATAAATTTTTCTTCTTGAATAATATTTTGTTTTTAAGATTTTAACTCATATGTTCCATCACTATTAACAAGATAATTATCTAATGTTCCACTACCACCCTGACTATGAATGCTTTTTGAAGTTGTTTGTATTTCATATACACCATTTGAACTAGATATAAGATCATAATAAACATCATCATCATATCCAAGTGAATTTTTTAAAACATTAATTGCTTCACTAGAGTTATTAACCACGTTTCCATTTTGAGCATTTGAAGTGGTCTGAGCACTAGCGGCAGGTTGACTAGATTCTGAACTTGAATTAGTACTTTGCGAATTTACATTATTTTTATTATAAGTTTGTGAAGTAGAACTTGTTTTATTATTAACGGGAGTACTTGCACTTCCATTTGTTGAATTTTTAGAATTCCCATTATTATTTACAGTCACACTAGAACTTTTGGTAGAATTATTTTCTTTTTTGCTAGAACTATTCTTACTACTTGGTTCAGTTTTTGTTTTTTCAGTATTATTTGTATCAGAACTTGATGAATTATCATCATTATTTGAATCTAAATCATTTTTGTTAACTTTATCATCTGTTTTTTTAGAATTTTTGTGTTTATTAACTTTTTTCGTTTTTTTCTCAGTTTTAACATCATGGTTGGCTTTATTTTTATCTGTACTATCATGATGAGCGTAAATCAAAATTCCACAAATAATTACAAGAATACCAACAATACCTGATATAAGAAGCTTCTTACTTTTCAATTCATTTCTCCCTTAATTAGTGACTAATATAAAAATATCTTAATTAAGTATATATACTATAGTTTGCAAAAACAATCCTTATAATTAATTGTTCCTAATAAAGAAAACTTTATAATATCACGAAGAGATAATTATGGATAAAAACAAACTTCTTAATTACTTGCGATAGATAATTGAGAAATTTTTCAAAAAAATTGAGTAAATTTCATCCAAAGCTAATAATCAAGAATTGATTAAAAATGTTATAATTAAGCAAAATGACATCTTTAAAATATTATGATGACGCTATGTTGCGTCTTTTTTAGATTACAGGAGGATTCTAGTTTTGAATGAAAATGAACAGGTTTCTACTCAAAGTAAACTAGCAATTTTGGCGACAGCTTTATTATCATTCGTTGGAGTTTTATTGGAAACATCCATGAATGTTACTTTTCCCGAATTAGCGAAAATTTTTAATGTTCCACTTGATACAATTCAATGGATTACCACGGGATATTTATTATTAACCACGATTACAATGTCGACTACTGCCTTTTTACTGAAAAAATTTCCAATAAAAAAAGTCTTTATGGCTGCTGCATTGTTATTTATCATTGGTGATTTTTTGAGTATGATTGCTCCTAATTTTGCGATTTTACTAATCGGACGTTTGATACAAGCTGGAGCAACTGGTTTGTCGATGCCAATGATGTATCAAGTGATTTTCATCACAGTTCCAAGACGTAAAACTGGAACATACGTGGGGATTGCCTCAATGGTAATTTCCCTAGCACCAGCTTTAGGACCCACATATGGTGGGGCAATGTCTTCACTCTTATCATGGCGTTTTATTTTTGTTGCGGTGCTTCCCATTGCTTTAATTACATTTTGGATTGGAATTAAAAATATCAATATTAAACCGCTTGGAATTAAAAAACATTTTGATTTTATCGCTTTGGCATTAATGTCAATTACATTTTTTTCTTTCGTATGGGCTGCCAATCGTTTTGGTACCAAAGACACCAGCTTAGTTAGTTGTATTGCTCCGATTATAATTGGATTGATTACGCTGGGACTCTTTTTATATGTCAATAATCATGGAGTTTCGCAACTGATTTCATTTAGTCCGATGAAAATTCCAGCAGTATCGATGGATGCAATTACTTATATGTTATTAATGTTCATTAATATTGGAATTTCCTTTGTAATTCCAATTTATGCAGAAATTGTTTTACACGTTACGCCTTTAACAGCAGGTTTGATTTTATTACCCGGATCGATTGTGGGTGGAATAACTTCACCAATCTCGGGCATGGTCTACGATCGGTGGGGTGCCTTTAAGCCAATTTTGACAGGAATGTTGGTTTTAACTTTTGCTACATTTTTATTTAGTATTTCTAGTTCATGGGCTACTCCCGTTAAATTAACTATTTTATTTACATTATTACGACTTGGAATCAACATGGCATTTTCAAATACAATTTCAAATGCCCAAGCTAATGCACCACTCAAAGCTTCGGCTGATATTAATTCAATTTTTAACATGTTGCAGCAATATGCTGGTTCTTTAGGAACAAGTATTTTAGCTTCAGTTTTGGCAATTCATCAAAATCAAGCTCATTCTGCAGGTGAAATTGTGCATCAAACGATGCTTGGAGGACACGTTGACTATACAATCTTATTTATCATTGCAATAGGAATTACGATTTTAGCCTTTATTAACTGGCATTTTCAAGCTAGAAGGAGTGAACTAAGTGGAAATCAAGAATGATGCAGTACAGAAAGTGGCTCCAAATCTCCATAATTTAACTGACGAACAAAAGCAATTAATTAAAAGAATTCAAAAATTTATTAATCAACGAATTGACCAGCCAAAACCATCTATTTTTACGATTTATGGTGATTGCGGAACTGGAAAAAGCGTTATTTTGAGTCAGTTATTTTTTGATATACAACAAGCCGCTCACGATAAAAATAATAGGCTATTCGGGACGAAAAATTACTTTTTAGTTAATCATCCGGAAGTTTTGAAAGTTTATAAGAATATTGCTGGTACTGAAAATAACATTCTAAAGAAAAACTTTATGCGTCCAACTTCTTTTATTAATCAGTTAAAGAAAAAGGATGAGAAAGCGGATGTCGTAATTGTCGATGAAGCTCATTTGTTATTGTCAGAACCAGATCATTACAATAATTTCTATGGTGAAAATCAATTAGAAGAGATTATTAAACTTAGTAAAGTTGTGATTTTAGTTTTTGATATGCATCAAGTGATTCAAACGAAAAATTATTGGGATCAAAAGTGTCTTGATCAAATTTTAAAGCCATATTTTCACGAAAGTTATCATTTAACACATCAATTTAGGATTACGGCTAAACCTGATTTAGTTCATTGGATGAATGAATTTAGTGAGGGTAATTTATTATCAATTCCGAAGGATGCAGACGATGGTTATGACTTTCGGATTTATGCGGATGCTGAATCAATGCGAAAAGAAATCGTAAAACGAAATCATGAAGTGGGATTATCGCGAATTGTTTCAACTACTGGTTATCCTTCAACGCTCGATGGTGGTAAACATTATATTTATGAAAGCGGTGGTTTTAAAATGCCGTGGGATCAATATAATTATACTAGTACCCCTTGGGCTGAAATTCCTAAGAGTATTGATGAAGTTGGTTCTATTTATACTTGTCAGGGATTTGATTTAAATTATGTAGGTTTGATTATCGGTCCGCCAATTTATTTAGATCCCGAAGATCATAAAATTAAGGTTGATTTGAGTAAACAAACTAATACAGAAGTTATCAAACGTCGTAAAGATATTTCTAATCCGAAAGAATTTGATCGAATCAAAAAGCAAATTATTTTAAACTCATTAAATGTATTAATGAAACGAGGAGTTTATGGAACATATATTTATGCTCATGACCCTGCATTAAGAGAAGCATTATTGAAGAGTTATCGAAAAATTAAAGGTTAAAAACGAAGAAGATAAAGTCATAATGAATTTATCTTCTTTTTTATATCGTTATTTAAAAAAATGGGATATTGCTGGAACAAGTCAGTTTAAGTATTATCCAAAGCAACCTCCAAAAACTTTTATTTTCATATGAGCCTTTATATTGACATTGACTATAAACAGATATGTAATGAAGTTGTAAATTGCATGCAATTAATATAACGACAGATAGAGCAACTACTATGACAAAAAAATTAACCACTAAAGCCGGACAACCATGGGCTAATAATGAACATTCTCAAACTGCTGGAGTTCGTGGACCTGTTTTGATGCAGGATTATCAACTTTTAGAAAAGCTAGCACATTTTAACCGGGAACGAATTCCAGAAAGAGTTGTTCACGCGAAAGGTGCAGGAGCCAAGGGAGTCTTTAAACTTACTCATGATATGAGCAAGTACACCAAGGCGGACTTATTTAATGATGTTGGAAAAGAAACACCAATGGCAGCTCGTTTTTCTCAAGTTGCTGGAGAAGCTGGATATCCTGATACAATTCGCGATGTTCGTGGATATGCACTTAAGTTTTACACTCGTGATGGTAATTATGACATTGTTGGAAATAATACCCCGGTCTTCTTTATTAATGATCCGTTGAAGTTTCCTGATTTCATTCATTCGCAAAAGCGAGATCCACAAACACATATGCGTGATGATGAAATGCAATGGGATTTTTGGTCACATTCACCCGAATCAGTACATCAAGTTACTTACTTAATGGGTGACCGTGGTAATCCAGCTAGTTATCGAAACATGAATGGATATGGCAGTCACACATATAAATGGGTTAACAAAGATGGTGAAGCGGTTTGGGTTAAATATCACTTTATTAGTCAGCAGGGAGTCAAAAATATGACTGATGAAGTTGCTGCAAAAGCAGCTTCTGAAGACACAGATTACTTACTACATGATTTATATGATGCAATCAAAAATCATAATTATCCAACTTGGAAAGTTTGTGTACAAATCATTCCTTATCAAGCTGGACTTGATTATCACGATGATATTTTTGATGTTACCAAAGTTGTTTCTCATCATGATTATCCACTACAAGAAGTTGGAGAATTTACTTTAAATGAAAATCCAACTAATTATTTTGACGAAGTGGAAGAAATCGCTTTTTCACCTGCCAATTTAGTCCCAGGAATTGAAGCTTCTCCAGACAAACTATTGCAAGGACGATTATTTGGATATAAAGATGCGCAACGATATCGTTTAGGTGCCAATTTTGAACAATTAGAAGTTAATCGGCCTAAAAATGAAGTTCATACTTATGAACGAGATGGGGCAATGGCTGATCATCAAGGAAATGGTGTTAATTACGAACCTAATAGTAAAGGCGGTCCAGTCGAAGATCCTAATGCAGCTGTAAAACCAGCCCAACTTCATGGAGAAACTGGCACTTATAAACCCTATGACCAGGACTTCTACACACAAGCTGGAGATCTGTATCGCTTGTATAGTAAAGAAGAACAAGATCGATTAATTGCTACGATTAAAAAAGGACTTGGGTCGGTTGATAATCATGAGATTCAAGTTTTAGAAACAAGACAATTTTATCAAGCTGATCCAGATTATGGCACAAGAGTGGCTAATGCACTTGGTCTAGATTTAGATGAAATCAAAAGTTAATTGACATTGATTATTTAATTTAGTATTATCAATTTAAAATAATTTAATATTAATCGCCACCGGGCGAGAAAGCATTTATGGAGTTCATTAGGTCAATGAAGAACTTTATAGATGCTTTTATTTTTTTAAGGAGAATAAATAAAATGACGTGGATCTATTTGATAATTGCAGGAATATTTGAGGTTGTTTGGGCAACTACAATGAAATTAAGTAACGGTTTTACAAATTTATTTTTTAGTATTACTACTATTTTAGGAATGATATTAAGTTTTGGATTTCTAGCTTTAGCAGTTAAACATTTGCCTTTAAGTATTGCCTATCCAGTTTGGACGGGGATTGGCGCTGTTGGTTCTATCATTGTTGGAGTAATCTTTTTCAAAGATCAAATTCCCATGATAACTTGGGTATTTATTGCATTGTTAATTATTGGTATTATTGGAATAAAGATGACTGCAGGACACTAATAACAATGCAAAGGATTTTCTGATGACGCCTTTAGAGTATTTTGAACAAGCCAAAGCATCTCATGCAATTTCAAGTGATGCCAAGTTACAAGCTAGTTATCAATATGGCGTTGAATCCGATAAATTAGCGCATTTGGTTTTGACTGGGACTAAGACTGCAACTACTAGTGCCTTAGATTTGTATGAAACTGATGAACCATTACCTATTAAAAATGCATATGATGTAATTTTAGATGGAAATGATGATCCATTTTGTATCATTCAGAATGATGATGTTAAAATCTGTAATTATTTAGATGTTAATGAAAAACATGCTTATCAAGAAGGTGAGGGTGATCGAACTCTAAGTTATTGGAGAAAAGTTCATCAAGATTTTTTTGTTAAGGAATATCAAGAGATGGGACAGCAGTTTGAACCAAAAACCGCTAAAATGGTTTTGGAAACTTTTCACGTTGTTTATCCAATCAATTGTTGAAATTTTTTAATAAGATGTTAGAATAATTAAGTAGGGTTCTGGGCGGCTAGCTCAAATGCTAGAGCAGCGGATCCTTTGTCCGAAAGATTGAGGTTCAATTCCTTGGCTGCCCATTTATACTAAAAATAACTGTCTATTAGACAGTTATTTTTTTATTTATAATTAAATTATTAGAAGGTAAATAATGATTACTAAAAAAGAAGTTTTAACTAATTAATTTTAATGAACGTTTTTGAAGGCTCCTTGATCATATAATTCTAACTTATGATCAATAATGTTTACAGATTTTTGCATGATTTTAATTTGCTTTTTTAACTTTTGTTGTTCTGTGGCTAAAATTTGTCTTCTAAGACTGGTCGTATCCTCATTACGATTAAATAAATCCATATATTCAACTAATGATTTAACAGAAAGACCTGCTCTTCTCATGCATTTGATAAAGTTGATGGCTTCTAAGTCTGTTTCAGTGTAATTACGAATTCCATTTTTTCTTTGAATTGGTGCAATCAGTCCGCTTTTTTCATAATAACGAAGAGTTACTGCGGTTAAACCCGTTATTTCACTAACTTCTTTAATTTTCATAAATTATAAGCTCCTTTCTTGACTTAACCTTAACGTTAAGGTTTATATTTAGCTTAGTCAAATTGAAAGGGGAATTTATAATGACAATTAAAAATAAAGTAGTAGTAATCACAGGCGGATCATCAGGAATGGGTGAAGCAACCGCAAAATTAGCACTTGAAAGAGGGGCTAAGGTGGTAGTTGGTTCGCGTAACCAAGCAAAATTAGAAAAGATGGCAATGGAAGTTTCTCATCCAGAAAACTTTGCTTACAAATTGACTGATGTAACTAAATCAGAAGATGTACAGGCTTTGGTGGATCTAGCTATTGAAAAGTTTGGCAAGTTAGATGTTCTTTATAACAATGCTGGGATTATGCCACAAGGAATGGTTGATGATCCTAAAAAATTAGCAGAATGGCAAGCAATTTTAAACACTAATATTATGGGTGTATTAAATGGAATTGTCGCAGCAGTACCACAAATGAAGAAACAAGGAAACGGTTTGATTATGGCAACCGATTCAGTAGCTGGTCATGTTGTTTATCCTGGTTCAGCTGTTTACAATGGTTCTAAATTTGCAGTGCGTGCTATTATGGAAGGCTTAAGACAAGAACAGCATCAAAATGGAATTAAGACTGGGATTGTTTCACCTGGTGCGGTAAATACCAACTTGATGTCGACTATTAATGACGATAAGATTAGAGAACAAATTGAAACAGCTAATAACAGTACTAAAAATGGCTGGTTATACCCAGAAGATATCGCAGAAATTGCCGTCTTCATGATGAGTCAGCCTGACAATGTTGATATTAATGAGATATTAGTACGTCCAACTGATCAAGGAATTTAATACAATAAACATTTAAGGAGCTATTATGAATAATAATCAAAAAAAAGATAAAATTTTTAATCGGGCCCTTGAAGGTAAAGTGTTAAATTTTAATGATCCTGAATTTAGAGAAATAGAAAAAATTCAACGTTACACCAATTCGTTAGTAATTCAGTTTAATCAGGAACCTGATGAACTTAAACGTAGGAAAATATTAAGTGAAATTTTAAATTATGATGTTCCAGAAGGAACTGAGGTAAGTCAGCCGCTTAATACTGACTTTGGCGGACATATTTTTTTAGGTAATCATGTTTTTGTTAATGCTGACTGTATGTTTGTAGATCTTGGAGGTATTTATCTTGAGGATCATGTTTTAATTGGTCCTCGAGTAACTTTAATTTCAGTTAACCATGTCAAAGATCCCGAACAAAGAAGAAATATTGTTCCTAAGTCAGTTCATATTAAAAAGAATGCTTGGGTAGGTGCAGGATCAATCATTTTGCCAGGGGTTACAGTTGGTGAAAATGCAATTGTGGGAGCAGGTTCAATTGTTACTAAAAATGTGCCTGATAATGATTTAGTAGTAGGTAATCCAGCTAATTCAATTAATAATTAATATTAACGCTTAAAACTAATTCTTGATTGAATTGTTACTTTTAGATGAAGATAAAATATATTTATTTAACCGTAGTTGTTTTTAGAACTAAAAATATTAATCCCTATATAAAGAATAATAGATATTTAACAGTTAAACTTATTTTAAATTTAAAGATATAAGCACTAATATTTTAAGGAAACTATTTATATTGATTTAAGAACTTTCATTTTTAATGAAAGTTCTTTTTTCTTGACTTAGAGTACACTCTAAGTAATAAAGTCAAGATATTAAAGAAGGAGGTGTAGATTTATTACTGAAAAGGAAGAGCATTATTCAATTAGTAAGTTTGGTTGCAAGAGGATAAATCCTCGCTAAATGGCGGGGATTTTTTATATTCTAATAAATAATTGGAACATCACCCCACTAATAAAATAAGGTGTGCAATTATCCTATTAATTAATTTTCCTTTAAATGTCTTATTTTTCAATTTATTTAATTGTTTTAATTGCGATTTTGTTTTAAAGTTTAGTTTGTGGAATAGTGAACAATCTTTTGAGAAGAGGCAATTAATAATGGTTAAATATGCGACAGGAAATTATTATAATTTGGTACACCCTAAAAAAACTGATGGGGTGGAGAAGCGTCATGCTTACATTGTGGGTGCAGGTTTAGCTGGATTAGCATCAGCAGTGATTTTAATTCGAGATGGATATATGCCTGGTAAAAATATCACAATTTTTGAAGAAAAAGATCAGGCAAGTGGATCTTTGGAAGCATTTAAAGATATTAACGGCGGGTATGTATCACCTGGTGGTCGAGAAATGGAAGATCACTATGAGTGTTTGTGGAATTTATATAGTTCAGTACCTTCTTTAGATGAACCAGGGAAAAGCTGTTTAGATGAATATTATTATGTAGATAAAGAAGATCCTAACAAATCTAACTGTCGTTTAATTCATAATCGCGGACAACAACTTAAAAATGATAATGAATATACTCTGGATTATAAAGCATTAAAAGAAATGATTGATTTAGTGTTGGTTCCAGAAAGCAAACTAGATGGTAAAACGATTGAAGATGTTTTTGATGACAACTTTTTTGCTTCTAACTTTTGGACTGATTGGCAGACTATGTTTGCTTTTGAAAGATGGCAGTCAGCAGCAGAAATGCGTCGTTATTTAATGCGTTTTATTCACCACGTAGATGGTTTAACTGATTTTACTGCTTTGAAATTTAACCGTTATGATGATTATCAATCAATGAGTGAACCTTTAGTAGCTTACTTAAAAGATCATCAGGTTAATTTTGAATATCAAACTCAAGTAGAAAATGTAGAAGTTAAACATGATGGGGATCAAATTGCAGCTCACAAGATTGATCTTACTCAAAATGGTAAAAGCAAATCCATTACTGTAGATCCAATGGATTTAGTGTTCGTTACTAATGGTTCGATTACAGAATCAACTACTTATGGCTCACATGATGAAGCACCAATTCCAAACGAGTCATTAGGTGGAAGTTGGAAACTATGGGAAAAATTGGCTGCTCAAGATAGTCGATTTGGACATCCGGATGTTTTTTGTAAAACTATTCCTGAAAAAGCATGGAAGACCAGTGCTACATTAACTTTGAAAAACAAAGATATCGCTCCTTATATTGAAAAGTTAACTAAACGTCCGTTATTTAATTATGATAAATGTGAGACTGGCGGAATTATTACTATTACCGATTCAAATTGGGGGATGAGTTTTACCATTCATCGCCAGCCTGCTTATAAAGGTCAGCCAAAAGATGAAGTAATTTTATGGTTGTACGGTTTATATTCAGATACGAAAGGTAATTATATCCAAAAGCGCATGCCTGAATGTTCCGGAAAAGAATTGACGGAAGAACTTTTGTATCATTTGGGAGTTCCTGAAGATAAAATTGCAGAGATGTCCGATATTAAGAATATTCAAGCAATTCCAGATTACATGCCATTTATTACTAGTTATTTTCAGTTGCGAACTGCGGATGATCGTCCAGATGTTGTCCCAGCAGGTTCAACTAATTTAGCATTCATTGGTAACTTTGCTGATTCAGGTACAAGAGACGTTGTCTTTACTACAGAATATTCAGTTCGAACTGCTATCGAAGCTGTTTATGAGTTATTAAAGATTGACCATACTGTTCCAGAAGTCTATCCATCTGTTTTTGATATTAGAACTTTGATGAGTGCCATGTACTATTTAAATGATCAAAAAACATTGGAAGAAATGGACTTACCAATAACAGAAAAATTAGGAGCAAAATTGTTATTGAAGAAAGTTAAGGGGACTTGGATTGAGGAATTATTAAAAGAAAGCAAATTAATTTAAGTCTAAAAATAAGCCGCTAATTATTAGCAGCTTATTTTTTTGGTTACATATGTTATTATGTTCATATGAAAGGTGGTTAATATAATGAACATTGGACTATTAACTTTAACGTTTGTAGCAGTTAATCTAGATTTTTTTATTATGCTTTTATTTTTGCTAAAATTATTTCCATTATCTAAAGTAATAATTGGCTATTTATTGGGAAATATCATTTTACTAAGTCTTAGTTTCTTTGCAGGGAAATTACTAGAAAGTTTTTTACCAGAATGGATTCTAGGGATACTTGGGGTTATTCCAATCTATTTAGCGTTAAAGGGTGATGACGATGAAAAAGCTGATGTTAAAAGTAAGTCGCCAATCATAATCGTTTTAGTAACTTATTTATCAGTTTGCGCTGGTTGTAATCTTTCAATTTTTCTACCAGTTCTATTAGGCGAAACGTTTCCAATTTTCTTGGAAACATTATTCTACATTGGATTTTTAACTATAATAATTGTGTTATTGTTGAAATTAATTGAAAAAAATGAAGTAGTTCAATTAATTATTGATAAATATGGCGAAATTTTAATGAAAATTTGTTATATCGTAATTGGAATTTATGTAATGTTTGATAGCGGTTTGATTAAACATGGATTCAACTTTATTATGAATTTATTTTAAAAAGAGGTGAAAGCATTATTAATGCGGATAAAATTGCAGAAACTAGTAAAATATTTAAATTGTTAAGTAATGAAACGCGGTTAAAAATCTTATTTCTATTAGAAAATAATGCGCTAGATGTTTCCACCATTGTGAAAAAATTGGATTTAGAACAATCGACGGTTTCACATCAGCTATCATTATTGAAGAAGCACCAGTTAGTATCTGTAGAACGTGATGGAAAAAGAATTTTGTATAGTTTAAGAGATCCACATATTCTTACTATTGTAGAGATGGCTTACAATCATGGATCTCATGTTTTAAAACATCATGGACATCATTATCCAAGTGATCAGCTTTTGTAAAGCAAAATGGCAAATAATTAAAAATTATGGTAAGGTGTTTTTTGTCTTTTTTAACCATTGTTTACTGATTAAAGAAGATCATGCCGCATTTAGAAGTAATAAATGGCTGCTAATTGGTAGCGTTTACTTCTTTTTTTGTGAGTAATTAAAATGCGAGGAGAATTAAAAACATGAAACCGAAAAAGTCTATAAAACCGGGAGTAGGTTCATTTACCTTAATGGCATTAATTGTTTCCGCAATGTGTGGAGGTGGAATTTATGATTTGCCGCAAAATATGGCGATTAAAGGCGGACTGATTGCACAAATTATTGCTTGGGTAGTCGCTACCTTAATTATTGGTAGCTTAGTTACGACTTTTATGCTGCTTTCTGAAAAAGAACCACAATTTACCAATGGTTTATACCAGTATGCAGAAGCTGGATTTGGTAATTTTGCTGCTTTTTTAGTTAGTTGGAGTTATTGGATTTGCCAGGCTTTTGATGTTGCAGGTTATTCAATTTTATTGATGACGATTTTAAGTTCTTTTTGGCCGCAAACCTTTACTAGCAGCAATAGTTGGTTATCAATTTTGGCCGGATCAATTGTGCTGTGGTTAATTAGTCTTTTGTTATTAAGAGGGATTAATTCGACAAGTACTGCTAGTATTCTAGGGATTATAATTTTAATTTTAGTGATTGGTTTTTTTGTGGTAACCATGATTGTCATGATGAATTGGAAAACTTTTACAACGAATCCATTTGCTGATCAAACGATTAGTCATTTACATGATTCATCGCGGGGACCGCTCTTTTCCCAAGTTAAGGGAGCAATGTTAACCACTTTATTTGAATTTGTTGGGATTGAATCCGGGATTGTGTTGGCAGGGAAAGCTAAAAGTCAACATGAAGTACGGAAAGCAACCAAAAATGGTTTTATAATTGCGATTGCATTATTTTCATTAACTTCCATTTTGCCATTAGGATTAATGAGTTATGGAGAAATCGGTAATTTAGCTGGAATCTCCACTTCAACAATTATGCAGTACGTGATGGGACCGATTGGAAAGATAATTATGACCTTTGGTGCAATTATTGCTATTTTGTCTAGTTGGGTCAGTTGGATGGTAGTTTTAATTGAAATGCCAACGATTGGGGCTGAAAGCGGCACCTTTCCACAGTTTTTCAAACAACGAAATCGTGCCAAAGTACCAACTAATTCGTTGTTAGCAACCGTGATTTTAGTTGAATTGATTATGATATCGATGCATTTTTTCAAAAATCCCTTTGAATTTTGTCTTTCCATGGTCGGTGGATTAATTATTGTGCCATATTTGTTTTCCGCATTATATCTATTTAAAGTTAGTCTGAAAAATAATTTAAAATCATTGTTGATTGCGACGTTTACAATTATAGGAGTGTCAGTGATTGCCTATTGTGCTGGGATTCAATACTTGATTTTTGTGTTAGTCAGCTACTTGATAGGGATTCCAGTTTTTGCTTATTCACGCAGACAAATTCGAGATGTCCAAGAAGATGTAGTAGAGGATTAAATAATTTTTTAATAAAGAAGTTAGAATGATGAGTTTGTCATTCTGACTTCTTTATTTTTATGAAAACACATATTTCGTTTTTGAAGCGTATTTTTCATTGTTTTTAATATATAAATGAATATATTTTAATTAAAAACGTATGTTTATAGAATTAGTGTTGATTATAGTTCGTTTTAAATGTAGAATATAAAAGTAATCTAATTGGTAATAATATTATTTGTATTTATATACGAAGGAGTAGTCTACTATGGAATATTCAAAGATGGAAGATGTAATAACAAGATTAAAAAATGGAGGATTAGTAATTGTCTCTGATGATGAAGATCGAGAAAATGAAGGTGATTTAGTCGGATTGGGTGCCACGATTACGCCTGAGAGTGTTAATTTTATTATTACACATGCTCGTGGACTTCTTTGTGCTCCAATTTCTAAAGCAATTGCTGATCAACTAGATTTAAAACCAATGGTTGAAAACAATACCGAAATTAATAAAACCTCTTTTTATACTCCCTTAGATGGTAACTATGAATCTACTGGCGTTACGACTGGAGTCTCTGCTTATGACAGAACTGCAACCATTAACAAATTAGCAGATAAAAATGCTAAGCCAAATGATTTTGTGCATCCAGGACATATGTTTCCATTAGTTGCCGATGATGGTGGTGTTTTAGCTCGTAACGGACATACCGAAGCAGCAATTGATTTGGCTAAATTAGCTGATGAACCAGAAGTTGGTGCAATTTGTGAAATTATTATGCCGGATGGTAGTATGGCTCGCAAAGACTACTTGGAATTAATGGCAATTAAATACAATCTTCCAATTATTACCATTAAACAATTACAAGAACATATGAAAAAAAGATAACAGATATTTGTAATTAAAAAAATTATAAACATAAAAATGAAGTATTCCGTAAAGTTAGAAAATAGATCTTTTACGGAATACTTCATTTTGTATTTGTTATCTTTTGATGTTATTAATTGATTTAAATGCATGTTACTACTACCTTGATAAAATATAATCAAATGGTTAATATCTTAAAGTAGAAAGTAGAAAAAAGGGGGTGATATTAATGAGAGTAAGAAATTTAGAATACTTTGAAAAGTTAATTGAATTAAAAAATTTTAGTAGTGTTGCTGATTATTTTAATGTTGGTCAGCCAGCAATCTCAATGGGTATTAGGCGACTAGAGGAAGATACAGGGCATGAATTAGTCATTCATAATTCTAAACATAATATAGTTATCCTAACTCCTGCTGGAATTATTTTGCATAAACATGCCAAAGTACTTATTAATCAATTGACTGAATTTAATAATAAAGTAAGTCAAGAACTTTAAAAAAGTAATTTATAAATATGTAAAATTTGCTTGTATTTTTCTATTTAATTTTTAAATTGTTGAATTCATAAATGTTTTCTCATAAAACATCTTTTTAGAGTATGTTTTTATCACAATTAATGTTTAAAAGTGGTTAAATTTAACTAAATAATCAATTTATTAATTAAAAACAAATATATTATTTTTGCATATAATACTATCAACATATATAATGGGTTTTGGAAAGTAATTTGTTGATAATCAATGTAGCTTATCACTTAAAATGATTGGGTTAACGCCAAAATACTAATTTTTAATAGTTATATTTAAGATGATTTTTATCATAAATGTACAGATTAGGTACACCCTTTTTTTACGTCTTTTTAAGTAAATTCTTTAATATTTTTAAAGATAAAGTTTCAATTCATTATTTATACAAATATTTTCAAATAAATTGTTGGTAACTCAAAAAATTAATGGAAGGTAGGTCTTTACATGTTTAATAGTGAAAATAAAACCCACTATAAAATGTATAAAGCGGGCAAACGCTGGTTGTTTGGTGCCATTACGGTAACCACATTTACAGCTGGAATTGTCGGTGGAACACTTCTATCAAACGGGAAGAGTGTACATGCTGATACAGCAATAAGTACTACTCAAAGTCAAAATACCACTAGTACAACTAGTGATAGTGCAACAGATAAAGCCCAAGATAGTAATGTTCAAGCAAATGAAACAAAAACTGCTCCAGTAATTTCACAATCAAGTGATGATACTAAAGCAGCAACAAGTAACAAAAATGACCAAAAGGCAGCGACTACCCAAGCAGATGCTACTCAAGATCAAAGTAAGAGTGCTGTAAGCACTCCTGAACAAAATAATGACACTAACAATAATCAAAATAAAACTGATGATGCTAAGCAACAAGAAGATATTACTTCAGCCACTCCAAAAGCTGATGCTAGCAAGGCCGTTGAAGCAGATAATAGTAAGCAAAATACTGAAACTAAAACTGCTGATCAAAACCAAGCAGCTAATACTGAACAAACTAAGTCAACAAGCGATCAAAGCCAAGCTGATGATAGTTATGTAGATCAGAACCAAGCAGTTGATGCTAAAGCAGCTACTGATCAAAATTCTGATGATAAAAACACAGATCAAAATAAATCAGATAATGCAGATCAACAAAATCAAGTAGTTGAACCAGATAAGACTGCTGATGCTGATGTAAATTCTAACAATCAAACTCAAAATGCTGCTGATAACCAAGTAGCACCAGAAAATGATGCACAAAAGGCAGCTGAAGATGCTAATCAAAGTCAGACCCAAGCAGCCGAAACTAATTTAGCAGTAGATGCTACCGATCCATTGAAAGTAACATTTACTGATCCAGATTACGCTGCTGCTGGTGTTCCTTGGACTGATCCAAATGCTCAACATTATACTTTTGGATACTATGATGTAAATCGTTTTAATGGGGAACAATCAAAAGTTAAATCAATCATAGTTTCAACTGATCGTAATGGTGATGGAATTGTTTATTATTACGAATTAGATGAAAATAACAATATCTTGGATACCATAGTTCTAAATAATTCTGGAAGTAGTTACGATTCTAAAAATATTACTAATTTAGTCTATTCAAAATGGGATAAAGAAAATGTTGGCTTCTACTTCCCCGATGATATTGAAAATGATTCCAAGACAGGAAATCCTGACGGTTATTACTTCTATAAGGGATGGACTTACGACAGTCCTGAAAAAAACTTTGATACAAAATTTGGGCAGACATCGACTTTTGTTCCTGAAAAAGTTATGCAAAAGATTACCTGGATTAATAAAAACACAAATGAAGTAATGGCTGAACATTCATATGAAGGAATGGCAGGACAACACTATGACGTGACTGGAATGCCTCCAGAAATCCCTACTACTTATTATATTTCTACTAAACCAGCTAATGCTTCAGGGACTGTTTCTAACTTTGGTGTGCCAGGAACTAAATGGACTAAACACTATAAACAGAGTTACAGCATGACTTATACTGAAACTGATGATCATGGTGGCATGGACGTTCAATTGTTTGATGCTAATGGACAACCAGTTAAAAGTGCTACTTGGGATCCAACTGCAAATAATGGTAAAGGTGGTTTAGTTGCATATAATGGACCTACCATAATTCATATTGATGCTAATTATCAATTTGATCCAACAACTAGCCAATATACTTGGGTAATTACTAATGGACCAGGATTTGGAAATTATACTTTAGGATCCATATATGTTCCACAATCACGTAATATTGTATTTGAGGTTGCTCCATTGGGTAAACTAGTTCCAGTTGATAAAGATGGAAATCCAATTGATAATGGTTCACATGACGAACCATATCAAATTGATCCTAATGATCCAACTAAAGCACAACAACCAACTATTCCTGATATTCCAGGATATGTTCCAATTGATCCTAATGATCCATCTAAAGTATTAACTCCTGGTGATCCTTCTCCAGTTCCAGTTGATGATCCTGGAAAAGATACAACAATTCCATATGTAGTTGACAAACAAACCGCTACCATTACTTATGTAGATCAAGATGGAAACAAAGTTCTTCATACAGATGATGTAGATGGTAAAATTGGTGAACATAAAGACTACTCAACTAAAGATGAGTTAGCAGCTTTGGAAAAAGATGGTTATTCATTAGTAAGTAGTGATGTTCCTGATAACGGAATTACTTTAGACTACAATAGTGGAAAACCATTAGCTTATACAGTTGTTGTTAAACGAGTTTCCGAACCAGTTAGTGAAAAAGGAACCGGTTCCTTAACTATTCATTATCAATACGCTGATGGTCAACCAGTATTAAAAGATGCTAACGGTAATGCAGTTAGTGATGTAACAAAACAAATTACTTTCCATCGTGATGGAACCAAGAATGATGAAACTGGTGAAACTACTTGGGGAGATTGGATTCCTGACGATGGCCAAGATGTTAATGTTAGCGCAATTTCTCCAGTAGTAACTGGATATTATGCAGATCAGAAAACAGCTAGTGGACAAGTCACTGAAGGTAAAAATCAAACTAAGTTAGTTATTTATAACAAGTTAGGTAATTTGATTCCAGAAGTTCCTGGTGGAACACCAGTACCATATCCAAATGATCCAGATGATCCTACCAAGGCTGGAGAACCAATTACTCCTAATTATCCTGGTTATACACCATTAGATCCAGACGGTAATCCAATTAAACCCGGAACTCCTTACCCAATTGATCCAAATGATCCAGGAAAAGATACTCCAGTTCCTTATGTGGCTGACAATGAAAAAGCAACAGTTAACTATGTTGATCAAGATGATAACAATGCTGTATTACACAGTGATGCTTTAAATGGTAAGTTTGGTGATAAGGCAGACTACAGTACTAAAGATGAAATTGCTGCTTTGGAAGCTCAAGGTTACGAATTAGTAACCGACGGTTACCCAGTTGATGGTTACACTTACACTACTGAAGATCCAACCTTTACAGTTGTCTTGAAACACAAACACAAAACAGTTAACCCTGATAATCCTGGTACACCAGGACAACCAGTAGATCCTAACAATCCAGATGGACCTAAATATCCAGATGGAACTGGCGAACAAGACTTGACTAAGAACATTACTAGAACAATTCATTATCAATATGCTGATGGAACTCAAGCTTCTAAAGATGTTACTGAACAAGTTAAGTACACTAGAGAAATTACTTTTGATGAAGTAACTGGTAAGATCATTGAAACTGGTAAGTGGACATCAACTAATCCAGACTATGCCGCAGTTGATTCACCAGCTATCGCTGGCTTTACTCCTGATCAAGCAGTCGTTGGACAAGCTGCCACCACTGCCGATGATAGTGATAGTAATGTAACGGTTACTTACCACGCCAATGCTGAACAAGCCCACGTTAACTATGTTGATCAAGATAACAACGATAGTATTATCAAGAGTGATACTTTAGACGGTAAGTTTGGAACTAAGTCCGATTACAGTACTAAAGATGAAATCGCTGCTTTGGAAGCTCAAGGTTATGAATTAGTAACCGACGGTTACCCAGGTGACTACACATTTACTACTGATGATCCAACCTTTACAGTTGTCTTGAAACACAAACACAAAACAGTTAACCCTGATGATCCTGGTACACCAGGACAACCTGTTGATCCTAATAATCCAGACGGACCTAAGTATCCTGATGGAACTGGTGAACAAGACTTAGTTAAGAACATTACTAGAACTATCCACTACCAATATGCAGATGGAACCGAAGCTTCTAAAGATGTTACTGAACAAGTTAAGTACACTAGAGAAATTACTTTTGATGAAGTAACTGGTAAGATCATTGAAACTGGTAAGTGGACTTCAACTAATCCTAACTATGCCGCAGTTGATTCTCCAGCTATCGCTGGCTTTACTCCTGATCAAACAGTCGTTGGACAAGCAGCTACAACAGCCGATGATAGTGATAGTAATGTAACTGTTACTTACCACGCCAATGCTGAACAAGCCCACGTTAACTATGTTGATCAAGATAACAACGATAGTATTATTAAGAGTGATACTTTAGACGGTAAGTTTGGAACTAAGTCCGATTACAGTACTAAAGATGAAATCGCTGCTTTGGAAGCTCAAGGTTATGAATTAGTAACCGACGGTTACCCAGGTGACTACACATTTACTACTGATGATCCAACCTTTACGGTTGTCTTGAAACACAAACACAAGACTGTTAACCCAGATGATCCTGGTACACCAGGACAACCTGTTGATCCTAATAATCCAGACGGACCTAAGTATCCTGATGGAACTGGTGAACAAGACTTAGTTAAGAACATTACTAGAACTATCCACTACCAATATGCAGATGGAACCGAAGCTTCTAAAGATGTTACTGAACAAGTTAAGTACACAAGAGAAATTACTTTTGATGAAGTAACTGGTAAGATCATTGAAACTGGTAAGTGGACTTCAACTGATTCTAACTATGCCGCAGTTGATTCTCCAGCTATCGCTGGCTTTACTCCTGATCAAGCAGTTGTTGGCCAAGCAGCTACAACAGCCGATGATAGTGATAGTAATGTAACTGTTACTTACCACGCCAATGCTGAACAAGCCCACGTTAACTATGTTGATCAAGATAACAACGATAGTATTATTAAGAGTGATACTTTAGACGGTAAGTTTGGAACTAAGTCCGATTACAGTACTAAAGATGAAATCGCTGCTTTGGAAGCTCAAGGTTATGAATTAGTAACCGACGGTTACCCAGGTGACTACACATTTACTACTGATGATCCAACCTTTACGGTTGTCTTGAAACACAAACACAAGACTGTTAACCCAGATGATCCTGGTAAACCAGGACAACCTGTTGATCCTAATAATCCAGACGGACCTAAGTATCCTGATGGAACTGGTGAACAAGACTTAGTTAAGAACATTACTAGAACTATCCACTACCAATATGCAGATGGAACCGAAGCTTCTAAAGATGTTACTGAACAAGTTAAGTACACCAGAGAAATTACTTTTGATGAAGTAACTGGTAAGATCATTGAAACTGGCAAGTGGACATCAACTAATCCAGACTATGCCGCAGTTGATTCACCAGCTATCGCTGGCTTTACTCCTGATCAAGCAGTCGTTGGACAAGCTGCCACCACTGCCGATGATAGTGATAGTAATGTAACGGTTACTTACCACGCCAATGCTGAACAAGCCCACGTTAACTATGTTGATCAAGATAACAACGATAGTATTATCAAGAGTGATACTTTAGACGGTAAGTTTGGAACTAAGTCCGATTACAGTACTAAAGATGAAATCGCTGCTTTGGAAGCTCAAGGTTATGAATTAGTAACCGACGGTTACCCAGGTGACTACACATTTACTACTGATGATCCAACCTTTACAGTTGTCTTGAAACACAAACACAAAACAGTTAACCCTGATGATCCTGGTACACCAGGACAACCTGTTGATCCTAATAATCCAGACGGACCTAAGTATCCTGATGGAACTGGTGAACAAGACTTAGTTAAGAACATTACTAGAACTATCCACTACCAATATGCAGATGGAACCGAAGCTTCTAAAGATGTTACTGAACAAGTTAAGTACACTAGAGAAATTACTTTTGATGAAGTAACTGGTAAGATTATTGAAACTGGTAAGTGGACTTCAACTGATCCTAACTATGCCGCAGTTGATTCTCCAGCTATCGCTGGCTTTACTCCTGATCAAACAGTCGTTGGACAAGCAGCTACAACAGCCGATGATAGTGATAGTAATGTAACTGTTACTTACCACGCCAATGCTGAACAAGCCCACGTTAACTATGTTGATCAAGATAACAACGATAGTATTATTAAGAGTGATACTTTAGACGGTAAGTTTGGAACTAAGTCCGATTACAGTACTAAAGATGAAATCGCTGCTTTGGAAGCTCAAGGTTATGAATTAGTAACCGACGGTTACCCAGGTGACTACACATTTACTACTGATGATCCAACCTTTACGGTTGTCTTGAAACACAAACACAAGACTGTTAACCCAGATGATCCTGGTAAACCAGGACAACCTGTTGATCCTAATAATCCAGACGGACCTAAGTATCCTGATGGAACTGGTGAACAAGACTTAGTTAAGAACATTACTAGAACTATCCACTACCAATATGCAGATGGAACCGAAGCTTCTAAAGATGTTACTGAACAAGTTAAGTACACAAGAGAAATTACTTTTGATGAAGTAACTGGTAAGATCATTGAAACTGGTAAGTGGACTTCAACTGATTCTAACTATGCCGCAGTTGATTCTCCAGCTATCGCCGGCTTTACTCCTGATCAAGCAGTTGTTGGCCAAGCAGCTACCACTGCCGATGATAGTGATAGTAATGTAACTGTTACTTACCACGCCAATGCTGAACAAGCCCACGTTGACTATGTTGATCAAGATAACAACGATAGTATTATTAAGAGTGATACTTTAGACGGTAAGTTTGGAACTAAGTCCGATTACAGTACTAAAGATGAAATCGCTGCTTTGGAAGCTAAAGGTTATGAATTAGTAACCGACGGTTACCCAGGTGATTACACATTTACTACTGATGATCCAACCTTTACGGTTGTCTTGAAACACAAGACCAGTTCAGTAACTCCTGACAATCCAGGTACACCAGGACAACCTGTTGATCCAGATAATCCAACTGGACCTAAATATCCAGATGGAACTGGTGAAAAAGACCTAGTTAAAGATATTACTAGAACTATTCATTACAAAGATGATCAAGGTAATACCGTTGCTAAAGATGTAGTTGAATCAACTAAATTTGGTCGTGATGCTACCTTTGATGAAGTAACTGGTAAAATCATTTCATATGGTAACTGGACTCCAGTTAACGATACCTTCAGTGCCGTTAACTCTCCAGTAATTAATGGTTACTATACTGACACTCCTAAAGTTGGTGCTGAAACAGTCAATGCTGATGCATCTAACTCTGAAGTAACAGTTCTCTACCATGCATTAGGTCATTTGGTGCCAGATGTTCCAGGATCAACTCCAATCATCTATCCAAATAACCCAGATAACCCTAGTGAAGCTGGTAATCCACTTATTCCTGATATCCCTGGTTACACACCAGTTGATAAGAATGGTAATAAGTTGACTCCAGGAACTCCTTACCCAATTGATCATGATCATTTAGGTGAAGATACTCCAATTCACTACGTTAAAAATGAAGAACCAGCAACTCCTGTAACTCCAAGCACACCTGAAACTCCTGCACAGCCTGCAGAACAACCAAGTACACCAGTTGCACCGGTTCAACCAGAAACTCCAGGAGAACCAGCTGCACCAGCTCAAGCAGAAACTCCAGCCCCAGCTGCTAAGCCAGCTGAAGAACCTAAGAAGGCTGCTTTACCACAAACTGGACAAGATGCTACTGGTAGTTTGATGAGTATCATTGGTGCAATCTTACTTTCAATTCTTGGATTCTTCGGCTTAGATGGATTCAGAAAGAAAAAGGAAGATAAATAATAAATTGTAGTAATATAATTTATGAATAGAAAAGAGGACTTACAATATGTAAGTCCTCTTTTCGTATTAGAATTAATCTTTTTGTTATTTTAAAAGCTAATAAATATCATTTGACAAAATGACAAATTCAATATTATTATGTAATTAATCTAGTTTATATATGTAAAAATCAAGTGTACCCTGATAAAACAGATGGGGTACACTTTTTAATTTGGTTTTAAATTCAGATGTCATCTATATTTATAAACATTTCATGTATAATTAAATGCGCGTAAAAAATGGGTGTAAAAAAAATTTTTTTGTTAGGAGTTATTCAGATGAAATTTGGTTATGCTCGAGTAAGTTCGGAAAGTCAAAATTTAGATCGACAAATTATGGCCTTAAAACAAGATGGCTGTGAGTGTATTTACAAGGAAAAGATTTCAGGGAAAAATTTAGATAGGCCAGAATTAAAAAAATTATTAAAAATCATTCATATTAATGATGAAATTGTAGTTTTAGATTTAGACCGATTAGGTCGTAATAATAACGATATTACTAGTGTTATGAATAAAGTTAGAGAAAAACAAGCTACCTTTAGAGTTTTATCTTTACCGTCATTTGATGGAGTTGCTGATCCAAACTTAAAGGCTCTTTTGAATAATTTAATTATTGAAATTTATAAGTACCAAGCAGAAGCTGAACGTCAAAAAATAAAAGAGCGTCAAAGACAAGGAATTGAAATTGCTAAAAAAAATGGAGTATATACAGGTGGAACTGCTAAATATTCTTTAAATTCTAATAATCCTCAAGGAAGAATTTTAGCTAAAAAAATGATTGAAATGTTTGAACAAGGAATTGGTAATAGTGAAATTTCTAAATTATTGGGGATTAGTCGCCAAACTGTTTATTATAAAAGGAAATTATATAAAGCCAACCGTACTATATAGGGAAATGCCGTTAATAAAAAATTAATATATAAATCTAATAATATGATGATATTTTAGTTGTATTAATTAGATTAATTTTTAATAACTTTAGAATTGTTTGTTATAATTATAATTGAATAATTAATAAAATGAGGTGGAAATAGCAATGACACTAAAAATGGAACCAGAAAAGGCTCAAGATGTTTGGAAAGATGTTGGTGAAAATGTTGACTTTGTTTCACTAGCTTTAAATCGCGATGATCAAGCCAAAGCTCAAGCTGGCATTCAAGAATTTGCAGATCGTTCCCAGGCAATCATTCGTTCGATGCGGATTCGACAACCAAAAGCTGATTTGCGGGTTGCGATTGGTTTTAGTAATCAAGCTTGGGAATATCTTTTTCCTAAAGCAAAGAAGCCGAAAGAACTTGAAGATTTTGCAGGAGTTAAAGGACCCAAATATTCCATGCCAGCAACTGACGGGGATCTCTTTTTGCACATTCGTGCTAAAAATCAAGCAGTGGTGTATGAAGTTGTTTCCCAATATCGTGAATTTTTAAAGGATTTCACGCATGTTTTAGACGAAGTCAAAGGATTCCGTTATCTCGAGGGTCGTGCGATTATTGGTTATATTGATGGAACGGAAGCTCCCCAAGTTGAAGATGCAGCTCCCTATGCAATTATTGGTGACGAAGATCCAGAATTTATCAATGGTTCCTACTTATTTGCACAAAAATGGATTCATGATATGGATTTTTGGAATAAAATGCCGGTTGAGCACCAAGATAAGGCAGTTGGTCGAAAGAAGTTTTCTGATTTAGAGTTAGATGATGACGATAAATATGAAAATGCGCATAATTTGGCCTCTAATACTGGTGATGAAAATAAAATTGTACGAATGAATGTACCATTTTCAGATCCAGCAAGTGATAAAACTGGAACTTACTTTATGGGGTATGCTAGACACTGGAGTGTTACTAAAGGTATGTTACAACAAATGGTTGATATGAATGACTTTTTGCTAACTTTTTCCACCTTGAAAACAGGAACATTATATTTCATTCCATCTCGCCCAATGCTAGATGCGATTGCTGGTGGAGAATTAAATCCAGAAGAATAATATTGCAAAATAAAAGAGTCGTCTAATGAAGAAATTAGACGACTCTATTTTTATAAATTAATTAATCTTTTAAAACCCATAAGAAGATAATGAAGATGATGGCTAAAGCATACATCATCCAGCCAACTTCCTTACCACGTTTAGCGGCAATCATCGTAATTGGATAGGCAATGAAACCAAGTGCAATCCCATCCGAAATACTATAAGTTAAAGGCATTCCAATTGCAATTAAGAATGCAGGAGCAGCCAGTTCAAACTTGTTCCAGTTAATCTGGGCAAGTGACTTAGCCATTAAGACTCCAACGATAATCAAAGCTGGAGCAGTAATTTGACTGGTAATTACACTTAGCAATGGTGAGAAGAAAGTTGCCAAAATGAACAAAATTCCAGTAACTATTGCAGTAAAACCAGAACGACCACCAACGGCGATCCCTGCAGATGATTCAACATACACGCTGGTAGGAGAAGTCCCCAGTAATGAGCCTAGCAACATAGTGGTTGAATCAGCAGCTAAAGCACGACCAACTCGCGGCATTTTGTTATCTTTCATGTAACCAGCTTGTTCAGCCAACCCAATCAAAGTTCCAGCAGTATCAAAGAAAGTTACCAATAAGAAGGTTAATACAACTACAAATAGTTGAGGGGTGTCAATTTTTCCGACGTTGAAAAGACTAACTAGAAAAGTTGATTTAATACTAGGAATTCCTGCTACAACGGCAGTAGGTAATTTAATCAACCCAGTAAACATTCCTACGGCAGAAGAAGCAACCATTCCGATAAAGATAGCACCAGGTACTCTGGCACTCATTAAGAACAAAGTGACAATTAGTCCAAAAATTGTCAACATGGTAGTTGGAGTAGTTAATGAACCTAAGCTAACTAAAGTTGCTTTATTAGCAACCACAATTCCACCATTATTGAAACCCAAAAAGGCAATGAATAAACCAATCCCGCCACCAATGGCTGCTTTTAAATCAGTAGGAATTGAATTAATGATTTTTTCTCGTAGTTTCATCGCTGTTAAAATAATAAATAAGATTGAAGCGATGAAAACTCCAGCCATGGCAGTTTGCCAAGGAATTTTCATTCCAATACAAACTGAATAGGCAAAGAAGGCATTAATTCCTAGACCAGCAGACAGGGCAAACGGATAGTTAGCTAAAATCCCCATCAGCATACATCCAAAAGCGGAAGTAAAGGCTGTGGCAGTGAAGACTGCTCCCTTGTCCATTCCAGTTGCACCGAGAACGTTCGGGTTTACAAATAGAATGTAAACCATTGAGATGAAAGTCGTAATACCGGCTAATATTTCAGTGCGATAATTAGTTCCTAATTCTTTAAAATGGAAAAATGAAGCAATTTTGTCAGTCATACGAATCTCCTTAGATATGTATTGTTCGTAATTGTGTAAATATATTACTTATTAATAATACAACGAGCTACATGATATTTCAAACCCGAACTTTATATTTTTTGTAGAATTCAATGTTAAAATAAAGTTATTAAATGAGGTGTTTATTTTATAATGAAGAAATCGGTTTTAATTTTAGGAAATAATCCTGCGGCTGATATGACAGTTGAAAAATTAAATGAAAAACAGCAATATAACGTAACCCAGATTAACCAAAAAGATTTTACAGCATCTGCAACTTATCTTAATTTAGACCCTAAAACTAGTATTATTGTTTCTTTTATCGGACCTCAGGATGTTGATTTGGCAATCCAAGAATTATTTGATGCAGTTCGAGAACAACAGATTAAAATTGAACACTTTATTATGCTTTCAACTGCGGGCATTGATAATGAAGTTACTGGAAAACTTGATTATCCGGGGATAAAAGACGTTGCCGAATATTTACGTGAGCAGCGCTATGCCATCAAGATTATTGATGAGGCAGAAATTCCCTACACAATTTTTCGGTTAGTTAATTTAGTAGTTAAGAAAATTGGAGCTGGTTACATTATTAATGAAGGGAAACCAGTCCCAAATGGAAATGTTTCATATGAAACAGTATCTGATTTTGTGTTTCAATCTATTATACAAAATAAATTTATCAATCAGTCAGTCGCGCTTTTAGAAGATAGTTAGGAGAAAATATGACACTGCAATTTATCTTGGGTAAAGCTAGTGATAATCATTTTGAAAAAGTAGTTGATAATCTACAAACTGGGATTAAGCAGGAACCAAATGACAAATTTTTTTACGTAGTTCCTAATAACGTAAAGTTTGAGTCTGAATTAAATACTTTGAAACGATTAAATGTGAATGATAATAAGACTTATGCACAAAATCAGGTACAGATTTTTTCTTTTTCCCGTTTGATTTGGTATTTTATGCATAGTCATCCCGATTATCAGTTGCCACAGTTATCACAAACGGCTATCAATATGATTATTTATCAAATTATTGAAGACAACGAAGAAAATTTAACTATTTATCGTGGTGAAGGCAAACAAGCTGGATTTATCCAACAAGTTGCAGATCAAATCTCAGAATTACAACAAGGAAATGTTAGCCCTGATGATTTGAATCGCATGGCGGATTTAGAAGCTAATGTCATTAATCCAGAACTTCGAAGCAAGTTACACGATATTAGTTTAATTTATCGTGAGTTTTTGCAGCAGACGGATGGTCAATACATTTATAACGCCGCAACTTTTGAAATGTTGAATCAATATTTATTAGAATTACCAGCAGCAGAAATTTCCAAGATGCATTTTTACTTTAGCAATTTTGAAAATTTTAGTGCTCAAGAACTACAAATTATTCAAACCCTGATTCAGCGATCTCATGTGGTGATGGATCTTAATTTGGATCATAAATATGATCAAGAAATTCCTAATGAAACTGACTTTTTCTATCAATCAGGGAAGTTATATTATTATCTATACCAATATGCTCGCAAAAATTCACAGGTCTTGACAGATCAATATGCTGGTCCTCGAGAACTTACCCCTGGTTTAAAACAGCTAGAAGATTATTGGATTGCTAGTAACGAAGTTGGAACTCCAATTCCAGCGTTTAAAGAGCAAAATTCCAACATTCATGTGACTGAGACTAATACAAGTTTTGATGAATTAATGCAGGTAGCCATTAAAATTAGACAATTAGTAGCAACTGGTAATTATCGTTATTCTGATTTTTTGGTAGTGGCTAGGCATCTAGACCAATACGAAAATATCATTGACCCGATATTTTCGATGCAACAATTGCCTTACTTTACAGATATTCAAAAACACATGGATGATCATCCGCTAGTCGAGTTATTAGATGATCTTTTTTCGATTTATCGACCTAATCGTGCACAAAATTATCGTTACGACGATATCATGGGCTTGTTGAAGTCAGAATTACTAATTCCTCGAAACGCTAGTGGCAAATTTATGCCGATTAAAAAATATCGACGTTATTTAGCCTTGTGTGAAAATTTAGTGTTAAAAAATGGGTATCAAGGAAAGCGCTGGCTGCAGCAAGAAGACTGGCTATATGCGGCAGCATTGGATACAGAAACTGGGATCGTTGTAGACAAAAACAAAAAAATCTCAGCTGAGATTAATCAGATTCGTCATTTTGTTAAAGATACTTTGCCCCCTTTTTATCGTAAAATAAATAAAGCCAAAACAGGGCGTGCAGCCGTTAAAATCTTATATCAGTTTTTGGTACAAAATGGAGTTCCCGACCAGTTGAAAAATTGGCAATCTCAAGCAACGGAAGCGGGTAATCTACAAGAAGCCGGTCAAGCGGAACAGGTTTGGAATCAATTTTGTCAATTATTAGATGATTATGTAACGGTTTTAGGTGATCATGAATTTGTGATGGATGATTTTTTGGATTTATTGAAAGCCGGGTTTGTGGGAGCAAGCTATTCTCAAATTCCGTCAACCTTAGACCAAGTAACGATTTCTGAAACAGGACGAATTCATCTAAATGATAAGAAGATTACGTTTGTGATTGGTGCCGACGATAATAATATGCCGGCTAAAGTCGACAATAATAGTTTATTTAATGATGCTGATCGTGATCAGATGGATGCCAATTTAGAAGACGACCAGTATTTGGTTGATACTAGTGAAACAATGATGGTTGGGGAACCATACGAAGATTACTTAACCTTTTTAAATCCTGATGATGAACTTTATTTTTCCTATAACCTTGGTGGCGATAGTGCAGATACAATTCACCAGATTTCTCCGTATGTTAAAAGAATTCAGGATTATTTTGGTATTAAAACAGAAAAATTTAGTGGGCGTCCGACTGCTGAAGAGAAGGATATTAGTCAATATGTAGGCTCTAATCGGACATCTTTAAAGTATTTGATTCAAGCAGCGTTGGCTAGCAAGAA
The DNA here is from genome assembly GCF_059488745.1 of Fructilactobacillus sp. YLN 2412. Taxonomy (NCBI): domain Bacteria; kingdom Bacillati; phylum Bacillota; class Bacilli; order Lactobacillales; family Lactobacillaceae; genus Fructilactobacillus; species Fructilactobacillus sp. YLN 2412. Next base: position 1,401,434 of record NZ_CM183165.1, on the reverse strand, counting down.
AAATAAACAGCCGCTAAATTCCGCTTGGGAAACGGTTAAGCAACAGTTAGAACAACATTCGGATCGGCAAATCAGAGATTTAACCAAGAATCTTTTAGGTAGTCTAGATTATCAAAATAGTCCGAAAAAACTGCGACCAGAGATTATTTCTGGATTATATGGAAATGACATTGTGACATCAATTTCCAAACTGGAAGAATTTTACACTGATCCATATGAGTATTTTCTAAAATACGGCTTGAAATTGCGTGAACGGGATGAATTTGAGATTAGTCCGGCTAATACTGGTCAGTTTTATCATGAAGCACTTGATCGAATTGTAAAGGAAATTAATAAGCAGCAGCTTCAATTATCGGACCTAACCGATCAAGATGTACATGAGTTGGTTACAGAAATCACTTCTAAGATGATCGAAGCGGATGTGAACTATCAATATGAGATATTAAAAAGTTCGCAACGTATGAGTTACATTACGAGTCAATTAGTGGCAACTGTTAATCAAATGGCATTGACAATGCGAAACCAAGCACAACATGTCAACATGAGACCGAAAAAAACGGAAGTTGCGTTTGGCCCAGGGCAAAAATATGCACCATTGCATTTTGATTTGAATGATAAAGGTCAACAAGTTAATGTCCAGGGACGGATTGACCGAATTGATGAAATGAAAGTTGATGATACTGATTATCTAGGAATTGTAGATTATAAATCTGGTAATCGGGATATTAATTTATCAGAAGTTTATGATGGAACTTCAATGCAGATGATGACTTATTTAGATGCAGTCTTGCAGAATATTACTTCTTTGAGTGATAGCGAGCAAGCCGAGCTAGCAGGAGCGCTTTATCTGCATATTTTTGATCCTATTTTGAAACCAGGTGAGGTTAAGAATTGGAATGAACCTAAACAGATTGAACGAGAACTTTTAAAAAAGCACAAATATAACGGTTTATTAGTAAGTGATAAATCGATGCTGGAAAAAATGGGCGATGGAGATATAAGTGCAATTTATCCATTTGATTTTAAGAATAATGGTGATTTGAAAGCCACTAGTAAAGTAATTACTCGAGATGATTTGCATTTGATGCTGCGCCACACAGAACATTTGATTCAAAATGCAGCTAGACGAATTTTTGCAGGCGACATTCAGTTAGCACCGGCAAAATACGAAAAACAATCACTAATTCAATATTCTCCTTATAAAGCAATAATGCAATTTGATCCAATGCTTAGAGAAAATAATTATCGTGAAATTCAAAAATTAACAGATCAACAAATTTGGGACTTATTAAGAAAGGAGGCAGGTGAAAAAAATGAGTAAACAATGGACGCCGGGACAATCCCAAGCAATTAATGAAGATTTTCAAGGGAATACCTTAGTTTCAGCTTCAGCCGGTTCTGGGAAAACAAGTGTGTTGACCCAGCGAGTAATGCGGAAAGTTAATGATGGAATCGATGTTGATCGGTTGCTGATTGTAACCTTTACCAATGCTGCTGCTAAAGAAATGCGGGATCGAATTAATGACGCCTTGCACGAAGCAGTTAATGAAGCTCATGATCCAGAGCAAAAACAATTTTATTTACAACAGATTCGTAAATTAACCACGGCTCATATCGAAACCATGGATGCTTTTTGTCAGTGGCTGGTTAAAAAATATTATTATGTAATTGGGCTAGATCCCGATTTTCGGATTCTAACCGATCGTAGTGAATTAGGGATGATTCGAGATAATGTGTGGGGCGATGTACGTGAAGATTTATATGCTGATGATCAGGATGGCAGTTTTGCAGCATTAACACGTAATTTTTCCAATGATCGGACTGATGACGGGCTTACAGATGTTTTAATGCAGTTGTACGACTTCGCCAATGTAAATGAAAATCCAGAACAATGGCTGAATCGCCTAGTTAATTTTTATCAAATTGACGGTAATTTATCTCACAGTAAACTCTATCGTCAATACTTGTTGCCAGCAGTTCAAAATAAAATTGAACAATTGCTCAGTACTTGGGAACAAATGCTGGATAAAGCTAATCAAGCTGGAATAGCTAAAATTGTTGAACTTTTAGAAAAAGAAATTAAACGTCTGCAGGATTTAAAAACCACAGTTGCCTCGGATTTATCCTGGGATGATATTCGGCACAGCATAGTTGACTTTCAATGGGAAAAAAGAATGCCGACAATTAGTAAAAAAGATTTAGACGATGATCAGCTTGAAGTTAAAAAACAAATTACTGATATTCGTAAAAATGCTAAATCAATTTTAAAGAAAGTAATAGATGATTATTTTTTTGCTGATGAAAAAGATAACATCAATACGATTGAAGCAGCGCAAAAATTGGTCCAAAAACTAACCGAAGTTGTCCAAACTTTTCGACAAAAGTACGCAATTGCTAAAAAGAAAAAGCATGCTTATGAATTCATTGATATTGAACATTTTGCCTTACAGATTCTAACTAGTGATAGTGACGAGGGACAAAATATTCGGCATGATTTTCAGCAATATTTAAACGAAATCATGGTAGATGAATATCAAGATAATAATCATTTGCAGGATGCCATTTTGAAGACCATTAAAAATCCAAAACAGGAAAATATGTTTATGGTGGGTGATGTGAAACAATCTATCTATCGTTTTCGGTTAGCTGATCCTCAAATGTTTATGGATAAATTTGCCAAGTATCCGCAAGACGAAAATAATACTTTGATTACTCTTCCTGACAATTTCCGGTCGGTTAAAAACGTGGATGATTTTACTAACCTAGTTTTTTCACAGATTATGGATCAAAATTTGGGAGAAATTGATTATACTGGCGATGCAAATTTGAAGTTTGGTGCACGTGATTATCCAGATGATATTGATTCGAAGACGGAAATCATGTTGTACAAAGATGATGAACAAAATTTGGATACGGAAAACAGTGACCAAATGAATAATGAACAGCAACAGGTTGAAATGGTTGCCGAAAAAATTGATAAGTTAATTCAAGATCATTTCCAAATTTATGATCGTAAGAAGCAAACAACTCGTGATATTCAATATGGTGATATTGCCATTTTATCTTCTACCAAGCGGAATAACTTTGATATTTCAAATTTGTTTGCAGATCATCAAATCCCAGTTACGATCGATGGATCAGAAAGTTATTTTAAAACAACTGAAGTTCAGATTATGATTTCGCTACTGCAAATTATTGATAATCCATTTCAAGATATTCCAGTGGCAGCAGTACTACGTTCACCAATTGTGGGAATGGATGAAAATCAGATGGCATATTTGCGGATTACCCAACGAATGGGTAATTATTTCCAATCTGTTTTGGATTTTAAACAGCATTACGGAGATCATGAAACAACTGAGTTTGGTAACATTGTGCTACAAAAAGTCGATTTATTTTTAACTCAATTGCAAGATTTTAAGGATTATGCAGTTATGCATAGTCTAGCAGAATTAATTTGGTATATTTATGATCAAACTGGATTTTTGGATTACGTTGGTGGGATGCCAGCAGGGAAAAAACGCCAAGCTAATTTGCATGCTTTGTATCAACGTGCGGAAGAATACGAACGAAATGGATTTAAAGGTTTGTTTGCTTTCGTTCAATTTGTAAAGCGGTTGCAAGGCCGCGATGAAGATTTAGCGGAAGCAACTGTAGAAACTAATCCAGATGCTGTGTCTGTAAAAACTATTCATGGAAGTAAAGGTTTGGAATATCCAGTTGTCTTTTTGTTAGACGCTACTCACGGTTTTAACCGCATGGATATGAGAAATAGTTTTAATTTAGATGATGACTTAGGAATTGGAATTCAATACTACAATGTCAAACGGCATGAAAAAATGCCAACATTACAATATCGAGCGATTTCTAATTTGGCAGAGAAAAGGATGCTAGCCGAAGAAATGCGGAAGCTATACGTAGCGTTAACTCGAGCTAAACAAAAGTTAATTATTACCGGGATTGCGAAGCATACCAGTAAAACAGATAGTGAAACGCAAATGGTTGAAAGCTGGAATAAGGCAACGCAAAGTAATTCATTAGTTTTGCAAGAATCTTTACGAAGCGGGGCTAATAATTTTATGGACTGGATTGGACCAGCGCTCGTACGCCATCCACTTTTTAATCAAGAACTTAATCAAGCAAATGATACTGATTTTTTAAACAACGATGATACTGATTTTAAGATTGAATTTCTAGATAAAAATGATTTACAGCAAACAATTGTAAGTAATACAACTAAATCGAAAAATGAATTAAAAACTGAGTCAGTTAATCCAGAATCCATTAAAAAAATTATGGACTTTGAATATCAATATCCGGATGCAACCCGAACAACTGCTTATCAGTCAGTTTCAGAAATCAAACGACAATTTGATGATCCTGATAATATTGAATTAGCAAGTGTGACAGATACTCATAATTTAGTGTTAAAAAACACCCGTTATAATAACGATACGTTTGCACAGCCTAAATTTATGCAGTCGGTAGCGGCACCAAGTCCAAGCGATATTGGAACGGCTACTCATTTAGTTTTACAAAAAATTGACGTTTATCATCCAGTGAATAGTAATGTTGTCCAAGAGTTAATTGCAAAGTTAGTTAATGAAAAATTATTAACCCCAGAAGTTGCTAAGAAGATTGATATTGATGCAATTGTTGCATTTTATCAAACTGATGTTGGTCAACAAATTTTGACTCATCCAGAGAGATTACATCGTGAAGTACCATTTTCATTAATTATTAATGCCAATCAATTATTTTCTGAATTTAAAAATGATTCTGAACAAAAGTTGTTAGTACATGGTATTATTGATGGATATTTGGATGATTCTGACAAAGGACCAATTATTTTTGATTATAAGACGAGTTTTGTAAATCCTAAAAATCCCGGTCCTGATATTGAAAAAATTAAAGCCCAATATGAAGGGCAAATTAATATTTATGCTAAAGCATTACAGGATATTTTGGGTAGAAAAGATAAAATAACAGAAAAATACTTGTATCTGTTAGCAAATCAATCGTTACTTAAAATTTAAAATTCAAATCATATTTTTTCATACCCAAAAGGTCTCAATAAAGTTAGACAAAAACTAACTTTATTGAGACCTTTTGGTTTTATAATCAATTTATTTTTAATTATATTTTAATTTAAGATTTATTTATATATTAATGTTATACTAATGAAAATTTGGAAAAATAGTCTTTCTCTTTGTGTTCGAAAAAAAGAAACAAATGAACCAAAAGATTATTCAGCTGATGATGATTAAAAGAATAAAAATGTACTTTTAGCGCCTCATATTGCTATTAATATAGTTGAACGTATGAGTAGACTATTTTATGGTGCTGCAAGTAAAGTTGTTAAAGCATTAAATGGTGAAAAATCATTATGGAATTTTGAGAAATAAATAATTGAAATTATAAATTAAATTTCTTTTTATGTGTTTGATGGTAATTATTAGTTATTCATTTTATTAGCAGTAACTAATTAAGGGAAAATATCCAAGTTGACTTTTGAGTTATTGTTTGATTTTCAAAAATGTTTTGCAAAATATTTTAGATAGTATAAAATTATATATTTTTCAATATCCAACTATAACTAAATCGTTTATCTGTTCTAGAGTTTGACTATTTTGGGTATGTATTGATACTTTGAGTTTAATATTGTTACTTTGATTTTTTGAGGACAAACCAATATTTTGAAAAAAGATGTTATGAAATTACAAAATTTAAAGTATTTTGAAAAACTAATTGAACTAAAAACTTACAGTAAAGTTGCAAATTTTTATAAAGTTTCACAACCATCAGTTTCACAAGGTATAAAACGGTTAGAAGAATATTGTGGATCACCGCTGTTTGTTCATTTAACGAATCCTGCAGGAGTTGAACTAACTGCATTGGGAGAAGAATTACATAAACATGTAAAAATAATAACAGAGCAAATGAATTTGATTGATGGAACAATTGATAAATTAAATAACTCAAAAGTCAGCATTGGTATGCCACCTTTAATTAAATTGTTTTATTTTTCTAAGTTGGTTTCTGAATTAGATAGTACCTCAATAAGAATCGATCCTGTCGAGTCTCCATCTTATAAACTATTGAAACAGTTAAAAGATGGCACTATTCCACTTTCGCTTGTAGAATCAATATCCCCTTTGCAAGAAAGTGAACTTCATTCTGAAGTAATAGGTAAATATAAATTTAAGATTGTTATTAGTAACAATAATCCTTTGGCAGCCAAAAGTTCAGTTTATTTTAAAGAACTTGCTCATATTCCATTCATTGGTATGCCAAATAATACGCTTCAAAGGAAAGTATTTGAAAAATTAGAAAAAGATTATAATGTTTACCCACCGATTGGCTATTCTATTAACAATTTGTCATTGATAAAACAACTAGTTGCAAACGATGAAGGTTTTTCTTTGATAATTGGGAACCTCGGATTTGATAAAAGTAATTCTGAGACATCTTTTTTGGAGTTAAAAGATAATGAGTTGCCATATTTATATGTATCGTTAACCTATCTGAAGATTCATAAATTAAATGCAATTGAAAAAAAGATAGTTAATGTTATTGTAAATAAACCGATATCATCACTATAAGTAAATCTTTTGTTCAAGTCAGACTTTGACTATTTTGATTTTTAAGTGATATTTTAAGTCTAATAAATGTTGTTTGAATTTTTAGGAGGAGTAGGTATGTTAAATACTAAGAGTAACGAACCAACAAAGTTGCACTTTAAGATGTATAAGGCTGGTAAAATTTGGCTTTTTTCAGCTATTGCAACTTTTTCGCTTGGAACTGGGTTATTTGTCGGAACCGATATCAATATTCATGCTAGTGATACAATTACTAATGAAAAAAATGGTGAACAAGAATCTGCAAATCAAGACACAAATAATATCAAAGCTACTGATGTTAATAAAGTAAATACAAGTAATCAAACTACTGATAATAAACCAGATGTGAATAATGCTCCTGTCACAACTTCCCATTCTGATATTAACGAACAACAAAACAAAACTAATAACGCCACTACTCCAAATAGTGATACTGGCTTTACAAAATCAGTGGTAACAAATAAGCCAGAAACAGATAATAATGTATCTAATACTTCATCAGTTCCTAATCAAAGTAAAACTGATAATTCTCAGCAAACAACAAATGTTGCTTCACCTAATCAAAACAAAACACAAGATAATACTAATGTATCTAAAAATAGCAATAATGCTAATATTTTTTCTCAAGAAAAAGAAAACACAACAAATGACAAAACTTCTACTTCAGAAAATGATATAAATCAATCTAATACTATTGATGATAGTGTTAAGCAAAACAATGTTACAAGTGACTTATCAGATGATAGTAAAGACGATTCTAAAACTACTGTTTCAAAAAATGATGCAGCATCAAATAATAATATAAAAGAACCTAATTCTAGCAATGCTCAAATTGCTAATACACATGTGACAACTGATGATCAAAAGAACAAAAATGTTATTTTGGCAGCTCAAAATGATAATTTACCTAATGGGATAGATATTAGTAGCAATGAATTAGCTAAACCACAAAATAATAATTTTAATCAGTTTGGAACATTGAGTGTCATAACTAATGTCGTTGTAACTAATACAGATGCATATATTAATCCAGGTGATCAAATAAAATTTAACATTGCTAACAGTGAAGATGCTGGTAGTGATGCTTTAATGAAGCAAGCCATAAATTGGAACAAAATTTTAGTTACTGGTGGAGACGAATATGGTCATTGGTCAGTAAATAAAGATGATGGGACAGCAGATTACATTTTTGACAAGCAAATTTCTCTTACTACTGGAAGTTTTTCATTTACTTTAAATGTACCTTTTCAATCTGCCCCTAACACATGTGGAGTTAATTTTTCTGAATTTTTTCAACAGGATAAGAATTCTTATGAATTAAATAAATTTTATTATGGATATGTTCCGGTACCTAATAACGTTTCTCCAAATCGAACTCAAGCACCATCAATGCTTTCAGGATTAAATTATGCGACTGTTAGTCCATATACTGGGGCTTCTGCAAATGACTCTATTGGGGGGACTTATTCTTTAACTATTTATGATCCAAGTAAAGGTGATGAACCCAGTTGGTGTAATGTGATTTATCCGACTAATGGTGCACCATCAGATTCCTTTAATACTTTAACTGGGAGAACATGGACCGTTGAAGTTAAAGGTTCTGGTGCTTCTTTTGATCTGAATGGACTTCGATTCGGCCTTCCCCAATCTGATTCTATTTATGCTTTAAGTTGGGCAGGGACAGCTGCTGGAAAATGGATTACATTAGATGAATTAAATCAATTGTTACCTGGAGTTAAAGTTAATTTGAATCAAATTAATAATGATGATGCCAAATTGAGTATTATTTTTCCAAATGGACCAGCTATTCAATATATGCAATTTACTGATAATTTCATTGCACCAAATGTAGCCGAAACCTACAGTGTTAATTTTGGCTATCATGATGATCAAAAGACAGATTCTAATAATTCTATTGATCAATCGTTTGTCTATGAAAATAATAATAATCATGGTTTTTTCCCAACCATCAATGCTGATGACAAAAAGATTAATGTCAGTGAATTTGATATTAATGATTTGTCAAATTTCTTGATGGACGGAGTAAGTGTTAATGATGTTCAAGATGGTTATGATAAAGATAAAATTGAAATTTATAATGATAGTTCATTAGAAAATGCCCTTGTTAATCATCAAACTGGAACCTATACAGTTACTTATAAAACTACTAATTCTAAGAATTTAACTTCATACAAAACTATTAATGTGGTTGTTTATGAAAATGAATTAGTTACGGATCAAACTACTACTACTTATACAATTCATTACGAATATGATAATGGAAATCCAGTTCTTGGATTAGCAGATAAGACTCAAAAAGCTACTTTCACTAGAACTGGTGGTAGAGACCCATTAACAGGCAATATTAAATGGAATGCTTGGAATACTACTGATAATACTAATGTTGATGTTATAAGTCCCCAAGTAAATGGGTATACTCCTAATCCTGGAGAAGTTAATGAAAAAATTATTGCGGGCCAAGATCAAACGATTGATGTAAAATACTTTGCTAACGATGAAACAGCCACTGTAAACTATGTAACTGCTGATGGAACCAAAGTGGGAATTTCAAACTTAAGTGGAAAATTTGGGGATAAAGTTTCCACTGTAAATAATATTCCTAATGGTTATCATTATATTAGTGGAGATAAATCATATACTTTCAATAACAATGCTAATCAAAGTGTAAATGTCACAGTTGCCCCTGACGAAGTTACTATGACTATTAATTACGTTGATGAACATCATGATAATCAAATCCTGAAAACAACCACAATTACTGGTGTTTATGGTTCGGATTATAGTTTAAATCCTGAATATCAAATTGAAGATCACAAGTACACCTATGGTGGAGAATCACCCGTTTCTGGGACTTTTACGCAAAATGGAATCATCAACTTGCCTTACTATCAAACTCCAACTGGAGTGATCAATGTACAGTATGAACAAGTAAACAATCAGGGAAATCCAATGGGGATCTTTATATTACCTCCAGCAACCATGAGCGGATACATTGGTGCTAACTATGATATTTTGGTTCAACAAGTTAAGAACTATAACTATCTCAGAGCATCTAATAATCTAACCGGAATTTATGGATACAATCCACAGTGGGTGACATTATTCTATCAATATGTAAATCCTTATACTAAGGGAGTAGTTAATGTTCATTATGTAGATGAAAATGGTAATCCGATTCAAAGTAACACTTCCATGAGTGGAAAGATTGGCTCTAGTTATGAGATTACCCCTCCTGATATCACTGGATATACCTTTGAGAAAAATGAAGGTAATTTAACTGGTCAATTTACCCCAGTGGCTCAAAATGTTACTTTGGTTTACAAGAAAAACGCACCGGTTGGGACTGGCGTAGTAAACGTAAACTACGTTGATGAAAATGGCAATCAAATTGCCGAACCGATAACTAACAGTGGTTCTTTTGGTAGTAAATTTAAAGAAAGTCCCATTAACATTACTGGTTATACTTACGTAAAAACAGAAGGGAATGCGACCGGGATTTATGGACAAGATGCTCAAACAGTAACGTTTGTTTATCAAAAAAATACTCCGGTAACTAACGGGATCGTTAACATTAATTATGTTGATGAGAACGGAAATCTGGTTGCCAACTCCACCAGTCTAACTGGAACCATCGGTACTGCTTATCAATTCACTCCCAAACAGCTTGATGGCTATACTTATGTAAAAGCAGAAGGTAATTTAACAGGACAATATACTGATACAGCGCAAAATATTACCTTGGTTTATCAAGCAAAAACTACCCCAGTGATCAATGGAACTGTAACGGTTAAATATGTTGATGAACAAGGTAATGAAATTAAGACGATGCAAATCTTAACTGGTAAAATCGGCAGTTATTACCATCTTAATCCAGTTGAAATTACTGGCTACACCTATGAAAAAACTATGGGGAACCTTAGTGGTCAATATACTAAAGATGAGCAAATAATAACTTTGATTTACAAAAAAGATGTAGTTTCAACTGTTACCATCACTTATGTCGATCAAAATGGTAATCAATTAGCTCCTGAAAAAACGATTCAAGGTAAAGTTGCTAGTAAATATAACGTTGCTAGCCCAATAATTGCAGGTTATACTACCAAGCAGATTATGGTCAGTGGTGAATTTATGCCAGCAAACAAGAATATTCAAGTCGTTTACCATCAATTGGATAATCCGGTAGTTCCTCCAACTGATAACAACGGAAATGGTTCTCAAAATCCAGCTGAACCAACTAAACCGACTGATGATAATGGTAACAATGGTTCTCAGTCTCCTACTGAACCAACGACTTCGCCTAATGATGGAAGCAATCTTCCTGCAACTAAAACTAACAATCAATCTAATGAAGTAACACCTGAGATTTCAGAAAACAATGGAAATACGCATCACGTTAATTCATCAAGCGATGAAGCTCAAACTACCACGACTGAAACAGCTCCAACCACTTCTACATCTAATAAAGCAACTGCTTTGCCACAAACTGGTCAAGACAAGGATAATAGTTTGTTAGAGATGATTGGTGCACTCTTACTTTCAGTTTTAGGAATCTTTGGTTTAAATGGTTTCAAAAAGAAAAAGGAAGATTAATTTGAATTAATAATAAAAAGCGTTTCGTAATCTCTAATGATTATGGAGCTCTTTTTTATTATTTTATATATTAGAGTATTGTTATTTAACTAAATATCGGTTAACTTATCGATTATATATATTTTAACTTTTGTTGCATTTGCAACCTAACTTAAATTAAAATGAATCTAAGAGGTGATAAATATGGGGCAACTTGAAATTAAAAAAATTTCATTAGCACAATTAGCTGAATTACAAAAAATTAGCCGACTTACCTTTGCTGATACATTTGGTGCTGCAAATACGGAGGCGGACTTAACTAAATATCTTGATGAAGCATATAGTAATCATAAATTAACAAAAGAGTTAAATAATCCCAAGTCATTTTTCTATTTTGGCTACATTGATCATCAACTAGCTGGTTATTTAAAACTAAACGTTGATAAGGCACAAAGTGATAATGTAAGTAGTAATAGTTTGGAAGTAGAAAGAATTTATATTTTGCCAGCTTTTAAACGTCATGGATTAGGTAAAAAATTAATTGAAGTTGCTGAATCAATTGCTAAACAAAAACAGAAAGATAACCTTTGGTTGGGAGTGTGGGAAGGCAATCCAAAAGCAATTGCCTTTTACCAAACTCAAGGGTTTGAACGCATCGGTCAACATACATTTGTGGTCGGTGATGATCCGCAAACCGATTATTTAATGGAAAAGAGCATTAAATAAAATGGCAGAAGTTGATATTTTAAAACTAATTACTGAAATTGAACACGGTTTATCATCAATTGCTAATAAAGAATTTAAAACGATTGGTTTAACTAAAGGAAAATTTCAGTATGTTAATCGAATTGCAGAAAATCCAGGCATCACTCAGGCAGAATTGACGGAATTATTAAAAGTTGACAAAACTACTGCATCGCGTGCCATGCAAAAGCTGCTTGATGAACAATTAATCGTAGGCAAATTTAATGAAAATAACAAACGACAAAAACAGTTTAATTTGACTCAAAAAGGGGAACAGGCAGCGAACTTTATTGCATGTGAAAATGAATATTCAGCCCAACAAGTTATAGCTGGATTATCGAAGACAGAACGACTGCAACTTCAAAAATTATTGACAAAAGTTGCTGAAAATACTGGTAGTGAATGGGAAAAAGTTAAAAACGGATTTAAACGCAAGTATTAAAAAAGTCCTAGAGTACATTAACTTGTACTCTAGGACTTTCTTATTCAGTCACACTTTGATTAGCTTCGGTATTGGAAATAGCAATATATTTATTTTTACGTTTGGTAATAAAATAAACATAGGAACCAATTGCATAACGACCTAATCGGTCAGGGCCAGTTACGATAGCACGACTAACTTTATCATTAATCTCGATTACATCATTACCAATAACGTTAGCAATAATCTGACCGCGATCATTTCGAATGCCAATCTTTACCATCCCGATACTTTGACTCTTATAAAACGGTTCTTCAATCGTCATGAGAGTTACCTCCTTCTAATGTAATTTTCAAAGAACATGCTAAACAATTTAGCAGCTTAATTATAACATTACTAATCTAAATAATTGTTGAAACTGACTTTAGAAATTAGGTTTATTTTTCAACTTTTAACTTGTGCACAATTCTGTTATACTTAAAAAAACGATTATTGATATAAAACGGAAACAAAATGTTAATATTTTGGAGGAAACTATATTGAATAATAGTAAATATGCTTTTAAACCTATCCCGGATAGCGAACGAAATATGACTTATTGGGATATGTTTGCTACTTGGTTTGGTGCTAATGCCAATAATGGAACGTGGTTTATTGGTGGAGTAATTGCCGCTTGTGGTTTGATAGGCGGACTTGGTGCAACTTTAGTTGGAGGACTGATTGCTTATATTTTCTTGAGCATGATGGGATATGCTGGTTACGAAACTGGTGCATCGACCACGGTCCTTTCCCGTGGATCATTTGGGATTCGTGGGAGTATTATTCCTACATTGATTAACATCACATTATTTCTAGGTTGGACAGCAGTTAATACATTTATTGCTGCTACTTCTTTGGCATTTATTTTCCATAGTTTCTTTGGATGGGCATTGTTTGGTCATCCAGGTGGTAACTTTGGGATTATTGTCGGAATCTTAGTGATGAGTGTGTTACATGTTTTGAGTATCATTGCGGGTCAACGTTCGGTTCAATTAGTAGAACGAATTGGAGTTATCTTAGTAATTATTTTTGTGGTTTTAGAAACAATTGTAGTTTTCAAAAATGTGTCATTATCTGATTTAGCTCATTATCGTTTGCCTGCTAATGAAAAGATGCCATTTGGAGTTGGAGTTGATACGATTGCTGCTGCCAGTTTAGGCTGGGTTATGGGTGGAGCAGATTTTACTCGATTTACCCGTAAAAAACATATCGCTATCAGTGCTCCTTATTGGGGTGCAATGTTAGGCTTACTAAGTTTTACTATAATTGGGATTTGTACCACGATTAGTGTTGCAATGACTTCTGGTGTTTATGATGCCAATAATTCTGATCCTAGTATTATTGCTAACAAATTAGGTTTAGGCTTTATTGCTATGATTGTTATTGTTTTGACGAGTATGACTGCCAATGCCGTTAACATTCAAGCAGGAGCTTCAGCATTTAAAAATGTTTTTCATAAGGTTAGCTTTAACAATGCTTTGATGATTATTACGATTTTATCAATGCTATTAACATTAGTTCCTTTGATTAGCGGGAGTTTCTTAGCTTCGTTTATTGCCTTTTTAGATTATACTGGCATGTTGTTAGGACCTATCATTGCAATTATGATAATTGATTATTTTATTTTGAACCGTAATCATTACACGGTTGCTGATTTATCTGATGCCAATGGTAAACTTTGGTATCATGATGGATTTAATTTGGTCGCATTAGCAGCGCTAATTATTGGAGTTATTTTCTATCTTTTGATTAAAAATCTAAATATAATTAAAGATACGATTGGAGCAACTTTTATTACAATGGCAATCGTTGCGATTGTTTATTATATTGGCAGTAAAGTATTTGATAAAGATGATAAGTAAGATTGTTATCTTCTGTTAGTATGTTATAATGGAACTATAAAAATATTAAGTTGGGGTGCCACGAGCTGAGATTAAACCCATTGAACCTGATATAGTCAAAACTATCGCAGGAAACTTATCCAATTTAGATAATTAACGATTGTGTTTTTCACAATTATAAAATTGATTTTCTAAAGTACTCAGCTCATGGTTGGGTACTTTTTATTTTGGAAAATTATATTTTTAGAGGAGAAAAACATGAAAAAATGGCTTGAGAGTTGGCATTTAAAAAGCATCATTATGGTAACTTTGATAGGAGTTGTATGTGGGTTAGTATTTTGGGTAATGGATCCAATTTATACTGCACTAACTGCTATATTGACACCGTTAGGCTTAGCTCCATTTACCAATGCAATTTTGATTGGTTTTTGGACGATGGGTGGACCATTAGCATTAATGATAATTCGCATTCCTGGATCTGGATTATTAGCTGAATTCTTTGGGGCTGTCGTAGAAATGCTACTTGGCGGTATTTGGGGAGCAGCTACTTTAATTTCTGGTTTAGTTCAAGGATTTGGATCTGAACTAGGTTTTGCTTTTACTGGCTATAAAAAATACAACTGGTTTGGTATGACTTTATCAGTTATTACAACAACGGTGGTAACGTTTGGTTGGGAACTAATTAAACATGATTATGCTGGTTTCAGTTTTGGCATGATTGCAGCATTGTTTGTGGTTAGTTTGATTTCTGTTTTTCTCTTTAGTGGAGTTTTGACCATGGCAATTGCTAAATTGTTAGAACGAACTCATTTGATTGAAAAATAAATTTAAAAAAATGACTTCTGATTTTTTCAGAAGTCATTTTTTGTTGGAGAGAATTATGAATCAGCATGGGCTAGTTTAGCAGATACTGCTGCCACTAGTGCTCCCACTAAATCATCAATAAAAGTAGTAACATGTTGAGAATCATGGTCTAATTTTCTGATGATTCCTGGTTTATTAAGATCAATTTCATTGAAATTAGTCATACCGATGGTTCCATAAACGGTCGCAATTGGAAGCGCTAAAACTTCATCAACTCCGAAAACACCGAGATCATGACGAATAATGCTAGCTAATGGTTCTTGTAATTGATGCTGATTAGTTAAAGTGTCGAGCTCTAAACCCACTAACGCATGATCTAAGACCTCTCGTTTGTGTAAGACTGTTTTAGTAATTTCGTCTATTTGTGTTAGTGAAGGAACGTTACTATATTGTTTTTGCAAATTATAGGCAAGTTGTGAGATGGTTCTGATGGTAATTCCATGATTTTTCAAAGATTTACAAACAAATTGATATGCTTCTTGATCTGGATATTTATAATTCATTGTTGTACCTCGTTTAAATTGAAAATGCTAAAATCTGGACAATTATTAGAATTCCAATAAAGATTAGCATGTCCTTTTTACTAATGACGACTTTGGTAATGAAAGTACGTGGTTGATTTTCAACAAAACCTTGAGATTGCATAGCTTGTGACAGGTCTCCTGACCATTGTAAGGCAACTAAGAGCGCTTTAAAATATAAAGTTGGTTTCCATGGATTTAATTGTTCACCACGCATATTTCCATTGGCGCGAATAATCTGAATTTCGTATTTTAAACGGGGGACTAGATTGATAGCTGCGAGAACGCCGTAGACAAATTTAGCGGGCACATGAAAATTTTGTTCTAGGGCTTGGGCTAAGCTAACGATGTAGGTGGTTAATGAAAAGCTTAGTCCCAAGTAGACATAGGCATAAAGACGAGTAAAAAGGACCATCCCCATATAAAGTCCGTGGCTGCCATAATATAGTTGGGAGAGAAAGATTCCCACGGCTGGGACAAATGCAATCAGACTAAAAATAGCAATCGTTTTAAAATGAACTCGGTGCCAGAAAAGGTAAATTAGGGATGCAGCAATTAAAAATAAATTAAGCCAAATGTTGGTTAAAAAAGAAATTTCAAATGCAATTATGAAAACTAATAATAACTTTAATGCTGGATTCATTCCAGGTCCTCCTTATACTGCAATTCTTGATTGGCGAAATTAACGTGATAATTAAAAAAGTCATTAAACTGATAGATTTGGTGACTAATTACGATGGTAGAATGACCGCGATTTAGAAAACTAGTTTGAATTAGATTTTGTACTTGTTTGATAGATGCAACATCTAAACCGGAAAATGGTTCATCAAGTAGCATAATTAGCGGATCTCTAATTAACATTAACAGGATTTGTAATTTTTTCTTTTGTCCGCCGCTCAAACTATAAACAACCTGATCCATTTTATGATCTAAATTTAGGGTAGCTAGTGCTTGTTTGATTTTTTCGTTCGTCCAAAAATCACTTAATGCATTTTTCTGTGCCAACATTAATTCTTCTTGCATGGTAACTGCTAAAAACTGGTCTGCTGCATTTTGAAACACGAGCACTAATTGTTTATAATATTTTTTATTTTTAATTTTTTGTATATTATTGTCATCTAATGTGATAATTCCCTGATACTTTTTAAGTTTACTAATAGAATAAAAAAGGGATGATTTGCCAATTCCACTTGCTCCTGTCAGAAGCGTGCACCCATTATAAAAAGCAAAATTGGATGCATTTAATAGTGTAGTGGCAGGAGTTTTTAAAATATAATTTGTTAAAGAAATAATTTTTGGCTTATTTTGCTTAGGAAGAGCAAACGAAATTTTTGGTGAATGAGAATTATTCAAGAGACTGTTCATTTCTGATAATGGTAATTCTGTAATTTGTTCTTCATGGACTTGAAAAAGATCATCTGCTAACCCAGCATAACCAGACAAATCATGATCAGAAATTACAATAGTTTTATGTTGTTGTTGTTTTAATTG
Organism: Fructilactobacillus sp. YLN 2412; assembly: GCF_059488745.1. NCBI lineage: Bacteria > Bacillati > Bacillota > Bacilli > Lactobacillales > Lactobacillaceae > Fructilactobacillus > Fructilactobacillus sp. YLN 2412. The sequence goes on along the minus strand of NZ_CM183165.1, from coordinate 1,384,303 downwards.
CACTAATTTATTTAAGATATCGCGTTTGGAAGCCAAATCAATACTTGCAAATGGCTCATCTAACAAAATAATATCTGAGTTCATTGCAATTAGAGTTGCAAGGACTACTTTTTGTTTTTCACCCCCTGAAAGTGTGATGATCTCACGATTTCGCAATTTTTCAATTTCACAAAAGGCAAGTGCTTCATCAGTTCTTTTTTGAATTTCAGGAGAAGGTGTTTGAAGATTTTCGAGAGCGAAGATGATTTCTTCTTCGACTTTTTGCATGACAAATTGTTGATTTGGGTCTTGAAACATCATACTAATTAATTTTGATCGTTTTGTGGCTGAAACATTTTTGATATTAGTTGATCCTAGTATGATTTCCCCTTTAATTTCACACTTTTGATTTTCTTTCTCACTCAATCCAGCCGCTAAAGTTAAAAGAGTAGATTTACCACATCCGGATGGACCAGTTAAAAGCGACAATTTGTTACTTGGAAAAGTAACATTAACATCTTTGAAAATTGGTTTCTTATTGGATGTAAACTTAAAATAAAAGTTTTTTACTCCAATGTTTGGCATAATAGCTTCCTCCAAATAAAAAGCCGTCTCCTAAAAAGGAAACGGCTAAGTTTTTTGTTGTAATTAGACAACTGAATGTCACTTTATTACCTACGCTAGCATTACCTAGATCAGGTTCAACGGGTATAATCTCAGCCGTTATTGGCACCCCAGCTATTTAATTATCTTTATTGTATCAAACAATATTGCCTAGCGGTGAAAAGGATAACAATTAAATGACAAAAGTGACAGGATTACAATTTTGTATATTTGAAAACATTGTTCTAATCGGATTTCGTTAAAAATCATTTGGCAAACGATTGCTTCTCAATGATAATTAAGAAATATATTTAAAAGGAGAAAGAAAAATAAAATGAAAACAAAAGAAATTGCTTATTGTGGAATGATGGTTGCTATTATTGCTGTTTTAGGTTTAATACCACCCATTACAGTTCCGATAATTCCAGTGCCAATCTCATTTCAAACGATGGGAATCATGCTGGCAGGCTGTTTATTGGGAAAAAAGTTAGGCACTATCAGTGTAATAATCTTTTTATTGTTGGTAGCAGTTGGGATGCCGCTTTTAGCAGGATTTCGTGGTGGAATGGCTGTTTTTGCTGGTCCAACGGTTGGTTTTTTAGTTAGCTGGCCATTTTGTACATATTTGATTGGTTCGTTAGTCCAGCTAAACGATGGGAAGCATCAATTAATGGGTTATATAGTTGCCAACTTAATCGGTGGCATGCTATTAATGAATTTGATGGGAGGAATTGGATTATCATTAGTTACTCACATTTCGCTTGAAAAAGCATTATGGTCTTGTTTAATCTTTTTTCCGGGTGATATTGTAAAGGCTGTGATTGTAGCCATAGTAGTTTGGCGAGTGAAACAGCATCATTTTATAAAATTGTAAAAAATAACCTCTAACTGTAATTTTAACAGTTAGAGGTTATTTTAAATTAGATATCTAATTTTGGATCTTCAACCTTAGCATCAGCTTCTGGTTTAGATTCTTCTTTAGTATCTTTTTTCTTAGGCTCATCTTTAGTTGGCTTTTCTGGTTCTTCGGTTTCAATACCATAAGCAACTCGAACTTTATGAGTGATTTCTTCAACCATTTCAGGTTTTTCTTTTAAGTTGGCTACTGTTTTGTTAAGTCCTTGACCAAGACGTTCTTCGCCATATGAATACCATGATCCTGATTTGTTCACGATATCTTTTTCAACGGCTAAGTTCACCATGTCAGCTACTGGTTCAATCCCATGACCAAAGCTCATTAAAGTTTGAACTACTTTAAATGGAGGAGCTACCTTGTTTTTGGCCACTTTAATCTTGGTTTCTTTACCAACAACTTCTTGACCTTCTTTAGACTGTTTTCCACCACTAACTCGTAGACGAACACTTGAATAGAACTTCAAAGCCCGACCACCAGGAGTAGTTTCTGGACTACCAAACATTACGCCGACTTTTTCACGTAGTTGATTAATGAAAATAACTACTGTGTTAGTACGGTTAATATTGGAAGTTAATTTTCGTAATGCTTGAGACATCAGGCGAGCTTGCAACCCAACGTGAGAGTCACCAATGTCTCCTTCGATTTCTGACTTTGGAACTAAAGCTGCAACCGAATCGACAACAATTAAGTCAATTGCACCTGATCCGATTAAAGCATCCGCAATTTGTAGTCCTTCTTCACCTGTTCCTGGTTGTGAAAGTAATAGGTCGTCGATATCAACGCCTAATTCTTTGGCATATTCAGGATCCATCGCATTTTCAGCATCAATGTAAGCTGCTGTCCCACCGTTTTTTTGAATTTCAGCAACGGTTTGTAACGCGATCGTTGTTTTACCGGATGATTCAGCACCGAAAATTTCTACTACACGACCACGAGGAAATCCACCAATCCCTAACGCGATATCTAATGATAAAATCCCAGTTGAGATTGCTTCAACGTTAGTAGTAGGAGATTCTCCCATGCGCATAATTGCTCCGGTACCAAATTCCTTCTTAATTTGTTTTAATGCTTTATCAAGCTCGACTTGACGAGCTTCTTTAGCATTTTTTTTAGAACTTGAGGCCATAAAAACACCTTTCTATTTATTAAACATGAACATTTGTTCGTGTAACGATATTACTTATTTTACATTATTATTTACGTAAAACCAAGTAAAATAAATTAAATCTGTTTTTTAATTATATAAGGTTTGTTGTCATCATTATTTTTTTCAGCATGATCTTTTAAAAAAATGTCAAATGAATCATTGTTCTTACCATTTACAACAATTACGCTCGCATCTTCAAGGTTGTTGTGTTTTTGGCGATAAATCTTGGCACTGCGAACTGCCTCGTTATAATCTTGAAAGTTTCCTAATGAATTTCCAGGGTTAAAAAATACTGTTTCAGCCATCATATTACCACCTTTCATCCTAATTATAACGTATTTAAAAGTTAATGTATCTTTATGAAATTTTTAATAGTATAATTTTAAAAAAGATTTAATAAAAAACAAAAAATGATTAAAAAATAGGTTTAGTTGGAGGTTTGCGAAAAATGGGAAAAATTTGGGAGCGAATTACCCGAAAAGAAAGTCCGCAAAACTTGGAAGCAAAAGATGCTAATTTAACTCCGCATATGACTGCTAAAGATTTGCTAGGATTAGGCTTAGGTATGGTAGTTGGAACGGCAATTTTTACTTTACCAGGTATCGTAGCGGCTGAACATGCTGGTCCAGCAGTTTCCTTATCATTTGTACTGGGAGCTATTGGAGCTGGGTTAGCAGCATTAGCTTATGCCGAAGCTGCATCGGCTTTACCAGTCGCTGGTTCGGCATTCTCTTGGATTAGTGTCTTATTTGGAGAAGGATTTGGATGGATTGCTGGTTGGTTAATGCTTGCAGAATATTTTTTGGCGATTACCTTTGTGGCTTCAGGCTGGTCAGCTTATGTACAAGGATTCTTAGGAGAATTTGGGTTTCATTTACCACCAATGCTTACCTCAGGATATAACCCTAAAACTGGGGGTTTTTTTGATATTTTCGCAGCTCTTTCCATTATTTTAGTCGGGTTATTATTGAGTCGTAAGTTAAAAGGCGTTAATCGGTTGGAAAATGTTTTGGTAATTTTAAAAGTAGCCGTAGTGTTGCTATTTATTATTGTTGGTTTTACTTCGATTAAATATTCTAATTACCATCCATTTATTCCAGCCCATAAAGCTGGAACTTCATTTGGTGGATTAACTGGTATCTTAGCGGGAACTGCACAAGTTTTTGTAGCTTACGGTGGATTTGATGTGATTGCGTCTAATACCGCTGAAACTAAAGATCCGGGTAAAAATATGCCGCGGGGAATTATAGGAACGCTGATTATTGGAAGTGTCTTATTTGTTGGAGTTTCATTAGTGCTGGTGGGAATGTTTAAATATTCTGATTATGCTGGTAATGCCGAACCTTCTGCCTGGGCATTGCGCAAAGCAGGTCATTTTATTACTGCTAATATGTTGGCAGTAGTTGCAATTGTGGGGATGTTTGCTTCATTAATTGGGACCCAAATGGCCAGTTCGCGTTTAATTTATGCCTTTGGCCGTGATGGGCTACTGCCTAAAAAATTAGGTAAGGTTAATCAACGTCATATTCCAGGAAATGCTTTGCTGTTAGTAACAGTTGCAGCTGTATTAGTTGGATCAATGCTGCCCTTTACTTTTTTAGCAAATCTAGTTTCAGCCGGAACTTTAATTTCTTTTATGTTTGTTTCATTGGGAATTTACGCTTTACGTCCTCGAGAGGGAAAAGATATTCCAGTGCCCAAATTTAGAATGCCATTTTATCCAATTTTACCAGCAATTTCTGCCTTATTTTCTTTTGTGATTTTCTTAGAGTTGAGTAACGACGCTAAAATTTTGACTTTAATTTGGGCATTAATCGGAGTTCTTATTTATGTATTTTATGGGATGAAACATTCAAGTATTGCAACCAAAATAACAAAATAGAAAAGGTGATTGGTTTGAATGGGGAACTAACTGCAAAAACAGGAATCAAAGATACGATTCCAACTTTATCCGGATATATTGGTGTTGGATTAGCTTTTGGAATTGTAGCTAAATCTGCTGGTTTAAATGTGATTATGATTATTTTGATGTCAGCGATTACCTATTCTGGAGCAGCTCAGTTTGTGATTGTTAGTATGTTGGTTGCTGGTAGTTCCTTTTTTGCGATTATTTTATCTGTATTTTTGCTTTCAGCTCGTATGCTGTTAATGGGGATGACGGTGGCTCCCTATATGAAAAAGGAGTCAATGCTAAAAAATATAATTATTGGTTCATTATTAACGGATGAAACTTTTGCACTAAGTATGAATAAGTTAAATGTTACTGGGCGATTGTTGTCTTTTAAGTGGTTAAACTCAGCAAATTTGATTGCCTATTTAACTTGGGTAGTTTCATCTGGAGTTGGTGGTGCTTTAGGCGGATTAATCCCTAATCCAAATCAGTTTGGACTGGATTTTGCTTTTTTGGCGATGTTTATTGGATTATTATATTTACAAGTAATTGCTGACAAAACCATGGAATTTAAATTACAGCTAGCGGTGATCTCGATTACTTTGGGATTAACTTATATTGGTCTGATTTTCATCCCAAGTAACTTATTATTAATCGTTGTCACTTTAGCTGGATGCGGATTTGGAGTGTTTATAAAAGATGCCTTCTTTTAAATTTATTTTACTTGTTATTGTTGGATGCGGGTTAGTGACGTGGCTATTAAGGGTAATTCCATTTGTTTTATTAAAGAAATTTGAGTTACCGCGTTCCTTTGTACAATTTCTTAGTTTTGTACCGATTGTGATTATGGCAGCGTTATGGTTTAATGGATTATTTGTACAACATCTAGGGCATTTTCCCACGATTAATGTTCCTAATTTGTTAGCTTCAATTCCTACCATTATTGCGGCTGTTATTAGTAAAAATTTGTTGGTAATTGTGGCAGTGGGAATTGTTTCTTTGGCACTAATCAGAATATTAATATAAAAAATACCAAAGCTAATGGCTTTGGTATTTTTTATAAGAAGTAAATTAAAATAAGAATTAGGCAGAACATGATGGTCAGTGCAATAAAACGCTTTGACAAAATGGTATGTTGTTCGTGATAGGTCCAAAACATACATGCCAAAGTTATCACTAACGCTGCTACTGCCATAATTAGTAATTTTGTTAAAACTGCCTGATTACCCATTTAAATCTCCTATACTATTGAAGTTCAATTTGATATGCGTAACGGTCATCATCTTCAGCTTTGGTACGAATGATACCTCGTCTAGTAAATCCACTAGCTAAGATGATATGTTGCATTCCTTCATTTTTAGGATGGGTATCAATTCTGACATCTTTAAATCCTAATAAGTCTGAAATGGTTAATAAACCACTAATTAATTTATATGCAAGTCCTTGACCACGATATTCATGTGATACAGAAACACGATGAATGGCAGAATAATGAGCTTCAGAGCCGTTTTTCCATTCTCCTTCTTCCATTTCAAGATAATCAGGATCGATACCAAGATGAAGGGTAGCTGATCCAGCTACTTTTCCATCGATATCAAGTACATAACTAATGCCATTATCAATATCTCTTTTTATATCGGCTTGGGAAGGATATGTTCCTTGCCATTGGTTAATTCCCTGTTCTTTTAGGAAACCTCTTCCTGCATTGATAATTTTTGAGATTGCTGGTAAATCTTTTTCAGTTGCTTTTCGAACATAAGTACAAGTCATAATAAAACACATCCTCACTGTTTGGTTTAACGAATTTCAATTATAAAGAACTGCGGTAAAATTTACAACTAACAATAATTATTTCAAATGGATACTCATTGCCATGGCCATTCCTCCACCAATACACAATGTTGCTAATCCATTTTTTTGTTGAGTCCTTCTTAAATTATTAATGAGTGTGATTAAAATCCGAGCGCCAGAGTCTCCAAGTGGATGTCCCATTGCGATTGCTCCCCCAGTGATATTTAACTTATTATCTGGGATTTTCAAATCACGAGATACAGCAATACTTTGAGAAGCAAAAGCTTCATTTAGCTCGAACAAATCAAAATCTGAAATAGTTTTATTTTGTTTTTGTAATAATTTGTTTACAGCATAGTAGGGTGCGTATCCCATAATATTAGGATTGCAACCAGCTTCAGCATATTCGTCAATAATTGCTAAAGGTTTAATCCCTAGTTCCTCTGCTTTACTTTCTTTCATTAAAACAAGAGCAGATGCACCGTCATTTAAACTGGCAGCATTACCAGCTGTAACAGTCCCAGTTTTTTTAAATGCAGGATTTAATTTACTAAGCTGTTCTAAATTTGTATCAGGACGAACAGTTTCATCTTGAGTGTAAGTAATAGTTTCTTTTTTACCATTAATTGTGATGGGGATTATTTCATTTTTTAAGTAATCATTTTTGATGGCTTGGGCTGCTTTTTGATGTGATAATAATGAAAATCTATCTTGATCTTCGCGAGAAATATTGAATTTTTCTGCGACATTTTCAGCTGTAATACCCATTGGTTCATTTGTTTTAGCATCATTGAGACCATCAGTTTCGATACTGTCTTCCATGGTAAAGGCACCAAATTTATGCCCTGTTCTAGTTTTTGAATTTAAATAGGGAGCATTTGACATACTTTCAGTTCCACCGGCAACAACAATCTCTGCATCGCCATTTAAAATGGCAGTTTGCCCCATTCTAACAGCTTTCATACCAGATCCGCATACTTGATTAATGGTACAAGCAGTGCTGGTAGCCGGGATACCTGCATTTAGTTCAATTTGTCGAGCAATATTTTGACCACCACCTGCTTGAATTACGTTGCCAAAAATAACTTGGTCGACCGCACCTGGATCAAGATTAACTGTGGTTATAGTTGCTTTGGCTGCAATTGTCCCTAAGTCTACTGATGATAAACTTTTTAAATTACCGTTAATTTTACCGATTGGAGTACGTTTGGCACTTACGATTGCAATTTTTTCCAATGATTATTACGCTCCTTGTGTTAATTTATGTTTACATTATACCTGGAATGTTTTTGATAGTATAATAATGGGAATGAAAGGATGAGAAAAATGGATAAAGAAAAACAAGTTCAACAAGTTGGGGCAATGATTGATAAGTGGTTGGATGCAATTGATTCTGAAAATGATGTTAAAAGATTAGATCCGGATCGAATTCGTGAGATTGATGCTATTATAGATAGTTTTGTTGAAATTGCTATTGTTGGTTTGAATAAACAACCTAATCAATGGAATGATGAAGTAGTTGGTGAAGTAATGTTTTCTCGTTTTCTACTATTATTAGAAGAAAATGAAAAAACTACAAGCTTATATGAATTAATTCCATTTGCATTAAAAAAATTATTTGGTTATTTAGGAAAACAAGGTTTATTACAAAATTCTTCTCATTTGATTGATTGGGTTAATATTAATTCTAAGGGATTAACGTCATTGTATGATCCAAAGTTTGATGCTTTTTATCGTGATTTGTCTGATGCTATGCGTAGAGAAGGAATTAATACGCATGACAAGAAGGCAGTTGATGATTTCACAAAATTATATTTAGAACAACATCCAGATTCTGGGATTGAATTATATAGTGATGATAGAAAAAAATAATTTGACTTTTTTTGACCAAGTTGTTGACATGGTATTTAGGAGGGTGTATATTATTAATTGTCGTTTGAGGGATGGCAAGTTTTTATGATTAATGAGTGAAAATAAATTTTTTAAAATTAATTGTTAAAAACGTTTGACATTCTTTGACCAATGAGATATACTAATAATTGTTCGTTAGGAAATGACTATGAAATGTTTTTACGGATTAATCTTTAAGTAATTGAGTTTTTTAAAATTAATTAAGTAAAATCATTGACAATTATTTTTAAACGAGCTATGATAGTAAATGCACTGCAGAAGCAGTGCAAGAGTAGATCTTTGAAAACTGAACAAGATTTTGATTACAAAAGTGTAAGGTAATCTTTAAACTTAGTTTAAAGGTTAAAACATTATGCAAAGTCAATTTGCTTTAAGAAATAAAATAAATAAGAGCTAGTAAAGTTCTCATTTTTAAAATGAGAGTTTGATCCTGGCTCAGGACGAACGTTGGCGGCGTGCCTAATACATGCAAGTCGAACGAGGTCTCCTAACTGATAGCTGGTGCTTGCATCAGCTTGACGATAGATCTGACCGAGTGGCGAACTGGTGAGTAACACGTGGGTAACCTGCCCAGAAGAAGGGGATAACACCTGGAAACAGATGCTAATACCGTATAACAACGAGAACCACATGGTTCTCGTTTGAAAGATGGCTTTTATGCTATCGCTTCTGGATGGACCCGCGGCGTATTAGCTAGTTGGTGAGATAATAGCTCACCAAGGCAATGATACGTAGCAGACCTGAGAGGGTAATCTGCCACAATGGGACTGAGACACGGCCCATACTCCTACGGGAGGCAGCAGTAGGGAATCTTCCACAATGGACGAAAGTCTGATGGAGCAACGCCGCGTGAGTGAAGAAGGGTTTCGGCTCGTAAAACTCTGTTGTTAGAGAAGAACGGCCGTGAGAGCAACTGCTCACGGTGTGACGGTATCTAACCAGAAAGTCACGGCTAACTACGTGCCAGCAGCCGCGGTAATACGTAGGTGGCAAACGTTGTCCGGATTTATTGGGCGTAAAGCGAGCGCAGGCGGTTTTCTAAGTCTGATGTGAAAGCCTTCGGCTTAACCGGAGAAGTGCATCGGAAACTGGATAACTTGAGTGCAGAAAAGGACAGTGGAACTTCATGTGTAGCGGTGAAATGCGTAGATATATGAAGGAACACCAGTGGCGAAGGCGGCTGTCTGGTCTGCATCTGACGCTGAGGCTCGAAAGCATGGGTAGCAAACAGGATTAGATACCCTGGTAGTCCATGCCGTAAACGATGAATGCTAGGTGTTGGGAGGTTTCCGCCTCTCAGTGCCGCAGCTAACGCATTAAGCATTCCGCCTGGGGAGTACGACCGCAAGGTTGAAACTCAAAGGAATTGACGGGGACCCGCACAAGCGGTGGAGCATGTGGTTTAATTCGATGCTACGCGAAGAACCTTACCAGGACTTGACATCTTCTGTTAACCTAAGAGATTAGGTGTCCCCTTCGGGGGCAGAATGACAGGTGGTGCATGGTTGTCGTCAGCTCGTGTCGTGAGATGTTGGGTTAAGTCCCGCAACGAGCGCAACCCTTGTCTTTAGTTGCCAGCATTAAGTTGGGCACTCTAGAGAGACTGCCGGTGATAAACCGGAGGAAGGTGGGGATGACGTCAAATCATCATGCCCCTTATGTCCTGGGCTACACACGTGCTACAATGGACGGTACAACGAGTTGCGAAACCGCAAGGTCAAGCTAATCTCTTAAAGCCGTTCTCAGTTCGGATTGCAGGCTGCAACTCGCCTGCATGAAGTTGGAATCGCTAGTAATCGTGGATCAGCATGCCACGGTGAATACGTTCCCGGGTCTTGTACACACCGCCCGTCACACCATGAGAGTTTGTAACACCCAAAGTCGGTTGGATAACCTTTACGGAGTCCGCCGCCTAAGGTGGGACAGATGATTAGGGTGAAGTCGTAACAAGGTAGCCGTAGGAGAACCTGCGGCTGGATCACCTCCTTTCTAAGGAAAAATTCGGAACTTACACCGATCAAAATCTTGCTCAGTTTTGAGAGTATCTACTCTCAGACTTTGTTCTTTGAAAACTAGATAATATTATTTTCTGTAAAAATTATATTTTTAATATAATTTCAACCGAGAAATAACCATTGTGTTATTTGAGTTTTTTAAATTAATAGTTTAATCGCTAAACTCAATAATTTATAATCCGAAGGATTATAGGTTAAGTTAAAAAGGGCGCATGGTGAATGCCTTGGTACTAGGAGCCGATGAAGGACGGAACTAACACCGATATGCTTCGGGGAGCTGTACGTAAGCTTTGATCCGGAGATTTCCGAATGAGGAAACTCGACCAGTGTCATGACTGGTCACTGCGTAGTGAATACATAGCTGCGCAGAGGCAGACGTGGGGAACTGAAACATCTAAGTACCCACAGGAATATAAAGAAATTTCGATTCCCAAAGTAGCGGCGAGCGAACTGGGAATAGCCCAAACCGGACCTTTATGGTCCGGGGTTGTAGGACTGAACATTTGAGTTACAAAAGTATTTGATAATTGAAGCAGCTGGGAAGCTGCACCAAAGAGAGTGATAGTCTCGTAAATGAAATCGAATACCCTCAGTTCAGGATCCTGAGTACGGCGCCACACGTGTAACGGCGTCGGAATCCGGGAGGACCATCTCCCAAGGCTAAATACTCCCTAGTGACCGATAGTGAACCAGTACCGTGAGGGAAAGGTGAAAAGCACCCCGGAAGGGGAGTGAAATAGTTCCTGCAACCATGTGCCTACAAGCAGTTAGAGCCCGTTAACGGGTGATAGCGTGCCTTTTGTAGAATGAACCGGCGAGTTACAGTTGCATGCAAGGTTAAGCCGAAAAAGCGGAGCCGTAGCGAAAGCAAGTCTTAAGAGGGCGTTTTAGTATGTTGCCGTAGACCCGAAACCAGGTGATCTATCCATGTCCAGGATGAAAGTGCGGTAATACGCACCGGAGGTCCGAACCCGTGTACGTTGAAAAGTGCTGGGATGAGGTGTGGATAGCGGTGAAATTCCAAACGAACTTGGAGATAGCTGGTTCTCTCCGAAATAGCTTTAGGGCTAGCCTCGGAATTAGAATCGTGGAGGTAGAGCCACTGTTTGAGCAAGGGGTCCATCTAGGATTACTGAGTTCAGATAAACTCCGAATACCACTGATTTATGTCCGGGAGTCAGACGATGAGTGATAAGATCCATCGTCGAAAGGGGAACAGCCCAGACCGCCAGTTAAGGTCCCTAAATATATGCTAAGTGGAAAAGGTAGTGAAGTTGCATAGACAACTAGGATGTTGGCTCAGAAGCAGCCATCATTTAAAGAGTGCGTAATAGCTCACTAGTCGAGTGATTCTGCGCCGAAAATTTACCGGGGCTAAGCATATTACCGAGACTGCGGACGCAACTACGTTGCGTGATAGGAGAGCGTTCTAAGAGCAATGAAGGCAGACCGCAAGGACTGCTGGAGCGCTTAGAAGTGAGAATGCCGGTATGAGTAGCGAAAGATCAGTGAGAATCTGGTCCACCGAATGACTAAGGTTTCCTGGGGAAGGCTCGTCCTCCCAGGGTTAGTCGGGACCTAAGCCGAGGCTGAGAAGCGTAGGCGATGGATAACAGGTTGAGATTCCTGTACTAGTTAATTATGTTTGAACAATGGAGGGACGCAGAAGGCTAAGTTATGCATACTGATGGATATGTATGTTCAAATCGTAAGTCAGGTTATGAGTTAAATGCTTGTAGCCGGGTTGACAAGCGATGATGAGAATCGAAATTTAAGTAGAGAAGTAACCCATGTCACGCTGCCGAGAAAAGCTTCTAGTTAGTAATTAATTACCCGTACCGCAAACCGACACAGGTAGTCGAGGAGAGTATCCTCAGGTGAGCGAGAGAACTCTCGTTAAGGAACTCGGCAAAATGACCCCGTAACTTCGGAAGAAGGGGTGCTGGCCTCACGGCCAGCCGCAGTGAAAAGACTCAAACGACTGTTTATCAAAAACACAGGTTTATGCAAAATCGTAAGATGAAGTATATGGGCTGACGCCTGCCCGGTGCTGGAAGGTTAAGTGGAAAGGTTAGCTTCGGCAAAGCCTCGAAATGAAGCCCCAGTAAACGGCGGCCGTAACTATAACGGTCCTAAGGTAGCGAAATTCCTTGTCGGGTAAGTTCCGACCCGCACGAAAGGCGTAACGATTTGAGTACTGTCTCAACGAGAGACTCGGTGAAATTAAGATACCTGTGAAGAAGCAGGTTACCCGCGACAGGACGGAAAGACCCCATGGAGCTTTACTGTAGCTTGATATTGGGTGTTTACATAGCTTGTACAGGATAGGTAGGAGCCATAGAAGCCGGAACGCTAGTTTCGGTGGAGGCGTCAGTGGGATACTACCCTTGCTATGTGAACACTCTAACCCTGAGCACTTAACGTGCTCGGAGACAGTGTCTGGTTGGCAGTTTGACTGGGGCGGTCGCCTCCTAAATAGTAACGGAGGCGCTCAAAGGTTTGCTTAGAATGGTTGGAAATCATTTGTAAAGTGTAAAGGCAAAAGCAAGCTTGACTGCGAGACAAACAGGTCGAGCAGGGACGAAAGTCGGACTTAGTGATCCGGTGGTACCATATGGAAGGGCCATCGCTCAACGGATAAAAGCTACCCTGGGGATAACAGGCTTATCTCCCCCAAGAGTTCACATCGACGGGGAGGTTTGGCACCTCGATGTCGGCTCATCGCATCCTGGGGCTGTAGTTGGTCCCAAGGGTTGGGCTGTTCGCCCATTAAAGCGGTACGCGAGCTGGGTTCAGAACGTCGTGAGACAGTTCGGTCCCTATCCGTCGCGGGCGCAGGAAATTTGAGAGGAGCTGTCCCTAGTACGAGAGGACCGGGATGGACATACCGCTGGTGTATCAGTTGCGCCGCCAGGCGCATTGCTGAGTAGCTATGTATGGATGAGATAAACGCTGAAAGCATCTAAGTGTGAAACTCGCCTCAAGATGAGATTTCCCATTCCTATATGGAAGTAAGACTCCTGAAAGATGATCAGGTCGATAGGTTAGAAGTGGAAGCATAGTGATATGTGAAGCGGACTAATACTAATCAGTCGAGGACTTAACCAAGGAAGACACAGGGTTAAATCAAAGTTGAACAGAGAAGATATTATCTAGTTTTGAGAGAACGAAGTTCGCTCAGGCTTATGGAAGCATAAGTAAAGTGTGGTGGCGATAGCCTGAAGGATACACCTGTTCCCATGCCGAACACAGAAGTTAAGCTTCAGCACGCCAAAAGTAGTTGGGGGATCGCCCCCTGCGAGGATAGGACGTTGCCACGCAACCCAAACAGTAAGAGACGCTCACCGAAATGGTGGGCGTCTTTTTTTGTGTCTTTAATTATAAATTTAATTTCAATTTTAAAATCAATTTTTTATTTATATTCTATTTTTAGATTAGTTTGAAGTTTATTTACTGCATTCCAATTAATAGTTACGCCAATTCCAGGATTTTGAGGTACTTTTATTACCCCTTGATGAATCTCAATAGTCTCATTAATAAAATCTTGTTCGAAATAATTATTACTAGCGGAAATGTCAGCTGGAATTGGGCTATTCTTTAATTGAACTGCTAATGCTAAGTCAACAGAACGACCTAATCCAGAGGTTAACATTCCACCAATCCAAGGAATTTTTCCTGCTTGAGTAATTAAATCAATCGCAGTTATGGCTTCAGAAATCCCGCCTAATTTTCCTTGTTTAATAGTGAAAGCATTCGCACTTTTTATATCTAATGCTAGTTTCACTGAATTTAAGTTATTCAAGCTTTCATCTAAACTAATCAGCAAATGGGAGAAATTTTGTTGTAATTTGGCATAATCGGCAAATGTTGATTTTTTTAAAGGTTCTTCGATCAATTTTAAACCATTGGCTTCTAATATTTTTAGAGCATTAATAGTTGCTAAATTGTTTTCCCAAGCTTGATTAGCATCAAGTGTAGTAATAAGATTAGGATTTAATTGATGAGACAATTTAACTAACGTTAACGCATTTTCATAATCTGCTGATTTAAACTTTACTTTTTGGTAGCCTTGACTAGTAGCTAACTTAATTTTATCAGAAGTTTGTTTAAAATTAGATTGAATTCCCAATACTGTCCCTACTGGAACTAATTCATGTAGAGATATTTTTCCTGTAATTAATTGGGATAACGATTTGTTAGTCGTTTTTCCATAAGCATCCCATAATGCCATTTCGATACTCGCACGAGCAAATGAACTTAACTGATTAAGCTTTCTATTTAAATCAGTGGGATTTTTAAAATCCACACCAATGAAGTTTGGTAAAACTTTATTTAATTCTGCACGAGCTAAAGTTTGTGTTTGTGGAGCATAACTATTATCAGCAAAAGCTTGTATTTCACCATACCCAGTTATTCCAGAAGCTAATTGTATTTCAACTAAGGTAAGGGGACGATGCAAGGTAGTACCATGATTAGTAATAAAAGGATGTTTTAGTTTTAAGCTTAACGGAAATAAAGTTATTTTTTTAATTTTCATGTAGATTTTCCTGATTTAATAAGTTGGTAAATATTTTGGGTTTTTCAAAGTGAATGTTATGTCCTGCTTCAGTAATTGAAAAATGCTGAGAATTTGGCAATAAAGAATTCATTTTCTGGTTTAAATTATAAAATTTAGTATCTTGCTTACCGGTAATTAAGGTTGTGGGAATTTTTAGTTGACTAAGTTGGTCCCACCAACTCGGCATACTTCCAGTTCCAAAGTATCGTAGTGAGTTAGCCATATTTAATGGATTATGTTTAACTCGTTGATGATGCATAAATTGTTGGCATTTTTCACTAAGTTGACGCTGAGAATTAAAAAGTGGGAGAGTTTCCCAGTGATTAACAAAAGCAGCTAATCCAGATTTTTCAATTTGGTTCGCACGGTTTTGATCAGCTAATTGTCGCATTTTTCGTTCCTTATCATCAGCGATTCCAGCAGTCCCACTTTCTAAAAATAATTGTCTAACTAACTGTGGATGTTGAATTGCAAAGGAAAGGGCTAAACGAGCTCCCATTGAGTATCCTACTAGATTAATTGAATTTACTTGTAAAGCCGTTAACATAGCAACTAAATCATGAACTTGGTGGGTAGCAGTAAAGTTAGTCTTTGGAAGATTTTTATCATTTTCTGCAAATCCATAGGCAGTAATATAAATTTTTGTTCCATGTGGAGCGATTTTTGCAAAATCAGTTTTACTACCTAAAAATCCATGTAAAAAGACCCATGTTGGACTACCGCGTCCAATAATTTCAATTTGGTAATCATAGCCATTAATTTTCATTAGTAAGCCGTTCCTTTATCTTTTGTAATCGCTGTTTGTGAATGGTTACGTTGTTAGTTCTAGTATCATCAATTTCGATAATTCTTAAACCATGCCATGGTTGTAAGCATAAATCGTGTAATTCATTAATCTTGTGTATTTTGAGATATTTAGCATCATATAAATTAGCAACTTTATCAATTTTTAAATGTCGGGGAGTACCAAACATTGTTTCAAAATATGGGGCCTTGGCTTGCGGTAAAAATGAAAAAATTCCGCCACCATCGTTATTGGTTACAATGATAGTTAGATTAACTTTGGTTTGTTTTGCCAGCATCAAACCATTCATATCATGATAAAAAGCTAAATCGCCAATGACTAACCAAGTTGGTTTATGATTAAATGCCATTCCAGTTGCTGTTGAAATAGTTCCATCAATACCGTTGGCACCACGGTTTCCCATGACTTTAATTGGATTATCGGGATTAAAATATTGTTCAAAATCACGCACTGTCATGGAATTGGCTAAAAATAATTGGTTAGAACTAGGTAAATGGGATAATTCATCAGCAATGCTAAGAGCATTCAATTGATTATCAGCAAAACCGGTTAATTTCTTTTTAAGCGGTTGCCAAGTTTCAGACCAATAATTTTGATTGCCACTTAGTTTACTATTTAATAGTTGTCGTACAAATTGTTCTTCGTCAATGGCATAACTAGATTGAGCAGAACGTGTATGATCTTTGCCAATGTAATTCATTCCGATTTGGATAATTGGAATTTGATGTTCTTTTAACCATGGGAATAGTTTGGCTGAAACAGGTGTTCCACCAAACCGAATTACCACTTCTGGTAGCATCGCATAAGTATCTGAATGTAATGCTAAAATTGTATCCATTCCGACAATAGTATGTGGAGTACCCCGTAACTGACTAAGTACATCAGCAATGATAGGCGCTCCGATTTTCTTTGCTAATGCTTCAAAACTAGTTTTTGACCATAAATAGTCGGTTGGTCCGACTGCCAACATAATTTTTTTGTTTTCTAGTTGATTTATGAGTTTGTCTAAAGACGCTTGTGTTAATTGAATAGTAAGATCACCAAAATTTTCCGATGCTACTGTTGGCCAAGGTTGATTTAATTTTGGGAGTAATGGTTTTCGCAACGGCAAATTAATTTGAATGGGACCAACAGGTGCTGTTTGACTCAGATGAGTTAGCTGCTGTACTTTATAATCAATATATTCTGTGACGTCAGTATTGTTTTCTTGAACATTCAAATTGATGCTTTCTTTAACTTGATCACGATATAAATTAAATTGATTGATTGTTTGGGGAGCACCGATATTTTGCAGTTCTTGGGGACGATCAGTCGTTAAAACGATTAAAGGAACATGATAACTAGCTGCTTCGGCAATCGCTGGTAAATAGTTAGCCGTAGCTGTTCCAGAAGTAGCTACCAGGGCTACGGGATGATGAGAAACTTTGGCAATTCCTAATCCTAGAAAAGCAGCTGAACGTTCATCTACTGCCATCGTAAACTTGGCATGTTGTTCTGCTAAGAGTAAAACTAATGGGGTATTTCTTGATCCTGGAGAAATTATGAAGTGTTCAACTCCTTGTGCTTCCAAGGCTAAAATCAAATGTTTAAGATTATTGGTTAAAGTTTCATTCATGGAGTTGCTCCTTAATTAAATCTTCCATTACTGACATTTTTAATTTTATTTCGTGTGCTTCTTGAGTTAAGTTTGAGTCCGCTAGAATTCCGGCACCAGCGAAGAGTTTCACAGTGCGCTGTTTTTCCCAGAGTGAACGAATACCAATCACAAATTCACCATCGCCATTCGGTAAAATATAACCAATTGGAGCTCCAAAAAGTCCGCGGGGGCTGTTTTCAATAGTTTTAATTTGATTGAGTGCCCAATCTAAGGGAATTCCACCTAAAGCAGGAGTTGGATGTAGGGCTGCAACTAGCTGTAATAGGTTAGCATGTTGTTTTAAAGTTCCAGTAATTGGAGTATAAAGATGTTGAACTTGAGGCGTTTTTAAAATCTGTGGGTTGTTTGGATATTTTAGGTTAGCTAAATGAGCTATTTTAGTGGTGATTTCTTGAACTACTAATTCATGTTCGTGTAAATTTTTAACATCATGTTGCAGACTACTGGATAATTGTTCGTCAATTTGGGGATTAAGATTACGATTGGTAGTTCCAGCAACTGCTGCTGTTGCAATTGATGATTGATTTAACTGAACAAGTCGTTCAGGAGTAGCAGATACAAAAATTTCATCATTATTTTTGATTATTAAATGATATGAATTTGGTTGGTGTTTAATTAATGAAGCAATTAGTTTGTTAAGATTCAGGGGATAAGCAAGATTGATTGTTTCTTGCATTCCCAACACCACTTTTTTCTTGTTTTTATCATTAATCATTTCTTGAAGAGGCGAAGTGGTTCTTGTAGACCAATTTACGTCATTAATGCTAGAAATGATTTTATTTAGATGATTAGTTCGAGATTGGTAATCGAATGGTGGAATATTTCCCCAACTTTTCCCAGTTTTTTCATCAATTACATATTGGGGAGCAACGAAGTATCCGTTCATTAATTTACTATCTAAATTTTGTTTATCAAATGGGATGCCACCAAAAACGGGCATATTTTGTTTAATTTGCCAATTACTAATTTCTTCAACAGAATTTGAAACAATTTCATCATTTTTACCGAAACCAAAATAACGATGTTGATGATCAGCAGCTGAAAAATATATTGCATATTGATATCGATTGAAATTTTTAATTAAAGTTTTGACATTCATAAGTATTATGCTTTCTAATAAAAGTTGTGATAAATTATATGGTATTAATTATACTTGTTAATTGTAGTATTTAATAATATATTACAATCATTGCAAAAGAGAATTGCTTTTGTTAATGAGATCAGAATATATACTACCTTTATTTAAAAGAACCACTAAGTTCCTTTAAAATAATGAATTAATGATATATAATTAAAATTGATAGTTTATGATTTTTATAAGTATTTTGTTGAAACATATAAACTTTACAACGGAAAGTGAGACATACATTATGAATTACAAATATTTAAAACGAATTTCATTATTTTCAATTGCAGCAATTCCTTTAGTTTGTGGAGCAATTTTGACTTCCAGTGTTAATGCTGATGATACTAATACTAGTGATACAGCTAATACAAACGCTTTTATTTCATTTACGGGTAAAAATTCACCAGTTAGCCCAGTTAATCCAGATAATCCAAGTCAACCAGTTAATCCTAATAATCCTACTGGACACACAGGGGATTTAGCATTTGATTATATCCCAGCAAACTTAAACTTTGGTAATCATGACAAAAATGCTAATACGCAAACTTATAGTTTGGTAGATCCTTTTGCAAGCGGTTATAAAGCTAGTGATGATGCTCAAGATCCAGTTGGGACTTCAATGGGTCAATCTACTGTATTAAAAGGTGCACAGAAGGATTATGTCTTTGTTCAACTCCATGACATGATGAATCCTGATAGTGGATGGAATGTAAATGCTTCTTTTGATGGTTATACTAACTCTGGTAAAACTTTAAACGGTGCTACCATTAATTTGAAAGATGGTAATGCACAAAAGTTAAGTGCAGATGGTCAATCATGGAGTCCAATGACCGGTGTATCAAATAATATTCAATTAGGTTCCGATAATGCACCACAAAATGTTTTATCAGCTGATAAAAGTAAAAGTGCTGGAATAACTCAAATTTATTGGGATCCTAGCAATATCAGTACTACCATTCCTGGAGGTTCATCATCAGTTGCTGGTAAAGATCAAGAAGGATTTCGTGGTAAAATAACTTGGAATGTAAATGCTACTCCTAATAGTGGTGAATAAACTGATTGGAACAAATAGAAATGGTAATTATTAAATGAAATCCTTAAAAATAATATTACTCTCATTAATGTCAATCTTCGTGTTTGGCATTTTTGGTGTGACAAATGTAAATGCTGCTGAAAATTCAAATCCTAATTTAACTCCAATTGGAGTAACTCCTGATTTAAATGTTGATGGACAAGTTAAAGATAAAGGATATTACGATTTTAATGTTGGAAACGAAGGAATTAATAAAAAGCTGAAAGTTACGCTTGTTAATCCAAATCGAAATAAAAATATAAATGTTCTAATTAAAACGAATCCAGCAACAACTGGGAATAATGTTACGGCTGTTTATAGTAAGACTCCGCATCATTTTGATAATTCGATGAAATTATCAATGGGGAATATGCTTCAGTTGGAACATGATAGTGATAATTCAGTTACATTAAAGCCTAATGAACAAAAGAATATTTATTTTAATTTAAAAACGCCTAATAATAAGCAATTTAAAGAATTCAAAGGAACTATCTTAGGTGGGATTTATATTTTAGAAGACACTAAAGATAATCCTAATCAACAAATCTCTAATCGTTATGCTTATGCTATTGGTGTGAGATTAAACAAAGGGAAACATGTTTATCCTGATTTGAAATTAAATAAAGTTCATGCTTCTACTACTAATTTACAAAATCAAGTAATCGCTAATATTCAAAATTTCAAACCTTCGATTCTTGGTTCTGTTGATATTAATAGTAAGGTTACTAAGAAAAATTCAAAAAGTATAGTCGCTTCGAAGACTACGAAAAATGGTCAAATTTCTCCAAATAGTAGTTTTAATTATGCAATTCCATGGAAAACTGGAAGAGTTACACCAGGTCGTTATACTTTAACTACTAAAGTGGTTAGTCATGATCCACAGTTTAATAAACCCAAAACATGGTATTTAAAAAAAGATTTTTCAATTTCTATTGGTGAAGCTGCAAAGTTAAATACTAAAGTTACTCATTCAATTCCATGGTTCCTTATTTCTACGCTTTTATTATTGTTAATTTTGATTATTTTTATAATTACAACATTAGTTATGAGAAAGCGTAAAAATAAATAAACTTTATAAAAATAATTGGTAAGTGGGAGATGAGTGGCTTAATGACTAGTAAATTTAAATATTCTTTTCTAAAACTTTTATTTTTATGTGTGTCGTGTTTATTTTTTATATTAATACTTAATTGTCGTGTCTCTGCTGCAACAGTTCAAGTTGATAATTATGATGATTTTGTGAAGCAATTGGACAATCCAGATGCTGATAATATCGAAGTTACAGGGAATTTCAAGGCTAATAGTGGGAGTAATGATATTAGAATTGCTGCCCGAAATAATCCCACAAATTCGGTAAATATTTATGGGAAACAAACTGAATCTTTAGGCGGTGAAATAAAAGGACCGACAATTGATTTGCGTGGCAATAGAATGAGAGCAGATGTTGGTAGTCCAAATTCTCGCTATTATTGTGCAAATGTCAATATTAGTAATCTAAATTTTTATCAATCTAGTTATTATGGTATTTGTGATGCAAATTCAAATGGAGCACATATTTCTTTAAAAGATGTTTCCTACGTTGGGGCTCAGCCAATTTATAACCGTTATGGGTTAACAACTCTTTCAGGTAATATTTATTTTCATCAAGCAACTTCATATGTTTCTCCGATTGATAATTCTTTGGTTAGAACGAGTGGATCAGCTGGGGGAGGACAACAGATTTCACAATCATGTGCTCTTAATATTTTAGATGATAGTAATGTACTTGTTGATGCATTACAGGGGCAAGGAAATAGCGTTGCGCCTGTATTTTCTGAAGGTGGAGCTAATTTAGATTCATCCGGGTTTGGGAATGTCTATAATCCAATCACGAAACGAGATTTTGTACGAGGCGATAATTCAATCGGAAATAATGCTAAGGTAACCTTTAATGTTCCTGAAAAGGGAAATTCTAGAGGTGAAAATAGTTGTGGTAAAGTTACCGGTTTTTATTCTAGAAACACTCCAGATGAATTTCCTGATAGTATTAGTCTTGGAAATAAAGCAGAAGTTAATGTTAATGGTTTACCGGGTCATTCGATTCTATATAGTACTGCTGGAATTACTTTGGGTGATGATAGTGTCGTTAATTATCGAGCGTTAGGAGAAAATGGAGGTTCTAATTTTCCTGCAATCGCTGGTAAAAGCATGAATGCTGGAACTGACAGCATTATGAATGTTGATGAAAGTGGTCCGGTTCGAAATAATATGCCCTTGTTACTGATTAGTGGTTTAGCTGATTTAGGTCAAATGAAAGATTTAAATCTGCAATATAGCGGGACAAATGATTCTGCAAGTAGCCAAATTATTGAGGGAAGCCCAACATTAAAACTGGCTTCTAATCAGTTTAGAAGGGTTGATGCCTGGAACTGGGGAACCAATACTGATAGTAGTCCTTCAGACGAAAATTGGATTGTTAAAAATGCAACTGCTAACTATAGAGGTGGTAATGTAGAATCTGCCAACGCTACAATGTTTGGTACAAATACATTTGGAAACTTTAATAGTGCTAACTATTCCCGATTACATGTTGCTGGTGATTATTTTCAGATTAAGGATTGTAAAATTCAAATTGTCAATCCCGAATTAAATAATGCGGTTGATTCGGAAAACTCAAAAACGATTAAAGTTAGAGTTACTGATCCGGATGGTAATCCACTTCCTGGAGCCTATGTTCGTTTAACTGGAGATCCTCATATTCATGATCAATATGATAGCTATCCAACAGATGGCTCTCCGGAAGGCAAAATTCCTGATGATTCTGATATTCGTGGACCATACACAGGTGGAACGACGGATGCTAATGGTGAGTATTCCTATACACTACCTAAGAATTTTAATGGAGAACAGTATCATTTAACTGCTGGCGAAACGATTACTGCTTTTGCAGCGAAATATCTTGGGAATGGTAATTGGTATAAATCTGTTCCTAAGGCTTCTAAAGTGGTTAAAAATTATGCAAATCGACCTTATAATCCAACTAACCCATCTTCTGGGGTAAATAATAATCCTGGAACTGATTCAGCCCCAAGTTTATTACGATTGGATAATGTTCCTAATAACTTTAACTTTGGAACTTATGATATTAGTAAAGCAACGTGGAATCAATCGGTTTCAGTACCATTATTAGATTATGCTGGGCAATTTGCACCTGATTATAATAATCCTGGACATACTTTTGGTAATAAGACCAGTTCAGAAACAGATACTAATGACCCAACAGTTAATAATGTTTTTGTGCAGATGACCAGTGGTGATAGTAAGCAAAATTGGGCATTATCCGCTGCTGCTTCTCCATTAACATCCGATACTAATTCTGTGACTGATCCATCAATTACTTTTTCGAATGGAACATTTCAACGGTTGAGTAATGATGGGAAATCATGGCAGAAAGTTTCAAATATTGATAACAAAACGTTACCGTTTAATAATGAAAACACTAATATTTTGAATTCTAATAATAGCTCAGGAACTTATCAGGGAGTTTGGGACGTAAATAATATTAAATTTAATTTCAAACGTTCTCTAGGAAAAAATAATGTTGTAGGAAGTAAAAATGGTAAAGCTGGAACTAATTACCATTCACAAATAACGTGGACTTTAAGTTCTGGACCTAATAGTGGTTCGTAAAATTATGATTAAATATTAAAAGGGAAAACTCGTAATGAGATTTCCCTTTTAATATTTAATAATTTTTGTATCGATAATTTCACGTATTTTTGGAGTTAATTTATTTGTAGCTAATGACAACAATAAGTCATAACGAGGATTATAAATTCCTAAAGTTTGTATTTGCTGAAAAGTTTTAGCATCATAACTATGTAATCCCATCAAATAATATATCGCAATTTGTAAACTCCATTTAGTACTAAATTGTTGTTTACTAACTTTTAAATCCCACAATCCATGATTATCATGGAAATCTCCATCTCCATTAACAATGGTTTGAGTGTAACCACCATCAAAATTAAAATCAGTTACTAATTGTTTTTCATTTGTTTTTTGATGTAAAAAGTTTAGTGTACGTTTTACCATGGTTTTGATATGTTTATATGTAATTTCATTTATTTTTAAATTTCGATATCTATATGGATTGCCATAACTCGTTCGGTAAAAAGTATCAAAAGAAGCTAATTGGGCTGCAGTTAAAATAGTTGTCAGATCCAAATTATGATTTAATTTTTCAATTTCTGTCAAGAAAAATTGATCACCAAAGTTTCCAGTTGTGATTTCTAGATTATGTAATCCAAGTCGAGAAATTTCAAATGCTTTTTCTGCACCATAAAGCTGATAGCGAGTTAAATAATCGACTGTAAGACCAACTAAAGCAGGATTTAATGACTCATCTGTTAGAGGAATAAATTGGCTATCAGCGTTCAACAATTCTTTGGTAAAATCACTTTTTTTAATTAAACCGCCGCGAGGTTGCTTTACCTCTTTGACGCGTCCTGTTACAGTTGTTCCCAATACAATCGCCTCTTTTTAGATATTTATTTGTTATAATTAGTTTAAAGAACTTTTGCAGCAATTGAAAGGAAGAATGACATTATGAGTAAAAAAGAAATTATTCCTTACCAGTTTAATCAAACTGATATTATGACTAAGACGTCTGTTGAACTAATGGATGAGGGAAAACGATTGGGAATTGATGCCGAATTTGCTAAAATTGCTGATTTTAAAAGTCATAAACGAGACATAAAAAAAATTATGGATGTGCGGAATTCACTGCTTTACCATAAGCTATTAAAATTGAAACGAAAAAGAATGTCGAAATCAGCTTTTGCATTTTATCGTGGAACTGTCGATATCATGAACCATGATTTAGAACAACATTATACCAGTGGTATTAAAACTTTAATTGGTGGAGATGCTCATTTAGGAAATTTTGGATATTATGGTTCTCCCGAAGCACAATTATTATTTGATATGAATGATTTTGATGAATCGCACGTAGCCCATTGGGAATATGATGTAAAACGTTTGTTAGTTAGCGCTCTGCTAGTAGCAAAGCAACAAGGTTTTGATATTACCAATGATGTTAATCCATATCTTGAGAAAGTTATGAATACGTATTTAAATGCATTAATTCATTTGCGAGATATGCCATCTATGAAACGTTTCATTATGCCAAATACATTGGAAAATATTGCTTCTACATTTGACGCAATTCATGATGATCGGGATCATTTTGATCAATCGTATATGAAATTAGTTAATAAGGCTGTTGAGAAAGCAATTCGCAGTAATTCTGATTATGCAGTGAAAAAATATACTGAAGTGGTTGATGGTAAGCGTCGCTTTATTGAAGATGCGCCAGTTACGAAGCATGTTGGTAATAAAACTTATCAACGACTTACCAAGGGTTACTATAATTATCGAAGTTATACTCGTAGTGACGTTCATCAATTTTTAGCCCAATTTCATATAGTAGATATTGTGCGTCATAGCGTAGGCGTGGGTAGCGTTGGTACTTTATGTTATTTAATTTTATTAGAGGATGCAAACGGAAATTATCTAGTCCTTCAAGTTAAACAAGCATTGCCAATTTATCAAAAATCAATGATTTATGTTAATAAACGTCATTCACCTGGAGAAGAAATTGTAAATTGCCAACGAATTTTACAAAGTTCTTCCGATATCTTTTTGGGATATTTTGATACTAAAAAGCGGAGTTTTTACGTAAGACAATTTAAGGATATGAAAGGGTCTGTGAAACTCGATAAGCTTGATTGGGGAGCATTTCAAGATTACGTTTCAGTTTGTATGAGTTTATTAGCAAGAGCTCACAGTCAATCTCCCAATTTTCCTAAGGTCATTGGTTACCTCCAAAGTCATGATTGGATGCCAGCTGCATTTGTTAAATTTGCTAACAACTATTTAAAACAAGTAGAAATTGATTATCAAACATTTATTGAAAGAGGAAAACATGACAAATGAACATAATTATGATGGTGATTGTTATAATCGTGATTTAAGTTGGTTGTTGTTTAATCGTCGTGTGATTGACTTGGCGAATGAAAATACCACTCCCTTCTTAGATCGATTTAAATTTTTAGCAATTGCTTCCAATAATTTAGATGAATTTTATAGTGTGCGGGTTCCTAGTCTCCAAAGTCAGATGGAATTAACTGATGATGGGATTGAGACGAAATCTGGAATGGAATATTCTAAAATTCTCAAAAAAGTGCATAAAAGAAACGAAAAAAACTTTAAAATCCAATATGGTTATTTTCAACAATTAAGTAAAGAATTGGCTGAAAATAACATGGGAACTTTTGCTAAATATCGTGATTTAAATGAACGTCAACAAGAAAAAGCTGATCAGTTATTTGATCAACGAATTTTGCCTTTTTTGAGTTTTACGACTTATGACACTCGTTATAGCTTGGATTATTTAAAAAATAAACGAATGGCATTGGGTGTTTTAATTAAAAAAGATAATAAAAAGAAAATTAGAATTGTACCGATTCCAACTAATATTAATCGATTAATTAAATTAAATTTTGACGGAATTGATCATTACTTATTGGTAGAGGATTTAATTCGTAACAATCTAACCAATTTGTTTGATGATGGTAAAATTGAAGAAATTATTACTTTTAGAATCATTCGTGATTTGGATGCATCGTTAGATGTCGAAAAAGATGACAACAATAAGGACACCATTCGAAATTTACGTCATTATTTAGCTGATCGTGAAAAGGGTCGAATCACGATGTTTGAAGTTGAAGAAACGAATGAGTTGAATTTAGACTTTTTAAAGTCGTTTTTAAAAAAATTCAAGGTTAATAAACAAACTGTTTATCCAATTGATGGTCCACTGGATTTAACCTTTTTATTTAGTTTAGTTAAACCATTAGCGAAACAATATCCAAAGCTTGTTTACCCCCCATTACATGCCGCACAGTGGAACCAATCAGAATCAATACTTAAATATCTTGATCAGCATGACCTGCTTTTACAATATCCTTATGATTCATTTGATCAATTTTTGACTTTTTTACGTGCTGCCATTGATGATCCCAAAACAGTAGCGATTAAACAGACAATTTATCGGGTAGCTAATAATTCAAAAGTAATTGAGTTGTTAAAAGAAGCAGCTCAAAAGGGAATTAAAGTAACGGTTATGATCGAATTACGAGCCCGTTTTGATGAAGCTAATAATTTGAAAGTGACTGGTGAATTAGAGGATGCTGGCTGTAACATTGTTTTTGGGAAGAAATATATGAAGGTCCATAGTAAAACTTGTTTAGTTTTAACTGAAGATGGCTTAAATCCTAAAGGTTATGTACAGATTGGAACAGGAAATTATAATGAATCCACTGCTACTGGATTTGTTGATTTAAGTCTGTTTTCTAGTCGTAATGATTATGTAAAAGATTTAGCTTCTTTCTTTAATTACCTAGAACAACCAGTTGCAGAGCCGCCTAAGTATAAGGTACTAACAGCTTCGCCCCATCGAATCGAAGATATGGTAATTCAAAATATTCAAACAGTGAAAGAATATTATTTGCGAACTGGAAAAGGTCATGTATTTTTGAAAGTTAATTCACTGACGGATGTTGATGTGATTGCAGCTATTTATGATGCAGCAACTGTTGGTGTTCCATTTCGGCTGGTAGTTCGGGGTGCTTGTTGTCTTAAACTAGGAATTTGTGGACCAAAGGAAAAAATTGTGGTCTCTAGTATTGTTGGAGAATTTTTAGAACATAGTAGAATTTATGCTTTTTATGATGATGACACTTCATTGTGGATTTCATCAGCTGATTTAATGACCAGGAATATGGATAATCGAGTTGAATTAGCAGCTCCAATTTTAAGTCATAGTTTAAAGCAATTGATGCAGCACATTATTAATGTTTATTCGCAGGATGATGTGGATGGTTTCTTTATGAATAAAAAAGGTAAATACTTTAAGTATGCTAGTCCAAAAGGAAAATCCGCTCAGCAAACTTTTATCAAAGAAATTGATGAACCTCATGAAGCGCCCGAAAAGCCGAGGCAAAGCAGTAAAGATTTTGAAATTCCTCAAAAAATATTTTTAGTTGTAATACTTGTGATTGTTATAATAATAGTTTTAATTGTTTTAAAAATGTTTTAAATAAAAAGATGAACTTGATTAGAAAGTTCATCTTTTTTACATAATATCTTTAATTTTATAATGATCTAGTTTATTGATAAAGGCATGAAATGATTCGTCAATAAAGTTATTCAAATTTTGATCATATCGTCCAACAATGTCAGTATTTTTAAATAAATTATTTTGTAATTTGGAATTGATAATGACTTCATTATCTTTTTCAGTAATAATAAATAACTTAGCCAATGATAATTCAGATAATTTAATATTAGGATTAGGCGAAAATCCACCTTTGGGACCAGAAACAGAAAGTAAAATGTGGTTATTTACTAATTTTGTAATGTTCTTTTTTATAGAAGAATTAGGGAATTGATCAAGAGCATCACAAATCACTTTTCCAGATACTAATTGATCATCATGATTCTTTTGGTTATTAATAAAGTATAAAATTATTGATATGGTTTGTTTGAACTTAGTCAGTAGTATCATCTTGAATATCCTCCTATTAAATGGTATCATAAAATGAAATTGACGAAAACGAAAAGCGTTAATATTTTCAATTATTTATAGGAGGTAAAGTATGAGTTTTAAAAAGTTCATGACCAGCAAATTAACCATTGCTGCCATTATCTTTGCAATTATTTATCAATTTATTATGGCGATTGTTTATATTCCCGGATACAAACATTCTGCCGATCATCTTGATCGTACAAGAATTGCATTAGTTAATGAAGATTCTGGTTCAACGGCAAACAAAATTAAAAATAAAGTGGCAGATGGTATTCATTATAAGAGTAATAGCCCGAAAGTAAAAAAGTATTCTAAATTATCCACTGCTAAGAATGATTTGAAAAATAAACGAGTTCTTTTGGTAATTGATATCCCTAAGAATACATCATCTAAGATTTCACATGGAGAAAAGTTTAAAGTTAAGTATTTTGATAACAAATATGATGATGAGGCAAGTACTAAGATTGCTGCAAAAGTAAAAGATTCAGTTGATAATTCATTGAATAATGAATTTACTAAGTTAGGTAATGTTGCTGTTATCACAAAAATGATGATGAAAGCTCAAGGACCACAGATTGTGAAAGAAAAAATGACGCAAGCAATGGAAGCTAATCCCCAACTTGCTCAAAGTCCGGAAGCTCAACAAAAATTACAAAAACAAGTTACTAACCAAGTGATTGCAGGTATGGAACAAAAAGCTAAACATTATGTTGTTTCAGATCCAGTTGAATCAGATTCACAAACAATTAGTAATAATGGTTCAAGTAATTTGGCAATTACTGTTGGAATTATGTTGATTTCATTAGGTTGTTTTATTAGTGTTATGGCTGCTTCAATTATGGAATTTTCACAATTTGAAAATGCTTTAATACATGGTCGTAGTAAGCTAGCTGCTTTTGGGATGTATCAAGCTGCTTTCTTAATAATGTCAGTCTTAGCTCCAATTGGTAGTATTTTAACTTTTAAAATTGTAGCTCATATTAATACAGCTGCAGCACTACAAATGTATGGACAAAATGTGCTTTTGACGTTTGTTTCGGCACAATATGTTAGTATCTTTGCTCTAATGCTTGGGCGAGTTGGGTTGTTGATTAATTTACCGCTAGCATTAATTCAAACATTAGTGGCTGGAGCCATTATGCCTTATGATTTATTGCCAAAAATTTATCGCTTCTTCTATCATATCTTACCATTACCTTATAATTACATGGCTAACATGAGCATTATGTCAGGAGTAAATAAGGGATATATTTTAAATTATGATATTCGATTAGTTGTAATGGGATTAATTGCAGGAATAATTTCGCTTGGTGTTGCAATGGTTCGTAAGTATCACAAGAAGATTAATGAAAACATCAGTTAGTAGATTAAAAAAGATCATCAATGTGATGGTCTTTTTATTTTGAAGTAAAATAAGGTAAGATAGATATATTCAGAAAATTAAGGAGTTAATAACTATGGATGTTCATTCAAAGAAAAAAGAGTTAAAAAAATTAATTAAGGATCAAGAAAAGTATCAAGAAATCGATTCTGTTAAATTTGATGCTAAACGTTTGGATAATTATAAAGAACGTTATCAGATTGTTGAGGAATTAATTGATAACGAAGAACAAACTAATCGTTTAAGATCAGAAGATGTTAAGGATCCTAAGAAGGATCATGAGAATGGAATGGATAAAAATCGTCACATTGAAGATAAGATGAATGATTTAGGTCGTGCACAACGACGTCTAATGGATAAATTATTACCACTAGAAAATAAATATGATAAACACAAAGATTAAAAATTTGTAATAAAAAACACTCAGCTACCACCAATAGCTGAGTGTTTTTACTTAATTAAATATTTTTGGTTTTATATGTCTAATTGTTTTATTATTCAAAATCCAATACAGTAAAATAGTTTGAATTGGAAATGAAATTAAATTTTTAATAATCCGCATCGGTAAAAAATAATAAAATGAAGTATGAGCAAGAATGGAAACCCATAATGAATTAAGTAAAATGTTAATAAAAATGGTAATTATTAACGTGGTTATTAAAACATTCCAAATGGAAACTTCATCTTTTCCGTAAAAAGCTAAACTGTAAATAATTACTACCAGGACTGCTGAAAGCGTAAAACCAATAAAATAGGGTTGCCCGCTCAACATAGTTCCAATGAAATCAACAATAATAGCAATACCAACAGACCAAAAGGGTCCATACCATTTTGCTATAATAGCAATAATAATGAATGAAAAAGTAAATTGGACATTACTATTTCCAATTACTAATCTTCCTAAAACTATTTCGGCAGCCATCAAAATGGCTAAATATGTGATTCCTTTAATACTAAGAGTTCGTAAACCCCATTTTTTCAAAATATTCATTTGACATCTCCTAACTGGAGCTGCCACTACCTGGTGAAATTAGTGGCGAATGCGAAACTAACACCGCAAGTAAATACTTTTCGTCCAATGTTCACATTCCGTTCCATCGGCACTTAACGCGCTAGTTTCTACCCCAAAAAAATTTGTTCCTTCTATATCTTACCATTATATTTTTGTTTTAGTTGATTTATCTTTAATTTCCGAATATTATAAGTGGTTTTATAATTAATTATAATTTTTTGAGTCAAATAAAAATAATTTGACTTTTTTTGACCAAACTGTTGACATGGTATTTAGGAGGGTGTATATTATTAATTGTCGTTTGAGGGATGGCAAGTTTTTATGATTAATGATTGAAAATAAATTTTTTAAAATTAATTGTTAAAAATGTTTGACATTATTTGACCAATGAGATATACTAATAATTGTTCGCTAGGAAATGACTACGAAATGTTTTTACGCATTAATCTTTAAGTAATTGAGTTTTTTAAAATTAATTAAGTAAAATCATTGACAATTATTTTTAAACGAGTTATGATAGTAAATGCACTGCAGAAGCAGTGCAAGAGTAGATCTTTGAAAACTGAACAAGATTTTGATTACAAAAGTGTAAGGTAATCTTTAAACTAAGTTTAAAGATTAAAACATTATGCAAAGTCAATTTGCTTTAAGAAATAAAATAAATAAGAGCTAGTAAAGTTCTCATTTTTAAAATGAGAGTTTGATCCTGGCTCAGGACGAACGTTGGCGGCGTGCCTAATACATGCAAGTCGAACGAGGTCTCCTAACTGATAGCTGGTGCTTGCATCAGCTTGACGATAGATCTGACCGAGTGGCGAACTGGTGAGTAACACGTGGGTAACCTGCCCAGAAGAAGGGGATAACACCTGGAAACAGATGCTAATACCGTATAACAACGAGAACCACATGGTTCTCGTTTGAAAGATGGCTTTTATGCTATCGCTTCTGGATGGACCCGCGGCGTATTAGCTAGTTGGTGAGATAATAGCTCACCAAGGCAATGATACGTAGCAGACCTGAGAGGGTAATCTGCCACAATGGGACTGAGACACGGCCCATACTCCTACGGGAGGCAGCAGTAGGGAATCTTCCACAATGGACGAAAGTCTGATGGAGCAACGCCGCGTGAGTGAAGAAGGGTTTCGGCTCGTAAAACTCTGTTGTTAGAGAAGAACGGCCGTGAGAGCAACTGCTCACGGTGTGACGGTATCTAACCAGAAAGTCACGGCTAACTACGTGCCAGCAGCCGCGGTAATACGTAGGTGGCAAACGTTGTCCGGATTTATTGGGCGTAAAGCGAGCGCAGGCGGTTTTCTAAGTCTGATGTGAAAGCCTTCGGCTTAACCGGAGAAGTGCATCGGAAACTGGATAACTTGAGTGCAGAAAAGGACAGTGGAACTTCATGTGTAGCGGTGAAATGCGTAGATATATGAAGGAACACCAGTGGCGAAGGCGGCTGTCTGGTCTGCATCTGACGCTGAGGCTCGAAAGCATGGGTAGCAAACAGGATTAGATACCCTGGTAGTCCATGCCGTAAACGATGAATGCTAGGTGTTGGGAGGTTTCCGCCTCTCAGTGCCGCAGCTAACGCATTAAGCATTCCGCCTGGGGAGTACGACCGCAAGGTTGAAACTCAAAGGAATTGACGGGGACCCGCACAAGCGGTGGAGCATGTGGTTTAATTCGATGCTACGCGAAGAACCTTACCAGGACTTGACATCTTCTGTTAACCTAAGAGATTAGGTGTCCCCTTCGGGGGCAGAATGACAGGTGGTGCATGGTTGTCGTCAGCTCGTGTCGTGAGATGTTGGGTTAAGTCCCGCAACGAGCGCAACCCTTGTCTTTAGTTGCCAGCATTAAGTTGGGCACTCTAGAGAGACTGCCGGTGATAAACCGGAGGAAGGTGGGGATGACGTCAAATCATCATGCCCCTTATGTCCTGGGCTACACACGTGCTACAATGGACGGTACAACGAGTTGCGAAACCGCAAGGTCAAGCTAATCTCTTAAAGCCGTTCTCAGTTCGGATTGCAGGCTGCAACTCGCCTGCATGAAGTTGGAATCGCTAGTAATCGTGGATCAGCATGCCACGGTGAATACGTTCCCGGGTCTTGTACACACCGCCCGTCACACCATGAGAGTTTGTAACACCCAAAGTCGGTTGGATAACCTTTACGGAGTCCGCCGCCTAAGGTGGGACAGATGATTAGGGTGAAGTCGTAACAAGGTAGCCGTAGGAGAACCTGCGGCTGGATCACCTCCTTTCTAAGGAAAAATTCGGAACTTACACCGATCAAAATCTTGCTCAGTTTTGAGAGTATCTACTCTCAGACTTTGTTCTTTGAAAACTAGATAATATTATTTTCTGTAAAAATTATATTTTTAATATAATTTCAACCGAGAAATAACCATTGTGTTATTTGAGTTTTTTAAATTAATAGTTTAATCGCTAAACTCAATAATTTATAATCCGAAGGATTATAGGTTAAGTTAAAAAGGGCGCATGGTGAATGCCTTGGTACTAGGAGCCGATGAAGGACGGAACTAACACCGATATGCTTCGGGGAGCTGTACGTAAGCTTTGATCCGGAGATTTCCGAATGAGGAAACTCGACCAGTGTCATGACTGGTCACTGCGTAGTGAATACATAGCTGCGCAGAGGCAGACGTGGGGAACTGAAACATCTAAGTACCCACAGGAATATAAAGAAATTTCGATTCCCAAAGTAGCGGCGAGCGAACTGGGAATAGCCCAAACCGGACCTTTATGGTCCGGGGTTGTAGGACTGAACATTTGAGTTACAAAAGTATTTGATAATTGAAGCAGCTGGGAAGCTGCACCAAAGAGAGTGATAGTCTCGTAAATGAAATCGAATACCCTCAGTTCAGGATCCTGAGTACGGCGCCACACGTGTAACGGCGTCGGAATCCGGGAGGACCATCTCCCAAGGCTAAATACTCCCTAGTGACCGATAGTGAACCAGTACCGTGAGGGAAAGGTGAAAAGCACCCCGGAAGGGGAGTGAAATAGTTCCTGCAACCATGTGCCTACAAGCAGTTAGAGCCCGTTAACGGGTGATAGCGTGCCTTTTGTAGAATGAACCGGCGAGTTACAGTTGCATGCAAGGTTAAGCCGAAAAAGCGGAGCCGTAGCGAAAGCAAGTCTTAAGAGGGCGTTTTAGTATGTTGCCGTAGACCCGAAACCAGGTGATCTATCCATGTCCAGGATGAAAGTGCGGTAATACGCACCGGAGGTCCGAACCCGTGTACGTTGAAAAGTGCTGGGATGAGGTGTGGATAGCGGTGAAATTCCAAACGAACTTGGAGATAGCTGGTTCTCTCCGAAATAGCTTTAGGGCTAGCCTCGGAATTAGAATCGTGGAGGTAGAGCCACTGTTTGAGCAAGGGGTCCATCTAGGATTACTGAGTTCAGATAAACTCCGAATACCACTGATTTATGTCCGGGAGTCAGACGATGAGTGATAAGATCCATCGTCGAAAGGGGAACAGCCCAGACCGCCAGTTAAGGTCCCTAAATATATGCTAAGTGGAAAAGGTAGTGAAGTTGCATAGACAACTAGGATGTTGGCTCAGAAGCAGCCATCATTTAAAGAGTGCGTAATAGCTCACTAGTCGAGTGATTCTGCGCCGAAAATTTACCGGGGCTAAGCATATTACCGAGACTGCGGACGCAACTACGTTGCGTGATAGGAGAGCGTTCTAAGAGCAATGAAGGCAGACCGCAAGGACTGCTGGAGCGCTTAGAAGTGAGAATGCCGGTATGAGTAGCGAAAGATCAGTGAGAATCTGGTCCACCGAATGACTAAGGTTTCCTGGGGAAGGCTCGTCCTCCCAGGGTTAGTCGGGACCTAAGCCGAGGCTGAGAAGCGTAGGCGATGGATAACAGGTTGAGATTCCTGTACTAGTTAATTATGTTTGAACAATGGAGGGACGCAGAAGGCTAAGTTATGCATACTGATGGATATGTATGTTCAAATCGTAAGTCAGGTTATGAGTTAAATGCTTGTAGCCGGGTTGACAAGCGATGATGAGAATCGAAATTTAAGTAGAGAAGTAACCCATGTCACGCTGCCGAGAAAAGCTTCTAGTTAGTAATTAATTACCCGTACCGCAAACCGACACAGGTAGTCGAGGAGAGTATCCTCAGGTGAGCGAGAGAACTCTCGTTAAGGAACTCGGCAAAATGACCCCGTAACTTCGGAAGAAGGGGTGCTGGCCTCACGGCCAGCCGCAGTGAAAAGACTCAAACGACTGTTTATCAAAAACACAGGTTTATGCAAAATCGTAAGATGAAGTATATGGGCTGACGCCTGCCCGGTGCTGGAAGGTTAAGTGGAAAGGTTAGCTTCGGCAAAGCCTCGAAATGAAGCCCCAGTAAACGGCGGCCGTAACTATAACGGTCCTAAGGTAGCGAAATTCCTTGTCGGGTAAGTTCCGACCCGCACGAAAGGCGTAACGATTTGAGTACTGTCTCAACGAGAGACTCGGTGAAATTAAGATACCTGTGAAGAAGCAGGTTACCCGCGACAGGACGGAAAGACCCCATGGAGCTTTACTGTAGCTTGATATTGGGTGTTTACATAGCTTGTACAGGATAGGTAGGAGCCATAGAAGCCGGAACGCTAGTTTCGGTGGAGGCGTCAGTGGGATACTACCCTTGCTATGTGAACACTCTAACCCTGAGCACTTAACGTGCTCGGAGACAGTGTCTGGTTGGCAGTTTGACTGGGGCGGTCGCCTCCTAAATAGTAACGGAGGCGCTCAAAGGTTTGCTTAGAATGGTTGGAAATCATTTGTAAAGTGTAAAGGCAAAAGCAAGCTTGACTGCGAGACAAACAGGTCGAGCAGGGACGAAAGTCGGACTTAGTGATCCGGTGGTACCATATGGAAGGGCCATCGCTCAACGGATAAAAGCTACCCTGGGGATAACAGGCTTATCTCCCCCAAGAGTTCACATCGACGGGGAGGTTTGGCACCTCGATGTCGGCTCATCGCATCCTGGGGCTGTAGTTGGTCCCAAGGGTTGGGCTGTTCGCCCATTAAAGCGGTACGCGAGCTGGGTTCAGAACGTCGTGAGACAGTTCGGTCCCTATCCGTCGCGGGCGCAGGAAATTTGAGAGGAGCTGTCCCTAGTACGAGAGGACCGGGATGGACATACCGCTGGTGTATCAGTTGCGCCGCCAGGCGCATTGCTGAGTAGCTATGTATGGATGAGATAAACGCTGAAAGCATCTAAGTGTGAAACTCGCCTCAAGATGAGATTTCCCATTCCTATATGGAAGTAAGACTCCTGAAAGATGATCAGGTCGATAGGTTAGAAGTGGAAGCATAGTGATATGTGAAGCGGACTAATACTAATCAGTCGAGGACTTAACCAAGGAAGACACAGGGTTAAATCAAAGTTGAACAGAGAAGATATTATCTAGTTTTGAGAGAACGAAGTTCGCTCAGGCTTATGGAAGCATAAGTAAAGTGTGGTGGCGATAGCCTGAAGGATACACCTGTTCCCATGCCGAACACAGAAGTTAAGCTTCAGCACGCCAAAAGTAGTTGGGGGATCGCCCCCTGCGAGGATAGGACGTTGCCACGCAACCCAAACAGTAAGAGACGCTCACCGAAATGGTGGGCGTCTTTTTTTGTGTCTTTAATTATATTATGAATAATAACATCGTCTTAAATTTAAAGTATTTACTAAAATAAATAATAATTTATTAAAATTATGCTTGACATTCAATTCATTAGCCATTAGTATAATAAACAATTAAATAAACGAAATTGAAGAACTGAGTATTTGTTGGAATTTCTAAGAGAATCTCTGGTTGGTGCGAAGAGATGAAACTAAAGCAAAGAAGATGGGTTCTAAATCAATCACTAGTGAGCAATTGTTAGCTAGTGGCGGGGTTGCTACCGATATCTTAGCAAAATTGTTCTAATCGAGAAAATGGATTATTGGAATTATTGTATTATTAGTAATTGTTGGAATTGGTTGGTTAAGTTTTGGACATAAATCTGAGAGTCAAAATGAAAAAGTCGTTAAAGTTGGATTGATGAGTGGATCTAAAGCTGATGATGAAATTTGGAATTCAGTTGCTAAAACTGCTAAAGATAAATATCATATCAAATTACAATTTGTTCACTTTACTGATTATACGCAACCTAATGCAGCCTTAACACAACATTCTGTTGATATTAATGCCTTTCAACATTATGCGTTCTTGAATGATTGGAACAAAAAACATCATACTGATATTAAATCAATCGGTAATACAGTTATTTCGCCAATCAGATTATATTCAAATAAATATAAAAATGTAAAACAAATTCCTAATGGTGCTAAGATTGTAATTCCTAATGATGCTACCAATGAAAGTCGTTCTTTAATTGTTCTAAAAGATGCTGGATTGCTTAAGTTAAAAGATACTAAAAATGGATTACTAACTGTTGGAGATATTAAAGATAATCCTAAGAAATTAGATATTAAGGAAGTTGATGCTTCTCAAACACCTAGATTATTAAATGATAGTGCTGCTGCAGTCGTAAATACCAATTTCGCATTGACAGCTCATCTAAATAGCAAAAAGAGTATTTTCGTAGAACCTACTAACAAACAATCAAAACCTTGGATTAATTTAATTGCTACTAATGAGGATAATGAAAACAAAAAGGAATACAAAGATGTTGTTAAAGCATACCAAACTAAGAAAACAGCTGATCTAATTAAAAAGAATTATGGCGACTTAGAACTTCCAGCTTGGAATCGGAAATTCAACTAGAAATTAAAATGACGAAAAAGATGGGTGAAATTAATGGAATTTGAACAGTCGGAAATCCTTCAATCTCTGCCAAAACAATTTTTTGCAACTTTGGTGAAGAAAGTTAATCAAAAAGTTGCTTCAGGAGCAGATGTAATCAATCTTGGACAAGGGAATCCAGATCAACCAACTCCTGATAATATTGTAAAAGCAATGCAGGCAGCAGTGGCTAAACCAGAAAATCATAAATATTCCCCATTTACCGGACTTTTTGCACTCAAACAAGCTATCGCAGATTATTATAAACGTGAGTATCAAGTTGATTTGGATCCAAAAACAGAAGTTGCCATTTTAGGTGGATCAAAAACCGGTTTAGTAGAATTG
The DNA here is from genome assembly GCF_059488745.1 of Fructilactobacillus sp. YLN 2412. NCBI lineage: Bacteria > Bacillati > Bacillota > Bacilli > Lactobacillales > Lactobacillaceae > Fructilactobacillus > Fructilactobacillus sp. YLN 2412. Next base: position 1,346,653 of record NZ_CM183165.1, on the reverse strand, counting down.
CCATTAGCACTTTTAAATCCTGGTGATACGTTGTTGTTACCCGATCCTGGTTATCCTGATTATTTATCAGGAGTTAGTCTGGCTAAAGTAAAATTAGGTTTGGTTCCGCTAAAAGAAGAGAATAATTTCTTGCCGGATTATGCTACGATTGAAGCAGAAACAAAACGCAAAGCAAAACTACTTTATATCAACTATCCCAACAATCCAACCGGTGCCATTGCTACTTCAGAGTTTTTCGAAGACACAGTTAAATTTGCCAAAGACAATCAAATCGGAATTATCCATGACTTTGCTTATGGAGCACTAGGATATCAGCAAAAACCAATTAGTTTTCTTCAGACTCCTGGAGCTAAGGATATTGGGATTGAAGTTTATACACTATCAAAAACTTATAATATGGCAGGTTGGAGAATTGGCTTTGCATTAGGTAATCGCGATATAATTAAAGCAATTGAATTAATTCAAAATCATTTATTTGTGAGTGTCTTTCCAGCAATTCAGGAAGCCGCTATTGCGGCATTAAATGGTTCTCAAGAATCAGTGGCAAAATTAAATGATTTGTATAATACTAGAAGAAAAGCATTTGAAGAAGCAGCTAGTCAAATTGGATGGAAAGCATCTCCAGCGAAAGGATCATTTTATTCCTGGATGCCAGTACCTAAAGGCTATACTTCAGAATCATTTACAGATTTGTTACTTGATAAGGTTAGTGTGGCGGTTGCCCCTGGTGCTGGTTTTGGTAAAGCAGGAGACGGTTTTGTTAGAGTCGGGTTGCTTACATCGCCTGAACGATTGCAAGAAGCCTGTCAACGCATTGGTAAATTACATTTATTTGATTGATGTTAAACTTAGAGGAGGAACGTATGGCAAACGATATTGTTCAGTTCAAAAATGTTTCGGTTGATTTTAAGCAAGACAAAAAAATAGTTCAAGCTGTGTCCGATGTTTCGTTTGGAATTCCAGAAGGTCAGATTTTCGGAATTGCTGGATATTCTGGAGCGGGGAAATCAACATTAGTGAGAACAATTAACTTATTACAAAAACCAACAGCTGGTGAAGTTGATGTCTTTGGCGAAACCTTTTATAAAAAAGTCGGGAAAAAAGTTTCTTTAATTAGTGAAGGTAAACTACGTAAAGAACGACGTAAAATTGGTATGATTTTTCAACATTATAATTTGTTAGATGAAAAAACAGTGCAACAAAATGTTGAGTTCGCTTTAAAGCATAGTGGTTTAAAAAGTAAAGAAATTAGTGAAAAAGCAGTTCGTCTTTTAACGGATGTAGGGTTAGAAAAATTAGCTAAATATTATCCATCACAACTTTCTGGTGGACAACAACAGCGAGTTGCAATTGCTAGAGCACTTGCCAATGATCCTAAGATTTTAATCTCTGATGAAGCAACTTCAGCTTTGGATCCTGAAAATACTATTCAAATTTTAGATTTATTAAAAGACTTAAATCGCAAATATCAATTAACTGTGATTTTAATTACGCATGAAATGGATGCTATTAAACGCATTTGTGATGAAGTTGCTATTATGGATAGTGGAAAAGTGGTTGAAATTGGTTCATTAATTGATATTTTTGTTAAATCAACCAATCCAGTTGTTAGACAAATTGTTGGTAATGACTTCGATGCTCTTTCAATTTTAAAATCATTGAATATTGATACTAGTAATCGAAATTTAGTCAAATTAGTTTATTATTCACAAGAAATTTCACAACCGATTATCGTGGATCTTTATGCCAAATTTAATGTATCAGCAAGTATTGTGTATGCTGATATTGAAGAGTTTGGTAGTCAGACGGTTGGAATTATGATTGTTGATTTGAACGGTGATAACGCTCAAATCAAGCAAGCGCTTGACTATTTAAATGGATTAGATGTTGAAGTGACAGAATTGAGAGGTGAAGCATAATGAAAGAATGGTTTATTACTAATTTCCCTAATGTTGTACAACAAGGTTGGGGTGGTGAAACCGGATGGTGGACTTCAATCGTACAAACTGTTTATATGACATTTTGGTCAGCTATTTTTGGCGGTATTTTAGGATTGATTTTTGGTATTGCCCTGGTTTTGTTTGATAAAGATGGAATTATGCCTCACAAAGTGGTTTTTAGTGTTATTGACAAAATTGTTTCATTGTTCCGAGCAGTTCCTTTTATTATCTTGTTAGCTTTCATCGCACCAGTAACGCAAAAGATTGTTGGAACTCAAATTGGAACGACAGCAGCTTTAGTACCATTAACAGTTGGAGTTTTTCCATTCTATGCTCGACAAGTTCAAGTAGCCTTACAAAGTGTTAATAAGGGAACCATTGAATCAGCACAATCATTGGGATCAACTAATTGGGATATTATTACCGGTGTTTATCTTGGTGAAGCATTCCCTGAGTTAATTCGAGTTTCAACTGTTACTTTAATTAGTCTAGTTGGATTGACTGCAATGGCTGGTGCCATTGGTGCTGGTGGTTTAGGTAACATGGCTATTTCATATGGGTATAACCGTTTTGCTAATGATACGACGCTAGTAGCAACAATTTTAGTAGTTATTATGGTCTTGATTATTCAAGTTGTTGGTGATGTTTGGGCTCGCTTGGTTAATCATGCACAAAGAAATTAAAGATTAAAAAAGAAAGGTCTTCATCGAATTCGATGAAGACCTTTCTTGCGTTTAATTTAAATTAAAAACTTTCGTCAATTTTTTGATATTCTGCATCAGTTAAATTGATGTCTAAAGCTTTGGCATTACTTTTTACTTGTTCAGGTTTTTTAGCTCCTGGAATAACAACTGAAATATCAGGATTTTTAATGTACCAGGCAATCACAATTTGAGCAACAGTAGCATGATGTTTTTCAGCAATTGGTCTAATTGCATCAACACCTTCCATAATCTTTTTAAAGTCTTCGCCTTTAAAATCAGGATCATCATGTCTAATATCATCAGCTGGGAAAGTAGTTGCTTTTGAATATTTACCAGTTAATAAACCGGATGCTAATGGGAAGAATGGTACGAAAGAAATATCATGGTCACGCAAGTAAGGGAACCGTTCTTTTTCTGCTTCACGATCAACCAAATTATATTTTTCTTCGTCAATATCAACCAAGTTGTCTAAATTTGCTTCCTTTAGTTGATCCATTGAAAGATTTGAAACTCCAATAGCTCTAATTTTTCCAGCTTTTTTCAATTCGTTTAAAGCTGCTACGGATTCGTTTAAAGGAGTGTGACCATCTGGGAAGTGAATGTAGAAAATATCTAAGTAATCAGTTTGAAGTCGGTTTAGACTATCTTCCACACATTGTTTTAAAAATTCAGGTGAATCATCAATTACGACGTTGCCATCTTTTTCAACTTTTTGACAACCTTTAGTGGCAATTTGAATTTTAGAACGATCATATCCTTTAATTGCTTCTCCAATTAATTTTTCAGATTCACCCATACCATAAGCAAAGGCTGTATCTAATAAAGTAATTCCGGAGTCTAAAGCTGTTTTAACAATTTCGATTCCAACTTCATTACTTAAATTTGGAAATAAATTATGACCACCAACAGCATTTGTCCCCAAACCTAATGGTCCTGTAATGACATCTGATTTTCCAATTTTTACTTTTTGCATAAATATACCTCCTAATTGTTGGTTAATTCTTGTTGAATGACTGGTTGTTGCAACAGATAATTATAAATAATAATAGCTTGATTATGTTTAGTGTCTTTAGCACCATAAAGTAAAATCACGTTTTGAGTTTTTAACTTTTCTGCAACTAACTTTACTAGTTCGGCTGTGTTTGAATTATCCTGCAATTCCGTTAAATACTTGTGTTTGAATTCAGTAAACTTAGCTGGATCGTGGTCAAACCATTTTCGTAATTTAGTTGAAGGGGCAATTGCTTTATCCCAATCATTTAAATCAGCATTTATTTTTGAAACACCACGTGGCCATAAACGATCTACCAAAATTCGATAACCATTTGTATCAACGGGTTTTGTATAGATTCTTTCTAGTTTTAATTGCATCTATCTCCCAGCTTTCCAGTCAAGATACAATAATTATACAACATTTAGATGGTTGCTTACTAAATATTAGTCTAAAAAAACCACTCTTTATGAGTGATTTGATTTTATAAATGGTGTTTTGTTTCAGAAGCAATCGTTGGGAAAAGTGTGATAAAATCATTCATCTTTTCAGGTGAAATTTGATATTCAATAAATGGAAGGGCACTAGCGATTGAATTATCAGCTTCAGAGCTAATTTCTGTCATTCCAACTAAATAGCCTTTTTTATCAAAAATTGTAATTGTTTTACCTTTATTTTCACGCATTGCAAATCTAAACCAATCACCTGCTAAATTAGCTTCTTTAACGTCGTATTCATCGGGTTTTGCTTTGGCTTCGTCAACTGAGACACCAACTTGAGCAATCCGAGGAGAAGAAAATACAGCACTTGGAACAGCAGGATAATCAATTGGTTCAGTGGTTGCACCAGAGAATAATTTTGTTAAATAACTTGATTCAAAGATAGCAGTTGGAGTTAATTTACCAACACTTTTATCAACGACATCGCCAGTAGCATAAATACTATCAACTGAGGTTTGTAAATGATCATTAACTTTAATTCCCTTTTTATCATACTCAACACCAGCTGTATTTAAACCAATGTTTTCAACGTTAGGGTTTCTACCAGTTGCATCAAGAACCCAGTTAGAACTAATATCACCTTGATTAGTTTTAACAACATACGCATTGTCAACGTGTTCAATTGATTCTGGAGTAACGTTTTTAATGATTTTAACACCTTGTTTTTCAAGATCTGTAAGCAATTCTTCTACAAATGGTTGATAGAATTTTCTTAATGCTTTGTCATGATGTAATAATAAAGTGACTTCAGTTCCAGCATAAGCAGCGATAGTAGCAAATTCAATGGCAATGTAGCCACCGCCAATAATCGTCATTTTTTGTGGCTGGTCTTCAAGATTTAAGAAAGCAGTTCCATTATGAGCTAGTTCAATTCCAGGAATATCAAGCTTATTATAATGAGCTCCAGTTGCAATTACAATTTTATTAGCAGTATATTGGTTTCCATCAACGTCAATCGTGTGGCCATCAACTAACTTACCATAGCCATGAATCACATCAATACCAACACTGGTCATTGATTCTTCAATTGCTCCAGGAAGACTGTTAATGACTTCTTTTTCATGTTTTACATTTTGTTTCCAGTTGATTGTAGTAGTTCCATCAAGACCTCTGCCCTGCATTGCATCTACTTCTTGTTTAACTTTAACTGGCATATCCAATGAAATCTTAGCATTGCAACCACGATTGGGACAAGTTCCCCCAACTTTTCCTGCTTCAATTACACCTAGTTTTTTACCTTTCATAGCTAGAGGAATTGCACCATTAAAAGCACCATGCCCGCTACCTAAGTATAAAACGTCGAATTGATAGTTATTTTCTGTCATATTATTACTCCTTTAAAAACCATTTTCACAAATTAGATTGTATACAATTATTATCAATGATTGAAGTAGCAATGTCAATTATTATGCGTGTTCAACTTCTTTAGTTCTTTCCACTAAATCAGTATAAATTCGAATTACATCACGATTTGTTCCTCTTAGTTCATAGTCAGTAATGAACGGAACTTGAAATTGACGAGAATAACGTTTAGCAGTTAGACAATATTGGAGATTAAAATTTTTATTACCACTGCCAATCACACCTAAACAGTAACTTGCATTTTGGTGATAAGCAAGGTATTCGCCCATCGTATTAGTCATTAACTCTTTAACTCCAGTGTCAACGCCATCTCCACCATCCAAATAAGTAGGAACAAACACAAAATAATTCGAAGTCTCGTCAGCAAAATCAGTTTGTTCTGAAACTTCGGTAGCATCAATTAGAGGATTTGCAGCATTTTCTTGGTGTTGTTTTTTTGCATATTCAGTTAAATCTTCAATAAAACTCCGCGTGTTTCCTTCAATTGAAATAAATAAAATGCGAATTGGTTTCATAATTTCCTCCATAATAATCTTTTTAGTTTATTTTAACGTTTTAATATTGATATTTCACTGTCCATAAATAAGTTAAGGAACACAAAAAGCGATTCAGCTGAACGTTGAACCGCTTTTAAATTATTTTTTAAATTTTTTAAAGATGTAGATTAAAATTCCAATTATTAAGACAGTTAACAAACTAAGCATACTAATAACTTTTCCTAGCAACAATCCAGGAGTTTGATAAGTTAATTTAATGCGGTGCTGACCTTTAGGAATTGTACCACCAACAAATCCTTGATTAACTACAAAAGTTTTGGCTGGATGATTATCAATTGTTAGTTTCCAACCACTTGAATAGGGAATGGAAGTGGTTAAGATTGATTTCTTTGGATTATTACTAATGCCAGTTACTACGTTATTATTAGTTTTGAGATGTTTTAATCCTTGTTTTTGGTTGCGTTTAATCTGTTGTCGATATGTTTTATTAAATGGTACTACCAATAAACGTGCATGTTTGAAATGTAATTTATTGATTTCTTTATAGTTTAATCTAACCTGTTTTCTTTGTTTGGTAGAATAACCTAAATTAATTAAAGCTTTTTGTTTGGGGATGTAATTGGATAATTCATCTGTTCCCAATTGGGTAACAGCATTTGTCATTCCTCTAGTCGAAGCAGTTAATACAAAGCTACCATTATTATAGCCTGAAATGTTATTTCTAAAAGTAGTTAATTGGTCGAAACGGGAGGCAGTTTTGTTCTTCAATACGTTTCGATTATTTTTAGTCTGAATTAAATCAGCTTTACTAGCTTCATTACTCTTAATTCCATCAAGTTCTAAATATAATTCAGCGTGTTTAGTTTTTTCTGGTTTCTTAATGTTTAAATAATAAGTGTTTTTATGTCCTAAAGCATCGGTAGTTAGCTCATGTAATCCATTTTTATTTACTTGTTCGTTATCTTGTTTAATTTGTTGATTTTGATCCAAGATTTTTTGAACACGGTCTTTAGAATAATATTTTACGTCTGGCGAAATATTTTTAGTTGACTGTTGGGCAATTTCGGATTGATCCAGCTGTTGTTGGTCTGTAATTAAATCTTGTGGATCTAATGTTACGTCATATTTCAAATTATGAACTTTAGAATGGTATTGAGCAGTCTTGATTCCAGGAACTTTATGATTTACATTGACTGCCTCAATCATTGCCTGTTCTTTATCATTAGCAGATAGTTTGTTAAACTCTTTGTTTGGAATGAGTTGATCTTGAGTGTAAATCAAGGGGAGAGCGTAGCTATTCTTAGCTAAAACAGTTCCAACTGCCGCATCTGGGCTCAAGATATTGCTATTGTCTTTAAAGAGTTTAGACTGCTTTTTATGGTTTTTAACTAATTTAAATCCATTTGGTAAAGATTTTGATTGACGTTGTGATCTCACAAACATATATTTAACACCCATCAGGTTTTCTAGAGACGAGCGATAATCATTTTGTGCCACGGGGTCGTTCTGAGTGAACTGGTTATTTTGTAAACTTTGTTCTAGTTTTCCAAGATAACCATTTTCAACTGTTAAATATGAAGCAATATCATGAGTTCCTAGAATCATGGGGATATTAGAGCTGGCGTTAAAGTAGTCAGTATTAATAAAATTATCACGAGTATCGGGGAGATAATGATATTTAGGTCCTAAAACCGTACGATAATTACCAAGTCGTTTAGTTACATAATGATTAGCACCATCATAATAATTTTTTACATAGTTTGCGGCGGCATTATGATTTAACATTCCTTTAGAATAACCACTGCTGTTGGGACTGTAATAACCAATCCCTAACGTAATTAAGTTCAATGTAACAATCGCAAAGACACTAGTAATTAAAGTGCGAGGTCGCCAATTGAAAAAGTGAGCGGCGAATAAAATACCAACCAAGCAAAATAATAAAAGATATTCAGTAAAATCATGGCGATGAATTTTAAAGATTAAGCCATTGCAAATCCACACCATAATTAGTAAAACGAAAGGGCTTAAACCAAGAACTTTTAAATCTAGAAGATTTAATTGGGTTAAATGGTCAGAAAAAATAGCCGTTGCCAGCCCAATTGGTAATAAACACAGCGAAACCCAACGATTAGAAGGAGCAGCTAGGGCATTAAAAGTAGAACTGACAGCCGGTAATCCAATTCCAATCACCATTAATATTAAGGCAAGATTGAGATAACGATAGGTTTTAAAGTGAGTGAAAACATAAACCAGACTAAGAAAACTGAATCCACTGATTCCAATAATTAGCCAGAAGTTAAATGTACCACCTATTCCAATGAGTTTACCAGGCAGATTGAGATAATAACTAGCGGGGTAAAAAAGATAACCATTAGCAAAATTATTAGTAATTCGGGTTGATTTAATAGCATAAATAATTGTGGGAATAAAAATAATTCCTGCCATCGAAATTCCACCGATAATGGCTACGATGATTTTTAGCAGTGACTTACCCACTTTAAACCATGGTTCTTTACGAATGCTAAAGTAACGGATAATTACATAAATGATACAACCTAATCCTAGAATATAAGCAAAATAAAAGTTACTTAAAAAAGTAATTAAAACTGCGAACAGGAGTGGGAAAGCAGAATGATTGTGAATAATACGTTCAATTCCATAACACAGTAGTGGAAAGAAAATTAATGGCAGAATAAAGAAAGCATGGTGCATTCCAGCGTAAAGAGCATAACTAGCGAATGTATAAGTTAAAGAGCTCAAAACTAGACTATATTTTTTGAAATTAAATGTTTTAGCGAATAGCATAAAAGCTAAGCCGGCACAGTATAAACGTAATAAAATGAGAACACTATAACCCATTTCAATCGATGATCTGGGGAAAAAGACGATGAGGTAGTTAAATAAATCGCCAACTACGTAATATGAAAAACTGGTTAATTGATCTGCACCTAAACCAATATTCCAAGACCAATGTGTTAATCCTTGCGTCGGATGATGGATAAAATGTACCAGCATGTCGCGAAAATTCACTAAAATGGGATAGTGTTGTGAAATACCATCAAAACTCCAGATTAATGAACTATTAGTGAGATAAAAAGTCCATAGATACGCTAATATAATTACAATAAAGAAAGTTGTATAAAACATCCACGCTGGAATTTTTTTCAATACTTTCATTAATCTTTGCTCCTTAAGAATAAAAAGACGAGGAAATCCCCGTCTTTTTATTAATTTTAATTATTTTCGTCATCTTCGTCATGATTAGGTTCAGTTTCAGTTACTTCAAACCAATTAATAAACGAGTTTTCATAATTAACGACTTTGAATTTAAAGTGACCAATTTTGAAAACATCGCCAACTTTTACGTCGGGATTGTTTTCAATAATAAATCCAGATAAAGTTACAATATCAGATTCATTGAAAGCTTTGATTTGTGTATCAAAGAATTTTTCAAAATCATGAGTGTTTAATTTTCCGCTAATTTTATAAGAACCATTAGTTTGTTTGAAAATTGAAACGTGGATTGAAGGATCAATTTCATCACGAACAGCTCCGAAAAGTTCCTCGTAGATATCTTTATCGGTAATAATACCGGATGTTCCACCATATTCGTCAATGACAACCACGATTGGCTGATGGTATTTAATCATTTGTTGCAAGACCATCGCAATTGGAGTGGTTTCGGAGGTTGTACTGATTTTTCTAATCAAACTAGTGATTGGCTTATTAGGGTTAATCTGGGCCTGTTGAATTAGGTCGTAAATATAAACATAACCTAAAATATCATCCTTGTTGTTATCTTTAACCACTGGCAGCCGACTAAACTTAGTTCGTAAATAAGTTTCAATTGCTTCATTAACAGTGGCATTAACATCAATTGTTTTTAACTGGGTTCTATCAATCATAATGTCGCGAGCGGTTTTGTCGTTTAATTCAAAAGCTCGACGCATGTATAAGTAATCATTCTTTTCTAAAGCACCATTCTTAACCGCAGCTTTAGAAACACTTAAAATTTCAGATTGGGATAAAGCTTCGTCGTTTTCGTTTGCAACTGGCAAACCAAGTAATTTTACAATCCCAGTAGCAGAAGTATTCAGTAACCAAACGAAAGGATAAAAAATGACGTGACAATAATGAAGTGGAGTACTGATAACGTTTAAAACTTGAATAGGCATGTCAATACTTAGGTTTTTAGGTAAAATTTCGGTAAAAACCACTTCTAAATAGGTCAATAAAATAATTCCTAAGACAACTCCAATTCCGTGAGCAGTCACAGAGTTTTGTCCCATGCCGCTAACGCCAAGTAAATCAACGAAAATTTCAATGGCAAAAGTTTCACCAATCCATCCAAGAATGATCCCAGCTAATGAAACTCCCACTTGAGTAGTCGAGAGATATTCATTCAAGTTTTTCACCATCATGATTTCTCGTTCAATTTTTTTCTTGCGTTTAGGAGTAGTGTGATCATCCTCTAATTCTTCTTGCAGAGCAGTCGGTCGTGATTGCACTAAAGCAAATTCACAAGCTACGAAAAATCCAGCAAAGAAGAAAGTAACTAATATAATGACTAAGTCGACAAATATCGATCCAGTAACCAAAAAGCATTCCTCTTTTCATGTTTAGTAAAAGTTATTTTAAATGATTGCAGCGCTAAATAAGCGCCTACAGATATATCCTTAATCATATCATATTATTGGAAAAAACGAGACCAAATCAAAGAAAAAATGAGCTAGTTCTTTGTAACTAAGCTATTATCATTTTATAATTAAGTTGTAGTGAAGGTAATAAAATTTCTGAAAGAAGGTTTCTTTTATGGCAAAAAAAGAATTGGGAACTAACAATTACGGATCATTAGATGATTTCTTTGGTGATCTTGGTAAAAGTTTTTTAAGTTCAGTTGCCGGTAACAATAAAATGAAGACCGATGTTATTGAACATGACCATGACTACGAGGTGGTTGCTGAATTACCAGGCTTTAAAAAGAAAGATATCGAACTTAGTTATGACGATGGAGTTTTAACGATTCATGCTGTTCATAATTTAGATACTGAAATTCAAAATGACGATGGTCATGTTTTAAATCACGAAAGAAGATCAATGGATGTAACTCGTTCATTTGAACTTCCAGATGTACAAGATAATGAAATTTCTGCTAACTATGATGGTGGAATTTTGCGAGTTATTTTACCAAAAGCTCCTCGAGAAGAAGGTAACAATAATACTATTCCAATTAACTAAAAATTAATTTACTAGACAGGTTGAAATTCGTTTTGCAAATTTGCGAAGCGAATTTTTATTTTATATTAAGAAATTTCAATTTAGTCGTTTTAAAATGTTAAATTAATTGAATTTCGCTATAATTAACGTAAATCATCATATTAAAAAATGAGGAATTAAATTGAAAAATAAAAAGGTTGTCGGTTTATCGGATGCTCAGGTTCAGGCGAAAATTGCTGATGGACAAAAAAATACTAAGCCAGCACCACTGACAAAATCAGTTTATCAAATTATTTTTGATAACGTGTTTACGCTATTTAACTTAATTAATATTATCTTGGCCTGTTTAGTTTTTTATACAGGCAGCTATAAAAATATGTTTTTCATTCTGGTTGCTTTTTGTAATACTTCCATTGGTATTTTTCAAGAATTACGATCGAAACGTCAAGTTGATAAGATGGCACTGCTTTCTCAGACTGAAACCAACGTAATTCGAAATGGAAAAAAATTAGCTGTAAAACCAGATCAAATTGTACTCGGTGACATCATTATGCTGAATTTGGGGGACCAAATACCTGTTGATGGTGTGATTCTCAAAACGAAAGAATTGGAAGTAGATGAGTCTCAGATTACAGGTGAATCAGATGCTATCGTAAAACATGACGGTAGTCAGTTGATTTCTGGTAGTTTTGTGGTGAGTGGGAATGCTTTGATGAAAGCCACAAAGGTCGGAAATGATACGTTTGTTAATTCACTGACGTCCAAAGTAAAAGTGACTAAACAAAATAATAGTAAATTATTAAATTTAATTAAACGCATTATTAAAATTTTAACGATTATTATTATCCCATTAGGAATTTGCTTATTCGCATCACGCTTGTATCATGGGGTAGCAATTAATATTGCTATTTTAGGAACGGTGGCTGCTATGATTGGAATGATACCAGAAGGTCTGGTTTTATTATCATCGGTCACTCTAGCTATGTCCGCTTATCATTTAGCAAAGCGACACGTCTTAGTAAGAGATTTAGCTTCCATAGAAACACTAGCTCGAGTTGATACTTTATGTTTGGATAAAACAGGGACCATTACTAATGGTAAGCTACAATTTGAAGATTTAATCATTGAGAATAATAAATTTGACCCAAAACAGGTTAATCAGCTATTAGGTTCTTTAATTTATGAAATTAATGATAGTAATGCTACTGCTGATGCATTGAAGCAACATTTTAATAGCCATCCATACCAGGCTACCGAGATCGTACCGTTTTCATCCGCAAGAAAGTGGAGTGGAGTGACTTTGAGCGGACAGGGAAATTTTGTTTTAGGAGCTCCACAATTTATTTTAAAAATGAATGTAGCACAAACACAACAAGTTCATGATTATGCCAAACAGGGTTATCGAGTATTGGGCTTTGCCAAGGCAGATCAGTTACACAATAATCAAATTGACGGATCTCAGTTAATTGCTCTAATTTTGATTTCAGATGTGATTAGGCCGGATGCTCCAGAAACTCTGCGTTATTTTTATGATCAAGGCGTTAACTTAAAAGTGATTTCTGGGGATGATCCAACGACTGTCGCTAATATTGCTCAGCGAGTTGGAATTAAAAACTGGAATCAGTATGTTGATATGACGACTGTTCCCAATGACGCTGATTATCAGACATTAGTAAAAAGCAAAGTGATTTTTGGCCGAGTCCGTCCAGAACAAAAGGAACGGTTGATTCAAGCAATGCAGCAAAACGGACATACTGTGGCAATGACTGGTGATGGAGTAAATGATATTCTAGCATTGAAACAATCTAATTGTGGAATTGCGATGGCTTCAGGAAATGAAAGCACTAAAAGCATTGCTGATTTTGTCTTAATTGATTCGAACTTTTCCGCTTTGATTAATGTTTTAAGAGAGGGTCGGAGAGTAATTAATAATATTGATAACATTGCTTCGTTGTATCTTATTAAAACTATGTTTTCAGTAATGTTAAGTGTGATTTTCTTATTTATGGTAAGAAACTATCCATTTCAGCCGATTCAACTGGCTCCGATTAATAGTCTGATGGTGGGAATTCCTTCCTTTTTCTTAGCTTTATCACCAACATTTCACCCAATCCGAAATCGCTTTATGGCTGGGATTGAACAAATTGCTTTCCCATCGGCTGTTTGTGTGGTTTTCTATATCTTATTGATTAGTTTGATTAGTAGTTTGATTGGGATTGATAGTGCTGATGTTAGTACTTTAAATGTGTTGTTGACTGGAGCGATTTGTTGGCAGGCGTTAATTCTGGTAAGTCGTCCATTAAATCGTTATAAATGGATGATAGTAATTCTTAGTATTGCTGCTTTCTTATTTGTCTTTTTATTCTTAGGGAGGTTATTTTCACTTACGACCTTGTTTAGTCTGAAAGTAGGAGGAGTCGGCAGTTTATTATTATTGACGGTTAATCCCATGTTTGTCTTAGTACAAAAATTAACAAATTTTTTTAAGATTAAAATTAAATCGATTAGAAATTAAAAAACTTCCCAAAATTTATCATTTGGGAAGTTTTTTTTCAGTTTGAATTGAATTAGTTAAGATATTTACTAATTCTTGTTCTTGGGGTGAAAGAACGTGGGTTTTTCGATAAGCAATTGAAACGTAAAAGGGTTCTAATTCATCGTCATCAATGGGGAGGGCGACTAAATGATCATTTTTACTAATTGCAGTACTAGTTAAAAATGACATCCCTACGTTTTGAGAAACAAGTCGTTTTACCAGTTCAACATCTTGAGTATGATAGCGAGTGTTGACGTGCACGCTATGCATTTTAAGTAGTTGTTGCAAAGTCTTGGTGTGTACAAAATCTTTTGATAGTGAAATGAAATCACAGTTATTAAGATCGGCGACGCGAATTTTATCAAGTTTTGCTAAAGGTGAATCAGCGGATACAATAATTTTAAATTGATTTTTACATAGAATTTTGGCTTCAATCGTATTGTTGTTAAGCGGATGATTGGATCCCAACAATGCGATATCAATTTCGCCATTTTTAAGTTGTTCGAGAAGTTTTTCAGATCCAGCTTCAATATTATCTAAGTGAGTTAGAATTCCATTTTTGTTTAATTGGGTTGCTAAACTGGGAAAATAATAGTTTCCAATAATTGGTGGTAGTCCAAAGCGAATCGGCTGATCGAAGTTATGTTGCATATCACGCTTCATTTCAGCCATTTGTTCTGCAATAATTTCTGTGTGTTTGTATAGGATTTTCCCATATTTATTAACTTTGATTTGATGATGGGCTTGATTTCGGTTAATCAATTCAACATTGAATTCCTGTTCTAAGCGTTTGACTGACATCGAAATAGTTGGCTGACTAACGCCAAAATATTCTGAGACTGCTGTATAGCTTTTTAGTTCAACTAATTTGTTGAAATAAATCAAGTCGTGTAGTTTGATAAAATCCACCTCATATAAATTTATTTTATGAATATAACTCGTTTGACAATTATTTTTGCGCTGTTCTACCATACAGGTAGTGTTTGAATAATATTATATTTTACTACAAAAGGAGTCTTAATTATGACTAAAAGTCAAGAAATTGTAAACAATCCTTTTTTAAACAAAGGAACTGCATTTACTGAAGAAGAACGTAAGACCTTAAATCTCCAAGGAATGTTACCTCCACGGGTACAAACTTTGGACGAACAAGTTGATCGTGTTTATGCTGAATATCAACAAAAGAGTAGTGATTTAGAAAAACGTGTTTACTTAATGAGTATTTTCAACGAAAACCGTGTACTTTTTTACGCTGTTTTTGCTAAACATGTTAGTGAATTTATGCCAGTTGTTTATGATCCAACTATTGCTGATACGATTGAAAATTACAGCAGAATGTATGTAAATCCACAAAATGCTGCTTTCTTATCAATCAATGATGACAGCAAAGAAGATATCAGACAAAGTTTGCTTAATGCTGCTGAAGGCCGTAACATCAAACTTCTGGTTGCTACTGATGGTGAAGGAATTCTTGGAATTGGTGATTGGGGTACTCAAGGTATCGACATTCCAGTTGGTAAGTTGATGGTTTATACTGCTGCTGCTGGAATTGATCCTTCAGAAGTATTACCAGTTGTTCTTGATGTTGGTACTACTAGAGAATCACTACGTAAAGATCCATTATACTTGGGTCTTGATCAAGAACGTGACTACTCAGAAAAATACTATGATTTTGTCGACAATTTCGTAACCGAAGCAGAAGATTTATTCCCTAATCTTTACTTGCACTTTGAAGACTTCGGTCGTGCTAATGCTGCCAACATTTTAGATAAGTATAAAGACAAGTACTTGGTATTTAATGATGATATCCAAGGTACAGGAATCATTGTATTAGCTGGTGTACTTGGCGGGCTTAACATTTCTGGCGAAAAAATGGTAGATCAAAAATACCTTTGCTTTGGTGCTGGTACTGCTGGAGTTGGGATTGCTCAACGAGTTGCTGAAGAAATGGTTCAAGACGGTATGAGTGAAGAAGAAGCTAAGAAACAGTTCTACATGGTTGATAAACAAGGTCTCTTGTTTGATGACATGCCAGATTTAACTCCTGGTCAAAAAGAATTTGCTCGTAGCCGTTCTGAATTTGAAAATTCAGAAGACTTAACTAACCTATACAATGTTGTTAAAGCAGTTCACCCAACTATTATGGTTGGTACTTCAACTGTTCATGGTGCCTTTACTGAAGATGTTATTAAGGAAATGGCTGCTCATACTGAACGTCCAATCATTATGCCTATTTCAAACCCAACTAAGTTAGCTGAAGCTACTGCAGCAGATTTGATTAAATGGACTGATGGTCGTGCTTTAGTTGCTACTGGTGTTCCAAGTGCCCCTGTTGAATACAACGGTGTAACTTATGAAATCGGACAAGCTAACAATGCACTTGTTTACCCAGGAATTGGTTTAGGTGCCATTGCTGCTACGGCAACTACGTTAAATGATGCAATGATCAGTGCCGCTGCTCATTCATTAGGTGGAATTGTTGATCCTAACCAACCAGGTGCTGCTATCTTACCACCAGTTGATAAATTGACTGAATTCTCACAAACTGTCGCTAATGCTGTAGCTCAAAGTGCAGTGGACCAAGGTGTAACTCGTGAAAGTATTAGTGATGTAAAGGCTGCTGTTGAAGACGAAAAATGGTATCCAGTCTACAAAGATATCAAAGCATAATTAAAAATAAATAATTGGAGGCTTGACAATAATGACAGCATTTTTGACTTCGTTGTCTAGTGTTGGAGAAATCGTTTTAGTCATTGCGTTAGGATATTGGCTTCGTAAATCGGGTCGCTTAGGCGACACTTTCAAAGGAAATATTTCATTTATTATTATGAATATTGCCTTACCCGTTTCAATTTTCATGTCAGTAGTATCTAATTTGAATCGTGATAAGTTATTAAGTTTATCAAGTGGTTTGTTCTATGTATTTTTAAGTTTCTTATTGGGATACATTGTAGCAATCGCTGCGGTTCACATTTTCAAGATTAGAAAGGGTCGTCGTGGTACTTTTATTAACATGTTCGTTAATGCTAATACCATCTTTATCGGAATGCCTTTGAACATGGCATTGTTCGGTGCTGCTGGACTTCCTTATTTCTTGCTTTACTACTTGATTAATACTATTTCTACTTGGGCAATCGGGATCTTCTTCATTTCTGCTGATGATCCTACTAAGACCAAGGGTGAAAAATCAAATGCTAAATTTAATTGGAAGAAATTACTTCCTGCTCCATTGATTGGTTTCATTGTAGCTTTAGTATGGTTAGTTCTTGGTTTGCCAGTAACTTTCATTGTTCAACCAGAATCATTCCCAATGCTTGGTAATACCTTTACTATGGTTGGTGGCTTAGTAACTCCATTGTCATTAATTTACATTGGTATTATTTTAGCCGATGCCGGTTTGAACTCAATTCACTTTGATCGTGATTCAGTCCTTGCTTTACTAGGTCGTTTCGTGATTGCTCCTGCAATTATGATTGCGGTTTTGATGACATTCGTACACACTGGTGCTTCAATTCCATCACCTGAATTAAGTACTTTTGTAATTCAGTCTGCTGCACCTGGTTTAGCAGTCTTGCCTATCTTGGTTGGTCAATCACATGGTGATGTTGATTACGCTACTAATGTAGTTGTTACAAGTACGGTATTATTCGTAGTTGTAGTTCCAATTTTGATGGAAGTTGTTAGTTTCTTATAGGAAATAAAATAAATAAAAAAACAGAAATGAATTCTTACATTCATTTCTGTTTTTTTAGCTTTTTGAAAAACTCCAAATATATTGTTTATGATAAAGAGTTTATTTTTTTAATTGTTTAGTAAATTTATCCAAAGTATCTAAATCTGGGGCAGAAATAGAGTCTGGATTATTTAATTCCGAAATCTTTCCATCAATTTTAACAAAATCAAATTCATCATCTAACATTTCACTTAATTTCGTATTTAAGGAAACTAGATTTTCGTTAGTTGCTTTGTGATCAGCAACTTGTTTTTCAATACTTAGTTGAATGGCATTTAAATCATAAATGTTGATTGCATTGGCTAATTTCCAAAACAATTCAAGTTGTTTTTGATATTCAAAAATCTTTTTGACACCTACTAAGTTGTCATTTCCAATATGACGATTATACTCATCAAGTTCTTTAATAAGTTCATTTTCCATAGTTATTTACTCCTATTATTACATTTATTCGCTTTTTATTTTAGTCTCATTAAGTTACAGATACAATGAGAAAGGATTTGATTACTAAATTCGTTCTCAAAAATAGATTGACAAATAATTATTGATGTAGTTTAATAAAAACAATAAAAAAAGAGGAGAAATAGCAATGGACAATCACATGATAAATCAAAATAGTTTCTATTTTTACTTTGCTTGGTATGATAGCGTATCTAAGTGAGGTGATTTTGGTTGCCTGGTTAGATACCGTAAGGATACTAACTAGGTTTATCACAGATTGTCGTTGTTTATTTCTAATAACGAATGTGTTTTTAATCCCAGTTAGTATTCAGTTACTAACTGGGATTTTTTTATACAAAAAAGGAGAATTTGAAAATGAAAAGTAAACTTAAAAAACACACGTTAATTATTTTAAATGGAATGTCGATTGGGATTATTGTGTCTTTAATTCCAGGTGCTATTTTAAATGCAATTATTAAGCCGTTTGTTGGACAATTACCAGCATTAGGAATTATTTTAGCTCTAACTGGGATGGCAGCGATGATTTTACCTGCCATGACAGCAGTTTGCACAGGAATGTTAGCGAAGTTTACACCCATTCAAACGGCTTCGTTAGCACTAGCAGCCACAGTGGGAGCTGGGAATGCTAAATTTGTCAATGGAAATATCACTATTAATGGAAGCGGGAATGTTTTAAACATTGGAATCACAATTGTGGCGGCTTACCTATTGATTTTGTTTTTAGGGAAACGATTACAAGATTTCACTATTTTATTATTACCAACGTTAACTTTATTAATTGGCGGCGGGATTGGCCTATTAACGTTAAAACCAATTAATAATTTGACCGCTGCAATTGGGATGGGAATTGAATACTTAACGGGATTACAACCCATAGTAATGGGAGTGCTAATCGGGATGTGTTTTGCAGTATTAGTGATTTCTCCACTTAGTTCGGTTGGAATTGCAACAGCAATTGGAATTAACGGCATGGCAGCTGGATCTGCCAATTTAGGAATCGTTGCTTTGGCATTTACCGTTGCAATTGCTGGAGCGAAAGCAAATTCACTTGGAACGACCCTTTCTCATTTTATCGGGACACCTAAAATTCAAATGGCCAACATTCTCTCTAAACCAAAATTATTATTACCTTCACTAATTAATGCTGGAATTTTAGGTGGTTTAGGGGCTGTAATAGGAGTTAAAGGGACTCCAGTTAGTGCTGGATTTGGGTTATCGGGTTTAGTCGGACCGTTAGCAGATCTTGATGCCCATCCGCATGCCTCAATTATGTATTTAGTAATACTTGGCTTAATCTTCTTTATCATCCCACTTGGGTTAGCCTTTCTAAGTCGATTTATTTTCACCGACAAATTACATTTTCAAACTTCAGATGATTTGAAATTAGATTACAAATAATTAATTTTTAAAGGAGCTTAATTATGACAAAAAATTTAGTAAACAAAATGAACCGAGAAATGTTGCAACTATCACCATCATCAATTTTAAAATTCAATGATGAAGTTAGCCAAATTCCTGGAATTATTTCATTAACCCTCGGTGAACCGGACTTTGCCACTCCTGATCACATCAAAAATGCGGCAATTAAAAGTATCAAAGAAGATGAAAGTCACTATGCGCCAACTAAAGGAACTAAAAAGTTACGTGATGCTGCTGCTCATTTTCTCCGAAGTAAATATGACTTAAATTATAATCCTGATACGGAAATTATTATGACTGCTGGTGCAACTGGGGGAATTTATACTGCATTGACCTCGATTTTAAATCCCGGCGATGAAGTTTTGATTCCAACGCCAATTTTTCCACTTTATTTTCCAGTAACAATGTTACGAGGAGCTACCCCAATTTTTATGGATACCTCCAAAACAAACTTTGTACTGACCCCGGAACAGTTAGAACAAAATTTAAAAGCCCATCCTAAAACGAAAGCAATTATTCTAAACTTTCCTTCTAATCCAACGGGAAAAACTTATCATCAAGCCGAATTGAAAAAAATAGCGGACGTGATTAAACACCATGATATCTTTGTTATTTCTGATGAAATATATAGTGAGCTGACTTATGATAAGAAACACGTTTCAATTGCCAAATATTTACCCGAACAAACCATTTTATTGAATGGAGTTTCAAAATCACATGCAATGACGGGTTGGAGAATTGGAATTATGGCAGCCCCTCAAGATATTACCAGTCAGTTAGAAAAAATTGATCAGTTTACGATTACTTCAACAACTACAAATGCACAGGCGGCAGCAGCTGAAGCTTTAGGTAATGGAATGGACGATGCAGCAGTGATGAAAGCAGAATACCAAAAGCGTCGTGACTTTGTTTATCGAAAAATGAAAGAATTAGGTTTTGAGATTGCTAATCCAGATGGAGCTTTTTATATTTTTGCAAAAATACCTGCAGATTTGATACAAAATAGTATGGATTTTAGTTACGATTTGGCTCGAAAAGCCAAAGTTGCCGTAGTTCCTGGTAGTTCATTCGGACCTGGTGGAGAAGGATACGTTCGGATTAGTTATGCGACTTCGATGGACAACTTACAACGAGCTATGGAAAACATCAGTAAGTATGTAACGACAGAAAGGAAAGAAAATGACTAAAATATTAATGTACAGTGTACGTGATGATGAAAAACCGGCTATTAAACAGTGGAGTTTTGATCATCAAGTGATTGTCGACACTACTCATCATGAGTTTCATAATGAGACAGTAACAATGGCTGAGGGATATGATGGAATTGTAATTCAGCAACGTGGAGCGATTAGTGATAATTCTAAAATTTACTCACAGTTAGCTAAAATGGGGATTAAACAACTTACAACTAGGACAGCTGGGGTAGATGTAATTAATCTGTCAGCGGCTAAAGCAGCTGGATTAGTCGTAACCAATGTTCCAGCATATTCCCCTCATTCAGTTGCAGAAATGTCGGTGACACAAACCATGCGCCTCATTCGTAACTTGGAAATTGTTGAAAAGCGAAGTGATAATAACGACTATAAATTACGCGGACCAATTGCTAGAGAAATAAGAACTTTAACAGTTGGAATTATTGGAGCAGGAAGAATCGGCGGGACAGCAGCACGCTTATTTAATGCCCTAGGCGCCAATGTGATTGCTTATGATCCAATTCATCACAATGAATTAAAAGATGTTTTAACATATGTCGATACTAAAAATGAATTATTAAAGCAAGCTGATGTCGTTGATTTACACGTGGATTTAAACGAGACCTCAAAGGGATTAATTGATGCTGATGCTTTAGAACAGATGAAACCAGATGCTTTTTTGGTAAATGCATCTCGTGGACCAGTTGTGGTAACGGAAGACTTGATTAACGCGTTGCAAAATAAGGAAATCGCTGGAGCAGCTCTTGATACTATCGAAGGTGAAGCAGCCATCTTTGATAAGGATTTGCAGGGACGTCCAATTCCAGATAAAAATTTTAATGCATTGCATGCGATGCCCAACGTTATGATTACACCACATATCGGTTTTTATACTAATATGGCCGTGAAAAACATGGTTGAAATTAGTTTAAATGATGTATTGGCAATTATTAACGATAAGCCGTTCGAAAATGAAGTTAAATAAATTTAAAAAGCATTTTCCAGTTATTAGTTGGAAAATGCTTTTTAAAATTTATTTTGCTTTTTTTAAACGACTGAAAATTAAGATGAAGATGGTTCCATCAACTAGTCCTTTAATTAAATTAAAAGGGGCAACTCCGAGTGCTACAATCTTTGCCAAAGGAATTCCAAGGTTAAAACCAAAAGCTTTCATATAAAGAGGGAGAAAAACAAAGTAATTTAGAATACTCATGACAATTGCTAAGGTAACTGCTACCACGAGGACAGGTAAAAATCGAATTAAACTATGTTTTACGACATCTTTTCTGAAAAGATAAAAGACTAAGATGAAAATTAAAGAAACAATTAAAGAAGATGAAAGACCGATTAATTCAGGAATTGAAAAGCCCATGGTCATCCAATATAAAAATAATTTCAGTAATAGAATTTCAACGGCTCCCAACGATCCAACCATAAACAAACCGATTAAGATTGGCAAATCAGAAAAATCGAGTTTTAAGAAAGAGAAGGAAGGTATGATTGGAAACGATAAAAACATTAATGCATATGCTAAAGCTGCTAAAATTGAAACTAAAACCATAGTTTTGGTTTTTTTGTTATTGATTTGCAAAATAATCACCTCATAAAATAAATACGAACAGGACAAGATAGATTTAGATGGCATCGTTACCTGATAACCGGGGCAGATTAACAGCACTAGCCGATTATTTTTAAGTTATTTGAATATCCATTTGTAATCACCCCAATAAAAAAGCCCCACAAAGTTAATTGCGGGGCATACGTTTATTTTCCAACTGAAAGATAACCTAAATATAGCAACTCTAACGGAGTTGATAATTAGGTAAACTAATTCAATTAAGACTTCTTCTCCCATCCAGACTATACTGTCGGTTCTAGATTTTCACTAGATCAACCGCTTAACGCGGGTCACGGACTTCGATGTTAATCGTTACCGTCGGTTGGGAATTTCACCCTGCCCCGAAGAAGTATTATTTAATTTATCTAAAATATATCCTATCTCAATGAATTTTACAATAGTAAATTTAATGAGGTGGGAATTTTTTGGTTTGATAGATGTGATCTAAGTAATCATAATTACTTTCCAATGAATAATGTTGGTCATTTAATTCATTCCAACCAAGTACGGCAGCAAAACGACCTAGATACCAAAGAATATCATAATCTCCGTCATTCTTTTTTACAAAAGAATTAGCAAAAGTTTTGGGTAAAATATTACTAAACTGATTATCAGTGGATTGTCGAGAGAGAATTGTTTTTAAAGTAGCGTTACTCATAAATACGTTATAAAAATTACGAAAAGGAGCGATTTTGAATTCATCTAGTTGCAAGTCACTATCGATAATTTGCCGAGTAATAAATTCTTCCAATAAATCGTATTTATCAACATAGTGTTGGTAAAAGGTATTACGATGAATCATGGCATGTTTTACAATTTCTGTAATCGTGATATCACCAAAAGCCTTTTTTTGTAGCAAATTACTAAAACTTTCCATAATGAATTTATCGGTTCTGATTTTTCTTAAATCACTCAAATCAACACTTCCTATACAATGCATATTTTATGTGCATTGTATCATATTTAAACATTTAATATTAATTTAAACTGATTAGAATAAGTACCATGAATAAATGATGGAGGTTGAAAAATGAAGAATTGGTTGAATAAACTTGGACAGTGGATTTTCCAAAATAAGTGGAAAACACTGTTAGGTTGGTTAGTAATTTTAGTTATATTTGTGGGATCATTGGTTCACTTAGGAAGTAATTTTGAACAAAATTTAAAAATTAGCGGAATTCCTTCGACCGATGTGCAAAAGACTATCAAACATGAATTTCATCGCAATCTGTCCGCAGGAACCATGAATGTTGTTTTACAAGGCGACAAGGGCGATATTACTAAGAAAAAAACAAAACAAGATATTTCTAAACAGATTAATGAGCTAAAGGGAACTAATGGGATTAAAACCATTAGCGATCCTTATCAGACCCAAGCCATTAGTAAAGATAAATCAACAACTTATGTTCAAATTACTTTTAAAAAGGATGCTAGGTTAGTACCTGATAAATCGATTAATAATGTTAAGAGTCACTTTAATCACTTGAAGCAACAAAATTTAAAGGTTGCCTTTAATGGGACAGTTAATATCGTTAAAACTGATATTGGCGGCTTATCAGAAATTGTCGGAATTGCGATTGCCTTTATTTTGTTAATGATTTTATTTAGATCATTTATCACAGCTGGAATGCCAATCATTAGTGCTTTAGTCGGATTAGGAACCGGTTTGATTTTGATCACAGTTGGAACTAACTTTTTTACGGTAACAGATGTTGCAAAGACGCTTTCGGTGATGTTGAGTTTAGCAGTTGGAATTGACTATGCTCTATTTATTGTGCACCGTTATCGTACTGAATTAAACAAGCATGATACGCCTGGCGCTGCTATGGGGGCAGCGTTGGCCAGTGCTGGATCATCAGTACTATTTGCTGGAGTCACTGTTATCATTGCAGTAGCTGGCTTGAGCATTATCGGTATCGACTTTTTAACGCAGATGGGATTAGCAGCTGCAGTTAGTGTGATTTTTTCAGTTCTTTCAGCGTTAACATTTTTACCAGCCTTAATTTCATTAGGACATAAGTTTATTAAACCAGAAAAGGTTTCTACTGAGTCCAAAGTTAAAAGGTCCGGCTGGTTTACGAATATGATTGCCCATCGACCATTAATTTCTGCTATTTTAGCAGTTGTGATTTTATTAGGGATGGCAATTCCTTCGATGCATATGCGTTTAGGAATGCCATATGATGGTGCATTACCTACCAACAATACGAAACGTCAAGCGTATGATATGATGACCGATAAATTTGGGGCTGGTACCAACTCGCAATTAATCGGAATCATCGAATTTGATAAAGGTACTAGTAACACCGAAAAAGAAAAGGCAATTAAAAGAATAATTCATAAAATTAATAACATGAAAGATGTTTCGATGATTGTGCCGATGGAAAACAAAGCGGCTCTCAAGAAATTTCAATCAAAAGCATATCAAGCTCAAGTTAAAGCTGATGGAGAAACTTACGTTAAACAACGGATGATGACTGCAATGCAGCAAAATCCACAAATGAGTTCAACCCAACAGCAGGCTTTAATGAAACAAGCAACGGATGAATATCAAAACCAAGTAAAAGCTAAGATGAAAAAAGCAGTTATGAGTCCTGTACAAATGAGCAATAATCATAATTATGCGATGCTGGTGGTAATTCCAAAGACTGGGCCAGCATCAGCTCGAACCGAAAACTTAGCTAAAGAAATTAACAGTTATTCTAAGGACAATCAAAGCGATTTACATTCTAAGATTATTTTATCTGGTAGCAATGCAGTTAATATTGACATTACAGAAAAACTTAATAAAGCAATTCCAGTATTTGCAACCTTAGTTATGTTGTTGGCGTTTGTTCTCTTAATGATTGTTTTTCGTTCCTTCGTAATTCCATTAGTTGCTATGGTTGGATTTGGTTTATCGCTACTGGCTTCCTTTGGGATGGTAACGCTCGTTATTCAAGATGGTTTCTTAAAATCACTCTTTGGAATTAGCGTGGGAGCACCAGTTTTGGCGTTCTTACCCGTAATTGCAATTGGGGTTTTGTTTGGATTAGCGATGGATTATGAAGTGTTTATGGTTTCCAGAATTAGGGAAGAATATTTAGCTACTCATGATAATGAGTATTCGGTCAAAGTTGGGATTAAAACTAGCGGTCCTGTGATTATTACGGCTGCTTTAATCATGATTGCAGTTTTTGGAAGTTTTATTCTTTCCCCTGATCCAACGATTAAGTCGATTGGGATTATGCTATCATTTGGGGTCTTCTTTGATGCATTTCTAGTTCGAATGATTTTTGTACCAGCAATGATTAGATTGTTTGGTAAGTATAATTGGAAATTTCCTAAATTTAAACAAAAATAATTTAAATTTTTAGAGTTTTAAAAGACTGCCGTATTTATATACGACGGTCTTTTTTTAGGCTAAAATTGTAATATGTACTAATAAAAGGGGTAACTTAAAATGAATAATAAATTAACACAAGTTCAGAAATACTCACAAGAAATGATGGCCGATGACCATTCCGGTCATGGTTTCGACCACATTGAACGAGTGATTAATCTGGTTTTAAGGATTTTGACTGATGAACCTGCTAATGGTGAAATTGCTCTCACGGCTGCTTATCTGCATGATGTTTTTGATGATAAGTTATGTGCTGACCCAGTAAAAAAGCGGACAGAGGTATTGGAAAAATTAAGCGAATTCGGTTATTCACAAGCCGAGATTGAACAAGTGATGGATATTATTGATCATATGTCTTTTGCTGATAATTTAGATGAACAATATCCTTTAACTAAAGAGGGGAAAATTGTGCAAGATGCTGATCGACTTGATTCAATTGGGGCGATTGGGATTGCCCGTGCATTTGCTTATGGCGCAGTTCATGGTGCTCCAATGTACGATCCAAAGATTCGACCTCGACGCCATATGACTAAAAAAGAATATCGAGAGAAAGAAACGACCATTAATCATTTTTACGAAAAATTATTTAAGGTGGCTGACGAAATGAATACGCGCACGGCGCAACATATTGCCTATTCACGTAAAGTTTATATGCAACGGTTTGTTGAAGAGTTTAAATCAGAATGGAATGAGTTATAAAAACTTCTTGCAACTCAGCGTGGTAAGATACACAATGTATCATTGGGACGTTATTTCCTAAGTTAATATGAAATTAATGTAAAAACGGAAAGTGTTTTTACATTTGGAGGAATCATGAAAAATAATACTAATAAAATCACGTTGGCAGGAATGATTATTGCCATTGGAATTGTATATGGTGATATTGGAACTTCGCCACTATACGTTATGAATGCAGTATTAAACGATGATAAATCTCCGGTTAATATTAATCCAGCCTATGTGACTGGTTCAATATCGCTGATTTTTTGGACTTTGATGATTATTACTACTTTTAAATACGTTATTTTGGCAATGAACGCTGGTAACCATGGTGAAGGTGGAATTTTCTCGCTTTATGCCTTAGTAAAAAAGAATGCCAAATGGCTGATTATTCCGGCGTTAATTGGGGGAGCATCTATCTTAGCTGATGGAACGTTGACACCTGCCGTTACGGTTTCATCTGCAGTAGAAGGTTTGAAAACCCAGCATTTGGGAATTGATCAGCATGAGGTCTTGATTATTACGACCATTATTTTATTGGTGATCTTTTTTGTACAGCGCTTTGGGACGGCAGCGATTGGAAAGTTTTTAGGACCGATTATGGTCATCTGGTTCCTGTTTCTGGGAGTGACTGGAGTCATGAATATTGTGTCATATCCCCAGATTATTGCAGCTCTATCGCCATTGAAAGCAATTGAAACGCTCTTTAGTCCGTCTAATAAAGCCGGGATTTTTATTTTAGGGAGTGTATTCCTAGCTACAACTGGTGCAGAGGCATTGTATTCTGACATGGGACACGTTGGAAAAGCTAATATTCGCATGACCTGGCCGTTTGTTTATTTAGCTTTAACCTTAAATTATTTAGGTCAAGGTGCTTGGATTATCAATAACGCTCATAGTGGTAACTTTGTTAGTCAATTTAAGAGTATTAATCCATTTTATGGCATGTTGCCTAGTACTTGGATGATTTTTGGGATGGTAATTGCAACATTAGCTGCGATTATTGCGTCCCAAGCATTGATTACAGGTTCATACACATTGGTATCGGAAGCAATGGGACTTAAATTGCTACCTAGAATGGTAATTAAACACCCTGGTAATACCAGAAGTCAGATTTATATTGCTACGGTTAACTGGATTTTATGTGCGATTACCATTAGTGTTGTTTGGTACTTTGGCAGCTCGGAAAAAATGGAAGCTGCTTATGGTTTAGCGATTACGATTACGATGCTGATGACCACGGTTTTATTGTTTTCGTACTTGCAAAAGAAATTTGGGCTCAAATGGGCTTTGCCAATTGGATTGTTCTTTGGCTTGATTGAAATGGTCTTTTTCATTGCCAGTTGTGTCAAGTTCGTTCACGGTGGATACATTACCTTGATTATCATGTTAGCTATTTTGTACGTAATGTGGATTTGGTACTTTGGAAACAAAGCGCGGGAACGTTACGACCAAGAAAGTGAATTTGTAGATGTTACTGAATATCGTGATCAACTAAAAAAGCTGAGCAATGATGTTAGTATTCCTATGTATGCAACTAACTTGGTTTACATGACGAAGATGCATGATGGATATAAAATCAAACGAAATGTTATGTATTCAATTTTGGATGAAGATCCAAAACGGGCCCAAGTGTATTGGTTTGTATCTGTGAATGAAACGGATGTTCCATACGAAAGTAATTATACGATTGATATGATGGGTACTGATAACATGGTTAATGTGCAATTGTATCTTGGGTTTAAAAAGAATCAAAATATCAGTTCATACTTGCATCAAATTGTTGATAATTTAGTTAGCCAAGGTTTGATTCAGAATCAGGTACCAAAATTTACGACTGAGAAGAATCGAAAAATTGGGAACTTTAAGTTTGTTATTATTAAAGAAATGCCAAATGATTTGGTATATAACGATGAAATCAAACCAATTGATCGTCATATGATTCGGGAACGAATTTTCTTACAAAATATTACTGCTTCGCCAATTAAATGGTTTGGTCTGGAATTTAGTGATGTGGTACAAGAGATTTCCCCATTATTCATTTATAAGCAAATTGATAATTATTTGGTACAACGAAAGATTGTTAATCGTCCTAGTCAGGATGTTTATAAAATTAAACCGTTAAACCCAGATGATAAAGATAGTCCTGAAGACTAACAATAACAAAAGGAGTCGCTAGATTGAATTTTCAATCTGACGACTCCTTTTTTCGCCATTCTAGCTATTAAGATGCTAAAATATTATACTAATCTAATTAGTTTAAAAATAATTCGTTTATCCTTTGCCATTAAGTAGGAGTAATAATGTCACAAGAATCACTCTCTTTATTTAATAAAAATAAAATTCATCAACCGCTTGCTGATGCTATGCGTCCCAAAACTATTGACCAGATTGTTGGACAGCAGCAGTTGTTAGAGCCGGGGAAGCCCTTACGTCAAATAATCGACAAGAAAATCCCAATCTCGCTGATTCTTTGGGGTCCGCCTGGTACTGGGAAATCTACGTTGGCATATGTCATGTCTAATATGCTGGAGTTACCATTAGAAAGTTATAACGCCAGTATTAATAATAAGGCAGACTTACAAAAAATAGTTAATCAGCATGAAAATGAGTCGTTTATCCTACAACTTGATGAAATTCATCGTCTGACTAAACCAGTTCAAGACTTTTTGTTGCCATTTTTAGAATCTGGTCAAATTATGTTAGTTGGAACGACGACTGAAAATCCAATCATTACCATTAATCCAGCCGTCAGATCACGCTGTGAAATATTTGAAATGAAACCGGTCCAAACTAAAGATATCATGATTGTTTTAAAAAGAACTGCCAAAGATATTTTTAAGTTTGAGCTAGATGATGAATCAGCGAAAATGATTGGAAACTCGGCTAATGGGGATGTGAGAGTCTCGTTAAATATTTTAGAAACGCTTTTTGCGATGTATGGAAAAGACTTAACTCATGAGCAGATCATTGAATTTGCTAAAAATCAGCATTTTGCTTTTGATAAAGATACCACTTATCACTATGATTATTTGAGTGCTTTTAACTATGCAATTATCGGTTCAGATACTGATGCGGCTTTATATTATTTAAGTGTCATTTTAAAATCAGGTGATCTTGAATCGGCCATCAGAAGAATCCGCGATGCTGCTTATATGTGTATTGGATTGGCTTCACCAAGTGCAGTGGATACGGCAGTCCTTGCTTGTCAGACAGCGCAAGAAATCGGACTTCCCCGGGCATCAACAAATCTAGCCTATGCCACGATCACTTTGTGCTTAGCTCCAAAATCAGATTCAGCTTGGAAGTCATATGAACGGGCAGCGGTTGATGGCGAAAAACCTAATCAAATGTACCCAATGCCAAGTTATTTACGTGATTCTCACTATAAACATTCGGTAGAATTAACTGGCGGTGGGGATATGATTAATCCATTTAATGAACCACATCAGGTGGCACACCAAAAGTATTTACCAGAAAAATTGGAAAATAGGGAATACTATAAACCGCGAGATAATAAACGGGAGCAGGAATATTATAAGCGGTATCAAGCGTTGAAGAAGTATTTTTATGGTGATGAAGATTAATATAGTAAATTTTTAAAGGAGTGTTTGTAAATGGCTTTTAAATTTAACAAATTTAAAAATTTTATGAAAGAAAATGGATATGTTACTGAAATTGTTGAATTTGATTATAATAATAATTTATTTACAATGTTATTTCAGGTTTTAGACAAAGATAGAAGAAAGTTTGTTTTCTTTAAAAGAGGTAGCAATGAAAACTTAGACATAGATACTAACAAAAATTTTGAAATAGAAATTCCTTTAAATGAAAATAAATATAGAGAAGTAACATTATTTTTTGAAATAGAATATAATCTTGAGAATAAATTTAAACCATTTAATTTATTTAAATACATTGATGATAATTTTGTAGGGGTGGATACTAATAATTATGATAGAAAAATGCTAGCTGATGCTTACTATTTGGAAAATCCAAACGCGATATACTATGATGGCTTAATTGATTGGCGCAATAAGAATACTAAGCATGTCACTGAATCCAATAGAGCTAAAACACAAAGATTATTACCAGAACTTTTTTCTATTATTTGTAATGAAGATATATCAGTTAGATATACAGAAAATGAAAAAAATAAAGACGAAGAAATTAATGAAATTAAAAGTGACATCAAAAATAAAAATTATTTTTGATTTTTTTTAAATGATTTATTAATCTTATTAAGTTGTAACAACTTTTGATTTTTTATTATATACACTAAAAATAATTTACTAACTTATTAAATTAAAAGATTAATATATAATGATTATTATTGTTTATAAAGTTTATATACTAAAATTTTATTAGTTGTTAATGATAGATTTATACATTTTCTTTTATAAATTTAAATATGGATTTATTATTGATACCACTTTCCGGAGTCCAACCAATTTGTTTATAAGTATGTTTGTTTTTTATTAAAGCGATAGTTGGAGTGTATTTTATATTATAAGTTTTTATAAAATCATTCCACTTAGCTTTATTGTTTCTAATTTTTGATATATCGACATAATAGACATTGTTTTCTAAATTATTTGTCTTTAAAAATGATATTAATTTTGGATCAAATTTTTGACAATCTGAGCAACTGGTTTTTCCAATATATACTATGAAAGTTTGATTTTTCTTCATTTTTGTTTTTAATGTACTGATGTTTAATGTGTTTAATTCTTCAAATATTTTTGGTTTTTCATTTAATTCTGTTTTTATTTTTGTGTTTTTTTCATTTTGTATATAATTTAGTGAAATTGATATTAATAATATTAATATTATTGCATATGGACATATTTTTTTTGATTTAATCATTATAAATTTTCTCCAACGATTTATATTTATTAAATATTTGTTTTATTTCACAAGCGTTTTGATTTCCTATATATTGGTATTGTTTTTTTCTATATATAATTAGGGTTACTGGCGTTGATTCTAGATTATATTTTTTTGCAAAATCGTTATTTTTTGAGGTAGCGTTTACATAATAAACAAATATTTTGTTTTTTTTAGCATATTTATAAAGATTAGGATAATAAGAATTACATGCTTCACAACTTGATGAACCATAATATACTAATATGACTCTTTTTTTAGATAATTTTTCTAGATAAGTCAGATTTTCATTTTGAAATTTAACTTTATTTTTATTAATATTTATACTATTAAATAGAAAAACAATAAGTGGAATTGAAATTAATAATAGCATTGTAAATAAGAAATTTTTTTTCATGAGGTTTAACCCTTAATATTTATTTTATTTGTTTCCTGAATTTTAAGAAAATTATCATGTGTTATTATAATGATTATTTTTTTATTTGAAACTAAAGATTGTATTATTTTATAAAATTCTATTTTACTATTTTTATCTAAATTAGAAGTTGGTTCATCAAAAAGATATATAGGCTTATCTTTTAAAAGTGTTCTTAATATTAAAATTTTTTGTTTTTGTCCTAAAGATATGTTTTCCCCATGATAAGAAATCATATGATTATCGGGTAAATCAATGTTTAATTTGCTTTTTAGTTCCTTATACTTATTTTTATTATAATTAGAAACAGTTTTTTTAGAAAAAACATTAAATATAGAATTATTTAATACAGTTTGATCAAATAAAGTCATTTCATGACTATAAAATGATATATTATTAGATAAATTTTTAATATTTATATTTTTTTCTTTTAATTGTATAGAAATATTTCCACTTTTTGGAATTATCATTCCTGATATTATTTTTAAAAGTGTAGATTTTCCAACACCATTTTCACCACTTATTATATTAACTTTGTCATTTTTAAATGTTATATTGGGATAATATATATTTTTATTTTTATATGAAAATATTAAATTATTTATATTTATTTTTTGTATGGTTTTATTTTTTTTCTCTTTAATAATTGGTTGTTCTTTATCTTTAAAAAATCTTTTTCTATTAAGGTATTCAATTGAATTTTTACTTTGAACATATCCTATATATTCATTAAAAATCATTGAAAAACCAGAAGTTATTATAAATAATAAATATATTCCACTATCAATTTCACTTGAAAGAGTTATTTGGGAATGGTTATATAAATATATATATACAGCAATTAAACTAATCATCATTCCTGTTATGGAACCTTGAATAAATGTTTGAAATCCTATAACAGTTTTTGCGTAATCTAAGTTTTTTCTAAAATATGAATTCATTTCATTATTTAAGTCTTGTATAGCATTTTTTTCATAATTAAAAGCTTTTAAATCAAAATTTGATTGTATGAATTTTACAAAAGTACTGGCATATAAGTTTGAACTCTTTAAATTTTCTTGGAACTTATTGCTGATTTTTACTGCATATTTCTTCAAAAATATTGCTATTATTAAACACCATAATATTAATATGAATGCTAATATTTGATTGTAAATAAATAACATTATTATAAGAAAAATAACGTAAATAAGATAGTATGTTAGAAAGAATCTATTAATTAATCCTTGTATTGCTGTTAAAGTATTCCAAAAATATGCTGATATTGAATCGATGTCATTTTTAGAATCAATGTTGTTTATTTCATTTATATAAAAAGAATTTATAATTTTATTTTGTATATTGTTTTTTAGATTAATTTGTTCAGAAACAATAAAGTTTAATGCTTTGTAGAATATGATCAAAAAAATGGCTGAAATAATAATTAGTACCGAAAAATTAATTAAATTAAGTGTGCTTAAATAATTTTCAAGTAATAATGCCAAAAATTGAGTTAAAAATATTGGTAATATAAAAGTTAATATTAAACAAATGCTTAATTTTATTTTTTTAAATAAAGGTATTTCTTTAATAATTTTTTTTAGAAGAATGCTTGAAAATGTTTTTTGATTATTTTTTAGAAGATGTTTTTGATTTTTATCAAGACAGATGACATAGCCTGTAAATATTTTTCTGAAATCACTTAATCTAATATATTTAATCTTTTGTTCACTAGGATCAGATATTAATATTTTCTTAGATTTTATTTTATGGATAACAATGTAGTGAGGAATTCCATTGTTTGAAACTCTTGCAATTATTGGCATTTTTTGAAATGATAACTGTTTAAAATTTTCCACTTCGTAACATTCTGATTTTAACCCATAAGAATATAAAATTTTTTTGATAGTTAAAAGTGATAATCCTTGAAGATACTCGTGTTTTTTTGATGTATTATATTTTTCTATTTTATTTTCGATATAATTATGATTTATGTTAAATCTTTTTAGTACAGTTTCTATAACAGCATATCCACAATCATAATTTTCATGTTGAATGGTGTGGCTATATCTCATTCTAGTCTCCTTATAACATTCTATGTTTTTATATAGTTTATAGAGTGTGTTTTGTGAGAAGCTTAAAAATTCTAAATAACCAAAAATCTCACTATAACGGTTAAAAAATCGTTATAGTGGGATTTTTTGTTAATTATTTAACTATAAATTGTATAACAATAAACGAACCATCCCCATTTTTTCTTACATACACTATGGTAATGTTTTCCACCAGCTGTAATGTTAAGTGCTTGATTTTGGGTTAATGTCTTCATATAATCACCTCATTTCATTTATACTATAATAAATATAATCATTTACTATAAAATGATTATATCATAATTGTTATCATTTGCAATATAGTTTTCATTAGACTTATTATTATTTGGCTTTATAAATATTAGAACAAAAAAATCAGTTGCTGAAATTTGCAACTGATTTTTTGTTCTAATATAATTAAATTTTATCTATAATATAACTTATAGCATTTTTTATTAAATTTGGTCTAAATATTAATAACATTATTCCATATACTATCATTCCAATTAAAATTTCTATAATTAATGAAGTCCAACAAGTTTTTAAATTTATATTTAATGTAAATACTATTAAAAACATGACTATTCCTGATATAAAATATTTATAATATCCTTCAAATAATTTTTGTAGATTAATTTGATTTCTAATAGCGTAAATTTGATACATGGTTACTAATAATTCAGACAAAATTGTTGTAAGTGTTGTTCCAATTGCACCCCATAAAATTATCAAAGGGACATTTGCGATAATATTAACTATGGCACCTATAATAACTGAATAATTATAAGGTTTATTTTGTCCTGTTGGAACCAAGTATTGAATTCCAATTGCGTTGCTCCAAGCAATTAAGATAATTACAATTGACTCTAACATCATAAGAGGGATAACTGGCAAAAATTTATTAGATAGGTAGAGTGGGACTAGAGTAGACGAAACTGATGCAATCCCAAACATAAGTGGTATTGATAAAGCAGTTACAAATTCGAAAGTAGAATATAAGTATTTTTTTACTTTTTCTATTTTGCCTTGATTAAAAGCATTTGAAACATGAGGTAACATTACCATACCAGTAGCTGTTACGATTGCTAAAGATATTTTTACAATTTTATCTGATTGTTCAAAATATCCTGAGTTTTTAACTGTCGTCATAGCACCTAACATAGTTTTGTTTACAATTAAATAAATTTGAGTAGCAATTTCTGGGACGAAAAGTACCATTGATGGCCAAAAATGTTGAAATAAATGAAAATTTGTCCAATTTGGTTTACCTATAAATTTTTTTAAGTTTGGGAAAAGAGTCAGATTACCTATTAGAAGTGATACTGAAAGAAGTAAAATATACAAACCTAAATCATCATATGACTTAATTAGTGTAAATATACTAATTAAGGTTATTATTTTTACAATAAAATTACGTATTACAGTTACAGCAAAATCTTCTACACCTTGAAAAAACCAAGATATATCAAAAGCAGCAGCCAACAGAGAAAAAGATTGTGCAATATAGTACTCATGATATTTGTGTATTATTATTAAAAATAAAAAAAATGCAATATATGCAATTGCAATTGTTACCATTCTCATTAAAAATATTTCATAAAAAGTATCTGTTAATTTTTGTTTGTCATCTCTTACATATGCTATTTGCCTATTACCGTAAAAAGCTACTCCAATACTTCCAAATATTATAAAATATTGCATATTAGAACTAGTATACGTGTTAATTCCAACCCCCTCTGGTCCTAATATTCTAGCCAAATAAGGAGTAGTAACTAATGGAACTATTAAGACAAACAATTGGTACGACATGTTGTATAAGTAATTTTTTATAACATTCACTTCATCATCTCTCCTAAAAATCTCTCCTAAAATTTACTAAGTTAACATCAATGTTAATTATAATAGCAAATATATTATGTTATTAAAATAAAATCTTTTTTATTATTTATTGGCTATAGTAATAATTATAATAAACATATAGGGTTTTGTTATGCCAAAAATAAATTACGAGTTAAAACAGCAAATTATAAAAGAATATTTCATTGGTACTTGGTTAACTACGTTGGCCAGAAAATATAAAGTTTAAAAATCAGTTATTTTAAAATGGATTAATAGAATTAAAAATGAAAATTTTGGAATGCTTACTAGTAAAAACCGCCATCGGATAGAGTATTCTGTCGAATTTAAAATTAAAGTATTAAACTATAAAAATTCGAATAATTGTACTTTATCGGAATTGTGCAACAAATTTAAAATATATTCAGAAAGTACCATCTATTTTTGGTAACGCCAGTTTGATAAATTAGGTATAATCGGATTATCAAGAAAACGAGGTAATCCCAAAATGAATAAAAATAAAGTAACAAAACAAACTAAATTATCAAAAGATGACGAACTTAAACAGCTTAAAGAGGAAAACTTAATGCTTAGAATTCAAAATGAATATCTAAAAAAACTGAAAGCCTTAGATCAAAAACAAACCAAGAAAAAGTAATGGTAATTGATGATCTAAGGCATAAATTCAAAGTTAGTCTTAGCTTCATTTAAAAAGCTGTTAAGTTACCTAGAAGTAATTATTACTATGCGACTTCGTCGCAATCAATAGACAAAGATAAAAATATAATTAAATTAATAACCGACATTAAAGAAGTCAATCCTAATTATGGTTATAGAAGAGTTAAGATGGCTCTCAATAACGCTGGCTATAATATTAATCACAAACGGGTTCTTTGTATTATGAAAAATATAACCTTTTATCATCAGCTTTTGGAAAGAAAATATAGTTCTTACAAAGGTAATGTTGGTAAAAGGCTTAAAATAGATTGAATCGTCGATTCAATACATCAATTCCATTTCAAAAGTTAGTATTAGATACCACAGAGCTAAGATATGGAAAACAAAATGTAAGTGAGCGGATTTATTTAAGTCCAGTGTTAGATCTATTTTCTGGAGAGATAATTTCATATAATATTAGCGACCATCGAGATTTTAATTCCGTCTTTTTACCAATTAAAAAAGCTATTTTGAAGTTACCTAAAAAACACTTCAAAAGATTCTTTCATTACTAATCAAGGAGTTCACTATCAAAATAAACGCTTAAATAAATTTTTAAAGAAAAACCACATCACCCAAAGCATGTCGCTTAAAGCAACCTGTTTAGATAATGCGGTTATTTAATCATTTTTTCACCTTTTAAAAATTGAAATAGGAAACAATTTTAATACGAAAGAAGAATTAATCAATTCCGTTAGGAATTGGATTTATTATTATAGTAATTTTTGTATTAAAACAAAACTAGGAGGCAAGTCTCCGATTAAATATCGAAAACTTGTCTCCTAGAAAAACTAAATAATTCGTCCAACTTTATGGACTAACAACATAAATTTGACAATCAAATCTAACGGTTTTTTCATTTTTAACTTATCTAATTAAGCATCTTCCTTAGCACTTTTGAAGAAACAAACGTATTCAAAAGCAATCAAAAAAAGTAATGATAATGCTGCACTGGGAATTCCAGCAACAGAGTAAAGTCCTAATACAGCAGTTAAACCAATGGCGGATACGGTGGTAATTAGTGACCATTTTTGAATGGGTGAAAGTTGGTTGATTTGACCGGAAAAGCTAGTTCCTAAAGCACCGGCTCCGATAAAAGCAATCATTCCAACTAAAGCATGTAAAAAGATAATCATAAGTATTTCTCCTATTCGTATTTGCTATCATACATAACTATTTTACAATAATATCATAGGAACTAATGGGATAGAAATAGTAATTGGTTAATATGAATTTATTTATCTCGGAATAAGCAACAAACTAAAAATAATGATACTTCCAATAATGTTTCAGATCAATCTAGCAATCAAAATGATTCGAATGATGATATTAAAAGAAACTGGGTGAACGATCCAAGCGCTAAAACTTATACTAAAGAACAAGCCCAAAAAATAGTTTCTGAAAATAATGGTAATTGAGAATACAATATTACCCCAGATAATAGTAATCCATAATATATGGGAAATATGAATGGAACGCAAACTTTTGGGAGCATGGTAACGCAACGTTTATATGATGCTGCTAATGGAAACTAGATTAATGGTTCTACATATATAATTATGATTCAACAAAGGGTCTGACTATCAAATTAATAGTTAGACCCTTTGTTTGTGTTCTGTTTTCTACCTTATAATATAAACAATTATTCAACGATATCAGCGAATTTTCCGTGAACTAATTTAGCAATCTCTTCTGCATTAACCAATACAGAACGACCAATCTGTCCAGATGATACTAGGATCTCGCCTTGTTCCTTGGCACTATTATCAAAGTAAATTGGATAACCCTTTTTTTCATAAATTCCAATCGGAGTATTGGCACCATGTTCATAGGTCGTAGTTTTGACTAAGTCTTTAAGTGGAACCATCCCGACTTTTTTATTGCCAGAAACTTTAGCTAGTTTTTTATAACTGAGACGACCATCAAGTGGTACAACTCCAATCAATGGGCCACTGTTTTTGGCAGTTAATGCCAGTGTTTTGAAAATTTGATGTTGAGGATAATCTGATTCATCAGCGTTAATTTGTTCGACGTCACCATCTGCGTAGGTGGGGAAAATAATTTGCTTGTATGGAATTTTATGCTGATCTAAAATTTGTTCGACTAATGTTTTATGAATTTTATTCTTTTTATGTGACATTTTCTTCACCTCAACATCATAGTTTATCATATTAAGCTTTCTGAAAAAATTTTTAATGACTTTTAAAGGGGTATAGGTTACAATTATGATGAATAAAAGAAAGGGAGATGTTTGTGTATATGGCAGAAAAGAAAAAAGCTCATTTAATTGAGTATGCTAACGGTAAATCATTAGACGAAATTAATGGTACCGTTACAGTTCCAAAGAACATCGGATTTTGGAAAACATTGTTTATGTATTCAGGACCCGGAGCATTAGTTGCAGTGGGATATATGGATCCAGGTAATTGGGCAACTTCAATTACTGGGGGACAAAATTTCCAATACATGCTAATGTCTATTATCTTGATTTCAAGTTTGATTGCGATGTTATTGCAATACATGGCAGCTAAACTTGGGATCGTGACGCAAATGGATTTAGCACAAGCGATTCGAGCTCGGACTAGTAAAAAGCTAGGGATTGTGCTTTGGATTTCAACTGAATTAGCCATAATGGCAACTGATATCGCCGAAGTTATTGGTGGAGCAATTGCCTTATATCTGTTAT
This sequence comes from Fructilactobacillus sp. YLN 2412, assembly GCF_059488745.1. Classification (NCBI taxonomy): domain Bacteria; kingdom Bacillati; phylum Bacillota; class Bacilli; order Lactobacillales; family Lactobacillaceae; genus Fructilactobacillus; species Fructilactobacillus sp. YLN 2412. Next base: position 1,307,766 of record NZ_CM183165.1, on the reverse strand, counting down.
TTGGGATTCCAATTGTAATTGCGGTTTTAATTACCGTTCTTGATGTTTTGGTATTACTGTTATTAACTTCGATTGGATTTAGAAAAATTGAAGCCTTAGTTTGTGCTTTGATCTTAGTAATTTTCGTTGTTTTTGCATACGAAGTTGCTTTATCAAAACCAGATTGGTTAGGGGTTCTTAAAGGACTTGTTCCTAGCGTTGAGACTGTTAAAGAAACTCCTGTAGTTCATGGGATGTCACCATTAACTGGTAGTCTTGGTATTATTGGTGCAACGGTTATGCCTCATAACCTATACTTACATTCTGCTATTTCTCAAACTCGTAAAGTGAATCATGATGATGAGGATGATGTAGCACGTGGGGTTAAGTTCTCAGCTCTTGATTCTAACATTCAATTAACGATGGCATTTTTTGTTAATGCCTTATTGTTAATCATGGGTGTGGCAGTTTTCAAATCTGGGGTTGTTAAAGATACCTCATTCTTTGGTTTATATGATGCTTTAAAAGATCCAGCTATTATGACTAATGGTTTGTTAGCAGAGGTTGCTAAAACTGGTATTCTTTCAACCTTGTTCGCAGTTGCTTTATTAGCATCCGGGCAAAACTCAACTATCACTGGTACTTTGACTGGTCAGGTAGTTATGGAAGGTTTCATTCACATGAGAATGCCACTTTGGGCTCGTCGTTTAGTAACTCGTTTACTATCGATTGTTCCAGTTTTGATTTGTGTATTAATGACAGCTGGAGAATCAGAGTTGGCCCAACATGCGGCAATCAATGATTTAATGGAAAACTCTCAAGTTTTCTTAGCGATTGCCTTACCATTTTCAATGTTGCCATTATTAATGTTTACTAATAGTAAAGTTGAAATGCACGGAAAACGATTTGCTAACTCGCTTTGGGTTAAAGTCGCTGGATGGGTTTCAGTATTGATGTTAGTATTCCTTAACATTTACAATATGCCTTCTGCAGTTCAAGGATTCTTCGGTGATAACCCAACTGCCCAACAGATTAATACTGCTAATATTATTGCTTGGACTACGAACGTTTTGATATTTGCTTTATTAGCATGGGTTCTTTACGATATTCATAAATCAGATCGTGAATTTGCTAAAAAAGTATCAAATGAAGAAAATAAATAATTAAATAATTATGATTAGGATTTCCGATTAGTTGGGAATCCTTTTTTGTACTCTGTTATACTTTGCTTATAAAGATAGTTTGAGTTAGGGGTTATTCTGTGGCAGATTTAGTTTATAAAAAAATAATGCAAAATTTAAAAGATAAGATCAAAGCAAATGATTTTGAAGCTAATCGACTTCCAGATGAGCGCACATTGAGTGACGAATATCATGTTAGTCGCAGTTCTATAAAAAAAGCGCTTAGTATTTTAGCACAGCAAGGAGTTATTTTTAAAAAGCGAGGCTCTGGAACATTTGTGAATCCTTTGTATTTAAAAAATAAATCAATTTTTCGGTATGAAGGATCTAATTTAGGGATTACGAATAACCTAAAGACAGAAGGGTATCAGCCTAGTATTAAAGTATTAAGTTTTAAGGTTATTTCAGCTCCAGCTGAGATTAAAGAGGATCTATTTTTAAATGATGGTGAGTTTGTTTATGAAATTAAACGTTTGCGTTTATTGGACGACAAGGCCATCATTATTGAAACCAGCTATATTCCAATTAAAATTGCACCATCTTTAACTAAGGAAATTGTACAAGGATCTTTATTTGATTATTTTGCTAAAGAGTTACATAGTACTGGAACTAAAGCATTTATGTCATTAGAAGCTCAGCCGTCAACAGCTGATGATCAAGCATTATTAGGATTAAAAACTATTGAACCGGTGGGAATTATGGAAGGGATTTTTTTCTTGGACAACGGTACGCCGTTTGAAATTTCTGATATGCGTGTTCACTATAAATACTTTAGTTACAATACCTTTGTTAATTTACCCGATTAAATCCGTGAAAGCGTTGACAACATAAGTGACACAACGGTTAAAATTGGTACGTATCAATTCTAAATTGTTTGACTTTTCGATAAAAATTGTTAAGATAGATGGTGTAGTTGAGTCTTGAATTTTAGGCTTATTCACATTATATTATTTAGCCGTTTGGTTAATGATTATTAAAAAAGGAGTGTTATTGCATGTCAGTAGATTATAATTCTAAAGAATATTTTGACAAAATGACGCAATACTGGAACACTGCCAACTATTTATCAGTTGGTCAATTGTTCTTACGTTCTAATCCTTTATTAAAGGAACCTTTAACTTCTAAAGACGTTAAGGTTAAACCAATTGGACATTGGGGAACTATTGCTTCACAAAACTTTATTTACACCCACTTAAACCGTGTAATTAACAAGTATGACTTAAACATGTTTTATGTTGAAGGTTCAGGTCATGGTGGTCAAGTTATGGTTTCTAATTCATACATGGATGGAAGCTATTCAGACATCTACCCTGAAGTTAGTGCTGATGAAAAAGGAATGGCTAAATTGTTCAAACAATTTTCATTCCCAGGTGGAGTTGCATCACATGCTGCTCCTGAAACTCCAGGTTCAATTCACGAAGGTGGAGAATTAGGTTACTCACTTCTTCATGGTGTTGGTGCTATTATGGACAACCCTGACGTGATTGCTGCTGTTGAAATCGGTGATGGTGAATCAGAAACTGGTCCTTTGGCTGGTTCATGGTTCTCAAGTACTTTCATTAACCCTGTTACTGATGGTGCTGCACTTCCAATTATTAACTTAAATGGATTTAAGATTGCCAACCCTACTATCTTTAATCGTACTTCAGATGAAGATTTGAAGAAGTATTTTGAAGGATTAGGTTGGAAACCATACTTCGTTGAAACTAACGAACCTCATGGTACTGATGTTGCTGAAACTAACGTAAACATGGCAAAAGCTATGGACTCAGCAATTGAAGACATCAAAGAAATCCAAAAGAACGCACGTGAAAATCAAACTGCAGAAACTGCTACTAGACCACAATGGCCTATGATTATCTTCCGTTCACCTAAGGGTTGGACTGGTCCAGAATACAATGCTGAAGGACTTCCAATCGAAGGTTCATTCAGAGCTCACCAAGTTCCACTACCTCTTAGTGCAGATGATATGGGTACTGCTAACGAATTTGTTAAATGGATGGAAAGTTACAAGCCAGAAGATTCATTTAATGAAGACGGTTCTCTTAAAGATTACTTAAAAGAATTAGCACCTAAGGGCGATCAACGTATGTCAGTTAACCCTATTACTAATGGTGGTATTGATGCTAAACCATTAGACTTACCTGACTACCGTGATTATGCATTAGATGTTCAAACTCCAGGTTCAACTAAAGCTCAAGATATGGTTATTTGGTCATCATGGGTTCGTGACACAATGAAAATGAATCCTACCAACTTCCGTGCCTTTGGTCCTGATGAAACTTGGTCTAACAGATTATGGCATGTCTTTGAAACTACTGGTCGTCAATGGGAACGTGAAATCGACCCTCCATATGATGCTTACATGGCTCACTATGGTCGTCTTATCGATTCACAATTATCAGAACATTCTGACGAAGGTTGGCTTGAAGGTTACGTATTGACTGGACGTCATGGATTCTTCGCAACTTACGAAGCATTCGGTCGTGTAGTGGATTCAATGCTTACACAACACTTCAAGTGGTTGAGAAAAGCTTCTGAACTTGAATGGAGAAAACCAGTTCCTGCATTAAACTTTGTTGATTCATCAACTGTATTCCAACAAGATCATAACGGTTACACTCACCAAGACCCAGGTATGATTACTCACCTTTCTGAAAAGAAACCTGAATTCATTCGTGAATACTTCCCTGGTGATGCTAACACATTATTAGCAACTGCTAATGTAGCATTCGGTAAGGAAAGTTACGAAAAGATTAACTTGATTACCACTTCAAAACACCCACGTCCACAATGGTTTACTATTGATGAAGCCACTGACCTTGTTAAAAATGGTCTTGGCCGTATGGATTGGGCTTCAACTGATCAAGATGGCGAACCAGATGTAGTTATGGCTTCTGCTGGTGTTGAACCAACTGAAGAAACTATGGCTGCTATCGACATCTTGCACGAACACTTCCCAGAATTGAAGATTCGTTACATCAACGTTGTTGATTTACTTAAATTACGTAATCCTAAGTTGGACCCTCGTGGTTTGAGTGATGAAGAATTTAACAGTTACTTTACTGCTGACAAACCTGTTATCTTTGCTTTCCATGGTTTCGAAGATATTATCAGAACTATCTTCTTCGATCGTGAAAACAAGAACGTTAGTGTTCACGGTTACAGAGAAAATGGTGACATTACTACACCATTTGACATGCGTGTACTTAACCAATTAGACAGATTTGATTTAGCTAAACAAGCTGTTGAACAAATTCCTGGTATGGCTGAAAAGAATCCTGAATTCATTCAAGAAATGAACGACTGGATTGACAAGCACAATCACTACATTCGTGAAGAAGGTACTGATTTACCAGAAGTTACTAATTGGGTATTCAAACCAGTTAACAAATAATTTAATTTTTTGATTAAATTGAAAAGAGAACTCATTAATTTGAGTTCTCTTTTTTTGTCCAAATATTTAAGTAGTATAATCAATAAGCAAAGGAGTGATTAAAATTGAAAGCAGTTGCGGTTTATTGCGGAGCATCCGCAGGAAATGATGTTATTTATCAACAAGCTACCAAACAATTAGCCAAATGGCTCGTTGAACATCAACTAGAATTAGTTTACGGTGGTGGCGGGGTCGGATTAATGGGTCTTTTAGCTAGTACTGTGTTGGAATTAGGCGGTAAGGTTCATGGGATTATGCCGCATGAGTTAGTTGAACGAGGTGCCAGTAAAGCTAATCTGACTTCTTTAGAAGTGGTTGAAAATATGTCAATCAGAAAACGAAAAATGATTGAAGCGTCTGATGGTTGTATTGCACTTCCAGGTGGTCCTGGAACTTTAGAAGAAATCTCTGAAGCCTATTCTTGGACTCGTATTGGTGATAATGATAATCCATGTGTGTTATTTAATGTAGCGGGATATTATGATTCTTTAGAGAAATTTTTCGATGAAATGACTAAGAAAGAATTTTTAACTTCTGCTGATCTTCAGAAGTTATTATTTTCAGATTCATTAGATGAAATTTATGATTTTATGGAAAATTATCAACCGCCAAAGATTAGAACTTATCAAAAATAAAAAGAAAATCACGAACAAATTAAATGTTTTTATTAAATAATTCGACTTAAAACCAAAAAAACATATTGACATCATTTTTTATTCGTGTTTAAATTAAAACAATCTAAAAAGAGGGGAAACAAGATAATGGTTATTAGCGATTGGTTACATAACACTAAACATAATTTAGCACGATTGAATGCTAATTATTATAGCTTTGCTTGGTTTATGTAACCGTTCGGATTCCTGTTTGGGATGCGAACGGTGACGTTCGTATCTAGGCAGAGCTGATTGGTTGTACTCGGCTAGGTACGTTAACATTCAATGTTAATCTAGCTGGGTCATTGATGATTGCTAATGTCACTTTCTCATTAGTTTTTCTTTTAAGAAATTAATAAAGAAGAGCCAGCTAGACTAACAACGACCTTGTTAGAATAGCTGGCTTTTTATTTTGATTTAATCATGAGGAGGGATACACGTGGAAAAACAACTTACAAAACGGCAAAAAAATCATTTATCATTAGGACTTTACTGTAATTATTTTATTCACGGCTTTGCTCTCGTTATTTTAGCACAAAATATTTTATCATTAGCGTCCAGTTGGATGACAACAGTTGCGGTCGTTTCTTATGTAATTTCTGGGATTGGAATTGGTCGACTGATTGCTTACCCAATTACAGGAGCCTTAGCTGATCGGTTAAGTCGAAAAATGTTTGTCTACATTGGGATGCTGTGTTACTTGATTTTTGCAGTTGGGATGGTGGTTACACATCAGATTGTGATTGCCTATGGACTAGCAATTTTAGCAGGAATTGCTAATTCAGCTTTAGATGCTGGTACCTACACAACCTTAGTTGAAATTAATGATGGCGAAGGACAATCAACGGTGTTGTTAAAGGCTTTTATGTCAGTCGGAGAATTCATTTTGCCTTTGATTGTAACGTACCTAGCTGGTCATGGACTTTGGTTTGGTTGGTCGTTTGTAATTATGGCTGGATTGCTTTTACTTAATTTAGTCAACATGTTATTTTTACAATTCCCACAACCGAATGTGGCTGTTCAGTCTGATCATGTTAACGTTACTAATCTGACTGGTGGACGAAAATTACTTGCTACTATTAGTTTAGTGGGTTACGGCTACACTTCGATGGCCTTAATGATTTTGTTTACGCAATGGATTAGTTTATACGCTCATACCTTTTTACATTTTCGCATGGGACAAGCACAGTTTTTGATGTCGCTTTATAGTATTGGATCAATTTGTGGTGTTTTAGTACTTTATCTCTTATTAAAACATCATGTTCGTGAAATTTTATTGTTGCTAGCTCTAAATTTGACAGCCTTTTTATCTTTACTATTAATCTTTTTAAGTCATTCTATTATTGTGATTGGTATCTGTGCCATGATTTTTGGTTTTTGTGCTGCCGGTGGGGTAATGCAGACTGGTTTAACGCTTTTCATGCAACTTTATCCTCATCGACGCGGTTTAATCACTGGGATTTTCTACTTTTTTGGGAGTATTGCTTCCTTTACCATCCCTATTATCACTGGTTGGTTATCAAAACAGAGTATCAGAGCAGCATTTGGCTTTGATTTAATTATTGGACTAGTTGGAATCTGTCTAATACTACTGGTGCAATTAGCAATGAAAACAAGAAAAGAGGAATAAATTATGAGTGAATTAAATACGTGGCGTACTCAAATTGATGAAATTGATGAGCAATTATTAACTTTGTTACACCAAAGATTTAAAGTAGCTCATAAAATCGCTCAATATAAACAACAACATCAATTACCAATTTTAAATCAAGGACGTGAAATAGAAGTATTGCAACATGTTAATCTAACGATTACTGATGTTTCCGAGCAGAAACATTTAAGTTCAATTTATCAAAAAATTATGGCAGAAACACGACAGTCTGAAGCAGACAAAGGAGAATAAAATGGATTACGTTACAGCAGGAGAATCACATGGACCACAATTAACAGGGATTATTACAGGCATGCCCGCTGGTTTAAAGTTAGACGTTGATGAGATTAACGCAGCTCTGGCAAGTCGACAAGGAGGATACGGTCGTGGTAATCGTCAAAAAATTGAACATGATCAAGTTCAAATTGTTGGCGGAGTTCGACATCTTGTGACCTTAGGAAGTCCAATTGCCTTAGTAGTAAAAAACCGTGATCATGCACATTGGGATAAAATTATGAATCCTACTTCTGAAGCGACTCCAGAAAATACGTTGCGGAAGGTAGAACGTCCTCGTCCCGGTCATGCTGATTTAGTTGGGGGAATGAAATACCGTCATCGCGATTTACGGAATGTGTTGGAACGGTCTTCAGCTCGTGAAACTGCTATGCGAGTGGCAATTGGTAATATTTGCAAACAATTATTGCGGCAATTAGGAATTCAAATTGTGGGATTTGTACAACAAATTGGAGCCACTCCAAGTAAATTTAACCCCACAGAAAATGTAGCTAAAATTGAAGCAGCGATTACTAAAAATGATTTGCGGATGGTCGATCAAGATGAGGTTGAAGAAATTCATCAGGTCATTGATCAGGCTAAACGCGATGGAGATACTTTTGGCGGTATTATTAAAGTAATTGTGGAAAACGTTCCCGCTGGTTTAGGCAGTTACGTGAATTGGGATACTAAATTAGATGCAAAGTTAGCAGATGCGGTTATGGGAGTAAATGCCATGAAAGGTGTCAGTATTGGCGAAGGTTTTGCGGCAGCAAAAAAACCAGGTAGTCAGGTCATGGATCCGATTGAATGGGAAAAAGACGATGGTTGGGGTCGCATGAGTGATCATCTTGGAGGCTTTGAAGGCGGAATGACTAATGGCATGCCTGTGATTGTGAATGCTGCTATGAAACCAATTCCTACTTTATACAAACCCTTACAAACAGCTGACGTAAATACAAAAGAAATTAAGAAAGCTAACGTTGAACGCTCTGATACGACTGCGATTGTTCCAGCCTCAATTGTGATTGAGAGCGTGATAGCGATTGAAATGGTAAAAGTGATTACCGAAACATTTGATGCTAGCAATTTGGGACGGTTACAGGAACAAGTTAAGGCATATCGTGCAGAACTAGAAAATTATTAATAAAGTAAGGTTAAGACTATGAAATTGCATACGCTAGGTCCAGCAGCAACAGATAGTAATGCAGCTGCTGAATATTATCAAAATATTGAAATCACACAGTCCATTCAGATTGAACTGCACCAAAGTTATGAGCAGATTCTTCATAATTTACAGCAGTATCGTGGTGACTATTTATTAATACCAGCGGCATTTCAATCTACAACTGGTTTGAGTTGGGGACAAATTCATTATCGTTATCTGGATCAATTGCAATTGCAAAAAACTTTTATTCATCAATTGGATCCCTTGGTTTTGGTAAAAAAACAAGATAAAAACGCGCAAATTGGCTATACGCATGCAGCCACGGCTGATTTATTGCGACAATTATGCCCAGAATTACAAGAAATTCGACTTTGCGATAGTAAATTTCAGGCTTACCAGCGTTATTTAAAAGATGGTGACGTAGTTTTAACTAATCAAAAAAATCTTACACAAAATGATCATTTAGTGCAGCAATTAGAAGTACCAATGATTTGGTGTCTTTATTACATTAAGGGAGAAAACGATTATGAAACCGCTTAGTAAAGCTCCTCAACAAGGATTACATGGAACCTTAGCTGTTCCTGGCGACAAAAGTATTTCTCATCGGGCTTTGATGATTGGATCGATTAGTCAGGGAGCAACTCATATTCATCATTTTTTAGCTGGTCAAGATTGTTTGAGTACTCTCAAAGCCTTTCAAGATTTGGGCGTTGAAATTGAACGGAATCAAGACGAAGTGGTAGTTCATGGAAAAGGAATAACACATTTATATCCTTCTCCAATTCCACTTGATATGGGAAATTCTGGAACAACGACACGTTTAATGATGGGATTATTAGCGGGGACTAATTTTACATCAACTTTAATCGGCGACCAGTCGCTTAGCAAACGTCCAATGAAACGGGTCAGCGTACCATTAAGTGAGCTAGGTGTTCAAGTAAAGTTAGCAGAAAAAGGAACTTTGCCCGCTCAAGTAGTTGGGGGAACCGTGCATGGCAACACAGTCAAGTTACAGGTTGCTAGTGCTCAGGTTAAGAGTGCTTTGATTCTAGCAGCTTTAGCAGCTGACAAACCAACTACTATTATTGAAAAATTGCCTACTCGTAATCATACCGAAATTATGCTGCGCCAGTTTGGTGCAGAGATTGAAACGGCAACTGATCAGCGAACAATCACAGTTCAACCCCATCCCAATTTAGTTGGTCAGGAAATTCAAGTTCCGGGTGATATGTCGTCAGCTGCTTTTTTCATGGTGGCAGCCACGATTATTCCTAATTCCGAAATTACCTTAAAAAACGTTAGCTTAAATCCGACTCGAACCGGCATTTTAACGACGATGTTAAAAATGGGAGCTGATATTCAAGTGGTTGAACACGAAACGACAGGCGAACCATTTGGAGATTTACATGTAAAAACCAGTAAACTACATCCGATTAAAATAACGGAAGCCGAGATTCCTGCGTTAATTGACGAATTGCCTCTAGTTGCTTTGTTAGCCGCAACCGCATCTGGAACTAGCAAAATTACTGGAGCTGCTGAATTACGGGTTAAAGAAACAGATCGAATTCAAGCCGTTAGTAATGAATTATGCAAGTTGGGGGTTCAAGTAGATGAATTACCTGATGGAATGATAATTCAAGGTCAGCCAGATTGGAGAATTCAAGATTCTCATCTTGATAGTTATGGGGATCATCGGATTGGGATGATGGACGTGATTGCAGCATTAAAAGCTGAGCGATCAATGACACTTGATAATGAAGCAGCCATCGGGGTTTCCTATCCAGATTTTTTTACTGATTTACAACAATTATTGTAAGAGGTGAATTTGATGACAACTGTTTTTATTAAAGGTCTTGGATTGATTGGCAGCTCAATTGCACGAGCGATTAAACAAGCTAATCCAGATGTCAAAATCATTGGAAGTGATCAAAATGCAACAAGTCTTCAGTATGCGCGACAACATCAGATAATTGATGAAAGCAGCAATGATTTAGAGCTAGCGGGACAAGCTGATTTTATTTTTTTGGCTACTCCAGTTGACCAAATTATTGCAGATATTGAAAAATTAGCACGTCAGCAGCTACGTTCCAACGTTATCATTACGGATGTCGGAAGTACTAAGCAAACTGTAATGAAAGCAGCAGCTGTTTTTGCTAAAACGGATGCTACGTTTGTCGGTGGTCATCCCATGGCGGGATCGCATAAAACCGGTGTGAGAGCTGGGACACCAGAGTTGTTTGAAAACGCATTTTACTTTCAAATCCCAGTGGGGACTGATGAATCAGCTGCGGCACAAAAAATCCAAAAATTATTGCAGGCTACTAAGGCAAAGTGGCTGACAGTGACTCCTAAACAACATGATAAAATTGTGGCACAGATTAGCCACATTCCTCATGTAATTGCAGCTGGGTTAGTGAATCAAACTCAAGCTGTTTTTGCAGATGAACCAATGGGAATGCGATTAGCAGCGGGTGGTTTTAAGTCGATTACTAGGATTGCTTCGGCTGATCCACAAATGTGGAATGATATTTTGCTGAATAATGCAGATTTAATCAGTACGCAGCTACAACAATATCTAGATGTTTTAACTGATATCAAACATAAGATTGATCAAAGAGATACAACTGCGATTAAAACATATTTCGAAAAAGCTAAAACAAGCCGAGATAAATTAGGTACTGATCACATTGGCAAAATTGCTGGATTTTATGATTTGTTTTTAGATTTGCCAGATGAAGTGGGAGTATTAGCTGATATTACGCAACGGTTACAGCAGGCCAACATTAATTTGGTTAATCTGCATATTTTAGAGATTAGAGAAGACGTTAATGGTGTTTTACAGTTAACATTTCGTAGTGAGAAAGATTTGCAACAAGCACAGGAATTATTAGCATCTAAGTATTCAGTGACAAGGAGGGAATAATCATGGAAGTTGTTTTGATTGGTTTTATGGGCAGTGGAAAAACCACGGTTAGTCGTTTACTGTCCGTACAAATGCAACTGCCGGTTTCCGATTTGGACGCAGCAATTGTGAAAGTAGCTGGGAAATCAATTTCAGAAATTTTTGCGGAGCATGGTGAAACTTATTTTCGCGAACTGGAACAACGTGAATTAAAAAGACAGTTAGAACAAGATGGAATTTTAGCGACGGGTGGTGGAACACCAATTAATAAAGATAACGCTCAGTTATTAACCGACTACGCCGCACCAGTCATCTTATTAGATGTGAAACCAGAAACTGCTTATGTACGAATTAAAAATGATTTAGAGCGGCCACTGGCCAGCCAATTAAATCAAACCACGATGAGTCAATTGAAAAATTCCCGAAATGAACAATATTATGCGTGTGCTGATTTAATAATTCACTGCGATGACTTGACCCCAGAAGAAATTGTGCAACAGATTATGAAATATTTAAATAAATCTTAAACAAATGTTGTACTTTCCTTTTAAACGATGTTATAATTTAAAAAAATTCGAGGAGGATTAATAAAATGAAAATGTGCTGTTGTTATTTTATGTCAAAAAATAAATGAGTGAATCGTTGGTATGAATTTTCTCATTTGTTAGTATATGCTAAATTTTTGAGTTAATTCAGATTGACATTCAACAGTGCTGATAAACTTTTATTAGTCGAAAAAGGCCGATGTCTATGTGAATAGTCATCGGTCTTTTTTACGAAGGGAATTTTAAATGAATAATCGATTAACCAAGTTATTTGGGAAGTTTCGTGGTGGTCAATCATGTTGAAACTTTTTAGTTAAAATAAGGATGATTGCTGAACGTAATTTAAAGGGAGATTAAACACATGAAATTTAACAAGAAATATCTTTATGGCGGACTGGCAGCGATTTTGGTGTTAGCATTTGTATTTACTTTTATTGTGAAACCACACAAATCTGAAACCAATACGATTCGGCTAGCTTCATCACCTGGGCCATATAGTGACTTATTTCTTCATGGAGTAAAGCCAATTTTGGAAAAAGAAGGTTATCACGTTCAAAACCAATCTTTTAGTGATTTATCATTAGCAGATGTTGCGATTAATAATGGTGAAGCAGATTTAAATGTTGATCAGCACACAGCTTATATGGATAATTTTAATAAAGAAAAACATGCTCATTTAACCGCTTTAACTAAAATTCCAACGGTTCCAACCGGGATTTATCCTGCTAAAAAGAAATCTTTAAAAGATATTTCTAAAGGCGATAAGATTGCGATTCCAAACGATCCATCCAATATGGCTAGAGCTTACAATGTTTTGGTAAAGGCGCACTTAATTACTTTGAAAAAGGGAGTTAATCCCATTAAAGCTACTAGTAAGGATATCGCTTCCAATAAAGATGATTTGAAAATTACTGCAATGCAGGATGTTACCATTCCTCGTTCTCGAAACGATTTTGATTATGTGATTTTACCAGGATCGACTGCTTATCCAGCTAAGATTCCAACTAAATCGATGTTATTATCTGAAGATATTAAGCCAGATTATTACTTAGTTGCAGCTATCAACAAAAAGGACAAAGATAAGAAATGGGCGAAAGCCGTTGATAAGGCTTACCATTCTAAAGAGTTTAAGAAGTACATGGATACCCATAACAAAAACAGCTTTTGGAAAATTCCTAAGGGTGAATAAGTGATTCTAATAATTTGATAAAGTAAAAGCTCGCTATGGCGAGCTTTTTATTTTTCTTATAAATCTAAGTCGACATGTTAAACGATATTAGTTAAGCATGTTAGTATGCAGGTGAGTAATATGAATGGTCATATTACTAAAAATATTATTATGGAGGTATGACATTATGGCTTTATTACCAATGAATGGACACACTACTACTTATGATGAATTCACTGAAGCAGTAGCAAGCAAGTTAGGTAAATCACCAGCAGCTACTAAAGAAATTTTAAGTGACATTACTGATGTTGTTAAAGAATCACTTATGAATAAAGATCAAGTAATGTATCGAGATTTGGCTACTTTCCGTCTTGATGTAGAAGGTGTTCGTCATGTTCGTGTTATTGAAACTGGTGATATCGAAACTATTCCAGCCAAATTCTACCCACATGCTACTTTCTCTGACAAAATTAAAGAAGCTGTTTCAGAACTTAAAGTTACTCCAGCTGATTTAGATTTAGTTAAAAAAGTTCGTGAAGTTGATGCCAAAGATCATCGTAACGAAGACTAATTAATTAATCTTTATTATCAAAATAAACATGTAAAAAAGCCGCTAAGTGATTAGTGACTTTTTTAATGTACTTATTTTATTGTTTTCATTTCAGGTGGTAACGGTGCAGTAATCATTATAGATTCATAATAAAATGGAGTTGGCATTTTTACTTGCCAAGAGTGCAACAACATTGGTTGATTGAGATTAGCTTGCGGATCATATAAGGGATCATTAACAACCGGATGTCCAAGAGAAGCGAGATGGACACGAATCTGATGGGTTCGTCCGGTTTCTAAATTAACTTTTAATAAGGAATAATTGTTCGTAATCTGTTGAACTTGGTAGTGAGTAACCGCTGGTTGGCTATGTAGTCCATTAATCATTCGTTTCCGCTGGTCATTAGAATCATGCCCGATTGGAGTAGAAATTGTCCCGCATTCATGTGAAAATCTACCTCTCACCCAGACTAAATAAGTTCGTTGAATGATTTTTTCACGCAACATGTATTCCAATGCAGGTACGACAGCGGGACTTTTGGCAAAAATCAAAGCACCACTAGTTTGTTGATCGAGACGATGAATGATAAAAGGGGGATTTGGTTTGAGATATTCAGCCACAAAATTTATCACGGCACCTTGCTCCTGCGGTTGATTGGGATGAGTTTTGGAACCACGTGGTTTATTAATAATCAAAAAATCTTGATTTTCAAATAATACTTGCACAGATTGACTTGTATCGCGAATGACTTTTGGATGAGCATTTTTAAAATCAGAAGCTCTAAATTCTAAATGAAGTTGGTCTCCAACCTGTAATTTGAAATTCATTGGCAAATATTTATTATTTACTATGACTCGTTGGGTTCGACGCAGTGAAAAAATTAAATGTTTAGGCAAATAAAGATATTGACTTAAATAGTCGCGAACTGTTTTTCCATCATATGCGTTTGGAATGGTTAAATCATAACGCCAGGTTTGCATAAAATACTCCATAAAAAAAGTCTATCAGATTAGTGATAGACCAAAAATTAAATTATTTAACGATTAAAACGTCTTGTTTAGCAGTTCTAATCACATAACTGGTAACTGATCCAACTACTAATTGTTCAACTGCAGATAAGCCAGTTGCTCCCATTACAATCAAATCGTCATTATGATCTTTGGGAAATTCTTGTGCGATAATTTTCTTTGGATTACCAAAACGCATATGAATCGAAACATCAGTCAAACCATCTTTAACACAGGTTTGCTTTAAAGTTTCCAAAATTTCTTTAGTTTGATCAGTTAATTTGTAAACAGCATCCGCAGACACGGCATTACCATAGTTTCGGTTAAATTGTGTAACTTGAATAACGTTGAGAATATCTAAGTGACTGTTGTTTTGCTTAGCTACTTCAATTGCTCGTTTCAATACTGGCATTGTATCTTCGCCACCATCGACAGGAGCTAAAATACGTTTATAATTCTCTGTCATTTCGATCACCTCATCAGTTCTATTTCTTTAATTATATCATTTTGAGGTTGTTTTAAGTAGTAATATTGTTTTAAAAAGCAGAGCATTTTTAGATTTTTTAAAATAATTTAAGAAAAGTTATTGACATGTTTTTAGAGTAATGGTTAAATTATAACAACTTAAAAGAAAGGAATTTTAACAATGACTAATAAAGCTGCTTTTCAAAATAATAAAATTATTATTTTCTTTGTGTTAATGTAGCCATTCGCATTGTGTGTTGATGCGGATGGGTTATCCGTATCTACGCAGAGAAGATTTATTAGTGCTCGGCTAGATACATTGGCAATCAATGTTAGTTTACCGAGCAGGGTTATTAGCCTAACCAAATTCATTTTAAAATCTTTTATCGAATTTTAAAAAGCTCGCTAAACAGCATTGATTGCTGAGCGGGCTTTTTTGTTAGATTCATAAGGGGGAAAAGATGATGAAATATGGAGTTATTGGTGCAGGAGCAATGGGTTATCGGTATGGTGTTTTATTGCAGGAAAATGCCGGAGTAGATGTTGATTTTATTGATACTTGGGAACCAAATGTAAAACAAGTTCGTAAACAAGGCGGTGTGGAAGTTTCAAGAGATCATCAGGATAAGCATTTAGTACCAATTAATATTTATTATCCAGAGGAATATAAAGGTCATCCAGATGTTTGGATTATTTTCAAAAAGCAAATGCAATTGGAAAAAGAATTAGAACGTGATGCTAAGGCTGGATTGTTTCATCCTGATCAATATGCTTTTTCTGCTATGAACGGATTAGGTCATTTTGAAAAAATTGAAAAGTATTTTGATAAAGATAAGATGATCGCTGGAACGGCTATGATTGCCACCGTTTTGAATGGACCTGGCGATGTTGATTTCATGGGTCCTAAGAATGGTGAAGCAATGCACATGGCACCTTACAATGATAAAAAGCCAGATCAAGTAATGAACCAGTTCTATGATGATTTAAAGGCTGCAACGCTTGGACCAGAAATGACTAATAATTGGTTGGGAATGTGTATGACAAAGGTTTCATTTAATGCTGTATGTAACACGCTTTGTACTATGTTTGAAATTAACATGGGCCAGTTTGGTGAATATTCAGGTGCCAAAGACATGGCCAAACAATTATTCAACGAAGCCCATGATGCTTGTGAACGAGCTGGGATTAAGATGATTGAAGATCGTCAGCAACAAGTTCAAAGTGTGCTTGATTCATGTGTGAAACTTAAATATCATTATCCATCTATGTATCAAGACTTCTCGAAAGGTCGTCCAACCGAAGTTGATTATATCAATGGTTACATTGCTAAAGTCGGTCGTGATAATGATTATGTTTGTCGCACTCATGAATTTGTAACACAAGAAGTTCATTTAGCAGAACAAATGCGTCAATACCATCAAAAATAAGCGGGGATAAAAAAATGAAATTTAGATATGCAAATAGTGTTCCAACCAGTACTGAAAACGCTACAGCTAACATTTTAAAGGCAGCTGCTGATCCAAATGTAATTTCATTTGGTGGTGGATTGCCAGCTCCCGAGTTGTTCCCGGTTGCTGAAATGAAAGCTGCTACTGACAAAGTTTTTGATAAATATGGACGTTCAGTTTTACAGTATGCTCAAACTTTAGGTTATCCAAAATTAAGAGAACAAATTACAGAGTTAATGAAAGATCGTCATGTTGACGTTGCAGTTGAAAATGTTGGGGTGGTAACTGGATCGCAACAAGCAATTGATTTAGTGGCTCGAATGATGATTAATCCAGGTGATGTAGTTATTGTTGAAGACCCAAGTTACTTAGCAGCCATTGATGTTTTTAATTCTTATGGAGCAAAATTAATCGGGGTTCCCATGGATGAAGATGGGATGAAAACTGATGCTTTAGCTGAAACAGTAAAAAAATATCCAGAGGCTAAATTTATTTATACCATCCCTAATTTCCAAAATCCAACTGGAAGAACAATGACAGAAGAGCGACGTAAAGAATTAGTACGAGTTGCCAAAGAAGCTGGGATTCCAGTCGTTGAAGATGATCCTTATGGAGCAATTCGTTACGCTGGGAAACAATTGCCACCATTAAAACATTATGACAAAGATGGTGGTGTCATTTATCTAAGTTCATTTTCTAAGATTTTAGCTCCGGGAATGCGACTAGGATGGTTAGTAGCCGATAAGAGTTTTATGGATCATTTCAGTTTAATGAAGCAAAATGCTGATTTGCATACGGATAACTTAACCCAGTACATTGTTTCACAGTTCTTGTTAGATGTTGATTTGAAAAAACACGTTAAAAAGATTACAGATGCGTATGAACATCGTGCTAACTTGATGTTGGAACTGATTGATAAATATTTTCCTAAAAATGTTCATCACAGTAATCCAGAAGGCGGAATGTTTATCTGGGTTGAAATTCCAGGTGGAGTTGACACTGACGAGTTATTTGAAACTTGTATTAAAAACAACGTGGCCTTTGTTCCAGGGTCAGCTTTCTTTGCGGGTGACATTAAACCGGGAACTTTTCGTTTAAACTTCTCTAATATGAATGACGACCAAATTAAAGAAGGAATTAAGCGGATGGGTAAAGCGATTGCTGAAGTAGTTGATAATTAAATAAATTTAAGGATTTATTTCGATTTTTAATCGGAGTAGATTCTTTTTATTTTGCTTAACTTCATTTGACCAATGTTGACCTTTTTCGTTAAATAGTGTAAACTAGCAACAGTAGGAACAAACAGATACTTTTGCAGCCAAGAATCCATTAGAATTGTTTCTAATGGATTCTTTTTAGTTATGGAAATTAGGAATAAATGAAAATGAAAAAATTAAATCAGCAAGAAAAGATAGCAGTAAAAGAATTAAAAGATTATTTGAATACAAGTAAATGTCAATATTTTTTGGCATATGAAACTGGATCGCAATTAGTTGGACTCGCCAATGAACATAGTGATGTCGACTTTTATGTTTTTTATGTGCCAACAAAATTAGAAATAATGACTCAATCAATGTCGCGAGAACAGTTTGTACAATTAAATAATTGTGAAGTTAAGTTAGTGGCGATTCCAGAAATGTTTCATTTAGTGGGGCAAGGAGATCCAAACGTGATTGAAGCATTTTTTCAAGCACCGTTATTGCAAAGTCAACATACAGATGATCATGAAATCGATAATCAGTTAGCAAATCTAGCAGAAGCTTTTTATCAAAATCGAAATCTTTTACCATATCTAAGTAACGGATTGTTTATTAAATCTTGCTTGTGGATGATGCGAAAAAATATTCGCAAATTACGTCCTAGCAAGCATTATCTTGGAAATGGAACTTTTGGGAAAACACTTTTTGAATATTTGAAAGAGTATAAATATGCTAGTAAATTTTTGCGTCAAACTCAGAAAAGACAAATAACTGAGACAGAAAAAATCTTTTTCCCAAATGAGAAGGAAATTTCACAATTAAAAAAATATAAAAATATGCATAAATTTAATCGACAAGCGAAGCAGCATGTATTAAATAAGTATGATTATAAAAAGTTGCGGCAAGATTATCGGATTGCCAAAGATCGTCATGTTTTTTCTCACAATGATAAAATGATGAAAAAATTGTTGCAAAAACTGGTTGCGGAAACTCCAGTTTATTATTAATAACATAAAAAATATCCCCTAAAAGTTTGGTAAAACAACTTTTAGGGGATATTTTAGTTTATTGAAAATCGGTTTTGTTTAAAATTAATTCCAACGATTGGCATATTCTGATGGATTAGTGTAAACATCATAGTCAGTGTTGTCATTGCTAGTGCTATTGTTGCTGTTGTTATTATTAGAGTTAGAACTGGCTTGTGGCTGAGCGGCCGGTTGTTGATTGTTACTATTGGTTGTTTGAGAGCTAGTTGCAGTTGGAGCAGTAGCTGCTTTTGATCCAGTGTTTTTGTTTGAAGTAGCGGCTGGAGTTTTGGTTTCAGATTTTGAAGAAGTTGCAGTGTTTTTGTTTTGATTGGTTTTTTTATTATTTGAATTAGTAGATTTATTGCTTGAACTAGAATTGACTGAGTTATTTGATTTTACATTGTTAGAACTACCAGCTGACTGATTATTGTTACTTTGACTAGTATTAGAGTTTTCAGATGATGAATCTGTTGTATTATTATCTGATGTCTTGTTGTTTGAATCTTTCTTCTTATCAGTCTTTTTAGCTTTTTTATGTGTTTTTTTAGTTGTTTTGGTAGTGTGATCAGTCTTTTTAGCTGGTTCAGATTTATTGTTAGATGAACAAGCTGTTAAACTAAATAAGGTTAAAGCAGTTGTTGATAGTAAGAATAATTTTTTCATAATTTATTTTCTCCAATATAATGTAAAGATTAATTAGTTACTTTATTAATCATAGCATTACAGTTTAAATGGTCAATAAGATTATGAGAATAAGTTTTTCTTTTACAGCTCATCCAAAAAATTTCTCACGATTCCTCGTCCGATTTCTGGGTCAGTTAAAATTGATTCAGGGTGGAATTGAACACCGTAGAGCTGTTTAGCTTTATTTTCTACTGCCATGATTTCATTTTGTGAATCACAGGAAGTTATGGTTAGTTCAGTTGGCAAGTTCTTTTGATTTCCTACCAGTGAATGATAACGAGCTACCTTACCAGTTTTTGGAAGTTCACGAAATAGATTACTAGTTTGTGTAAATGATAGTTCTGATGTCTTTCCATGCATTAAAGTTTGTGCAGGGATAATCTCTCCACCCAAAGCTTGAATAATAACTTGAAGTCCCATGCAAACACCTAAAATAGGAATTTTTCCCTGTAAATTTTTAACTACCTCTAAACTAATTCCAGCATCATTTGGGTTGCCTGGTCCTGGAGATAAAATGATTGCTTGCGGATGCAATTTTATAATTTCATGACAAGTTAATTCATCATTTTTAATGACTTTGATATCAGTTGTGAATTCACCCAATAGTTGGTAAAGATTATAAGTAAAACTGTCATAATTATCAATTAATAGAATCATGATTTAAAACCTCCTGGTTGGTTGCAGTTTTCAGTGCCTGAATCATGGCACGAGATTTATTAAAACATTCCTGATATTCGTTTTTGGCTGTACTATCAGCAACAATTCCAGCCCCAGAATGGACTGTGAGTACATCCTGTTTTTTATGTGCTAAACGGATTCCAATTGCAAAGTCAAGATCCTGATTGAAGTTTAAATAACCAAACATACCGCCATAAATTCCACGTTTTTCTTGTTCTAAATCAGCAATAATTTTCATGGCTGAAACTTTGGGTGCTCCAGCGAGTGTTCCAGCTGGGAAAACAGCGTTTAAAGCATCTAAAGCAGTTTTATTAGGAGCAATTTTGCTTTCGACAGTTGATGATAAGTGCATTACTTTAGTAAAATGTTTTAATTTCATATGCTCAGTTACTTTGACACTGCCAAATTGGCTAACCGCACCTAAATCATTACGGCCTAAATCAACTAACATATTGTGTTCAGCAATTTCTTTAGGATCTTGCGTTAATTCATTTTCTAAAAATTGATCTTCTCGTTGATCTTTTCCACGACGTCTTGTTCCAGCAAGCGGGAAGGTGGCTAAATTTTGTCCCTGTTTTCGTAATAAAGTTTCAGGCGATGCGGAAACAATTTCAAAATCAGCATCCTTAAAATAAAAATGATAGGTCCCGGTTAATTGCTGGTAAGTTGATAATAAACTCCCATTTGCCTTACCGCGAAGCGGATTAGACAAGATCATTTGAAAAATATCTCCTTGATAAATATGATTAGTGGTTTCTTTTATTTTGTTGTAATATTCAGCTCTAGTAAATCTTGGCTGCAATTTTTTTTGGATGACAAGCGGATCGGTATGAGCCTGTTTTTTCTGTAAGTTATTTAATTGGAGTTTCAGCTTTTTTAAATCATGATGGGCATTTTTTTCAACTGGCACTGTTTTTATTAAATAAACATCCCGTGCATTTTTGTCATAAGCAACAACCTCGTTCAGGAGTAAAAGTGAAACGTCATCTAAATCTAAAGGGTTAATGACCTTAGGAAAATCAGGAATCTGATAACGAGCATAGTCATAGGAAAAATACCCCGCTAGTCCACCAAAAAATGGCGGAACATCATCTGGAACTGTAACATCATATTGATGTAAAAGTTGTTCTAGATAAGTTTGTAAATCAGTTTTGGTTTTAGTAATGGTTAAATCTGATTTTTTAACGATAACAGTGCCGTTTTGATAAGTGATCTTAGCCCTCGGATTAAATCCGAGATAAATAAAATTATCTTGCTTACTTTGTTTTTGTAAATCTAGCAGGAAAACACTTTCAGTTTGATCCTGCAACGCAGTTACAATCGCAGTTGGATTGAAATTTTGATCGTGATATTTCAAAACTTGTACTTTATATTTTTTCATCGTGTGCCTCCAGATAAGCAAAAAGGTCCGTCCTCAACAAATTATGCTAAGGACGGACCTTTTCCATTATCCGCGGTGCCACCTTAATTGGATGGTAGCCAAAAAGCTCCACCCCAACTCAGCTAGGAACTAACATTCCTACGGAAACTGACGTATCCCAACACGTCGCTAAGTACTCGACTAAAATCTTTCATAGCGCCCTCAGTGGTCCATTTAATTATTGGTTTCATGCTGACATCGCACTAGCGTCAACTCTCTGAAAGGTCCTGATAATCTTGATCTCCACCTCAACGGTTTTAATAACTGGTGTAAAAGTTATTCTGATGTTTACTTTTATTTGATTGAAAACTAGGATAATTGATTAAATTTAATTTGTCAATTAAAAAAATTATAAAAAAAGATTGACAGGTAGAATGAAACCATTTATAGTAATGTAAATTAATTAAACAACCCATTGCAAACCAATGAGATGGAGATTAAAACTATTGTGCACGCCCAGAGAGTTGCCGGTGCTGAGAATGGCAGCCGAACGCAGGTAGTTAAATGGACCATCGAGGGCAGATCTGAAAGAAGGAAACTTCGATTATGGTCTGACGTTCAGACATACGTCAGTTGTCAAGAGGATGTTGGTCCTCTGCTAAGCGTGGGATAATCGAGTTGTTTTTGTATACCCGAATTATCTCGAATTCAAGGTGGCACCGCGGGAAACCGTCCTTAACATGTATTTGTTAAGGACGGTTTTTTGTATTTAAGGAGAAATAAAAATGGAACAGAAACGATGGCAAAACTCATTAATGACTTAAAACAACACTAGTTTATTAATGAGGAGTAAAGATGATGATTAACGAAGCGATTAAACGATTACAACAACAACAGGATTTAAGTGAACAGATGGCAGGTAACGTGATTGACGAAATCATGGCGGGAAAAGCAACAGATGTCCAAAAAACAGCTTTTTTAATGGGACTAGCCAGTAAAGGTGCAACTATTGAAGAAATTTCTGGAGCAGCAGCAGCTTTACGCAGTCATGCTTTACAATTACAACCCCAGCATTCAGTTTTAGAAATTGTCGGAACGGGTGGCGATTATTTTAATACTTTTAATATTTCTACCACCACAGCTTTAGTAGTAGCAGCTTGTGGAATTCCAGTTGCAAAACATGGTAATCGGGCAGCATCTAGTCAAAGTGGTTCAGCTGATGTATTAGAAGTTTTGGGAGTTAATTTACAAGCTAGCCCGGCAGTTTCAGAACAATCTTTACAACAAAATGGAATTTGTTTTATGTTTGCGCAAAAATACCATCAAGCAATGAAATACGTTGCTGGGGTACGTAAAGAGTTGCAAATCCCAACATTGTTTAATTATCTTGGACCTTTAGCTAATCCAGCGGGAGCCAATATGCAGTTGCTTGGAGTAAATGATGAAAAATTAGTCGAGCCACTAGCACATGTGTTAGTACAATTGGGAGTTAAAAGCGGGATGGTTGTTCATGGTTTAGATGGTTTGGATGAAGTTACGTTGACTGGACCAACCAAAGTTGCACGTTTGTTAAATGGCAAAATTTTGAATTATGTAATTAATCCAGTAGATGCAGGATTAGCAACTTGTCAAATTGAAGATTTAGCAGGCGGGACTCCAGTTGAAAATGCTGAAATTACGAAAGCGGTGTTAACTGGTAAACATGGACCCCAGCGAGATGTTGTTTTATTAAACGCTGCCTGTGCCTTACAAATTGCACAACCAAATTTAACTTTGCAAGCCGCTGTTAAGCAAGCTGCAACCGCAATTGATAGTGGTAAAGCTGCTCGAAAATTAACTGATTTTATAACTGCAACGAATGTTGAAGGAGGATCAGTATGATTTTAGACGATTTAACCGCAGCTACACGTAAACGAGTAGCAAAGGAAAAAGAACAACAATCCATATTTGATTTACAGGATATGATAGCTAAATTATCGATTAAACATGATTTTCCCTTTGAAAAAATGCTGCGGAAGCCAGGAGTTCATTTTATTTGTGAAATCAAACGAGCTTCACCTTCAAAAGGCGACATTAAAACTCAAATTAATGTTGCTGACTTAGCTAATGACTATGAACAAGCGGGGGCAGATGCTATCTCAGTGTTAACTGAACCCGAATATTTTAAAGGGACGTTAGATGATTTGAAAACTACGGTTAAACAAGTTAATCTACCAGTTTTACGGAAAGATTTTACTATTGATCTTTATATGATTTATCAGGCTAAACTGACAGGAGCTAGTGTAATTTTATTGATTGTAGCAACTTTAACTGATGAACAACTGCAGACTTACTTTGATTTAGCAAACAAATTGGGATTATCTACAATTGTCGAAGCTCATAATGCTTATGAAATTAAACGAGCACTAAAAATTGGCGCTCGGATTATTGGAGTTAATAATCGCAATTTGAAAAATTTCACGGTAGCTATGGATAATAGTAGAAATTTACGCAGTTTAGTGCCTAATGACGTGTTATTTATTTCTGAAAGCGGGATTAAAAGCCACGCTGATGTCGCTAAATTAAAACGAATTGGTGTGAATGGAGTACTAATTGGCGAAACAATGATGTTAGCTAACGATAAACAACAACAGTTAGCTGATTTAAAAAATGGTGTTGATAATGACTAAGATTAAAATTTGTGGTCTACAAACACTGGCTGATGTAAAAAAATGCAATGTCATCGAACCGGATTTGATTGGCTTTGTCTTTGCTAAAAGTTCGCGTCAGCTTAATTTACAAACGGCACGAACACTACGCAACCAATTAAAGTCTGAAATTATTAGTGTTGGTGTTTTTGTTAATGCCCCATTAGGACAAATAAAACGATTAGTACAAGCAAATATCATCAGTCAGGTGCAATATTATGGAAAACTGACCAATGAAGAAATTAATGATTTACATCAATTGGATGCTCAGGTAATTCAAGTAATAAGTAATGAAAACGAGATTAATCAGAACGTTGATGCGGTTATGTTTGATAAAAGTCGTGGACGTGGAATAACTCCAAACCACTTTAACGTTCCTAAAACTACTAAACCAACTTATTTATCTGGTGGGATTACTATCAAAAATGTAGTTAAGGCACTGCAGGAAACCCATCCTGACGTGGTAGATATTTCTAGTGGTAGTGAAACTGATGGGGAAAAAGATTTTACCAAAATGCAGCGATTAACTAACTTAGTTCATGAATTTAAGGAGAAAAATAATGAGTACTAAACGCGGACATTACGGCGAATATGGTGGCCAATTCGTACCAGAAACATTAATGAACGAATTAACTAAGATTGAAACAAGTTATCAAGAAGCGAAAAACGACCCTGAATTTCAACAGGAAGTACAGAGTTTATTGGATAATTATGCTAACCGACCTTCATTACTATCACATGCTAAACGAATGAGTGATGATTTAGGCGGTGCACAAATTTACTTTAAACGTGAAGATTTAAACCATACCGGAGCGCACAAAATTAATAATGTAATTGGACAAGCATTATTAGCTAAACGAATGGATAAAACTCGGCTAATCGCAGAAACCGGGGCTGGACAACACGGAGTTGCAACGGCCACAATTGCTGCTTTACTGGGGATGGAATGTGAAATCTACATGGGAAAAGAAGATACTGAACGGCAAAAACTAAATGTGTATCGAATTGAGTTGTTAGGTGCTAAGGTTCATCCGGTAACTACAGGATCAATGGTTTTAAAAGACGCTGTGAATGCTGCCATGCAAGCATGGACTCAGCGAGTCGATGATACTTTTTATGTCTTAGGTTCTGCAGTTGGTCCGCATCCGTTTCCAGAAATGGTTCACGATTTTCAAAGTGTGATTAGTAAAGAAGCTAAGCGACAGATTTTAGCTGAAACCGGAAAATTACCGGATGCAGTGGTAGCTTGTGTTGGCGGTGGTAGTAATGCAATTGGTAGTTTTGCGGATTTTATTGATAATTCCGAGGTGGCTTTGATCGGTTGCGAAGCAGCTGGAAAGGGAGTTGATACAAAACAAACTGCTGCAACAATTGAAAGAGGTAGTACTGGTATTTTTCATGGGATGAAATCTAAATTTATGCAGAATACGGATGGGCAAATTGATGAAGTATATTCTATTTCAGCTGGGTTAGATTATCCAGGAGTGGGTCCAGAACACTCAGCTTTAGCTGATATGCACCGTGCTCAATATGTTGGAATCACTGATGAAGAGGCAGTTGATGCTTTTGAATACATTGCTAAAACAGAAGGAATTGTGGCTGCTATTGAGAGTGCTCATGCAATTGCTTATGTAAAAAAATTGGCCCCAACAATGCGTAAAGACCAAATAATTATTTGTACTATCTCTGGACGTGGTGATAAAGATGTAGCTTCAATTGCAAAATATCGAGGAGTTGATGTTGATGAGTAGAATTAGTAATGCCTTTAAAGATAAAAAAGCATTTATTGGATTTGTCGTAGCTGGCGATCCTGATCTAAAAACGACAGTTAAAAATGTTTTAGCATTGGAAGACGGAGGTGCTGACTTAGTTGAAATTGGAATTCCTTTTTCTGATCCGGTAGCAGATGGTCCTGTTATTCAAGACGCTGATCAACGGGCCTTGAATCAGCATATTAATACTGAAGATGTGTTTGAATTAGTTCGTTTGATTCGCGAACAGTCAGAGATACCATTAGTTTTTTTGACGTATGCTAATTTGGTATTTAAATCAGGTTATGAATCTTTTTGTAAAAGGTGTGTGGATTTAGAGGTAAGTGGGCTGATTATTCCCGATCTTCCATATGAAGAGCAGGATGATTTGTTAGCAGTAATGAAACAAAATGATTTAGACTTAATCCAGCTGATTACACCAACTTCTAAAGAGCGAATTCCTAAATTGGCCAAGAGAGCACATGGTTTTATTTATGTTGTGTCATCGATGGGGATTACGGGGACTCGAAATGAATTTAAAGAGAATCTAAATCAATTAACGAGCGAAATTAAGAAATACACAGATGTTCCGATTGCAATTGGTTTTGGAATTCATACAGCTGCTCAAGCTACTGAAATGAGTCGCTTAGCTGACGGAGTGATTGTTGGGAGTGAAATCGTGCGAATTGCACATGAAGATAATTCACAACGATTAATGACATATGTTCAAGAAATGAAAGATGCTATTTCCTAAAGATGAAAATTGATTGGTATCATAATGATAATTTCGCTATACTGAAAGCAAAGGCGGGATTAATTATGAAACAAACAATTAAAATTATTATCTGGTCGTTAGTATCGTTAATGATCTTTTTAGTGTTGAATTACCTGATGCAGCTGCCAGCAATTGGAATGGGTTCACAAGATTTATTACGTACCAATTTAATGGCTGGTGCATTGTTTGGTGTACCGCTGCTATTAATGGTTTGTCGGTTACGGATTGGTTTTTATTTGTTGGCATTAGTGCAAATTTTGTATTCAGTTGGTTATTTAAATGCAATTTACAAAGTGATTACCGCAAGTAATCCTAGCATTATCAGCAAGAGTTTTGTTATTCTTATCATTGTAATCGGGTTGGTAGTAAACGTTTACTGGTTTGTTTTGGCTTGGAAGTTTAGAAAAGCAACAACACAGGAACGAGTCAAACATTATATGAAATATAGAAAATAGATGGGTGCAAAAATGAAAATTGATGAAGCAAAATTTGTTGAAGAAGCTGAAGCAGAAGAATTTGCCTCAAAGCAGTTCGAAACTACTTTAGCAAAGTTACAAGCTAATCCAGATCAAGTTTTAAAACCACTGTGTGATTTTATTGAGGCTGCAATTAATTCTGATAAAATTGCTAGTGCAGACTTAACGGTTAAAGATGCAGAGATTTGCATCAAACTGCAAACATCTATTATTAATCTACCATTAAATTACCCGAAAAATATCAATAAAATTATGGTCGGCGATGGCGATGTGGATGTTAATGTTTATATGATTATTACATCACCGAACATCAATAAATCTAAATTACGGATTGATGAATTAGATGATTCGGTAAGTTTTTTGGAAAAAGTAGATAGCGAAGATTTGGAACGCTTTGTAGTGTGGACTAAAGATCAACTTGAAATTATTTCCGGAAATGAAAAAGCAGGAACTGAAACAGCAGCTTCTAAAGATGAAACTGAGAAAGCTTAACTGGTGTTTTTAATTAGTTTGTGATATAATTAATGTATGCGACGAGCCGTATAAGTAACAACTTATATATTAGGAACCAGTTTTCTCTGCCGTATTGCAGATGGTTTGATTAGCAGGTGATGTGACACCTCAACTAGTCCATTTGATTTATCAAGTGCCTGTTAAAAAGAGTCCCTGACATGATTGTCAGAGACTCTTTTTTTATGCTTTATTGTAACTTGAAAACTTAAGTTTATATCCAGAAAACGCTTTCAAAAGAGCGTTATACTAGAATGAAGATAATGTTTTTAATAGTGGGGAGTGGATGATTAATGAGTAGTTATATTTTAGGGATTGATATTGGAACTTCTAGTACAAAGGCAATTTTAATGGATACGAACGGTAAGATTATTAAACAAGAATCTAGTTCATACTCCATTAACACACCACATCCAGGTTGGGCTGAAGGAAATGCCAATGATTGGTTAACTGCTGTCACTACATTAATTAAATCATTAGCAACTCAAGTAAAATCAAGCCAGATAACCGCCATCGGTATTGATGGTTTATATGGTGGTTCGGGAATTCCAATTGATAAAAATGGAAAAGTATTAGGACCAGCATTAATTTGGATGGATCGACGAGCCACAAAGCAAGCAGATGCAGCTGTTACTTTAATCTCTCGTGATGATTTAATGGAAGTTACTGGAAATCTTGCTGACCCATATTATGGATATACAAAAATTATGTGGTTAAAAGAAAATAAGCCGAAATTATATCACCAGACAGCCAAGTTTTTGCCACCTGAATCATATATCATCGAACAATTAACCGGAAATGAGAGCATTAATTATTCGGCTGCAGGAAATTTAGCTGGCATCTTTAATATCAATACAGATCAATGGGTGCCAGAGTTTGCTCAAAAGTTAGGGATTGATATTAATAAATTACCTCAAAAATTAATTGAAAGTACTGAAATTGCTGGAAAAGTTACATCTGACTGGGCTAAAAAATTGGGCATTAAAGCCAATACTCCAATATATAATACTGGAGTTGATGTTGGACCAGCAACAGTTAGTACTGGTGTTTTGAATTCCGGTAAAGTCACTGTTGCAATTGGAACTTCAATGAACGCAGCGGTAGTAACGAATAAGCCTTTAAAAAACAAAAAGTTAATTATTTGGCCCTATGCTTATCGTCCCAAAGATTATTATTATAATTTTGCTGGAGCAAACACTGCTGGAGCAATTGTTAAATGGTTTGTAAAAGAGTTTGCAGCTGAGTTTGATAATGCAGACGGGATGCAAAAATTAGATGAAAAAAGTAAGTCAATTCCCGCTGGTAGTGATGGATTAATTGTTTTGCCATATTTCATGGGTGAAAGAAGTCCAATTTGGGATTCTAATGTAAGAGGAACAATTTTAGGTTTATCATTGAATACTACTAAATATGATATTTACAATGCATTTCAAGAAGCAATTGCTTATTCAGTTAGACAAAGTATTGAGCAATTTGGCAACCGAATAGGTAATGCAATTACAATCGTTGGTGGTGTGAGTCATTCTAAAAAAATGCTGCAAATGATTGCCGATGTGACTGGTAAAACAGTTATGACAACCCAAACTGGTGGTGAAGCTAATCTTGGCAGTGCCATGTTAGCTGGAATTGGGAGTGGTCAAGTTTCAATTGAAGCAGTAAAGAACTGGTCTAAAATTGATGAAAAAGTTGAACCTAATCCAGTTAATCAGCAGAGTTACAATCGCTTATATAAGCTTTATCAAGAGGCTTACCATGATACTAAAGCTTTTTATAGCAAGTTAGCTAAAATTTAAATAATCTAAAAAGAGTCCTGACTTAATTGTCAGAGACCCTTTTTATTGATTATTATTTTTTAAATAAACGTAATAATTAACTAGTGTTCCATAATAATAAGGAATTAACCAAATGAATCCAATCCCGACAGTTAAAATTGAAAGGAAGAACCAGCCTAAAAAGGATAAGTTTAATACAAACAATTCCCATTTGTGACCATTCATCAGTTCTCGACTTTTAGTGATACAGTCATTGAATCCTGGTCTTTCAGTTCCATTTAAAGTTTCATCTTTATAAATTAAAAGGGCTTGAGAATAGGCTAAGGCTTTGATTATTCCAGGAATGAAAAATAAAAGTGACCATAAGATTGTATAAATTTCTACTAAAACACCGACTAAAAATGGTCCAAACTGATTTGGAGTGTTGAGAATTTCATTTAATGATTTAAAAAATGGCTTTTTAGGAATATCTTTGAAACGAAACCATTCCAAATAAGAATATGACATTCCAATGACTGCAAAAATCGAAAGAATTTCATAGGGTAAAAATGGTAATGAGCCTAGGACTGCTACAATAAAATAAGGTACTGCAATTAAAATGGCTTGTAACCATTTTCCGGAAAATTCGTTGAGTGTTTGTTGCTTTAATTCTGATATTTTCATAGTGAATTGCTCCATTCTATTATCATTTTTGTATTACTATATTATATATCGTATAACATAGTGATGGTTTATGTAAATAGATAATGTTAAATTTTTCTAAAAAAGACTGGATAACAGAAATTAATCTGCAATCCAGTCTTTTTTATTGATAATTATGAAGATAAATTGAATTATAAGGTTATTATTCTAACTGATTTAAAAAATTAACATCTGGTTGGCCAAAACGATTATCAATATTTACCGTTGGCATTGCACATAAAATCAAGAGTGCGATGGATCCAGCAAAGGGAATTAAGTGCAGCCAAAACCACCATGCCGATTTGTTAGTATCGTGTAAACGACGACAAGTTGCTGTGATGACACCAATTCCTAATATAAAAACAATCAGTGATAAAAATAGTTCTACAAAATATGCCATTCCAGAAGTAACATTTTTTAAATCAGTCAAATTGATAAAGAAATCGATGATAAAGACAATAATGAAAACGTCTAGATATGCCCACCAGAAGGCAGCTCGACTCATTCGTCCAGAGATATGAAATAGATTAGTATAGAAATCTTTAAAAGAGGTTTCCATATTTGGTTTTGAATATTTAACGTTATGCGTAAAAATCACTCCTAATTTTTGGTTTAACTTATTATACTTGAAAAGATGGAGATGCAGTACAATAGTTTTAAATTATCACATTAAAAACAAATTAATGGATTGAGGAAAAATTATGAATATTTTTAGTAATTATCTAGCAGAAATTAGTAATCTTACACATCGTGAACAGATGCGAGATATTTTAGAGTGGACTATTAAAACTTTTCCACAATTAAACGGTCGAATTGCTTGGAATAAACCGATGTTTACTTTTCACGGTACTTTTATTATTGGTTATAGCATCTCAACTAAACATGTAGGTGTGATGCCGGAAGAATATACGTTAACCAAATTTACGCCAGCGATAGAAGCTGCTGGATATACACATGGGACCCGTTTATTTCGACTCCCTTTTAACAAGCCGATTGATTATGCGCTTTTAAAACAAATAATTGAATTTAATTTAGATGATAAAAAAGATACGCAAACATTTTGGCGTTGAAAAATTGGAAATCAATCTTTTATTTGCGCTTTCTTAAACGTTAGACTAAAATTGTACTTACTAATTATAAGTACACGGAGGCAAATAAAATGAACAAAAATCCAATTACAAAGATTTTAGGGATTAAATATCCCTTGATTCAAGCATCATTAAATTGGCTAACGGATGCTAAGTTTGTAGCAGCTGTTTCTAATGCTGGGGGATTAGGTACTTTTGGTCCGAATGCTGGTAAAACGACACCAGAACAAGATTCAATGAAAACTTTAACTGAAGAAATTAAACGGGCACAACAATTAACTGATAAACCGTTTGCGGTCAACTTAATGGTTAACGGACCAGAAGACTTTGATTATCCAAACCAAGTTTTTGAAACAGCTTTGGCAGCTGGAGTTAGAACCTTTATTTTGTCAGGATTTCTTAACCTTGAGTTAGCTAAAAAAGTTAAAAAATCTGGCAGTAAATTAATTGTTCGTGAAATGAACTCTACAGTTTCAGGCGCTCGGACAGCAGAAAAATTAGGTGCAGATGTGATTGTGGCTACTGGATATGATGAAGGTGGCGTAATCCCAACGACTGGATTTGGTACTTTTACAACCATTCCACGAATTGTGGATGCAGTTTCAATTCCAGTGGTTGCTGCTGGTGGAATAACTGATATCCGTGGAGTCCGGGCTGCTTTTGCGTTGGGAGCTCAAGGTGTTTATGTGGGAACTCGATTGATTGTTACTAATGAAAATCGAGCTGCACAAATCACCAAAGAAAAAATTGTTGATTCAGGAGTAAATGACATGTTATTGGTGGCTCCTAATCAGCGCTCCATTAAAAATGCAGCCGCAGACAAGTGGGCTGCTGAATTTAATGATGGTGATCAGGAAACTTTTGCAGCTACTCGAGAAGCTGGCGGAGTTCGTCCGGCAATGTTAGATGGAAAAATTAATGATGGTGTTATTTCAGTTGATGTCGGAATTGATAACATTCATGAGATTAAAAGTGTTCAAGAAGTAGTCGATGAGATGATGGCTGATTTTGAATAAAATAAAGAAGACTAACATATTGTGGTGTTAGTCTTCTTTATTTTTCATCTCATTATAGATTTTTAATTTATTGTTTAAAAAATTGATAGAAGAATTAATTTCGTCTTTACGATTGTTTAACTTTTGTTTTTGCTCATTTAGCAACGAAATTCTTTGATTGATTGTGGAAGTCCCAACAACTCTTAGTTTGGAATATTTAACGATTAGTTTCATTTTCATTCCAGTTTTTTTGAGTCTTTTAATAAATTCAATCCAATTTATATCTTTATCAGTATAAATACGTTTGTTGCTAGATGATCTTTGTGGATTTATTAAACCTAATTTTTCATAATATCTTAAAGTGTCAATTGTAAGTTTAGTTTTTTTAGAAAATTCACCGATATTCATAGCTTGAAATTACTTTCTTTAGTCTAAAATTATCTTTTTTCAAATATATTTCTGGCAACTGAAATTGCATTTAGAACTTTTGGAAATCCAACGTATGGAATACATTGAATGAATGTTTCAATTATTTCTTGCTTGGTTAATCCAACATTTAAACTGCCATTGATGTGTACTTCTAGTTCAGGAGCTGTATCTCCTTGAGTTAGTAGTGACGTAATAGTAATCATTTCACGTTGTTTAAGATTTAGTCCTGGCCGATCATATATATCATTGAATGCAAATTCCATAATATACTTTGAAACATCTGGAGCAATGTCGTCTAAAGCATGAAGTACTTTATCAGCCGGATCGGAATCTACTTTTTCTAAAACCTTTTTTCCATTTACTAATCTTTCATCGTTTATCATGTTAATCTCCTTTATATTATAAATTTATTTAAATATAAAGGGTAGAGTTAACTCCATGTCAATGATAATTTACAAAAAAGAGATTAGTAATTTCTTAGATGTATTATAAAAGTTAGACATTCTCATAACCACTCTCTTTTTTGTGTTACTTAATATTATCACGCATTAATCCCATATAATAAGCGTTATGATATGTACCATTTGAATAAAATTGATCTTTAATCGTTCCTTCAGTTTTAAAACCGAGTTTTTGATAAATATGAACAGCAGCGTCATTTTCGACATCAACGTATAAAAATAGTTTGTGCATATTGTAATTTTGAAACATCTGCGAAATCATTTGCTGCATAGCTTTTTGTGCATAACCATGTCCGTTGAACTTATCTAATAATGCAATCTCAATTTCACCAGTTCGGGCAATTTGATCAATATCAATTACTTCAATTAAACCAACTTTTAGTTGTCTTTCTGCCAATCCAGATTCTAAAACATTGATTGTGGTACTAATAATGTCGTTATTTTTAATATGTTTATCAATAAATTGATCTAATTGTGCTTGGTTACTAAAAGGCGGCATAAACCAATAGCGTAAAGTTGATGGTTGAACAAAAAGATTTTGGACTAATTCCACATCTTTGAGGTCTTTAGTAAGCGGTTGTAGACTGATTTTATTTTGACTCATAAAAACTCCTATTTAACTAAGTAGACTCGATCTTTAATTAGGTCAAAGTGAGAATAATATTGATTTAACTTATCAATTTTAGCATCTTTACTAAATTCAGCATTATGCCAAAATTCTTTTGATCCGGTAGCCCCATCTTTTTCACCAATTACAAGTAGTTTAACTTGGTCTCCATCTTTTCGGATTGCTTCCAGCAGTTCATTATCGACGGGAACTCCATCGGGCGACCAGCTCATAATAATGTAGTCAACTTGGCCCTTGTATTTATGATAGGCATCTAAAGCTGATAATTTTTCAACCTTTGTCACTTGGTGCTTACCGGTTTCATTTTCAGATTTCCATGCCATACTATCTGTTGCAATCACATTTGCCTGATTATCTCGCAAGCCCTTTGAAATATATCCATTGCCAGCCATAACTTCTAAAGCTGATTTTCCATCAAGATATTTTGCTAGCTGATTAGTAAATGAGGACGAAATATAAGCCCACATGCCATATTGATCTTCGAGATAATCTCGAAATGATCGAAGTTGTTGATCAACTTTAGGTAAATCTGTAGAAATTTTATCCCACTCCTGATCACCGCGCGAGTCGCCAAGCGGATATTTAGCATTAATCTGTTGATATATTTTATCTTGAATATCGTCTGGTAATTCCAGATTAGGAATGTCTTGAGGTAGTTTTCCTAATGACAATAAGTGATCAGCCATTAAAGCGTTATTCAATAAAAATTTAATTTCAGGATAATCGTTAAATTCTGTTCGATATTGATTTAATTGTTCAATATAAGCAGGACTTTGCTTTTTTATTTGGTTATTCTTTTTGAGCTTTTTGATTAATTTTTTACGATTCATGATTTTCGTTCCTAATAGTTAAGGTCTAATTCTTCTTGATGATCGTAACCATCATCTTTTCGTTCTTTTTTACCATGGACATAGCCATCGATTAACTGATAAATTTCATAACGATCGTTGCTAGATAATGGTTGTTCATTGAAGTATAATTCAGTTCCCCCAATGAAAAGTTTGGAAAGATCGGTGTTTTCACTATCAATTCGACCGCTTAAATAATCCATTGAAACGCCGAAATAAGTTGCTAGTTTACGTACTTCAATAAAGGAAGGATTGCGAATTCCGCGTTCCCAATTTCCAATTTGTGAAGCTGTATTTTCGTGGTTTTTTTCGGTCAGAAACATTTTATTCAGTTCATCAGCTAATTCTGCTAATGTTATATGTCTTCCGGTTCTTAATGCTTTTAATCTTTCAGGGAACATGAGAAAACCTCCTTATTAACATTATACTTCATACCTCTTTAAAAGACAGGGGAGGTTCGTTTAAAAAATCGTTGTTAAATGGTATTATTAAAATAACTTTGACTAATTCGACTATCTATCAGGAAGGGGGGTACAAAATGTTAATTTTAGCAGTAGGCGTTGCAGCTCTAATAATTGGAGTCGTTGGTGGCTACCAAATTGAAAACAAAAATTTAAATAAGCGTCTTTCTGTAGCACAAAGAACTGCGGAAGATTTAGAAATTAAAAATCAAGTTAAAATAAAAGATGCAGTTGCAAAAATTAATCAGGATGTTGAAGAAGAAGTTCAGGATTTTAAAAATGAAGAAGAACAGGATTTGTTGGAGCAACAAGCAGAAAATCAAACGCGAACCGAACATTTAGATGTACGTGAGAAAAGTTTAAATAGTTTTTCAGATCGGCTGGATAAGATTCAGGAGTCGCTTCAAGCAAGACAAACTGATTTACAGGAATTACAATCTCAGATTGATCGCACTAGAAGTGAAAGTAAAGAATTACAACGAAAACGGCAAGAAGTTGTCTACACTAAAAGTGGATTAAGTAAGCCACAGGCTGAACAATTAGTACTTCAAAATACTGAAACTTCCTTAAAACGTGATTATGAAATCACAACTCGTGAAAATCATGACTTTATGGTCTTAAATGCAGCTAAAGATGCACGTAATATTATGGTAGAAGCATTACAAGATGGACCTATTGATGTACCTCGTGATCATATTGAACGGAATATTACGATTCCAGATGAAAAGATTCGGAACAAAGTAACGGGGAAAAACGAACAAAGACTCCGGTTAATTGAAACTTTAACAGGTGTTGATTTGATTTTTAACCCTGAAGCTGAGGAAACTTTGATAATTAGTACTAGTGATCCAATTCGAAGAGAAATTGCGCGTAACGCAATTAATGAAATTATTTCAGCACATCAAATTAATACTGGTTTGATTGAAAATATTGTAGCTAACACTCAACATCATGTAATGGATAATCTTCGGATATTTGGAGAAACTGCTTGCAGTAGTTTACATATTGGTTGGGTAGACCCTGATATGATGAAGTTATTTGGAAGACTTCAGTATCGGACGAGCTACGGACAAAATGTGTTACAACATTCAGTTGAAGTTGCACAGCTTTGTGGTGTAATGGCTGCTGAATTAGGCATGGATGTTCAAATTGCCAAACGAGCTGGATTATTCCATGATATTGGAAAAGCGGTTGATCGCGAAGTGAATGGAACTCATGTTGAATTGGGGGTTAAAATTGCTGAAGCGTATGGCGAAGATCCAGTAGTGATTAATTCTATTGCAGCATCTCATGGTGATGTTGATTCTGATAATCCAGTTTCAACCTTAGTCAGAATTGCTGATTCAATGTCTGGAGCACGACCTGGTGCCAGAAGCGAGTCTGTTGAAGAATATATTAATCGACTTAAAGGACTGGAACGAATTGCTAATGCGCATGCTGGAGTACGTGACAGCTATGCCATTCAAGCAGGGCGCGAGATTCGAATTATTGTTGATCCTAAGCAGATGGATGATCAACAAAGCGATGAATTAACAGAACAAGTTTGTGAACAAATTGAAGATGAATTAACTTATCCAGGTAAAATTAAAGTTACTACAATTCGGAAACTAGCTGCGGTTCAGTATGTAGGTGGCAAACCGGCACCGAGGAAAAAACATGCAAGTTAATTAAAATGATAAATATGTAAAGGCTAACCTCGATTTAAGAAAAATACTTATTTACGATGGTTAGTCTTTTATATTGGTAATTTATTTTGTACAATATAATAAATATAAATCTAGAAGGATAATAAGGATAAAAATTATGAAGAAAAAGGTCATTGTTGTTGGTGCCGGAGTTGGTGGTATGACGTCTGCTATTCAACTTCAACATCAAGGATATCAGGTTGATTTATATGATAAAAATAAAAAACCTGGTGGAAAAATGAGTCAAATTAAAGAGGACGGCTACACATTTGACGTTGGTCCTACAATTGTGATGATGCCAGAAGTTTATCAGGATGTTTTCAGACAGGCTGGTCGTAACCCGGATGATTACATTCCGATGACACCAATTGAACCGATGCTTAATTTATATTTTGCTAAAGAAGATCCATTACAGTTTTCATCTGATTTAACAAAGTTAACTAAAACATTAGAAGGAATTTCGGAAGCAGATGCTCAAGGTTATTATAAATTTCTAGCCGATATTTATCAGCGTTATTTAATTGCTAAAGATAACTTTCTGTCACGTTCGTATCGCAAACCATGGGATTTTTATAATCCAAAGTCATTGATGCAGGGTTTACGGTTAAAAACTTTTAGCAATGCCTATGCTTCTATTTCTAAATATGTCAAAGATGAACGTCTCCGCAAGTCGTTAGCATTTCAGACTTTATATATCGGGATTTCTCCTTATCAAGGTCCTTCGCTTTATAATATTATTCCAATGATTGAGTTATTTTACGGCGTTCAATTTATCAAGGGTGGAATGTATACTTTGGTAAACGGAATGGATCGTTTGTTTAAAGAACTTGGTGGAACGACTCATTACGGCAGTGAAGTTTCAGAAATCACTTTTGCTAATCAACAAGCGACTGGTGTTAAAGTTGATGGTAAACAAGAAACTGCTGATTATGTGATTTGTAATGCCGATTTTCCATATGCAATGAAAAATCTGATTCCAAATGAAAAAGACCGAGGTAAGTATACAGATAAAAAAATTGATAAAATGGAATATTCATGTTCTTGTTTTGTCATGTATTTGGGTCTAGATAAAAAATATCCAGACAGTGCAGTACATTCGATTTATTTTGCTGATGATTTTAAAAAGAATATTGCTGATATTTTTGAAAATCATGTTTTCCCCGCTGATCCGTCTTTTTATATTTATCTCCCAACTGTGATGGATCAGAGTTTGGCACCAGATGGTCACGAGGGAATGTATGTCTTAGTTCCAGTTCCTGACACTGAAAATTTTGATCAATGGGATGCAGATGATGTTGCGAAATATAAAGCAATGATTTTGGATAAAATAAAAACTAAAACTGATTTTAAAGATATCGAAGAACATATTGTCTTTGAAAGAGAAAATACACCGCGTGATTTTGAAACTAAATATAATGCTTATCGCGGTGCAACTTTTGGATTAAAGCCAACCTTGATGCAAAGTAATTATTATCGCCCTCACAATAAATTTAAATATGCAGAGCGTTTATATTTCTGTGGGAGTAGTACTCATCCTGGGGCAGGAGTGCCAATTGTTATGCAAAGTGCAAACTTGGCTGTAAAGGAGTTATTACGTGATGACCAACCAGATGAAAAAGTTACCCGCTGATTATCAAGTTCACCGTAAAGATTTTCAACATTGTGAAGCAGTGATTAAAGCTAACTCACAAAGTTTTTACTCGGCTTTTTCCAAGTTGCCAACGCAAAAAGCTAATAGTATTTATGCAATTTATACTTTTTGTCGACGAGCGGATGATTTAGTTGACGAGCATCATGACGAGCAGGGCTTATTACAATTAAAACACGAATTAGATGAATTTCAGGCTGGTCAAACACCTGATGATCCAATGTGGCAGGCATTGCGAGTTGTGATGAATCATTATCAGATTAAACTTAAATATTTTTATGAAATGATTGAAGGCCAACAATTAGATGTTGATTTTATGGCGATTCAAACTCAGGCTGAGTTAGAAGATTATGCTTATTATGTAGCTAGTACCGTGGGTCTAATGCTGTTGCCAATTTTATCTGATAATCACCCTGTGAACCAACAAATTGCCATTGACTTAGGCAAAGCAATGCAACTAACCAATATTTTGCGGGATATCGGAGAAGATTACCAAGATCATCATCGTGTCTACTTACCACAAATGTTATTAAAACAATATGGAGTCACGGATGCTGATTTTCAAGCCGAAAAGCCTACTGCGTCACTGATTAAATTATGGGAATATGAAGCTCAGCTAGCTGACAATTGGTATCAAGAAGGATTGCAATTAGTAAAGGAGATTGCTCCAGATTCACAGGCAGCATTATTAGCGGCCTTGTATTATTATCAAGCTATTTTGACGGCTATTCGTCATCATCATTATTCCTTTTTGACCGAACGAAACCATGTTAGTGTTAAACAGAAATTAACTATTTATCGTCAAGTAAAACAGGACTTAAAATAAAAATACTCCGTCTAGTTAGTTTAGCTAGACGGAGTATTTTTATAAGTTTATTTAATAACCTTAAAATTATGAGTTTGATCTGCTTTGATTTCAGGATGATGTTTTAGATACGCAGCAATTAAATTACTCATTGTGATTGTATTGTACTTAATTACTTTATCTTCATTATACATTGGATAGTGACCACCACCAACAGCGCGGTAAGCATTCAAAACAATTTTTAGTTTCATTTTATTGGTAACTGGCTTGCCATGATAGGTAGGATTAATAATACGCTTGCCAACTGGATTGGAGACTTTGATTGTATAATCAATCCCGGCATACATATCATAGTTATAATCCCTGATTTTAGGATAATGATATTTAGGATCTACAATTATTTTATTATTTTTAATGGTAAAATATTCCGCCGTTTTTTCTAATGCGGCTTTTAAATCAGCACCGGTTATTTCAAGCAATGCAAGGGTATTTGGATAAACATAATTGGTAATAATATTTCGCATGGTGATTGGATTTTCAAAACCACGTGATTCGTTAGAAAAGAGAGCAGTTGCAGAAAGATCACAACCCATTGTTTCCATTTGGACTTTTTGAATAAAGTTTACAAAGGCATTGCCGTGAGTCCGAACTTGGAAAGGATCATCATAATGCATTGATCCATCAATATGAGCGAGTGGTTCTGATAACCATTTTTCCACTTTTTTCTCAGTTGGAGCAAT
Organism: Fructilactobacillus sp. YLN 2412; assembly: GCF_059488745.1. NCBI lineage: Bacteria > Bacillati > Bacillota > Bacilli > Lactobacillales > Lactobacillaceae > Fructilactobacillus > Fructilactobacillus sp. YLN 2412. Next base: position 1,267,951 of record NZ_CM183165.1, on the reverse strand, counting down.
GATTTCCTTTGTTTCTGGGTTAGGTTTTTCTTCCCCAGTTTTAATGATTTTTTGATTGCTCTTGATGACTTTGTATTTTCCTTTTCCTTTTTCTTTTTCAATGTTTAATTGAATTCGGCCGACGTAGTTCCCACGATGTCCAGGTTGAACGTAAGGAACGCCAAAGAGTTTTCCAGCTAACATCCGATGTTGGTGACCAGTTGCCATCACATCAATGCCAGGGACTTCTTTTAAAATGGCATATGCTTCGTTTTCGCCATCAATTTTATCATTTGGATGACCAGTTTTTAGATCGCGTTCAAAGCCGCCATGATATAAAATTACTACAATATCTGCTTCTTTACGCATTTGGGGAACGTATTTTTTAGCGGCGTCTAAGGCTGAAATGAAGTTAAGATTTTTAACACTAGCTTTATTTTCCCAGGCATCAACTGATTGGGTGGTTAATCCCAAAACTCCGACTTTCAAATCGCCAAATTGTTTAATTGCATATGGTTTTGCGAGTGCTGGATTACCATTTTGGTCTAAAATATTAGCAGAAACAAATTGACGTTTGCTTTGTTTAATTGCTTGTTTCAAGTAGTCTTGTCCGTAATTAAACTCATGATTGCCAACTGTTCCGAAATCATAGTCGATGGTACTGAAGGCGTCATTAATGGCTGTAGGTGACTTCGCATTTTCAACTTCTGCTTGGTAGTAAGCCAATGGTGAACCTTCTAGAAAATCTCCATCATCTAAAATTAAGGTATTTTCGGCTTTTTCCTGTTCCTTTTTTATAACGGTGGCCGCTTTTTCAAGTCCAAATGGCATATTAGCATTGGGCTTCACGTAATTGGTTGGCGCTAAATAACCATGGGTATCGCTAGTGGTTAAAATTGTTAGTTTCATGTGCAGCCCCCTATATGAAATTAGTTTTCATAATATGTATTATAGTGTTTAAATTATAATATTAAATTGCCAATGTGTAAATTATTATTAAGAGTTTATAAACTACATTGACGATGTTTGTAGATATGATAAGATAAAGGTGTCTAATAAATAGTCAATATTTGTCAGACTGTCTTGTTGCATGCTTTGCATGAGGAGGTTTTTATATATGTTGAATTTATATGTTGCTCCAAGTAGTGCATCTAGCCGTAAGGCTCGTACTTGGTTAAAAGATCATGATATTTCGTTTAAGGAACGTAACATTAATTCCAAACCCTTGAATGCTGACGAAGTAAAACGTATTTTGCGTTTAACTGAAAACGGCAGTGAAGATATTATTTCAACTAGATCTAATATTTTTAAAAAGCTACATCTTAACTTAGATGATCTTTCATTAGGTCAGTTAGTTGATTTGTTAGTTAAATATCCAGACTTGATCAAACGTCCGATTATTTTTGATGATAAACGGCTTGAAGTTGGATACAATGAAGAAGAAATTAGAAGATTTCTTCCAAGAAGTATCCGTCAAGCTGAGTTAAAACAGTTAGAAGCCAAACTCAGAGCTTAAAGATAAGAGCGTCCCTTGGGGCGTTTTTTTGATTGGAGAATTATAACAATGATTAAAATGATAGCGTTGGACCTTGATAATACTTTGTTGAACTCTGACAAACAGATTAGTGCAGTAAACGAAGCAGAGTTAAAAAAATTACATAAGCAGGGTTTTAAAATAGTTTTATGTACGGGTCGTCCAATCAATGCAATTTGGCATTATATTGAACAACTGGGTTTAGATGGAAAAGCTGATTATACGATTACTTTTAATGGCGGATTGGTGGTTTGTAATGCTGATAAAAAATCCATTTTCAAACGCGGGATGACTCGAACAACTTTTCAGCCGTTATATGATTATGCTAAACAGAATGATTATCCGTTAGATATTTTAGATTTTAGTCAAGTTTATCCAATCACTGATTTGAAGTCATCTGATTATCGTAAAATGTTAAAAGGTAATATTAAATTTGTGCCAACAGCATTTAATGATTTGCCGGATGAGAGTTATTCAAAAGGAATTATGGCTGCTAATCCAGCAGTATTAGATCAAGCTGTTGCTAATATGCCGGCTTCCGTTGCCAATCATTACCATATGATGCGTTCGCAAAATCAAATTTTAGAATTTTTACCCTTAAATGTTGATAAAGCTTATGGATTAGGAGCTTTATTGAGCCATTTTGGTTGGGATTTTTCTAATTTGATGGCTTTTGGGGATGCACAAAATGATGCTGAGATGCTTGAAAAAGCTCAAGTTGGAGTGGCTATGAGCAATGCTACATCAGAAATTAAAAAAGTTGCCAATGAGGAGACAGTTTCAAACGATGAAGATGGGGTAGCTGTCTTTTTGCAAAAATATTTTAAATAAAATTTAAAAAGTTATTGACATTCCCTTTTTTTCGGGCATAATAAATAAAAACAAAAAAGGAGCATGTTATGAAAAATTCGATGATGAATAGAAATAAACAAATTATCTCGGTCTTAGTTAGCTTAATTATTATTAGCTAATAAGGTCGAGCAGTTTGTGTCGGCCACATGATTTGGGCCGACTAGTCTATCATTGAATTTTCATTCATGTAGCTCTGGTTAGGATTTCTAGCCAGGGCTTTTTTTATACCTAAAAGGGGGAAGTATTATGTCGAAGAAGTATTTTGTACCAGAAAAGGAACCGCAGAATTGGAAAGGCTGGGTTTATCAAGTTTCTCAAGGAATTTCTAACACCATTTTGGCGGTTTTGGGAATGGGATTGTTACTGAGCACGTTAGGAACGATGCTCCATTGGATGCCATTAAATGAAGCCGGCTTGATTGGTCAGCGTTTGTTGGCTCCCGCACTGGGGATGTCGGTTGCGATGATGTTAAGAACGACTACTTTGGTGGCTGGTGCAACGATGATTGCTTCGACAGTGGGAGCAAATGCTGTGTACTTCACAGTTGCTCCGGTAGCCAAAACCATGACTGCCACAGGTTGGGTAGCTCCGCAAGTAGCTGGATCGTCAGTAATGAACATCGGTCAGCCAGTTTCAGCAGTATTGGCTGCAATAGTAGCAGCTTTGCTTGGGAAGTGGTTAACGGGTAAAACGCCGCTTGATTTGGTATTGGTACCATTTGCCACTGCGCTAGTAGGATCACTTGCTGGATTGGGGTTTGCCGCTGTTACAACTCCAGCTTTGAACTGGATTAGCGAAAGGATGGCTGATACTATGAACATCAATCCAATCTTGGGTTCAGTAGTTGTTGCGGGAGCTTGGTTTCTCTTCTTGATGACTCCAGCTTCATCTGCTGCTTTGGCAATTGCAGTTCAATTGGATCCGATGTCTGGTGGTGCTGCGATGATTGGTACAACAGTTGGATTTGTAGTATTTACTGCCATGTCGTTTAGACAAAACAACTGGGGAGGAAATATTGCACAAACTTTGGTTACGCCTAAGGTTCAGTTTCCCAATCTTTTGAAACATCCACTTTATGCAGTTGGACCCTTTGTGATTGCAATGGTAATGGCACCAATTGCAGTAGTTGGGTTTCATTTCAAAGCACCATTTACCATCGCTGGATTAGGTTTGAACTCGTTTATCGCTCCGCTTTGGTATTGGGCTAATAACAAACCTGGATTTGTTATTCTCCTTGTATTTGGAGTATTCTTGCCAGCAGTGCTTGGTTGGGCTTATTACCGTCTCCTTAAAATGTTTGGTAAGACACATAAAGATGATTTGTATTTGGATGAAGTTTAAAAAAAGTCTTGCATCTGTTTAATAGACAGATGCAAGACTTTTTTAAATCTATTTAGTTGCTTGGAACAAATCAAGAAAACGTTTCATGAAAACTTTTAAATATCTTTCTTTATCAACATTAACTGCAACTTTTACATTTGTATGAGGATTATTCAAACGTGCTTTGTCGCCAATCGTTCGTGCATAGTAAGCATCATGTTTAGTAGTTACCATGATGTTCATATCAATGGTTCTAACAAAACTAGGGTCGATAGCCACACCAACTGCTAATGGATCGTGAAGTGAACAACCGCCAAGTTCGGGGTAAATATCATCGTAAACATCGATATAGAAGTCAACGATATCAGCCATTTTTTCTCCAGCTTCCGTATGAGTATCGCGCCATTGTTTTGTTTCTTTTTTAGTCAGTAAAGTTCGTAATGTTACATCCAAACCTACCATAGTAATGTCAATATCACTAGTAAACATTTCATTGGCAGCCACTGGATCTTGTTCGATATTAGCTTCTGCGACTGGAGTTACATTTCCAGGGACAGTCAGTGCTCCACCCATAATGGTAATATTGCCAACCTTTTTCATAGCAGCTTTATCTTTTTTGATTGCAGAAGCAATGTTAGTCATAGGTCCGGTTGCCACAATCGTAAGATCTTTGCCATAAAGATCGGCTGCTTCGATCATGAAATCAACTCCGTTTTGCTCAGAAATATCACGTTTAGATGCTTTTAATTCGACGTCGCCAATCCCATTTTCCCCATGAATCTGGGCATTAATATCAATTCGCTGATATTGATGATCAAGTGGATTATCATTTCCAATAAAAACTGGAACATCAGTAGCGTTAAACATATCAAGTACATTAAGAGCATTATGTGAGGCACGGTTAGCTTCAATATTACCAAATGATGATAATACACCGATTAAATCAATTTTGGGGTCAGCAACTGCATATGCAATTGCCATGGCATCATCAATACCGGTATCTACATCTAAAATCATTTTCTGAACACTCATATGGAATCCTCCGCATATTATTAATTATTTAATATTATAATACTTTATATAGATGGTAAAAACAATCTATTTAACATTAAAAACGAACAAAGACCAAGGAAAAAATCCCTGGCCTTTGTTCGTTTTTAATTATATAAGTATTGCGCGATAATTTTATTAACTTCTGGATTTTCGTGCAGCATTGAATGCTGTGCTTGTTGTGGATCACCATGATAAATTTGGAATTTGTAACTCTTAACATGTCCCTTAACTAAATTTTTCATTGGTTTAATATCTTTAGTAGGAATTAAACCGTCACTTCCAGTGTGATCAATATCACCACAGAAGTTTAGAATCTCAAGATTTTTTGGTAAGTTATTAATATATTTAGGATCTTTAAGCGGATAGGTATCGGCCATTGAAACAAAATGAACAGTTTCAGGGACATCTTTAGTATGATTATGACGAGTTAAATAATCATAAATGATAGTTCCTCCAGATGAATGTCCAATCAAATTAACTTTTTGAATACCGTACTTATTATGTAAGTATCTCATTAGATAGGGCATTCTGGAACCTTCAAAGCCGGGCTTGTTATTGGTTTGAAAAGTAACTTGAATTACAGGATTGTTCTTGCCAATCTTATTGAATTGTTTAGTTGTAGAAACTTTTCCATTATCTTTCACATAGACTTGCAATGCTTTTGTTGCAACTCGATCTTTATCCCAACTTGAAACCATGTAATTAGAAGTGATATTATTACCACCCATCCCAGGGATAAAAACAGTCGCCGTTCTAGTTTGGTTAACGTGGTATTTAGCAACTTTGTTATTGTTATACCACCAACCACCGAAACCTAATGCTACTACGATTAAAAAAATGAAAAATATAAATGTTTTTTTGTACTTCATAATGTTAAGATTCCTTTATAAAATAAATTTAGATAAGAAGAGATGATAAAAATGTCCAACAAATTATATGATATCACAATTATTGGTGGTGGACCTATTGGAATGTTTACTGGTTTTTATGCTGGTTTACGTAACGCTAAGGTTCAAGTAATTGAAAGTTTGGCAGAAATGGGTGGTCAAGTTAACGCGCTATATCCAGAAAAAACTATTTTGGATGTTGCTGGGTTTGCAGGAGTGACTGGGAAAAAATTAATTGAAAATTTAAATCAGCAACTGGATACTATGCCTGCAGTTGATAAACGAGTTAATACAAAGGTTACTAACGTACTTCGTGCTGATGATCATTTTGTAATTGAAACTGATGATGGAATGACATACAGTAAATCAGTTATTTTGGCTACGGGAAACGGAGCGTTTCAGCCACGGACACTTCGAGCTGAAAATGCCGAAAAATATACTGGAAAATATTTGTTTTATAGTATTCAGAATTTACAAAAATTTGCTGGCAAAAATGTAATGGTTGCTGGTGGTGGTGACTCTGCTGTTGATATGGCTTTGATGTTGGAAGGAGTTGCTAACCAAGTTTATTTAGTTCATCGACGTGATGAATTTAGAGGCCTTGAACATATGATTGACAAACTAAAACAATCTTCAGTTAAATTGATAACTCCTTATTTAATTAAGAGCTTGGATGAAGTTGATGATTCTTTACAAGTTACTGTTAAAATGGTGGGAAGTTCTTTTAATGAAGAAAAAAGATTTATGATTGATGATTTAGTGGTTAATTATGGATTCATTTCTAACAATAAAGAATTACAGAGTTGGGAAATTCAACCAGCTTTAAATCATCGCATGGTGGAAGTTAATCAAAAAATGGAAACTTCTGAACCAATGGTTTTTAGTGTTGGTGATCAAGCTATTTATCCTGGCAAGGATACTTTAATTGCAACTGGTTTTGGTGAAGCTCCGATTGCGGTTAATGAGATTATGGAAAAATTATATCCTGATCGTAGAATGCCAATTCATAGTACTGCTTTGCACAAATAAATAATTAACGAGAGCTACTGATAATTGGTAGTTCTTTTTTTATAAAAAAATTGACTTTTTTTGACCAAACTGTTGACATGGTATTTAAGAGGGTGTATATTATTAATTGTCGCTTGAGGGATGGCAAGTTTTTATGATTAATGATTGAAAATAAATTTTTTGAAATTAATCGTTAAAAATGTTTGACATTCTTTGACCAATGAGATATACTAATAATTGTTCGTTAGGAAATGACTATGAAATGTTTTTACGCATTAATCTTTAAGTAATTGAGTTTTTTAAAATTAATTAAGTAAAATTATTGACAATTATTTTTAAACGAGTTATGCTAGTAAATGCACTGCAGAAGCAGTGCAAGAGTAGATCTTTGAAAACTGAACAAGATTTTGATTACAAAAGTGTAAGGTAATCTTTAAACTAAGTTTAAAGATTAAAACATTATGCAAAGTCAATTTGCTTTAAGAAATAAAATAAATAAGAGCTAGTAAAGTTCTCATTTTTAAAATGAGAGTTTGATCCTGGCTCAGGACGAACGTTGGCGGCGTGCCTAATACATGCAAGTCGAACGAGGTCTCCTAACTGATAGCTGGTGCTTGCATCAGCTTGACGATAGATCTGACCGAGTGGCGAACTGGTGAGTAACACGTGGGTAACCTGCCCAGAAGAAGGGGATAACACCTGGAAACAGATGCTAATACCGTATAACAACGAGAACCACATGGTTCTCGTTTGAAAGATGGCTTTTATGCTATCGCTTCTGGATGGACCCGCGGCGTATTAGCTAGTTGGTGAGATAATAGCTCACCAAGGCAATGATACGTAGCAGACCTGAGAGGGTAATCTGCCACAATGGGACTGAGACACGGCCCATACTCCTACGGGAGGCAGCAGTAGGGAATCTTCCACAATGGACGAAAGTCTGATGGAGCAACGCCGCGTGAGTGAAGAAGGGTTTCGGCTCGTAAAACTCTGTTGTTAGAGAAGAACGGCCGTGAGAGCAACTGCTCACGGTGTGACGGTATCTAACCAGAAAGTCACGGCTAACTACGTGCCAGCAGCCGCGGTAATACGTAGGTGGCAAACGTTGTCCGGATTTATTGGGCGTAAAGCGAGCGCAGGCGGTTTTCTAAGTCTGATGTGAAAGCCTTCGGCTTAACCGGAGAAGTGCATCGGAAACTGGATAACTTGAGTGCAAAAAAGGACAGTGGAACTTCATGTGTAGCGGTGAAATGCGTAGATATATGAAGGAACACCAGTGGCGAAGGCGGCTGTCTGGTCTGCATCTGACGCTGAGGCTCGAAAGCATGGGTAGCAAACAGGATTAGATACCCTGGTAGTCCATGCCGTAAACGATGAATGCTAGGTGTTGGGAGGTTTCCGCCTCTCAGTGCCGCAGCTAACGCATTAAGCATTCCGCCTGGGGAGTACGACCGCAAGGTTGAAACTCAAAGGAATTGACGGGGACCCGCACAAGCGGTGGAGCATGTGGTTTAATTCGATGCTACGCGAAGAACCTTACCAGGACTTGACATCTTCTGTTAACCTAAGAGATTAGGTGTCCCCTTCGGGGGCAGAATGACAGGTGGTGCATGGTTGTCGTCAGCTCGTGTCGTGAGATGTTGGGTTAAGTCCCGCAACGAGCGCAACCCTTGTCTTTAGTTGCCAGCATTAAGTTGGGCACTCTAGAGAGACTGCCGGTGATAAACCGGAGGAAGGTGGGGATGACGTCAAATCATCATGCCCCTTATGTACTGGGCTACACACGTGCTACAATGGACGGTACAACGAGTTGCGAAACCGCAAGGTCAAGCTAATCTCTTAAAGCCGTTCTCAGTTCGGATTGCAGGCTGCAACTCGCCTGCATGAAGTTGGAATCGCTAGTAATCGTGGATCAGCATGCCACGGTGAATACGTTCCCGGGTCTTGTACACACCGCCCGTCACACCATGAGAGTTTGTAACACCCAAAGTCGGTTGGATAACCTTTACGGAGTCCGCCGCCTAAGGTGGGACAGATGATTAGGGTGAAGTCGTAACAAGGTAGCCGTAGGAGAACCTGCGGCTGGATCACCTCCTTTCTAAGGAAAAATTCGGAACTTACACCGATCAAAATCTTGCTCAGTTTTGAGAGTATCTACTCTCAGACTTTGTTCTTTGAAAACTAGATAATATTATTTTCTGTAAAAATTATATTTTTAATATAATTTCAACCGAGAAATAACCATTGTGTTATTTGAGTTTTTTAAATTAATAGTTTAATCGCTAAACTCAATAATTTATAATCCGAAGGATTATAGGTTAAGTTAAAAAGGGCGCATGGTGAATGCCTTGGTACTAGGAGCCGATGAAGGACGGAACTAACACCGATATGCTTCGGGGAGCTGTACGTAAGCTTTGATCCGGAGATTTCCGAATGAGGAAACTCGACCAGTGTCATGACTGGTCACTGCGTAGTGAATACATAGCTGCGCAGAGGCAGACGTGGGGAACTGAAACATCTAAGTACCCACAGGAATATAAAGAAATTTCGATTCCCAAAGTAGCGGCGAGCGAACTGGGAATAGCCCAAACCGGACCTTTATGGTCCGGGGTTGTAGGACTGAACATTTGAGTTACAAAAGTATTTGATAATTGAAGCAGCTGGGAAGCTGCACCAAAGAGAGTGATAGTCTCGTAAATGAAATCGAATACCCTCAGTTCAGGATCCTGAGTACGGCGCCACACGTGTAACGGCGTCGGAATCCGGGAGGACCATCTCCCAAGGCTAAATACTCCCTAGTGACCGATAGTGAACCAGTACCGTGAGGGAAAGGTGAAAAGCACCCCGGAAGGGGAGTGAAATAGTTCCTGCAACCATGTGCCTACAAGCAGTTAGAGCCCGTTAACGGGTGATAGCGTGCCTTTTGTAGAATGAACCGGCGAGTTACAGTTGCATGCAAGGTTAAGCCGAAAAAGCGGAGCCGTAGCGAAAGCAAGTCTTAAGAGGGCGTTTTAGTATGTTGCCGTAGACCCGAAACCAGGTGATCTATCCATGTCCAGGATGAAAGTGCGGTAATACGCACCGGAGGTCCGAACCCGTGTACGTTGAAAAGTGCTGGGATGAGGTGTGGATAGCGGTGAAATTCCAAACGAACTTGGAGATAGCTGGTTCTCTCCGAAATAGCTTTAGGGCTAGCCTCGGAATTAGAATCGTGGAGGTAGAGCCACTGTTTGAGCAAGGGGTCCATCTAGGATTACTGAGTTCAGATAAACTCCGAATACCACTGATTTATGTCCGGGAGTCAGACGATGAGTGATAAGATCCATCGTCGAAAGGGGAACAGCCCAGACCGCCAGTTAAGGTCCCTAAATATATGCTAAGTGGAAAAGGTAGTGAAGTTGCATAGACAACTAGGATGTTGGCTCAGAAGCAGCCATCATTTAAAGAGTGCGTAATAGCTCACTAGTCGAGTGATTCTGCGCCGAAAATTTACCGGGGCTAAGCATATTACCGAGACTGCGGACGCAACTACGTTGCGTGATAGGAGAGCGTTCTAAGAGCAATGAAGGCAGACCGCAAGGACTGCTGGAGCGCTTAGAAGTGAGAATGCCGGTATGAGTAGCGAAAGATCAGTGAGAATCTGGTCCACCGAATGACTAAGGTTTCCTGGGGAAGGCTCGTCCTCCCAGGGTTAGTCGGGACCTAAGCCGAGGCTGAGAAGCGTAGGCGATGGATAACAGGTTGAGATTCCTGTACTAGTTAATTATGTTTGAACAATGGAGGGACGCAGAAGGCTAAGTTATGCATACTGATGGATATGTATGTTCAAATCGTAAGTCAGGTTATGAGTTAAATGCTTGTAGCCGGGTTGACAAGCGATGATGAGGATCGAAATTTAAGTAGAGAAGTAACCCATGTCACGCTGCCGAGAAAAGCTTCTAGTTAGTAATTAATTACCCGTACCGCAAACCGACACAGGTAGTCGAGGAGAGTATCCTCAGGTGAGCGAGAGAACTCTCGTTAAGGAACTCGGCAAAATGACCCCGTAACTTCGGAAGAAGGGGTGCTGGCCTCACGGCCAGCCGCAGTGAAAAGACTCAAACGACTGTTTATCAAAAACACAGGTTTATGCAAAATCGTAAGATGAAGTATATGGGCTGACGCCTGCCCGGTGCTGGAAGGTTAAGTGGAAAGGTTAGCTTCGGCAAAGCCTCGAAATGAAGCCCCAGTAAACGGCGGCCGTAACTATAACGGTCCTAAGGTAGCGAAATTCCTTGTCGGGTAAGTTCCGACCCGCACGAAAGGCGTAACGATTTGAGTACTGTCTCAACGAGAGACTCGGTGAAATTAAGATACCTGTGAAGAAGCAGGTTACCCGCGACAGGACGGAAAGACCCCATGGAGCTTTACTGTAGCTTGATATTGGGTGTTTACATAGCTTGTACAGGATAGGTAGGAGCCATAGAAGCCGGAACGCTAGTTTCGGTGGAGGCGTCAGTGGGATACTACCCTTGCTATGTGAACACTCTAACCCTGAGCACTTAACGTGCTCGGAGACAGTGTCTGGTTGGCAGTTTGACTGGGGCGGTCGCCTCCTAAATAGTAACGGAGGCGCTCAAAGGTTTGCTTAGAATGGTTGGAAATCATTTGTAAAGTGTAAAGGCAAAAGCAAGCTTGACTGCGAGACAAACAGGTCGAGCAGGGACGAAAGTCGGACTTAGTGATCCGGTGGTACCATATGGAAGGGCCATCGCTCAACGGATAAAAGCTACCCTGGGGATAACAGGCTTATCTCCCCCAAGAGTTCACATCGACGGGGAGGTTTGGCACCTCGATGTCGGCTCATCGCATCCTGGGGCTGTAGTTGGTCCCAAGGGTTGGGCTGTTCGCCCATTAAAGCGGTACGCGAGCTGGGTTCAGAACGTCGTGAGACAGTTCGGTCCCTATCCGTCGCGGGCGCAGGAAATTTGAGAGGAGCTGTCCCTAGTACGAGAGGACCGGGATGGACATACCGCTGGTGTATCAGTTGCGCCGCCAGGCGCATTGCTGAGTAGCTATGTATGGATGAGATAAACGCTGAAAGCATCTAAGTGTGAAACTCGCCTCAAGATGAGATTTCCCATTCCTATATGGAAGTAAGACTCCTGAAAGATGATCAGGTCGATAGGTTAGAAGTGGAAGCATAGTGATATGTGAAGCGGACTAATACTAATCAGTCGAGGACTTAACCAAGGAAGACACAGGGTTAAATCAAAGTTGAACAGAGAAGATATTATCTAGTTTTGAGAGAACGAAGTTCGCTCAGGCTTATGGAAGCATAAGTAAAGTGTGGTGGCGATAGCCTGAAGGATACACCTGTTCCCATGCCGAACACAGAAGTTAAGCTTCAGCACGCCAAAAGTAGTTGGGGGATCGCCCCCTGCGAGGATAGGACGTTGCCACGCAACCCAAACAGTAAGAGACGCTCACCGAAATGGTGGGCGTCTTTTTTTGTGCGTTAAATAATATTGACTTTTAAAATTATTTTCATTGGTGGAATGAAGCACCTGCAATTATCAAAGGATTTATAGACAAGGTTTTTAAATATAAATTTGCTTATATTGATACTAAGATGGGAATTAAAAGTCAAATTAATAATGTTAAAAATATTGAAATTTTCACAACATCTAAATCACCGTCATGGTATTTAAAGTATATGGCAGGTAATTATGTAAATAAAGTTTTAATAAAAGCAACTTTAAAACAAGTAGGAATGAAAAATTGTATTTGGCATAATTTTGGTAATATCAAAAATTCAACGATAGAAGATCGAAAGAAATATTTGAATAAAATTACTAATATTTGAATAAAATTACTAATATTTAAAAAATTAGTGTAAACAAAAACCGATTATCAGAGAAATAAATCTCCAATAATCGGTTTTTATTAATCATCTAATTTGTTTTTGATTTCATCTTTAATGTTATCGGCTTTTTCTTTTAATTCACCTTTGCCGCTTTGGAAGTCACCTTTTAATTTATCAGAAGTGTTTCCGGTTAAAGCACCTTTTACTTGTTTAGCTTTTCCTTCAACTTCATCACCTAAATTTGCAGCATTTTGATCAAGATCTTCAAAATCAACTTCAACGTAGTCACGTAATACTAAGTATCCTAAGACAACATTAGCACCAAGACTAAGACCTAATAATAAATTTTTCATAATTATCTCCTCCCATTTAACTAATTAATTATCATTATTCTAACATAGCAAAGTGGGTATATAAATCAAGAAGACTTGATATTATTCTTTATTAGAATCTGGATTAGTAATTTGAATTCGATTAGTTTTGCTCTTAGGCTTATTAGCTTCTGGAGCATCAGTTTTATATAATTTTTCAGTGTTTTTGTGTCCATTTTCATCAAAGAGACTAGTTGATTTATCACCTAATTGTTTTTCAATTTTTTCTTCACGATTTAAACCGTTAGAATAATTATAGTCGGAAGGATCGACGGCCTTAAAACCTTTAGGATGATAAAAACGTAACAAGTTTTGTTGGTTCAAAATATCAGAAAGACTTAATTCTGTATTAACTTTTTGCTGCATCTTCTCAATCTTTTTACTTAACTTCGCATTTGGATGAATTACTTTTCCAGTTTTAGTATCGTAAATAGTTCCACTAACAGATGTATATTTAGGGGAAACCCAATCACGATTACGAAACGCTACCACTTGGTCATGTTTTGCTGAAAATAAGTCTGTTCCAAATTGAATATATTTTTTGGAATTCATACCTAATAAATGCATTAGTGTTGGAAGAACATCAATTTCACCACCATAAGTATGGTCAACATAACCATTATTGATTGCTGGAGAATTGAACATCAAAGGAACCCTTTGTAATTGTGCATTATCATATCCGTTCCAATCATCACTATTTTTACCAATTAGGGGAGCCAAACTAGAATTTTCTGAATTGGAAAGTCCATAGTGATCCCCATATAACATTACAACGGTGTTTTTAGCCAACCCAGTTTTGTTAAGATAATCATAGAATTCCTTTACCGACTGATCTAAGTAATGAGCAGTTGTAAAGTAATTATTCACGGCATCATCATCAGTGTCTGGAACTTTAATTTTATTGTCTTTTTCATCTTCTGAATCTAAATCATAGGGGAAATGATTGGTAACAGTAATATATTTAGCATAAAACGGTTGCTGCAAGTGTTGTAAATATTTAGTTGAATCATCAAACAATAATTTATCTTTTAGTCCATATCCAGTTGCTTTATCCCCAGATGTATCATAATAGCTAGCATCAAAGAAATATTGATAGCCAAGATTCTTATAAGTATTACTTCGATTCCAAAAACTGGCTACATTTCCATGGAAAACAGCAGTACTATAACCTTTTTGATCCATAATAGCCGGAGCACCTTGGAAGGTATTATCACTGCCTAATTGTGCGAACAATGACCCTTGAGGCAATCCATAAGTACTAGTTTCAAGCATATTTTCAGCATCTGAAGTTTTTCCTTGACCGACTTGATGGAAAAAGTTGTCAAAGGAATAAGTATGCTTACTGTTGTAAATCTTATTAATAAATGGAGTAACTTCTTTACCATTTATTTTTTTATTGATTAAGAATTGTTGGAAACTTTCTAAATGTAAAATGATGACATTCTTACCCTTTAACGAACCATACATTTGTGGATTAGCAGGGGCATAATGTTTGTCAGTGAAGTCTTTAACTTTATAAACTTCAGATTTAGTTGCATTAGAACGCATTTCGTTTGATTGATGTGTTTGAATCCCATCATAAGCTGTAAAAAAATCTAATCCGAGATATTTAACAATGTAACTTCGATCAAAGGTTCGCGTAATAAGTTGTGGCCGATCCATGTCGGCAATAGCAACATTTAAAGTTAGTAACAAAGAACCGATTGAAAAAATAGCAAAAGCGACTTTTGCACCTAATTGGTGTTTATCAATTTTAATAACTCTAAATAGTAATAACAAAATTATTACAACAATATCAAGCCAATAAAAGACATCATGGGGAGATGTCAAAGCAATCGAACTCCCACTGAGCCCCTGATCAACTTTTGAATAACCGGTCATGGTTGAAACAGTCATAAAATCAGTAAATTCACGAAAATAAATGACATTTAGATATAATAAGACAGTATCTAAAATATCTAATAATATAATTGCTGGATAAAATAATTTGGCTGGTTTTAGGTAGAAGGCTAATCCTAACATTAAAACAGTAGTTGCAATTGGATTCGCAATCAAGAGTAGGAATTGTAATAATCCTTCTACACCTAACGAAAAATCAGTAAAATATGCATAAATGGTTTTTAACCAAAATAAAATGATTAGTAAAATGAAAAAACCAATCCTAGTATTGACTTTGGCTAACGTTTTTTTTATAAAATTCAAAGGCCTGTTTCCCCTCATTAAAATACGTAACACATAATCTACATCATAGCAGATTTTAACGATTAAAAAAACTAAGTAAAGTATAAGAATGAATTGTAATGGTGGGACGTGTTATAATTTATATACTAGAAAGCGGGATGAGATGAATGGCAAAGTTTACATTATATGTAGTTCGTCATGGACAGACTTATTTTAATATTTTTAATAAATTGCAGGGTTGGAGCAATTCGCCTTTAACTCAAGCAGGATTGGATGGAGCACGAGAAACTGGCAAACGATTAGCAGATATTAATTTTAAAGCATCGTATTGTAGTGATACGACTCGAGCTCAAAAAACAATTTCCATTATTTTTGATCAAAATAAAACTTTTAATCCTAGAACTCCTATTGTTTCACCTTTTTTCCGTGAGCAATTTTACGGTTATTTTGAAGGTTTAAACATGGATGAAGCGTGGTATGAAGCTGGAGCTCCTCATGGGGTTCCAACCTTTAAAGACATCATTAAAAAATACGATATGAATAAAGCCAAAGATTTTATGAAAGCAGCCGATCCGTTTCATATGGCAGAAAACGCCGAAGAATATTGGAAACGATTGGATCAAGGACTTGATTTAATTACGAATAATCCAAATATTGAAGATGGCGATAATGTTTTATTAGTTAGTCATGGTAATACATTGTTAAGCTTAGTCGAACGTTTTTCAGCTCCTGGCCAATTTGACCTAAGTAAACGTCCAGCAAATGGTAGTATTACAAAAATGAGTGTAGATGATAAGCAAATCAAAGTTATCGAATATAATAAATAATCAATAAGGAGGTATGTCAGTTGAAAGATAATCGTCGTTTTATCAAATCATGTAATGAGAAAAACTACATCTTTCGTATTGGAGAAGTTAGCAAGATGACTGGCGTATCTCCACGACAACTGCGTTATTGGGAACAAAAGGGATATATTCACAGCG
Organism: Fructilactobacillus sp. YLN 2412; assembly: GCF_059488745.1. Lineage (NCBI taxonomy): Bacteria > Bacillati > Bacillota > Bacilli > Lactobacillales > Lactobacillaceae > Fructilactobacillus > Fructilactobacillus sp. YLN 2412. The sequence continues at coordinate 1,251,938 of NZ_CM183165.1, read as the reverse complement.
AACGAAATGAAAAAATGGCTTCTCGAGTTTTTAATCATAAAAATTTTATGATGGTTAAATTGATTAAGTTTTATTTAGACGATGATTTTTCTTTAAGTACCTCTGTTGAGAAAGCACAACAACATTTAAATGATGTTGAAGTAACGCATGCTTTTGTTTTAAAAATGCATCATGGGTTAGTTAATCGAAATGGGAAAAATATGATTGATATGGGGTATTTTGATAAAGAGCATAAAAAACGATTATATGGTTACTTGAATGATGCTGGACAAGTGGTTTATCAAGTTGATGAAATTGAATAAAAAAACATCTCATTATTAATGAGATGTTTTTTTAGATTAGTTCATTTTTATCAGTTAATTGTTGTTGATGGTTGATAATATTAGTTAATTTGATGGTAGTTGCTAAAACAATAGGTAGAAATAAATTAAAGAATAATAAAATAGTAATGGCGGTAACAGCTACTAAAGGCAATGATGGTAAAGAACATAAGCTACAGGAGCTGATAATTAAAGTAAAAGCTAGCAAAATTGGAATATTTATCTTGCTAAAACTTTGAAAGCTAGTTTTTAACCAAGTTAATGAATCGTTATTCCAAGAACGAAAGGAAAAAGCTAACAATAAAAGCTCGATTCCGCTATATAGACCAATTAAAGTCATTAAAATTAGAGTACTGTTCCACGTAAATGCCTGTTTGGTGATTAAGGTGGTAAAATTAATCCCTATCACACTTGATAATAGCAAGCAGCTAATCCAATACAAAGGTTGAAGAATTGATTGGGAAATTAACATTATTCCGATTAGTAAAATTAGTAAAAATAGAACTAAAGCAGGTAGAATTGAGTGAAAATCTAGTTGCAACCTGCTGTTTTGGACTGGAATTCCAGAGTAAGTGATGGCGACATGTTTTAAAGGCGTTCCTTGTAATTCATCAGCCACTAATTGCTGTAATTTGTTTATTTCATGTTGACTAAGTTTGTTTTCAGAAAGATTATCAAAATTTACGATTAATTTAGTTATTTTTTGATTCTGGCTGTTGAAATTGTAGCATGTTTGGACAAAATCGGTATCTTCTAGATTGTCGGAGCTAATAAAAATAAGATTCTGAATACTTTTAGCATGATTTAGTTGGCTTAAATTGGTTAAGTCTTTTTTATTTTGGTAGCGGGTAAGACGAATTTTTTCGCTGATCGTTTGTAAATCATCATTTAATGTTTCTAGAGTTTGCGTATATTGTGCGAAATGTTCGTTAATTGTTGCACCATTTTGATTTAATTGTTTCAAGCGTTCTAAATTAAGCGCTAAAAGATTAATTTGATTATCATTGTTAGAAGTGAGTAATTGTTGTTGATTAAGCTGTACTATGTCATTAATTGATTGACTTAATTTGGCAATCTCGTTTTGTTGTAGTTTAATAGTATTTTTATTGAGTTCTGTTTTGCTTATTTTTTTCAATTCCTGGCGCATCAAATTAAGTTCTTGATCAGAGTGTTGTAAAGATTGACTGAATTTAGCAAGTTGGGGCTGTAGATAATATTTTTTGACTTTGCTACCACCAGGCTGAGTTACTGATTGAACTGATGCAACGTTTTTCATGGTTTGTAGTTTAGTAGTTAAATGATCAATAACCGCTAAATCATGTTCATTAGTAATTTTGTGATTGTTTTTTAAATAAATTATAACTGGAGTTGGTTTGCCAAAATTAAAATGAGTTTGCATAATTCGTTGGCCTTGGATTAAATCATTTTTTGCTATTTGAGAGTTAGAAAAATTAAATTTGAGATGTGAGTTAGTTAACAAAGGAAATGAAATTAAACTTAATAATATTATCCCAGCAAGTGGTTGCCACAGTGAGAATTTAATTAATTTTTTCCAAATGTGATTGGTGAAGATTACTTTTTGCGGTTCTCCGGGCCAAAATAGCTTGGTTCGAAAAAATTTAATAAATATAGAATTAAAACTAATCGCAGCAACCGGGGTTATCAATAGGGGAATGATTAAACTGCTTAAAGCCTTAAGCGGCAAGAAATCAAACCAATGAAAAGATAGAAAAGTTAAACTAATCATTAAAACCATCAAAGTTAAAGGTTTTATTAATGCAACAAGGGCATAATTTCTTCTCTTTTTTCGTCCTAGAGTAATTGTAAGTGAAATGACCAAACGATGGTAAATTAAAAAAGTAGTAACAGACCCCAGCAACAACACGCTTAATGCAACTAATAAAGGCATTTCTGTTGAAAAAGGAATCTTTCGTTGTTGACCAATGTTAGCCATGAGACTTAATGATATTATGTAAGAAATTCCCAATGGAATCATACTTAAAATAGGCAACAAAATGGATTTAAATACGATTATAAAGAAAATTAAGGCAAAACAAAAAGCAGTCAAAACGGCTACTTTTGATTTTTGAATCGTATTTTCAGCGATGGAATGATTAATCAGATCGGGACTGGTTATATGAGTTTCTAGTCCATTAACATTGCACTGACGCTGTATTTTATTAATAAAATCAGGATGGTACAATTGATTTTTCGGTACCCAAAGTTCTAGTAAACTTACTTTTTTATCTGAAGAATAAAAGACATGATTCGAATAAGGCGAAGTTTTGGCAGAAACCAATTTTAAAATTCCGAGTTCCTGTTTGTGTTCTTGGATTTTTCTTTCGACGCTGTCAATCTGCTTATTATTTTGTTGTGATAATCGCTGGTTATGGTTTGAAAAAACCACAGTTAGTTGACTCGCGTGGTCTAAATGATTTTCCCGATTAAATTTTACTTGTTTAGCAGGTAAATTAAAGGGAATAGTTTGAGATTCAACTAAATGAGTAAGATTAGGCAAAAACAATAACGCAAATATGGTAGTTAACGTCCAGATGAAGAAGGGAATGACACTTTTTTCGTTCAGGAAGCGGAAGGTTTTCTTCATTAAATAGTAATTCCTTTAGAATTTAAATTTTTAATTTTAACGGTTGAAAAAATCACTCAAACGGAGAATTAATAAGATAATGGCAATTAGAATGACAGAAATGATTAATGTAATTTGCCAAGCAAATGGATGATTCATGTAAGGAAGATTAACATTTTCACCGTAAAAACCGAAAACGATGTTTGGTACTGTTAAGACGATGGAAAATACTGTTAAAAATTTCATGGTAGTATTTAGATTACTATCCAATAAATTAGAGTATGCACTTGCTACTTGTTGAGCTGCTTGATTTGCCATTTTAGCCATTGAGAGTCCCTGTTGGATTTCGACAATGATATCTTCTAAAATGTCGTTATCTTCATCAGAAAAGCTTTTACCAAGCTTTCGCTTTAACATGGTAAGCATATCGTTATTAGCAGATAGCGAGGTTAAAAAGTAAACTAAATTAGTCTGAAGATTAAGTAATTGGTTAATTGATTTTTTATTAGTACTGCCTTCAGGATTTCTTTGAATCTTGGTTCTAGTACTATTGATATTATTGATATAATCAAAAAATTGAATAGCTAATTGGTATAACGTTTTGAAAACAATATCTAAAGGAGTGAGATTATCCCGTTGCATTTTTGGCATTTTATCAACAATTGATTGAATCAATGCATTAACAAAGTTAGTTTGATCCGCCGTAAAAGTAAATAGAGTTGTTCCTCGCATCATAATCCCGATTGGTTCGGATGAAATATCACCATTAAACCGGGTGGGTTCAGCCACATCAAAAATTATTAGTAGTAACTGTTCATCATCGTAATATTCCATTCGTGGACGTTCATGATGATCAAGTGCATAATAAAGCATCTCAGTAGTTAAATGATAGTCTTCTTTTAAAATTTTTTTTTCGACTGGCAGACAATCAGATACTTGAACCCAGTCAATATTTTGGTTAATTTTTTTTGTTTTAATCAATTTGATTGCCCCCTTTTGACAATAAATTTAATTATATTCTTAAATACGTAAAATGTTTGTTAAATTATTAAAATTTATTAAATAGTTAATAGTGTGAAAATTACTTGAATTAAAATTTGAACGAGTAGGTTATAATGGTAAATGCAAAGGAGTGTATCTCATATGAAAAATAAAAATAAGCGAAATGATGGAAAAAGTATCTGGTATCCAATAATTGCGTTTGCAATTGTAGCTGGATTTATTTTGATTTTATTTGGAACCTATAAAGTACGAAAATATATGAATGAACAGACACTAATTAAGAATGAAAAAAAGTTCAACGAAGAAAATAATCCAACAATTAAGCAACATAATAAGTTTATCAAACAAGTTGCTACGCCATCAATTGAACAATACAAGAAAAATCATCAAGTTTTGCCTAGTATTGTAATTGCACAGGCTATTTTGGAATCCAACTGGGGTAAGTCTAAGTTATATCAAAATGCTAAAAATCCATTTGGAATTAAGGGAACGTATCAAGGAGCATCGATTTCTTATGAAACCGGTGAATACATTAACCATAAGCATGTTACTCAAGTTGGTCAATTTAGAAAGTATCCAGACTTGCAGGCTGCGATTGAAGATCATAATCAGGCGTTATTTGATAAATTCTTGAAGAAAGACAATATAACCAGCTATCGAGAAGAAGCCGAATTATTGCAAAAGAATACTTATGCAACTGATCCTGACTACGCAGATAAACTAATTAAGGTTATCAAAGCACATGATTTACAAAAATATGATAAACAAGCAATTAATAACTAAAAAGGAGAATTTTATTTGTTTGCAATAATTGAAAAATTATATGGTCCTTTTTTTGATTTGCATAATTGGAGTACCGTATTAACTTCTGGAAATGATTGGTTAATCATTTTTTCATTAGTGATATTAGAATGTGTAATGTCAGTAGATAATGCAATTGTTTTAGCAACCCAGACGCAAGTCCTTCCAACTAAGAAAAAGCAGGAAGAATCGTTATTTTATGGACTTTGGGGGGCATATATATTTCGTTTTCTAGTGATTGGAGCCGGAGTATATTTAATTCATTTTTGGGAAATCAAAGTAGTTGGAGCCATTTATTTGATTTATCTGGCTGTAAAATATTTTGTTCCTCAGCTAAGACGTAAGAAAAAGACTACTTCACATACCATCAAGGGTAATCGTAATAGCCCAGGCTTTTTTTGGTGGGTTGTGATTCAAATCGAATTCATGGATATTTTATTCTCAATTGATTCTGTCTTAGCTTCGTTAGCGGTTTCTTCCAATCCGGTGGTGGTTTTAATCGGTGGGATGGTAGGAATTTTAGCTATGCGAGGAATTGCAGAAGTTATTATGTCAATTATGAAAAAGATTCCGGAATTAAAAACTATGGCATATATTTTGGTATTTGTGATTGGAGTTAAATTATTGCTATCAATTCCAATTATTGATATTGAAATTCCAGCTTCATGGTTTGGTGTCTTTGTCATCTTTGCAATTATTGTGACAATCGTAATTCACTTTATACGAAAGAAAAGGGATTCAAATGGCAGTTGAATTAAATGAAACTAATTTTGATGATGAAATTCAAGCTCCAATAACCCTGGTTGATTTTTGGGCTCCATGGTGCGGACCTTGCAAAATAATGGAACCGGTTCTACAAAGATTGGAAAAACAGTTTGCGGGTAAAGTTAAATTTGCCAAAATCAACGTTGATCATCATCAAGACATCGCTAAAAGGTATTCCGTAATGGGTTTACCAAGCTATGTGCTGTTTAAAAATGGCAACGGTGTTGAAAAGGTTACTGGAGTATATCCAGTTGAAAAACTAGCTCATTATTTGGAGCGAAAACTCGCTGAATAAATTTAATTTTAGGAGAATAAATAATGCAAGAGCAACCAAAAAAGATCAAACCGCGCCTCTGGGAAGCTTGTTTAATCTTATTAATCATGCTAGTTATCATGGGGATGGGAATTATTGGATTACACCTTACTCCTGTGGTTCCCATTTTGACGATTATTTTATTGCTGATTTTATGGGGAAAAATGCGTGGCTTTACTTGGGATGATATCAATGACAGTTTTGTGATTGGAGTTAAAAACGGGATTATTCCGCTTTTTATTTTCCTTTTAATCGGCTGTTTAATTGGAGTCTGGATTATGTCAGGTGTGATTCCGACTTTAATGGTCTATGGATTTCATATTTTGAGCGTTCGCTGGTTTTTACCCTCAGTATTTTTAATGTGTGCCTTTGTTGGATTCTTCATTGGAAGTGCATTTACTATTATTTCAACTGTTGGAATTGCGGCAATGGGGATTGGCATTACAATGGGAATTAATCCAGCCATGATTGCTGGAGCTGTAGTTTCTGGAGCTGTTTTTAGTGATAAAATGTCTCCATTATCTGCAACGACTAATCTTGCTTCTGCTATTGCAGGTGATGATTTATATGGACATATCAAAAATATGTTATGGTCGACAGTTCCTGCTTTTATTATTTCGTTAATTTTATTTACTTTGATTGGCGGAGGTCATAATTCCGCTAATTTGGCTAAAATAACGGCTACTACAGGCATTTTGACTAGTCATTTTACAGTTTCAATTTGGATGTTAATTCCAGTTTTACTTCTATTAATATGTGCTTGGACGAAGATTCCGACTATTCCAACCCTTTTTATTAATATCTTAGTTACAATTGTGATGACGTTAGTTACTCCGCATAATTCGTATTCATTTGTTAAAATTGCCGACGTAATGCAAAACGGTTTTACCATCAAAACAGCTAGTCCAGAAGTAAATCAGTTTTTGAATCGTGGGGGAATCATTTCCATGACCAGTACCATGACACTGATTATTATGGCTTTGGCTCTTGGTGGACTACTAATCAATCTTGGAGTAATTGACACGGTAATGGATCGTTTTTCCAGTCATATCAAATCTGATGGGATGTTAGTCTTAAGTACCGTACTAGCAGCAATTGGAGTCAACATCTTTATTGGTGAAGAATATCTTTCTATTATTCTTCCTGGAACAGCTTTTAAAAAAGACTTTAAAAAGGCTGGCTTAGCCCCTGAAGCTTTAGGACGAGCTTTAGAAGATGGGGGAGCAGTAATTAATTACTTGGTGCCTTGGGGAGTTGCAGGTGTCTTTGTTGCTAATACGTTGAATGTGCCTACACTTCATTACTTACCATTTGTTTTCTTTAGTTTGCTTTGTCCTGTATTTTCAATTTTGAGTGGATTTACTGGAATTGGATTAAAACGTCTTAATAAAACGAACTAAAATTAGGTGATAACCTTCAATGATGAATTTTATTTCATCATTGAAGGTTATTTTTTTGGCAAAATATTTATGCTAAAAGCTAAAAAAATAACAAATTTGCAATAAATTTTCCTGGGTTGTCAAATAATTTAACACTAAAATGTTACAAAATTAAATATATGTTTCCTATAATTTCGGCATTTAGTGGCAAAAAAGCCGTTTTTCGTAACAGAATATTTCTATATTATTGCAATATTACGTAACAACATGTTTTTCTTAATCTTTCTGTAATATTTCTGTAATACTCTCCCATTAGTATTACATATGTTGATTGATACAAAGCAACCAACAAAACAAGAAATAGAAACTATTATTCGGTATATTTGAAGGAGAGAATTTATTTATGAAGTTAAAAGGTATTAAAACTGTCGCAGCTGTTGCTGCTGTATCTGCTGGTGTATTATTCGCCGGTTCACAAAGCGCTAACGCCTCAACTAAAATCACTGTTAAATCAGGTGACACTGTAAACAAACTTGCAAGCCAATACAATGTTTCAGCTCAAAGTATCGCTCAAGCAAATAAAATTCAAGATATTAACAAAATTTATGTTGGTGAAGTATTTACAATCGGTGACGATGGTGAAGTACAAGTAGCTAACCAAAGTACTCCAGTTCAAGCTGCTGCACCAGCACAACAAGCAACTACACAAGCTGCTCCTGCTGCTAAAGCAACAACTCCTGCACCAGCACAAACTGCCGCTCCAGTTCAAAAACAACAAGCTGCTGCCCCAGTAAAAACTGCTGCACCCGCAGCACAAACTACTAACAATTCAGCCGCTGCAACTAACAATGATGGTTCATTAGACTCAATTGCTGCTGTTGAATCAGGTAACAACTACAACGCTCGTAATGGTCAATACATTGGTAAATACCAATTATCATCATCATACCTTGGTGGCGATTATTCACCAGCTAACCAAGAACGTGTTGCACGTCAATACGCTGTAAGTCGTTACGGTTCAGTTTCTAACGCCGTAGCTTACCGTAACTCTCACAATTACTGGTAAAAATTAATTAACTTATAAACAAAAAGCATTCCATCCGGAATGCTTTTTTTATTTGCAAAAAAACAAGAACTCAATTAAATTTGAGTTCTTGTTTTGATTATTATTTCACTTTAGCGAGAAAATGTTTTTTCTTACCACGTCTTACAATTACATACTGACCATCAAAATAGTCAGCTGGATTAATTTCATCATTTACATTCTCAATCTTATTACCATTAACGGTAATCGCACCATTTTGCACGTCTTCTCGTGCTTGTCGTTTAGATTTATCAATACCCATTTCCATGATTAGATCAATAATGTTAACTGGTTGTGCACTAATCTCTGAAGTAGGTACATTGTTGAAGGCTTGAGCAACTTCTTCTGTGGTTAATTTTTGCACATCGCCTTGAAAAAGAATTTTAGAAATTCGTTCAGCATTTTTAACAGCGGCTTTACCATGCACAAATTCCGTTACTTGTTCGGCTAAAACTTTTTGGGCTTCACGTTTCCAAGGTTCGGATTTTACTTTTTCAGCTAGTTCATCAATTTGATCTTTATCTAAGAAAGTAAAGTATTTCAAATATTTAACTACATCGCGATCATCTTGGTTATACCAGAATTGGTAAAATTCATAAGGAGATGTTTTTTCTGAATTAAGCCAAATAGCTCCACCTGCTGTTTTTCCAAACTTGGTTCCGTCAGCTTTAACCATTAAAGGAATGGTAAGACCGAAAACTTTAGTGTCAGGACCGTCAATTTTATGAATTAAATCAATTCCAGCTGTAATATTTCCCCATTGATCTGCGCCCCCAATCTGTAATTGGGCGTTGTAGTGATCGTGAAGATAAAGAAAATCAATTGATTGCAGAATTTGGTAAGTAAACTCGGTAAATGAGATTCCTTGATCTAATCGACTAGCAACAACTTCCTTATTTAACATAGTATTAACGTTAAATAACTTTCCGTAGTCTCGCAAAAAGTCCAGTAATGATAAATCTTTAGTCCAGTCATAGTTATTTACGATGCTAATATTTGAGTTAGAACCAAATAACTGTTTCATTTGTTTAGTAAGTGATTGGACATTATGGTTGACCTGGTCCATCGTTTGTAACTGACGTTCTGTTTTTCGTCCACTTGGATCTCCAATCGACCCCGTTGCTCCGCCAATCAGAATGTAAGGGTGGTTTCCGGCTCTAGCAAATCGTTCCATAATCATGAAAGGGATTAAATGACCAATGTGCATACTATCACCAGTTGGATCTATTCCACAATACAGAGCAATTTTGTGGTCGTTAATTACATCTGCTAGTCCTGCTGCATCGGTTTGTTGGTTAATGGCACCTCGCCACTTTAAATCATCAATTATATTCATAAGATCCTCCAGTAAGATTAATTAATTAAAAAAATCCCTATAGCAAATCGCTATAGGGACGCAGTTATGCGCGGTACCACCCACGTTTAGACACTTAAGTCTACACTTTTAATTAATTTTGTTTTTAGGTAATTTATTTTAAACCCTGCATGGCTCGCAGCAACCGCCAATTCTCTGACATCCCAGGTTCAAAACTATTTAACAAAGTTATCGTAGCATATAAACTAAAAATTGGCAATTTAGCTTATTCTAAATAGATTTCTTTTAAATCAGCGATATTTTGATCAGTCAAACCAATCCCTTTGTGTAAAAAGTTATCTATATTATTATAGCGATGATTAATTTCCGCAATGGCAGCATTTAAAAAGTCCATGTTCACACTATAAAGGGTCTTCAAACTTTCAATAGCATGTGGGGAAAAGTCTTGATGCTTAACATCTTCCACTTTGGCGTCAATAATATGTTTAACAACTTTGTTAGTTAAAATGTAATCTTCTTTAATAGTGTCAAGATCTACGCCAAGAGCTGAAAGAATCAATAAAGCTGACATTCCAGTTCGATCTTTTCCGGCAGTACAGTGAAATAAAACTGACTGACCATCTTCTTTATTTTCTAATAAAATCATAAAAAGGTTATGGAAAGCATTACGACAATATTCATGTGTTACCATTTGTCGATAAACATCAGTCATGTGATCGTATCCATAAGTTTTATTAGTTTCTAAGATCTTACGAAAATCATCGGGATCTTGTGAGTTATCAGTTCGATCTTCATTAAAAATTGGATCAAAAATATAATCGATGTCTCCAACTTGAATTTGGTCAGGAGCATCGGCGACTTCAGGGTCTGAACGTAAATCAACATCGTAACGAACACCGTAATTTTCTAAGAAATTTAAATCTTTTTGATTTAGATTTCCCAAACTACCGGAACGAAGTAATTTATGCCATTTGATGGTATGACCATCAGCTGTTTTATATCCACCTAATTCCCGAAAATTATCCGTTGAATCAAGTGAAATCACACGTTTGTTTTCCAATTTTTTCACGTCCTCTTTTTGTAATCGTAACTTAATTATATCATTGTCGGCCAATATATTAGAAGTGCTACGGAAATTAGTTTACAAATTAGTTGATTTAGCTTACTCTTAAGAATAGATAATATTTAAGGAGATAATTAATTATGGAAATGACTGAACGCCAATTAATTCAAGAAATTTTTAATACTGTAGATGTAATTTTTGAGTTTGAAAATGTTGATGAAGATTCAAAAGAATATACTTTACAAGTTAAACGACAAGACAACGATGTTCGTGATATCAATGAAATCAATGACGAAATGAAACATTATTTCAAGGAAGCTAACTTTGATTACCAAGAAGAAGTTGAACCTCAAGAAATTGACTGTGATATCCGAGTACAAATTAAACGTTAATTTAAATGATTAACTAGAGAAGTGACTGTGGTTGCTTCTTTTTTATTTGTAAAGAAATCAACAGAGAGTGTTATGATTAATCGAAATGTTTTTGCGAAAGGAGGACTGATGAATGGGATTAAATGAAGCAAAATACGTATTGGCAATTGATCAGGGATCAACTAGTACTCGGGCAGTTATCTATGATCATAGTGGTCGAAAAGTAATTGAAAGTACCAAACCACTTCCCCAAATAAGCAATCAAAACGGCTGGGTGGAACAAAATCCTGATACAATTTGGAGTTCGGTTTTATCAGCAATTGCGAGTGCAATGATTGATGCCCGAATTCATCCTGAGAGTATTAATTCAATTGGAATTACTAATCAAAGAGAAACAACTGTTGTGTGGGATAAACAGACTGGGAAGCCGATTTATAATGCGATTGGCTGGTTATCAAAACAGACTACTGGAATTTCACAAAAATTACGTGAAGCCGGCTATAGCGAATTGATTCGGAAAAAAACTGGATTAGTCTTAAATGCTTATTTCTCTGCTACTAAAGTTCGCTGGATTCTCGATTATGTTCCAGGAGCGCAAGAACGGGCTGAAAAAGGCGAACTGCTTTTTGGAACGATTGATACTTGGCTGGTATGGAAATTATCAGACGGTAAATATCATATTACTGATTATACGAATGCTAGTCGAACCATGATGTATAACATTCATGAGTTAAAATGGGACCAAGAACTTTTAGATATATTAAACATTCCCAAACAAATGCTGCCAACGGTGCATGCCTCAGATGAAGTATATGGGACCACTGAGAATTATCAATTTTATGGTGTCAGTGTTCCGATTGCTGGGATTGCTGGGGATCAACAGGCTGCTTTGATTGGTTCAATGGGATTTGAGCCTGGAATGGTGGAAGATACCTATGGTGATGGATCGTTTATTATGATGAATACTGGAACGACTCCTGAAGTTTCTCGTGAAAGATTATTAACTACGATTGCTTATGGGATTGGCGGTAAGGTAGTTTATGCCTTAGAAGGGTCAATTTTCATTGCTGGAAGTGCCCTTATTTGGTTGCGTGATCAATTAGGAATGATTAAGAGTGTTCCCGAATCAAGATTAGCCGCTAAACGTTCTCATGATAATAATGATGTGTATGTGGTTCCTGCTTTTACAGGATTAGGCGCACCTTATTGGGATGCTAGTACCCGTGGGGCAATTTTTGGCATCACTCGTGGAACTACAGATGATGACATTGTTAAAGCTACTTTGCAGGCAATTGCGTATAGTACTAAAGATATTATAGACACGATGGAAGCTGATACAGAGATGCAGATACCGTTGTTAAGTGCCGATGGGGGTGCTAGCCGAAACAGTTATCTAATGCAGTTTCAAGCTGACATTCTCGGTCGACCAGTACAACGGACCAGCGATGAAGAAACCACTGCCTTTGGAGCAGCAATCTTAACAGGATTAGCAACTGGATTTTGGAAAGATCTTGATGAGGTGAAGTCAATTTATGAAGCAGGAAAAACCTTTCAGCCAGAAATGGATGAGGCAGAACGGAAAAATCTTTATCATGGATGGCAGAGTGCAGTTCAAGCGGCAAGATACTTTAAACCCCAACAAGATTAAGGATAAAAAAGAAATTTAATGAAATCGCTTTCATTAAATTAATGAAAGGTTTATAATATAAATATCAACAGAGATTCAGATTGCTAATTTATGGAGGAACAAAAAATGAATATATTTGCGTTATTAATTGGTATTATTCCAGTTATTGGATGGGGATTTTTCCCAACCATTTCATCTAAAATTGGTGGGAAACCTTCTAACCAGATTTTCGGTGCCACCATTGGTGCTTTGATTATTGCGTTTGTCGTATTTATTGTTACCGGATGTGGATTCCCAATGGGCTGGAATTTAGTCTTTGGAATTTTATCTGGTTGTGGATGGGGCTTTGGTCAGATTATGGCCTTTAAAGGTTACTCATTAGTTGGTTCATCAAGAGTTATGCCAATAACTACGGCATTTCAATTGATTGTAACTGCTTTATGGGGGGCTTTTGCCTTAAGTAGTTGGCCTGGTATTGGTCACAAAGTCATCGGTATTTTAGCTTTGATTGTGATTATTATTGGTGCTACTTTAACTACTTGGACTCAAAATAAAGAAAACACTAATGTTTCTGCATTGAAAAAAGCAGTTATTTATCAATTAATTGGTGTGATTGGATACTGGCTTTACTCAGCAGCACCACAAATTGAAAACTTAACTTGGGCAAAAGGCTTTGTACCTCGTACTGAACCAATGAGCGGGTTACAAGCTTTCTTACCACAAGCAATTGGAATGGTATTGATTGCGATTGTTTACAGTTTAATGAAGATTAAAGAAGAAAATGTTTTCAAAGAAGCAGTTTCTTACAAACAAATTATTGCTGGATTCTTCTTTGGAATTGCTGCCTTGGCTTACTTGGTAGCAGCTCAACCACAAATGCTTGGTATGTCAACAGCATTCGTTATTTCACAAGTTAACGTTGTTATTGCTACTCTTACAGGTATCTACTGGTTACACCAGAGAAAGACTTCAAAAGAAATGGTTGCTACCTTAATTGGTTTGGCATTAATCATCATAGCCGCAGCTGTTACAGCATTCTTATAAAATGACTAAAGAAGTCGCCATCTTGGCGGCTTTTTTTGAAAGGAAAAATAATGGACGAATATGTACTTGGAATCGACTTGGGAACTAGTGCAGTTAAGGTTTCTGCAGTTGATCGAAATGGTGAAATTAAAGCACAGGAATCTTTTGATTATCCATTAAATCAACCGCAAACCGGTTATAGCGAACAGAACCCTAATGATTGGGTAATGAGTACTACTGTGGCAATTGTTCGTTTGATTTTGGATGATCATATTGCCCCACAAAGTATCAAAGGAATTAGTTATTCTGGGCAAATGCATGGTTTAGTGCTGTTGAACAAAGATAATCAAGTATTACGTCCTGCAATTTTGTGGAATGATACGCGGACTACCAAACAACGTCACGAAATTGAAACGAAAATGGGTGATCAATTTGAAGCAATCACGGGTAATCGTCCTTTGGAAGGATTCACGCTGCCTAAATTATTGTGGGTAAAGGAAAATGAACCACAAATTTGGAAGGAAACCGCAACCTTCTTATTACCTAAAGATTACGTTCGATACCGGATGACAGGCAAATTGGGAATTGATTACACAGATGCTACAGGAACGACCTTGCTGGATATCAATACTAATCAATGGAGTAAGTTGTTGTGTGAGAAGTTTGATATTCCAGAAAAGATTCTGCCACCATTGCTTAAATCAACTCAGTATGTAGGGAATGTCACCGACCAATATGCTGAATTCTCTGGTTTAAGTACTGAAACTAAAGTTTTTGCTGGAGCTGCAGATAATGCAGCTGGTGCTTTAGGAGCTGGAATTTTAAATTCAAATCAAGTTCTGTCTAGCATTGGAACGTCGGGGGTAATACTTAAGTACGAAGATCAGCCCAACCCTGGTTATCATGGGACTTTGCAGATGGAAGATCATCCAGATGGCGGTTATTATTCAATGGGTGTTACCTTGGCAGCTGGGTATTCATTAAGTTGGTTTAAAAACACTTTTTGTAGTGATATGTCGTATGCTGAACTAAATCAAGCAGCACAAAAATCTACTATTGGTGCTAACGGATTAGTTTTCACGCCTTATATCGTGGGAGAAAGAGCCCCTTATGCAGATGCGAATACCCGTGGAAGTTTTATCGGAGTGGATGCTAAACAAAATCGTGGTGATTTTATTCGGGCTGTAATGGAAGGAATTATTTTTAGTTTTGAGGATTTGTTGAATATCTATCGGGAACAAGGTTCTGAGATTAGTACAATTGTTTCTATTGGCGGAGGTTCAAAGAGTGAAATTTGGTTGCAAATGCAGGCTGATATTTTTAATCGACCAGTAATAAAATTAAAGAATGCTCAAGGTCCTGGGATGGGAGCTGCTATGATTGCCGCAGTTGGTTTAAACTGGTTTAAGGATTTTCAAGAATGTGCAAAACAGTTTGTTCATCGTGATCAGGTTTATCGACCAATTCCAGCTAATGCTAAAAAATATGCCAAAATTTACGCAATTTATCATCAGGTTTATGACCAAACAAAACAAATAAATCATGAGTTACAGGATTATAAGAAACAGAATAATATTTAATGAAAAATGCCTGCAAGTTTATTCTTGGTTGAATAATTTGCAGGCATTTTTGAGTTGATTAATATTATGATTCTTGTTCATTTTTTGCTTTGATTTTATCGAGTTCTTTTTTTCTTTTATTTTTAACACTTTGATATTGCTCATATTGGATATCTAGTAAGACTGCTTCCCCCAGCAAAAGAATAAGACCTAGTTGATATAGATGCTCAATCCTGTGTTCAACAAAGTATAAATAAAATAAAAATCCAGCAAAAATTATTGGTAAAATAAATCCTAAAAAGAAATGATTAACTCTTCTTGAAAGAATAACTTGAGCAGCAAAAATAATTATTACAATGATGATTCCTTTGAAACTAATAAAACTAAACATGGGGGTCACTCTCCTCATAAATGTCTAAAATTTGTTGGGCAACAGAAAAACTAATATCTTCATCAATAACTAGTTGCATGACTTTCTTTTTAAAATCACTTTTATTTTTATCTTTTACTGATAATTTATCTATAATTCCATCCAACTTGTGTCTAATTGTTGGATAAGAAACATCATATATTTTAGCTAGTTTTTTTAATGAGCCAGAATTTAAAACAAAATTTCTTACAAATTCACCTTCCTCCTCAGTTAATTCGTTTATCCAATTATTCATAAATACCCCTTCCTTTTTTAACATTGTATCATAAATGTTTAACTTTATTTATTTTTTTATTAATATTATCTATTTTTTGCTTATTTAAATAAATATCATGACAATTAATCATATATATACGAAATAAAATTGTTTTTATACATGATAATAATGTTATTTTGCTTAAAATTAACATGATTGAATGTCAAAAGTTCGTTTTTTGTGTATAATGATAATTAATTTATTTAGAGGAGAATAATTATGGTGAAAAGAATTAAAAATTTGGTATATTTTGATCTCAATAGTGCATTTAAAAATAAAATTGTGGTTATTTATACTTTGATTTTCCCCATAATTTTCTTACTTTTAAATCGAAACAACTTTATAAATAATCATAATTTAATTTATGGATTTTGGGCATATATAGTTGTTATAGGTGTTCTTAATGGTATTGTTGCTGGGACTATTAATATGCGTGAATCTAATTTTTTTAAGATGTTCAGTTATATTGCAAAATCAAAAGAGTTGGTATTCTTTGCTAATTTAATTGCACAAGTGATTTTTCTAGAAATGGAATTATTTATTTTTAATCTATTTGTGATTGTTATCGGCGGGGGATTTATCTGGCAAAAAATATTGTATTGTTTTTTGATTTCTTTGGTAATTATTCCATTATGTGCAATTAATTTGTCTTTTTTCTTAGTAATTAAGATGAAAAATAATACTTATAATGCGTTACTCAATGCTTATATGTTTGTAATTATGTTTACTGCTTTTTTAAATATTAATGATTTCATTTCATGGTTGATTATTTTAGTGAATCCAATTGCTTATATAACAAGAGTATATGTATTATTCAATTCCAATAATTTTCAGCTATTAGATTTAGTTATTTTAATTGGATTAGGTGTTGTTTATTTATTAATTGGAATATTCAGTATTAAAAAGATGCCGATCAGTGGAATAACTAGTCGATACTAGCAGTGAGGTAGCAGATGTTAATCAAAGATTTTAATTATAAGTTTAAAAACAATTCAGAATGTTTATTTAAAAATTTGAAGCTAGAATTTTCCAATGACGATGTAAATATTATTATTGGGAGTAATGGCGTTGGTAAGTCCACTTTGCTGGATTGTATTGCTGATGTTGATAATTTACGTGATGATAGTTTTGAAAATTTTCCAGATAAAGAAGCCATCGCATACCAGTTACAAGGTGTGCCATTCATTGGTGAAGTGACAGTTAAATCTACGATCCAGTTGTTACGTGATATTGATTATAGTTCTAATAATAAATTTGAAATTCCAACGTATATCAAAGAACTTTATAATCAAAAAATGGGCGATTTATCTAGTGGTCAAAGAAGAATTGTATTAATTTACGGAATTAGTCTTTTAAATAGAGAATTATATCTTTTTGATGAACCTGAAAGTGGATTAGATCCCTCCATGGCAGAACAAGCAATCGAGATAATCAATAATTTAAATTCTACTAACAAAAAGATAATCATGACTACCCACAAATTTTCTAATATTACTAATGAAAGTAAATTATTTTTACTTAACAATCAAAAGTGTATTTTTTCTGGATCAAAACGAGAATTATTTTCAAAGACAAAAATTGAAGATATTGAAAAGTCATATGAATACTTATGTAAAATAAAATCTTAAAAAAGTCTTTTATTTTGGTTTTTTAATGAATACAAACATAATAGTTATAGCACTAATTAGTAAAATAATTGCCCATATAATGGCTGTTGTAAAGTTATCAAAAGATGGTGGATTAAGATCCCAAACAAAATGCATTAAAATTGGTATCAATAGGTTTTTAGTGCGTAAATAAACAACAGAATTAATTATTCCCATTGAAACAGTAAATATTATTTGGAGAATTGTCGTAACAGTATCTTGTTGCATTGTGAAAATATTTATGGCATGTAAACAACTAAATAAAAGTGTACTTAATAAAATTGCCCATATGAAATCAAGCCAGCGCTTATGGGGTGCTTTGTTCAATAACATTTTAATGGATAACATCAAAATAATTCCTCTGAAAACCAATTCTTCATTTATTCCAGCAGTGATACATCTAACAAGGTTCATTAAACTAAAATTTATCTTCCAATTTGAAGTAATAATTTGAAATATCATCCAGTTAAAATAAAATAATATAAATAAAATTATTCCCAAATTGTTTTTAATATTTAAATAGTTTACAAAGTAAATTTTTTGTCGAGTTACGTATTTATTAAATATAGAGATTATTCCTAAATTTAAGATAGTAAAGTTTAGCATTAGTAACCAGTTGTATTTGCTAGGAATAAATGGTTGAACAATTGTATGAATTATATGAAACAAAAGTACTAAAAAAATAAAAAATAGAAATAAACCGATGATTTTAAGTAAATAATGTTTTTTAACGATTATCATAGTTTCTCCTTTATAAATTAAGTTTATATATTTAATTTATGGATAAACCACAATTATCACAAGCTTTAAAAGGTTACATCAGCATTTGTAACCTTTGTTTCCCATTGTAATATCACAAATTTAGTTTTTATAACCAAAAAGTAACAAATCAATACTTAATGTAATAGTAATCGAGTGAATAAAAATGCCTAAAATAATATCAGGACTATTTTTAATTTCATAACTAGCTTGAATACCAAAAGAAAGTAGGCAGGATAAGACAAATAGAATAATAGAAACAATTATAATTTTTTTAAAAATAATTTTGTTTGTAAAGTTATGCCAGTTTTGATAAAAAGTAATGAAAATACAAAAATTTAAGATTGCAATTGGCGTAACCCAAAATAAATGTTCAGTTTCTAATAAAAAGAAATTTGCAATTAATAATACGATTAATGGAAGATTCAAAAAATATGAAAATTTAATAATTATTTTTTCTAAATGCTTAGTGGGTCTTTTAATTGAGATATTATTATTTTCATCGGAAAAATATGACAAAGGGACTTGATATAATTCGCTCAGAGTCATAAGAGATTGTAAATCAGGAGTTCCGCGATCATTTTCCCAATTTGAGACGGTTTTTCTAGAAACATGTAAAATTTTTGCTACTTCTAATTGATTTAATTGATGATTTTTTCTAATTGTAATTAATTTTTCACCGATTTGTTTCATTTAATATTCCTCATTCCCATTGTTATAATTGAAATTATTATATCAATAAATTATTTTCTATTTGAAATTTAAATCTAATTCAGATTATGGTACGCTTAAATGGATTATATATACTTATTATGGATTTAATAACGAAAGGTGATTTTAGTGAATATTTTAATTGCACTACTTCCAGCAATTGGTTGGGGTGTTTTACCGATTGCAACAAGTTTAATCGGTGGGAAGCCCATTAACCAACTTTTAGGAACAACTTATGGAGCTTTTATTGTTGCTCTTGGATTATATGCCTTTACTAGACCTGAACTCACAGCGTCTGCTTTTTTCTGGTGTTTCTTATCAGGAATGGCATGGACTTGCGGTCAATTTACGCAATACATTGCATTTGAAAAAATGGGTGTTTCACGTACTATGCCAATTTCGACTGGGATGCAGCTAGTTGGAACTTCACTAACAGGGATTATTTTCTTTGGTGAATGGGCCGGCTTATTACCTAAGTTGTCTGGTTTTGGAGCTATCATTTTGATTATTATCGGAATTATTTTTACGACTAGACACTCAGCAAATGGTCCACAAATTTCAGCAGCTGAAAAAGCTGAGTTACACAAAAATACTGTAACTGGATTGTTATTATTATTGTTAGGAACATTTGGATACATTGGATATTCTGCTTTTCCGAAAGTTTCAAATGCTGATGGATGGAAAGCCTTTTTACCTCAAACAATCGGAATGTTAGTAATGGGAACTATTTTTGGGATTAGTATTTTAATCAAACATAAAACTAATCCATTTAAGCAGATTACTTCATATAAGAATATTATTACTGGATTCCTCTTTGGATTTGGTGCTTTATTCTACTTAGTTTCTACTCGACTTAATGGGGTTGCAACTGGATTTACCTTATCACAATTGTGTGTGGTAATTTCTACTGTTGGTGGAATTGTGGTTCTTCATGAACATAAAACAAAACGTGAAATGGTTTATATTGCAATTGGTCTTTCATTAGTAATTATTGGTGGAATTTTAATTAGTTTCATTCATGATTAATTTAAAAACAATAACTTATTTTCAGAATTAACTGGAAATAAGTCATTGTTTTTTTACTCTATAATTATTAATTAAATTCCAATATGAAACTGTCTTGTTCAATCGGATGGGTCATGCACTTTTAAATAAAGTTAAAAATTTTAGAATAACCAAAAAATGCCATCAAGTTGACTTGATGGCATTTTGTTTATTTATAATAATGATGTGACTTTAATAAGTCAGCTGATTTTTTATCAACGGGTTTATAACCGAGATTTTGTAAATGTCTAAAGTACATGAAGTTATAACTAAAACCCCAAACTATTTCAAATAGGAGCCGTAATTCTCCAATTGAAGTGTATAAATCCATGCCGGTTACGTATGTTAAGAGCATCACACAAAAAGCTTCAATACCTAACATACAGAATAAGTTATACCAATCACCACGAAAGATGGCGGGTAAAACGCCAAAGATTAGACAGGTAAATGAAAATCCGACTTTATTAACCCGAATATCATCTTTATCATTTTTTACTACCGCATAGTTTGGCGGAATAATGGGTAACAGATTGAAATTGTTTTTATTCTGTTCATCGTCATTATTGTCACCGCCAAAGTTAAATGGGTTCATAAAACAAGCCCTCCTATTTTAGTGTAAATTTAACAACAATTTCAACGTGTGCCGTTTGTGGCATCATATCAATTGGCTGTAGATAGTCTACATTATACGATTTAGTTAGTTGTACTAAATCTTGTGCTAATGTTGATTGATTACAAGAGACGTAGACAAATTTTTCTGGTCTAGTCTGTAAGATGGCATCAATCAAATGCTGATCAAGTCCAACTCGTGGTGGATCAACGACTAAAGCTGTAGGATGCCAGCCCTCGCTCATCCATTGCGGCAGAATGTCTTCCGCTTTACCAAAATAGTATTTAGCATTATGAATGTTATTAATTTCAGCATTATGATTAGCATCCTCAATGGCTTCTTTAATCGTATCCATTCCACGGACTTCTGCGACTTGGCGAGCCAGTGAAAGACCAATCGTTCCAACTCCAGAATAAGCATCGACTAAACGATCTTCTTGATCAAGTTGTAAGGCTTTTCCAGCTAAATGATAGAGTTTAGGGGTCATAATAGAGTTTAACTGGAGAAAGGCCCGAGGAGATAATTCAAATGACAAACCATCAATCTTTTCGGTGATGGTTTCGCTTCCAGCTAACCGAATGGTCTCATCCCCCCAAATAAGTGGAGTTTCACTTGGATTAATATTTTGCATTACTGAAGTTACTTCAGGAAGTTTCTCAGCAATTTTCATAATTAATTGTTTTTTCTTTAATAACTTAGACGAGTTGGTGATAAAGACTACCTGGACTTCATTAGTATTGAGAGCAGCTCGGACAACAATAGTTTTTAAAATCCCGGAATGATTGGATTCAATATAAGTTGGAATCTGTAATTCTTGTACCATCGCTACGACAGCTCGCATCACTTTCATAGTAACTGGGTATTGAACTGCACAAGTTTCCATATCAACAACTTCGTGAGTTCCTTCTTTGTACAAGCCAGCGATGACTTTGCCATCTGTTTCGGTACGAACTTGAAACTGGGCCTTGTTACGATACTTATAAGGATCTTCCATCCCAATTGTGGAACGGACATCATATTTTTCAAAGCCGCGAGGATGATAGCGACTTAACGCTTGTTTTACTAAGTCGCGTTTGAATTTTAATTGTTGACTATATTCTAAGTCTTCTAATGCTAAACCACCGACTTCGTTAGCATAGCGATCTCTGGGTTGAACTCTGAATTTGCTTTTTTTATCAATTTGTTTTAATTCAGCACGTAGATATTTTGGCTCAATTTCAGTAATATCAGCCTGAACTAGTTCGGTTGGTAGAGCACCTGGAACAAAGATTAATTTACGGTGATAATATCCGACACCTTCACCGTTGATTCCGAGTCTTTTAATAGTTACGGTTACTCGTTGATGTAATTCTACTTTGACGTCCTTTGTTTTTTGTTTTGTTTTACCTTGATTATATTTCATTGTAACTCCTTTTAAATGTATACATTTAATTATATCATTTTATCGTACTAAACTTGCAGGATAGGTAGTCCAGGACTACTAATCTTTGAATAACAGTTTTGTACAATCAAGAAATAGCGTATAATTGGGAGAGATTAAAAACGAATAGGAGATTTTTTATGCATCAATTAGAAACAAAGAATCTTTATTATACTGTTGATAATAAACAAATTATCAATGATATTAACTGGTGGATTGACAAACAAGAAATTGCAACAATTACGGGACCATCTGGAAGCGGTAAATCAACTTTTGTAAAATTGTTAGCTTCGTTATTGACTCCGACTTCTGGCTCCGTCAGCTTTGAAGGAAAGAACGTCAAAGATATTGATCCGATTGTCTATCGCCGTGAGGTTTCGTATGCCGTTCAACAGCCAACTTTATTTGGTGATACAGTGCGGGAAAATTTGGAATTTCCTTATCAAATCCGTAAGAAACCGTTTGATGAAAGCCATGCCATCAAAGCGCTCCAAACGGTTGATTTAGGGAAAGATGATCTAGATCGACAAGTTACGAGTCTTTCCGGTGGTGAAAAACAGAGAATTGCACTGTTACGGAATGTAATGTTTGTACCGAAAGTTTTAATTTTGGACGAAGTTACTACTGGTCTTGACTCAGACAGTAAAGCCAGTGTTCACAAGATGATTGATTATTTTAATAATAAGTATGCCGTAACGGTGATCATGATTACTCATGATGATGAAGAGATTAAGCACGCTCAACATCTTTATATCATCAAAGATGGCAAGATGGAGGAGGCTAGTCAGAATGCATAATTTAATTGTTTCCAATTCTGCGTTGGCATTGACTGGAGTTTTTGTCTTATTTGCACTTTGGATTGGTTATCGTGAACAATTGGGGATTGGTAAAGACTTGATTGTTGCGACAATTCGTTGTGTTGTTCAGTTATTTATTGTCGGATACGTCTTAAAATATGTTTTTAAAGTCGATAACTGGCTGCTCACAATTGCATTGATTCTGATTATTATCTTCAATGGGGCCTATAATGCTAAAGGTCGTAGTAATGGGTTACGGAATTCCTTTTCCATTTCGCTAACAGCTATTTCGACTAGTACCATTGTGATTTTGTTAGTCTTAGTTTTAGATGGAGCCGTTAAGTTTATTCCATCGCAAATTATTCCGTTGACTGGGATGATCGTTAGTAATTCGATGGTCGCAATGGGACTATGTTTTAGAACGATGAATTCGATGTTTAAAGATCGGCGTTCCCAAGTCATGGAAATGTTGGCACTCGGGGCTAGTCCGTTAGTGGCTAGTAAAAACATTATTCGTGATTCGATTAAAACGGGTTTACAGCCTACGATTGATACTGCCAAAACAGTTGGATTAGTGGCTCTACCTGGAATGATGTCAGGAATGATTTTTGCGGGGGCTGATCCGGTGTTGGCTATTAAATATCAAATCATGATTACTTTTATGTTACTAGGAATTACCTCAATTAGTTCAATTATCGGATGTTACATGGGCTACAAGAGTTTCTTTAATCAATATGATCAATTAGTTAAATAAATTAAAAGCGATGAATCGAATTAAATTCGGTCCATCGCTTTTTTAGTTATTCAGCATATTTAGCAGCCGTTGCTTCATCACAGTAAAGATAGTGTCCAGGAAGTACTTCGCGAAGTTCTTCGCCCTCCTTAAAGGGATGACTATGATCAAAAGTTTTAATTTTATGCTTACGTTCTGCTTCTGGATCAGGAATGGGAACAGCTGATAATAAACTTTGCGTATAAGGATGTAACGGATTGTTATAAACTTCATCAGTCGTTGATAGTTCAACGATTTTGCCCTTATACAAGACAGCAATTCGATCACTGATATGTTTCACCATTGATAGATCATGAGCAATAAACAAGTAAGTTAAATTTTGTTCTTCTTGGATATCTTGTAATAAGTTCACCACTTGTGCTTGGATGGAAACATCGAGTGCTGAGATGGGTTCGTCAGCAATGATAAAGGAAGGTTGTACTGCAAGAGCACGCGCAATTCCAATTCGTTGACGTTGACCACCTGAAAATTCGCTAGGATAACGATTAGCAAATCCAGGATTTAAGTTAACTTTTTTTAATAAGTCAGCTACTTGGCGATCTCGATCGGCATTGTCTTTAGCTAGATGATGTACGTCGATTCCTTCAGCAATGATATCTTTAACTTTCATCCGTGGGTCCAGTGAAGCGTAGGGATCTTGAAAGATCATTTGCATGTTTTTTCGAAAATCTTTTAATTGCCGTTTTTTCAATTTAGCGATATTTTTACCGTTAAAATGAATGTCGCCGCTGGTGGGATCATATAAACGAATAATACTACGTCCGGTGGTGGTTTTTCCCGAACCAGATTCACCAACAAGTCCTAAAGTTTCACCTTCGTAGATATCAAAGGAGATGTCATCGACAGCCTTAACTTCATCTTTTTTACCAGCATTAAAGTATTCTTTTAAATGTCTAACCTTAACTGCTACTTTCCGATCTTTATTTTGTACATCAGCCATCGTTTTCACCTCGCAATTTATGATATTGATTATAACGTTCCTGGATTGAAGCAGGAGGCGTTACCTTTGGTGCTTTAGGATCTAAAAGCCAGGTAGCGGCATAGTGAGTATCAGTGACTTTGAAAAACGGCGGTTGTAAACGTTCATCAATCTTCATGGCATACTCGCTACGAGGGGCGAATGCATCTCCTTTTGGCGGATCAATTAAATTTGCTGGGGTTCCAGGAATTGCTTTCAAACGTTTGCCTTCTAAGCCTAGAGTAGGCATGGAGTCTAACAACCCCCAAGTATAAGGGTGTTTTGGATCATAGTAGATTTCGTCGGTTGTACCATATTCGATAATCTTACCGGCATACATCACAGCTACTCGATCAGCAATCCCAGCTACTACGCCTAGGTCATGAGTAATAAAGATAATTGAGGTTCCAATTTTCTTTTGTAAATCTTTTAATAAGTTAATGATTTGTGCTTGCACCGTTACATCTAAGGCGGTAGTTGGTTCATCAGCGATTAAAATTTCAGGATTATCAATAATTGCCATGGCAATTACGATTCTTTGTCGTTGACCACCAGAAAATTGGTGTGGATAGTTATGCATCCGTTCTTTTGCATTTGGAATACCTACTAAGTCAAGAACTTCCTGTGCTCGTTTCATGGCTTCTTTTTCAGAAGTATCATGGTGAACACGTAAAGGTTCAGCAACTTGTTTGCCAATTGTCATCGTGGGATCCAATGAAGTCATGGGATCCTGGAAAATCATCGAAATATCTTTACCTCGAATCTTGTCCATTTCTTTCGGACTTAATTCCAAAAGATTTTTACCATGGAAGGTAATTTCACCGTTGGTTACTTTAGCATTTTTAGCATAGAGTTGAATCACACTTCGAACAGTTACAGATTTACCAGATCCAGATTCACCTACTAGAGCGAGAGTTTCACCTTTGTTTAAGTCAAAACTAACGTCTCGAATGGCATGCACCGTTCCGTTTAAGGTAGAGAAATCAACTTCTAAATCTTTAACTTCTAATACTTTGTCAGTCATCGTGTTCCTCCTTTCTAATCAGATTGAGGATCGAATGCATCACGCATTCCATCACCGAGCAGGTTGGTAGTAATCATGATCAAACTCAAGATAATTGCAGGAATCCACATTTGATATGGTAAGAAGTGGAAAGCTTTTTGCCCATCATTCATCAATGTTCCTAGTGATGCTGATGGAGCAGGAATTCCGATTCCGATGAAACTAAGAAAGGCTTCAAAGAAGATAGCCGTTGGAATGGAGAACATAGTTTGAATAATGATGGTTGAGCTTAGGTTAGGGAGCAAATGGCGAAGGGAAATTTTCCATTTAGATTCACCTAATGTTTCTGAAGCTAAAACATATTCATTTTGTTTTAATTTGAAGACTTGGGCTCTAATCAAACGAGCCATCGTAATCCAACCAGTAAAGGCAATGGCGATGATGATTGAAGTTAAACCAGGTTTCAAAACAATCAAAAGCAAGATAACCACAATCAAATCAGGAACAGAAGAAATAATTTCAATAATACGTTGTAAGAAAGTATCAACTCGTTCACTGGCTAAACCAGAGATAATTCCATAAGGAACCCCGATTAATAAATCAAGTAGGGTTGCTACGATGGCAACGATGATTGATAAACGAGTTCCATATAGGATTCTAGCAAACAGGTCACGACCAAGGTAGTCAGTTCCAAATAAATAGTAAGTTCCATGGGGAACATGAGCTGCTTGGTAGGCATTGACAGTTTTACCGCCAACCGTCTGCATCCCGTTTAGACCGGGGATGTTTAAATTGCCTAGTTTCGGTGGTAGGTTGGCAAACAATACATTTTGGGTGTTGGGATCAGTCGGAACAAAGAAGGGGCCAACAAAAGCAATTAACACAATTAAAATCAATAAGAAGAAAGAAACCATTGCAACTTTGTTATGCACAAACCGCCGTTTTACATCTTGAAAGTAAGTTCGCGATACCCCAGACACTTCTTGGGGAATATTAGATAAGTCATTACTAACATATTGAAATTCAGTTTCCTCTGGTGGTAAATATTGGCTCATTATGCTTTCCCTCCTTTTCCAAGTCTGATTCGTGGATCGATAATGCCATAAAGAATATCAACGATAAGAATGACAACTACCATTAAGAATGAGTAGAACAAGGTTAGTCCCATGATAGTTGGGTAATCGTTAGTTAAGATTGATTGAACAAATTGATCGCCAATGCCGGGGATGGAGAAGATTGATTCAACCACCATCGAACCGGTCATGATAGTAACTGCCATTGGACCAACTACAGTAATAATTGGAATCAATGAGTTTCTAAGGGCGTGTTTGACAATTACTTGCCAGCTGGCATCACCTTTGGCTTTGGCTAGCTCAATGTAATCGCTGTTTAGCACGTCTACCATTTCAGTTCGCATGTAACGAGCGATACTAGCTAGTGGGAAGGCTGCCAATGCCAGAGTTGGCAGTATTGAGGAACTAAATCCGTGCCAAAGAGCTACAGGGAACCAGTGAAGTTTGTAACCAAGATAGTATTGTAGTAAAACTGCCAACACGAAACTAGGAATTGAAAGACCTAGGATAGAAACAATCGTAGTTAAGCTATCAATCCAAGTATTTTTCTTAATAGCAGCAATACTTCCAAACACAATTCCTAACAAACTCCCAAGAATCATAGCTTGCAGTCCTAATTGCA
Source organism: Fructilactobacillus sp. YLN 2412 (assembly GCF_059488745.1). Classification (NCBI taxonomy): domain Bacteria; kingdom Bacillati; phylum Bacillota; class Bacilli; order Lactobacillales; family Lactobacillaceae; genus Fructilactobacillus; species Fructilactobacillus sp. YLN 2412. The sequence continues at coordinate 1,224,610 of NZ_CM183165.1, read as the reverse complement.
TGGATGGACCAATGTGATCGCCAATCAATTGAGTAACCGGTTCGTTGTTGAATTGGAAGGACGTTCCTAAATCACCATGGACCAAGTTATTCATATACATTAAATATTGTTCAAATAATGGTTTATTAAAACCATACTTTTGATTAAGGGCAGCTAGCTGAGTTGGACTCATTTTATTTTGGTTGGTATAAGGTGTTCCGGGTAATCCCTTCATCATAAAGAAGGTAATGGACGCAATAATCAACAAGGTTAAAACCAAGTAGAAAAGTCGTTTTAAAATATATTTTGTCATAGTTTACCTCCTTTTATTTTTTGTAAACATCAACCATGTTGTACAAGCCGGTTGGTGTTTGTTCGAAACCTTTAACATCGGGTTTAGTTAAAGCGGCATTAGTATTTTGATAAACAGGGATTGCACCTTGTTCCTTAGTGATAATACTTTGGGCTGCTAACATATCATTCCAACGTTTTTCGGGATTATTGACATCTTTGGTTTCACTATTCTTAACGTATTTATCGTATTGAGCATTTTCCCAGCTACCGTCATTATTAGGATTACCTTTGGTAAAGAGATCTAAGAAGTTGGTTGGATCTGGATAATCAGCAATCCAAGCGGCACCAATCATATCAAAGTTCTTGGTAGACTGACGCTGAACTCTTGTTTTGAACGGAACATTGCTAAGCGTAATTTTCAATCCAGGTAAATTCTTTTGCATAGTGTCTTGGATGTATTCGCTCATTTTCTTGGTGGTATCTGTATCATCAGCAGTGAAAGTAAAGTCTACATTTTTTTGTCCGGTTTCTTTCAAACCTTCTTGCCAAAGTTTAGTTGCTTTAGCTGGATCATAATTGGTGTACTTTTTATCGGCTTTGGCTGATGGTTCGTCAGTAAAGTCCACGCCACTCTTAGGGTTCTTGCTCATGTCTTGTGGAACAACACTGTGAGCTGGGATACCAGTTTTACCAAGAATAATGTTAGAAAGTTCATCACGGTTGATTGATAGAGCCATGGCCTGACGTAACTTTTTATTCTTCATGAATGGGAATTTTTTCTCATTCGTTTCAAGATAGTAAGTAGAGTTTTGTGGGGTTGTTGAAAAGTCTTTGTTATTAGATAACTGGTGAGCAGCATCTCCGCCAAGGTTGTTCAAACGATCTAACATGTTGGTATCATATAGGTTCAATCCGGTGTTAGGATCACTGATTACATACCATTTCAGCTGATCAGTTTTAACGTGTTTGGCATTCCAATAACTATTGTTTTTGGTGTCATGCCATTCTGTATCTCCGGCTTTCCAATTTTCCAGTTTGTAAGGGCCGTTGAATACCATTCCTTTACTAGTAATTCCGTAGTTTGATCCATTAGCCGTGACAGCCTTTTTGTTAAGCGGATAGAATTGAGCACCGGATACTAAGGTGTCAAAATATGGAATTGGATGCTCTAAAGTAACTTGTAGTTTGTACTTATTAAGGGCCTTGATACCGAGCGTATCTGGTTTTTTCTTACCTGCCACGATATCATCAGCATTTTTAACTCCGCTGTATATGTAAGAATATTGTGAAGCAGTTTTAGGATCAACCATTCTTTGCCAAGCATAAACGAAGTCGTTGGCAGTCACTGTATCACCGTTAGACCACTTGGTCTTTTTAAGATCAATGGTGTATTTTTTACCACCATCAGTCGGTTTAGCAATTGATTTAGCAACACCGGGTTCCAATTTGTTACCGGAGTAGCGGTACAAACCTTCCATAGTATTGCTCAATTCCTGAGCACCAACTAAAGTGGTGTTTAATGATGAATCCATGGTGCTAATACTAGCATTGGAACTTACAGAAATTGTTTTCTTAGCATTAGCGCTGTTATCTTTTTTTTGGGAGCAACCAGCTAAAGATAAAGCGGCAACTCCAAGAATTGCTAAAGAAAATAGTTTACGATGGTGGAAACTTTTCATTGTGACACCTCCAAATAAATAAAACTTAAGTTTTTATTATGATAAGGCTTATTTTTTAAATTGTAAATGATTTTCTTAACATTTGTTTAATTTATATTTATTTTATCGGGTTATTTGCTATTGTGTGTCATTTATTTACGCATAATGTTTGTATTATTCCTTTGATATAAAAAAGACTTAATTAACAAAAAACGCCTAACTTCGTGAAAAGTACACGAAATTAGGCGTTTTTTAATTGATTATTTACATTGATCTTAAAACGGAACTGGCAACCACTACTAATGCAATGCCAACTAAACAGAGAGAATATATGACATCACAAAAATGATAGATTCGATCCTGACCTTTGGAAGGCTTTTTGGTAAACGCACCATTTAAAGCCTCAAATACTAAACAAATCAACATAATTAAAACTAATAATGCAGCCACAACTTTTTTGATTGCCATATACTTTCATCTCACTCGTTATTTTATTTACTTAATTATAGTCTTTTTCTTGATTTTGCTGAAATGATTAGCAACCTAAGTTAACAAAAAAACTCTAAATGATGAATTTTTACATCACTTAGAGTTTTTTGAATTAATCTTTTTTATTTTCATGTTCGTTAATGTCATCATCGATTTCTTCAACGATGGTTGGATCATCAACTGGAACATCAACTGCTTGATGTTTTAAATGAGGGAAAACTAATTTGTCAGCGATTCCTGTAATATTACCCTGGAATAAGAAGGCAAAAATCGTTCCAATTCCGTAATAAGTAAATTGACGGGTAATAGCAAAAGCGACAATTCCCATAATCGTTGGGGGAATGTATGATGCCCACATTGCTTTTCCAGCATTTCCTTTGAAATACTTGAAACGCAGAATTTGCATCAAATCATCAGCGGGGTGGAGCACTAAGTTAACCCGTTGATAAATTGAGATAGCGATTGCAATTAAAGCAACCCCTACAAAGTTAATCAAAACGTAAAAGACGATTAACCACCAATCTCCATGATGTGCATTAGCAATTGGAATATTGATGATGGGATTCATATGAATCCCAAAGATATCGCCACCAACAAAAAGATTATCAAAGAATTGAATTAAAAACGAGAATGGTACCATGAAAATTACATTTCCAATAGCGCGACCCCAATCCCAATGACCAACTAAAATGGCATTCAAAATGGTAATTACCACCCCAAGGATTAGAAAGGCCCAGAAAAGATTCCATCCAAAAGCAATTCCTAAGTTAGTTTCCGCTGCGGTCCAATAAGCAGACCCTAAAAAAGAGGGGAGAACTTTGGAACTAGAAACCAAGGTTAATACGTTTCCCAGTGAATTAATAACTAAGGAAAGTACAAAAAACATGATGGAAGTTTTCATGGAAATGGTACGTGGCGTTTTTTTGGGTTTTGTATAAGCCATGCAGATCTCCTCGTTATTTAATTATTTAAGATCAGGGTTGACAGCAACAACAGTCTTACCAGTCTTAGGTGTAGTGTGGTTCAATACGCCTTCCACTTCATTTAAGCTAATGGTGTTAGCTTGGTAAGGTTCTACTTTAACGGCACCTGATTCAAGCAATGCAAGTGAGTCTTCGAAAGAGTTAGGGTTAATCATTGAACCTTTAACTGTTAATTGTTTCTTGAAGATTTCATAAGTGTTCATTGAGAAAGTTTGACCTGGTTCTCCAACACCAAACATGAATACTTGGGCACCTTTGTTAGTGTGTTTAACAGCTGCTTCTTGAGTTTCTGGTTTACCAACAGCTTCGATTACAACGTCGTAATCACCAGGAATTTCTTCTTTAGTAGTGTTAACGACGTGGTTCAAGTTTAATTCTTTCTTTTCTTGAGCAAGAAGGTCATCGTGACGACCAGTCATTGTGATGTCTTGGATGCCGTAAGCTCTTAATAATTGAGCAAATAACTTAGCCATGTAACCATCACCAATGATTAAAGCGTTCATATGTGGTTGGATGTTTTCCATAATGTGCATAGTGTGAACACCACATGAGATTGGTTCTAATGAACAAGCAGCTTTAAGTGAAACAGCATCTGGAACATGGTAAACAACAGTATCTGGGGCAGTGAAGTATTGTTCCAAACCACCATCACGAGTTACACCAACTGCAGAAAGGTTGTCACATTCTTCAAAGAGACCGATGTGACAGTAGAAACATTTGCCACAGTAGATATTAGGGTCAACGGCAACTCGGTCGCCTTCTTTAAAGTTTTTAACATTTTTACCAACTGATTTAACAACACCTGAGTTTTCGTGTCCTAAAACGATAGGAGGAACAGCATCTGCTGAACCTGGAAGTCCATTGAAAAGTGCGTTATCAGTACCACAGATACCAGCATAAGCAGTTTCAATTAAAACTTCGTCATCCTTTGGAGTTGGGATGTCTCGTTCTTCCATCTTCATTTCTTGTTTACCGGTCATTACTAAAGCTTTCATTTTGTCAGCCATAATTAAATCTCCTTCTTGATTTGAAAGTTACAAATTGAGCATACGAATTAAATAAAAAAAGAATTAATAAAAATAGTTTGTTTTTATTTAATCCAAATGTATTTCTCTACACTTAAAAATATAAACCGTTTACATTATTATTGCAAGGGGTTTTTCAGGGTTTTTACGAGTTGAAATGTTTTCACAAAATCAAAGTTGATTAATGTATTTTTACATTCCTATCCTGACAGCCATAGAAACATAAAAATCCAGTAAAACTTAATAAAACATTTCACAAACTTAGTGGAGTTAAAATTTATTTTTATTTATTGTAAGCGGTTACATAAAATATGGATTGGTGCTAAACTATAATTAAAGAACGGAGGACGTGACAATGACAAAGAAAATCGTAGTAGTTGGTTCAACTAATGTAGATAAAGTTTTAAACGTTGATAAATATGCTTTACCTGGTGAAACACTGGCAATTAATACTTATCAGCAATCGCATGGCGGCGGGAAAGGTGCTAATCAGGCGATTGCTGCTGCTCGATCCGGTGCTGAAACGACTTTTATTACTAAATTAGGTAATGACGAAGACGCAAAGATGATGATTGCTGGGTTTAAACAAGATCAAATGAATGTTGGTCATTTAATTACAACGCAGGATCATGAAACTGGAAAAGCTTACATTACTGTTGATAAAACCGGCCAGAACTCAATTTATGTTTACGGTGGAGCTAACATGGCGATGACTCCAGAAGATGTGGAAGCTCATCGGGATGCAATTATGAATGCCGACCGTATTATTGCACAACTGGAAATTCCAATTCCGGCAATCATCGCAGCCTTTAAGATTGCCAAGGAAAACGGAGTTCAGACTATCTTAAATCCAGCTCCAGCACGCCAACTACCAGAAGAATTATTGCAATTAACCGATATCATTACCCCTAATGAAACCGAGTCACAAACTTTGACAGGAATTGAGGTTAAGGATGAAGTTTCTATGTTAGATAATGCTACGATTTTCTTTGAAAAAGGAATTAAAATGGTAATTATCACAGTTGGTGACAAGGGATCATTTTATGCTACCCCAACTGAACATGATTTTATTCCAGCATTTAAAGTAAAAGCAGTTGATACTACGGCTGCTGGAGATACATTTATTGGTGCCTTAGCTTCACAGTTAGCAATGGATAACTCTAATATTAAAGAAGCTATGTTATATGCAAATCACGCATCTTCATTAACAGTTCAGGTGGCAGGTGCACAAAACTCGATTCCAACCGAAGCCGAGATTCGGAATGTGATTAAACAGGATAGCATTTCTAAAGAAGAAATCGAAAAAGAAAAACAACAAGCAGCTGAGTTTGCGGCGCAACAAATCCCTAATCATATTACATTGGGATTAGGTTCTGGAACGACATCAGCTTACTTTGTAAAAGCAATTCAAAAACGAATTGTAAATGAAAAATTAGATATTCAATGTGTTGCAACTTCACTTGGAACGCAAAAGTTAGCCGAAAGTCTGCATATGAATATGTTAGATGTAAATACCATTGATGAAGTCGATATTACCGTTGATGGTGCCGACGTAGTTGATGACAAGTTAAACGGAATTAAAGGCGGCGGGGCAGCTTTACTTTTTGAAAAGTTAGTTGCCAAAATGTCGAAAAAGAACATTTGGATTGTGGATTCTACGAAGTACCATCAAACTTTGGAAGGAAAACAGATGCCAGTCGAAGTAATTCCGTTTGGTGGGATGGGAGTCTTTCGTTATTTACGTGACAATGGTTATCATCCAGCTTTCCGTTTTGAAGAAAATGGCGATATTTTAGAAACTGATTCAGGTAACTATTTAATCAACATCACAATTCCTAAACATGCCGATTTAAAAGATTTATCGAAAAATTTAAAGGATCAAACCGGAGTGGTCGAACACGGATTGTTCTTGAATGTTTGTGATGAACTAATAATTGGTGGCGATCAGATTAAGACCATCAAGCGAGAAGATTTAGCTACCAAGTAAAGATATTGTTATTAAACATTTAATATGTGTTAAAATTAAGTTAATCAATTTAAGATGGAGGCAATTATTATGGATCAAGTACAAATCAAATATATTATTGTGAACTACATTAAATACAAACTTAACGAAGTTTTCGTTAACTATGCTGATGGTGAAGGTAAACTTCAATCAAGCGATATCGTTATTAACGACTTCATTCGTGGCAGACATAAAGTTTATGTTGCTGACAAGAATGGCAAAAAAGTTCGTCTTGACTACAAATACAACAATGGTCAAGTATACATTGCTAACCCAGCTAATGAATTAGCTTAAAACTAATCTAACCAGGAGATTCGAGTCGACAATGCGTCGGTTTGAATCTTTTTGTTTTTATAAGGAGATTTAATGATGACAAAAAAAGTTGCAATTCCTAGATCATTAGCAAAAGTGGGAAAAGATGAGTTAAACAAGCATCAAATTGAAATAGTTGAATTACCAGACGATAAAATTTCAACTTTATTAGATTTAGCCAGTGATGCCGATGGTATTATTTGGGGTCTTGCTCCATTTCCTAATGAAACATTAGTCAAAATGCCTAATCTAAAAATTGTGGCACGGATTGGGGTAGGATATGATAATCTTGATGTTTCATATTTTGCGGCTCATGGTGTGTACGTGACTATCACGCCCAAAGCTAATGCTTCAACGGTTGCTGAAACGACAGTCGGTGAAATCTTTGATGTTTCTAAAAACATTACGAATGATTCAATGGCAATGCGTAAAGGTGATTGGGGATATAAAGCCACGCATATGGGTTTTGATTTAGAAGGTAAAACAGTGGGAATTCTAGGTTATGGTCGCATCGGACGCCGGGTTGCTCACATGGTTCATGCTTTGGGAATGAAGGTCCTGATTTATTCGCCACATGCTAAAGAATCACCTGATGGCAAAGTTGTCGACCGAGAAACGGTTTTAAAGGATTCCGATATTGTTTCATTACACATGCGGGTTACTCCGGAAACTGAACATAGCATTGGTAAACGTGAATTTTCAATGATGAAAGACTCGGCCGTGCTAATTAATTTAGCACGTGGAGAGTTAGTCGTTACAGATGATTTAGTAGACGCTTTAAAGAACAAAGTGATTAAGGCTGCTGCTTTAGATGTTTTTGACGAACAGCCATTACCATTATCTAGTCCACTTTTTAAACTAGATAACGTGTTGCTTACACCACATATGGCTGCAAATACAGTTGAATGTATGAACCGGATGTCATATGATGCTGCTAGCGAAGTTGTCCTAGTTTTAAATGGTGAAAAACCTTTGTGGGCAGTTACAAAATAAAATAAAACGTTTTTACGTATCTCCTGTCGTAGCTAAAATTTAGTGAAGACAGGAGTTTTTATTTGCAAGCAATCGAAAATAACAGTGATGCCTTTCAATATATGTTAAAGGGTGATCACGAAGTTGTAGTGTATGGAGTTTTAAAAAGTTTGAATATTCGTCCGTTTCACGATAATTATCAAGATTTAGTCCAAGATGGACGTTTAGCGTTTGTTGCTGCTTATGATAAATACCCGCATGAAAGGGAAAATCAGAAGAAAATGCTGAACTATATTTATCAGTCTGTAAGATGGCAAATCCTCGATGGACTGCGCCAGACCAATCGAATCAGCGCCAAAAATGCTGGGGGGGGGGGTAGACGACCTTCTGAGCAACCTGGCATTTAATGATGGCGCCAGTGATGATGTAGAAATAAAAATCTTGTATCAAAAGTTGTTGCAAATGCTAAATCAAAATGAGCGGCAACTTTTAAATGGATTATATATAGAAGGAAAGACAATTTCACAAATTGCCAGTGACCTAAATGTCTCTCGCAAGACGCTGTATCAATGGCGTTTGAAAATACAACAAAAAATAAAACCAATTTGGGGTAACACATCGGCACACTAAAACGTTACTAGTATATGTAAGGGTTGGCCAACTGATTACAAAATAAACTGAGACCTACAAAGAGGAGATAAAAATGAAAAAAACTTGGATTAAAGCTAATGCAACTTATACGATGGTGGGAGCAGGACATGAAACTGGATTGCGTCGTAATTTTACCAACGTCGTAGAAAACGTTTCAGACGAACAGCTCACTAAATTTGGAGCAGTATTAGCAGACCTATCAGGCGATAGTTTTGAAAAAGTTGTTGTTAGTAACGCTACTGTCATTGCAGAATAAGAGGAGATATTAGATGAAAATTTTAGAATTAGTATTTAAATCAGAACAACATAAAATTCGTACTATGAAGTTGAACTATACGAACCAAAATTTACAGGAAGCAGAAACTAAAGCTTTGATGAATCGAATCGTGGCGTTAGAAATGTTTAAAAAAGACGGTATCAACCTTTATGCAGCTCCAGTAGCTGCTCGATATGCCGAAAGTAAGAGTTACCCAATTTTTGATGAGTCCAAAACAGCTGCATAAAACAGAAAGCCGACATTATTGTCGGCTTTTTTTGTGCATTGATTTACAAACCAATCATTTTTAGCTACTGCAAATCTCTGCTATACTTGATTTCCATTGAAATTAGAGGAGGAAGACAATTATGAAAATTCAACTAGCTATCGATTTAGAAGATGTAGACGGTGCTATTAAATTAATTGAAAAAACAAAAGACAGTATTGATATTTTTGAATACGGAACTCCATTGGTAATTAACTTTGGACTCGAAGGTTTAGCAAAAATCAGAAAACAATTCCCTGATATTACTTTACTTGCTGATTTGAAGATTATGGATGTTGCTTCATATGAAGTAAATCAAGCTGTTAAATATGGTGCTGATATTACCACCATTTTAGGAGTAGCTGAAGATCAATCCATCAAAGATGCAGTAAAAGCAGCCCATGATGATGGAAAAGAAATCTTAGTCGACATGATTGGAGTTCAAGATGTTGCCAAGCGAGCTCGAGAAATTGATGCCTTTGGTGCTGACTATATTGGAACTCATACCGGCTATGATTTACAAGCAAAAGGAGAAACACCATTTGAAACCTTTGCGTTAATCAAAGAAAATGTTAAAAATACCAAGACTGCGATTGCTGGTGGAATCAAGTTAGATAACTTAGAAGAAGTTAAACAAGCTGATCCCGACTTATTAATTGTTGGTGGTGGAATTTCGACAACCGATGATCCTACTAAAGTTGCTAAAGAGTTTAAGGCTGCTTTAAAATAATCATGATGTGGAATGAAATTTTACATGAATTAGACCAACAAGCAGTTCCAGTGACAGAAACGGACATTGAGTTAATTAAGCGTGCCAGTCATATTTTTGTGTATGGCGGCGGACGATCTGGACTGGGACTCAAAGGCTTTGCGATGCGACTCGTGCAAATGGGTAAGTCGGCATATGTGGTTGGTGAGACTACTACGCCGGCAATTACAGCCGATGATTTGTTAATTGTTGCTTCCGCTTCTGGGACCACGCAGGGAACAGTGAATATTGCGAAGGAAGCACAAAAGGCGGATGCTAAAATTTGGTTGTGGTCAACAAACGATGATTCACCATTGGCTAAGCTTGCAAATCAGATTTCAATTTTGCCTGGTAAAAGTAAAAATATGGTCAATAATCAACGTGATTCGCAACAGCCGATGGGAAGTTTGTTTGAACAGTCGGTTTGGTTGTTTGGCGATGCAGTAACGTTAGCATACATGCAGAATGCTAAGATTACTGAACAATCCATGAAACAGCGTCATGCTAATTTAGAATAAAAATAGAGACCTCCAATGATGAGCTATTAAGCTGACTGTTGGAGGTCTTTTTGTAAAAATTTGTAGAGTTGTTACAAAACACGACATCAAACCTAGTTAGTTTAATTTGAGCCGCTTATACTTAGGACATTAAATTTCGTAGGAGGTTGCAAATGGTTGCTACAAACGTCGTGTTTATTTTTATTTGTTCCGTGCTGGTGTTCCTAATGACACCGGGATTAGCCTTTTTTTATGGGGGAATGGTACCCAAGAAAAACATTAACAATACGTTAATGTCAGTTTTTATTATGTGTAGTATTCCGGTGCTGTTGTGGATTACTATCGGATATTCACTTTCATTTTCGGGAAACTACTTTAACGTCATCGGTAATTTACATAATTTCATGTTACATAATGTTAATTTGGCTGCGGGAGCAGTTCAAACTTCAGGTAGTATTACCAACGTCGCCTACATTATTTTTCAAATGATGTTTGCAATTATTACGCCGGCCTTGTTCGTAGGAGCAATTGTCGGACGGATGGATTTTAAATTTTTAATTTCATTCACAGTTTTATGGTCGATTTTCGTTTATTATCCCTTAGTTCATATTGTATGGGGCGGTGGTTTTTTGCAAAGCTGGGGTGTTCTTGATTTTGCCGGTGGAACGGTTGTACATATTGACGCTGGGGTAACGGCCTTAGTCTTAGCATACTTTCTTGGACCTCGGTTAGTGAAACAAAATGGGAGTCCGATGAACTTAAGTTGGGTGTTACTGGGAACCGCATTGTTATGGATTGGCTGGTATGGATTTAACGCTGGTTCAGCTTTTGCCATTAACACGGTTGCCATGCAGGCAATGCTGACAACTACTGTGGCAGCGGCAACTGCTATGTTAGCTTGGATTATATTAGATGTTTTTACAAAACGAAATGCTACTTTGTTAGGGATTTGTACTGGCGCACTTTGTGGCTTGGTTGCAATTACGCCAGCCTGTGGGTTTGTGTCAGTGGAAAGTTCAATGGTCATTGGTTTAGTTGCTACAATCGTTAGTTATTTCGTTATTAATGTGATTAAACCAATCCTTAAAATTGATGACACCTTAGATGCCTTTGGTTGTCACGGGGTTTCAGGAATTGTGGGAAGTATCATGACTGGATTATTTGCAGCTAAAAAGATTAATCCAGCAGTTAAGATCAACGGTTTATTTGAAGGCGGCGACTTTAAGTTGTTGGGAATTCAGATTGGAGCAACGTTATTCACAATTGTGTTTACATTAATCATGGTAAGTATCTTAATTATGATATTGAAACGTATTATTCGAATGAGAATCTCAAAGGCTGAAGAACAACTTCGCGAGGAATTAGAAGATTAACTCCAAGTTAGTGATTGAGTTTGTACTATAATAGTAGATAACTTAATCATTATTGTGGGAGATAGTCATGCATAAACGAAAGACAAATAAATTGTGGTGGATAATTGCAGTCGTATTTTTATTGATTTTGGGGCTGGGGAGTTTGTATGTGATTGGTGATCAAAATCATCCGCAGATGCGTTCACAAACTGAACAAACCTCAAGTTCTGATAGAGCTAGAAATTCAAATACTGGTAAAACGCCATCAGTTAAGACTACGGCAACTAAGAGAACTTCGAGTAAAAGAAGCAGTAAGAATAACTCACAAAATGTTTCCATTCCCAGTGAGTTCTGGGGAACTTGGTATGATGGCAGTAAAAAGTATGCGGTGATTAGTGCCAATAAATTTGTAATGGCTGCTTCTGGTACTGCGATTACGAAGGATAGTTTGCCATTACAACTTTGTAACGATCAGGGACCAAACGGGTCATATTCTATTTATCATAATCCTAATCCCAATGCTGCTGGAGCAGAAGGCGGAGATGGTAATTATTATTGGATTGGATACTTGACGATTGATGGTAAAAAGCAACGGGTATTAGCTTGTTACCAAAGACAAGGTGTTTTTGAAATCTATACGTCTCAACCAACTAGTTCGAGTCAATGGATTTCTAGCACTGGAAAAGATTATATGGATCAAATTGGAAAACCTGATTTGGATGCTTTAAAGGCGAAAGCTGATTCTGACGCAGATAATTCTTCCGATACTACTAATAATGATGATAAACAGAACGATGATTCGGGTAAGGATAACAGTTCAAATCAGACTGATGTGAATGATGACTCCGATACGAATAGTACGGATGCTAATCAGGATAATCCTGATGGTGATTCGCAAAGTAATAATAATTCAAGTAGTGATGTTAATAGTAATTCACAAGATGATTTGAATTAGATAGATGTTTAAATAATAAATAAAAAGCAGAATTCATATCAGAATTCTGCTTTTTGTATAAAAACATAAATTTAATTTATTTTGATATACTTAAAATAATAAAGGAGGTATTGGTAATGGAATATGATAGTAAGGAAGAAGTACATAATAAAGCATTACAAATTAAATATAAGACTCAAAAGGAACTAATAAATGAATTGAATCTAAAAATTAAAGGTCACAAAAACGCTATGGGGGATATTTTTGAAGAATGGTTTGGAAAATCTAAAGATAATAAAAGTGAGCCAGATCTTGGAGTATCAGAACTGAAAGCCACTCCATTTAAAAAATTAAAAAGAAAAACAAATGGCAATTTGTATAGTGCAAAAGAAAGATTAGTATTAAATATTATTGACTATTACAAATTAGATGAAGAAAAATTTAGTACTAGTCATTTTTTACATAAAAATAAAGTTTTAGAAATTGCATTTTATGAATATGTTAAAGATATGAATCCTAACGAATTTTATTTCAAATATATGATTTTATATCAAATGCAAAATTCACCGAAAGACTTTGCAATCATTAAAAATGATTGGAAAACAATTCAAAAATTTGTTAAAGATGGTAATGCGGAAAACTTAACCGAAAGTGCAACTAATTACCTTGCTGCATGTACTAAAGGGGCAAATAAAAATTCATTAAGAAAGCAACCCCATTCAAATGTTATGGCCAAACAAAGAGCTTTTTCATTTAAAAGTAAATTTATGACTACACTTTTAAATGATTATGTAATTCATGATAAAAAAAATGAAGCAGTTATAAAAGATTCAATCGAACTTGAAAATAATAGTTTGGAAGAAATTATTTTACAAAGAATTGATAAATTTAAAAATATGAGCGTAGACCACATAGCTCATGAATTTGGAATTAAAATAAAAAAAGATAATGGTAAATTAATAAAAAATTCCAATAATATGATTGCTAGGGCTTTATTAAATTTGAATAAAACCACAAAAGGAATGGATGATATAGAGGAGTTTGAAAAAGCTTCGATAATTTCTAAAACAATTCAGTTTGATACAAAAGATATTAACAAAGAAAGTATGTCTTTAGATACATTTAAATTTAAAGATTTAATAAATGAACACTGGCAAGATGAAGATGAATTAGCAGAGTCTGATTTAAATATTTATTTTTCTGAAAGTAAATTTTTGTTTATTGTTTTCCAAGAAGATGAAAATGGAATTAATGTATTAAAAGGTGCAAAATTTTATTCATTCCCTAGAAAATTAATTGATGGAGATATAAAGAAAGTTTGGGAAGATACAAGAAACAAACTGATGAACGGTGTTAAGTTGAATTATGATTCAAATAGAAATATAGTGACAAATAATTTTATTAAAAAGACTGATGATATGATTATTCATGTACGCCCCCATACAAGAAAGAGAAGTTATATTAATAACAACTATTCTTCATTATTACCAGTTCCTGCAAAATGGATTAATAAACCAGATAAATTTTCTAAAGACTATATGACAATTCAATCATTTTGGATTAATAATACCTTTATTAAAGAAGTAGTTAAAGATTTATTATAATTATTTAAAAAGGATATATTGACAAAATAGTCAATATATCCTTTTTCTTATTCTTCGTTTTTATCAATTTCTTTAATCCCATCTCCAATTCTTTTTATTATATTTGTAACTAAAGCATTTCCCATAAAGAACATTCTCATTCTGTCAGAAACTTCTTCTTTTTTACCATTTACTAATTTATATTTAGTCCAGTCATCTGGAAATGATTGAAGTCTCTCGGCTTCAATTGGAGTAATAAATCTGTATTTATCATTTATTTTTAACCAATGTGTAGATCTATTAACGGAACCCTCAGATGTTAACATAGTTCTTCCAGGTAAGTTTAAATCATCGGTTGGTGCCATACCACCCTCGCTATAAGTATAAGTATGACCATCAGCACTAGTCCTTTCTTTTTTCTTTGGGCCACGAAGATAAGCAAATTTTTCAATTTTTTCTTTAGCAGTTACGAAAAACTTTTCAGGGATGTCTTTTTCCTTCTGAACAATATCTTTTAATGGAATTGGATCTTCATTTCCAATAGCTTTTGTGTCAATTGTGTAATAAGAACCATGTCTCATAATACCTGAATTAAATACTTTTCCGGAAAAATTATCCGATGTATCTACTATGTCTTTTGGTAATTCATAAAATGTTTTTCTGTTTTTATATGGTGATTTATTGATTGGAAATTGTTTTGCAAATAATCCAGTTTTAAGAATGTATTCACTATAAGTATCTTCATTTTTCAAATCGTTAGTTTCAAATTTTTTATCTAATTTTTTAGCATATTTCAAATCGTTTCTAAAAATAAAAATGTAAGTACGTCTTCTTCGTTGAGCTTGTCCATAATCAGCTGCATTAATTACGCGCCATTCAACCGAGTAATTTAATTTGTTTAAAGCAGTTAACATAACTGCAAAATCTCTACCTCGTTGTTTTGTAGGTGCTTTTAAAAGTCTATCTACATTTTCTAGCAAAAGATATTTGGGATTGATGTTTTGTATAGCACGTATAATTTGCCAAAAAAGAACCCCTTTTTTTCCGTTGATACCTAATTCATTTTTGGTGGATCTAGCTACTGAATAGTCTTGACATGGGAATCCTCCTACAATCAAATCTGCATTCATTGATTTGAATTTTTTATTACTTATATCGTTAATATCAATTCCAATATTTTCTGAATCAGGAAATCTATAATTATATACTTCAAAAGCATCTTGACTTTTTCTTGCAGGTTCAAATTGATTAGACCACTTAGTTTTGAAATAGTTTTTGTCAGAATTTTCTAATCCAACTCTGAAACCGCCAACGCCAGCAAATAGTTCTAAAACATTTAATGATTTGCCCATATTTTATTTCCCTTCTATATAATTTGTTTTATATATTTATATACGTTTTTGTCAGTGTAATAATTGTACTTTAATATTAAAAAAAGATCAAATGATTTATTCTTAAATGAACAGGATTTAATATATATTTTTAGTCATTTTAATAAATGCTGTAGTAAAATAAGCATTATGATTATTAGAATAATGCTTTATAAAAAAAGTAAGGAATGAAATTAATGATTGAAAAAATAAAATTTAGAAATTTTAAAATTTTTAAGGATAATGAAATTGTCTTAAATTCATCTCGTAACATATTAATTGGTGCAAATGGAGTAGGTAAATCTACTATAGTTCAGGCTATTGCCTTAGTTTTGAGTGGTTCTATAAATCAGATATCTTCTATAGGACTTGAGTCACTATTCAATGTTAAAGCAGTTAATGACTTTATTAATGGAAAAGATAGAAAAATAGAAAATTTACCCTCACTATTTGTAGAAATTTTTTTAAGCGAAGATACTGAAAAAGATAATTTTAAAATTAATGGAGTACATAATAGTGAAAGTAGAGCAGTGAATGGTTTGAAATTGAAAATAGAACCCAATGTTGATTATGAAGAAGAAATATCAGAAATAATTAACAAAGGGGGTACTTTTCCATTTGAATATTATTCAGTAAATTATATGACATTTAGCGGTGCATCATATACAAGTTTCAATAGACCTTTTCGATTAAAATATGATTTAATTGATACTTCAAAAATAAGTACAGAAAAGTCATTAGATACTTTTGTAAAAAAACTTTATAATTCACAATCAAGTATTGAGAATAGAAATAAAATTAGTCATGGATTTAAAGAGATGTCTGAAAAATTCTCATCTAAATTATATTCAGAATATAATTTAGATGAGAATTATTCTGATTATAAATTAAAATTGGATTTTAAAGACAACAATGATTTTTCGAAGGATATTACAGCAGTTAAGAATAATGTTAGACTCAAAGATTTAGGGAAAGGAGAGCAAGTTATTTTAGGAGTTAAGTCAACTAGTATTGCAAGAAAAGATAAAGAAAATAAAATTTTGCTAATAGAAGAACCAGAAAATCATCTGAGTCATAATAATATGCATAGATTAATAAAAATAATTGAAGATACTTCATCTGAAAAGCAATCTATTATAGCAACACATAGCGATATGATAGCAAGTAGAATTGATATATCAAAATTAATAATATTGAATAATGTTAATGAAAAGAATTATGTGAAAAATTTAAATTCTGTTGATGAAAATACCATACAATTTTTTCAGAAGGCACCAAGTAACTCATTTTTAACTTTTATTCTTTCTGAGAAAGTAATTTTAGTTGAAGGTGATGCTGAATACATATTAATGGAAAAGTTTTTTGAAAATGAAACTGGTATGAAACCATATCAAAAAGATGTTAGTATAATTGCATGTGGAGGGAAAACATTTAAACATTATTTAAGAGTTGCTGAATTATTAAATAAAAAAGTTGTAGTTATTACTGATAATGATGAAGAAAACAAAGGTAAGGTAGGATTTGTTGATGTTACTACTAGTTATGAAAAATTCAGTAAAAATTCAAATATTAAAATTTTTACTGACGATAATCCTCAAATGTATACATTTGAAGTTTCACTTTATAAAAATAATGAACAATTCTATGAAAATAAATTTAAAAGTAGCCATATGAAAAACGGTGTTCTGAGTTTTTTGCTTAATAACAAGTCTGAAGCGGCTTTAAGACTTTTGAATTGTTTTCAAAATAATGTTATTAGTAATGATTATAATGTGCCAGATTATATAAATGAGGCTATTAAATGGATAATAAAATAGTCATTAATGCTGTTGCAGGGTCAGGGAAGACACAATTAATTATTGATTGTCTTTCAGAAAAAAAGCGTACATGTATAATAACTTATACTATTGCTAATCAATTGTCGTTAAAAGAAAGAATTAAAAAAAATTTGGATATTTTCCTAAAAACATCCATGTATTTGGATATTGGGAATTTTTATATAATTTTTGTGCTCGTCCTTTAATGAATAAAAAAGTGTCAGGAATTATATTTGATACATCTATTCAACAAGAAATATTTAAACATAGAAGATATAAGCCTTGTTATTTATATAAAGATGAGTATTTTATGACAAGGACATTTGCTAAGTTTTTGAATTCAAGTAATATTAAATTTTTAGAAAGAATAGATTATTATTTTGATAATTTATTTGTAGATGAAGTTCAAGACTTTTCTTCTGATGATTTAGATTGGATTTGTAATCTTTCGAGTTTGGATATTCCAGTTACACTTGTTGGAGACTTTTATCAACAAACTTATTTTACTAGCAATAGGGAGAATAAAAATAAAGGAATTAAATTAAATAAAAATAGATGGATAAATAATTTTATGAACTATGGTTTTAATATTGATGAAAATTCATTGATTTTTAGTAGAAGATGTGGCAATGAAATTTGTGAGTTTGTTAGGAATAAACTAAAAATTAATATTTATAGTAAAAAAGAATCAAATAAAGTTGATATTGGTAAAGTACTATTTGTCAGTGATAAAAATAAAATATCTGAAATAATTAACGATAATGCTATTATCAAATTATTTTATCAAAAAAGTGATATTTATAATTGTAATTCTATGAATTGGGGGGCATCAAAAGGACTAACTTTTGATAATGTATGTGTGGTATTAAATCCGACAACTTTTAAATTGTATAAAAAAGAAAACGGATTGAATTCGCTTGCAAATACAACTAAATCTAAGTTATATGTTGCATGTACAAGAAGTAAAGGAAATTTGTATTTTATTGATCAAAATAAAATTTCTGATAAATTCTATTTGAATGTTTAATTATTTTAAAGTATGGAGAAATTTTAATCGTGGGTAAATATTATATAATAATTTTTGTGAGTGTTGTTTTTGTTATTACTTTTTTATTTATAAGCATTGAAATATACAAAGGACAATTAACTTTTAATAATGAAGTTAAAATATCTGACTTTATTACTTTTGTAAGTGTTATGATAGCATTTACTGCTTTTATAATATCTTCTAAACAAAATAATGAAAATTTATCTATTGTGAAAAAACAACAGAATGATAACGTTAAAAATATGGAATCCAAACAGGCTAGCGAGATATCATGTTGGATTGAAGGACTTTCATCAATTGAACAGCCAAATGGTGCTTCGCAAAATACTATTCCTTATGATGCTACTATACAAAATAATTCTTCGGCTCCAGTTTATAGTTCATATATATTTTCTGTTAGTAATAAGTCAAAAGATGATTTTGATAAAATAAATGCTCAACCGGATGAAACAGTATATATAGATGTATTGAAACCTGGCAAAAATTCAATAAAAATAAAGACAGGTGGATCTGCTATGGGAGGGGAAAGACCGAGTTTGGCTATGGTTTTTAAAGATGTAAATTCAAAATACTGGTATAGAAGTCCACATGGTAATTTAAAAAAGATTTCTGAAAACCAATTATATGAAACGCTGCATAAACTTAAGATTTCAATTCCTATTCCTCCATATGATTTTTCTGATAATCATAATAGTTTATAGTTTTGTTGTATGTTTTAATTTTTACTAAAAACAACAATGATAATCAAAATTCATTGATGCTTTTTTTATTTGTCTAGATATACAATTAACGGATTAGTTGGGAAACCTAAATCATTTTCATTGTAGAAAACAGCTTCAAAATTTTCTGGTCCCACTCTTTGTACCTCAGCAGTAATGAAAACTTCAGGTCGTTCTTTTTTTGTGTTTATTTTTAGTTTAAGACTTTCCACACGTTTCTTTAAATATTTGTCATTTGCTAAAAATGACACTGATGAATAAATTTTCAATTTATTTTCGTTATAATTAACGGTTAATTCCACATAATTCTTATTAATATTGACGTAATTTAAATATCCATAAAAAAAGTAGGTGTTACCAACCATATTAGAAGTTAATTTTTGAACTGCAATATATTTAGCTCTAGGACTATTTTTATGTTTTTCATTATTTGTTTTTACTTTTTCTGAGTTATTTGTTCCAATTATAGTGGTACTTTTATCTTTATTATCAGTCTTATCATTTTTTTGTGTGATTTTTCTTCTGAAATTGTTTTTTCTTGAATTTTCTTTTTTGTCTTTTTTAGAATGAAGTTTTTTATAAAGATATTTTCTTTTTTTATCTTTATCTAGTGAAGTTAATTCTACTGTTTCTGTTATAGGAGTTCTCTTATAGTTTCCATTTACATTAACGGTTCTAACTGCAGAACAATTATCTTCATGATTTTTTTTATTTTTGGTTTTCAAAAATGCCCTTTTATTTTCTGAGGCCATTGTAAATGTAAGTTGAACACCGCACCCTATACAAAAAAGATGGTGAATTAGTTTATTATTACTATCTTCTAATTTTATTTTGTTTAGTTCTTGTGGAGTATATTCAAATTCATTTAAATCTGTTTTACATTTATTAATTAGCAATATATTAATCTCTCCTTTTATTATATAAATTATCAAGTAATTAAATTTTACTACCAATTATTTAATTGACAATGACTAACCGCTATATATAGTGCTTGCTTTTTGAGAAACACACTATATATGGTGTGTGAAACTAAATTTATTTTTTTAGGATGTGATTTTTTGAGTAAAATTATTATTTAAATATTTTTTGGAATTGAATAAAAAATAAATTATAAAAAAACGTCAATCTTTTATGATTGACGTTTTTTTAGTCTACAAATCCAACAATTTTTCTTTCTTCTTATCAAACTCTTCCTGAGTAATGATGCCCTTCTTAAGTAGTTTTTGATATTTGATTAATTCTTTACTTACATCTGGAGATGTTTTCTTTTTCTTGTAACGAATGTAAACAACAATTCCAATTATAACGATAGTTGCAGTTATCATAATGTACTCCTTTTATTTTAATTTTAGTAGTTGTTTCTTTTTAGTCTCAAATTCTGCTTTGGTAATAATACCATCATCTAGCAATGATTTATACTTTCTGATTTCATCAGGCACCGATTCGACTTTTTGATTTTCATGAGCGAAAAACGAAGTGATTGTACTTGTGAGCATTCCAACAAATCCAATGCCGACTAACATTAACACCACGGCGACTAATTTTCCAATCGTCGTTGTGGGACTGATATCACCATAACCAACCGTAGTTGTGGTTGCCATTGCCCACCAAATTGCTTTAGAGAAAGAAATATTTTCCGATAATGAATAAATTCCAGCCGAAATGATTAAAATAATGCCACAAATGATAGCTAGATAAATGAAACCGTTCGTTTTTAAAAATTTAGTAACTCGGTCTTTTAATTTTCCAGTCACTCCTACTAAACGCAGTAAGCGACTTAGTTTGGTTAATTTTGCTAACCTAAAGATTTTGGTAAAACGGAAGGCTTTAAAAACCATGAAAAATGAATTAACCGGGATAATTGCCAGTAAATCAAAGATATGATGTTTAATAAACAACTTTTTATTTTGAGAAAAGATTAGTCCACCAAAATAATCAAAGATAAAAATAATCCAAATTGAAATATCAATTTCATAGTAAGGATATTTGGTGAGATTGATAATATTATTAAGATCTAAAATTACCATCGTGATTGAAACGATTGCTAAAATAATAATGATGGCGTTATAGACTGATTTAAGATATTTGTTGTTTAATTTTTTCATTAGTGAACTTCATTTCTTTGAGTTAGAGTTACCAACAATCATAGTTTAACAAACATTATAAGATTATGAAGCCTTTAGCAACGGAGAAAAGGATAATTTTTGACATTGAGCTTGATACCGATAATATATAGTAGGTAGAAAGGGGTAAGGATATGTCATTAAACATCATTTACTCATTATTATTTTCGATTAATAAAATCATTTATTTAGCTAAATATGGTCTGCATGGTCGTAATAGTCTGTTTGTATTGATTGCGTTATTACTGATTATTATTACCACTGCATTATACGAAGTTGCCAAACATACTAAGGGAAGCAAACGAGAGCAGGCTTATCGCAATGCACGGCAGGTGGGATGGATTAAACGTGTGTTGAATCAGTTGATGCGGTTTATGCGATAAAATTAATAGTAAAAAAATCTCTGACAGTTAAATCAGAGATTTTTTTATCAATTATTTACGATTTTTAACATAACTATTAACAGCAATAATTGCATCTGCGACATCTTCAGCACTAATTTTCATGGGCATATTATGAATTGTTTCAGTTGGGATGGTAGCTTGTTTACCAACTTTTACAAAATCTTCGTAAGTACAATTTTCCATGTGTAATTCTTTAAGAGTAGTTGGCAAACCAACTTCTTGGAAAAAGTCGATAAATTTATCAAGTTTGGTAGCTGGAGCATTATCTAAGACTAATTCACAAAGTGTTCCATAAGCAACCTTTTCACCATGTAGCATGGCTTGACTTTCTCCTGGTATTACTGAAAATGCATCATAGATAGCATGAGCTGCAGCTAACCCAGCACTTTCAAAACCAAGGCCACTTAACAAAGTGTTAGTTTCTGTAATGGTATCTAAAGCTGGCGAAATAACTTTTGCTTTAGCAGCTGCAATGGCTTCAGTAGAATACTTAAATAAATTGTCCATACAAGTTTGAGCAATGGCTAGAGCAGCAGTTGTCTGAGAACCATGCACCATTGAATTAGAATGTGCTTGTGCAACATCCATTGCTTCAACGTTAGTTGACATTGCATCTCCGAGTCCTGATATTAACGTTCGAACTGGAGCATGGGCAATCACATTGGTATCGACTAATACTAAATCTGGATTTTTATCATAAAATGAATATTTTTTAAATGTTCCATCTTCGTTATAAATTACTGATAGAGCAGAACATGGAGCATCAGTTGAAGCAGTAGTTGGTAAACAGGCAACTTTAATGCCTAATTGATAAGCAACATTTTTAGCAGTATCAATTGTCTTACCGCCGCCAAGACCAATTACGAAGTCAGCTTGATGACTTTTACCATCTTTGATTAATCTGTCAATTTCTTCATCAGAAGCTTCACCATTAAATCCAGGACATTCTACGTCGAAATTATTTAATTGTAAATCGGTATTAAGCTGATCTCCAATAATTTTCATAATATTCTCACTACTGATTAGTAATGGATGATTGCCTAGATTTTTTTAAATACTTACTAGCATGCACAAAAACATCTTTTCCTTGAATGTAACGTGAAGGACTTGCAAAAACTTTTACCATAATATCATTCTCCTTTTACGTTTGTTTTACCATATTAATTTAAAAGATGGCTAAACGAAGCATTGTAAAAAGAAATTTATTTATGATATGTATTATTGATTTTGATTATTATCTTGGTCGGGATTAGTTGTATCAGATGAAGGATTTACAATAAATTCTTCATTAGTTTGTGGTTTTGCTTTATTATCGCCGCTGTTATTTTCAGGTTGTTGCTGAGAATTATCCTGTGGCGTTTGTTTAGACTGATCTGGTTGGTTGTTATTATCGCTAGGTTTCTGTGAATTATCTGCTGGTTGTGAATTATTTGTAGCAGGGGCTTTTGTAGCAGGTGCTTTAGGCTGTGATTGATTATTAGTTTTCGTAGTAGTAGGTTGCGATGTTTTTACTGGTTTTGGAGTACTTGAACTTTGTGATTTACTTGATTGTTGATTAGAAGTGCTTGTTTTAACCGGTTGTGATGTACTTGTTTGGTTATTGTTGTTACTATTTGATTGAGTATTTGACTGTTCATTATTAGAATCATCTTGGTCATCAGTCGAGTTTTTATCAGTTTTATGTTTCTTATGTTTGTGCGTTTTACTGGTTTTATCTGTGGTATCTGAAACATTTTTATGACTTGAATTTTTTCCAATCATTGCAAGACCAACGATTGAAATCAAAACTATAATTATTAACCAAAGCCAAATTCTTGAATACCAATGTTTTTTGTATTTTTGTACTCTATTCATTTTTATTATTCTCCATAATTATTTTTCAAGTAAACTTCTCATTTATTTTATCACACTAAAATTATCAGGAACTTTGTGTTACACATTTCCTGGTTTGTTGTTATTAAATCCCTAGCCAGTACGTCATTATTAATTTATTATAAAAAAAGAGTCGTTTTTAGCGTATAATTTGGGTATTAATCGAAGGAGTAGCGCTGATGTTAAGAAAATCAAAGGCTTATCGTATTTCCATCCTGGCATTATTTATTGCCATTATTTTAGTTCAAAATTTCGTTCCATTATTCGGATACATTCCGGTGGGACCACTTAGTTTAACAACGATTCACATTACCGTTATCATTGCGGCTGTCATGTTAGGTCCGCTCGACGGAGGAATTGTTGGTGGAGTCTGGGGCTTATTATCATTTATCCGAGCTTTCACGGCTCCAACTAGCCCCGTTGAACCATTGATTTTTACTAATCCATTGGTTTCAATTTTACCGCGGATTTTAATTGGAGTGGTTGCGGGATACGTCTTTATGGCATTAACAAAGACTAAAATCAAACCAATCTTTTCATTAGTAATCACGGCTGTTGTTGGCAGTCTTACTAATGCTCTGTTAGTTTTAGGAATGATTGCCATTTTTTATCGAACGCCAGCCGTAGCACATGCTTACGGAGTTAGTGATCCCAGTTTGATTACTAAGGTTTTAATGGCAACAGTTGGTACCAACAGCATTCCAGAAACTATTTTGGCTGCCATCGTTGTTCCGTTAATTTGTTTACCATTATTAAAACATCGTCAAGCAAAAACAAAATAGCAACATGGTAGAATAAAGAGGACCTCTAAAAGAGAAATCCTCTTTATTTTATTTGGTAAAGGATTTTATCATGACTGAAAAAGTAATTGAAATTAAAAATTTAACGTATCATTATCCAGAACAAACCCAGTCTAGTCTAAAAAAAATTAACTTAACGATTCATCAAGGTGAATGGGTTTCTTTGATTGGTGCTAATGGAAGCGGCAAATCAACGTTAGCTAAGCTGATAGTTGGTTTACTGGAAGATGAAAGTAACCAGATTCACGTATTTGGAAAAACTATGAATTTGAAAAATGGCAACGAATTGCGTGCACAAATCGGGATGGTCTTTCAAAATCCAGAGAACCAATTTGTGAGTTCAACGGTGTTAGATGACGTCGCTTTTGGACTAGAAAACCAAGGAATGTCGCGAGCAGAAATGAACACACGTGTTCGTGAAGCTTTACAAGCTGTTGAAATGGAAGATTTTATTAATCATGCTCCAAGTCAGTTATCCGGGGGACAAAAACAACGAGTTGCATTAGCTGGTGTGCTGGCTCAACAACCAAAATTAATTATTTTAGATGAGGCAACGAGTATGCTTGATCCAGTCACGCGTGAGAAAATTTTAAAAGTAGTACGTAAATTACACGAAGCACAAAACACTACGGTATTGGCAATTACTCACGATATTAATGAAACAATGTGGTCGGATCGGATTATTTTATTAAATAAGGGCGAGATTCTGACCCAATCCGCACCCCGCCAAGTTTACTCCCAACCAGAGTTGTTAACTCGTTGCGGATTGACGGCACCACTAACTTATCAAGTTCAGCGAGCTCTCACTAATCATGGCATCGCTATGCCACAGGAATATTTAGACGAAGAGGAGTTAATCAAACAATTATGGAAATTAAATTAAAACATGTTGGTTATACTTATTCTTTAAATAGTCCGCTGGAATTTACGGCTTTGCGAGACATTAATCTAACTTTTTCGACTGGTAAATTTACGGCTGTGATTGGTAAAACGGGTAGTGGAAAATCAACGTTAATTAAATTACTGAACGGTTTGGAATTGCCAACTACTGGTGAAGTGATGATTGGTGGTCAGGTAATTATTAATCGAACTAAAACTAAACAATTAAAACAAGTGCGTAAAAACGTTGGAATGGTGTTTCAATTTTCCGAAAATCAATTATTTGCTGAAACAGTTTTAAAAGATGTGATGTTTGGACCGCTTAATTTTGGCAAATCAGAAAGTGAAGCTAAGGAGTTAGCAGAAAAATGGTTGGCTGAAGTTGGAATTAATGCTTCATTATTTGAACAATCACCTTTTGAACTATCGGGCGGACAAATGCGGCGGGTTGCATTAGCAGGAGTATTAGCTTGTGAACCTGAAGTTTTGGTTTTAGATGAGCCGAGTGCAGGCTTAGACCCTGCTGGAAATCAAAACTTGATGTATTTATTGAAAAAGTTACAAACAGAACGTGGGATGACCATTATTATGGTGACGCATTCGATGGAAAATGTGGCTGAATTTGCAGATCAAGTGGTGGTAATGAAAGATGGTAAGGTGGTTGCCGATGAAATTCCACGCGAATTATTTTCGACTTCCCAACCATTAGTAGAATTACCCGAGGCGTCTCAATTTTATTTGAAATTAATGAAAAATCACCAGTTTAATAATGAGTTGCCAATTACTAAAAATGAGTTAATTGAAACCTTAGTAAAGCAGTTTGGTCAGAAAGGAGAACGTCGTGAATAAGTTTATTTTTGGTCAATATCTGCCAGGGACGACTTTAATTTATCGATTAAATCCTCTTTTAAAATTAATTACGGCTGTGATATTAATTATTGCTAGTTTCGTTAATCATAGTTGGATTGGCTTTGTGATTTTACTGGTGATTTGTGGATTGCTGATTCACATGTCTAAAGTTGGTTGGAAGTTTTTTATTAAAGGAACTAAATTTTTCATTTATATAATTTTATTAACTTCTGTAATTCAAGTGTTATTTAGCAAGGGCGGTCAAGTTTACTGGCATTGGGGTATTTTTACAATTTCTAGTTTTGGGATTCAAATTGCCACGCTGGCTTTTTTCAGGTTTTTAATTGCGATTGTAGTTTTAACCATTTATTTAATGACGACTGATCCAACTGAAATTGCTCAAACAATTCAAGGAATTTGTTATCCGTTAAAATTTGTAGGAGTAAATCCTGATGATATTGGTTTGGTAGCCGCGATTGGATTACGATTCGTGCCAACCTTGACTGATGAAGTTACTAACATTAGAAATGCACAAAAAGCACGTGGCGTTGACTTTCAGAAACAATCAATTTTTAGTCGAATCAAGAGTAGTGTGACAATTTTTGTACCATTGTTTATGAATGTTTTTCGGCGTGCAGAGCAGTTAGCATCATCTATGATTTTACGTGGTTATACGGATGGGGAAAAACGTACTCATTTACGTCAATTAAAATGGAGCAAATTTGACAGTTTAGCTTTAATCGGAGTAGTGATTGGATTTTGCTGTTTTATATTAATATTTTGTATTTAAAAAGATCTTGATGATATCGTCATCAAGATCTTTTTGGATTGAGCTTTATTTAATTTGTACTAGTACTCTTGCTAGTTTCCTTTACTCTCATTGAACCATTATCAAATTGGATGGTTTGCTTGCCATAATTAAATTGCATCAATCCACTTTGCGATGTGGTTAATGAGTAATAATTTGATTTATCTAATTTTTTACCATCGGCTTTTAAGCGATAGCCATTTTTAGTTTTGTCTTTGACTTTAAATTTATAAATACCCTTTTTGTCGCCATGTTTGACGTTCAAAGTAGCCTTAGAATCTTTGATTTTAAAAGTATCGCCAGCTTGATTATTCCATTTTCCCTGAACTTCTTTTGAAAATGATTTAGTTGAGGCCTGAACATTTGATTGACTGACAGTGGTAGCTGAAAATCCAGCGAGTGCAATGGTACTAGCACCAAGGATTGTTAATAAAATTTTCTTTTTCATGATATCACCTCATTAAAATAGAATTGAATCATTAAGATTATTATAACAAAATTTTGTTGTTTTATAGCAAATATTAAATCGTTAATGATGCTAAAAAAGATGCAAAACACTTAGAATGATTGTCATTTCTAACCAGCTAATTAATAGACAGATATTGATCAGAATAAATAAGACGAGCCAAAAGGCGATACTTAGCAATATAAAGTGATTTAAGAAGTCATTTAATTCAGGATGATAATAAAGAATAATACTAGTGATGATTGTTATAACGAATACTACGATTAGATAAACTTTTGCACCTTGTATTGAACTTTTGAGGTCAGCATTGGAAAGACTAAAGGTCGTGGTACTAATTAATCCAATTAACATTAATAATATGATTTGATTGACCAAACCACAGGTTAGAAAAGCCGCGAAGATATTAGTAAGCCAGATATAAGTAGTTTTTAAAGCAAAATTTACATAATTTATGATAGAAAAATTTTGATTCAGAAATGGTGGAACGGAAATAACCGAATAAAATGGATGACATAAAAATTTGATGAGTAACCAAATAATGAAAATACCGCTAAACATTGGAGCTAGTCCAATGAAAAAGTTTCCAATGGATTGATACCAGTTATCTTTGGCATAGGAAGTTGTTACGCTTCCAAGCGAGCCATCTTCGCGATGAGTAAAATTTAACAGGCTCAATTTTTGAATTCGATGGAAAAATAACAATGAAAAAAATAAATGTCCAAGTTCATGGATGATAACGCCTAAACCACCAACCCAGTATTGAGCTTTATCACTGAAGCCTTTGACTAAGGTTCCTTGCGTAAATTTACTGAGTTTGGAAGTTAAAAATCCCGTTAAGAGTGGCAAACCGATCAAAGAGATTGCTAATAATAAGAAAAGTTGGAAAGTTTGCCAAGCTAGTTGATAAATAGTTGTGGATGTCATTTGAGACCTTTCGTTTATAGAAATAGTTTTATTATTGCATAGATGTATCATTTTATTGGAATATTGGTGTAATAAATTGTAAATGTTATAATAACGGTATTAATCTTTTGGGAGGTCATCATGACGCAGAAAGCAATACCGTATAACATAGGGTTAGATATTGGAACTAACTCAGTAGGTTGGGCAGTTACTGACAGTGAAAACAAATTATTACATATTAAGGGACACAATGGAATTGGTGTTCGATTATTTAAAGAAGGACAATCAGCGGCTGAAAGACGTGGCTTTAGAACTACAAGAAGACGATTATCCCGGAGAAAATGGCGGTTGCGTTTATTAAACGAAATTTTTGCTGATGAAATTGCAAAAGTTGATCCTAGCTTTTTTGCAAGATTGAAACAATCAAATGTTTCACCAAAAGATCCGAACAAAACGATGTTTGGAAATATCTTATTTGATGATGAAGACTTAAATGATAAGTCTTTTCATGATGAGTATAAGACTATTTATCACTTGCGACAGTCAATTATTAATCATCCAGAAAATAAGTTTGATATTAGATTAATTTATTTAGCAATGCATCATATTATTAAATATCGTGGTCATTTTTTAAATCAAGCGAATGTTCAAGATTTTAAAGGTGGCAAAATTGATTTAGAAAAATCTTTTAAAGAGTTAAACAATGTGTTTGAAAATCAAGGTCGCGACTTCCGACTAGTTACTGAAGATGTTAACAAATATGTAAAAGAACTTAGTGATAATTCAAAAACTAGAAATGATCGACAGAAAAAATTATCGAAAGTTTTGTACGTTCCAATCGATAAAGATTCTGACAAAATCAATAAAAAAGTCACTACTGAAATAATAAAAGCCATTTTAGGTATGAAAGCAAAATTTGATGTTATTTTTGGGATTGATGCTGAAAATACTAAAGAATGGAGCTTAACTTTTAATAGTGATGATTTTGACGATAAAATTGAAGGATTATCAACCCAAATGACCGATGAAGCTGGGGAAATTCTTTTGATTTTAAAAGAACTCTATTTTGCTTTAAACCTATCTGATATTTTAAATAACTCGGTTACTGATAAAAATGCGAAAACTTTATCTGAGGCAATGATTAATCGTTATGATGATCATAAAGAACAATTAACTATGTTGAAACAAGTTATTGATAACTCTGATGAAAAACGTGCTAAAGCATTAAAAGCCGCTTATTCAGCTTATATTGATGGTGAAAATAATAAAAAGATTTCTTTTGAAGACTTAAAAAAACGAATTCAAAAAAATTTAGATGATTCAGAAACAGCACAAAAAATTAATGATTTATTGGAACATGATTATTTTTTACCAAAACAACGCTCCAAAGAAAATGGAGCGATTCCACATCAATTACAACA
The DNA here is from genome assembly GCF_059488745.1 of Fructilactobacillus sp. YLN 2412. Lineage (NCBI taxonomy): Bacteria > Bacillati > Bacillota > Bacilli > Lactobacillales > Lactobacillaceae > Fructilactobacillus > Fructilactobacillus sp. YLN 2412. The sequence continues at coordinate 1,195,128 of NZ_CM183165.1, read as the reverse complement.
ACAAGAGTTGGATAAAATTATTGAAAGCCAAAAGCAGTATTATCCTTTCTTGGCTGAATTAAACCCTAATGAAAAACGTAGTCGACAAGCTAAATATAAACTTGATGAATTAGTTGCTTTTCGTGTTCCTTATTATGTAGGTCCAATGGTCGAAGTTACCGAAAATAATCAAAATAATAATGGTAAGTTTGCTTGGATGATTAGAAAAGAAAAGGGCGAAATCACCCCATGGAATTTTGATGAAAAAGTTGACCGGACTGAAACAGCGACTAAGTTCATTACTAGAATGACTACAACTGATACATATTTAATTGGTGAACCAGTTTTACCCAAAAATAGTTTGTTATACCAAAAATTTGTGGTTTTGAATGAATTGAATAACTTAAAGATTAACAAACAACCAATTACACCCGAACAAAAGCAATATGTGTATGAGCATGTTATGAAACAAACTAAACGTGTCTCATTGAAAAAAATTTCGGATGCTCTAGTAATCAAGGGCGATTATCCTTATGCACCAGAAATAACGGGAACAACTGATCAAAAGAGTATGAATAATGGTCTATCAACATACATTGATTTAGCCAAAATATTTGGTGATGAGTTAGATGATATCGATAGAGAAGCAGATTTTGAAAAAATAATTGAATGGTCGACTATTTTTGAAGATCAGCATATCTTTGCTTTAAAACTTAAAGAAATTAAATGGCTTACTGATGACCAACGTAAACAAGTAGTTAAACTCCGTTACCAAGGCTGGGGTAAACTATCTAAAAAATTACTTGCAGGTTTAGTTGATGATAATGGTCAGCGTATTATCGATCTTTTGTGGGATTCAAACCAAAACTTTATGCAAATTGTAAATCAAAATTCATTTAAGCAGGAAATTGCTGATTTCAATGGTGAGCATCTAGAAGAAAAAGATTTAAAAGATGTTATTAATAACTTGTATACTTCTCCACAAAATAAAAAAGCTATTCGACAAGTTATTTTAGTCGTTGATGACATCATTAAGGCAGTTGGTCATGAACCAGCTAATATTATGATGGAATTTGCACGTGAAGATTCTAAAGATCATCGCTTAACCAATTCTCGAAGTTATCAATTAGAAAAGGTTTATAAAGAGATTACTAATAGTTGGTTTGATGACGATAGTGTGAAAGATGAATTAAAAGATAAGATTAAAGATAAAGCTAAATTTACTGATCGTTTATATCTCTATTTTACCCAAGGTGGGAAAGATTTATATACTGGTGAATCTTTAGATATTGATAACTTATCTAATTATCAAATTGATCATATTTTGCCGCAATCATTTATTTTAGATAATTCTTTGGACAATCGAGTTCTTACTTCTAAGATAAATAATCAAATTAAAAAAGATAACTTACCAGGTGAATTTTTTGGCTCTAAAATGCATAATTTTTGGAAACATTTGAAAGAATCACATTTAATTAGTAATAAAAAATACTATAATTTAACGCTTACTCCTAATTCAATTAGTAAATTTAATAATCAAGGACGTTTTATTAATCGTCAATTAGTTGAAACTAGACAAGTTATTAAATTGGCTGCCGAAATTATGCATAATCATTACCATGAAGAAAATGGAACTAATATTGTGACAGTTAAAGCTAACTTAACTCATCATATGCGAGAAAAATTTAATTTTTATAAGAATCGAAATGTTAATGATTATCATCATGCGTTTGATGCATATTTAACTGCTTTTGTAGGGAATTGGCTCTTAAAACAATATCCTAAGTTAAAACCTTATTTTGTGTATGGCGATTTTGCTAAAACTGAAATTGATAATTTGAAATCATTTAATCTGCTTTATAAGTTTGAACAAGCCCATCAATTAAATGAAAAAGATGGAAAGATTGCTAAAGATACGGATGCTTTATTAGGTTATATGAAAAACGTTTATCACTTTAAGAAAATGTTGGTTACTAAAGAATTGGAAACCAATCATGGAGCACTTTTTAAGCAAACGTTGTACCCAGCGCCAAGGAATGATAGTTCTACAAGAACATTGATTGATCCAAAAAATAATCGTCCCTCTGAAATATATGGAGGATATTCTAACAAATCAGCATCTTTTATGGCTTTAGTTAGAGTTAAAAAAGGCAAGCAGTATGAATATCGATTATCAAATGTTCCAACTTCCAACTTAACATTTGTAGATGAAAATCATGATTTAGAATCGGTTGTTAAATGCTCTATTAAATCTCAATTTACTAATAATAGAGGTAAAACATTAGAATATAAGATATTAAAACCTAAAATCTATCTTAATCAATTAGTACAAGATGATAATAGTATTTTTACGTTAGGTAGTAAATATTATAAGCATAATGCACAACAGCTTGTGTTATCAGATGATAGTATGCAAACTTTAACAAAATCTAAAAATGAATTGAATGTTGATGAATTAGTAGATGTTTTTAATGAAATTGTTGATACAGCATATACTTATTTCGGATTATACGATTGGGATGGAATAACTGACATTAAAAGAAAAATTGATTTTTATTTTGATAATGTAGATGAATTAAAGGATATTGTTGATCGTCTTTTAATTGGATTACATGCTAATGCAGTAAGTGTAGATTTATCAAAAATTGATTTATCTAAATATTTTGGTAGATTTGTAAAAACAGCAGGTATTAAATTAAGTGAAAATGCAAAAATTATTTATCAATCACCAACAGGTTTATTTTCAAGAGAAGTTAAAATTTCTGATTTGTAAAATGAAAAAGACAGCTATCAGATAATTGATAGCTGTCTTTTGTATATGTATGGCCCTTAAGGGCTCAAAAGATAAAACTCAGCATAAGGCTTTGTTTGATTTTAACTCAGTACGTCATTCTAATGAGATTAAAATATTGGCATTCCAACCAACAAAATAAATATAACTATTATTAGTTAGAAAGTCAAGGAGAACATCATATGGGATGGAGAACAGTAGTGGTTACTCAGCATGCAAAAATATCATATTCAGGAAGGAGGATTATTGTACAGACCAATGCTTCGATTAATGAAATACCAATTGATGATATTGAGATATTATTGATTAGTACAAATCAAGCAGTGATCACATCACGAGCAATTAGTGAATTAGCAAAAATGTCAGTAAGTGTAGTTTTTTCAGATACAAATGGAGAGCCAGTTTGTGAAACTGTTGATTATATGCCGAATAATCGTAGCGTTTCTTTATTACATAAACAATTTGATTGGGATGAAAATAGAAAAGAACTTTTGTGGACTTGGATCGTAACAGAAAAGATTAAAATGCAGATTGAAATTTTACAAAAGAAAAGAATTAACACTGAAGATTTAGATTATGAATTTCGAAAAATTGAAATTGATGATCTTACAAATAGAGAAGCAGTTGTTGCAAGAAAATATTTTCCATTACTATTTGAAGAAGGCTTTGAACGAAGAACGTTTAATCCCTATAATGCTGCTTTGAATTATGGATATTCCATTTTATTATCATTTGTTAATCGAAATATTGTTACTAATGGATGCTTAACCCAATTAGGAATCCATCATAAAAATGATGAAAATCAATTTAATCTTGGTTCTGATTTAATGGAACCCTTTCGTCCAATTATCGACTGGTGGGTTAGTGAACAAGAAATTAAAGAGCTTTCATCTGACATTAAAATAGGATTAATAGATTTATTTAATCTAGAAATAAAATTCAATGGTAAGAGAACAATTTTACGGAATGCATTAAAGACTCATGTTGCAAATTGTATAAAATATTTAAATGGTGAAAAAGATGAAGTAAAGATTGAGGTGGAATTAGGAGATGAGATATCGCGTAATGAGATTAATAGTAATGTTTGATTTGCCTGTTGATACAAGTGAAGAAAGGCGAAATTATCGTAAGTTTCGTAAAGAATTAATAAATGAAGGATTTTTAATGATTCAATACTCAGTTTATGCTCGAGTTTGTGTTAGTAAACAATCTGCTAAATTTACTGAAAATCGAATTAGAACTTTTTTACCAGCTAAAGGATTAATTCAGACTTTAATGGTGACAGAAAAACAATATAATAGTATGAACTTTTTAATTGGTGATAAAAAAGATGATGTTCGTAATACATCGGATCGGACGGTGGTAATTTGAAACTTACTATTTATCCACAGAAACCATTTGTTATTGAAAATGGAATACTAACCATTTTACAAACAAATAATCCTAAATTTTATAGTGATTTAATCATAGGATTGAGTCGTCACAACAATATTATTGTTAGTGATAATGATGATATTATTGATACAAAAGAAAATTTAGCATATTTAGACAATGTTATTTCTAATCCGAATTTGTTTTTACCATTCAAATTAAAATTAGAAAATTTAATTATTGAAGACTTAAATGAGAATGAAAGACAGAGACTTTTTCAATTGGACAGAGAAATTAAGAGTATTTTTTTAGGTGCTTCATATTTAGAAGATGTTCCAATGTCAATTGATGAAGAATGGAGTCTAAAAAAGCTTTATAAATACAGTGGAATCGACGTTTTGGAGTCGGCAATCGATAATCCATATGATATAATTAAAGTAGTTCTTAATTTATATAAAAAGTTTTATCCAAAAAAATTAATTGTTCTTAATGATTTATTTAATTATCTCAATTCCAGTCAAATCAGTAATTTGATTCAGATGATTAAAGATTTAGATTTGTATGTATTAATATTAAACTTTTCTCATCAACCTTATTCTAAGTTATTTGAAAAGTGCCGTTATTACAGTGTTGATAGTGATTTTGTGAGATTCAATCGCTAGATAGGGTAATATTACAGACGGTTTTAGAAGTACGTCATTCTAATGAGATTAAGAACATTGCCACGAGTTGTGGTAGTCGTCAGACAGTTTTAGAAGTACGTCATTCTAATGAGATTAAGAACAATCAAAATGAATTAATGAATAAACGTGTTGTTTTAGAAGTACGTCATTCTAATGAGATTAAGAACTAACATCGTCGTAGTTCTTGAGATAGCCGAGTTTTAGAAGTACGTCATTCTAATGAGATTAAGAACTGTAATCTTTAGCATAAAGCCCATCATCATGTTTTAGAAGTACGTCATTCTAATGAGATTAAGAACTTAAGCTGCCAGTGTGCAACTGGGTTACAAGTTTTAGAAGTACGTCATTCTAATGAGATTAAGAACTTTTTTACTTTAATAAATTGACTAGGGGAAGTTTTAGAAGTACGTCATTCTAATGAGATTAAGAACTGCAAGCCTGAAACGTGAAAATAAACCACGGTTTTAGAAGTACGTCATTCTAATGAGATTAAGAACTTCAATGGTTCGGTCAAAAGCGGAGAGCGAGTTTTAGAAGTACGTCATTCTAATGAGATTAAGAACGCCTCAAGATAAAACTTATTACGCGATGAAGTTTTAGAAGTACGTCATTCTAATGAGATTAAGAACTAAAATAATCTTGCATAAATAATTTATGCGGTTTTAGAAGTACGTCATTCTAATGAGATTAAGAACTAAAGCTAAAGTTGATGAACTTAATAGCTCGTTTTAGAAGTACGTCATTCTAATGAGATTAAGAACTTTATGCGATAAAATCTACACAGCTTTGCTGTTTTAGAAGTACGTCATTCTAATGAGATTAAGAACCCTGATTTCCAGCCTTTTTTGTTATCCATTGTTTTAGAAGTACGTCATTCTAATGAGATTAAGAACTGGAAGTTTCAAAGTAGATTACCCCGTCGAGTTTTAGAAGTACGTCATTCTAATGAGATTAAGAACCTCTTATTGCTTGCTTAATACTTAAATTATGTTTTAGAAGTACGTCATTCTAATGAGATTAAGAACGATTTTTGCAAAGAGAAGTACAATAAGCCAGTTTTAGAAGTACGTCATTCTAATGAGATTAAGAACATAAATACGATGGATTATATCAAGCAGCACGTTTTAGAAGTACGTCATTCTAATGAGATTAAGAACTATTAGGACTACTTACACACGACCATACACGTTTTAGAAGTACGTCATTCTAATGAGATTAAGAACTGATTTAACGGTTAACCAGATGAACTATGCGTTTTAGAAGTACGTCATTCTAATGAGATTAAGAACAATTCTGAATGGTTATCAAAATATTGTACTGTTTTAGAAGTACGTCATTCTAATGAGATTAAGAACCCATCATTTTCATCTGGTGAAACTGTTCAGGTTTTAGAAGTACGTCATTCTAATGAGATTAAGAACTGATTTAACGGTTAACCAGATGAACTATGCGTTTTAGAAGTACGTCATTCTAATGAGATTAAGAACAATTCTGAATGGTTATCAAAATATTGTACTGTTTTAGAAGTACGTCATTCTAATGAGATTAAGAACGGACGCATTCGTCTTGAATTATCACACGCAGTTTTAGAAGTACGTCATTCTAATGAGATTAAGTACTTTAGATTAAATTTTCTAATTTAACAGTAATGTTTTTTTGATTATAAATGTTATAATTATATTATTAATCTTTGAATATTCCATCATTGATTAAAAAATTATCATTTAATTTAAGGAGTTTTAATATGTCTACTTTAACAACTATTGCCGGTATTTTAATTATTACCGCCTTTATTTCATTCATAGTTTGGTTAGTTAAGAAAGTTATGAAAAAGACAACTAAATATTCTGGCTGGTATGCCCTGATTGTAGGGATTATTGGAATCATTCTTTGGATTATCGCAAATCCAATTTAAATAGCAGTATTCATTTACGGTACACATTCAATTCTGGATGTGTACCGTATTTTTATTTGAATATTAGAAATTATCCGCCCTTGAGCAAAGAACAGGAATCATGTTTTATAAATATGGTATTCTAGTATAAATAAAAGTAGCTTATCACATAATGATAAATACAAAAGGAGTTTTAAAATGGCTGACAAACAATTTATTGCTAACAAAGTATTAGAAAAAGAAAGACAAGTAATTGGTACGACTCCCGACGAAAACCAAGATACGATTGACTTTAGAGTAGCAGTAGCTCTAGGTAACAATAGTTCATATTATTTAGATCCTGCTGAATGTTCCAAAAGTAGTTTAGGTAACTTATATACTTCTTGGTTAACGACTTACATTAATTCACCAGCAATTATTAAATCAAGCAACAAAATGGTAACTAGTTTTATTAACGACTATGATTTTCGTGATGATGTTGATGATGCATTTAATGAAACTTTCCAAAAATATTTGAATGGTGAAATGAGTATTGATGATATTAAGCAAACTTTGATGGATTAGTTAGTCTTTATGAAGAAACAAACAATAATCAAAAAAATTATTTTTGACCAACGCCTTAAATATTTATTCTGGGGTGTCTTCACCACTCTGGTTTATTTCATTACCAGACTTGCTTCAATGTCATTTTTTCATAATCCAGAAGTTCCAGTTGTGATTTCAGAAACTGTTTCCATCATCTTCGCTTTTTTGGTAAATAAGTTTTTTGTTTTTAATACTGAAAAGCAGTCTAAACAGTTAATCAGACAGATAATTGACTTCTTCATTGGTAGAGCAATCGCGTTTATTATTGATTTTGTGCTGACCTATTTACTGATTCAGAAATTTGCTGATTTTTTCATAAAATTAATTGGGTTAAATCGAATTAATTATCATGCTCAAATTTTTCAAATACCATTGATTCATAATCATCTTGGTAGTCCAGTGTTAATGAACAGTTTTCTTGTGATTATCTTCATCCAAGTTGTTATCATCATTTTTAATTATTTTATATCTAAGTATTGGGCATTTAAATAGTGTCCAATTTGTTTACTCATGCTAAAATAATTTGATATGTACGAAAAACAAATTAAAAGGGTGAGTCAGCATGCAACTTAATTTATATCTAAAACAATTTTACGCAGGTTTTCGCAAAACCTTTAGTATCAAAAATAATTTTCATGATATTAAAACGTTTCAAAAAAGTACTAAGATTATTTTAGCGATTAATCTGCTTGTGGCTTTTATAACGTTTGGAGTTAGCCATGAGTATTCAAGCTGGATTGGCTGGGCTTCATTATTTGCCAGTATTTTTAGTTTAGTTAATTTAATGCTATGTGATGAGGGTAAGATTACTAACTATAGTTGGGGATTGTTAGAATCGCTGTTATTTTTACTGATTGATATTGAAAATCGACTGATTGGTGATTTAGCTACCAACATCTATTATTTAATCACGCAGACGCTTGGTATTTTCTTTTGGGGTAACTTATTAAATCAACAAGATCAGCAAACTAAAATTAATCCTCGCAAACTAACTAAGTTACAATTGTTTCTGTTAGGAATTGGGTTATTGATTATTTATGTTGTTGTTATTATGATTAGTAAAAAGTTGAATGGAACTCAAATTTATTTAGATGCCACGCTATTGCCACTTAGTATTGTTGGTATGATCTTGATGATTGGTGGTTATCGATTTCAGTGGGTAATTTGGATTGCATGGGATATAGTTTCCCTGATTATTTGGTTTCGACAATTTCAAAGTTTAAGTCCAGCATCAGCTTCCATGTTAGCATTAGAAGTTATGAAATTAATCAATGGGTTTTATGGTGCTTACATGTGGTTTTTCAAAAACAAAGCAGCAAATTCTAATTAAGAATGGAGCAAATTATTATGATCACTTTTTTAGCAATTATACTATTGTTAATTTTATTTGGATCCTGGTTCATTAAATCGGATTGTTGTAGTTCGATTATCTTTTTGATTGTTTTCTTATTTTTGATTAGTTTGTTCATTAACCTAGTATGGTTATGGCTGCCGATTATTTTGATTCTGATTGTGCTGGCTTTATTTACAAGTCGACGTGGTTAAGGAAATAAAAATGATCAAAATAAAGATACAAAGGCATCATTCCTAGGATAGTTAGTGCAAAATTTTTATCACTTTGTAAATTAATATATAAATACTAAAAACGCTATTAGTTATGTATAACTAATAGCGTTTTTTTAAATTGTAATATGGTTCTAATTCATATTTATAATTATTTTACCGGTTGCATGATGAGATTTTAATAATTTATAACCCTCAAAAACTTCACTAAATGGAAGAACCTTATCGATAATAGGCTTCAATTCATTATTTTCAATCATCTTAGTTAAAATCTGTAGCTGATTCCCACTTGGGTGCATGATAAAGAAAGTATATTGGACTTGATGTTTTTTTGCTAAGCGTTGTAACGGAGTGCTTGCAATTCCAAATAAAATAGATTTAAAAATACCTAAATGATGTTTTTGACCAAAATTAAAAGTTGGAATTCCATTTACTGTAACCAATTTTCCACCTGGTTTAAGGATTTTAAAGGTTTCTCGTAAAGTTTTTCCACCCCTAGTATCAAAAGCTAAGTCATAATCCTTTAAAGCTTCAGCAAAATTAGTAGTGTGATAATCAATGACCTGATCAGCACCTAAATCGCGTACTAGGGTAAAGTTCTTTTTACTTGTCGTGGTCGCCACGTATGCTCCGCGAGCTTTGGCAATTTGGATGGCCATTGTTCCGACTCCTCCTGAGCCAGCTTGGATGAACACTTTTTGTCCTGGTTTTAATTTACCAATTTCAATTAAGGCTTGATAACTAGTTAATCCAGTTAAAGGTATGGCGCTAGCATCAATTAAACTTAAGTTAGTAGGAGTTTTAGCAATTTCACTTTCATTAATAGCAATGTATTTGGTTAAAGTTCCACTTTTAAAATCATCAGGTCGAGCATATACTTGATCACCAACTTTAAACTTATTAACGTTTTTACCGATTTTTACTACTGTACCAGAAAAATCATTTCCGACAGTGATGGGAAGGTGATAGTTGAAAATTAATTTCACTTTCCCTTCCTGAATGGTATAGTCAATAGGATTTAATGATGAACCTTTAATGGCAACTAATACTTCATTATCATTTATTGCGGGGACTGGGATAATATTTTTTACAAACGGGTGATTGTATTTTACTAGTTGTAAAGCTGGCATTTGATTAGGAATTTTAAACATTGTTATTTCTCTCTTTCTACATAAATTTAGGAATGAGGATGTCCATTAATCTAGTTGGCAAAATGGAATTTAAAAAAATAGTTGGTTTGGCCATGAATCCAATTAAATAACGTGGGCGGGGATGTTTGGTGTTAATTACTTTTTTTATGGTTTTAGCGATTAAGAATGGTTGCGATGCAAAATGAGAGGCATAAATTTTATTGGTTTGCTGAGCCATCTTATTAGCAGCCTTTTCATATTTGGTACCTTTTGCTGATTCAACTAAATGTTTCATTGCAATTCCAGACCAGTTACTCTTAATTACTCCAGGTTCAATCAAAATAACTTTAATGCCAAACCTCCGAACTTCCATTCGGAGAGAATCACTTAAAGTTTCTAATGCATGTTTAGAAGCAAAATACCATCCAGCTAAAGAACTACTGAAGCGTCCTGCCATTGAAGAAATGTTAACGATTTTGCCATCATGTTGTTTTTCCATGTAGGGTAATACTAACTTAGTTAATGAAACTAACCCAAAAACATTCACATCAAATTGGTGCTTAGCTTCATCTATGGAAACATTTTCAATGGCTCCAAAAGATCCATAACCAGCTGCATTAATTAAAATATCAATTTTTCCAGTTTCTTTAATGATTTGTTGTACTGCTTGTTCCATAGATGATTGGCTAGTAACGTCCATTACAAGTGGAGTTACTCCGATTTTTTTAAGTGGTTGCAAATTAGTAATATGTCTAGCAGCACCAAAAACTTGGTAACCAGATTTAGCTAGTAATTCAGCTGTTTGCAATCCCATACCGGAACTGGCCCCAGTAATTAAAACAGTTTTCATTTGTTTTCTCCTAATAAGATAAATTTGTCAAAAATAAGTAACATGTGTATAATATAATACAAGAGTTACTTTTGCAAGAATTGAAAATTAAGTAGGTGAATTAATGGATAAAAAAATAGATCGTCGAATTCGCAAAACTAAATTATCAATTGAAACTAGTTTTAAAAAATTGGTAGAAGAAAAAGCAAATCTTGATGATATTTCGGTTAAAATGATTTGTGATAAAGCCGATATTACTAGAAAAACTTTTTATGTACATTATGCTGATAAAACAGCTTTAGTAATGGATTTTATGAATAATAGTTTTGCAAAATTAAGATTAACTTGTCGAAATATTGATGAACATCAAGTTCAAGCTAAAATTGATTTATGGATTAATTTTTTTATCGAAAATAAGATGTTTTTTAATAAACTATTAAAAAGTAATGATTCATATCAGTTTAGGAATAAATTTAATGAGTTTACTAAAGAACAACTGATGTTTGAAATGGTTAGTGATGATGAAGTTAAAGTCAATTTTATTTGTTATGGTATTGATGGAATTATTGAAAATGTGATTTTAGCTGATCATCAAATTAATAAAAATGATTTATCTAAAAAGATGCAGGATATTTTGTTACCATATTTATTGAAAGAAGGATAATTATAATGAAAAAGATTTTAGTTGTGGAAACGAATACAACTAATTTTCCTAATACAAACCAATTAACTGGATTGTGGTTAGGTGAATCAGCAGAATTTGTAGCTGTAATGCAACAAGCTGGATATACGCTTGACTATGTAAGTCCCAAGGGACATTATATTCCGATTGATCCTAGAAGTATGAAGAGTAGTTATATTGATCAAGATACATTGAAAATGTATCAAGATTCAGACTATCAAGTACGCGGACTATCGAATACTTTGCAACCAGCTGACATTCAATCCAAGGATTATGCAGCGATTTACTATACTGGTGGTCACGGTGTGATGTGGGATTTTCCGCATAACACACAATTACAAAAACTTAGCTTGGCTATTTATCAAAATGGCGGTTATCTTTGTTCAGTTTGTCATGGTATTGCAGGTTTATTAAATATTAAATTACCCGATGGAAAGTATTTAATTGCTGGTAAAAATATTACTGGTTTTACGAATACAGAAGAGTTATTAAGTGGAAATTATAAAAAGGTTCCATTTTTAAACGAAAAGGTAGCCAAAAAACATGGTGCTAATTTTAAAAAGGGTAGACCATTTGCAAGTCATGTGATTAAAGATGGACGTATTATTACTGGCCAAAATCCCCAATCACCTAAAGCAGTGGCAGATGAATTAATTAAGGCAATGGACAATTAAGAAAAATAATATTAATTATTTAATTCTGTTTGTATCACTATGTTTATATTTATACGATCATGGGTTAACTTGATTTGACCGTACATAGTGCCTATTTCATCATATGAAATTTATTTATGTAAATAACAAGTAACTATTTTGATTTTTATATCAAGCTTAAATTTAAGCAAAAAAAATCCCATAAAAATTAGATGTTTCTGTCTAATTTTTATGGGATTCATTATTAATTGAATTGTATTATCTTTTTTATTTATTGAGCAGTATAACCACCATCAACTACCATTTCAGATCCAGTAGTAAATGCTGATTCATCAGAAGCCAAGTAAACACAGGCATAAGCGATATCATCTGGTTTACCAAGATGACCCATAGGGGTTTTACTTCTTTGTGACATATATTGATCAAGTTCGTCAGAGATCATGGGAGTTTTGATATAACCGGGATTGACACAATTAACACGAATTCCATAATCCTTTAACGCACAATCAAGAGCAGCTGATTTCGACATCATTTTTACGCCACCCTTAGAAGCGTTATAAGCACCTAAGATGGGATCACCGACAATGCCTTCAATTGATGAAATGTTGATGATTGAAGCACCGTTATTTTTATTTTTCATTTGGCGAATTCCTTCGCGGATTCCATAAAAAGTTCCAGTTAAATCAATACCAATTACTTTTTGCCATTCTTCATCAGTTGTTTCTTCAATTGACTTGCCAATTCCGATTCCGGCATTGTTAACTAAAGTAGTTACTGGTCCAAAATCATCCTCGGTTTCAGCAAAGATTTCTGTCCAGCGTTCTGAATTTGATACGTCTTGTTTTTTAAACTTAGCGCTATTAGGGAATTCTTGATTGATGGCTTCTGCTGCTTTTTTACCTTCAGTTTCATTGCGAGCAGTAATTACTACTGCAGCACCTTCTTGAGCAAAACGATATGCAGTTGCAAAACCAATTCCTTTTGAACCACCGGTAATAATAGCAACTTTTCCTGTTAATCTCTGACTCATTTTAAACGAACCTTTCTAATTTTTAATCATATATTTACATTTTAATTGTAAACTTTTTAACAAATAATGATATCTTTTTTGCTCAATATGCTAGCATTATTATTAATAGTGACGTTTTAATTGACAGATTAAAATGCCAATGATAATCTAGTGACACGGTGTCACTTTTTAAAAAGATAGGAAGCGGAGTTATGCCAAGTCAAACATTTGATAATTTATCACACGAAAAACAGATTCGAATTCAAAAATCCTTGCTAGATGAATTTTCTCATTATTCATTAGCAGAGGCTCAGGTAGCACGGATTGTAAAGGAAGCAAAGATTGCCCGCGGAGCTTTTTATAAGTATTTTGCTGATTTAACTGATGCTTACCAATACGAATTTAAAATGGTCATGCGTGAGATTCATCGGCCATTGAAAGGCGGACAAACTAAACTTAGTCCAGATGTAATTTTAACTATGATCAGTGATTTCATTAATGAAAGTGAAAACGCTCATGTTCGTGAGTTTGTGACCCTATATTATCAAAAGAATCGTTACTTATTAGCACCTTCGCAAGCAGAACTGGAGTTATCTGGTTCTAAGTGGGGAGTCAGTATTTTAATTCATCAGACGATTCGAGATATTTTATTGCAGCCGCAGCAGCAACCCTTTTTTTTACGACGCCTCAAAGAAAATTTAGAAAAACTTTCATAAGGAGTAGGTTATGTTTTTAGCATTAAAAGAGATTAAACACTATAAGTTAAGATATGGTTTGATTGTAACAATGATTGTGTTAATTAGTTATTTAATCTTTATTTTAACTAGTTTAGCGGTCGGTCTTTCAACGCAGAATACTAAAGCCATTGATTCTTGGAAACCCCAACGAATTGTTTTGAACAAAGATTCTAACATTAACATTAGTCGTTCTGTTATTACTAAAGAACAAGGCAAGAATTTAAAGATTAATCCGAAACAAGATGCTTATGTTGGTAATACGCCAGTAGTTTCGTCTGCTAAAGATCGATCTCGAGTTTCAGCACAATTTGTTGGAATTGATCCACATCAATACATTTATCAAAATTTAAAATTAACTGCGGGACATAAAGCTCATAAAAATCACCAAGTAGTTGTTGATACCCAATTTCAACAAAATGGGTATCATCTAGGAGATAAAATTAAACTTAATTCTGATAGCAAACCTTATCAAATTGTTGGATTTACTAAGAATGCTAAATTAAGCGTTGCCCCTGTGATTTATGGAAGTATGGATGATTGGCGTCAATTACACAATTTAACCAGTGACTTTTTATGTAGTGCGGTAATTAGTAAAAATACTGATTATCAAGCACACAATAGTGATTTACATTCCTATTCGGCTAAAAAGGTGATTGATGAACTTCCAGGTTATCAGGCGCAAAACTCGACCTTTATGTTTATGATTGCCTTTTTAATGATTATTTCGCTGATTGTAATCGCTGTTTTCTTATATATTTTAACGATGCAGAAATTGGAAAATTATGCGGTATTACGAGCTCAAGGGATTCCAGCTGGAGTATTGGTTCGAGCAACGTTATTTCAAACTTTTATTTTAGTGATAAGTGGAATTGTGATTGGAGTCGTATTAACGTTGCTGACTACTGTGGCTTTAGGAAACTCGGTACCAGTTGCTTGTGATCCGTTGATTATGTCGGCAACTGTGGTTGGATTAATAGTTACTTCAATGTTAGGGGCTTTGATTCCATCAATTATGATTCTAAAAGTTGACCCTGCAGATGCGATTGGAGGTTAATAATGGACGCAATTAAATTAACAAACGTTAATAAAAGTTTTGGTCAAGCAGATAATCGGTTTCGAGTGCTTGATGATATTAATTTCACTAGTAAACGTGGTGAATTAAACATTATTACTGGCCCGTCTGGATCAGGGAAAAGTACACTGCTTACCATTATGGGAGCTTTGCGTGATCCGGATGAAGGAACAGTTTTATTGGAAAATGAAAAGGTGGTTAATCTTAGTGCAAAGGCTCGTGATCAGTTTCGTTTAAATCAGATTGGATTTATTTTACAGGCCCACACGCTGGTGCCATACTTGACGGTTCGTGATCAGTTTGTATTAGTTGATAAGGTTCGACCAGAAGGCAATATGTCGGCTGCTGAATTGCAAAATTTGACTGATCGACTAGGTATTAAACGGGTGATTGATCATTTTCCCAATGAGTTATCTGGGGGACAGAGTCAACGAGTTGCAATTATTCGTGGAATTTACACGAAGCCCAATATTATTTTAGCTGATGAACCAACGGCATCGTTAGATGAAGAACGGGTAACAGAAGTTTGCCGATTGTTGTCAGACTTGGCTAAAAAAGAAAATAAAACTGTGGTAGTCGTCACCCACGATGAACGAGTAAATCAATATGCTGACCATATTTATGAGTTGATAGATGGTCATCTTTCAGAAAAATAAGTAGCACAAAAAGAATCTCAGTTAAATAGCTGAGGTTCTTTTTTATAATTTGATTGACAAGAACACGTACTATTATATGATGTGTAAAAATCATTTAATAAAGGAGTAGCAACATGTGGCAGACCAAAAAATTTAATGAATTAACTCCAAAAGAGATTTATGAAATTTATCGAGTTCGCTCAGAAGTTTTTTTAGTTGAGCAGGATGTTAAATGTGTTGATCCTGATGTTCATGATTTAGATGCGCTTCATGTTTTTGAAATTAATCAACAAGGTAAGATTGACGCCTATGCAAGAATCTTTGTTGATGGAGATAAAGTAACATTTGGACGAGTTTTGACGTCTAAGTCTGTTCGAGGAACTGGAAAAGGCGCAGAATTGTTACAGCAAATTTTACAACAAATTAAAATTAATTTTGCTAAAATGCCGATTGAAATTGATGCTCAAGTATATGCTAGTGGTTATTATAATAAATTTGATTTTCATTCAGTTGGGTCTGTCTTTTTAGAGGAGGGTATTGAACATATTAAGATGATTCATAATCCGTTGTAATAAAAAAGTACTAAGACTAAGTTAACGACTTAGTCTTAGTACTTTTTAATTTTCAGTAGGATTTTCAACAAATTGATACCCAAAACCACGTACTGTTTTAATGTGGGTTGGTTTCTTAGGATTTTTTTCGATTTTATCACGGAGATGACTGATATGGATATCAACCATTCTTGTGGTTTGAGAAATGTCATAATAATCGCCCCAAACTCCTTCTAACAGCTGTTGCCGACTCAAGACCTGAGAATCATGTTTGATTAAATACAGTAGTAATTTGAGTTCTTTAGGGGTTAACCCTAAATCTTTGTGATTTTTAAAAGCTTTATATTTTTGTTGATCAATCACCACGTCATCAATGATAATTTGCGGTTGTTTTGGTAATTTTGGCGGAGTTTTAGGGATAATTAATTGTTGATACAATTTTTGTTTTTGTTCTAGACGTGCGATTAATTCCAAGTATGAATAAGGTTTGATTAAATAATCATCAAATCCGGCTTGTAACACCTGTAATACGTTGTTCTTATCTTTATCCAACATTAGGATTGGAACCTGATATGTATTTCTAATTTTACTTAGTTCTGCTTGATAATCAGTATATGGAAAAGTCGTTAAATCCCAAAAAATCCCGACACTTTTCTTTTGCAACATCACAGTTTTAAAATGTTGCAGTGAATCGAGTGTATCAACGAAATATTCTTGTTCGTTAAAAGTTTGACTAAAATCAATTGCTAAGCGTAAATGGCTTGTTACTAACGTTACGTGCTGCAAGTCGTCACCTCGTATTTTAATTTACGTAATCTTTACATAAAGCCAACATTACCTTTACATGAAGTAATTATACTTAGTTTTGTAATTAAATAAAGCAATTACTAGGAGGTTGCTGATGCATTACCAAAGATTATTACCAATATGTTTGGCAGCGATTGGAGTTTTAATGTTAACCGGCTGTGGCAATAAGGATAAACAGAATTCAGTTACATCTGTAGGTTCAACTGCGATGCAGCCGTTAGTTCAAAAAGCCGGAAGTGATTATCAAGCAGACCATCCCAAAGTCAGCATTACGGTTCAAGGTGGTGGGTCTGGAACTGGATTGAGTCAAGTTGAAACTGGAGCGGTAAATATTGGTAATTCTGATGTTTTCGCTGAACAAAAAGATGGAATCCATGCCAAGAAACTGATTGATCATCAAGTGGCAGTTGTGGGAATTGCCCCAATTACTAATCCCCAAAATGGGGTTAATAATCTTTCGGAAAAACAACTTGAGAAAATCTTTCTTGGAAAAATTAAAAACTGGAAAGAAGTCGGCGGGAAAAATTTACCCATTATTGTTATTAATCGAGCTCAAGGTAGCGGGACCCGTTCGACATTTGAAAAGAAAGTTTTAAAAGGTAAAGATGCGGTTAAGAGTCAGGAACAGGATTCAAACGGAACGGTGCAAAAAATTGTGGAAAATACTCCGGGCACCATCAGTTATTTATCCTTACCATATCTAAATAACCAAGTTAAAGTTTTGAGTGTTGATCATATTCAACCTAATTATCAAAATATTACGACTAATCGTTGGAAAATTTGGTCATATGAACATATGTATACCAATAAGCAACCTAGTCCAATCACCCAAAAATTTATTGCTTACATTATGTCAAAACCAACTCAGCATAAATTAGTTAAAGAAGCTGGTTATGTTAGTATTCATGATATGAAAGTGCAAATGGATGCTGCTGGTAAAGTAACGAACAAACCTAAATAGGAGGGAGTTTGAGATGAATAAAATGCAGCAAAAACTTTTGCAGCCTAGCAAAGCTACTCGGCAAGACCGATTTGGAAAAATGATTAGTTTGATTTGTATCGGCTTTATCATGATTCTGACGGTTGCTATCATTGGTTTCATTGCTATTCATGGGTTAGCTACCTTTTTTGAAAACCACGTTTCTGTGATGCAATTTATTTTTAGTAGTAATTGGAATCCAGGACAATTAGGCAAAAATGGTCAACCGCAAGTTGGAGCTTTTGCAATGATTGTTGCTTCCTTTGCAGTTACTTTGCTGGCAGCAATTTTAGCCACACCGTTTGCTATCGCAGTTGCTTTGTATATGACTGAATTAGCACCCAAACGCGGAGCAAAAATGTTACAGCCAGTCATTGAATTACTGGTAGGAATTCCTTCTGTTGTTTATGGATTCATCGGTTTAGTAGTAATTGTGCCTGCTATTCGTTCTGTGTTTGGTGGAACTGGATTTGGAATTTTAGCCGGTGCGATTGTATTATTTGTCATGATTTTACCAACGATTACTTCTTTGACCATCGATAGTCTACAACAGGTTCCAGACCATTATCGTAAAGCATCGCTTGCTTTGGGAGCGACTAAATGGCAGACGATTTATAAAGTAATCCTGCGAGCAGCATTACCTGGAATTTTAACTGCAATTGTCTTTGGTATGGCTCGGGCATTTGGAGAGGCCTTAGCTGTGCAAATGGTAATTGGAAATGCTGCTTTGACACCAACTAGTTTAACCTCGCCAACGGCAACCTTAACCAGTCAGTTGACTTCACAAATGGGAGATACAATTATGGGGACTCTGCCAAATAACGCATTGTGGTCATTGGCATTAGTACTTTTAATCATGTCAGTAATTTTTAACTTGTTGATTAAATTGATTGGAAAACGAGGAGAAATGAAAAAATGAAAAACTCAGTAAATAAGAAAGCGGAACGCGCCAATCAAGTTGCCTTATTAATCATCAAAGCAATGGTTGGAGTAGTAGTCTTAATCTTAATGGCTTTGTTGGGTTATATTTTGATAACCGGTATTCCGAATGTTTCATGGCACTTTCTGACATCTCCTTCCAAAGATTTTGGAGCAGGAGGCGGAATTGCCAACGAATTATTTAACTCTGTTTATATTTTAATAATCACACTGGTAATTTCTTGTCCGCTGGCCTTAGGAGCTGGAATTTATCTATCAGAGTTTGCAAAGCCTTCCTTTTTAACTAGTACAATGCGAACAACG
Source organism: Fructilactobacillus sp. YLN 2412 (assembly GCF_059488745.1). Lineage (NCBI taxonomy): Bacteria > Bacillati > Bacillota > Bacilli > Lactobacillales > Lactobacillaceae > Fructilactobacillus > Fructilactobacillus sp. YLN 2412. The sequence continues at coordinate 1,175,936 of NZ_CM183165.1, read as the reverse complement.
ATTGAAGTTTTAAGCTCGCTGCCTTCCATTGTAATCGGTTTGTTTGGATATTTAGTTTTGGTAATTAAATTTCAATTTGATTTTTCGATTATATCTGGTGCATTTGCTTTAATGTTTGTAAATATTCCCTTATTAACCAGAAATACAGAAGAATCGCTGAAAGCTGTTTCACATTCTCAACGTGAAGCAGGATGGGCACTTGGTTTATCAAAGTGGCGAACAATTTTAAAAATTATTTTGCCAGCCGCTGTCCCAGGATTAGTAACCGGAATTATTTTGAGTGCTGGACGAATCTTTGGTGAAGCAGCCGCTTTGATTTTTACGGCGGGTCAAAGTACTCCCGTGATTAGTTACGCTAATTGGAATCCATTTAGTCCTACCAGTTTTTTGAACCCAATGCGACCAGCTGAAACTTTGGCAGTTCACATTTGGAAATTAAATACGGATGGAATTACGCCGGATGCAACGCAAATTTCTAGTGGAGCTTCTGCAGTTTTAATCATTGTTATTTTGGCAATTATTTTACTTTCCCGTTTCTTAGGCAATTATCTATACAAGAAAATGAGCGGAACGAAGTAGAGAAAGGAATTTCCAGTGAATAAATATAATTTAACGGAAAACTATCTGACAGAGATTACCGACCCGATTGCGATTGAAACTAAACATCTCAATGTATTTTATGGAAACAAGCAGGCAACTTTTGATGCCAATTTGAAATTCCCTAAGCACAAAATTACAGCCTTGATTGGGGCTTCAGGTTCGGGAAAATCTACTTTTTTACGGAGCCTAAATCGTTTAAATGATGAGATTGCGACAGTTACAGGAGAAATTAAATATCAAGATGTTGATATTAATGGAAAAAATATTAATGTTTACGAAGTTCGTCGTCAGATAGGAATGGTTTTTCAACATCCCAATCCCTTTGCTAAATCAATTTACGAAAATATTGCGTTTGCACTCCGTCAAAATGGAATGACTGATGATTTAGATCAGCGGGTTGAAAAAAGTTTGAAAGATGCCGCCCTTTGGGATGAGGTTAAGGATAAGTTAACGACTAGCACACTTTCCTTATCAGGTGGTCAGCAACAGCGACTGTGTATTGCAAGAGCAATTGCCGTTCAGCCGGATATTTTATTGATGGACGAACCAACCAGTGCGTTAGATCCGATTTCTAGTCGTAAAATTGAAACAACCATGCAGGAATTAAAAAAGAATTACACCATTATTATCGTGACACATAATATGCAGCAAGCAGCTCGATCTAGTGACTTGACAGCTTTTTTCCATTTAGGTCATGTGATTGAATATAATCAGACTAAAAAACTATTTACGACTCCCAAAATGCCGGCAACTGAAGATTATATTTCCGGACATTTTGGTTAAGAAGGAGGATATGATGACTACTAACGAAACGGTGATTACTACCAAGGATGTACGGTTGTATTATGGTGAGTATGAAGCTTTACACGGCATCAATCTTGATTTTCAAAAAAGCCAGATTACAGCTTTGATTGGACCTTCTGGATGTGGTAAATCAACTTATTTACGTTGTTTAAATCGGATGAATGATTTGATTCACGATGTGACAATTACAGGTAGTTTTAAAATTGATGGTCATGATATTTATCGTCCGCAGCAAGATGTGGTTTCATTACGTAAAAAAGTTGGTATGGTATTTCAACAGCCCAATCCGTTTCCTTTTTCAGTGTATGATAATGTAGCTTATGGACTGCGAGTACAGGGAATTAAAGACAAAAAAATAATTTCACAAAAAGTTGAAGAAAGTTTAAAACAAGCAGCAGTTTGGGATGAGGTAAAAGATGATTTAACTAAAAATGCCCTTTCATTTTCAGGCGGACAACAGCAGCGAATTTGTATTGCCAGACTCTTAGCGGTTAAGCCAGACGTGATTTTGTTAGATGAACCAACCAGTGCATTAGACCCGATTTCTAGTGCTAAAATTGAAGAAATGTTATTGCAAATTAAGGACCAGTATACGATCGTTATTGTGACCCACAGTATGCAGCAGGCCTCACGAATTTCTGACAAAACAGCTTTTATGCTTAATGGTGATCTAGTGGAATATGGTGATACGAAAAAAATCTTTTTGAATCCTGAACAGGAAGCTACTAGTGATTATTTAAATGGTAAATTTGGTTAGTTAAACTAATAGGGGGTAAATTATGAGTACAGTATTTGAAGACCGATTAGAAAAATTACGGCAAAACTTCACCGACATGGGTGTTGATGTGAGTGAACAGATTTACCAATCGACTAAGTCCTACATTGACCATGATGTAAAGCTGGCACAACAAGTAATTGACGGTGACGGTGAGGTGAACGGCAACGAAATCAAATTGGAAAAACGAGCTATGGATTTGATTGCGTTACAACAACCGGTGGCCACTGATTTTCGCGTGATTATTAGCTACTTAAAATCTAGTACTGATTTGGAACGAATCGGTGATAATGCAGTTGGGATTGCAAAAGAAACTATTCAAGCTAAAGGGAATCCCCGCATGCCAGATGTTGAAGAAGTAATTGCTAAAATTACAAAACATATTCGTAAAATGTTAGAACAGGTTTTGGAAGCTTATACTACTTTTGACGCCCGGATTGCTCCGACAATTGTCCAAGAAGATCACAAAATTGATGAATATTATCAAACAACTCGGAAGGTAATTACTACTGGAATTCTCGCTAATCCAGAAACGGCAATAGCAGCATCGAGTTATTTAATGGTGATTAGATTATTGGAACGAATTGGTGATCATATTGTTAATTTGGCTGAATATCTGGTTTACTGTGATACTGGTAAAGTAGTTGAGTTGGGTGAAACAGACCAGGAATTAAGATAATCTCTATCAACTATTTTTTATTAGTGAGCTTGCGTTTGTAATCATAAGTAGTTAATTATAAATAAATTCCTTTTTTGTAGTACAATCATAAAAAGTACATTTATGGTGAAAGAGGTTAGATTATGTCTTATTCTGTGGGATTTTCCCAGTCATTGGAGATTTTGTTTTACATTGAATTAAAAACAAAAATGGGAGCAGAGACATATTTAACCATTCAACAAATTTCCCAGACTTTAAATATTCCGATTCCCAGTGTTAAAAGATTAGTAGGGATGTTAAAAAAGTCAGATTTGATTGATTCTAAAAAGGGAACTAAAGGTGGTTTAGCATTGGCCAAAGCTGCTGATAAAATCCGATTTTATGATGTTTTTGAAGCAATTGAGGGATCGAGTGCCCTCTTTAAAGTGTATGATGACTTTAATCCGGAATCATTTATCCATCAGTCAGAAGCTGAATATATGCTGAATCAAATTAAAGCTATTTTAAACATCACTGAGAAGCAAATGTTAAATGAATTAAAGCAAAAAACATTGGCGGATCTTTTTAATCATTGAAATTAAATAAAGTGCTGACTAGCTAGCCTTCACTGCTAATCAGCACTTTATTATTTTTGTGGATATGCTTGTTCCCAAAATTTTAATTCCCATTGGCAACTATCTAAAAAATAAGTTTCAGCTTGCCTTAACTCAGCATTAGTTGCTGTGTTAGCTAGTTGGTCAATTCGGTTAAAGAAATGTTTTGACATATCAATATCTTCACTATTAGTTTTTCCATAAAATTCAATCCATTCTGTAAAGGGATTATTTTTTCCGGTCTTTCCTTTCGCTATCATTTTCTTCGCTAATACTGTATAAGTCCATGGACAAGCGGTCAGAGCTGCTAAGGTATTTAAGAGCGAACCCGAATCGGCTGCTGTTTGCATATGCTCTAAATATCCTTTGGTAATTGCACCCATTGGTTTATTTGCTTGATCATCATAATTGACTCCGGCAATTTCACAAAACATTTCGTGGGGCGAATGTTCATGGCCGATTTCAGTTTCAGTATCTTTCATTAATTGGGTTTCTTGGTTATCGTTAAGATTATCTGTTAATGATTGATAGGTAGCAATAAACCCCTTTAGGTACTGTTCGTCTTGCTGAACATATTTTAATAAGGCTGCCTTAGGGACATAACCGTCACGGATTCCTGTCACAAACGGATGATGATTGATGTTTGTCATGATTGGCTTAGCCTGTTGCTGTAAGTGCTTTGAAAAAGCTATTTGCATTACTATTACCTCCAAGATATTATCTAGGGCAAGAAAAAAGCCCTCAATAATTTGAGGACTTAAGATTTATTTACATAGCAAAATAGAGTAACTTTTATCATATGTAACGTTTCCCTTCGCTAGTACTAACTAGAGCAGGTTCAACGGGTATCATCTCAGCTGAAAAAAATCAGCACCCCAAACTATTTAGTTTTAAATACTTTGCTAGTATAACGGTAAAACAAGAGTTTAACAACTAATAGATGTTTGGTAGAATAAAACAACTTGTATTGGAGATGAAAAGATGCGACGCAAACACCGAATAAAAAAATCCCATAAAGGCTTCTGGATGACTTTGATTATTTTAGTACTGATTTTGGCTGGTATGGGCTGGTATGGAACACAATATTATTCAAAACAAAACCAAATCAAACAGTTTATTTCAGGAATTGAAAATAATGAGAATAAAACCATTCTTAATAACTTAGTGGTTTCTGATAAAAATGTCACGGTTAATTCTGCAAGCATTCAACCGCTAATCAATTATTTCCAACAAAATCCTGCCGCGTTAAAGCAGTTAAAAGTAAGTCTATTGAATAATGATTCAGAACAAGGGTTTAAAGCTGTGCATCGTGGGAACTATTTTTTGATTTTCCCCCATTATAAAATTGAAGCAACCGCCATCCATCCGTTGATTAAGTCAAATTATGCTGGAGTGCCGGTTAAAATTGATGATAAAATCATTGGAAATACAGGTATAAATGATAGTTTACGCGCTCCAGCTATGATGCCCGGTTTTCATTCAGCATCTGTGAACTTAAATCTTAATAATCAGCCAATTAAAACGAATAAACAGTTTAGTATGATAGCCGGTCAAAACGAAACGGTTTCCATCCCACTTAAAATCATTAATTTTAATGCCAAAGGATTAGCTAATTCCCAAATTTTTGTCGATGGAAAACAAGTGGGAATGATTGGACCTGACGGAAAGGGAACAGTTAAAAATGTTCCAATAAAATCCGATAGTACCAGTTATTTAAAAGTTCCAGTTGATAAAAAGACGGTTAAAAGCGATGTTAAATCAATTGGAATGAAAAATAACAATCAAACATTAAAATACAAATTTGCTAACGTAGCTAGTAAATCAGATTCCACTAATTTATTAAATGATATTTGGAGTGCCGTAAATGATGGTACTAACAATAATAAATCACTTGATGATGCTAATGTTGACGATTTATTTGCTAAGGGGAAAAATGGGGATGCCTATCATTCATTATCTGACTTAATTAATCATAATCATGACGATAAAGCTCATTATGATAATTTAAAGTTAAAGATTACCAGCTTGAAACCAGCAGGCGACATGGAAACAGAAGTTTTATATCAAGTTAGTGTAGATGTTGATAAAGATAATCAAACTAATCATGAAACAACCCAATATCGTGCGGTCATTCAGCGTGAAGGATCTGGAGATTATGTGCTAAAAAGTAATGATCAAGTTAATAATTAATTAACAGGGTCGCGATTCTCATAAGAATCGTGGCTTTTTTAACGATTAGTAATAATAAAATTGGCGATAACTTGAGCCATTTTTTTATAGGTTGATGCATTAGGATGCAATCGCTGATCGCCTAATGCTGTCCGATAGTTATTAATATCAATGAGATGTGGAGCGGTTTTTCGCCAATTTAAAATTGGTAAATTATTTTTTTGATAAACTTTTGTTAGCATCTCTAAGAGTTCGGCAAAAGTATATTGAGCTAATCCACTTACATTTAGATTGTCAATGCCGCCATCAAAACGATTAGTTGGTAAAATTCCAAGGAGATGGATATTAGGATTTTCCTGTTTAATTTTAGTAATATTCTTTTGTAAAATTCGGCTAACTATTTCCAAAGTTTCATAACAGTGAGCAAAATCATTGGTACCATATGCAATGGTTGCGACTTGATAATCTTTAAAATTATGTGTATTAACTTGATAAGTTAAGTCTCGCTCGGTATTCCCAGAGATTGAACCGGCATTGACACCGGCGTTAGTAATTTCAAAATTGGGTAATAACTTTGCCAAATAATAAGAAACGTTGTGGGTTAAGTCTTTTTCGCCGTCAAAACCGTTGGTAATCGAGTCGCCTAAGAGAATTAAATTTTCTTTTTTTGTCATCATTATCAGTCCTTTACGTATTTATTTATAGATAATTTTAACGCAATTTAGCTGAGTTATTGCTAGGAGAAGTTTCTTAAGGTATTATTAAGATAAGATGATTACTTTTTGGAGGGTTTTAAGTGAGTTATAAGCGAGTAATTTTAGTGGATTTAGCTGCATTGGGGTTGCGCTCCAATACGGAATCTGCACAACACAATTCAGATAAGAACACTATGTTGACCCACGTTTTAAAGCATTCATCCGACTTTGCTCTGCCGTCGTTACATAAACTGGGGTTATTTGCGGCTTATTCAGATGCTGATTTTGGGGACAGTAATGAACCAATTGCTACTTATGGATTGGCATTGACACGATCAATCGTGAACAAACCATTGTCTGGTTTGCGTGAAATGTTTGATTGTTCTTTGAGTTATCGAGTTTCCAGTGTTTTTGAAGAAGTTGCTAAACGCAGTGAAACAGTGATTATTTCCCGCTTTTTGAGTTATTTGTTTGCCCAAGAGTTTTGTAATCTTTTCCAAATTGGGACTGATGAAGCAGCTTTTTCGGAATTAGATCATCAATTAGAAAAAGTAGAAACTGGCTTTATTTATGCACAACTTCCTGATTTGCAAGAATTTGATGAAAAAAACCAGGTAAACAATTTTATGTCTGAGTTATCAGTTGTTGATAATTATCTTGGTAAATTAATGAATAATTTACATGATGATGATTTATTAATGGTGGTTTCCAGCCGAGTAGGAGATGCTCAATCGCGTGACGGATTTTCAACTTATAAGATTCTTCCAGCAATGTTATATAATAACAAAGCCCAAAATCATCACTTCCAGGAAGAACCTTATGTTTGCGAAGTCGGATCGACAGTATTAGCTGCTTTAGGATTACAGGACAGCGTTATTTCGCCAAAACACAGCTTGTTGCCTTTCATGAAGTAACAATTTAAATTAATTGATACTTACAGGACAAGAGGGGAATTTAATCAATGAACACATATCTGATTGTTAATATTATTGGAGTGTTGGTCTTTTTAGGAATCGCATTTCTTTTTTCTAAAGATCATAAAAATGTTAATTGGCGTTCAGTTGTTATCGTTCTAGTTTTAAACTTAGTAATTGCGTTCTTTCTAACAAACTTTAGTTGGGGAAGAGACATTGTTAAAGGTGCAGCTAGCGGATTCCAATGGCTGGTAAACATCTCTTATACCGGGATTGCTTTTGCTTTTCCCGACTGGGTTCATGTTAAACAAATGAACTTCTTTACTTCAGCTTTACTACCAATCTTAATGATTGTTCCATTGTTTGATATTTTAACTTACTTTGGAATCTTGCCATTTTGTATTAAGTGGATTGGTCGAGGAATGGCATTTGTAACTGGTCAACCTAAATTCGAATCATTTTACGCAGTTGAAATGATGTTTTTAGGTAATACTGAAGCTATGGCTGTTTCAAGTGTTCAATTAAAACATATTTCTAGTAAACGAGTTTTGACCATTGCGATGATGTCAATGTCATGTATTACCGCAGCGATTGTGGGTGCCTATGCTCAAATGGTGCCTGGTCAATATGTGTTAACGGCCATTCCGCTGAACATTTTAAATGCGGTTGTTATTACTAATATTTTGAATCCTGTAAAGGTTACTAAAGCCGAAGATAAGATTTACGAAGTCGGCGATTTAGGCGGTAGTCAAGAAGCTGATCATCAAGTTGCAGAAGAAACAGTTTCAGACAAACCAGAAAAACAACATCGTGAACCATTCTTCTCATTTTTAGGTGATTCAATCTTAAATGCCGGGAAATTAATTTTGATTATTGTGGCAAACGTAATTGCTTTTGTTGCTTTAGCTGCTTTGATTAGTAAATTATTGGGATTAATCAACCCTTGGTTATCTCTAGAACACATCTTAGGAATTATTATGTTCCCATTTGCTTGGTTAATGGGTCTTGATGTCAACCATGCGTTCCAATTTGCCCAATACATGGGAACTAAATTGATTACAAATGAATTTGTAGTTATGGGACAAGTTGCTCCACATATTAATAACCCACATCTTTTCAGTGCTCATTATCGTGCTGAATTAACGGTTTTCTTAACTTCATTTGCTAATGTAAGTACAGTTGGGATGATTATCGGATGTTTAAAAGGTTTAGTAAATCGTGAAAAAAATGATATGATTTCTAAAAACGTTGGTTACTTATTCTTATCTGGTATCTTAGTTTCATTGATGTCAGCTGGAATTGTTGGTATCTTCGTTTGGTAAACTAAATAAATTTATAAAAGTGTAGCTATCTAGCTGCACTTTTTTATTACACAATATGCTAAAATGAGCGTAATAAATAATCAGAAATGGATGTGATTTCAGTGCCACTAATGCGTATTGATATGGTAAAAGGACAACGAACCCCAGAAGAGATTCAAAAAGTGATGCAGCTTGCTTATGATTTAACTAGAAAGGATCTTGGCGTTCCAGAAGATGACCGTTTTCAAGTTGTTACACAACATGAATCTTATGAAATGAAACTAATGGATGCTGGATTAGGAATTAATCGTAGTGATGATGTAATTTTATTTCAAATTCTTTCAACTCCTCGAACGATGGGACAAAAGAAATTTTATTGTAAAGACATGGTAGAAGCATTTGGTCGAGAAATGAACATGCGTCCTGAAGATGTCATGGTTGTATTTGCTACTAATCATGCCGAGGACTGGAGTTTTGGTCACGGAAAACAACAATTTCTTGATGGTGAGCTTTAATGACAAAAATTATTATGGATACGGATCCAGGAATTGATGACGCAGCTGCACTTTCAGTTGCTATCAACGAACCAAAACTTGATCTAAAGTTGGTAACAACGGTTGCTGGAAACGTAACGGTTGATAAAACAACCAAAAATGCGCTAAAAATCGTTACTTTTTTTAATCAGGGAGACAAAATTCCAGTAGCTGCTGGAGCTGTTCAACCCTTGATTAAACCCTTTGAGGATGCTGCCCGAATTCATGGAGAATCCGGGATGCGCGGCTATCAGTTTTCAGATGAAACACCTGAGCCATTAAAAATGACAGCTGTTCAAGCTTTGCACAAGTACATCATGGAAAGCGATGAAAAAATCACGCTCGTTCCTACTGGTTCTTACACCAACATTGCTTTATTATTTTCTGAATATCCAGAAGTAAAAGATAAGATTGAACGGATTGTGGCAATGGGTGGAACACTTGGTTATGGAAATATGACAAGTGCGGCCGAATTTAATGTTTTTACTGATCCCCATGCCGCTAAAATTATGTATCAAGCAGGAGTACCAATTGTAATGGTCGGATTAGATGTTACTAATAAAGCGTTGTTGACCCATGAAACCCTCGCTGAAATTGAAACCATGAATCCAGCTGGGAAAATGTTGCATGATATTATAATTAGCGATGGCGACCGAAATGAAAATGGAGTAGCAATGCACGATGTGAATACGATTTTCTATCTGCTTCATCCAGAATTTATGCAAACTAGGAAGCTTTGGATTGATATTCAAACTGAGGGACCTGCAAATGGTGAAACGGTAGCAGATATTCGCGGTGCTTACCATAATGGTAAAACCAATGCTGAAGTTTGTGTTGATATTGATTCTCAAGCCTTTAATGACTGGTTTAAAGCCGAAGTAAAACAGATGAAAGTTTAATAAATAAATATCTAACCAAGAAAGATTGGACAAATTCCAATCTTTTTTATTTTCTGGCTAACTAAAAAGTTAAAATTTCGTTATAATGTATAATAGAACTATCTTAAAAGAACGAATTTTTGGCTAAAAGATAACGTGCAGGTCGCGTTTTGCAGTTAGGAGTTATAGATGACGCCAGAACAATTTAAACTAGCTTTAGCACAGCATCAGATTGAATTATCAGAGCATCAAGAGCAACAATTTGCTGCTTATTTTAAATTATTAGTAGAATATAACGAGAAAGTTAATTTAACCACCATTACGAATCGCGATGATGTTTATTTAAAGCATTTCTATGATTCACTTACCCCTGCTTTTTATGTTTCTGATTTAAAAGAAAAGAAAAGTTTAGTGGATGTTGGGGCAGGAGCAGGTTTTCCTTCGATTCCATTGAAGATTATTAATCCGGATCTTGAAGTTACCATCGTTGACTCTCTAAATAAACGGATTGTTTTTTTACAAAAATTGATTAAATTATTAGGCTTGGAACATGTTTCATTAGTTCATGCTCGTGCCGAAGAGTTTGGCGGACGGCGGTCTAAAGATCGGGCTAGTTTTGATTTAGCGACTGCAAGGGCTTTGGCACGACTAAGTGTGATGAGCGAGTTATGCCTGCCACTAGTTAAAATTGGTGGAAAATTGATTGCTATGAAAGCTGCCAAAGCACCAGAAGAGCTAGCTGCCGCTGAAAAGGCAATTCATGTTTTAGGTGGACAGGTAGTTGATGATTTCGAATTTAAACTGCCAGAAAATAATGAAGATCGTCATATTATTGTGATTGAAAAAGAACGTAAAACACCGATTAAATATCCGCGTAAAGCTGGTACACCAAACAAAGAACCAATTGAGTAATAAGGAGGGGATCAAATGGCACATGTGATTTCATTGGCAAACCAAAAAGGTGGGGTCGGTAAAACAACGACTGCTGTTAATTTAGGCGCTGATTTGGCTAGTGAAGGCAAACGAGTTTTGATTGTTGATTCAGATGCACAGGGTAATGCAACTAGTGGAGTCGGGATTAGTAAGCAGAACATTAAAAAAGATGTGTATGATGTTTTGGTGAATGAAGAACCTATGCAGGGCGTGATTTTACATTCACCTCATGAAGGGTTAGATATTGTTCCCGCTACCATTCAATTATCAGGAGCTGAAATTGAGCTGACACCACAAATGGCACGGGAAACTCGTTTGAAGAGTGCACTAGCTCAGGTTGATAATCAGTACGATTACATTTTGATTGACTGCCCTCCTTCCTTAGGACTAATCACCATTAACGCATTTACAGCTAGTGATTCTATTTTGATCCCGGTGCAAAGCGAATATTATGCCCTTGAAGGATTGAGTCAATTGTTGAATACGGTACAGTTAGTGCAAAAACATTTTAATCCTGATTTGTACATAGAAGGTGTCTTACTGACGATGTATGATGCTAGAACGAATTTAGGTGCTCAGGTAAATAATGAAGTTCGTAAGTTCTTTAAAGAAAAAGTTTATGAAACAATTATCCCTCGAAATGTTCGTTTATCAGAAGCTCCTAGTCATGGACTTCCAATTATTGACTACGATCCAAAATCTAAGGGTGCTGAAGTATACATGAAATTGACAAAGGAAGTGCTAGCTGCCAATGACAAACAAAAATAGTAAGGGGTTAGGTAGGGGACTAGATGCTCTGTTTGACGATAATGACGTCAGTTTGAGTGATGAAGCAGTGCAACAATTGGATTTAACCAAACTTACGCCTAATCCCTACCAACCGAGAAAGAAATTTGATAAAAAAGCCTTAAATGATTTAACTGAATCAGTGAAGGCTTCAGGGGTTTTTCAACCCATTATTGTAAGACAGCCAGACAAAAAGCGTGATTCATTTGAGATTTTGGCTGGTGAAAGACGGTTTCGAGCTTCTAAAGCAGCTGGTCGGACTAGTATTCCTGCGATTGTAAGGGATGCTACTGATGCGCAAATGATGGAAATTGCGGTCATGGAAAATTTACAGCGTGAAGATTTGAATCCGCTAGAAGAAGCTAAAGCATATGAGATGTTAATGACAAATTTAGATATTACTCAAGTTGAAGTTTCTCGTCGTTTAGGGAAAAGTCGGCCTTATATTGCTAATTATTTGCGTTTATTGAATTTACCTCCTCAGGTTAAAACTATGTTGCAAAAAGGGCAGTTGTCAATGGGGCAGGCTCGTACTCTGTTAGCTGTGAAAAACAAAGCTGATTTATTACGTTTGGCGCAAAAGGCAGCCGATGAAACTCTAACGGTTCGCCAATTGGAAAAATTGATTAATGCATTAGGTCAAAATGGTAAAAAGAAGAAAAAGAGCGTTAAAAATGGGAAATCCCCATATTTACGTGAAAGTGAAGCCCAATTGCAGGAAAAATTAGGAACTAAAGCTTCGATTAACGAAACTAAACCCAAGTCAGGAAAAGGTAAAATTGAGATTGATTACTTTTCAAATGAAGATTTAACTCGAATTTTAGGTTTGTTGGATGTTAATCTCGACTAAGGAGGGGTTTTCATGTATGGAATGCATGATATTGTTGAAATGAAAAAAGCCCATCCATGTGGAACCAATCGTTGGGAAATCATTCGGATGGGTGCTGACATTAAATTAGAATGTCAAGGTTGTGATCATGTTGTGATGATGACCCGTCGTCAGTTTGAAAAACGAATGAAAAAGATTTTAGAAAAACATGCCGAAAATAATTAAGAAAGAGGTCTTTTAGATGTCATTAACAGCTGGAATCGTTGGTTTACCAAATGTTGGTAAATCAACTCTTTTTAATGCAATTACAAAAGCCGGAGCAGAAATGGCCAACTATCCATTTGCTACGATTGACCCAAATGTTGGAATGGTAGAGGTTCCTGATAGGCGTTTGGATCGGATTCAGGAATTAATTCCTGCTAAAAAAGTAGTTCCAACCACTTTTGAATTTACTGACATTGCTGGAATCGTTAAAGGTGCCAGTAAAGGGGAAGGACTTGGAAACAAGTTTTTAGAAAACATTCGCCAAGTGGATGCAATTGTTCATGTGGTGCGGGCTTTTGATGATGATAATATTACTCACGTCACTAACAAAGTCGATCCAGTAGCTGATATTGATACTATTAATTTGGAATTGAGTTTAGCTGACTTAGATGCCGTTACTAAACGGATTGGTAAGGTGACGCGAGCTGCTAAAGGAAGCGAAGAAGCTCAAGCTGAATTGGATGTATTAAATAAGATTAAGCCGATTTTAGAAGCTGGTGGTGCAGTTCGTGAAATTGATTTTAATGAAGAAGAACAAAAGATTGTTAAAGGACTCTTCTTATTAACTTCAAAACCGGTTTTGTACGTTGCTAATATCAGTGAAGATTCGATGAGTGATCCTGAAGCTGACCATTATTTTCAAGCAGTTCAAAAATATGCTAATGACCATAATGCAGAAGCAATTGGGATTGCTGCTGAAAGTGAAGAAGAAATTGCTGAATTAGATGATGCTGATAAGCAAGAATTTTTGGAAGCAGCTGGAGTAGAAGAGCCTGGTTTGGATAAATTGATTCAAGCCGCTTACAAATTGTTAAACTTGGAAACTTTCTTTACTGCTGGTGGGAAAGAAACGAAGGCTTGGACTTTCTTAAAGGGAACTAAAGCCCCACAAGCAGCTGGAATTATCCATTCTGATTTTGAACGTGGTTTTATTCGTGCCGAAGTAATGGCATTTAGTGATTTAGATAAATTAGGCAGTGAAGCTGCAGTTAAAGAAGCAGGCAAGTTACGAGTTGAAGGTAAGGATTACGTGATGCAAGACGGTGACATCGTTAACTTCCGTTTCAACGTCTAGGAGGAAATATGAGTGAATCAGAAAACAGAAAAAGGAATGCACATGTGCAGCAAAAACACCATAATAGTCGCAAAGAAATCTATGAAGAATTTGATAACATTGGCTTAACGAAACGAAATGCCGATTATATGGTACGTTTTAAAGAAGCTCTGGCACAAACTAAAGTAATTGCGGAAAAGCAAACGGATGTTATTCAAGAAATGATTGAAGATATTAAAACGGCTCAAAAAAAGGGCACAACTGCTAAGAATTTATATGGTAGTGTTGATCATGCGGTTGCTATGGTAGTTAATCCACCTAAAAAACCAGTAGGACCAATGACACCTAAACGTTACGCCATTGATGCCGGTTATAATGTTTTGTGGTTCTTAGTATTATTTAACTTCCTTTATGGAGCAATGTTCTTTTTGTCACCAGCTGCTGCCAATCAAGGTGGTTCAGCTGGGATTACTTGTATCGTTATTTCATCAATTGTAGCTGGAATCGGAATGCCAGCCGTTACTCAGTTATTTGCTCCGGGTGTAAAACATAAACACAACGGGGTCGTAAGAGCTGGAATGATGGCTTTGATGTTTGTAATCTGGATGTTGATTTTCTATGGTTCTAACATGTTGCCACGAGTGATTAATCCCGTTGTATCTCCAATCGTTAATATTGTGATTGGAATTATCGGAGTTGGATTAATCTTATTGATGAGATCTAAATTTACAATTACCAGTGGTTTATTTGCAGGTCGAAAATAACAAAATAAAAAGTCGTTTTTAAAACGACTTTTTATTTTGTAAGATTTTATTATAATTTTTCATATTTCTTTTATTCGTGGCTTGGTTTGTTAAAATTGGTAAAACGATAAGAAATGAGAGGAAATAACGATGAAAATATTAGTTGTAGATGATGATAAAGAAATTGCACAATTATTAGAAATTTATATTAAAAACGAAGGTTACGAACCAGTAGCTGCCTATAATGGTGAAGATGCGCTTTCAAAATTACATACTGAAAGTGATATTGGTTTAGTGATTTTAGACATCATGATGCCAGGAATGAGTGGGATTGAAGTGATTGATGAAATCAGAAAGGACTCACAAGTTCCTATTATTGTGTTATCTGCTAAAACAGAGGACATTGATAAAATCAAAGGCTTAACCTCAGGTGCTGACGATTATGTTACAAAGCCCTTTAATCCATTAGAAGTAATGGCGCGAGTTCATTCTTTGCTTCGTCGGAGTAAAAATAATGTGAAAAATGACGAACCAGATGTTATTAATGCTGACACTTTAACTATTAATCGTGATTCACATGAAGTAACAACTGACGATGGTAAAAAAATTCAGTTAACGGCGATTGAATTTGGAATTTTATATTTATTATCCAGTCATCCGAACCGGGTGTTTTCTGCTGACGAGATTTTTGAACGAGTATGGAAACAAGAAAGTGTCATTTCTGCTAAAACTGTAATGGTTCATATGAGTCATTTGCGGGATAAGATTGAAGAAGCAAATAATGGGAAAGACATCATTAAGACTGTTTGGGGTGTCGGTTATAAAGTGGAAGGTTAAAAATTGACAACGACAAGTTTTAAGCTCACGAAGCGAGAAAAAAACGAATTATGGTTTGAGGGAATCATGACGTTGATTCTTTTGTTATTAGTAAATATTGCGGTTGGCAATATCTTAATTAACTTTGTGCGTACTAATCAAGGTGTTAACGATGGGATTTTTATTATCAAACAATCAATGACCTTTGGGCCCTTTCAAGAACGACTACTGAGTTGGGAAGGGCTTTTTTGGCTGTTAATGTTAGTGGTTGATGCCATAATTGTTTGGTGGCGGTTGGTAAGGATTTATAAGCGAATTCAAATTAGTCGGATTATTGATGAACTACACTATATCTCCGATGGTCATTTTGATCATAAAATTCCGTTTCATTTGAGTGGGGATAACGAACGAGTTGTAAATAGTGTTAATTCGTTAGTAGAAAATGTTATCAAGTCACTTGATGAAGAACGGCGGATTGAAAAATCCAAAGACGATTTAGTAACTAGCGTTAGTCATGATTTGCGGACGCCGTTAACTTCAATTATTGGGTATCTGGGTTTAGTGGAAGATCATCAATACAAAGATGAAAAAGATATTTTAAAATACTGTGGTATTGCTTACGATAAGTCACAACAAATGAAAAAATTGGTTGATCGCTTGTTTGAATATACTAAGGCTAATAATCTAGCTGATCAAAATGTAGAAATTAATAAGATTGATGTTAATCAGTTACTGACTCAATTAGAAACATCTTTTGCACTGGAAACACACAGAGAAGGCATGAAAATCAAAGTAAAACCCCTTAAGAAAGATTTGGTAATTGAAGCTAATGCAGAAATGCTGGGTCGAATTTTTAATAATTTGATTACTAATGCTTTGAAGTATGGAAAAGATGGAAAATATATTTATTTAAGTGCAAAACCAAGTGGTAAAAATACTGTTACTTTTAGTGTTGCTAACGATGGGAAAAAAATCCCACAAAAAGTATTGTCCAAAGTTTTTGATCGCTTTTATCGAGAGGAATCGTCTCGTAACACCGACACTGGTGGGAGTGGCTTGGGTCTTGCAATTGTTAAAGAAATCATTAATAATCAAGGTGGAAGTATTAAGGTAGATTCAAATAATAAACTTACGACATTTACATTTACTTTGCCGATTAAAAAATAAAATATCTTTAGCAGGTGATTCTTATGAAAATTGGAAAAAAACAGTGGTTTTTTCCCAAGACTTTAATTTTTACTGTCATGATGACAGGATTGGTCTTAATCTTAAATAAAACTCAAGTATATGCTCAAGCAACTACTGGGTTAGTTCAGACTCATAATTCACTTCAAACTTCAGCTCCAACTGATACAGCTAAAGGTGAAATTGCAATTGATGCTCACACAGGTCAAATTATTTATCAAAAAAATGCGCAAAAAAAGTTGCCAATTGCTTCGTTGAGTAAATTAATGACAGTTTATATTGTGATTCAAAAGATTCAGGCGCATGAACTTAGTTGGAACGATAAAGTGAAAATTTCTCCACAAATAGCTGAAATTAGTGCTATTCCTGGAACCACAAGTGCTGGTCTAGTATCTGGACGTGAGTATACGGTTCGTGAATTATGTGATGCAGCCTTGATAGGATCAGCTAGTGGTGCAGCAATGGCCCTGGGACAAAAGGTAAGTGGAAATAGTCAGGCATTTGCTGATTTGATGAATCAAACGGCCAAAAAAATAGGGATTAAAGATGCTACCTTTTATAATGCCAGCGGATTAACGAATCGTGTTACGCATGCTTTGAAATTAAAAAACGTACCTGAGATGGCTGTAAATACCACGTCGGCAAAATCGGTAGCAATGTTATCTAAGCAACTGTTACATACCGATCCTAAAATATTAGAGATTACCAAACAACCGCAATTTACATTTGTTGATGCTAATAATCAACCACAAAAAGTGATTAAAAATACTAATGAGATGGTAACGGGTGCTAGTAAAGCCAATCCTGATTTTCCCGTTGACGGATTGAAAACAGGTACTACCGAGAACCAAGAAGAAAATTTAGTTGCGACGACTAATAAAGATGGAAAACGAATTATTACAGTGGTACTTTGTACGCCTCGTGGTCAACGTTTTTCACAAACAACTCGTTTGATGGAAGAAGTTTATAACCATCATCACACGGTTAAATATGATAAAAAAAAATTTAAAAAAGATGTTAGCGTTGCAAATGGAGTTGACGTTGTTATGCCTGTTAAAATAAAAAAGACTGTTTATTTTTGGATGGACAATAATAAACAGGCTCCCATCACTAAACAAGTTACGATTGATAAAAAATTACAAAATACTGATGGAAGTGTCATGGCTCCTGTAAAAAAGAATCAAAAAATTGGTAGTTTAAAGTTAGGACTGCAGAAGCAAAAGGTTGCTTATGTTGGGAAATATACAGATGTCCCGGTTTATACCAAAAAAGCTGATGAAAAAGCAGGCTTTTTTACAAACTTGTTTCGGGATATCCTTTAAAAACAGTTTAATTTTACAAAAAGTTAGTAGAAATGGTTTTTTATTTTGCTTAGATACAATATAATTAGAACTGTAAATTAAATTTATAAAATAAAAAACGAAGTCACTACTTTGGAGGATTTCAATTGACTAAATTGGTACCGAATCCCAATGAATCTGCTTGGCGCAGAAACTTTGGGATTTCATTTCCACTAGATATAAGTTACATTCCAATTGGAGTAGCTTGTGGGATTTTATTACACGCTGCTGGTTTTAATACTTTTAACACAATTTTAGTGTCGCTTTTAGTGTTTTCTGGTGGTGCGCAATTTCTGATTGCATCGATGTTAACGATTAATTCACCTTTATTAACGATTGTTTTGATGTTGTTTTTCCTTGAACTTCGTTATGCTTTATTGGGATCTAGTTTATCAAAGTATTTGCATGGTCAAAGTGTTTTGTTTATGCTTTTATTTGCTTGTTCCATGAATGATGAAAATTACGCTGTTAATTACCTAAAATTTTCAACTGATAAGAAGTTTACGCCGCGAGATGCTTTGCAGATTGAGCATTGGACGTTGCTATTTTGGACTTTAAGTAATTTTGTCGGTAGTTTGGTTGGTAGTGCGGTTAAGATTGATTTAACTGTTGTTCACTTTGCATTAACGGCATTATTCTTATTTATGATTGTAATGCAAGTTAAGAGTCTTTTAAAAGTTATGATTGCTTTTCTAGCTGCCGTTCTAGCTATTTTCTTTTTAGTGTTGACTAAATCAACGCTGGGGCTAGTATGTGCGACTTTAATTGCATCATTTGTTGGATTTCTGATTGATAATTATCTAAGAAGAAGACGAGTTAAGACCCACCATAAGAGTCGTTTAATTAAGATGTTCAAAAATCCCGCGGGAACGCCAAAGGAATAAGTTAGGAGTATAAAATATGGAATGGAACGGAATGCAGCATTTTCTGTTAGTTTTATTATGCTTCCTGGTGGCTTTAATACCTCGATTTGTTCCTTTGTTTTTCTTTCGAAAACGTAAGATTCCAAAGTGGTTTAATGAGTGGATGGAATTTGTACCAATTTGTTTATTTACATCTTTGGTAGTAAAAGATTTATTCATTACTAAGACTTATGCTTTTTCTATTGCCGGAACAATTCCAGAATTGATTGCTAGTGTAGTAGTGATTGCCGTTGCCTTTTGGACAAGATCTATGGCCTTGTCCGTTATAGTTGGATTGGCACTTGTCTTTTTATTAGCAATTGTTTTATAAAACTAAACAAAAACAGCTTCGTTAGTATAAAAAACTAACGGAGCTGTTTTATTTTATTGTTATTTTTTGTACATATAATCTCTTGTCATTGGTAGTGTTTCACCTGAAGGACCCTTTGAAATTAAATATTGTATTACATCAATGTTTCCAGCTTTAAATGAAGCAGCACAAGCCTGTAAATATAAGTCCCACATGCGAACAAAATCTTCATCAAACATTTCAGTAACTTCTGGAATTACTTTTCTGAAATTTTTATCCCATTCTTCTAGTGTTCTTTGGTAATGACGACGAAGTGATTCTAAATCAGAAATCTGCATGCCGTTATCAATGATATGTTGAACATTTTCGGTTAATCCTGGAATATATCCACCTGGGAAAATCCATTTGTTAATCCAACCATTTACAGCTCCACCTTGTTGTCTGGTAATTCCGTGAATTAAGGCTGTTCCACCATCAGCTAAATGATCGGAAACAACCTTGAAGTATTCATCAAGATTTTCTTTACCAACATGTTCAAACATTCCCACAGAAGTTATATAGTCAAATTTTTCATCTTTAGGAATTTCACGATAATCTTGTAATTTGACTGTGGCTAAGTTTTCCAAACCTTCTTCTTTGATTTTGTTGTTAACATAGTCATATTGTTCTTGGCTAAGAGTTACACCAGTCACACGGATGTTATACTCTTTAGCAGCAGTCAACATTAAAGTTCCCCATCCACAACCAATATCTAATAATGTACGATCGGGTTGTGGATTTAATTTTTTAATGATGTGATGAATTTTATTTTCTTGTGCTTGGTAAAGTGTATCAGTTGGTTTTTCAAAGTAAGCACAAGAATAAGTCATAGTTTCATCAAGCCATAATTTATAAAATTGATTTCCAATATCATAATGATCTTGAACGTCTTTTTTACTTTCTTTTTCTGAATGAGAAGCTTTGGGTAAAAACTTAATAAACTTTTGATTACGGAAGAAACTATCAGCAGCTTCATAAGCCGAAGTGATTAGATCTTCTAAATTTCCGTCCACTTCGATAGTTCCATTCATGTAAGCCTCACCCAATGCAATTGAAGCATTACGTTTAATTTCGCGAATTGGGATTACTTTGTGAATGGTAATATGAGCTTTAGGAGTTCCTTTTCCATATTTTTTGGTTTTTCCATCCCAAAATGTTACTTCCATTGGCATGTTAAAACTACGTTTAAGGAATTCATTATAAAATGGTTTTTCGAGCATAAAAAGTACCTCTCTTTGTTAAAATCTAAAATACATTATATGCTTTTTTGCTTTTTTACGTAACTATTAAGGATGATAATGAATTTTTTAGTATGGTATAATTAAACAAATAATTTATTAATTTTTAGACGGAGGTATTTTTAATGAAAAAATGGATTTGGGGCGTGATTGTAGTAGTAGTCGTAGCCTGCATTGGCGGGTGGTTTTATTTTGATCACTCTACGAGCTCTGCTGCTTATAACAATAATATTAGAAATGGGAAAACTGAAATTAATAATGGAGATTATTCAAAAGCTAAGGATAAACTTCAGGCTGCAGTTGATGAAAAGCCTGATTCAAAGGAAGCTAATGCTTTATTGAATCAGACTAAAAAATTCATTGACGGTAACAATGAAATGAAAGACAAAGATTTTGATACAGCACGAGACTCATATAAAGATGCTAGAGATAAGAAAGATGGTTCTAAAGTACTAGCTGATCGTGCTAAAGATAAAGTTAAGACTGCTAATGATGTTATTAAAAACGACAAAAAATTCAAAAAAACATATGCAAAGGCAGTTAAACAACACAATGCTAAGAAATATACCGATTCAAATAACACATTAGATGCAATTTTTAATGATGATGTGATTACTGAATCATATTATTCAGATATTTTGAGTAATGCGAAAGATTTGAAGAAATCAAATGATAAAGCTTTGAAGAGTGATTCCAGCAAAGATAAATCTGATGGTATGAGTGACAATACTAGCTCAAACGATACTAATTCAAGCAATACTAGTTTAAGTGATAGTAACCAAGCTACTACTAGTAATAATGCTGCAGTAGTTACTAAAGCTAATAAACCTAACTCGCAATTAACTGTTGTTACTAAAAAAGCAGCTAATACACAACAACCAGCAGCAACTGTCACTAAAACAACTGCTAACAATACAGCTAAACCAGCTGCAACAACTAACAATTCTGCTGCCTCAGCTAACGATACAGGCAGTTTAAACGTTTATACTCACCCTGAAACATATGCAAATCGTTTCACTGAACCAACTAGCAGTTCAAGTAACACTAGTGGAGCTTCTACTCCTGCTACTAATAATAATCCAAACACTTACACACCAAGTACTGATCCTTATGATGTTTATACTAATCCAGATACTTATGCGAACCGATTTGCAAGCTAATATTTAATTCTAAAAAATGGAGATTGTAACTAATGCAAAATTATTGGCAAGTTTTTTTAAATAATGTGAAACTACGCCGTTTTTGTGTGTTGATTTTTTTGATATTAGTTTTATATGTTTGTCGTGATATGATGACAACTTTATTATTAACGTTTATTTTTACGTTATTAGTTACTAAATCTGTTATTTGGATTAGAAAGCGAATTAAAATTCCTACGCCAATTCTAGTGATTGTAATGTATGCAGTGATTGTTGGATTGGTAGTAGTAGCTGCAATTGTTTATTTACCCGCAATTGCAGATCAAGGTATTGAATATACGAGGATGTTATTTAAATTTTACGAACGTCCACATATGATAAAAAATGCACAAATACGCAATATGGTAGTTAGTTTCATGAAAACTGTGAATATTCCGCAGCAAATTAAAGGCAGTATGGGATTAATCTGGGAGTACGTTACTAGTGCTGGAACGATTGGAGTTGCAATGTTTATGTCATTGCTTCTAAGTTTTTTCTTTACATTAGAGTTAAAACAAATGAAAGAGTTTTCGCAAAAGTTTCTTACTAGTACGTTTGGCTGGTTTTTCAAGGATATTTATTATTTTGGAAATATCTTTGTTAAAACATTTGGAGTTGTTTTAGAGGCACAGTTCTTTATTGCAATTTGTAATACTACGATTACAACCATTTGTTTAGCGTTTATGCACATGCCTCAGTTATTGATTTTTGCAGTGATGATTTTCCTATTGAGTTTAATCCCAGTTGCTGGAGTTATTATTTCATTGATACCGTTAACGATTGCGGGTTATGCGGTAGGTGGAATTCGCTATATTATTTATATTTTAATTATTATTTCTGTGGTTCATTTGCTCGAAGCATATGTGTTAAATCCTAAATTTATGTCTGCTAAAACAGAGTTGCCTATTTTTTATACTTTTGTAGTATTGTTGCTTGGCGAACACTTTTTAGGCACTTGGGGATTAATAGTATCAGTTCCCATTTTTACATTTTTCCTAGATGTTTTAGGAGTGCAAAAAGTCGATAAGAAAAAGCGACCACAATTGCATAAAACTGGGTGGCTGAAAAAGCTCTTAAAATGATGTATGATATAGATGTTTAAAAAATGACTTTAAAAATGAAAGAGGTATGATAATGGCAAAATTATGTTTAATTCGTCACGGACAAAGTGAATGGAACTTAGCTAATAAATTTACTGGTTGGGTTGATGTTGATCTTAGTGAAGAAGGTGTCAAACAAGCCAAGCATGCTGGGGAACTTATTGCACAAGCTGGTCTTGAATTTGATCAGGCATATACTTCAGTTTTAAAACGTGCAATTAAAACTTTAGATTATGCATTAGAAGAAAGTGACCAACTTTGGATTCCAGAAATGAAATCTTGGCGCTTGAATGAACGTCATTATGGTGCTTTACAAGGTAAAAACAAAGAAAGAGCTGCTGAAAAATATGGAGTAGACCAAGTTCATATTTGGCGTCGTTCATACGATGTTTTGCCACCACTTTTGAGTGCTGATGATGAAGGATCTGCTACTAAAGATCGTCGTTATGCTGATTTAGATCCACGAGCAATTCCTGCAGGTGAAAACTTAAAGACTACCCTAGAAAGAGTTATTCCTTTCTGGCAAGATGAAATTGCACCTAAGTTATTAGACAACAAAAATGTAATTGTTGCAGCTCATGGTAACTCACTTCGTGCATTAACTAAGTATATCGAAAACATTTCTGATGAAGATATTATGGATGTTGAAATTGCTACTGGTCAACCAATTGTTTATGATATTGATTCTGATTTAAATATTTTGAGTAAAGTTGAATTAGGCGACAATAAATAATAAGCACTAGAATAAAAAAGTTTATACTCATGAAACATGAGTATAAACTTTTTTTGCTGTTTTATTTAATTGTAAAGTTACTTGACAAGCAAAAAACGTAATTGTATAGTAAGCACTAATGCTTATTATTAAGATTTAGGGGGTTTTTAGATGAGTAAGAAACAAACTGTTGATGCAAAAGGAAAACCATATAATCGTACGATTTTTGTCCTTTTGTTATTAGTAGGAGCTTTCGTTGCCGTCTTAAATCAAACTATTTTAGGAACAGCTTTTCCAACTTTGATGCACGCCTTTCATGTTAGTACATCTACAGTTCAGTGGTTAACTACTGGATTTATGATGGTTAACGGGATTTTAATCCCGGTTAGTGCCTGGTTGACAGAGCGAGTTAATACTAAATGGTTGTATTTAGGAGCAATGTTAATTTTTGAAATTGGAACGATTATGGCATATGCTGCACCGACTTTCCAGGTTTTATTTGCGGCTCGATTAGTTCAAGCTGTTGGTGTTGGAGTAATTATGCCTTTAATGCAGACAATTTTGTTATCAATTTTCCCTGCTGAAGAACGTGGGGCTGCTTTAGGAATGGGTGGAATTGTAATTGGATTAGCACCAGCTATCGGTCCTACACTTTCTGGATGGGTAATTGATAACTACAATTGGCGTGATTTATTTGGAATTTTGATTCCGATTGCTGCGATTGTTTTAATTTTAGGACTTTTTTACATTAAACCTGTCCTTAAAACTCATAAATCAAAATTAGATTATTTATCCTTAGTTCTTTCTACTATTGGATTTGGTAGTGCACTTTATGGATTTTCATCTGTTGGTAACGATGGATGGGGAAGTGCCACCGTTATATGGTCATTGATTATTGGAGCAATTTTTATTGCATTATTTATTTGGCGTCAATTAACTATGAAAGATCCATTCTTGAATTTAAGTGTCTTCAAATCATTTGAATTTAGTATTTCAACTGCAATTGCTTCTGTTGCCTTCATGGCTATGATTGGTGTTGAAATGGTTCTTCCTTTATATTTACAAATTGTTAAGGGATTAAGTGCCTTTCATTCTGGATTTGCATTATTAGGTGGGGCTCTGATGATGGGATTAATGAGTCCAGTTACAGGGGTTTTATTTGATAAATTTGGTGCCAAACGTTTGGCAATTGGTGGATTGTTCTTACTATCAGTTGGAACATTTCCATTCATGTTTTTGACAAAGGATACTTCAACTGCTTACATCGTTGTATTGTATGCTGTTCGTATGTTCGGAATTGCTATGGTTATGATGCCAGTAACTACTGCTGGAATGAATTCATTGTCAGTTAAAATGATGGGACATGGAACTGCAGTTAATAATACGGTTCGACAAATTTGTGGATCTATTGCAACTGCTATCATGGTTTCGATTCTTTCAAATGTAACTTCAAACAATATGCCATCACATATGATGAGAATTAATAATCCACTTCATTATCGTGATTTAGCAATTAACGCTACTTTAAAGGGTTATACAGCAACTTTTGGAATTGCATTTATAATCTCAGTCATTGCTTTCTTGATTGCATTTGCTTTAAAGAATGGTCGAGTATTGGATACCAAAAAAGCTAAAGGAGGTAACGAATAATGATTTTTGTTATTTTAATTATTGCCGTATTAGCTTTCTTTATCTGCTGGAACTTGATTCCTAATCGCTTAGTATCGAATTTAAGCGGAATCTTTTTTGGAATCATTACGATACTGGCGATTGTGGGGATTATTGCCAACTTTAATGGTCATTTTGGAATGACTAAGAAAACGACTGAAACGCAACATTCATTTACTTCAATTAATAAGCAAATGGATATGATTTTATATCAAAAAATTGGCAAAAAATCTAATAGTCAAGCTGTTATCTATAAAAAAGATGCTGATCAAAAGAAGCCAACTGTTACAAAAGTTATTGACACTAAAAATGTAATTAAAAAGGGTGCTAATGATAATAAGTTGGTTACTACTAAAGAAGATTGGGTTTACAAAAATGATTTTTATCGCATGATGTTTGGGTTAGCACAAAAAGAAACGTTTATTAAGCGTACTAATACTTTTCATGTTGATAAAAACTATTTAGTATTAACTCCACAACAAGCCAAAGAGATTGGTACAAAAATGAAACAACAAGCTGCTCAAATGCAAGCTAAACAAAAAGATCCTCGAGTTATGGCTGCTATGAAACAACAAGGCGAGCAATATGTGCAAGGTAAAATGATGGTTGAAATGCAAAAGAATCCACAGATGACTGCTAGTCAGAAAGAAAAATTGACTAAGAAGTATACTAATGAATTCCAACAGGAAGCTAAAGACAAAGCTAAGCAACAAATGCTTCAAACTGTTATGCAACAACTTAAAATTAATAAATAAAAAAAGACCTCGTTTAATATGAGGTCTTTTTTGCTATCTTATTTTTTTGAGCTTGAAGAACTTGTTTGTATTGAGCAGTCATCCATTGAACATAATTTTTATGTGGGGGTTGTGTTTCTGAAACGTTGACTACAGGAATCTGATTTTTTTTAGCTAAATCAACCATTCCTGTTACTACAGGGTCAGAGGCCTGGATATTATTAACAAAGAATGCAATTTTATGATGTTTAATGTCTGATTGCAAGTTTGTAATATCTGTTGTGGATGGATCCACACCCTTTTCAATTGCATTTGCAAACCCATTATCACTGATTTTGTAACCCATTGGTTTTAAAGAATAATCAAAAACAGGTTCGCTGACAGCAACATATTTACCGTGAGAATTTTTTTTGATTTGTTTAAGTAAAGATGTTATTTTTGATAATTTTTGTTGATAGATATTAGCATTGTGATAGTAAAAATTTTTATCCTGCGGTCTTTTTTTAGAATAAACTTTAGCTAATTTTCTTGCTAATTTATTCATTGTTTGAGGATCATACCAAATGTGTTCGTTATCTCCATCCTTTTTATTCATTAGTGTTCCAACATCGATGTCTGTTTGTTTTTTATCAGTAGAATTTTTAATTAAATTAGTCATCCAATCATCATAGCCAATTCCGCTTGCTATCACTACATCAGCTTTATCGACTTTTTTTGCATCATTAATCGTTGGCTCAAAATCATGAGGGTCAACATTTGAATTAATAATAGAAGCAACTTTAACGTCTTTTCCGCCGACTTGTTTAGCTACGTCTCCATAAAAGTTGACTGATGAAACTACGTTGATTTTATTTGATTTGGTAGTTGAATTTTTATTACAGGCTGATAAAGGGATTAGAAGTAAACAAAGAGTAGCAGCTATAATTAATTTTTTTTTATTTTTAAAGAACATTGATATTCCTTCTTTTTAATTAGTAATTTAATTATACCTTAAAGCATTTAATTAAGTATCATGGTTAACTGATATAACTTTTCTAATTATTTTGACTTTTTTTGACCAAACTGTTGACATGGTATTTAGGAGGGTGTATATTATTAATTGTCGCTTGAGGGATGGCAAGTTTTTATGATTAATGATTGAAAATAAATTTTTTGAAATTAATTGTTAAAAACGTTTGACATTCTTTGACCAATGAGATATACTAATAATTGTTCGTTAGGGAATGACTACGAAATGTTTTTACGGATTAATCTTTAAGTAATTGAGTTTTTTAAAATTAATTAAGTAAAATCATTGACAATTATTCTTAAACGAGCTATGATAGTGAATGCACTGCAGAAGCAGTGCAAGAGTAGATCTTTGAAAACTGAACAAGATTTTGATTACAAAAGTGTAAGGTAATCTTTAAACTTAGTTTAAAGATTAAAACATTATGCAAAGTCAATTTGCTTTAAGAAATAAAATAAATAAGAGCTAGTAAAGTTCTCATTTTTAAAATGAGAGTTTGATCCTGGCTCAGGACGAACGTTGGCGGCGTGCCTAATACATGCAAGTCGAACGAGGTCTCCTAACTGATAGCTGGTGCTTGCATCAGCTTGACGATAGATCTGACCGAGTGGCGAACTGGTGAGTAACACGTGGGTAACCTGCCCAGAAGAAGGGGATAACACCTGGAAACAGATGCTAATACCGTATAACAACGAGAACCACATGGTTCTCGTTTGAAAGATGGCTTTTATGCTATCGCTTCTGGATGGACCCGCGGCGTATTAGCTAGTTGGTGAGATAATAGCTCACCAAGGCAATGATACGTAGCAGACCTGAGAGGGTAATCTGCCACAATGGGACTGAGACACGGCCCATACTCCTACGGGAGGCAGCAGTAGGGAATCTTCCACAATGGACGAAAGTCTGATGGAGCAACGCCGCGTGAGTGAAGAAGGGTTTCGGCTCGTAAAACTCTGTTGTTAGAGAAGAACGGCCGTGAGAGCAACTGCTCACGGTGTGACGGTATCTAACCAGAAAGTCACGGCTAACTACGTGCCAGCAGCCGCGGTAATACGTAGGTGGCAAACGTTGTCCGGATTTATTGGGCGTAAAGCGAGCGCAGGCGGTTTTCTAAGTCTGATGTGAAAGCCTTCGGCTTAACCGGAGAAGTGCATCGGAAACTGGATAACTTGAGTGCAGAAAAGGACAGTGGAACTTCATGTGTAGCGGTGAAATGCGTAGATATATGAAGGAACACCAGTGGCGAAGGCGGCTGTCTGGTCTGCATCTGACGCTGAGGCTCGAAAGCATGGGTAGCAAACAGGATTAGATACCCTGGTAGTCCATGCCGTAAACGATGAATGCTAGGTGTTGGGAGGTTTCCGCCTCTCAGTGCCGCAGCTAACGCATTAAGCATTCCGCCTGGGGAGTACGACCGCAAGGTTGAAACTCAAAGGAATTGACGGGGACCCGCACAAGCGGTGGAGCATGTGGTTTAATTCGATGCTACGCGAAGAACCTTACCAGGACTTGACATCTTCTGTTAACCTAAGAGATTAGGTGTCCCCTTCGGGGGCAGAATGACAGGTGGTGCATGGTTGTCGTCAGCTCGTGTCGTGAGATGTTGGGTTAAGTCCCGCAACGAGCGCAACCCTTGTCTTTAGTTGCCAGCATTAAGTTGGGCACTCTAGAGAGACTGCCGGTGATAAACCGGAGGAAGGTGGGGATGACGTCAAATCATCATGCCCCTTATGTCCTGGGCTACACACGTGCTACAATGGACGGTACAACGAGTTGCGAAACCGCAAGGTCAAGCTAATCTCTTAAAGCCGTTCTCAGTTCGGATTGCAGGCTGCAACTCGCCTGCATGAAGTTGGAATCGCTAGTAATCGTGGATCAGCATGCCACGGTGAATACGTTCCCGGGTCTTGTACACACCGCCCGTCACACCATGAGAGTTTGTAACACCCAAAGTCGGTTGGATAACCTTTACGGAGTCCGCCGCCTAAGGTGGGACAGATGATTAGGGTGAAGTCGTAACAAGGTAGCCGTAGGAGAACCTGCGGCTGGATCACCTCCTTTCTAAGGAAAAATTCGGAACTTACACCGATCAAAATCTTGCTCAGTTTTGAGAGTATCTACTCTCAGAATTTGTTCTTTGAAAACTAGATAATATTATTTTCTGTAAAAATTATATTTTTAATATAATTTCAACCGAGAAATAACCATTGTGTTATTTGAGTTTTTTAAATTAATAGTTTAATCGCTAAACTCAATAATTTATAATCCGAAGGATTATAGGTTAAGTTAAAAAGGGCGCATGGTGAATGCCTTGGTACTAGGAGCCGATGAAGGACGGAACTAACACCGATATGCTTCGGGGAGCTGTACGTAAGCTTTGATCCGGAGATTTCCGAATGAGGAAACTCGACCAGTGCCATGACTGGTCACTGCGTAGTGAATACATAGCTGCGCAGAGGCAGACGTGGGGAACTGAAACATCTAAGTACCCACAGGAATATAAAGAAATTTCGATTCCCAAAGTAGCGGCGAGCGAACTGGGAATAGCCCAAACCGGACCTTTATGGTCCGGGGTTGTAGGACTGAACATTTGAGTTACAAAAGTATTTGATAATTGAAGCAGCTGGGAAGCTGCACCAAAGAGAGTGATAGTCTCGTAAATGAAATCGAATACCCTCAGTTCAGGATCCTGAGTACGGCGCCACACGTGTAACGGCGTCGGAATCCGGGAGGACCATCTCCCAAGGCTAAATACTCCCTAGTGACCGATAGTGAACCAGTACCGTGAGGGAAAGGTGAAAAGCACCCCGGAAGGGGAGTGAAATAGTTCCTGCAACCATGTGCCTACAAGCAGTTAGAGCCCGTTAACGGGTGATAGCGTGCCTTTTGTAGAATGAACCGGCGAGTTACAGTTGCATGCAAGGTTAAGCCGAAAAAGCGGAGCCGTAGCGAAAGCAAGTCTTAAGAGGGCGTTTTAGTATGTTGCCGTAGACCCGAAACCAGGTGATCTATCCATGTCCAGGATGAAAGTGCGGTAATACGCACCGGAGGTCCGAACCCGTGTACGTTGAAAAGTGCTGGGATGAGGTGTGGATAGCGGTGAAATTCCAAACGAACTTGGAGATAGCTGGTTCTCTCCGAAATAGCTTTAGGGCTAGCCTCGGAATTAGAATCGTGGAGGTAGAGCCACTGTTTGAGCAAGGGGTCCATCTAGGATTACTGAGTTCAGATAAACTCCGAATACCACTGATTTATGTCCGGGAGTCAGACGATGAGTGATAAGATCCATCGTCGAAAGGGGAACAGCCCAGACCGCCAGTTAAGGTCCCTAAATATATGCTAAGTGGAAAAGGTAGTGAAGTTGCATAGACAACTAGGATGTTGGCTCAGAAGCAGCCATCATTTAAAGAGTGCGTAATAGCTCACTAGTCGAGTGATTCTGCGCCGAAAATTTACCGGGGCTAAGTATATTACCGAGACTGCGGACGCAACTACGTTGCGTGATAGGAGAGCGTTCTAAGGGCAATGAAGGCAGACCGCAAGGACTGCTGGAGCGCTTAGAAGTGAGAATGCCGGTATGAGTAGCGAAAGATCAGTGAGAATCTGGTCCACCGAATGACTAAGGTTTCCTGGGGAAGGCTCGTCCTCCCAGGGTTAGTCGGGACCTAAGCCGAGGCTGAGAAGCGTAGGCGATGGATAACAGGTTGAGATTCCTGTACTAGTTAATTATGTTTGAACAATGGAGGGACGCAGAAGGCTAAGTTATGCATACTGATGGATATGTATGTTCAAA
Organism: Fructilactobacillus sp. YLN 2412; assembly: GCF_059488745.1. Taxonomy (NCBI): domain Bacteria; kingdom Bacillati; phylum Bacillota; class Bacilli; order Lactobacillales; family Lactobacillaceae; genus Fructilactobacillus; species Fructilactobacillus sp. YLN 2412. The sequence goes on along the minus strand of NZ_CM183165.1, from coordinate 1,145,383 downwards.
TCGTAAGTCAGGTTATGAGTTAAATGCTTGTAGCCGGGTTGACAAGCGATGATGAGGATCGAAATTTAAGTAGAGAAGTAACCCATGTCACGCTGCCGAGAAAAGCTTCTAGTTAGTAATTAATTACCCGTACCGCAAACCGACACAGGTAGTCGAGGAGAGTATCCTCAGGTGAGCGAGAGAACTCTCGTTAAGGAACTCGGCAAAATGACCCCGTAACTTCGGAAGAAGGGGTGCTGGCCTCACGGCCAGCCGCAGTGAAAAGACTCAAACGACTGTTTATCAAAAACACAGGTTTATGCAAAATCGTAAGATGAAGTATATGGGCTGACGCCTGCCCGGTGCTGGAAGGTTAAGTGGAAAGGTTAGCTTCGGCAAAGCCTCGAAATGAAGCCCCAGTAAACGGCGGCCGTAACTATAACGGTCCTAAGGTAGCGAAATTCCTTGTCGGGTAAGTTCCGACCCGCACGAAAGGCGTAACGATTTGAGTACTGTCTCAACGAGAGACTCGGTGAAATTAAGATACCTGTGAAGAAGCAGGTTACCCGCGACAGGACGGAAAGACCCCATGGAGCTTTACTGTAGCTTGATATTGGGTGTTTACATAGCTTGTACAGGATAGGTAGGAGCCATAGAAGCCGGAACGCTAGTTTCGGTGGAGGCGTCAGTGGGATACTACCCTTGCTATGTGAACACTCTAACCCTGAGCACTTAACGTGCTCGGAGACAGTGTCTGGTTGGCAGTTTGACTGGGGCGGTCGCCTCCTAAATAGTAACGGAGGCGCTCAAAGGTTTGCTTAGAATGGTTGGAAATCATTTGTAAAGTGTAAAGGCAAAAGCAAGCTTGACTGCGAGACAAACAGGTCGAGCAGGGACGAAAGTCGGACTTAGTGATCCGGTGGTACCATATGGAAGGGCCATCGCTCAACGGATAAAAGCTACCCTGGGGATAACAGGCTTATCTCCCCCAAGAGTTCACATCGACGGGGAGGTTTGGCACCTCGATGTCGGCTCATCGCATCCTGGGGCTGTAGTTGGTCCCAAGGGTTGGGCTGTTCGCCCATTAAAGCGGTACGCGAGCTGGGTTCAGAACGTCGTGAGACAGTTCGGTCCCTATCCGTCGCGGGCGCAGGAAATTTGAGAGGAGCTGTCCCTAGTACGAGAGGACCGGGATGGACATACCGCTGGTGTATCAGTTGCGCCGCCAGGCGCATTGCTGAGTAGCTATGTATGGATGATATAAACGCTGAAAGCATCTAAGTGTGAAACTCGCCTCAAGATGAGATTTCCCATTCCTATATGGAAGTAAGACTCCTGAAAGATGATCAGGTCGATAGGTTAGAAGTGGAAGCATAGTGATATGTGAAGCGGACTAATACTAATCAGTCGAGGACTTAACCAAGGAAGACACAGGGTTAAATCAAAGTTGAACAGAGAAGATATTATCTAGTTTTGAGAGAACGAAGTTCGCTCAGGCTTATGGAAGCATAAGTAAAGTGTGGTGGCGATAGCCTGAAGGATACACCTGTTCCCATGCCGAACACAGAAGTTAAGCTTCAGCACGCCAAAAGTAGTTGGGGGATCGCCCCCTGCGAGGATAGGACGTTGCCACGCAACCCAAACAGTAAGAGACGCTCACCGAAATGGTGGGCGTCTTTTTTTGAATAATTAAGAATCTAATAAACTATCAACAGTTATAATCCTAAAAGTATTAGCATTTATTGTTACTCTAATATTTTGTTTATAATCATAAATATAGTAATTTTTTCCTTTACGAATAATTTTAGGATTATCTTTAATTATTTGATAAATCAAATTTTCAATTTTTTCTTCTGAATAGTTAATTTTAAGCTTTTTATTAATTCTCTGATATACCAACTTAGTGTAACAAATATTTTTTTCAATTTTTTGTAAATTTTTATTTTGCATATAGTCTCCAGATAACTATGAATCAAGTGAATTTATTTTATTAATCTTAGCATAATTATTGAAGAGGGTTTCAAAATTTAGTAGATATGTTAAAATATGTTTGCCGCTTTAGCTCAATAGGTAGAGCACTTCCATGGTAAGGAAAAGACTCCGGGTTCAAATCCCAGAAGCGGCTTAAAATTACGAATTATACTTTTTTATAATTTAGGTATGACAATACCATCAAAGTAAATCTTTATAATTATTTAGTTTATTTTATATTTAATTTTAAACATATTAAAGTCCCTTAAGTTTGATAATAAATCTAACTTAAAGGTTTTTTTATATGAGCTGTCAAATTAATGCAGGGATTTTTTAAATATGATTTTATCCTATTTAAACATTTTGAATCGCTTGTTATCATCCATGTAATCTTTTTCCCCAGCAGGAGCTTCAATAGATCCAAAAGGAATTTCGGCTCTTAATATCCAGTTATCTGGAATATTAAATTCTTTTGCTACATCTTCATCAATTAATGGATTGTAATGTTGATTAGAAGCACCGATGCCCATTTCTGCTAAAGCCATCCAAATTGAGTAATCTGCAATACCAATGGCTTGTTCTGACCAATCATAAAAATTTGAAGCATAACTTGGAAAGTTATTCTCTAAATTCTTAACTATTTTTTCATCTGTGTATAATAGTACTGTTCCAATTCCGGACTTGAAAGAGTTGTTTACTTTGTTAGCAGTTTTTTCAAAAGCATCTTCATTTTTAGAAACTTCATGGAGTTTATCTAGTGTAAGATTCCAAAACTTTTTATTAGAATCTCCAAATAAGACAACCGCCCGTACTGATTGAGAATTGAAAGAACTAGGGGACTCCCTAACAGATTTTTTGATAACATCATATATTTCTTCATCTGTTTTTGTTATATTATTTCCTAATGCATAAATAGAACGACGTTTCTTTTGTAAATCATAAAAATTCATTATAAATCTCCTTAAATATATTTGGTTACTTTAAGTAAGTATAGCAATAAATTATTGAATGTCATAAGATAATGTACTATAACTATAAAATTATGATTATATTTAGTTGGAAAACAATTGGAGTATAAAAAAAGACCTTCCATCAATGTTTTATTCATTGATTGAAAGCCTTTTTGGCTGCTAAGTTTATACATCCCGTCTTACTATACAAGTACCTTCTGGGACTTCAAAATCTTTTTGAATCATAGTTAACTTTCCAGTTTCTGGATTACGTTCAAAAAGAGTAGCATTATCACTATTTTGATTACATGCGATTAATAATGATTCGTCTGAACTAAATTCAAAGTCACGAGGGAATTCGCCTTCAGTTGAAATGATTTGGATTCGTTCTAGATTACCATTTGGTAAAATTTTAAAAACAGCTATGGAATCATTACCACGATTAGATACATAAATAAAGCGATTATCATGTGAAATCTTAATTGCAGCTGCCCCGTTGTGTTCTGTCCAATCATCCGGTATTGTTGAAATTTCCTGGTCTAAAGTAAGTTCACCAGTTTTTTGGTCATAATCTAAAACAGAAACTTCACTACTAAGTTCACCTACAAGGTAACCTTTATTACTATTGCCGGCAAAACTAATATTTCGAGGTCCATATCCTGGTGCGGGTTTGTATTCGCTAACTAATGATAGTTTTCCCTCATCTGAAACATCATAAACAGAAACTTTATCAATTCCTAAGTCACAAACGATTAAGCGATTATCAGGAGTTAAATTAGCATAATGTGGATGAGCTCCATCAGCTTGTTCGGGTTTAGGGCCAACTTCACCTTTGGCAAAAGCACGATCAGTAAGTTCAAGAGTTCCATCTGGATTAATTGAGTAAACAGATACGTGTCCCATATGATAATTAGCTGTGAAAACTAATTGTTTTTCTTCATCAATTGCCACGAATGCATCTGAAGTTCCAGTTTCAATATTTTCTTGTAGCATCAATGAAGGAATTTTTTCCCCATCAAACACAGCTACTCCGCCTCGTAATTCAGGTTGTTCCATATTACGATCAACTGCATAAATTTTTTTTGCTTTTGATTCAGCAAGATAGGTTGGACTACCGATTTTAGCTACTAATAGTGTGTTTTGTAGTTGCTTTTTTTCGGTATCCAATTCAATTTGGTAAATTCCTTCACTATCATTAATGGTATAAGTTCCAATTAAAAATTTTTCATTCATTGTGAGATCCTCCTAGATAATGTGAATGCGCTTACACTAGTATTCTAACCAATTATACCTTTATTTTTCAAATTATGAAATAAATTGCTGTGGATTAATAAAATTAGTAGTCAGTAAGGTTTATATTTGATATCATTGGTTACGCACAATTTATATAAGAAAGAATATAATATCTTTTTTTATGAAAGGAAGATTGAAAATGTGGAAAGAATTTAAAGAATTTATTTCTCGCGGAAATGTTGTCGATATGGCAGTTGGTGTTATTGTTGGAGCTGCTTTCACTTCTATTGTTAGTTCGCTGGTTAAAAACCTAATTAATCCATTAGTAGGAATGTTTATTGGAAATATCGATTTATCTAATTTGATGATAAAAGTCGGCTCAGCTACGTTTAAGTATGGTGTTTTTTTAAATTCGGTAATTAATTTTTTAATTATTGCATTTGTAGTGTTCTTATTAGTAAAAATACTTAATAAGGTCAAAGTAACTACTAATAAGAAAAAAGAAAAAACACCAAGTAAAACTGATCAATATTTACAAGAAATTGTAACTTTATTAAAAGATGATGAAACAGATAAGTCAACGACAAAAAAATCAGAAAACAATTAATTTCAACATCACAAAAATCTTATATATTAAAAAAGAAACCACATTTTTTGTGGTTTCTTTTTATCTAACTTTAACTAATTGATTATCAAATGCACTTTTAGGAATTAGTGGGGTCACAGGACCATTGCTTAATAATGATAAATTATGCATTGCTCGTGTCATGATGGTGTAAAGAATTCCTAACGAATGTTGATCTGGATAATTTTGCTTTGAAACGTTCCACCCAATTACTGAATCAAATTCGAGGCCTTTAGCTAAGTACACTGGGAGTACAACAACTTTTCGATTAATAGAACGAGCACTATCAGTTACCAGCAATGTCTCAAAACTGTTGCGGATAGCACGGTAAACATCCTTAGCTTCAGACTGGTTTTTGGTGATAATAGCAACGGTTTGATGTGCTTTTAATTCTTGCTTGATTAGTTTCTTTAATTGTTGTTTCATCTGCGGTACATTATTAGCTTGATACAAAATAGGTGTATTTCCAGCACGGTTAAAAGCTTCGATATTTGTCCCATCTGGAAGAATGGAAGTAGCAAACGTTGTGATTGGATAAGTAGAACGATAAGAACGATTTAGGTAGATTAAACGCGGATCTTTAACTGAAATAGCATTATTTAGTTTATTTAAAAGCGTTGGTGCTGATTCCACATCCTTAAAAATAGCTTGTTCGCTATCTCCAATTAAATTAAATTTTGCATTTTTAAAAATTAATTTTAAATACATAATCTCGGCAATCGAATAGTCCTGAACTTCATCAATAAACAAATATTTAATTGCATTGTTTTTATTTTCACCAGTAAATTTATCTCGTAAGTATAAGAGTGGAGCAGCATCATCTAAGCGAACTTGGTGATACTCAAGTTTAGACTGAAATTGTTTGATGTCGGTTTTCCAATCAGTCTGTGTAATAGTTGTTGGAAAACTCACATTTTCTAAAAATTTGTGATACTGAGTATATGAATCCCAAAAACTATCATTATAAATAGCATCATAGACAATTTTTAAATTTTGTTTGACTAATTGAGTAGCAATATAGTCATGTTCAGCGTCAAAGTCAGCAAAATTATCAATATCCTGATCACCTAATAAAGCATGATATTGCTCATCAGATAGTGCATCTAAACGATCTGCGACCCACTTAGAATTAATTTCAGCTTTAATTCGTTGTTTAAGTTGTTTGATTAAGATATTTTTGGTTTGTAGAAGCTTGTCAGCCAATGGCAAATTCTGATTTAGGCTTTCATATATTTTTTGAATTTCAATTTTTGAAAAATAAGTTTTCCCTTGAAAATGAATATCAGTAAAAATAATATCTTTTGGTTTTAAATTTTGTAAATAGTCATCAATATTATTAATGAATTTCTGACTACCTTTAAACTTGTGAATGTTATTATTTAATTCTTGATTTTCAAAACGATTAAATAAAGTTTGAACCTGCATACCTTCCATTCGTTGTGAGAAAAATTTAGCAAGCGTTACTTGTCGCATATTATGTTCGCCTAAGCTAGGAAGGACTTCTTTAATATAATTTGAAAATAAAAGATTTGGGGAAAAAAGCAGAATTTGTTCTGCATTTAAATCATTGCGACTATGGTATAGCAAAAAAGCAATTCGTTGTAAGAGAGCCGAAGTTTTTCCAGAACCAGCCACTCCTTGAACTACCAACAAATCACTTTTGGTATCGCGGATGATATCGTTTTGTTCACGCTGAATGGTTGCCACAATGTTTTTCATTGCTTCTGGACTTTTAGAACTCAATTCTTTTTGTAGTAACTCGTCTCCAACCGTCTCATTTGTATCAAATAAATTAATGATTTTTCCATCTTTAATTTGGAATTGACGCTTTTTTAATAATTTTGTGTTTTGCTGACCATTAGGTGTTTGATAACTAACTTTTCCTAACGTTCCGTTATAATAAACACTAGAAATGGGGGCACGCCAATCATGAATAAGGAATTCTCCGTCTTGGTCAATTAAAGAAGCTGTACCTATATATAATTTATCTATATCTGGGAAACCTTCATCTTGAATATCAATGCGACCAAAATATGGGGAATGCTGTAATTCCTGATAGGTATCAAGTTGGCGTTTCATAATATTTTCATCCTCGACAACTTTATTAACCAGACTTCGCTGTTGTTGTAATTCGGCTTTGGTTTCAATTCGATCATCAGCTTCTAAATAGTTAACCGAGGTGTTTGTGCCATAGTTCTTTTGAACTTGTTGAGTTTCGGCTTTTGCATCTTCAACTTCTTGTTTTGTTTTCTTGATTTTATTTGTTAACAGTTTTGAAACAAAGGTCACGCGGTCTTGTTCCTGCTGCTCTTCTTGTTTATCCATCATTCAGCTCCTTGTTCCTAAGTCGGTCATCATTTTAGTTGGAAATTACATGACTGTCAATCTTCTTGTACTTTGACAATTATCACGAAAACCCCTAAAATAATAGGAAAGTTTAGTTAGTAGTGGAGTCATTATGACAGAGAGATCATGGTAGCTGAGAGTGATCAGACGAAGCGAATTGGAAAAAGGATAATTACCTTATAATTTTAGCGGCACTTTATAGTGCAAATTAGGTGGTACCACGCACATGCGTCCTATTGATTTTTAATCAATGGACGCTTTTTTTAATATTAAAGGAGAAATTATGATGGATAAAAAACCAATTATTTTAACTGGAGATCGTCCTACTGGTAAATTACATGTTGGACATTTTGTAGGATCATTAGAAAATCGAGTTAAGTTACAAAATACTGGGAAATATGATCCTTTTATTATGATCGCCGATATGCAGGCATTAACTGATAATGCACGTGATCCGGAAAAAATCAGAAATAGTTTGTTTCAAGTTGCATTAGATTATTTGGCAGTTGGAATTGATCCCAGTAAATCAACTATTTTTGTGCAATCACAAATACCAGCTTTAAATGAATTAACTATGATTTATCTAAATTTGGTAACTGTTGCCCGATTAGAGCGTAATCCAACGGTTAAACATGAAATTCAACAAAAGAAATTTAACGAAAGTGTTCCAGCTGGTTTTTTAACTTATCCAGTCAGTCAGGCTGCTGATATTACAGCTTTTAAAGCAACTATAGTGCCAGTTGGTGATGATCAGGAACCGATGATTGAACAGACCCGAGAAATTGTTCGTAGTTTTAACAATGCTTACCACAAAGATGTGTTGGTTGAACCAAAAGGGTATTTCCCGCCCAAAGGTGAAGGACGAATTCCTGGGTTAGATGGTAACGCTAAAATGAGTAAATCATTAAATAATGCGATTTATATTTCAGACGATGCAGACACGATTAAAAAGAAAGTTATGTCAATGTATACCGACCCAAATCATATTCATGTGGAAGATCCTGGAAAAGTAGAAGGAAATACTGTTTTTACTTATTTGGATATTTTTGCAGAAGATCAGCATAAAGTTCAAGAATTAAAGGATCAATATACCCGTGGTGGTCTAGGCGATGTTAAAATTAAACTATATTTAAATGATGTTTTACAAAATATTTTAGATCCAATTCGCACACGTCGAGAACGCTTTGAAAAAGATCCGGACCAAGTTTATCAAATTTTAAAAGATGGTAGTCAAAAAGCCAATCGAGTGGCCGAACAAACCTTACAAGAGGTTCGAGACGCAATGGGAATTAATTATTTTGACTAGGTTAAAAGCTAATGGAGGAGAGTTACATGGTGAATTTTGTCATTATCGATATGGGCTCAAATTCTGTTCGCATGGCTATTTATCAAGTTGATGCAGCTGGTCATTATCGTGAAATCAAACGAATGAAAAATGATACAAGACTTTCTGAAGGAATGGGTTCAAAAAATATCCTTCAATTTTCAGCAATGAAACGCACTATTGCAGCATTAAAACGATTTAAAGCTGAATATAGTAAATTTTCAAATGTAACTGTTCAAGCCATTGCTACGGCTGCTGTTCGTCAAGCTCAAAACCAACAGGACTTTTTGAATAATATTAAAGCTGAAATTGGCATTAATGTCCGGGTATTGACGGGTAAAGAAGAAGCTTACTTTGATTATGAAGGGGTTGTAAACCGTTTAAAAATTCGCGATTATGTCTTGATGGATATTGGTGGCGCAAGTGTTGAAATTATTCATGTTAGAAACAAAAAAGCGATTAATTTAGTTAGTATTCCTACTGGTGCAGTTAAGATGACCGAACAGTTTCATTTGAAAAATCTAATTACAGCGGCAGATTTCTTTTCGGCTCAGCAGTATATGATTGAAACTTATAGTAAAATTGGTTGGCTTAGGCATCCGGTTCATTATCCTATCGTTTTAATTGGTGGGGCAGCTCGTACCTTGGCCCGCATTAATCGACGTCAGCAACATTTTAAGCAGATTGATCAGATTCAGGATTATCAATTAACGAGAAAACAAATCAATGCCACGATGCGAGTTTTTTTGAGAGATGACTTAGCTCAACGACAGTTAATTAAAGGATTGGATAGTGATCGTGCAGATGTAATTGTTGGCGGATTAATCAATCTAGTTTCTGTAATGGATTTTATTGATTCTAAACGGGTAATATTTTCAGATGGCGGGGTTCGTGAAGGGATTGTCAACGAATTTGTACAAAGATACTTGTAGATTGTAGAAAGGAAGTTAGGATATGAAAAACTTTAGTGGTTTTTTTCGAAAATCGTATCGGGATCGCTTAGCGTTAGTAGCAGATTTTGCTAAATTAGATGAGCAAAATTTGGCAACAATTAAACATAATTTTCAAGCAGTGAGTGATGAGCTGATTGAAAATTATTTAACTGATTATGGCTTGCCAGAAGGGATTGCAACTAATTTTCTGATTAACAATAAAGAGTATCTAGTGCCAATGGTAGTCGAAGAACCATCTGTGATTGCTGCTGCTAGTAATGGGGCAAAAATGTTAGCAGACGGCGGTGGAATTCACGCAGAAGCAGAAGGACGAGTGCTGACCGGTGAAATCATCATTAAAACGGATAATGTATTACTAATTGAAGACTGGTTTACGGAAAATAAGCAGTTACTTATGCAGGCTGCTGTAGATGCTCATCCTAGTATTATTAATCATGGCGGAGTTCGTGATATTAAATATAATATGATTGATGAAAAACATATTTCATTAGAATTATTTGTGGATGTTGGTGATGCCATGGGTGCAAACACAATGAATTCAATGTTAGAAGCCGTTGCCAAACTTATTGAAACTAATTTGGGACAAGAAGTATTAATGAGTATTCTTTCAAATTATGGGGATCATAATTTAGTGGTAGCAACTGGAACCGTTCCATTCACTTCATTACAGCGTGGTGATATAGCTGGTCAAGAAGTAGCACAACGAATTGCTGAAGCAGCTCATGTAGCTAACATTTATTCCAAACGAGCTGCTACACATAATAAAGGAATTATGAATGGTATTGATGCAGTAGTAGTAGCCACAGGAAATGACTGGCGTGCTGTTGAAAGTGCTGCCCATTCCTATGCAGCTCGAAAGGGTAATTACAAGGGTTTAACAAAATGGCGGGTTACAGACGATGGGTTAGAAGGACGGATTAAACTACCAATTCCGACAGGTACAGTAGGTGGGGCAACTCATTTGCTTCCTATGAGCAAGATTAATTACCAAATTCTGCAACTTGATTCAGCACTGGAAATGATGAATTTATTAGCTGGAGTTGGATTAGCACAAAACTTAGCCGCTTTAAAAGCCTTGGTAACGGATGGAATTCAGCATGGACATATGAAGTTGCAATTAAAATCATTATCAATGATTGCGGGAGCTAACTCGGATCAGATTAAAGAAACTGTTATTAAATTAGCGCAGTTGCCACTTCAAGAACAAAATTTAGAAAAAGCTCAACAAATTGTGAAAGAAATTGAGCAGGAAAGTGAGAATAATCATGAATAACTCCCCAGCATTAAGCGATAAAATTCACGACTTAATAAATGAAGTAGATCACTATTTTCCAGGTGATGTACAGGTTCAGTTTATTGGAAATGCAGTAGCGGGATATGTTCGTCATGATCAAGCTCAAGTAGTTCAAGATAATAATAATTTATTGGTTCAAATTAACGATAATACAGAGCCTGATTTTACTGTTAGCCATGAGTTGTTACATTTATTGATGACACTACGCGGATTTCCGCAGGTATACTTTCCTCTAACAACCGGCGATCAGAAACTTGATGAACAAATTCAATATGTTGGCACCGAGTTGTTCGATACAGTAGCTCATTTTGTAGTATATGCCGAACAGCGCAAACATGGATTGGTGACGGAGCCAATTGAAGCTGAATTTATTAAAGGAGTCCAGCATACAATTACTCCTGAATCGGCACAAATTGATAGTGAAATGTTATTAAGACTGATAGTGGTATTGGATGCTATGGTTTTCTTTGGTTCGGATTTTTCCAAGCATAAGGATGTTTTTGAACAAAGCTTTCCACTTGCAACTAAAGCAGCTGCAAAGTTATATGACCTTATTATAGAAAAGCCTACCAATTCACCATTTTCCATGCGTCGGAACGTAGTGAAGCTATTTCGTGCTTTTGATGCCCAAATGAAGGAATGGGATATTCCACAACTATATCTAAATGATTTTGCAATGATAACTTCTGTATTTTCTAAGCGTCAGTTAGGTTTGAAAGTTAATCAAGTTTTCAAACTTTATTATTCAGAATTAAAGGCCAAAAATACGCAAAAACGTGCTTACGTTGGGTTTATGTTAACCGACCAACAAAATTCATTTGTGATAGAAGGACCAGTTGGAGAAAAACGTAGCAAAGAATTCTTTGGAAAAGTGTATGAAAAAACAGTGAAGGAATTGTTTGATGAATTGAAGATTCCTTATTTGATTAGATAATCGAGGGTTAAAAATGGAATTTAATGAATTACAACAGTTATTTGATGATGCTAAGCAGATTACGTTTTTAACGGGAGCTGGAGTTTCAACTCCATCCGGAATTCCTGATTATCGTTCTAAAGGTGGTTTATATACGACTGATAAAACTGATAAGCCGGCTGAGTACTATTTAAGTCATAATTGTTTGGTAAATGAGCCTGAGGTTTTTTATCAGTATGTAATGAATAATATGTATTATCCAAATGCTCAGCCAAATGTTATTCAAAACAAACAGGCAGCTTTAACTCGGCAAAATCGGGCTAGTATTGTGACACAAAATGTCGATAATTTGTATGAAAAAGCGGATGCCCAGCATTTGAATGAGTTTCATGGTAATTTATATGATATCTATTGCCAAAAGTGTCGTAAACACGTTGATTATCAAGAATATGCTCAAAGTATGTATCACCAAAATTGTGGTGGAATTTTACGTCCTAATATTGTGTTGTATGGGGAAGGTATTAATCAAGAGACAGTTATCAAGAGTGTACAGGCCGTCCAAAACGCTGATTTATTAGTTGTGGTTGGTTCCTCAATGCGAGTTTATCCGTTTGCTGGATTACTAGATTATCGCAATCCTAATGCTAAAATACTTGTAATTAACCAAGAAAAAATAACTTTACCTGGAAATTTTATCATGCAACAAATGGATGCAGTTGACTTTTTTGATAAACTGAAAGTATAGGTGATATTGTGATTAAAATTGGATTAGCAACGTGGACAGATCATCCGGCTTTAGCCAATGGGAAAAAGAAATTAACATTACCTGAATATGCTACTCATTTTCCAATTGTTGAGGTGGATAGTTCTTTTTATAGCGTTCCTAAAGTTACTTGGATTGAGAAATGGATTAATGAAGTTCCAGAAAAATTTCAATTTATTGTTAAAGCTAACTATGCCATGACAAAAACACCAATGACTAGATTTGGAAAGATGACTGATGAAATTAGAAGTCAACGTTTTAATGACTTTATTAAAGTGATACAGCCGATGGTAGCTGCTGGAAAATTAGCCTCGATTTTGTTTCAGTTTCCTCCATCATTTAAGTGTAACAATGATAGTATTCAATACATTCGCCAGGTTCGACAATTAATGGGTAATTTACCAATTTCAGTTGAATTTCGCAATGATAGCTGGTTTGCGGGCGAAGAAGTCACAAAAGATACTTCTGCCTTTTTACGGAGCTTAAAAATGACGCAAGTTGTCGTTGATGAACCTCATGCTGCCAGTAATGGAGTTCCATTAGTTCCAGTAGTAACAACTCCTGATTTTGCATTTATTCGACTACATGGTCGTAACGAAGCTGCATGGGCAAAAGGAACGATGGGACGGTATCGTTATGATTATAATCAAACTGAATTAGAAGAAATTGCTAAGGTTGCAACTAATTTAGCTAAGAATGCTAAGGAAGTAGCAGTGATTTTTAATAATAATGCAGGACACAATGCGGCGCCAAATGCTCTCACACTGAAACAAATTTCAAATCAAAATGATGCCGATTTAGCATCTATGCAATTAGATTTATTTTAAAACTTTAAAACCTTTGAATGCTGCTACTCAGTCAATGAGTGTAGTATAATAACAACACTAGTAAAACGAAAAGGAGAAGCGACATGTCAGATACAAAGTCAACATTTTATATTACGACACCAATTTATTATCCATCTGGTAGATTGCACATTGGAAACTCCTATACGACTGTGGCTGCGGATGCATTGGCACGTTATCATCGTGAGTTAGGTGATGATGTTTATTATTTAACTGGAACTGATGAACATGGTTTAAAGATTGAACAAAAAGCAGAAAAATTAGGAATTAAACCTCAAGCTTATGTTGATAAAATGGCACAAAGCATCAAAGACTTATGGATGAATCTAGACGTTTCAAATGATGATTTTATCCGAACAACTGATCATCGTCATGTTCAAGCTGTTCAAAAGATTTTTCAACAACTGTTGGATCAAGGAGATATTTATTTAGGTAAGTACACAGGGTGGTATTCAGTTTCTGATGAAGAATATTTCACTGAGTCACAATTAGAAGAAGTCTATAAAGATGACCAAGGTAATATAACTGGAGGAAAAGCTCCGACTGGAAATGAAGTGCAGTTGGTAAATGAAGAATGCTACTTCTTTAAGATGAGTAAATATGCTGATTGGTTAATGAATTATTACAAAGAACATCCTGATTTTATTCAACCAACTTCACGGATGCATGAAATGATTAATAACTTCTTGAAACCAGGTTTAGAAGATTTAGCAGTTTCACGAACTACATTTAACTGGGGGATTCCGGTTAAATCTAACCCCAAACACGTTGTTTATGTTTGGATTGATGCTTTGACCAACTATATTACTGATTTAGGCTACGATAGTGATAACGATAAACTTTTTAAGAAATTTTGGCCTGCTAATCTTCAGATGATTGGGAAAGAAATTGTTCGTTTTCACTGTATTTATTGGCCCATTATTTTGCATGCACTTGGATTGCCATTACCTAAGGAAATTTATGCTCATGGTTGGATTACCATGAAAGACGGCAAGATGTCTAAATCTAAGGGGAATGCAGTTTATCCCGAAGATTTAGTCGATCGTTATGGTTTAGATGCAACTCGTTATTATTTATTAAAAGCAGTTCCATTTTCTGGTGATGGGGTGTTCACTCCTGAAGATTTTGTGGATCGGATTAACTACGATTTAGCAAATGACCTTGGTAACTTGTTAAATCGGACAATCGCTATGATTAATAAGTATGAAAATGGGATTTCTCCAGATTATACTGCTACAGATGACGAGCCCAGTCGTGAGTTACAAGAAATGGCAGTTAATGTAACTAAAGAATATAAAGATTTAATGAATACAGTTCATTTGTCAGATGCTTTGTCAGCTGTTTGGAAATTGATTGGTCAAACTAATAAATACATTGATCAAACTGAACCATGGAAGTTGGCTAAAACTCAAGCTGAAAATGCAAATGATGCTAAGGAACTGGCAAATGTAATGGCACATTTGGCAGCCAGTTTGCGTTTAATTGCTATTTTAGTTAGCCCAGCTATACCTAATGCAGCTTTCAGAATTTATAATCAATTAGGCTTAAATGATGGTAATGATTTTGACATTAAAAATGCTAGTTTAGATGGCTTTAAGGGCGGTCGTAAGGTTGTTGTAAATGGTGAACCAATTTTTCCACGTGTTGATTGGGATGAAGAAGTAGCATACATCAAGAGTAAAATGACAGCACCTGAGAAGGCTAAAGGCCGAGCAGCTATGAAACGTGCTGAAACTAAAAAAGAAAGTAAGCATGTCGGAGTAACTACCCTTAAAAATCTTAAAAATGAAATTGATTTTGCTGATTTTGAGAAAGTTGAATTAAAAGTGGCCGAAATTAAAGCAGTGGCTAAAGTTGCCAAAGCCGATAAACTTTTGAAATTTGAATTAGATGCAGGTGATGATGGACAACGGCAAATTGTTTCTGGAATCGCTAAATGGTATCCTGATTTTGAAAAACTAGTTGGGAAAAAGGTAATTATTGTGGCTAATTTAAAACCAATTAAATTGCGTGGAGAAGTCAGTCAAGGAATGATTTTATCAATTGAAAAGCAAGATGGAACCATTCAAGTGGTGACCGTTGATCCGACGCTTGAAAATGGTAGTACATTAGCATAATCAATCTAGTTTCACTAATCTATGATTGGTGAAACTTTTTTAGTTAATAGGAGCATAAAATGAAAATTTTTGATTCACATACGCATTTAAATGATAAAACGTTTGATAACGAAGTTTCTGATTATAGAGAACACGCTAAACGTCTTGGGGTAGTTAGAATGGCAAATGTTGGTTCTAATACTCAATTAAATAAACGAGCTATTCAATTAGCGCATGCGTATCCTGAAATGTTTGCGATTGTTGGATGGCATCCAGAAGATGCTAATCATTATGACAAACCAGCAGAAGAACTTTTGCAAAAACAGCTTGAGGATTCACAGGTTGTGGCTTTAGGTGAGATTGGCATGGATTTACATCAGCAAAAAACTTCTAAACAAATGCAGGAAAACGTTTTTAGACGTCAAATTAAAATTGCTAAAAATATTCATCTTCCAATCTCAGTTCATAATCGAGATGCTTTCGAAGATACTTATCGAATTTTAAAAGATGAACATGTTGAGGAAGTAGGTGGAATTATCCATAGCTTCAACGGTGATGTAGAATGGATGAAAAAGTTTTTGGACTTAGGGATGAATTTGTCATATAGCGGCGTTGTCAGTTTTAAAAAAACGAAAGAAGTTCATGAAGCTGCCCGCCAAACTCCAATGAATCGAATTTTGGTTGAAACAGATGCTCCATATCTAGCTCCGGAACCATTAAGAGGTCGTCAAAACGAGCCTGCTTATACGCTTTATACTCTAGAAGCTGTAGCTCGTTTTAAAGATGTAAATCCAGATGAAATTGCTCAGGCAATTTATACAAACACAAATCGAATTTTTGGATTGGACAAATAAATGAAAAGAATTAAAGAAGTATTAATAGTTGAAGGGAAATCTGACACAGAAAGAATTCAACGAGCCGTTGATGCTGATACGATTGAAACCCGTGGATCTGCTATTTCCGACGATACGCTTGCTTTGATTGACCAGTTAGCTCAAACTCGCGGAGTAATTGTATTTACCGACCCTGATTTTTCCGGGGAAAAGATTCGACGGATTATTGCAGATGAAATTCCTGAGGCAAAGCATGCTTTTTTAAAAAAACAGGATGCTGTTCCAGATACTCCGCGAGGATCTTTAGGTGTTGAACATGCTTCTCCACAAGCAATCCGGGAAGCTTTAAAAGAAGTTTATACGGAAAGCGACGCTAATCCCGAGGTAATCACCAAACAGGAATTGATTAATGCAAATTTAGTAGGTAGTCATGATGCTAAAGATCGACGGTTAAAATTAGGTGAATTATTGCATTTAGGTTATGTAAATGCTAAACAGTTACAACGACGTTTGCGGATGTTTGGAATTACAAAGGCTGAATTCGACGATGCATTAAGTCAAATTGATAAGGAGAGATAAGATGAATGAAACCCCAGAAATAGGAAGCAAAACCAGAACAATGGCAATTTTAAACCGTTATCGTTTGAGTGCTAAAAAAAGTTTAGGCCAAAACTTTTTGGATGATTTGTCCGTTTTACACGGAATTGTGACGGCAGCTGATATTACCGAAGCTGATGATGTGATTGAAATTGGACCAGGAATTGGGGCATTAACTGAACAAATTGCTAAACATGCTCATCAAGTGTTAGCATTTGAAATTGATGCTAATTTGCTCCCGATTTTAGCTGAAACACTTGGACAATATCAAAATGTTAAAGTGATTAATCAAGATTTTTTAAAGGCTAATTTACCAGAATTAATTGCCAAAAATTTTGATGGAAAGCACCATCTAAAAATAGTTGCTAATTTACCATATTACATTACCAAACCTATTTTAATGAGTATTTTAAAGGGAAACATTGAATATGAAGCAGTGGTTTTGATGATGCAACAAGAAGTGGCACAGCGAATTTGTGCTAAACCAGATTCACATGACTATGGTGCTTTAAGTGTAATTACCCAATATTTAGATGATGCTGAAATTGCACTTGAGGTGTCTCATAAATCTTTTATTCCAGCACCAAAAGTCGATTCAGCAGTAGTTAAATTGACGCCGAGAAAAACTAAAAAGCAAGTTGCTTATAATGAACAAGCATTTTTTGGTTTTGTACATGGATGTTTTATGCATCGTAGAAAAACATTATGGAATAACTTACAAGGAATCTTTGGTAAGAAACCTGAGATAAAAGAACAAATTACTGATGTTTTAGGCGAATTAAAAATCAAACCAACAGTTCGTCCACAAGGCTTAACAGTTGACCAGTTTGTTGAAATGGCTAATGCCTTTCACACGGCAGGCTTATTAGGATAGCACGTTCATAAACCCCTTTACATTCCAGGTGTTTCATAGTATAATGAATGTACGCGAGGTGATTTGCAATGCAAATGAATTTGCCAGATATTAAGAGCTGGATTAAAGAGAACCTGGGCAGTGACATTAAGGTCATTGAACAAGCCGGTCGAAAAAGAACTAATGAATATGACGGAGTGCTTTCAGAAGCGTTTCCTGCTGTATTCATTATTGATCTAGATTCAAGCGAACAACCTGCACATGCTTCTTTTACGTATACTAAGATTTTAACTGAAGATATTCAGGTAACATTTATTTAAACATGAAATTTAAAGGACTGTGAAGTCTTTTTTTTTATTTTAAATTAGACTGCTAAAGGAGTATTTAATGAGTGAATTAATTTTAGAAACTCATGATTTATGGGAAGAATTTTCTGAAAAAAGAATTTTAAATAACCTTAGTTTTAAATTAAAACGAGGCAGCTTTTTGAGCGTCGTAGGAGAAAATGGAGTTGGTAAAACTACTTTAGTTCGAATTATTCTAGGGCAATTAAAACCAACCCATGGAACAATTAAATTTTTTCCAAACCGTAAGTCGATTCGGATTGGTTATGTTCCTCAATTTCGTAACATCGACGATGAATATCCTTTGTCTGTGAAAAATTTTGTGGCATTAAGTTTTAGTGGTTATAAATTGCCTTGGCTGAGCCATCAAGAACGCCAGCAGCTGAAATTAGTTTTGCAAGAAACAGATTTAGAAAAAATTGCTAAGGAACCATTAGGTCAAGCATCTGGTGGGGAAAAGCAACGTGCATATTTGGCGCAAGCATTGGCAGTTCGGCCCGATTTACTGATTTTAGATGAATCAACTGCTAGTTTAGACCCAATCTCAAAGGAAAATTTATTACGATTAGTAAAAAAATTGAATGTTGATACAGGAGTAACCGTGTTATTTATTACTCATGATATTCCGTTAGCTAAGCAGTTTTCTGATGAATATTTATTATTACAACCAAATGGTTATGAGTTTGGTCCGATTGATCAGTTACAAGTCGCTGATTATGAAGGAGGAAAACATGTTTAGTTTTGAATTTATGCGTAATGCTTATGTGGCTAGTACGATTATTGCGATTGTTTGTGGATTTGTTGGAGTCTTTGTCGTTTCTCGAAATATGCCATTTTTAACTCATACTTTGTCAGAAATCGGTTTTGCAGGAGCTTCCTTTGGAATGTTTATTGGCATTACTCCATTAAATGGGATGCTTATATTTACAGTTATTAGTTCAATATTAGTAGGTAAAATGGGAACGAAATCCTCGAGACGAGAGGATTCCATTAGTGCAATTTCTGGATTATTTATTGGTTTGGGAGTCTTGTTTTTAGCTTTATCAAATAAAAGTGCTAGTTATGCTACTAATATTTTATTTGGAAGTGTCGTGGGAATTAGTCAAAGTGACGTTAACCAGATGGTAATCCTATCTGTGATTGTTTTACTGGTTTTGTTGGTAATTTACCGAAATCTAAAATTTGATTCGTTTGATCCAGTGGGTGCAAAAGCTCAACATGTGAATAGTGGACTGATTTCGATTATCTTCTTGGTGTTGCTAGCTTTAAGTGTTTCTGTAGCAGCTCAGATCGTAGGTGCATTACTAATTTTTATTTTATTAACGCTTCCAGCAGCCAGTGCAAAATATTTTGCTCATTCTGTTAGTAAAATGATTGCTTTAGCAGTTATATTTGGATTGATTGGGGTTTGGCTTGGGTTATATTTAGGCTATATTACTAATTGGCCAGTCAGTTTTTTCATTGCTACGATTGAATGTAGTATTTATTTTGCGGCTTTAGGTTTTAACCGGATTATGCAAAATTAATCATACAAAAATTAATCTGAATAATTAGGAGAGATAAGTGAAAACTTATCTCTTCTTTTTTTTTAAAATTGACGTAAAATCCGAACATTTATGCTAAAATTTTAGTTGAGTGCAAATAAATTACGAGGTGAAAGTATGAAAATCAAACGAAGTGAACGATTAGTTGATATGACAGATTATTTATTGAATCGTCCACATACCCTAATTCCGTTGACGTTTTTTGCAAAGCGTTATGATTCGGCTAAATCTTCGATTAGTGAAGATTTAACGATTGTAAAAAGAACATTTCAAGAACGTGGAATTGGGTTGGTTGAAACAGTTCCAGGGGCTTCTGGTGGTGCAAAATATATTCCTTATATTTTAAAAGAAGCTGCAGATGAGTTTATGTCAGAAGTAGTTGAAATATTGAATAATAGTCAGCGACTTCTTCCAGGCGGTTATGTCTATATGTCGGACATTTTGGGCGATCCAGAAAAATTACGATTCTTAGGCAGAATCATCGCAACTCAATATTTAAACCAAAGAGTTGATGCTGTTTTAACGGTTGCTACACGAGGTATTCCAATTGCTCAGGCTGCTTCCTCGTACTTAAATGTTCCATTAGTGATTGCGCGTCATGATTCTAATATCACTGAAGGATCAACTGTAAGTGTGAATTACGTATCTGGATCAAGTAAAAAAATTAAACGTATGACCATTTCTAAAAGAAGTCTTGCTGAAGATTCCAATGTTTTAATTGTTGATGATTTTATTCATGGTGGTGGAACAATTAACGGATTAACATCATTGATTGAAGAATTTAACTGTAATTTGGTTGGTAGTACGTTCTTTGCCGAGGGAGCATATAGTAACAGTCAAGAATTTGGGAATTATACTTCATTAGTTAAGATGGAAAATGAACCAGATGGTGATATGAGAATTACTAAGGGTAATTATGACGAAAAAATCTTTGGAAGTGCAAAATAGGAGATTGGAATGGGTGAAAAAAATACAATCATTTTAGCTGCCGGCAAAGGAAGCAGAATGAAATCAAAATTATACAAGGTATTGCATCAAATTTGTGGTAAATCAATGGTTAGTCATGTTTTGAGTCAGGTTACTAAGTTAAACATGAACCAGATTGTGACAGTAGTTGGTTTTGGAGCTGCCGATGTCGAGGCTGAACTTGGCAATCAAACTGAGTATGTTGTTCAAGACCAACAACTAGGAACTGGTGATGCAGTCTTACGGGCAGAAGATTTATTAAAGAATTCTGATGGAAATACATTAGTAATTAGCGGTGATACACCTTTATTTACCGCGGAAACATTAAAAAAACTTTTTGCTTATCATGATGATAAAAAAGCAACAGCAACAATTTTAACTTCCCAAGCCCCTAATCCAACCGGATATGGTCGAATTGTTAGAAATGATCTTGGTATTGTGGAAAAAATTGTGGAACAAAAAGATGCTAATAGTGAAGAAAAAGCGATTCACGAAATTAATACCGGAGTCTATGTTTTTGACAATCAGCAGTTATTTAAAGCTTTACATCAAACAAATAATCAAAATGCCCAAGGTGAGTATTATTTAACTGATGCAATTGAGGTGTTAAAGCAGCAAGGCGGAACAATTGCAGCTTATAAAATGGACGATTTTGACGAATCAATGGGAGTGAATACTCGGGTTGCTCAAGCTGCTGCTACTAAGGTAATGCAGCGTAGAATTAATGACTATCACATGAATAATGGAGTTACCATTATTAACCCGGATGCAACTTACATTGACGATGGGATTGAGATTGGGAAAGATACCATTATTGAACCTGGAGTTCAATTACAAAATGGAACTAAGATTGGCAATGACTGTGTAATTGGTGCTAATTCAAAGATATCAGGAAGTATTATTCATGATGGAGTAACGGTGACTTCATCTAATATTGAAAATTCAGAAATGATGGATAATTCTAATATTGGTCCTAATAGCCATTTGCGTCCAGGATCTAAAATCGGCAAAAATGTTCATATCGGTAACTTTTGTGAAGTGAAGCAAGCTGAGATAGGTGAAGGAACAAAGATGGGACATCTAACCTATGTTGGGAATGCCAAATTAGGTAAAAATATTAATATTGGTTGTGGAGTGATTTTTGCTAATTATGATGGTAAGCATAAACACGAAACGATTGTTGGCGATGATACCTTCATCGGAAGTAACGCAAATCTAATTGCACCAGTAAAAATTGCCGATCATTCTTTTATTGCAGCAGGATCAACCATTACCGATGATGTGAAGCAATACGACATGGCAATTGCCCGAACTCGTCAAACTAATAAAACGGATTATTATCAAAAACTTCCGTTTAATGGGGCTGAATAATTCGATTTGCTGAAATAGCAAAGGCATAATATAATTAAATTCAGATAGGACAAATAACCAACGGGGGATATTATGGCTACAAAAACTCAAGATTCAAAAATGAAAATTTTTTCATTAGATTCTAATCGTCCACTTGCTGAAAAAGTTGCTAAACATGTTGGAATTCCGTTAGGAAAAGCTTCAGTCGATCATTTTAGCGATGGTGAAATTAAGATTAATATTGACGAAAGTGTGCGTGGAGATAATGTTTATATTATTCAATCTACTTCAGCACCCGTTAATGATAATTTGATGGAATTATTGATTATGGTAGATGCCTTGCGACGGGCAAGTGCTGCTACCATCAATGTTGTAATCCCTTATTACGGTTATGCACGACAAGATCGTAAAGCACGATCACGTGAACCAATTACTGCCAAGTTAGTAGCAGACATGTTACAAACAGATGGAATTACACGAGTGGTAGCACTTGATTTACATGCCGCTCAAATTCAAGGATTCTTTGATGTTCCAGTTGATCATCTTATGGGAGCACCTCTATTAGCTGACTATTTTATACAAAATGGTTTGTCAAAGGATGCAGTGGTAGTTTCACCTGATCATGGTGGAGTTTCTAGAGCACGAGCAATGGCAGAATTTTTAGGTGATCCAATTGCTATTATTGACAAACGACGCCCCAAGGCTAATGTGGCTAAGATTATGAATATTATTGGGGACGTAAAAGGGAAGCGTGCTATCATGATTGACGATATGATTGATACCGCTGGAACTATTACCCAGGGAGCTCAAGCTTTGATTGACGCCGGTGCCACAGAAGTTTATGTATGTTGTACGCATCCTGTTCTTTCTGGTCCAGCTACGGAACGTTTGGAAAAATCTCCAATCAAACAAGTAGTTGTTACGGATTCAATTCAATTACCAGAAGATAAAAAAATTGCTAAAATCAAACAAATTTCAGTAGCACCATTAATTGGTGATGCAATTTTGAGAATTGATCAAAATCGTCCGGTTAGTCCATTATTTAATTCACGTTTCAACTATGGAACTGATAAAATGAAGAACGATAAAGATAAAAACTAAAAAATGACTCTAACTGCTTTTAAACAGTTAGAGTCATTTTAGTTTTGCTTATTTTAATTAATCAGCGTCATTTACGAATTTATTAATTGCATATGCGACACCATTTTCAGCATTGTCTTTCGTAACAAATTGGGCTTCTTCTTTTACATCGTCAATTCCATTACCCATACCAACACCTAAACCAGCATATTTTAGCATACTGAGATCATTTTCTTGATCGCCAATTGCCATGACATTTTTAGCAGTATAGCCAAGTTTTTCTGTTAGATTTTTCAAAGCATTCCCTTTTCCAGCTTTTTTATTCATAAATTCTAGAAATACAGGAGTACTTTGAACAACGTTTAATCGTTCTTTAATTGATGATGGTAAATCATGATTGGCTGCAACAATTTTATCATTATCATCCACGTACATTAATTTAGCAATATCGAATTCGCGAGTAATTTCTTCTGGAGTTCGATAATTGATGGGTAATCTGACAAGTTGACTTTCAAATACACTGTAAGGGCTAATGTTTCGATTAGTAACATAAATGCCATCAGTAGTTTCAATTTGGAAATGAATACCAATTTCTCGAGACATCATTTCGACTTCTAAAAAGTCTTCGTAACTGACATCCATTTTAGAAATGATTTTACCAGAAACCGTTTCGACAACTGCCCCATTAAATGCAATTACATATTCATCATCCCCAGAAATTCCGAGTGGTTTTAAATAGGGACGAATACCAGTTAGTGGTCGGCCAGAACAGATGACAATCTTTATACCTTTGGCACGTGCCTTTTTAATAGCCTCAATAGTTGGTTGGGCTAATTCATTATTTTCATTTAACAAAGTTCCATCTACATCAATTGCGATGATTTTAATATCCATTTTTAGTTCTCCTTCGGGTTAATCAAACTATCATTTTTAATATATCTTTGAAAATTATCGTATACTTGTTGAAACAATTCAATGTTATTTTCAGGCTGCAACATTTCTTTTGGAAAGAAAAAACGGCTATCGCCAACATCTTTTCCAGTAATTGTTCTGACTAATAAGCTGGCTTTTGATAATTCAATCAAACTACCGTCTTTTTCCATGAGCTCAATCTGAGCATTTTGATGACCACTAGCAGGATTGTAAACATCATAAGGCTGATTGTAACTATTATCGGTAGCAGTATAATACTCAGGATTAAATCCAGCTGCTTCAATTAAACTTTGTAGTTTTGGGATTAAGTCCTTAGTCTGATTGTTGAATTTAGCTGATTTAAATGGTTTTCGATCAACAAATCGATGAGATAAATCAGATAAGATTGAATCAGGATAATCTTTCCAAGCAGAAAAATAAGTATTTAAAACGCCATCATCTAGTTTTAGGTATGCTTGTAAGTCGCTATCAGGATTAAAAGTACCATTTAAAAATGGCATTAATAAAGTAGGGTTAAAGTTGTGATTTAATTTAAAGTCATCGGCAAGTTCTTTTGAACGTAACAATAGATGACCTAAAATGACTTCCATGGAACGAGAAATGGGATGAAAATAAACTTGTAAATACATTTGAAAACGAGAAACAATATAATATTCAATAGCATGCAATCCGCTTATTTTAAAGCAAATACCACCTACATAAGGTCGCATAACCTGTAAGATCCGATCAAGATCAAAGTTTCCGTATTGGGCGCCTGTAAAATAAGAATCCCGAAGTAAATAGTCCATCCGGTCGGCATCGCATTGGCTGGAAATCATTTGGACCACTTGCTGATTGTCATAAGTTTTATTGATAACGCTAGCCACTCGATTAGGAAAGTCTGGACCCATTTTACTTAATACTTGATTTACTTCAGTATCTGGTGATGTAATAATGGCTTGAGTAATTTGTTCATGATTGGTTTTAAAAATATGTTCAAAAGTATGAGAGTATGGTCCATGACCAATGTCATGTAACAATCCAGCACATTCAGCAACAATCCGTTCGGAATCATCCCATAAACCATCACCTGCTTCTTTTGATGGATAATTACGCTGAAAATGATCACAAATTCTTCTTACAATTTCGTAAACTCCCAGTGAATGAGTAAAACGAGTATGCTCGGCTCCCGGAAAAGTTTGTGAAGTTGTGCCTAACTGATGAATTCGACGGAGTCGTTGAAATTCAGTAGTATTAATGAGATCCATGATAATTTGATCTTGAATATAGATGTGACTATGAACCGGATCACGAATCACTTTTTCCTGTTTTAATGGTTTTGAATAATATCCCATTACTCCGTTCCTCCAACTAGTTGATATCTACTATTATAGCTGAATTTCTTATATTAGTCAGATTTAACTGTTTTTAGTGCATTTCAACTTTTTTGGCGTTAAAATTAAAACATAGAATAGTTTAATTAAGGCGGCTAAAAAAATGGATAAAAAAAAGCGCGGACAAAAGATTTCGGTAGTAATTGATACCAAAATCACTCAAGATCAACAAAGGGAAAAATATCATTTTTCAGAAACAGGCCAACTGATTAATATCAAAGGTAATTGGTATATTAGATTTGTAGAACATGGGGATAATGGCGACGTTCCAGTAACTTTTCGGGTGGACAATCCTCATGAAGTACGCTTAACTCGTAAGGCTGAAAGTCAGCTGAATTTGTTGTTTAAACAAGATGAGAAGACCGACAATCATTATGTTACTCCATATGGGACGATGAACATTACTGTGCTGGCAAGCAAAGTGGAGGCTATGATTGATGTTAAAAACACTGCCGGACAAATTGAAGTAACATATCAAATAATTACAGATGGAGAAACGGTAGGAAACTACCAGATTAAATTGCATTTTAACGCATAAATTAGTATCATTAAGTATAATGGTAAACTAGAAAGGCGTGTTTGATTTGGAAATTGAAAAATTAGATAAAGAAGAAAAAAACGAATTATCAATGATTGAAGTAGCACATGCGATTCTTGCAGACAAGGGTCAAACAATGCAATTTCCAGACCTGGTTAATGCGATTCAAAAATATACTGAGTTTAGTGATGATGAAATCAAAAGTAAATTAAATCAATTTTATGCAGATTTAAATGTTGATGGTAGTTTCATCTCATTAGGTAATAATGTTTGGGGACTCCGTACTTGGTATCCCTTTGATTCAGTTGATGAAGCAACTGCCAGTGAAGGTGAAGATCAGCCCAAAACCAAAAAACGTCATAAAATCAATGCTTTCTTAGCAGATGCATCTGATGAAGATGATGTAATCGATTACAATAACGATGATCCAGAAGATGACGATGATGTGATTGATTATGATAACGATGACCCAGAAGATGATGATTTTCATGACGATTTAGATGATGTTGACATCGCAGACGATGATGAAAAACATCCTGAAGAAGATTAAGCTTGACTAAGCAGCTTTTTTTTACTAATATTCTACTTGGGCACTCTGCATAGTTGTAGAGTTATTCGAATAAAAAAGGCTCCCCATTCATTGAACGGGGAGCCTTTTTTAGGTTTTATTGTTAAAAGTTATGAATAGATGAGAGGGGTACTAAAATGACCAAATATATCTTTGTTACTGGTGGAGTTGTTTCATCGCTTGGAAAAGGGATCGTTTCCGCTTCATTAGGTCGTTTATTAAAAAATCGCGGGTTGAATGTTACCATTCAAAAATTTGATCCATATATTAATGTAGATCCAGGAACGATGAATCCTTATCAACATGGAGAAGTCTTTGTAACGGATGATGGCACGGAGACAGATCTTGATTTAGGGCACTACGAAAGATTTATTGATAATGATTTAAATAAGTATTCCAACGTTACAACAGGGAAAATATATAAAGAAGTCTTAGAACGAGAACGTCATGGGGATTATTTAGGAGCTACCGTTCAAGTTATTCCGCATATTACTGGTATGATTAAAGAAAAAATCATGCGTGCTGCTAAAACTAGTAAGGCTGATGTTGTAATTACTGAAATTGGTGGAACTGTCGGTGATATTGAATCTTTACCATTCTTAGAAGCAATTCGTGAAATGAGAAAAGATGAAGGCGTTGATAGTACTTATTACATCCATACCACTTTAGTTCCATATTTAAAAGCTGCTGGTGAAATGAAAACAAAGCCAACCCAACACAGTGTAAAAGAATTACGTAGTGTTGGGATTCAGCCGGACATGCTTGTACTTCGTTCTGAAAAACCAGTCACAGAACCAATGAAGAAAAAAATTGCGATGTTTTGTGATGTAGATGAAAAAAGTATTATTGAATCAGCTGATGCTCCTAATCTTTACCAATTGCCACTTAGTTTTCAGAAACAAGATATGGATGACCAAATTTTAGACCATTTTAATATTAAGGCACCTAAAGCCGATATGAAAAACTGGAAAAAAATGGAACATCACATTCGTAATCTAAAGGGTCAAGTTAATATTGCTTTAGTTGGTAAATATACTAAATTAAAAGATGCTTATATTTCAGTTGACGAGGCTTTACGTCATGCGGGATATGCTGCTGATGATAATGTCAAAATAACTAATATTGATGCTGAAGAAATTAATGACGAAAATGTTGCTAAAAAATTAAAAAACTTTGATGGTGTGATTGTTCCAGGAGGATTTGGTAGTCGGGGAATTGAAGGTATGATTACTGCAATTCGTTATGCTCGTGAAAAGGATGTTCCTTTCTTTGGAGTTTGTTTAGGAATGCAGGTTGCCACGATTGAATATGCACGTGATGTGTTAGGTTATCAAGATGCTAATTCAACTGAATTTGATCATGATACTAAACATAATGTGATTGATTTAATGGCAGATCAAAATGATGTTAATGGAATGGGTGGGACACAACGTTTAGGTGCATATCCTGCTAAGCTCAAGCCTAAAACGCAAACAGCAGTTGCTTATGATAATCAAAAAGAAATTTCAGAACGTCACCGTCATCGTTACGAGTTTAATAATAAGTTTAGAAAAGAACTAGAAGATGCTGGATTAGTAATTTCAGCGACATCCCCAGATGATCATTTAGTAGAAGTAGTTGAAGTACCTAACAAGCGTTTCTTTGTAGCTGCACAATATCATCCAGAATTTTTATCACGTCCTGATCGTCCAGAAGGGTTGTTTAAAGCATTTATTGCTGCTGCTGATAAGTACCATAAAAAAGCTGCAAAATAATATTTTCTTAATTTTTGCTTATTCATTCTTTAAATGTTGCTAATCCTATTGTAATGTGAGCTGTTTTTACTTATGATTGAGTACGTGACATAAAGTAGAAATAGTGAGGATTATTAAATATGAGTACGATGAAAATTCAGGGAGGTCATCGGCTTTATGGTGATGTAACTATCGGTGGAGCAAAAAATAGTATTGTAGCTTTAATACCAGCTGCAATATTATCCGATACACCAGTAAAGTTTGAAATGGTTCCCGATATTTTAGATGTTCATAATTTAATGCTAATTCTCCAGTCAATGAATGTTCCATCAGAATTTTCTGATGGAAAATTAACGGTTAATCCAACTAATATAAAAGAAAGTCGCCTTCCTAGTAAGGCAATTAAAAGTTTACGTGCTTCTTATTATTTTATGGGAGCTTTGTTAGGGAAATTTCATCGCGCTGTTGTTAGTTTTCCAGGTGGTGATAATATTGGTCCACGACCAATCGATCAACATATTCGTGCTTTTGAGGCATTAGGAGCCCAAGTTACTGAAGAAAATGGAACTGTTTATATTGATGCAACTAGTAACGGTTTAAAGGGTGGACCGATTTTTTTTGATATGGTTTCTGTAGGAGCAACAATTAATGCTATTTTAGCAGCTACGAAAGCTGATGGGGTAACGACTATTCATAATGTAGCTAAAGAGCCAGAAATAGTAGATATTGTTTCTTTTTTAAATGATATGGGAGCTAATATTAGTGGAGCAGGAACGGATGTAATTCGAATTAAAGGAGTTTCACAACTCGCAGCAAATCGTATTCACACCGTGATTCCTGATCGGATTGAAGCTGGAACATATCTTTCATTGGCTGTAGCAGTTGGCGATGGCATCTTGATAAAAAATGTTATTCCAGATCATTTACAATCATTTACAAATAAACTAGCTGAGATGGGTGTTCAATTAAAGATTAATGAAAATAGTATCTTTGTTCCCAAAAGTAAAAAATTACATGGAGTTCAAATTACTACTGCACCATTTCCGGGATTTGCGACTGACTGGCAGCAGCCGATTACTCCAGTACTTTTAGGAGCAGATAGTGAGAGTGTTATTAAAGATACGATCTATCCCAAACGTAAAATGCATGTTGGTCAACTACGCGAAATGGGAGCTAAGATTAGAGTGACAGACGATAATTTGATTGTGATTGATCCTAGCAACCAACTGCAAGGGACGACCGTTTCTGCAGGAGAAATTAGAGCAGGAGCTTCTTTAGTAATTGCTGGGTTGACTGCTAAAGGAGAAACAATTGTAACTAATACAGATAATATTTTGCGTGGCTATGATAATATTGTGAAAAAGTTAACTGGATTACATGCAGAAGTCGAATTAATTAAGTAACATAACTGGATTATTGAGGTTGTTGCATCCTATCTTTATTAGTGGTAAACTACAAAAGTTGAGTTATTGATAAATCAATCTCTGGATTTTATAAATTCAGGGCAAAAGGAGCGATATTATGAAAAAAGGAATTCATCCAGATTTTCATCAAGTAGTATTTCAAGATTCAAGTACTGGCTTTAAGTTCATTACTGGATCAACTGTTACTTCAGAAGATACGATTAAAATGGAAGATGGTAACACTTATCCATTAATTCGTGTTGAAATTTCTTCAGATTCACATCCATTTTACACTGGGAAACAAAAAACTGCCCAAGCAGATGGTGCTGTCGATCGTTTCAACAAGAAGTATGGTTTACAAAATTAAATTTATTTATAAAAAAAGGCTTAGCCAATTGGTTAAGTCTTTTTTTATATTCCAAAATGTTTATTAGTCAGTTGAGTTGTTAGCGTGTTTAATTTTGGTGTTTGGTAAGTCTAAGTCACCACCAGCTGTATCAATATTACTCTGGTTAACTTTAGCATTTTTAAGTTGGACATCACCGCTATCACTATTTATTGTAACTTTGTTATAATTAATGTTTTTTTGATTGTTAATGTTAACGTCCCCCGATTCACTGTTAAGCTTAAATGCTTGAGCAACTAAATCATGAGCATTAATATCTCCGCTTTCAGAATCGGCTGCAAGGGTCTTGAAATGAGAATTAGTTAGGTTAATATCACCTGATTCACTAAATAAATGACCATCATTTTGGACTTTAATTTGATTTAAAGCAATGTCGCCGCTTTCTGATTTAACTGTTAAATTTTGTGGATTTGTTTTGGCTAAGTGTACGTCACCACTATGACTAGCAATCGTTAAGTTTTCGATAGATGAGTCAAGTTGGACATCAGCAGCTTTAGAATTAAGCTTTAAATCGGTAAGCTTCATATTTTTTGGAACAGTTACATTGACAACTGATTTAGGCTGTTTAAAATCAATTTTTATGCCCCAAAGATGATGTTTCTGGGGATGACTGATTTTAATTTGGTCATCTTTATTTGTAACAGTAGTCTTTTGCTTATCTGGAAATTTAGATTGGACCTTAAATTCAGATCCAGTTTTCACAATTACTTTGGAGGGAACATTAATTGTAAGTTTATGTATCTGCTCGGTATTTTTGACAGTTTGACTAGTGGTGTCTGCATTTGCATGAGCAACTAGCCCTCCGATTGTTAGGGTACAAGTTGCTACACAAATTCCTAGCATTGAAAGTAGTGCTTTTTTAGACATTAGATTAATCCTTTCTTTTTTAGTATTAATGATAATCTATCATTATTTGTTAAGTACTACAACATAAAATGTAAAAAGTCGCCATCAGCAAAGATTACTGATGACGACCATTAATAAATTATTTTACACTTTAGTTTTATTAATATTTTTGGTTTCACGAAGTACTAACATTAAGTTAATGAAAACTAAGATTGAAGTTGAAATAAAAACTCCTGAATAACCAAACATTGACGAGATAACGGAGCCAATCATTGGGCCGCTAAAATTACCGATAGCTTGAAAACTTTGATTCCAACTAAAGATTCTTCCAGTAACTTTAGCTGGAGTATTCTTAGCAATAATGGCTTGAACTGCGGGTAACATACAAGCATTTGAAATTCCAAGTAAAAACCGTAATCCCATTAATTCCCAGACATTTGTAACAAATGCCATAGGAATGTAGAGAATAATAGCTAAAATAAAGCCAAATGTCATAATTTTTTCAGTTCCGATTTTATCACCCAAAGCACCGAACCTAGGAGCCGCAATTAAAGTAGAAATTCCAGGAACAGCAGCGACAATCCCACTGAAAAAGGTTACCGATGGACTGTTGTTCATGATTTGCCGCACATAAAGAGACAGTATCGGTGAAATCGAGTAGTTTGAAGCTTGAATAATCATGGTTGTGATAAACATTCCAAAGATTAATTTAGGTCGTTTTAAGACTTTAATTACTTGTTTAGTATGCAAGTTTTTTTCTTTGGTAATGGGGGTAAATTTTTCTTTGACGAAAAAAATAGTGATTAAGAAAACTAAAAACATCAGGGTTCCAGTAATGAAAAAAGTCACTCGGTAACTAAAGATTGAAGCTAAAACTCCACCAGCAAATGGTCCGAGTAATGATCCTGAAACTCCGCCAGTTGATAATATTCCTAACGCTTTACCACTTTCTTTTTTTGGGACTTGAATTGCTAAAAGTGCGTTTGAATTCGGAAAATAACCAGAGAAAATTCCTTGGATAAATCGTAATGAAATTAACTGCCAAACATTAGTAGCAAATCCCATTAAAAGAACAACAATTGCCATGACAAAAGAAGCTCGTAATAGCATGATGCGGCGACCATAACGATCAGCCAAGCTGCCCCAAATTGGTGAAACTACTGCAGCAGCCATGAAAGACGCAGAAAAGGCTAATCCACTATATAAATTAAGCTGACTTTGGGTATAATTTCCTAAAGTATCGATGTAAAGGGATAAGAATGGCATCATTCCACTAAATCCCATTGAGGTTAGAAATAAACCAAACCAAAGGGCAATTAAATTTCGATGCCAAATATTACGTGGTATGACCTCGTCTTCATTGACATCGGTATCACTAGTTGTCAATTAGTGCACCTCCTGATTGTGTTGTTGCATTTGATTAAGCCAGAGTGGTAAAGATTCGTGCAGCATTTGATAAGTATCTTCAAAACGATGGGTATACCAAGGATCAACGATACTTTTTCCAGCTTGTCCAGGAACAATATCCATACATAAATGCAATTTATTTTGTTCATTCACTGGAATCATTTGTTTTAAATCTGCTAGATTGGACTTATCCATGGTAATGATATAGTCTGCAGTTTCAATATCATGTTTGGTAATTAAATGGGAACGATGTCCCTGATAGTTTAAATGATGTTTATCCATTGTTTTTCTAGCACCGGGATGAGGTTGATTTCCTGATTCTTCACTGCTAGTTGCAGCAGATGTAATGTTGAATTTGCTAGAAATTCCGTGTTCTTGAACTAATTTTTTAAACATTGCTTCTGCCATTGGAGAACGACAAATATTTCCAAGGCAGACAAACAAAACGTTGGTTTTTGGCAATCTGATGCACTCCATTCTAAATTAAAGTTAGTATCATAATAATATCAGTTTTCTAGTATAATAAGCACGTATTTAAAACTGTGCTTGATTTAAAGAATTGATTGACTAAATAATGGTTTTAATGTGACCTATAGCTTCTTTCAGAGTATACTTGAGTGCAATTATAAACGAAAAAAGTGGTGAAATTATGTTATCCAATTTGATATATTTACAAATTAGTTCAACTGATGATTTTTGTATTACTTGGGGAATTTCAGCTGGTGACTTTGTAAATGGGATTAGTCAGATTCCACAAAACGTTATTTTATTAGACGGTCACATTGAACGAGCCAATAGTTATAATGCCCACTCCAAATTTTCAACTATTACTGGCAGAAGTCAGGTGAAAGAATATATAATTGGAGAACATAAAAACTTTAATGACAAGTGGATGGACTATCAAACTAAGGAAGGACTAGACTCGCTTAGTGATGGTGAAATTGCTGATTTGCTTTATTTTGTTCATATGGGGATGCCTCGATACCAGCGAAATCCTTTTTCAGTAAAGTTGGGTAATGAAGTTGTTTATTTAGGCGGAAATAATGGTTTCAAACGCATCTATTTTAAAAATTTAGCTGAATTAGATCATATCGTAAAATTGAGTATTAAACGTCATTTGCGAAATCAGCGAAATAGTAAGCGGATTTTTTCACGTCCTTTATTAATTAAAGATCTTGATAATGAAATTTTGTATGATTTGTTCCATTTAAGTAGTCGTGGTTTGATCATTCCATTTGAATTAGCACATGAACAACAGCGTCGTTTTGATATTCCGCTTTTGATTGTAAAACAGTCCCAGAGTCAAGGAAAAGTGATTTGGGGAAATGAAACCCAACTGCGAGCTGCAACTAATCAAGTTGGCACTTTAACTTATAATACTTTAAGCAATAAATGGTCAATTGAATTTAATGAAGAACAAGATGAAAGTGATTTAAATGATTTAAGATAATTATGGGCGGATTAGGAGAAGATACTAACCCGCTATTTTTATGACATTTAATTTAATGATATAATTAAAGCAAAAATTTTGTAAGACGATTGGATAGAAAGTAGGAGTCATATTTATGAGAATGAAACTTGATGAAATAGCTAGAGCGGTCGATGGAACTCTTAGTACTGAAAATACTCCCGCTGAATATGTGACTAACGTAGCATTTGATAGTCGAAAATTAGAACCAGGTTCATTATTTGTGCCTTTAGTAGGTGAAAATGATGGTCATGATTATATTCAAAGTGCCATTGATAATGGAGCAGTTGGCTCATTTTGGGCTAACAATCACAAAGATCAAGCCCCTACTGACTTTCCAGTTATTTTAGTCAATTATCCGCTACAAGCTTTGCAAGATTTAGCTAAGTATTATTTAGCTAAAATCAACCCTAAAGTGGTTGCAGTTACAGGGAGTAACGGGAAAACAACCACTAAAGATTTGATTGCTTCAATTGTGGGAATGAAATTTAATGTGATTAAAACACAAGGAAATTATAATAATCAAATTGGTGTTCCAATTACAATTTTATCAATGAGTTCTAATACAGAAGTTTTAGTGGTTGAAATGGGGATGGATCATCCCGGTCAGTTACAAACTTTGAGTAATTTGGTTAATCCTGATATTGCAGTAATTACAATGATTGGTGAAGCTCACATTGAATTTTTTGGAACCCGTGATCGAATTGCGGATGCTAAATTAGAAATTACTGACGGGTTACGTGAAGATGGATATTTTGTTTATAATGGTGATGAGCCGCTACTAAATGAAAGAGCTGAGAATGTAAATGCTTTTCGAAAGACATTTGGGCGTGAAGGAACTAATGACATCTATCCAACTGAAATTGAAACAGGTGACGAAAATACAAAGTTTGAAACTAATCTGTGGAACGATTATGAGTTTATGATCCATTTGATTGGTGATTATAATGTCAACAACGCTTTGGCTGCTTTAGAAGTAGGAAATTTGTTAAAAATTAGCCCTAACGATATGCGTAAAGGGCTGGAACATGCTAATCTTACTAAAAATCGAACAGAGTGGATTAAAGGTAATCAGGGTGAAATGATTTTAAGTGACGTTTATAATTCAAATCCCACAGCAGTTAAAGCAGTTTTGACAGCTTTTGAAGCTACTCATGTAGCCGGGAAACGTCTAGTTGTATTAGGTGATATGTTGGAATTAGGTGATGATTCAAAAGCCATGCATGCAGCTTTGGCTGATAATATTGATCCAGCCCAGATTTCTGATGTTTTTCTCATTGGAAAAGATATGAAATCCCTTTATGATGCTTTAGAAAGTAAATATCAACCACAAAAAAATCTTCATTACTATCCAATTGAAAAATTACCTGAATTAGTTACAGATTTAAAAGCAGCTATTGAACCAAATGATGAAGTTTTATTAAAAGGAAGTCATGGAATGCATTTAGAAAATGTTTTAGATGAATTGACAAGTTCCAATGACTAATTTTGTTGTTTGATTAATTTTGACTTTTGATGTAAAATAATATAGTTGTAATTAAATGAAAAAGATATAGAAATAAAGTGTAAATCAGATTTCACGCGCAATCTGGGAAACGGATTTTTTCCAAGCGTGGAATTGAATTTACTGTTATGTTTCAATAGGAGGAACACATTTGAATTTTCAAGATTTAGGACTATCAGATAGTCTATTAAAAGCCGTTGCTGATAACGGTTATACTGAACCAACTTCTATTCAGTCAGAAACCATCCCTCTAACTCTTAAAGGGGAAGACGTGATTGGTCAAGCTCAGACCGGGACTGGAAAAACTGCTGCATTTGCATTGCCTATTTTGCAAGGTATTGATGTAAATGATCCAAACGTGCAGGCTTTGATTATTTCGCCTACACGTGAATTAGCAATTCAAACTCAAAAAGAAATTCAAAAATTAGGTCGTGGCGAAGGAGCCCGTGCACAAGTTGTGTATGGTGGTTCTGATATTCGTAAACAAATTTATGACTTAAAGAAAAAGCCACAAATTATCGTTGGAACTCCTGGAAGATTACTGGATCATATCAATCGTCATACTTTAAAACTTAATCATGTTAAGTTTTTGGTGCTTGACGAAGCTGACGAAATGTTAAACATGGGATTCTTAGAAGATATCGAAAATATCATCAAGAATACTCCTGACGATCGGCAAACAATGTTATTTTCTGCCACTATGCCAGCTCCAATTAAACGAGTTGGGGTACAATTTATGACAGACCCTAAACAAGTAACAGTTAAGTCTAAAGAATTAACGACTGATTTAGTTGATCAATATTACGTTAAAGTTAAAGACAATGAAAAATTTGAAACTATGACTCGTTTGTTTGATGTTGAACAGCCTAAAGTTACAATTGTTTTCTGTCGAACAAAACGTCGGGTTGATGAAGTTGCCAAGGGATTGATTGCTCGTGGTTATAAAGCGGCAGGTCTCCATGGTGATTTGACGCAAAATCGTCGAACTCAAATTATGAATGAGTTTAAACGAGATCAAATTAATTATCTAGTTGCAACAGATGTTGCGGCTCGTGGAATTGATGTATCTGGTGTTACTCATGTTTATAATTTTGATATTCCTCAAGATCCAGAAAGTTATGTTCATCGAATTGGACGTACTGGTCGTGCCGGACATCATGGAACTTCAGTAACTTTCGTTACTCCAAACGAGATGAGTTATCTTCGTGGAATTGAAAAATTAACTAAGGTGCGTATGTTACCGTTGAAACCACCTACGGAAGATGAAGCTTTAGCTGGTCAAATGAAGTATGCTAAAGAAGATGTTGCAAAATTAGTTAAACGAACTAAAACTGAGAGATTTAGTGATGTAGCTAAAGATTTGTTAGAAAATTATGAAAGTCTTGATTTGGTTGCAGCATTGTTAAATGAAATGTCACGTGATCAAGTTAAAGTACGTATTACTCCAGAACGTCCACTTAAGAGTCACGGAAGTCGTGGTAATAAAGGTGGTCGTGGAAAAGGAAATTATCGTGGTAATCGTCGCAATAGCGGTGGATATCGTGGAAATCATGATCGAAATGGTGGCCGTGGTGGAGACAAATCACGTCGTAATAATAAATTTGTAATTAAAAACAAACATTAAGCAATGGGGACCTGAAAAGGTCTTTTTTGTTTCTAAACATTTTTTAATTAATGCTATAATTAAGGCATCAAAGATTAAACGGGGTAAAATGTTATGGTAGTTGGAAGAAATCGGAATGCTCAATTATTAATCAACGAGGATGCTATTTATGCTAATATTCATTCAGAAAAACAACGATTAGCTGATGATTCTGAAATGTTTATGGTTGTAAAAGCCAATGCGTATGGACATGGAGCGGTTCAAGTTGCACAAATTGCGAAGGCAGCAGGAGCTACCGGTTTTTGTGTTGCAATTTTGGATGAAGCTATTCAATTACGCGAAGCGGGCTTTGTATCTGAACCGATTTTGGTTTTAGGTTTAACTGATCTTTCTGATTTACCGTTAATTTATAAATATGATGTTTCTGTCACTGTAAGTTCTGCAGAATGGATTAAGCAAGCAGCTGAATTGGGACAACAAATGCATTTTATCCATAAAATCAAAACTTTTTTAGCCTTAGATACTGGGATGGGACGAATTGGACTTCAGACACCTGCAGAGGTTACTGCTTATTTGAAGAAGCTTCAAACAGTTCAAAATCAAATTGAGTTTCAAGGCGTTTATACACATTTTGCAACCGCTGATGAAACTAGTGATAAGTATTTCGATTTTCAATTACAGAATTTCAAAGATTTAATGGCTGCGATTCCCCATAAACCTCGTTATGTTTCAGTTGCAAATTCTGCTACTAGTTTGTGGCATCATGTTACGGGTGCAAATATGATTCGGTATGGAATTGCAGGTTATGGTCTTAATCCTTCAGGAACTGTAATCGAAGCACCATTTACGTTACAACCGGCCCTGAGTTTTACTACCGAGTTGGTTTATGTAAAAAAAGTGGCATCTGGACGTTCAATTGGTTATGGAGCAACTTATGACGTTGATACACCACAATGGGTTGGAACAATTCCCGTCGGTTATGCTGATGGTGTTTGTCGTAGGATGCAAGGATTTAAAGTTTTAATTGATGGGAATTATTGTCCAATCATCGGACGGGTTTGTATGGATCAAGTGATGGTTCGTTTGCCATATAAAATGAACCCAGGAACTAAGGTAACTTTTGTAGGAAAACAAAATGGCAAAACAATTACTCTACAAGATGTAGCCGATTATTGTGGTACCATTAATTATGAAATTGCTTGTGGATTTTCTGATCGGTTACCACGAGTTTATTATTCAAAAAAGAAATAGTGAGTTTTCTTTGGAGGCAACACGATGACGTGTCAATACGATCATGAATTATTATCAAACTTAGAGCAAAAACAGCTACAACATCTTTCTATTAGTTTTGAAAATAAAGTTGTGATAATCGACTATCAACTTTTTAATGCTAATCCGGTAGTTAACGAAATGATTTATGGTTATAGCTGGATGGCTAACCTTAACCAACAAATTGTTGATGAGTATTCTGCTTGTCAATATGATACGATTGAAAAATTAATTCAAGATTTTGAAGACGGAAAATTAAATAACGATGATACGAAAGGCTGGACCCTATGAGTGAAGCACAAATTAAACGTGGGGCAATCTTTTATGCTGATTTATCTCCAGTAGTTGGATCTGAACAAGGTGGTTTGCGACCAGTATTGATTGTTCAAAATAATATTGGTAATCGATATAGCCCAACTGTAATTGTAGCTGCAATTACGGCTAAAATTTCTAAACCACGACTTCCAACTCATGTTGCAATTTCTGCTGCAGAATCCGGGATTGAAAAAGATTCAGTGATTTTGTTAGAACAAATTCGGACGATTGATAAACAGCGACTCAAAGATCATGTAACCCATTTAAAAGATAAAATAATGTATAAAGTAGATAAAGGTTTGGCACTTAGTCTGGCACTTAATGAAAGTGTTCAGTAGTTTCTTACATAATTAATTAAAGGGAATGAGAAGTATATCTCATTCCCTTTTATATTTACGTATCTCTGCTAACTGGTGATATACGTATGTTACAATCAAAATGATGTTTTAAGCTGAATAAGGAGAAAATTAAAATGAAAATGATTGTTGGTTTAGGAAATATTGGAAGTAAATATGCTGGGACCAGACATAATACTGGATTTATGGCAGTTGAAGCATTCAGTGAAAAAAATGGCATTAAACTTAGTCAACAAAAAATGGATGCAATTTATGGAACTGGGATAGTTGATGGTGAAAAAGTGATGGTAGTTGAGCCCACTACTTTTATGAATGAATCTGGTCGAGCAGTTGGACCATTGATGAAATTTTACAAGCTAAGTTTAGACGATTTAGTGGTTGTTTATGATGATATGGATTTACATGTTGGTCGAATCAGACTTAGAAATCACGGTTCTGCCGGCGGTCATAATGGAATTAAGAGTTTGATTGCTCATTTAGGAACTGATAAATTTAATCGTATTAAAATTGGTACGGATCATCCTAAACACGATAGTGTTGTTAACTATGTTTTGAGTAAATTTAGTTTAGAACAACAAGGACCTTTAGCAGAAGCATTGGATAAAACTGTAAGTGCTTTAGATGAATGGGTAGCAGGAACTGATTTTCAAAAATTAGAAAATGAATATAATTAAACTGAATTTTGCAGTAGGGAAGGTATATTGTGAAACTAAATGAAACTTTAAAAGAATTACCACAGTATCAAACAATTACTGATAATTTGCAGCTGGATATTAAACAATTAATAACTGGAACTAGCGGTTCTGCACAAAAACTGCTTTTAAAGGAATTAGTTAATGATCAAAAGCAATCCATGGTCTTTGTTACCGATACGATGGATCATGCCGATCAAGCAACCAAAGCGTTTAATGCTGTAATGGATAGTAGTCAGGTTTTTGAATTCCCGGCAGAAGAATTAATTGCAGCTGAAGTAGCAACTAGTTCACCAACTTATCGATCCGCCCGAGTAAAAGCTATGAATGCCTTACAAGCAAATCAGCCAGTGGTAGTGATAGTTTCGACTTCTGGATTAAAGCGTTATTTACCTGAACCACAGGACTTTAATGCGGCAAAATTGTCAATTGCTCTTGGCAATGATCTTGACTTAGAAAAATTGCAAAAGCAGTTAAGTAGTATGGGATATGTTCGTGATAGTATGGTTGCTGCACCTGGGGAATTTGCAGTTCGTGGTTCAATTGTTGATATTTACCCTTTAAACTCGGAATATCCAGTGCGAATTGATTTTTTTGATACAGAAGTTGATTCAATGCGATCTTTTGACCCGGCGACGCAACGAAGTATTAAAAATATTGAAGCAGTTAATGTTTTACCTGCAACTGATTTTTTACCTACATTAAAAGATCGAGAACATGGAATTAAACGTTTATCAGATCAGCTAAAAGAAGTTGATGATGAGGAATTAACTCAAAATATTCAACAAATTATTAGTGATTTAAAAGATAAAGTAACTGATCCTAAATGGAGTGAATATGCAGAATTTATTTTTCGCAAGGAAACTTCAATTTTAGATTATTTACCCGCTAATGGAATGGTAGTTTTTGATGATTATTTGCGAGTCAGGGACGCGGATAAACAGTTAGAAACTGACGAAGATAACTGGCGTCAATCAGTTATGCCAAATCATGAAATTTTTCTAAATCAACGATTCAGTCTTAACCTTAAAACAATTTTAGAAGAGGACCACCATTCACGGATCTTATTATCATTATTTCAAAGAGGACTGGGTCGTTTGAAATTAAATGATGTTGTTGATATCAAAGTTCGTCCTATGCAGCGTTTCTTTGGGCAAATGCCAGTTTTAAAAACAGAAATAGAACGCTATCAACAAGAAAAGGCAACCGTTGTCATCATGGTGTCTGACCAGGATCGGCTAGCAAAAGTATCGCAAACGTTACATGATTTTGATATTGATGTATTACAAACTAATGTAAATGAAATAGTACCAGAACGAGCCCAAATTGTAATTGGAGATCTGGATGATGGATTTGAGTTACCAGCTGCCAATTTAGCAGTTATTACTGAAAATGAACTTTTTAAACGAGTTAATGAACGGAAAAAACCGCGTCGTCAGATTCGGCACCAAACTTTTACCAATGCAGAAAGAATTAAAAGTTATACTGATTTAAAACCAGGGGACTATGTAGTTCATGTTAATCATGGAATTGGTCGTTATGATGGAATGAAAACCATGGAAGTGGATGGAAAACATCAAGATTATTTAACTATTACTTTTAAAAATGATGCCCATATTTTTATTCCAGTTACCCAATTAAATTTAATCCAAAAATATGTTGCTTCAGAAGATAAACATCCTCGTTTAAATAAACTCGGTGGAAACGAATGGGCTAAAACTAAGAGTAAAGTTTCAAAAAAAGTTGATGACATGGCTGACGAATTAGTTGATCTCTATGCCCAGCGAGAAAAAGAATCAGGATTTGCATTTCCAGAAGATGATGATTATCAAACAGAATTTGAAGAGGCGTTTCCTTATACACCAACTCCTGATCAAGTTCGTAGTGCAGATGAAATTAAACATGATATGGAACAGCCCCATCCGATGGATCGTTTATTAGTCGGAGATGTCGGTTATGGTAAAACTGAGGTAGCGATGCGAGCTGCTTTTAAAGCTGTTGAAGCTGGCAAACAGGTAGCTTTTTTGGTTCCCACTACTGTTTTAGCGCAACAACATTATGAAACTCTATTGAAGCGATTTGAAAACTTTCCAGTTAAAATTGGGGTATTATCTCGATTTAATAGTGCTAAGCAGACTAAACAAACGTTAGCTGATTTAAAAAATGGAACTATTGATATTATTGTTGGAACGCATCGGCTTTTATCTAAAGACGTAAAATATAAGGATTTAGGTCTTTTAATAGTGGATGAAGAACAGCGGTTTGGGGTTAAACATAAAGAAAGAATTAAAGAGCTAAAGAAAGATGTTGATGTTTTAACTTTAACTGCAACTCCAATTCCAAGAACATTGAACATGTCAATGATGGGAGTTAGGGACTTGTCAGTTATTGAAACCCCACCAGCCAATCGCTATCCAGTCCAAACTTATGTTATGGAACAAAATGATGCAGCAGTAGTCGATGGAATTCGACGAGAAATGCAACGTGGTGGGCAAGTATTTTATTTACACAATCGAGTTAAAGATATTGAACAAACTGTTGATAAGTTACAAAAGTTATTACCAGATGCTCGGATTGGTTATATTCACGGACAA
The DNA here is from genome assembly GCF_059488745.1 of Fructilactobacillus sp. YLN 2412. Lineage (NCBI taxonomy): Bacteria > Bacillati > Bacillota > Bacilli > Lactobacillales > Lactobacillaceae > Fructilactobacillus > Fructilactobacillus sp. YLN 2412. The sequence goes on along the minus strand of NZ_CM183165.1, from coordinate 1,103,516 downwards.
ATGACTGAAAAACAAATGGAACAAATTTTATATGACTTCATGAATGGTGATTATGATGTTTTGGTAACGACAACTATCATTGAGATTGGGGTTGATATGCCAAACGTTAATACATTGTTTGTTGAAAATGCGGATCACATGGGATTATCGCAACTTTATCAAATCAGAGGTCGAATTGGGCGAAGCAATCGAGTTGGACAAGCATATTTTATGTATCAACCTAACAAGGTATTGACTGAAGCCGGTGAAAATCGGTTGGAAGCTATTAAGGACTTTGCAGAATTAGGATCTGGGTTTAAAGTTGCTATGCGAGATCTCTCGATCCGGGGAGCTGGTAATGTTTTAGGACGACAACAACATGGATTCATTGATTCAGTTGGATATGATATGTACACCAAAATGCTTTCAGATGCAGTCAGCCAAAAGCAAGGTAAGCAGCGTAAAGTTGAAAAAACTGATGCAACGGTAGAACTTGGAATTGAAGCATATTTACCATCTGAATATATTGAGGATCAACAACAAAAAATTGAATTATATAAACGAATCCGTCAAATGGACAGTGAAGAACAGTTTACTAATTTACAAAGTGATTTGATTGATCGATTCGGAGAATATCCAGTGGCGGTTGCTAATTTATTAGATGTCGACTTAATTAAGATGTTGGCTGATTATACATTAATTGAAAAGATACGTAAGAATAAACAAGATATTACGGTTACTATGAGTGCAATGGGAACCAAAAGATATTCTAGTAAGGATATTTTACAGGCAATTTCAGTCACTGATTTTCGTTCTTCCGTTAAGGTAGTAGATGGACGTTATCAAATCAAATTGATTATTCAGCCAACCATGAAGGATTCGGAATGGTTAGCTGAATTGAAAAAGTTCATACAAACTCTTGCAAAAACGAGAACCAATCAAGACATTAAAAATGAAAGTTAGTTAGGAGAAAATAGATGCGAATTGATAAGTTTCTTAAAATTTCACGCATTATTAAACGGAGACCAGTTGCAAAGAAAATTTCTGATCAGGGACGGGTTTTTATAAATGGGAAAGAAGCCAAATCATCTAGTAAAGTCGGAGTAGGTGATGAAATTTTAATTAAGTTTGGAAACAAAGAACTAACGGTGCGAGTTCGCGAGTTATTACAAACTACTAAAAAATCTGATTCAGATCAAATGTATGAGGTCCTGGCAGAAAAATATGAACGAGATTATCAAAAAGAAAATGAAGAGTTATTGTAAAGTACAATTGGTTGTTGTATCATGACTTTAGTATGATTTTCTAATTTTGTTGGGAGAGTTGCGCATTGGAAAGAAGAAGCAATGTGGCTCAGTTACATTCCGCGATGGGATCAAAGGGGCCACAAAAACCACGTAAAAATAGATTGATTTCAAAACTGAGACAAAAACGAGCTTTGTTCATTTGTTTGGTTTTTGCAGTCATTTTGTTATTTTTAGGGTTTCAACTTTTCAGTGCTAAGTCACAACTTCATCGTGTAAATGCTGATATTAGTGAAAAAAAGGTAGAAGTTAAAAAACAGAATAAACAGCAAAAAAAATTAAAGCAGAGACAACAATTACTTAATAATGACGATTATGTAAAAGATTTAGCCCATTCCAAATATGGATATGTAAAAAAAGGTGAAATCACTTATCATTTTGTTAATAAATAAACCTTGTTTTAATTATTAAAGAAGTTCGATTTTGAACTTCTTTTTTTGTTATTAAATATATGTGATATAATGGCAACAATATTATTTAGGAGGAACGATTTTTGGCGCTTGAAATTGGAGAAATTGTTACAGGAAAAGTTTCTGGAATTACTGGATTTGGTGCTTTTGTGGATCTTGGCAATCATCAAACCGGTCTAGTTCATATTAGTGAAGTTTCTGATGGTTTTGTAAAAGATGTTCATGATATTTTAACAGTTGGTGATGAAGTTAAGGTAAAAGTTACTAAAATAGGTGATGATGGTAAGATTGGTTTATCTATTAGGAAAGCAACTGAAAATCATGAAGCTAGGAATACAAAGCAAGACCATCATGTTGCTCGTGATAATCATGCGGATCATTCCAGTCGCCATTCACAAAAGAATTTTGGAAGTCATAACCATCATGAAAACAAAGAAGAAAAATTTGATGATTTACTTTCTAATTTTCTTAAAGAAAGTGAAAGTCGGATGTCAGTGATAAAAAAGAACACCGAAGGTAAACGTGGCGGACGTGGTGGACGTCGGAGCTAATTAGATAAAACTAAGCTTTCTAGCTTGGTTTTTTATTATGGGGGCAACCAGGTGGATTTAGATTTTCGTTTTAAAACATTGGTGGAACGACAAAAAAGTTGGGAAAAGAATGAACCAATCGTTGTAGCAGTTTCAACTGGAGTAGACTCCATGGTGCTGCTTCATTTATTACAAAATTTGAAAAAGCGTTATCCTCGGATTATTGTTGCACATGTAAATCATCAACTTCGTTTGCAAAGTACCATTGAAGAGCAATTTATTCGCGATTATTGTAAAAAGTATCAACTTCAATTTGAAGTAGCACATTGGCATCATAAAAAAATTAATAGCGGGATGGAAAATAAAGCACGTTCCTTGCGGTATGATTTTTTTAAAATTGTGATGGAGCAATATCATGCTAAGGTTTTGCTGACGGCTCACCAGCAAAATGATCAGGCAGAGACTGTATTAATGAAGTTAGTTCGTTCTGGTAATTTAAATGAAGTACAGGGAATTCAAGCGACACGAACATTTTACAACGGCAAGTTGTTTCGGCCGTTATTGAATTTTACCCGTTCTGAAATTGAAACATACGCCCATCAACATCAACTTACATGGTTTGAAGATTCTACTAACCAGCAAAATATTACAATGCGTAATCGCATTCGCAATCAAATTATGCCTGACTTAATCAAAGAAAATAAAAATTCAATTAAACATTTAGCGGAATTTGCACAGCAAATACAAAGGCAAACTGCTGATAATTTGGCAATGGCAGATGCTTTATTGGAAAAGGATAAACTAAAAATTGGGAAAAATTTTGTTCAATATCGGTTTTTGCAAAATCAAGTTGGACTTAAAGCAATATTACAAGTATTACTTTTGAAATTAACAACTGAAATTCATTTAACTGAAAAACAATTATCTGAAGTTGAAAAGTTAATTAATAACTCCCAAAAACCGCAAGGCAAAATTAATCTAGGATTGGGATTTGTATTTCAAAAAAATTATCACTTAATCAAATTTTATAAAAATGATAATCGGCAGGACAAAATTTCACATGATTTTGCTTCCTTTATGGTAATATTAAATCACTGGTATAGTTTGCCGAACGGAAAAAGCTTTGGTGTATTTACAACCTCAAGTCTTCCGACGCAAACTTTTTTACGTAAAAGTATCTTTTTTTTAACACCTAATCAATTTCCTTTACATGTTAGAAAAAGTAGGTTGCATGACCGAATCAAATTAAAAAATGGTGGAAGTAAAAGTGTTCGCCGGTTGTTCATTGACAAAAAATTAACTAATGAGCAGCGAGAAAATGCGATGTCTTTAATAGCAGCTGATGACAAAGTTTTATCTGTGATTGGGTTTCAGGAAAGCGTGCTAGAGTCATCAGTTGATTCTGAAAAATATATCTTAGTAGTAAATGAAAGGGATTAATAATGAATGACGATATCCAGAAAGTTCTGTACAGTGAGAAAATGATTCAAGATACCTGTGCCGAGTTAGGGAAAGCCTTGACGGCAGATTATCAAGATAAACAGCCATTGGTAATTTGTGTCTTAAAAGGTGCGGTACCGTTTACAGCAGACCTAATTAAAAAAATGAATATTTATATGGATGTTGATTTTATTGATGTTTCAAGTTATAAAGGTGGTACTGCTTCAACTGGGGAAGTTGAATTAGTAAAAGATATCGATACTGATGTTAGTGGCCGAGACGTACTGTTTATTGATGATATTATTGATACTGGGAATACTTTGAAATATTTAAAAGAACTTTTAAAAGATCGTGGTGCAAAATCAATTAAAATATGTACTTTAATGGACAAACCTGAGGCACGAAAACATGCAACCATGACGGCCGATTATGTTGGTTTTGATGTTCCTAATGAGTTTTTGGTGGGATATGGTTTGGATTATCAGGGTAAGTATCGAAACCTACCTTATGTCGGTATTTTAAAACCAGAAGTTTATCAAAGGTAATAATTCGTTTCATATTTACAAAAGTGATAACATTTGTATGTTAATTAAGAAAAAGATGGAGGGCACAAATGAAAAATAATAAAAATGGACTTTTTAAAAGTAGTCTGTTTTATATCATCGTTTTTGTGTTAGCAATGGGGGTCATCCTTTTTGCAACTGGTGGAGCTGGTGGTGGAAATTCACAGAGTCAAAAGATTCAGTCTAGTCAGTTCACTAAAGACTTAAAGAGTAACAAAATTAAGAATTTTGGGATTCAGTCTTCTGATGGTGTATATAAAGTTACAGGAGAGTATCGAACTCCACAAACTGTTAAACAATCTAGTGATGGAATGTCTTTTAAGGTTGGACCAAAAGGTATTTCCAAAGCGGGATCATCTAATACTAAGACAAAACAATTTACTACAACTGTCTTGAAAAGTGATTCCTCTGTAAAATCAATTAGTGATTTAGCTAAGAAAAACAACGTTTCGATGAACGCTAAACCTACTCAATCAAATGGATTTTGGTTGAACTTAATTATTTCCGTTCTTCCTTTATTAATCTTTATTTATTTATTTTATATGATGATGAAGCAAGCTGGCGGCGGAGCTGGTGGACCTGGCGGAGTTATGAAAGTTGGTAAAAGTCAGGCTAAGCCAGTTAAAAGCAAAGTCCGTTTTAAAGATGTTGCTGGTGAAGACGAAGAAAAACAAGAATTAGTTGAAGTTGTAGAATTTTTAAAAGATCCAAAGAAATTTACTAGCTTAGGCGCAGTTATTCCAAAAGGTGTTTTACTTGAGGGTCCTCCTGGTACTGGTAAAACATTATTAGCAAAAGCAGTTGCTGGTGAAGCAAATGTTCCATTTTACTCACTTTCTGGTTCTGATTTCGTAGAAATGTTTGTTGGAGTTGGAGCTAGTCGAGTACGTGATTTGTTTGCTAACGCCAAGAAAAATGCTCCTGCCATTATTTTCATTGATGAAATTGATGCCGTAGGAAGACGTCGTGGTGCTGGAATGGGCGGCGGACATGATGAACGAGAACAAACTTTAAACCAGTTGTTAGTTGAAATGGATGGGTTTTCAGGTAATGAAGGAGTCATTGTTATTGCTGCTACCAACCGTGCTGATGTATTGGATCCAGCTTTAACTCGGCCTGGTCGTTTTGACCGTAAGATTTTAGTTGGTCAGCCAGATGTTCGTGGTAGAGAAGCGATTTTGAAAGTCCATTCTAAAGATAAACCGATGGGGCCAGATGTTGATTTGAAAGAAATTGCCAAACAAACTCCTGGTTTTGTCGGAGCTGATTTAGCTAATCTGTTGAATGAAGGAGCTTTATTAGCTGCTCGAAGAAACAGTAAGGTTATTACGGCTGCTGATATGGATGAAGCTGAAGATCGTGTTATCGCTGGCCCAGCCAAGCGAAATCGAGTTATTAGCCAACACGAACGTGAAGTTGTGGCAAATCATGAGGCTGGACATACAATTGTTGGCTTGGTCTTAAATGATGCTCGAGTGGTTCATAAGGTTACAATTGTTCCTCGTGGTCGTGCTGGTGGATATGCAATTATGTTACCTAAAGAAGATCAGCAGTTAATGTCTAAGAAAGATGCAATGGAACAAATTGCTGGAATGATGGGTGGACGTAGTGCGGAAGAAATTGTTTTCCATTCTGAATCGTCTGGTGCTTCAAATGATTTTCAACAAGCAACCCAAATTGCCCGCGCAATGGTTACTCAATATGGAATGACTGATAAGTTAGGAACGGTTACCTTAGAAGATCCTAATGCAGATCCATATGCTGCTCCTAAATATTCCCAAGATACGGCAGCTAAAATTGATGAAGAGGTTAAACGCTTTACTAATGAAGGTCATCGTGAAGCTCGTGAGATTATTGAATCCCATCGTGAACAACATAAAGCAATTGCAGATGCCTTATTAAAATATGAAACTTTAGATGAAAAAGAAATCTTGAGTCTCTATAAAACTGGTAAAATGCCGGCCAAAACTGATGCACAACCAGTAAATGAACAAGAAACATTTTCGGAAGCAAAAAAAATAATTGATGCTAAAGAAAACGAACATGAAAAGAAATTAGAAAATGAAATCAAACATCACGATGATGATGAAGATTAAAATAGTAAAAGAACGCGAGCATTTATGCTGGCGCTCTTTTCGAATTTAACAAAAAAATTAAGGAGAAACTAAGATGAGTGAAAATGATGTGTTAGTAAAGGCTTTAACCAAAGATCAAAATTTTCGAGTTTTTGCTTTAAATGCTACTGGGGTAGTAAAACAAGCCCAAAAGAATCATCAAATGACCAGTACAGCAACTGCTGCGCTTGGAAGAACCTTGATTGCTAGTCTTCTTTTAGCTAATTCTGCTTTAAAAGGGAAAGAAAGCATGACGGTTAGATTAAATGGACAAGGTCCAGTTGGCGGAATGATTGTAGATGCTGATGCCCATGGTCATATTAAAGGATATGTTCAACATGCAAATGTTAGTTTGCCTAAAACCACTGATGATAAAATTAATGTAGCTGATGCCGTTGGAAAAGATGGATTTCTAGAAGTTTTGAAAAACCAAGGTGGCACAAAACCATATACTAGTAGTGTTCCCTTAGTAAATGGAAAAATTGGCGATGATTTTGCTTATTATTTAGCAAAGTCAGAACAAATCCCATCAGCTATTGGAGTTGGAATTGCTTTTAACAATGATGACCAAGTTAAAGTTGCTGGTGGTTACTTAATTCAAACAATGCCAGGAGCAGTTGATGATGCGATTGAAAAATTAGAAATTAAATTAAAAAAATTGCCCAATATTTCTACAATGTTAGAAGAAAACCCTAATCCAGAATATATTTTAAATAAGTTATTTGGCAAGGATAATTTAGACATTGTAGAACATTTGTCAGTTTCATTTGAATGTAATTGTTCTAAAGAAAAATTTGCAAAAAGTATTGCTTCAATTGGGGAAAAAGATTTACAACAAATTATTGATGAAGATCACGGTGCTGAAGTAGTTTGCAATTTTTGTGGTAAACAATATAATTTTTTAGAAGACGATTTATTAAAAATTATGAATGAAAAGGAAAAGTAAATGAATAATAAAGATAGAAGTTGGAAAATTGGGAATGTGAAAATTGAAAACCCATTGGTTGTTGCACCGATGGCCGGGGTAACTAATTCAGCTTTTCGATTAATTTGTAAAAAATTTGGAGCGGGTTTAGTTGTTTGTGAAATGATTTCTGATCGTGGGATCATGTTTAATAATCAAAAAACACTTGATATGGTAAATGTAGAAGCAACTGAACATCCAATGAGTATTCAAATTTTTGGTGGTAATAAGGATACTTTAGTTGAAGCAGCTAAGTTTATTGATCAAAAGACAGCTGCAGATGTGATTGACATTAATATGGGGTGTCCAGTAAATAAGGTAGTTAAAACTGATGCTGGTGCTCGTTGGTTGCTTGATCCAGATAAAGTTTATGAAATGGTTTCCTATGTTACAGATGCTGTTAGTAAGCCTGTGACTGTTAAGATGAGAACTGGATGGGATGACAATCATCTTTATGCAGTTCGTAATGCGCTAGCTGCTGAAAAAGCGGGAGCAGCAGCGGTTGCAATGCATGGTCGTACCAGAGAACAGATGTACATGGGACATGCTAATTGGGAAATATTAAAAGAAGTTGCTGATGCTTTAACCATCCCTTTCATGGGAAATGGGGATGTTACAAGTCCGCAGATGGCTAAACAAATGTTAGATGAGGTTGGAGTTACTGCTGTAATGATGGGTCGTGCTGTTGAAGGTAATCCTTGGATTTTAAAGCAAACTAATCATTATTTAGAAACTGGTGAATTGTTAGAAAAACCAAGTGTTGCGGAACAGATCCAAACTGCTAAAGATCATTTACATGGATTGGTTAAGTTAAAGGGAGATTACGTCGGTTCACATCAATTTAGAGGACAAGCAGCATACTATTTAAAGGGAATTCCTCACTCTGCACGAACGAAGGTTGCGCTTACTAGTGCTGATTCTGAAGCTGAAATGAATCAGATTATGGATAATTTTGTAGCTAAAACTGAAGCTAGAATTAAAAAAAGTAAAGCATTTGCGCATGGTTAATGAGGACTATGTTAAAATTAAAATAGTTATTTAGTTTGGAGGAATTAGTGTGGGACAAGATCCTAAGCAAAAAAGAAAACAAGAAAGACAAATGAATGATCAGATGCGGGTTCGTCGTGAAAAAATGAATGAACTGCGTGAAGAAGGAATTGATCCTTTTGGTCATGAATTTAAGCCAACGGCATTGGCAAAAGAATTAACTGAAAAATATGATAAATTTACCAAAGAAGAATTAGAAGAAAAAGACATTACAGTTACAATCGCAGGTCGAATGGTAGCTAAACGCGGGAGTGGAAAAGTTGGTTTCGCAGACATTCTTGATCGTTCTGGTAAAATTCAAGTCTATGTTCGTAAAGATGTAGTAGGCGATGAAAATTACCATATTTTTAAACGTTCTGATATTGGTGATTTCCTTGGTTTCACTGGTGAAGTGATTAAAACTGATTTGGGTCAGTTAACCATTAAACCAACTCATGTTACATTTCTATCAAAAGCCTTGCGTCCATTGCCAGATAAATATCATGGCTTGCAAAACAAAGAACAAAAGTATCGTCAGCGTTATTTAGATTTAATTTCTAATCGTGAAAGTTTTGATCGTTTTCAAAAGCGAGCAAAAATTATTAAAGCTGTTAGAAATTATCTTGATAATACTTTGGATTTTACAGAAGTAGAAACTCCTGTGCTACATCCATCTGCTGGAGGTGCATCTGCACGTCCATTTGTTACTCATCATAATGCACTTGATATTCAATTATACCTTCGAATTGCACTTGAATTGCATTTGAAACGTTTAATTGTTGGTGGTATGGGTCGAGTTTATGAAATTGGCCGAGTATTTAGAAATGAAGGAATGGATAAGGAACACAATCCTGAATTTACTGAATTAGAAAGTTATGCTGCTTATTATGACTTTCGAGATGTAATGGATGAAACAGAAGGAATTTTTCGGGCTGCTGCTAAAGTAGTAAGTAATGATGGTATGATTACTTATCAAGGTTCTGAAGTTGACCTAGCTAAACCATTTAAACGAATTCATATGGTAGATGCTATTAAGGAAGCCACAGGGGTTGATTTTTGGCCTTCAATGTCTGATGAAGATGCTAAAAAATTAGCTGATGATCATGGTGTTAAGTATGAAAACTATTGGAAAGTAGGTCATATTATTAATGCTTTCTTTGAAAAGTTTGTGGAACCTACGATTACAGATCCAACCTTTGTATATGGTCATCCGATTGAGATTTCGCCACTTGCAAAAAAGAATGCTAAAGATCCCCGCTTTACTGATCGGTTTGAACTTTATATTTTAGGAAATGAATATGCAAATGCATTTTCAGAATTAAATGATCCAATTGATCAAAAACAGCGTTTCGAAGCACAAGTAAAAGAACGTGAAGCGGGTAATGACGAAGCACAAGGAATTGATGAAGATTATGTAAAAGCTTTGGAATATGGCATGCCTCCTACTGGTGGTTTAGGAATTGGAATTGATCGATTGGTAATGTTATTAACTGATGCTCCATCAATTCGTGATGTGCTTTTATTTCCAACTATGCGTCCTGAAGAAGAAAATAATTAATTTTAATTTGGTACTTTCAATTTTATTTGGAAGTGCTTTTTTATTTGACTTTTTTTGACCAAGTTGTTGACATGGTATTTAGAAGGGTGTATATTATTAATTGTCGCTTGAGGGATGACAAGTTTTTATGATTAATGATTGAAAATAAATTTTTTAAAATTAATTGTTAAAAGTGTTTGACATTCTTTGACCAATGATATATACTAATAATTGTTCGTTAGGAAATGATTACGAAATGTTTTTATGCATTAATCTTTAAGTAATTGAGTTTTTTAAAATTAATTAAGTGAAATCATTGACAATTATTTTTAAACGAGTTATGATAGTAAATGCACTGCAGAAGCAGTGCAAGAGTAGATCTTTGAAAACTGAACAAGATTTTGATTACAAAAGTGTAAGGTAATCTTTAAACTTAGTTTAAAGATTAAAACATTATGCAAAGTCAATTTGCTTTAAGAAATAAAATAAATAAGAGCTAGTAAAGTTCTCATTTTTAAAATGAGAGTTTGATCCTGGCTCAGGACGAACGTTGGCGGCGTGCCTAATACATGCAAGTCGAACGAGGTCTCCTAACTGATAGCTGGTGCTTGCATCAGCTTGACGATAGATCTGACCGAGTGGCGAACTGGTGAGTAACACGTGGGTAACCTGCCCAGAAGAAGGGGATAACACCTGGAAACAGATGCTAATACCGTATAACAACGAGAACCACATGGTTCTCGTTTGAAAGATGGCTTTTATGCTATCGCTTCTGGATGGACCCGCGGCGTATTAGCTAGTTGGTGAGATAATAGCTCACCAAGGCAATGATACGTAGCAGACCTGAGAGGGTAATCTGCCACAATGGGACTGAGACACGGCCCATACTCCTACGGGAGGCAGCAGTAGGGAATCTTCCACAATGGACGAAAGTCTGATGGAGCAACGCCGCGTGAGTGAAGAAGGGTTTCGGCTCGTAAAACTCTGTTGTTAGAGAAGAACGGCCGTGAGAGCAACTGCTCACGGTGTGACGGTATCTAACCAGAAAGTCACGGCTAACTACGTGCCAGCAGCCGCGGTAATACGTAGGTGGCAAACGTTGTCCGGATTTATTGGGCGTAAAGCGAGCGCAGGCGGTTTTCTAAGTCTGATGTGAAAGCCTTCGGCTTAACCGGAGAAGTGCATCGGAAACTGGATAACTTGAGTGCAGAAAAGGACAGTGGAACTTCATGTGTAGCGGTGAAATGCGTAGATATATGAAGGAACACCAGTGGCGAAGGCGGCTGTCTGGTCTGCATCTGACGCTGAGGCTCGAAAGCATGGGTAGCAAACAGGATTAGATACCCTGGTAGTCCATGCCGTAAACGATGAATGCTAGGTGTTGGGAGGTTTCCGCCTCTCAGTGCCGCAGCTAACGCATTAAGCATTCCGCCTGGGGAGTACGACCGCAAGGTTGAAACTCAAAGGAATTGACGGGGACCCGCACAAGCGGTGGAGCATGTGGTTTAATTCGATGCTACGCGAAGAACCTTACCAGGACTTGACATCTTCTGTTAACCTAAGAGATTAGGTGTCCCCTTCGGGGGCAGAATGACAGGTGGTGCATGGTTGTCGTCAGCTCGTGTCGTGAGATGTTGGGTTAAGTCCCGCAACGAGCGCAACCCTTGTCTTTAGTTGCCAGCATTAAGTTGGGCACTCTAGAGAGACTGCCGGTGATAAACCGGAGGAAGGTGGGGATGACGTCAAATCATCATGCCCCTTATGTCCTGGGCTACACACGTGCTACAATGGACGGTACAACGAGTTGCGAAACCGCAAGGTCAAGCTAATCTCTTAAAGCCGTTCTCAGTTCGGATTGCAGGCTGCAACTCGCCTGCATGAAGTTGGAATCGCTAGTAATCGTGGATCAGCATGCCACGGTGAATACGTTCCCGGGTCTTGTACACACCGCCCGTCACACCATGAGAGTTTGTAACACCCAAAGTCGGTTGGATAACCTTTACGGAGTCCGCCGCCTAAGGTGGGACAGATGATTAGGGTGAAGTCGTAACAAGGTAGCCGTAGGAGAACCTGCGGCTGGATCACCTCCTTTCTAAGGAAAAATTCGGAACTTACACCGATCAAAATCTTGCTCAGTTTTGAGAGTATCTACTCTCAGACTTTGTTCTTTGAAAACTAGATAATATTATTTTCTGTAAAAATTATATTTTTAATATAATTTCAACCGAGAAATAACCATTGTGTTATTTGAGTTTTTTAAATTAATAGTTTAATCGCTAAACTCAATAATTTATAATCCGAAGGATTATAGGTTAAGTTAAAAAGGGCGCATGGTGAATGCCTTGGTACTAGGAGCCGATGAAGGACGGAACTAACACCGATATGCTTCGGGGAGCTGTACGTAAGCTTTGATCCGGAGATTTCCGAATGAGGAAACTCGACCAGTGTCATGACTGGTCACTGCGTAGTGAATACATAGCTGCGCAGAGGCAGACGTGGGGAACTGAAACATCTAAGTACCCACAGGAATATAAAGAAATTTCGATTCCCAAAGTAGCGGCGAGCGAACTGGGAATAGCCCAAACCGGACCTTTATGGTCCGGGGTTGTAGGACTGAACATTTGAGTTACAAAAGTATTTGATAATTGAAGCAGCTGGGAAGCTGCACCAAAGAGAGTGATAGTCTCGTAAATGAAATCGAATACCCTCAGTTCAGGATCCTGAGTACGGCGCCACACGTGTAACGGCGTCGGAATCCGGGAGGACCATCTCCCAAGGCTAAATACTCCCTAGTGACCGATAGTGAACCAGTACCGTGAGGGAAAGGTGAAAAGCACCCCGGAAGGGGAGTGAAATAGTTCCTGCAACCATGTGCCTACAAGCAGTTAGAGCCCGTTAACGGGTGATAGCGTGCCTTTTGTAGAATGAACCGGCGAGTTACAGTTGCATGCAAGGTTAAGCCGAAAAAGCGGAGCCGTAGCGAAAGCAAGTCTTAAGAGGGCGTTTTAGTATGTTGCCGTAGACCCGAAACCAGGTGATCTATCCATGTCCAGGATGAAAGTGCGGTAATACGCACCGGAGGTCCGAACCCGTGTACGTTGAAAAGTGCTGGGATGAGGTGTGGATAGCGGTGAAATTCCAAACGAACTTGGAGATAGCTGGTTCTCTCCGAAATAGCTTTAGGGCTAGCCTCGGAATTAGAATCGTGGAGGTAGAGCCACTGTTTGAGCAAGGGGTCCATCTAGGATTACTGAGTTCAGATAAACTCCGAATACCACTGATTTATGTCCGGGAGTCAGACGATGAGTGATAAGATCCATCGTCGAAAGGGGAACAGCCCAGACCGCCAGTTAAGGTCCCTAAATATATGCTAAGTGGAAAAGGTAGTGAAGTTGCATAGACAACTAGGATGTTGGCTCAGAAGCAGCCATCATTTAAAGAGTGCGTAATAGCTCACTAGTCGAGTGATTCTGCGCCGAAAATTTACCGGGGCTAAGCATATTACCGAGACTGCGGACGCAACTACGTTGCGTGATAGGAGAGCGTTCTAAGGGCAATGAAGGCAGACCGCAAGGACTGCTGGAGCGCTTAGAAGTGAGAATGCCGGTATGAGTAGCGAAAGATCAGTGAGAATCTGGTCCACCGAATGACTAAGGTTTCCTGGGGAAGGCTCGTCCTCCCAGGGTTAGTCGGGACCTAAGCCGAGGCTGAGAAGCGTAGGCGATGGATAACAGGTTGAGATTCCTGTACTAGTTAATTATGTTTGAACAATGGAGGGACGCAGAAGGCTAAGTTATGCATACTGATGGATATGTATGTTCAAATCGTAAGTCAGGTTATGAGTTAAATGCTTGTAGCCGGGTTGACAAGCGATGATGAGGATCGAAATTTAAGTAGAGAAGTAACCCATGTCACGCTGCCGAGAAAAGCTTCTAGTTAGTAATTAATTACCCGTACCGCAAACCGACACAGGTAGTCGAGGAGAGTATCCTCAGGTGAGCGAGAGAACTCTCGTTAAGGAACTCGGCAAAATGACCCCGTAACTTCGGAAGAAGGGGTGCTGGCCTCACGGCCAGCCGCAGTGAAAAGACTCAAACGACTGTTTATCAAAAACACAGGTTTATGCAAAATCGTAAGATGAAGTATATGGGCTGACGCCTGCCCGGTGCTGGAAGGTTAAGTGGAAAGGTTAGCTTCGGCAAAGCCTCGAAATGAAGCCCCAGTAAACGGCGGCCGTAACTATAACGGTCCTAAGGTAGCGAAATTCCTTGTCGGGTAAGTTCCGACCCGCACGAAAGGCGTAACGATTTGAGTACTGTCTCAACGAGAGACTCGGTGAAATTAAGATACCTGTGAAGAAGCAGGTTACCCGCGACAGGACGGAAAGACCCCATGGAGCTTTACTGTAGCTTGATATTGGGTGTTTACATAGCTTGTACAGGATAGGTAGGAGCCATAGAAGCCGGAACGCTAGTTTCGGTGGAGGCGTCAGTGGGATACTACCCTTGCTATGTGAACACTCTAACCCTGAGCACTTAACGTGCTCGGAGACAGTGTCTGGTTGGCAGTTTGACTGGGGCGGTCGCCTCCTAAATAGTAACGGAGGCGCTCAAAGGTTTGCTTAGAATGGTTGGAAATCATTTGTAAAGTGTAAAGGCAAAAGCAAGCTTGACTGTGAGACAAACAGGTCGAGCAGGGACGAAAGTCGGACTTAGTGATCCGGTGGTACCATATGGAAGGGCCATCGCTCAACGGATAAAAGCTACCCTGGGGATAACAGGCTTATCTCCCCCAAGAGTTCACATCGACGGGGAGGTTTGGCACCTCGATGTCGGCTCATCGCATCCTGGGGCTGTAGTTGGTCCCAAGGGTTGGGCTGTTCGCCCATTAAAGCGGTACGCGAGCTGGGTTCAGAACGTCGTGAGACAGTTCGGTCCCTATCCGTCGCGGGCGCAGGAAATTTGAGAGGAGCTGTCCCTAGTACGAGAGGACCGGGATGGACATACCGCTGGTGTATCAGTTGCGCCGCCAGGCGCATTGCTGAGTAGCTATGTATGGATGAGATAAACGCTGAAAGCATCTAAGTGTGAAACTCGCCTCAAGATGAGATTTCCCATTCCTATATGGAAGTAAGACTCCTGAAAGATGATCAGGTCGATAGGTTAGAAGTGGAAGCATAGTGATATGTGAAGCGGACTAATACTAATCAGTCGAGGACTTAACCAAGGAAGACACAGGGTTAAATCAAAGTTGAACAGAGAAGATATTATCTAGTTTTGAGAGAACGAAGTTCGCTCAGGCTTATGGAAGCATAAGTAAAGTGTGGTGGCGATAGCCTGAAGGATACACCTGTTCCCATGCCGAACACAGAAGTTAAGCTTCAGCACGCCAAAAGTAGTTGGGGGATCGCCCCCTGCGAGGATAGGACATTGCCACGCGATTATTCCGACATAGCTCAGTTGGTAGAGCACCTGACTGTTAATCAGGTTGTCGACGGTTCGAGCCCGCCTGTCGGAGTTATATAGTAAAAATGCTAACTAATTGTTGGCATTTTTGTTACATAATAATATTATGCCGACTTAGCTCAGCTGGTAGAGCATCGGCATCGTAAACCGAAGGTCACAGGTTCGACTCCTGCAGTCGGCATTATTATATTTTTTATTTTTGTCTATTTTTCCTTAAATTATTGATTTTTCAATATTTTTGAAAATCAATAGGAAATTAGACAGAATAAAAGAGAAATAAATGTGTATATCATGTGCACACTTTAAGACGCTAATTAATTTTAGCGTCTTTTTTGTATTAATTGATAATTTATTGATGATTAAACAAGATAAATCAAAAAATAGTTATTCATGTAATAAAATGTTACATCAGTCGTTGACGATTATTAAAAATACTTTTATTATTACAGTCATTGAGGAGCTGTTAATATGAGTGAAAAAGAATTAAGAAGATCGTTAGCAGTTTTACCCATGGGACCTGTAATGAAATTAACATCGTTAACTGCTCGACAAATTAGATATTATGATGATCACGGTTTAGTAAATTCTAAACGAACTGATAGTAATCGTAGATTGTACTCGTTAAATGATATTGATCGTATTTTAGAAGTCAAAGACTATCTTAATGAAGGGATGAATATTGAACAAGTAAAACGAGTTTACGAAAAACAACAGCATCGATTAGAAAAGAAACAAAATCTATATAAAAAGACTGTTAGTGATGAACGGGTTCGTGAGTATTTGCGTGATGATATTCTGAAGGCTGGAGGCTTATATCCTGGTGATGATCCTCAATTCAAACAAGGACATTTATAAAAGGAGAACGTTATGAACAAAGCAAAACAATATACACCTGATGATATTCGAGAAATGGTAAGCAAAGAGGACGTTCGTTTTCTTCGCTTAATGTTTACAGATTTACTTGGCACAGTAAAAAATGTGGAAGTTCCAATTAGTCAGTTAGATCAATTATTAGCAGGAAAATTAATGTTTGATGGTTCATCAATTGATGGCTTTGTACGTATCGAAGAAAGTGACATGTACTTAAAGCCTGACTTATCAACTTGGATGGTTTTTCCATGGGGTGATGAGCATGGTAAAGTAGCTCGTTTGACTTGTAGTGTATATACAGCCGCTGGAGAAAAGTTTGCTGGAGATTCACGTAACAATTTAATCCGAGTATTAAAAGAAATGAAAGATCTTGGTTTTAGTGATTTTAATATTGGACCAGAACCTGAATTTTTTCTTTTTGAATTAGATGAAAATGGCAACCCTACTAAAAAATTAAACGATAAAGGAAGTTATTTTGACTTAGCTCCAATGGATTTGGCAGCTAATGTTCGTCGTGATATGGTACTTGAGCTTGAAAAAATGGGCTTTAATGTTGAAGCATCACATCATGAGGTTGCGCCTGGTCAACATGAAATTGATTTTGAATATGACAACGCTGTCGTAGCAGCTGATCACATTCAAACATTTAAGATGGTAGTTAAAACAGTTGCTAGAAGGTATGGATTATATGCTACTTTCATGCCTAAACCTTTAAATGGGGTAAATGGTTCAGGAATGCACATGAACATGTCGCTTTTTGATAAAGATGGCAACAATGCTTTTTATGATAAAAATGGGGAAGGAGAACTTTCTCAGACTGCTTACTATTTCCTTGGTGGAATTTTAAAACATGCTCAAGCATTAACTGCTATTTGTAATCCAACGGTTAACTCATACAAGCGATTAGTTCCTGGCTTTGAAGCACCAGTTTATATTGCTTGGTCTGGTGCTAATCGTTCTCCGATGGTTCGTGTACCAATTGCACGTGGTAAAGGTACACGTTTAGAGTTACGTAGTGTTGATCCTTCAGCTAATCCCTATTTAGCTATTGCTGCAATTTTGGAAGCAGGTTTAGATGGAATCAGAAATAAAATTGAACCAGATGAACCCATTGATCGTAACATTTATCGAATGGATGGTAAGGAACTAAAATTAGATCACATTAAAAAATTACCAGCAACCCTTCATAATGCATTGCTTGATTTACAAAAAGATTCTGTGATGGAAGATGCGCTTGGTTCACATATTTATCAAAACTTTCTTGATGCTAAAAATATGGAATGGACTGCCTATAGCCAAAATGTATCTCAATGGGAACGTAATCGATATTTAGATATGCTTTAAAAATGATTGTATTAAGAAAATATTAAGAGTATAATTTCTTTTTAATTCGAAAAAAGAAAGAGGTTTATATTTTGGAAAAGAAAAAAAGTATGGATAATGCCTTTTTTGGACAACCAAAAGGGTTAGAATTCTTGGCTGGTACGGAATTTTGGGAAAGATTTAGTTACTATGGTATGCGTGCAATTCTGCTTTATTACATGGTTGCTACAGCAGCTAAGGGCGGATTAGGTCTTTCACAAACAACCGGTTTGTCAGTTATGGCTATCTATGGATCATTAGTATACCTTGCTTCTGTCACTGGAGGATTTATTAGTGATCGAATTTTGGGGAGTCGTCGAACTGTATTTTTTGGTGGAATTTTGATTATGTTTGGACATATTGCATTGTCAATTCCGATTGGTCTCTGGGGACTGTTTGGCTCCATTGCTTTGATTACTACTGGTACAGGCCTGTTAAAACCTAATATTTCTGACATGGTGGGTAAGTTATATTCATCAGAAGATCAAAGACGTGAAAGTGCGTTTACAATCTTTACATTTGCAATTAATTTAGGTGCTTTCATTGCTCCGTTAATTTGTGGTTGGACAGCTACTAAATTTGATTATCATGTTGGTTTCTCATTAGCAGCCTTTGGAATGTTCATTGGTTTATTATTTTATTACTTTGGTGGTAATAAAACTTTAGGCAAAGATGGATTAGCTCCAACAGATCCAATTGAAGCTAATGAAGTTAAGAAAATTACTTTTAATGTTATAGTTGGAATTATTGTGTTTGCAGTGATTATAGCTGGAATGTATTTTACAAAAAATTTAAACCTTGATAATTTTGTTAGTTTATTAAGTTTGATTGCTGTTATTACTCCAATTGTTTATTTCTTTATTATTATTCGAAGTAAAAAAATTACTAAAATTGAGCGTTCACGAGTACTAGCATATATCCCATTATTTATTGGGGCGTTAGTATTTTGGGCAATTGAAGAGTCAGGATCTAGTATTTTGGCTAGTTTTGCTTTAACGCAAACTAACAATAATTTAGGATGGTTACATATTGATCCTAGTTGGTATCAATCATTAAATCCATTGTTCATCATGCTTTATACGCCATTATTCGTATTGTTATGGACGAAGTTAGGTAAAAAACAACCGTCTACACCAAAGAAATTTGCTTATGGATTATTTTTTGCTGGTCTTTCATTTCTATTGATGGTGATTCCTTTATCGATGTTTGGAGTCGGAACTAAGATTAGTCCTTTATGGTTAGTTGGAAGTTGGGCAATTATTGAAATTGGGGAAATGTTGATTTCTCCAATTGGATTATCAGTTACTACTAAGTTAGCTCCCAAAGCATTTGGTGCCCAAATGGTAAGTATGTGGTTTTTAGCTGATGCTGCTGGACAAGCTGTTAACTCACAGATTGCTCGTTTTTATACACCTGGAACTGAAACAGCTTACTTTGGTATTATTGGTTTAGTTGCTATTGTAGCAAGTATTATTTTACTTTTCTTTGTAAAACCTGTTGTTAAATTAATGGATGGTGTTAAATAAAAAAAATCCCAAAATTTTTTGGGATTTTTTTTATTTTATGCTTGACGCAGAACCGGATTTCCTTTAATATAATATATGTTGATTAAGTGATTTAATCTTTTTGGAGGGGTAGCGAAGTCTGGCTAAACGCGGCGGACTGTAAATCCGCTCCTTCGGGTTCGGTGGTTCGAATCCACTCCCCTCCATTTTATTTTTGGGCTATAGCCAAGTGGTAAGGCACCAGGTTTTGATCCTGGTATGCGCTGGTTCGATCCCAGCTAGCCCAATATTATGAGTCGTCTGACTGAAGTCAGGCGACTTTTTTATTATCAGGAGGAACATATGACTATACCAGTTTATATTAAAATTCATAATAATATGAAACAAAAGATTGAAAACGAGGAATGGTTAGTTGGAACTAAAATTCCTTCTGAAAGGAAATTAGCTGAACATTATGATGTGAGTCGAATGACCTTACGCCAAGCAGTTCAAGCATTAATTGATGAAGGACTTTTACGAAGAGAAATTGGTGCTGGAACATTTGTTACAAGTAAAAAGGTACAAGAACATATGTCGGGAGTTTCTAGTTTTACAGATACTATGATTTCTCAAGGAAAAATCCCAACTAGTAAAACTTTATCGTATAAAATTATTGAACCAACATTTAAAGAAGCAGAAGTGTTGGAATTAGCACCTAATGAACGGGTATTACGAATGGAGCGGTTACGTTATGGCAATCAAATTCCAATTTGTTTGGAAACGACCACGGTTAATGCTAATTTGGTAAAAGGAATGAGTCAAAAAGACGTTACCACTTCTCTTTATCGTTCTTTAGAACAACAAATGGGATTAATTCCAGTAGGAGCTAAACAATATATTTCTGCAATTTTAGCTTCTGATCCAACTGCGGCGCTACTTAAAGTTAAAACCGGTGATCCTATTTTAAAATTAAAACAAATTTCTTATTTTAAAAATCAGAAACCTTTTGAATTTGTGGAAACTCAATATGTAGCAGAAAGATTTGAATTTTATTTAAACCAATAAAAATATTTTTAGTTAGTTGATGGTTGTATTTTTATATTTAGATTTAATAATGGTAAAATGAGACTACTTAAAGTGTTTACTTCATTATGGAGGAATAAAATGTCTACAATTGATGCTACTGATAATTTAACCATGCATACAGATGATTATGAAATTAATATGATGGCAACTTATTTTGAAAAAAACATGGAAAATCGTCATGTTGTTTTTGAAGTTTATTTTCGTGATATGCCATTTGGAAACGGTTATGCTGTTTTTGCTGGTTTAGAACATGTAGTTGATTATATTAATAATATTAAATTTACTGATAGTGATATCGATTATTTACGCAATCACGGTGATTACTCAGAAAAGTTTCTAGAATACTTACGTAACTTTAAATTCAAAGGGACCATTCGATCTGCCCAAGAAGGGGATTTAGTCTTTAATAAAGAACCTATTATGCAAGTGGAGGGAACAATTGCAGAATGCCAATTAGTTGAGACTGCAATTTTAAACATCGTTAATTATCAAACTTTGATTGCTACTAAAGCCGCCCGAATTAGAAGTGTCGCTGGCACAGATCCATTAATGGAATTTGGAAGTCGTCGTGCTCAAGAAGTTTCTGCAGCACTTTGGGGAACTCGTGCTTGTTATATTGGCGGATTTGATATTACTTCAAATGTTTTAGCCGGAAAAGAATTTAACATCCCTATTTCCGGGACTCACGCACATTCTTTAGTAGAATCATTTGGAAATGATTATGATGCTTTTAAAGCATATGCAGAAACTCATCGAAATTGTGTATTTTTGGTAGATACTTTTGATACATTGAAGAGTGGTGTGCCCAATGCTATCAAAGTTGCCAAAGAAATGGGTAATAAGATTAATTTTAACGGAGTTCGGATTGATTCGGGCGATATGGCCTACATTTCTAAACGAGTTCGTGAAATGCTTGATAAAGCTGGATTCCCAAATGCAAAAATTTACGCATCTAATGATCTAGATGAGTACACAATCAGTAGCTTGAAAATGCAACATGCCAAAATTGATGTTTGGGGAGTTGGTACTAAAGTAATAACTGCCTTCGATCAGCCAGCGCTAGGGGCAGTCTACAAGTTAGTATCAGTAGAAGATAAAAATGGGAAAATGGTTGATACGATTAAACTTTCCAATAATGCTGAAAAGGTTTCAACTCCTGGTAAGAAACAAGTTTGGCGAATTACTGAAAAAAAAGATGGTAAATCTGAGGGAGATTACGTTGCTCTAGCTGATGAGGATCCTCGTAAAGAAGCTTCTTTATATATGTTCCATCCACAGTACACATATATCAATAAAACAATTCATGATTTTAACGCTGAGCCATTGTTAAAAGATATTTATCGTGATGGAAAATTAGTTTATGAGATGCCTAGTCTTGATAAAATAAAAAAACATGCTGACAAGGTTCGTGAGATGTTATGGCCAGAATATAAACGGATGTTAAATCCAGAAGCTTATCCAGTTGATTTGTCACAGGAAGCTTGGGATAACAAGATGAAATTGATAAAAGAAATTAGAAACGGTTCAGAAAAAAGATTACAGTAGGTGAAAATTGTGGATACCAAACAAAAACAAATTCAACGTGAAATAATTTCAACTTTAAAAGTAAAGCCACAAATTGATCCACATATAGAAATTCGTAACAGTATTAATTTTATTAAGGATTACGTTAAAAAAAATCCTTTCATTAAATCAGTTGTATTGGGAATTTCGGGTGGACAAGATTCAACATTGACTGGTAAATTGGGTGAAATGGCAATGACCGAATTGCGTGAAGAAACGGGAAATGATGAGTATCAGTTTATTGCAATTCGACTGCCATACGGTGAACAAGCTGATGAATCAGATGCCATGGAAGCAATCAAATTTATTGATGCTGATCATGTAGAACGGGTTAACATTAAAACCGCAACTGATAGTATGGTAACTGCAGTTGAATCTAATGGTGATGTGATTTCTGATTTTAACAAGGGAAATATTAAAGCACGGGAACGAATGATTGCTCAATTTACGATTGCTGGTTCTCATCATGGAATTGTACTCGGAACTGATCATGCTGCCGAAGCAGTAACTGGTTTTTATACTAAATTTGGCGATGGAGCTGCTGATCTTACGCCAATTTGGCGTCTTGATAAGCGGCAAGGGAAAGCATTATTAGAAGCTTTAAATGCTCCTAAAAATCTTTATGAAAAAATCCCAACGGCTGATTTAGAAGATAATCGTCCGGCATTGCCGGATGAAGCTGCTTTGGGAGTTAGTTACCATGATATTGATGATTTTTTGGAAGGAAAAGATATTAGTTCTAAAGCTGCTAGTGTCATTGAAAACTGGTATCAAAAAACAGCACATAAACGACATTTACCTATTACAATTTATGACACATTTTGGAAATAAGCTTTGAATTAAACTTCGTTATTGATAACGAAGTTTTTGTATTTTATGGAGGAATTTTTATGGACCAAACAATTATTAATCAACTTAGTCAGCAATTAAAAGGAATTGATCAAAAACAGATTAAAACTACATTATCTATGTTGGAAGATGGCAACACTGTACCATTTATTGCCCGTTATCGAAAAGAACGAACTGGAAACCTTGATGAGGTACAAATTCGAGACATTGAAGATAACTATCATCGATTGGAAAAACTTGCTAAACGTAAGATCGAGATTCTGAAGCAAATTGATGAACAAGGAAAGCTAACTGGAAAACTGCAAAATGATATTAATACAGCTGCTGATTTGCAAACAATTGAGGATCTTTATTTGCCGTATAAACAAAAACGTAAAACAAAAGCAATGGTTGCAGCTGAAAAAGGGTTAACGCCTCTCGCAGATCAAATTATGCAATTTTCTAATCAAGAACCTGAAACATTAGCTGCTTCGTATGTTAATCCAGAAGTAGATTTACCTAATATTTCGGATGTATTAGCAGGAGTGACTGATATTATTAGTCAAAAAGTGGGTGATAATGCTAGTTTCCGTGAATGGATTAGAAATTACACCGAAAATAATGGGGAGTTACAAACAAAAGTTAAAACTGATGGTAGAGATTTGGATGAAAATGGTATTTATGAAAATTATTATGATTTTTCTGAACCAGTTAAAGATGTTCCCTCCTACCGAGTATTGGCAATTAATCGTGGAAATAAAAACAAAATTTTACAAGTTAAGATTGATGTGAATGAAACGGTAATTCTTAGTCATTTAAATTTTCATGTGATTGGAAAACATCGAGAAGCAACTGTAGATTTCATTAAAAATGCGATTAAAGACGGTTATCGGCATTTTATCAGACCGGCGATTGCCCGTGAGATAGAGAATAAATTAACTGAAACGGCCGAAAATCATGCTATTGAAGTCTTTGGGAAAAATTTATATCATTTGCTAATGCAGACACCAATGAAAGGAAAAGTCGTGCTCGGATTTGATCCAGCTTATCGAACGGGATGTAAGTTAGCGATAATTAATGAAAATGGTAAATTTCTGGATAAACAAATTATTTTTGCGACTAAACCAGCTAGTGAAGCTCAAATTTCTCAAGCAAGAACAGAATTTATTACTTTAATAAAAAAATATCATGTGGGAATGATTGCGATAGGAAATGGGACTGCTTCACGTGAATCTGAACAATTTGTAGCCGATGCCATTAAAGATATTGATTTTCCAGTTCACTATGTGATTGTGAATGAATCTGGAGCTTCGGTTTATTCTGCCAGTAAAAATGCTAGAAATGAATTTCCTAAATTACATGTTGAAGAACGTTCTGCCATTAGTATTGGGCGTCGTTTGCAAGATCCGCTTGCTGAACTAATTAAAATTGATCCAAAAGCAGTTGGGGTAGGGCAATATCAGCATGATGTATCAGAGAAAAATTTGGATACTCAGCTTAGTCGCGTAGTTGAAACTGCAGTTAACCAAGTTGGAGTGAATCTAAATACTGCTAGTCCAGAATTATTGGAACATATTTCTGGACTTTCAAAGGCAATTTCAAATAATATTGTCAATTATCGAGAGGAAAATGGCAGTTTTTCTAATCGTAGTCAGTTAAAAAAAGTTAAAAGACTTGGTCCCAAAGCTTTTGAACAATCTGTTGGATTTTTACGTATTATAGGTGGTAGTAATCCTTTAGATAATACTGATATCCATCCCGAAAGTTATACTATTGCAACCCAAATATTAAAATATTTAGAAATTAATTTAGAAGATCTTGGTAGCTTGGAAGCAACTTCAAAATTACAAAAAATTGATGCTAAAACCATTGCTAATGAATTACAAATTGATGAAATACAGGCAGCCGATTTATTAGCAGGTTTAAAAAACCCGGGACGTGATTTGCGAGATAAAATGACAGCACCATTATTAAAATCAGATGTAATGACAATTGATGATTTAGCTCCAGGATTAAAATTACAAGGAACGGTTAGAAACGTGATTGATTTTGGTGCTTTTGTAGATATTGGAGTTAAGCAAGATGGGTTAGTGCATATTTCTAAAATGAGTGATAAGTTTGTCAATGATCCATCTAAATTAGTTTCCGTAGGTGACATCGTTGATGTATGGGTGTTAGCAGTAGATAAAGATCGGAATCGGATTCAATTGTCTATGATTGAACCTGATTAGGAGAAATTATGAATGATCAAGAATTACAAGCTGTAGTTGAAAAGCTATCGTTGAAATATTTTAAAAAAGAATTTCAACATCGTGCCTACTTTAATAGTCGACTTAAAACAACAGGAGGGAGATATCACTTAAAGAGTCATAATATTGATATTAATCCTAAAATGGCTAGTGATCAAAATGTGTTAATTGGTATTATTAAGCATGAATTGGTTCATTATCATTTACATTTAGCAGGACATTCAGGGAAGCATAATACACGTGAATTTAAGCATTTATTGCAACAAGTTGGGGGTAGTCGTTATGCACCCAGATTAGGACATTCTTTTAAATATTTATATAAATGTGTTCATTGTGGGCAAAGATACTATCGAAAGCGCAAAATAAATCTGCAAAAATATGTTTGTAGCAAGTGTAGAGGAAAGCTAAATTTAATTCAGACTCAGTAATTCTAAAATGGTCTTGTGTTTCTGCCAAATTCTTGATACAATTATAATTGTTGATTTGCGGCCATGGCGGAATTGGCAGACGCGCAAGATTAAGGATCTTGTCGGGAATTTTCCCGGTGGAAGTTCGAATCTTCTTGGCCGCATCCTAAACCAGCTCTTAAAATAAGAGCTGGTTTTTTTGTGTTTTTAAATAATTTGTTACATAAAAAAAGAACCCCAAAGTGGAGTTCTTTAATTGTTATTTAACTAATTCATTATTTTTTGTAGTTGAATTTCCATTTTTAAAGAGACTATCTTCGGAATTTGCTTCTTTATTAGAGTTAATTTTTCTTTGCTTAGAAGTTAATTGACTTACTGCCGGCAAGCCTAATGACTCCCGAATATGGTTAGAAACAGTCAATAATTGCTTATTAGGTGCGACTTGATAGCTAACCCCATCAACATCAGCATTATCTTCTTGTAAAGCACTCTCGTTAATATTTTGAGTAGCACCACGATATTGAATAGCAGCGGTCATCATGTCATCAAAAGTTAAGTTAGTTTTCAAGTTACCCTGTAACGATTTTAAAATTTCACTATAGCGAGAAGCAGATGAAATTTTCATTCCTTTTTGAAGAACTTGTTCTAAGATTTGTCGTTGTCTAATTTGACGTCCATAATCACCTAATGGATCTTCATGACGCATTCGTGTATATTGAAGAGCAGTTTCTCCATTCATATGCACAGTTTTACCTTTTTTAACACTAATTCCTTCGTATTTAAATGTTAGGTTAGGAGTGATATCAACTCCTCCAACTGCGTTTACCATTTGTTTAATGCCTTTCATATTAACCACTGCATAAAAATCAACTGGGACATTAAATAACTTAGAAACAACGTCAGTCGCAGAATTAGGACCACCAATTGTGTAGGCAGCATTAATCTTTTCATAGGGTTGCGAATCACCAGGAACGACGACTTTAGTATCTCGGGGAATACTTGTAAAATAAGTTGTTTTCTTTTTGGGGTTAACAGTTGCAATAATCATCGAATCAGTTCGCCCTTTATCATGACGACCTAATTCTCCTGTGTCAGTTCCCATTAGTAGGATTGAAAAGGGTTTACGTTTTTTTAAAATGTTAGATACATTTCGAGAATTTTTTCCAGCCATGTATGTATCCTCAAAAGTTGAAGCTGCCTTGTGATATTGTACATAACCAAAAATTAGCAAAATAATGGATAATACTAATAATATGACCATTACTGACCATGCAACCGGATGCCATTCTTCTTCGACGGTAGAAGTTTTAACTTCACTTTTTGGTGGAGTATTAGGCTTAGGAGTGGTTTTATCAATAAAATGATTTTTTCCAGAACGACGATGTTTTCTTGATTGTTGATTATTAGAGTTATTTTTATTATCTGACATATGTCAACCTCAATCCTTAATAAACTAAGTTACATTATAACCCATTAATAATTGACTGTATGGACATTTAAATAACTTTATAATATTTTAATAAAGTTATTTAAAAGATGATGATTAATTAATGTATTCATAGCATATGCTACAATGTTCTGTGAGATTGATATTAAGAAACGAATGAGGGAATTACGATGAGTAAACTAGTACTGATGCGCCATGGAGAAAGCACGGCTAATTATGATCACACCTTTACCGGGTGGAGTGATGTTTCTTTAACTGCTAAGGGAAAGGCTGATGCTCATGAAGCTGGTCGTAAATTAAACAATACGGGAATCCAATTTTCTGATGCCCATACATCATATTTAAAACGGGCAATTGTTTCTGAAAATATTGTATTAGATGAAATTAATCAATTATGGATTCCTCAACATAAGACTTGGAGATTGAATGAACGTCATTATGGAGCCTTACGGGGTAAAAATAAAGAACAAGTTAAACAAGAAGTTGGCGAGCAGCAGTTTATGCGCTGGCGTCGTAGTTTTGCAGCGGTTCCTCCACGTTTACAAGAAGTTGATTCCAAACGACGCTATCAAACTGCTGGGATTCAAGAACCTCCAGCAGAGAGTTTGAAAATGGCCTATCAGCGATTAATTCCTTATTGGCAAGATGAAATTGCACCTAAATTAATTGATGGAAAGAATCAACTAGTAGTTGCTCATGGAAGTTCTTTGCGAGCAATGATTAAATATATTGAGGATATTACTGATACTGGGATTGACGGAGTAGAAGTTCATAATGCTACTCCAATTATCTATACGTTTAATCAGGAATTACAGGTTGTTAATAAAGAGTTAGTTAAATAAAAGAACTGTCCTCAATTATGAGAACAGTTCTTTTATATTAAGCTAAAGTACCCATTGGATCCCAAGGAGCTAAGACTTTTGGATCTTGTTGTTGCTCTTCTTTTTCTTTTTCACTCAGGAACTTTTTGTTGATGACAACTTGATAAACGAATTCATTGAACCAGTCATCACTCATCACAAAGTAGCCTTTAGTTCCGACTTTATCGCCCCAACTATTTTCTACTTTCCATTTAGTTGGTTTACCATTCACAATGTCGACTCCTGTAATTACCATGGCATGATCCATGACGCTTTCGCCGTAGTCAAGACGTTGGGCTTTGGTTAATGACATATCAGTGTGCATTAATGCATCAACGTGGTAAAGCTTGGTATCCATAATTCCCTGTTTTCGGTCGGTATCTTTAACGACATCGCTACCAAACCAAACTGTTTCTCCAGCTTCAAGCTGCTTGATGGTTAATTTTTTTAATTCTTCAATTGGAAGGTTAAAATGCTTAATTGGACGTCCGCCAACGACATTTCCTAACATTTCAACTGTATAAGTTTTGTTATAAGGTTTGTCGGCAGTAGGAGAATTAATAAGTGAAACGTAGTCTTCTAAATCAAGATTAATGTATTTTTGAAAGAATGCTTTTGGCGTGATATTTTCATCGATATGATATTCTTTTTTCTGATCTCGATATTCGAAGTTGAATTTTTCAACTGGTTTACCCAATGAATAAACCAACATTCGATAAATTTCATTTATCATGTCATCGCGTTTAGCATTAATTATTTCTGCTTTTTGTCCATCATTAATCATCTTACGAAGAATAACGGCATCATGACGTAACTGAGTATTGAGGGTTGCATTGAGTTCACTAGAATTTTCACTATTGGCTGTTTCAGGCATAGCAGACTTAGGAACAATGCCATATTTTTCAATTAATGCACATAACATATCCCATTGGCCACCATCTTGCTGAGGAGTAGCCATTAAAAAACTAACTTTTCGTGAGTCAAGGGGTTGATCAGCCGTATTGATGACGTTGTTTAAAAAGTAGTTTGATTTTTCGAATTTATCCCAAAAGAAAATGTAAGCTTGAGAAAGCTCGAAATCTTTTGGAACATTAAAATCATTTTCAACTTTAGTTCTCATAGTGTTGAGTGCTGCAAACAACCAGCAACGTCCGCTCCGTTTTTGGTCAGAAACATGTTGATCAGAAACGTCAATGGAAAAAACTGGATCCATTTTGGCATTAGCTTCGAAATCAGCAGCAGTTTTCAAAATACCATTATGAGTTACGGCCCGACGTACAACGTTCGAATCGTCATAATCATTTAAATTATTGGCATAACGTTCAATATTTTTTGGTTCAATTGGTTGATCCATTTTTAAAATCTCCTTAGTATAATTTATTCAACTATTTATTTAGCGAGCCTCAATGATTTGGGGACCATCAGGATGTTGCACAATGATGGTGTTTACAATATCTAAAAAGAGACCATGTTCCACAATTCCAACCATAGTATCAAGTTGTTCAGCAAGTTTAGTAGGATTGTTAATATGAGGCAAGTATAAATCAATAATATAGTTATTAGAATCAGTTCGAACAAACTCACCATTATCTTTGTAACGCAATCGTGGATTTAATCCCATTTTTTTTAATTTTTTTTCTAGTTGTTTACTTCCATAGGGGATTACTTCCAATGGAACAGGATAATTAAGTGTGGGTACCATTTTGGTCTCATCCACAATCCACATATTTTTAGTAGAGTTAGTAGCTACGATTTTTTCCATTAAGTGGGAAGCACCACCGCCTTTAATACCTTGGTAGTTAGCATCAATTTGATCAGCCCCATCAATTGTTAAATCAATGTGATCTACTTCATCAATATCTTTGATTGGAATGCCAAGCTTTTCAGCATGCTTTTTTGTAAAATTAGAAGTTGGTACTCCGGTAATGGTTAAGCCAGCTTTAACACGTTTCCCCAATTCTTCAACTAAGTACCACATTGTTGAACCGCTTCCAATTCCAATTACCATTCCGTCATGAATATAGTTGACGGCTTCACGGCCTACTTGGGCCTTTTGCTGTTTAACAATTTCACTATCCATTGATTGTCCCCTTAATCGCTCATTTTTTTAAGTTATACTTAATTTTCCGTGGTTTTTTTAGTTTTGTCAAGTAATGTTAATGTGCTATAAATACTGTTAGAATGGTAGTATCCAATTAATAAAAGGTCAGGAGTTTTAATAATGCAAAGAGGGTTTAAAGTAATTTCAAAAGCAGTTGATTCAGGAATTGAATTGCCCAAACGAGCAACTGAAAATGCTGCAGGTTATGATTTTGCCAGTTCAGTTGATATGGTACTTCCATCTATTTGGAAAATGGGTTTTTTAAAAGCGTTAAAAACTATTCAAGCCAATCAACATTTAGATGATCTAGAATCTGAAGCAGCACAAAAAGTTTTGAAACCGTATTTAATTCCAACGGGGATTAAAGCTTATATGCAACCAAATGAAGTGTTAATTATTGCTAATCGTTCTAGTAATCCGCTTAAAAGAGGGATGATTATTCCCAATGGAATTGGAGTAATTGATGCTGATTATTATGACAACGAAAATAATGAGGGAGAAATTTTCGTTCAAATGATAAATTTTGGAATCAAAGATCGTAAAATAAAAAAAGGCGAACGAATCGGTCAAGGAATTTTCATGCCTTATTTGTTAGCTGATGATGAAACAACACCAAAATCAAAAAGAACCGGTGGATTTGGGTCCTCCGGAAAATAAAGGGTGAGATAAATGAGTAAAACAAAAACTCAGTTTGTATGTTCAAATTGTGGCTATATTTCTCCTAATTACTTAGGTCGTTGTCCTAATTGTGGTGAGTGGAATACATTTGAAGAAGAAAGTGTAACTAAAGCCGATCCACAAAAGGTTAACACCAGTCGAGTTTCATTTGAAGGAAAAAAATCACGTCCTCAATTAATTGATGATGTTGACGCCCACGATGCACCTCGTTTTCAGATTGAATCTAATGAGTTAAACCGGGTATTAGGCGGTGGGATTGTTCCTGGGTCATTGGTTTTGATTGGTGGTGATCCGGGGATTGGAAAATCAACTTTATTACTACAGGTTTCGGGACAGTTAAGTCAGGCTGGAAAACGTATTTTATATGTAACTGGAGAAGAAAGTGCAGATCAGGTTAAGATGAGAGCCGACCGCTTAAAAGTTGACCAAAATGATAATTTGTATGTTTTTCCAGAAACAGACATGACAGCAATTCGAGAAGCAATTGCAAATGTTAAGCCTGATGTCGTAATTGTTGACTCAGTTCAAACAATGCGAGAAGACGAAGTTGCTTCTGCTATTGGCTCGGTTTCACAAGTTCGCGGGGTAACTGCTGATTTAATGAACGTTGCCAAAACCAATAATATTACAATTTTTATTGTAGGCCATGTAACTAAAGGCGGAGCAATAGCTGGACCTAAAACGTTAGAACATATGGTTGATACGGTTTTATATTTTGAAGGCGACAAACATCATTCATATCGCTTATTACGAGCCGTGAAAAATCGATTTGGATCTACCAATGAATTAGGAATATTTGAAATGGCAGATACTGGTTTACATGAAGTGGCGAATCCTTCAGAAATTTTTTTAGAAGAGCGATTACAAAACGCAACTGGCTCTGCAATTGTTGTAGCTATGGAGGGAACCCGTCCCATTTTAGTGGAAATTCAAGCATTAATTACCCCATCTGTATTTGGAAATGCACAACGCACAGCTACTGGAGTTGATCGAAATCGCGTATCATTAATTATGGCAGTTTTAGAAAAACGAGCTGGTTTGATGTTGCAGAATCAAGATGCGTATTTAAAAGCCGCTGGTGGTGTTAAATTAAACGAACCAGCAATTGATTTGGCAATGGCGATTAGTATTGCTTCTAGTTATGAAAATATTAGTACTGATCCACGAGAATGTTATATTGGCGAATTAGGTTTGACTGGGGAAATCAGACGAGTAGATCGAATCGAACAACGAATTCGCGAAGCAGCTAAATTAGGCTTTAAAAGAGTAATTGTACCTAAACATAATTTGGATGGACTTCATGTTCCGGATAATATTGAAGTTGTGGGTGTTACTACTTTACGTGAAGCTCTAAAGACTTCATTAAAAAAATAGTATCAAGACGACTTTATTTTTAGGCTTGATAATTGTAAACTTAACAATAAATAGATAAAGAAAAGAGAGAATTATATTGGCAAATGATAAGATTCGTGTTCGTTATGCACCTAGTCCAACGGGACACTTGCATATTGGTAACGCAAGAACTGCAATTTTTAACTACTTATTTGCTCGCCACTACAAGGGCAAGTTCATTATTAGAATTGAAGATACAGATACTAAACGAAATGTAACTGATGGGGAAAAAAGTCAGCTTGATAATTTAAAATGGCTTGGACTTGACTGGGATGAAGGACCTGATGTTGGTGGTGACTTTGGTCCCTACCGCCAATCGGAACGTCAAGCTACTTATGATCCGTTAATTCAACAACTACTAGATGAAGATAAAGCTTATTACTCATACAAAACTGAAGCAGAATTAGAAGCAGAACGTGAAGAACAAAAAGCACGTGGAGTAATGCCTCATTATGAGTATGAATTTGCGGGAATGACTGCTGAAGAACGTCAAGCAGCGATTGATGAAGCTAAGGCTAAGGGATTAAAACCAGTTATTCGTTTTAGAGTACCAAAGAATAAAACGTATGAATGGGATGACATGGTAAAAGGACATGTTTCCTTTAACTCCGATACTATCGGTGGGGACTTTGTGATTGTCAAACGAGATGGAATGCCTACTTACAATTTTGCAGTAGTTGCTGATGATCACAATATGAAAATTAGTCATATTTTCCGTGGAGATGATCATGTTGCTAACACACCTAAACAGTTAATGATTTATGAAGCGTTTGGCTGGCAGGCACCAAAATTTGGACATATGAGTTTGATTATTAGTGCCGATACGGGTAAGAAGTTGAGTAAACGTGATGAAACTGTTTTGCAATTTATTGAACAATATCACGAACTAGGTTATTTACCCGATGCTTTGTTTAACTTCATTGTTTTATTGGGATGGTCGCCAGTTGGTGAAGACGAAATTTTTACTAAACGACAATTTATTAAAATGTATGATGAATCACGTTTGAGTAAATCACCAGCCACTTTCGATGGTAAGAAGTTAGAATGGATTAATAATCGCTATGTTAAAGATGCTGACGAAGACGTGATTGTTGATGCTGCATTGCGTCAGTTGATTAAAGCAGGTAATCTTCCTCAAAACCCAGATGCTAAAACCATTGAATGGGCGCGTAAATTAATCGATGTCTATCGAAAACAAATGAGTTATATGGCTCAGATTAACGAAATGGCGGGGGTCTTCTTTACTGAACCTGACCAAGTTACAGGAGAAGCTTTAGAAGAAATCAGTAATGATACTGCTCCGATTGTTTTACATGAATTTTCGGAAAAAATTAAACAATTACCAATTTTTGATAAAGTTGAAATTTTAAAAACGATTAAAGCTGTTCAAAAAGATACAGACATTAAGGGACGTAAGTTATGGATGCCAATTCGAATTGCTGTTACCCATGAAATGGAAGGACCAGAACTTCCAGAATCAATCGAATTAATCGGTCGTGATAAAACTTTGCAGCATTTGCAACAAACTTTGGATCAAATTAACAAATAAATAAAATATTTTTTAAATGATTGGTCTAGTAAATAAACTAGGCCTTTTGTTTTGGGAAATCATCGTTTTATTGTGATATGATAGCTGTTAAAGGTAAGTGGAGGTAATCGTTCATGGTATTAAAAGTATATAATTCATTAACTAATAAATTAGAAAATTTTGAACCAATTCAGGCCCGAAAAGTTAGTATGTATGTCTGTGGACCAACAGTTTATAATTATATTCACGTTGGTAATGCTCGTAGTGTAGT
Organism: Fructilactobacillus sp. YLN 2412; assembly: GCF_059488745.1. NCBI lineage: Bacteria > Bacillati > Bacillota > Bacilli > Lactobacillales > Lactobacillaceae > Fructilactobacillus > Fructilactobacillus sp. YLN 2412. The sequence continues at coordinate 1,070,058 of NZ_CM183165.1, read as the reverse complement.
AGCATTTGATACAATTAGAAGATATTTTGAATATCTTGGCTATGACGTGAATTATGTTTCAAATTTTACTGATGTAGACGATAAAATGATTAAAGCAGCTGCTGAACAGGGAATTACGGTTTCCGAATTGGCTGATAAGTTTATTAAGGCCTATTTTGAAGATACCAAGGCACTTAATGTGGAACCTGCAATCAAAAATCCACGGGCAACTGATAATATTGCTGATATTATTGCATTTGTGTCTGATTTAATTGATAAAGGCTATGCTTATAGTGTTGATGGCAACGTTTATTATCGTGCTCGAAAGTTTAAAACTTACGGCGAATTAGGTCATGAAGATTTAGATACTCTAGAAAGCGGTGCCAGTCAGCATGTATCTAAAGAAGAGTTAACGCAAAAAGAAGATCCAATTGATTTTGCATTATGGAAAAAAGCAAAGCCAGGAGAAATATCTTGGGATTCTCCATGGGGCAAGGGACGCCCAGGTTGGCATATTGAATGTTCAGTAATGTCCACTAAATATTTAGGGAATAACTTTGATATTCATGGTGGCGGTATTGATTTAGAATTTCCTCATCATGAAAATGAACGAGCGCAGAGTGAAGCAAAAACAGGAGAAAAATTTGTTAACTATTGGTTGCATAATGGTTTTGTAACAGTTGGCGATGATGATGAGAAAATGAGTAAATCATTAGGTAATTTTGTGACTGTGCATGACTTGTTACAAAAAGTCGATCCTGAAGTATTACGTTTTATGATGTCTACGACTCAATATCGACGTCCGGTTCATTTTAGTCAGGATGGAATTAATGAAGCGACCACGAATTTAAGTAAAATTCAAACTGCTTATCGTAATCTTAATTATCGCTTACAAGATGCTGATGATTATAATGATCCCAAAGTTGATCAGGAAGTTCGTCAAATTCAAGCTGATTTTCAAGATGCCATGGATGATGACTTTAACGTTCAGAACGGGATTACTGAAGTTTATGAATTAGCTAAACTAGGTAATGTTTATTCAGAACGTCCGGTGGTTTTTGTAGATACAATCAAATTAATTATGCAAAGATTACAACAATTGACTTCAATTTTTGGAGTAGATTTAAAGGTTGGTTCATTTAGTGATCAAAAAGTTGAAAATTTAATTGAAGAGCGAAATCAAGCACGTGTTGATAAGAATTTTGCTCGTAGCGATGAGATTCGTGAAGAATTAAAAGAACAAGGAATTATTTTAGAGGACACCCCGCAAGGAACCCGATTTAGAAGGGAAAACAAAGCATAAATGAATGAAACAGAACAAAATCTTGAATTCCGTCAATTAAACGGAATCACGTTAGCGTATTTAGGCGATGCAGTTTATGAGGTATATGTAAGAAGACATTTGTTAGACAATGGCATTACTCGCCCGAACCAACTACAACGACGAGCAACTAAATATGTTTCTGCTAAGGCTCAAGCTGGTTTAATTGCATTGATGGAACAAGATGAAAAATTAAATGAAGAAGAATGGTATTTTTATAAGCGTGGACGAAATGCGAAAAGTTATACTCATGCTAAAAATACTAGTGTGGTTACTTATCGTGTTTCAACTGGGTTTGAAGCCTTGTTTGGATTTTTATCATTGAGTAATCAGCAAGATCGTTTAGACGAGTTAGCACAATGGTGTATTGAACAAGTGGATATCGGGAGAGTAATTTATGAAAAATAATGAAGATTTTATCATTGGTAGACATCCAGTGGTAGCTGCATTGAGAAACCCCAATCAAGATATTAATAAGGTCTTTTTACAATCAGGAATTAGTAAAGATGACGAAACTATCCGAACAATTTTGACCCTTGCTAAAGGACGTCATTTGGTTATTTCAAATGTACCCAAATCAAAATTAGATTTAATGTCAGATCATCAAAATCATCAAGGAGTTATGTTGGCAGTAGCAGCTTTTAAATATGCAACGATTGATGATTTATTTGAAAATGCAAAAAAACATGATGAACCACCTTTTTTTGTAATTCTTGATAACGTTGAAGATCCACATAATTTAGGTTCTATTTTAAGAACTGCTGATGCTGCCGGAGTTCATGGACTAATCATTCCCAAACATCGGGCAGTGGGCTTAACTTCAACAGTTGCCAAAACGTCTGCTGGTGCAATTGAACGAGTACCAGTAGCTCGAGTGACTAATTTAGTGAATACTGTTAATGATTTAAAAGAACGTGGAGTTTGGGCTTTTGGAACTGATATGCAAGGAACAGATTATCGTCGCTGGGATGCTAAAGGAGCCTCGGTATTAATTATTGGTAGTGAAGGAAAAGGGATTTCACCCTTGTTGAAAAAACAAGTTGATGAAATGCTGACTATCCCAATGGTAGGTGATATTCAAAGTTTAAACGCATCTGTGGCTGCAGGTTTATTAATGTATCAGGGTTTTAATTCTAGACATCCGCTTTAAAGGTGGAATAAGAATGAAAAAAGAACTATTAATTGTTGATGCGTATAACATTATTGGCAGCTGGCAACATTTGAACCAAATGAAGTTGACCAATCAGCTTCCCGAGGCACGAGATGAACTTTTAAAGGAACTATCTGAGTATCAAAAATATAGTGGAAAAGAAATCATTGTGGTTTTTGATGCGATGTATGTGCCAGGTTTGTCTAAATCATCGAAACGAAAAAACTTAGAAGTAGTGTGGACAAGTAAAGATGAAACTGCTGATAGTTATATTGAGAAACTAGCAGCTCATGAACAGTCATTATTTACACAAGTAGAAGTGGCAACTAGTGATCATGCAGAGCAGTGGACAATTTTCAGTGCTGGTGCCTTACGCGTTTCGGGTCAAGATTTGTTACGAGACGTTAAATTGGCTAAAAAAGAGATTAAACGAATTACTAAAAATTATTATCATGAAAAAACGAGGAATCGTATTTCGTTTAATGATCAACAAATGAAAAATTTAAGTGAATTACGGGATAAATTATCTAAGAATTAGTGGATTTTCACTAATTCTTATTTTTTTATGTTTATTTATTAGCTGTTTTGAAATGTTTTTTAATTGGTACAAGGATTAAACGAGTTTTTGAACAATCGTTCTCTTGTGAGCTCACTGGTTTATTAAGTAAGTTTATAAAAAAACGTTTTCACGGGAGAATAGTATGAATTTTGCAAATGCCAACTGTAAGTGTGATCCAAAATTAATTATTGATGCACAAATAAATGATGATAGTTTTGAAATCTTGTTTCATCAATTTTCACCAGTTTATTTAAAACTTTGGAATGAATTTTACCTTAACGATATGGAACTTTGTGATTGGGGACAGGAAGCAGCCATTGTTTTTTATTATACGATTCGCAAGTACGATTTTGAAAAACGCGTGACTTTCGGTAGTTTTTATAAAACTAATTTGAGAAATCGCTTATATGATATTTTGCGAAAAAAGCGGGCGAAAAAGAGAGTTCCAGCTCGGATGCAAGCTTCATTCAGTAATTATGCTGAATTTTATGCCGAAACAATTCAAGATGAAACCGCACTTAATCCGCTTTCAATGTGTGAGTTTTATGAAAATGTTTCATTAGTCTGTAAAAACTGTTCCAGGTTTGAACGAGAAGTTTTGGTTTCGGCACTCAGACATACTTCTCTGGATCAAATTGCAAGTGAACAACAAGTTTCAGTATCTAAAGTTAATAGTGCATTATTACGTTGCAGACGTAAGTATCGCCAACAAACCTGTTTGACGACTGAGATAATTGATGATAAAGTTAAGTGCGTATAAAGAGGAGTGTAGTTGATGTCTCAAAAGAAGATTACATTGGAATGTTCTGTTTGTGGCGCTAGAAACTACACCATGAATGGCAGTAGTAAACGTGAACAACGATTAGAACTAAAAAAATATTGCAAACACTGTGGTAAAAACACATTACACAAAGAAACGCGCTAGGGAGATTTGAGTATGAAACGTTTATGGAACTTTTTAAAGAGTGTTGTAAAAGAAATGAAGTTAGTTACGTGGCCTGGTCCAAAACAGACTAGAATTGATACTATTACGGTTATTGGTACAACTATCTTTTTCACTATTTTCCTAGGTCTGATTGATTGGGGATTAGAAACTATCTTGCTTAGATTGGGTTAAACTAGCGAATCGAATTAAATTCTGTTATAGTTTATTTTAAGAACTTCGTGTGCGCGAGGTTTTTTTATTTTGATTTAAATGTATTTTGATTTAAGTGAAGGAGATAGTTCAAATTGGTAGAATCAGTCGAAAAACAATGGTATGTTCTTCATACTTATTCTGGATATGAAAATAAAGTTAAAGAAAATCTTGAATCAAGAAGAGATTCAATGGGCATGCAAGATTTCATTTTTGACATTGTTGTTCCAGAAACGGAAAAACATGAAGTGAAAAACGGAAAAGACAAAGTTGTGATGGATAAAACCTTCCCTGGGTATGTTTTGGTACAAATGGTAATGACCAACCGAGCTTGGTATGTTGTTAGAAATACTCCTGGAGTTACTGGATTTATTGGATCACATGGACAAGGTTCAAAACCTAATCCATTATTGCCAGACGAAGTTGATCGGGTAATGGAAAACCTTGGCATGAAACAAAATATACAACCGCTTGACAGTCAAGTTGGTGATACAGTTACCATCACTGAAGGAGCTTTTAAAGATCTTTCTGGCAAAATTACTAGTATTGATAATGAGAAGGGCAAGTTAAAAGTTAATATTGATATGTTTGGTAGAGAAACTAGTACTGAGCTTGATTTTAATCAAGTTAAACCAATTGCTCATGAGTAAAAATAAGTATACTTGTTTCTAATGTTTTAATATGTTATATTATTCTAGTGTATTTATGCATAATCAACGTGGGAGAAGAAATTTAGTCTTCATTTACCACACACGGACTTAAGGAGGTATGTCTCGTGGCTAAAAAAGTAGCTGATATCGTAAAGTTACAAATTGCAGCGGGTAAAGCAACACCTGCTCCACCAGTTGGACCTGCATTAGGTCAAGCCGGTGTTAACATCATGGAATTTACAAAGGATTTCAACGCACGTACTGCTGATCAAGCAGGAATGTTGATTCCAGTTGTAATTACTGTTTATGAAGATCATTCATTTGACTTCGTAACTAAAACTCCACCAGCTGCTGTTCTTTTAAAGAAAGCAGCCGGAGTTGAATCAGGTTCTGGCGAACCTAACACTAAGAAGGTCGCAAAAGTTACAAAAGACCAAGTGAAGGAAATTGCTGAAACCAAAATGCAAGATCTAAACGCGGCTGATGTAGAAGCAGCTATGCGTATGATTGAAGGTACTGCACGTAGTATGGGATTCACTGTTGAAGGTTAATTTCTAGTATGTTGTAGGACGCTGTACTATCAAAAGGTAGTGCGTGAAAGTGGGAGGATTTTCTTTCCGTCATAACCACATTTGCAAGGAGGAAGTTACATGACTCGTAAAAGAGGTAAGAAGTATAGAGATGCTGCTGAACAAATCGACAAGAGTAAAGCATACCCTGTTGATGAAGCGGTAAAACTCGTTCAAAAATTAGATAGTGCTAACTTTGATGATTCAATCGAAGTTGTTATTAAATTAAATGTTGATACTAAACAAGCTGATCAACAATTACGTGGTGCCGTAGTTTTACCTAACGGTACTGGTAAAGATCAAAAAGTTGTAGTATTTGCTAAGGGTGAAAAAGCTAAAGAAGCTGAAGCTGCTGGTGCAGATGTCGTAGGTGAAGAAGATTTAGCTCAAAAAATCATGGATGGTTGGTTAGACTTTGATGTCGCTGTTTCTACTCCAGATATGATGGCTCAAGTAGGTCGTTTAGGTCGAGTACTTGGTCCTAAAGGATTAATGCCTAACCCTAAAACTGGTACAGTTACAATGGATGTTGAAAAGGCCGTTAAGGATGCTAAGGCTGGTAAAGTTACTTACCGTACTGACCGTGATGGAAACATTGCTGTTGCAATTGGTAAAGCTTCATTTGATCCAGACAAATTAGTAGAAAACTTTAAGACCATTGAAAATATTTTAGTTAAGAACCGTCCTGCTTCAGTTCACGGAACTTACATTCAAAATATTTCTGTATCATCAACATTTGGTCCTGGCGTTAAAGTTACACCAGAATCATTTTAAAGTTTTGATCTAAATAAATCCCTGATTGACTAATTTTTATCATTATGATAAATTGTTAATTGAATATGAATCGCCTAAGACTCAGGTGGCTTAATTGCCTTAATCATACCTGCCGAGGAGTTTAACGACTTTTCCTTATGTTTTGGCGAGCATAGGGATTTTTTATTAGGTCCCAAAATACATTGGGAGGTGAATTTTATGCCAAAGAAAGAAGTTATTGATGCCAAAGCCAAGAAGGTTGACGAAGTTGCTAATGACTTTACAGAAGCTGTTTCAGCAATCGTAGTTAACTCACGTGGTTTGACAGTTGCACAAGACACCGAATTACGTAAGGAATTACGTGAAAGTGGTGTTAAGTTAATGGTTATTAAAAACAAAATCTTAGAACGTGCTGCTGATAAGAGTGGTTACGAAGATTTGAAAGATATTTTTAATGGACCAAGTGCAGTTGCATTCTCAGATGAGGATCCAGTTGCCCCTGCTAAGATTTTGAAGAAATTTGCTGATGATAACGATGCTCTTGAAATTAAGGGTGGAATTATTGAAGGTGAAGTTGCTCCAATCGATAAGATTAACGAATTTGCTACATTGCCTAGTCGTGAAGAATTACTTGCAACACTTGCTAATGTATTACAAGCACCTGTTCGTAAAGTTGCATATGCTGTTAAAGCTGTTGCAGAAAAAGAAACAGACGATGGCGACGCTGCTTAAATTAAAAATTAATGTCCTAATAGGAGGAATATAAAATGGCTTTTGATAAAGATAGTATTATTGCACAATTAAAAGATGCCTCAATTACTGATTTAAATGATTTGGTAAAGGCAATCGAAGACGAATTTGATGTTTCAGCTGCTGCTCCAGTTGCTGCTGCAGGTGCTGCAGGTGGCGACGGTGCTGCTAAGAGTTCATTTGATGTTGAATTAACTTCAGGTGGTTCTGGTAAAATTAAAGTTATCAAGGCTCTTAAGGAAATTACTGGTCTTGGTTTGAAAGAATGTAAAGAAATGGTTGATGGTGCACCATCAGTTGTTAAAGAAGGTCTTTCTGAAGATGATGCTAACGACATCAAGGAAAAACTTGAAGCTCAAGGCGCAACAGTTACCCTTAAATAATTTAACTTTAGATAAAATAAAGAAGGATGTGTGTATTTCACACATCCTTTTTTACTATCATGGTTGTTACTTTTGAATTAAATTGAGATAATTAAGGCGACCATAAACTTTGGAGGAAACCTTTGAAAAAATTTGCAAAAAAAATAGTTGATTTATTCAATAAATATCTTAATATTATAAAAATTGTATTTCTAATTGTAGTAATTGGATTTGTTATTTTTGAAGCGCATGACATTTTAAAACAAATTAATGGCCAACAAATGAAACAGAGTTTAGCTTCGCAATCACCATTGCATTTGCTAATTATGACAATATTAGGACTATTAGCTGTCACCCCAATGTTGATTTATGATTTTACCTTTACAGAATTTTTACCAGGTAAGTTTAAACCATTATATGTAATTAAAAGTGGTTGGATTACCAATACTTTTACAAATATTGCTGGTTTTGGAGGATTTTTGGGAGCTAGTTTACGGGCTAGTTTTTATAGCAAAGATGCTACTAAAAAACAAATCTTGTATGGTATTTCTAAAATTGCGTTGTTCTTATTAGCAGGTCTATCAACTTATTGTTTAGTTTCATTAGTATTAATTTTTGGTTTTGGTATTGGTCATCAATTTGCTGGTTATTGGATTTTATTACTAGGCGGTGGAATTTATTTTCCAATTATTTTTATAGTAACAAGATTAAACAATTCAGAATTTTTCGCTGACTTAACCATTAGTCGCGAAGTACAACTAATTGTTGGTTCATGTTTAGAATGGGGTTCTTGTGGAGCATTATTTTTAATTATTGGTAGTTTTATGCATCTGCATATTAATTTAATCAATGTTTTTCCACTTTTTGTTGCTGCCAATGTCATTGGTGTAATTTCGATGCTGCCAGGTGGGCTAGGGACATTTGATGCAACCATGATTTTAGGCTTAGGAGTACTTGGTATTTCACCCACTGTTGCTACAGTCTGGGTTTTACTTTATCGAGTCTTTTATTACTTTATTCCTTTTGCAATTGGAATTGTCTTGTTTGCACATGAACTTTGGCAACGATTTAATAAATTTTTAGATGAAATTCCCGATAATATTATTCAGCGTTCATCTCAACTGATTATTACGGTGTTTATGTATTTTTCTGGGATTATGATGATTTTATTAGCGACGGTTCCTAACGTCGTGTTAGTTAATCCATTGTATCTATCATTAGCACCATTTACTTTGTACTTTTTAGGACAGCTTTCAAATGTAATTATTGGATGTTTACTAATTGGATTAGCTCGTGGCGTTGGTTCACGAGTTAGAAAAGCTTTTTGGCCTACGGTTGCCTTATTGATTTTTGCAATTGGAAATACCTTATGGAAAGAAGACTTTCCTCTTCATTTAGCAATCTTTTTGTGTTTTATTTTAATTTGTTTATGGTTTGCTAGAAAAGGAATGTATCGAAAACGATTAACTTATTCATGGGGAGCATTGATTACCGATGCAGCCATCTTTTTAGCTGCTTTTGCAGTTTATTGTTTGGTTGGAGTATATATGGGAAATGGTCATTCTCCAATCAAAGTTAGTAATGCACATCTTTTACCATCACAACAAGTTTGGATTGTTGGACTAATTGGTTTTATTATTGCAATTTGTATTTTGTACGCTTTATATCGATTTTTAACTTATTCTAATACGTCTTGGCTATATCAACCATTTGATCAAGAACGAGTTCGAAAAGTTATTGAAGAATATGGTGGTAATGAAGTTAGTCATTTGGTCTTTTTACGTGATAAAAAAGTATATTTTTATACTGAAGATGGAAAAGATCAGGTTGTTTTTATGTATAAACAAAAAGCTAATAAACTGATTGTGATGGGTGAGCCGTTTGGAAATAAAGATAAATTAAATGCAGCCATTGATAAATTTATGATTGATGCTGATAATATCGATTTGACTTTAGTATTTTATGAAGTTGGCGAATCATTGACCCTGTTGTTACACGATAAAGGATTTGATTTTATTAAAGCTGGTGAAGAAGGTCAAGTTGATTTAAAAAACTTTACTTTATCTGGTAAAAGACATCGTGGCGAGCGAGCTTTAATGCATAAATTTGATCGGGAAGGATTTCATTTTGAAATCCTACAACCGCCTTTTAGTTCGGAATTAATGGATAAATTAAAGAAAATTTCTGATGAATGGCTAAAAGGTCGTGATGAAAAAGGTTTTTCACTCGGGTTCTTTGATCCATATTATTTAAATCAAGCGCCAATGGCTGTAATTAGTGATAAAGATGATCATATTGTTGCATTTGCAAATATTATGCCTACCGGAGATCATGTAATGACATCAATTGATTTAATGAGATCAGGCGATGATGCACCTTCTGGGATTATGGATGCTATTTTCATTGATTTATTTAAATATTCCATGGATGAAGGTTATCAATGGTTTAACCTGGGAATGGCACCACTTGCTAATGTTGGTAATTCAAGGTTTAGTTTTATTAATGATAAAATTGCTCATTTGATTTACGAATATGGCGATGCATTCTATAGTTTCCAAGGATTACGTTCTTATAAACAAAAATATGTTGATAAATGGGAATCAAAATATTTTGTCTATCGCAAAAATAATTCATTGGTATTTACGATGCTGCAATTATTAGAAGTTGTTAACGAACGACCAAATAGATTATAACAAAAAGTTTCGGAATATTTCCGAAACTTTTTTGTTTTAATGGTTGACAGTTCGGTTTTTGTTAGTTAAACTCTTAATAACAAAATCAAATAAAAAAAGTAAAAGTTGAGTATAAACTAAAATTTCTCAGAGAGTTCTTGGTTGGTGAAAAAGAATGAAGTTGAAGTTTAGAAAATGGACTTTAAATTACTTTGTTGGTGAATAATTAGCTAACAACGGGTTTGTTACCGATATCATCACAAGGTTATACTGAAGCATATTTCAGTGCAACTTATAGAGATATGTTTTGTGAAAAATATATAAACTAAGGTGGTATCGCGATTACACTCGTCCTTTTATGAGGACGGGTGTTTTTTATTTGCTTTCAGTTAAGGAGGGGAAAATATGGACAAGCACCAACGTAAGAAACATTTAGCTCGAGAAATGACATCTAGGCAAGTTTTGATGATTTCTTTGGGCGGAGTAATCGGAACGGGTTTGTTTTTAAGTTCTGGGTATACCATTCATGAAGCAGGGCCAATTGGAACCATTATTGCTTATTTAATTGGGGCAATCATTGTATATTTAGTAATGCTTTGTTTAGGGGAACTATCGGTAGCTATGCCTGAAACTGGTTCATTTCACGTATATGCACAAAAATATTTGGGGAAAAGTGCAGGTTTTGTAGTGGCAATTTTATACTGGTTAACTTGGACAATTGCACTAGGTTCAGAATTCACAGCCGCCGGTTTAATTATGCAACATTGGTTTCCTAATATTCCAACTTGGATTTGGAGTTTTGGACTGATTATTTTGATTTTTGTTATTAATGCATTTTCAGTCAAGTTGTTTGCTGAAACTGAATTTTGGTTTTCAAGTGTTAAAGTGGCTGCAATTGTTGCTTTTATATTGTTAGGGTCAGCCGCAATCTTTGGCATATTTAGCTTTCATGGAACTCATCAAGTTATTGGGTTTAAAAACTTTTATGCACATGGTTGGTTTCCTAATGGATTTAGCGGTGTGTTCACAACGATGTTAACCGTTAATTTTGCTTTTTCAGGCACTGAATTGATTGGAATTACAGCGGGTGAAACTAAAAATCCAGCTACCACAATTCCTAAAGCAATTAAAACAACCTTGTGGCGTTTAATTATCTTCTTTATTGGCAGTATGATTGTGATGAGTGCTTTGATTCCATATCAACAAGCAGGTGTTACTCAGAGTCCTTTTGTGCTTATTTTTTCCGAAATGGGAATTCCATTTGCTGCTGACATTATGAATTTAGTCGTTTTAACAGCAATTATTTCAGCTGCTAATTCGGGATTATATGCTTCAACTAGGATGTTATGGTCCCTAGCAAATGAGGGATTAATTTCTAAAGTGTTTCAAAAAACTAATCGTCATGAGATTCCTATCTATGCCCTAACAGCTAGTATGATTGGTGGTATTTTTGCTTTATTTTCAGCAGTTTATGCTGCAGGTTCAGTCTATTTGGTATTAGTTTCAATTTCTGGTTTGGCAGTTGTGTTTGTATGGATGGCAATTGCTCTGTCAGAATTGCAATTTAGAAAAAAATATCTTGCAAGTGGTAAAAAGTTAAGTGATCTTGCATATCGAACCCCATTTTATCCTTGGACTCCGATTGCTGCTTTTGTTTTATGTTTTTTATCCTGCATTTTAATTTGGTTTGATCCAAATCAAAGAATTGCATTGTATTATACAATTCCATTTGTTTTAATTTGTTACATATTTTATGAAGTTAAACTTAAACACGAAAGAAGGAAAGGGGTCGCACATGACAAAGGAAGCCGTTAAGCAAAGACTAAAACAAAGATTAGTGTTAGATGGGGCTATGGGAACCGAGCTAGAAAAATTAGGTGTTAAAACGAATGATGAACTATGGTCCGCGAACGCATTAATTGATAATCCTGAGGCAATTTATCAAGTTCATGCCAGTTATTTTAAAGCAGGAGCTGACATTGCAATTACGGATACCTATCAAGCTAATGTAGTAGCATTTGCTAAAAATGGAATTAAGCATGATGAGGCAATCGAGTTAATAAAATCAGGAGTTAAAATTGCTAAACAGGCTCGTGATGATTATAATTCTAATGGATTAGTTGCTGGATGTGTTGGTCCATATGGGGCCTATTTAGCTAATGGAGCAGAATATACCGGTAATTATGAGTTATCTTTTCATGATTATCAGAATTTTCATCAAGAAAAGATTGAAACATTAATAGATTCAGGATCCGATTTATTATCAATTGACACTATTCCAAATTTTCAAGAAGTCAAAGCTTTAGTAAAAATTATTAATGACTTACCGGATAAAATTCCGTATTGGATTAGTTTAAGTATCAAAGATGCAACGAAATTAGGTGATGGAACGGATTTAAGAGTTGTGATTAAATGGTTAACTCAGCAGGATAATATAGATGGAATTGGCGTTAATTGTACAAAAATTGAAAATATTACTCCAATTATAAAATTGATACGTAATATTTCTAATTTACCAATTGTAGTTTATCCTAACCCTGGCGATATTTATAATCCTAAAACTAAAACTTGGACTACAGTTCCACATGTGGATACTTTTCAACAAGAAGTACCTAATTGGTTAGCTCAAGGTGCTACTATTATTGGAGGATGTTGTCGGACGACTCCTGAAGATATTGCACAAATTGCAAAAATATTAAAAAAATAATGTTAATTTATTAAAATGATTGTTACAATACATTTAATTAAAAATAGGAGGTAGAAAAATGACACGTAAAATTGGAATTGTTGGTGATGGACATGTTGGTTCAACAGTAGCTCATTATATTGTTGCTAGTGGATTTGCAGATGATTTAGTTTTGATTGATAAAAATGAAGCAAAAGTTAATGCTGATGCTTTGGATTTTGAAGAAGCAATGCCCAATTTACCATTTCACACTAACATTATTGTGAACGACTATGCAGCTTTAGAGGATGCAGATGTGATTATTTCTGCCCTCGGAAATGTTAGATTAAATGATAACGCAGATAATGATCGTTTTGCCGAACTTCCGTTTACAAGCAAAAATGTAAAGGAAGTTGCTGCTAAAATCAGAGATGCTGGGTTTAATGGAATTATTATTGCCATTACCAATCCAGTAGATGTTATTACTCAGCTTTATCAAGAAGTTACTGGATTACCTAAAGAACATGTGATTGGAACTGGAACTTTATTAGATTCTGCTCGAATGAAACGGGCAGTTGCTAATAAATTAAATATCGATTCACGTTCGGTAAGTGGATACAATTTAGGTGAACATGGTAATTCTCAATTCACCGCTTGGTCAACAGTTCGCGCCCTTGATCAATCTTTAGAAGAATTAGCTAAAACTCGTAATCTAGATTTACAAGAAATTGATCAGGATGCTAAAGATGGTGGCTTTGTCGTATTTAAAGGTAAAGGATACACTAATTACGGGGTTGCTACTGCGGCTGTCAGACTTGCAAATATTGTTTTAAGCGATGCTCGAGCTGAACTTCCTGTGTCTAATTATCGTGAAGAGTATGGGGTTTATCTATCTTATCCAGTCATAATTGGTCGTGAGGGAGTTGTTGAAAAAGTAAACTTGAATTTAACGAATTCAGAAAAGGATAAATTACAAAATTCTGCTGATTTTATTAAATCTAATTTTAAAAAATATAGTAAATAAAAAAGACGTAAACACGTTGTTTATCACGCGTTTACGTCTTTTAATATTTATTTGTTTTTTCGTTTGTCTTCCCAAGAACCAATCTTGTAATCATCATCATCCATAGTTTCAACATTTCCTAAGCGGTAACCATTACCTACTTCGGAAAAGAAATCGTGATTAACCGTAGAAGTTGAAATTCCGTTCATAACAACTGGATTAACATCTTCGGCAGTATCAGGAAACATTGGTTCCTGCCCTAAGTTCATGAGTGCTTTGTTTGCGTTATAGCGAATGAAAGTTAAGACTTTATCAGTCCAGCCAACGCCATCATATAATAGATGAGTATATTTTTCTTCATTTTCATATAAATCATATAAAAAGTTATACATCCAATCTTTTAGCTCTTTTTGTTCATTTTCTCCTAGTTGATTAAAAGCAATTTGAAACTTATAACCGATGTAAGTCCCATGAACTGATTCATCACGAATAATTAACTTGATGATTTCAGCTACATTAGTAAGTTTGTTATGGCCTAAATACCAAAGAGGAGTAAAGAATCCGGAATAAAAGAGGAATGTCTCAAGAAAAACACTGGAAATTTTTTTCTTGAGGGGGTTACCATCGTCATGATACAGAGTATAAATCTTTTTAGTTTTATTTTGAAGATATTCTTCAGTATCACTCCAGTCAAAAATTTCGTTGATTTCTGTAGGAGTGTTTAAAGTAGAAAAAATAGTTGAATAACTTTTGGCATGAACAGATTCCATAAATTGAATGTTATTTAAAACAGCAATTTCATGTTGAGTAGTAGCATCGTTTCGTAATGCAGCCATTCCATCTTGTGATTGGAGCGTATCTAGCAATGTTAATCCGCCAAAAACGTGACCTACTAACCACTGATGATCATCATCAAGTTCACGCCAATCTTTTAAATCATTTGAAACGGGTACTCGGGTATCAAGCCAAAATTGTTCAGTTAACTTGTGCCAAGTTGCTTTATCAATTTCATCAGCGACTTGATTCCAATTGATGGCTTTATAGTTACCTTTTAATTTACCGGTTAACACTTCGTTCATATTCATTGAATTGTTGCCTCCTAAATGACACAGCTTTCACATTGATTAGCACCAATGGTATCGTTATTATCAGTAAATGTTCTAACGTAATAAATTGATTTAATTCCTTTATTATGAGCATAATTTCTAAGAATAGTTAAATCTCTGGTTGACATTTTTTCCGAGCGACCATTCTTCCATTCATACATGCCTTCTGGAATTGTGGAACGCATAAACATTGTCATACTCAAACTTTGATCAACGTGCTTTTGAGCTTCGGCGAAAATATCAATTTCCTTACGCATATCAATGTCATAAGCTGATTGATAATATTTTAAAGTGTCATTGGAAAGGTAAGGTGCAGGATAAAAGATTGTACCAATTTTAGCTTCTTGTCGTTCTTCAATACGACTAACAATTGGAGTCAAACTAGCAGTTGCATCCCCAATGTAGGCTGTTGATCCATTTGGTGCAACAGCCATACGATTTTGATGGTAAAGACCATATTCCATGACTGATTGTTTAAGTTTTTCCCAATCTGCAGTAGTTGGAATAAAGACATCTTTAAATTGTTTTTTGATTTTATCAGATTGAGGACCCCAATCTTTACTAATGTATTTATCAAAATAACTGCCATCAGCATACTTACTTTTAGCAAAGTTATGAAAGGATTCTCCACGTTCTTTAGCAATTTTATTAGAAGCTACCAGCGTCCAATAATTAAGTAACATGAAATAAACCCCCGTAAATTCAACTGATTCGGGTGAGCCATAATACATATGATTGAGAGCAAAATAAGAATGAAGTCCCATTGCACCGACACCAATAGAATGACTTAAATCATTTCCACGACGAATTGAGGGCACCACATTGATTTTGCTAGAATCAGTTACGAAAGTTAGAGCTCGAACCATAGCATCTACTGATTTTCCAAAATCAGGTGATTTCATTAAGTTAACAACATTTGTTGAACCTAGATTACATGAGATATCAGTTCCTAGTTGATCATACTGTTGTAAATCGTTAATAATCGATGGAGTTTGGACCTGCATAATTTCAGAACAGAGATTACTCATAACAATTTTTCCATCAACAGGGTTCTCCCGATTAGCAGTATCAATATTCATAATGTAAGGGTATCCAGACTCTTGTTGTAATTTACCAATTTCAGTTTCTAAATCACGAGCCTTCATATATTTTTTGCGAATATTAGGATTTTTAACCATGTTGTCATATTCTTTGGTAATGTCCACATATGAAAAGGGAACGCCATATTCTTTTTCAACATCATAAGGGCTAAAAAGAGCCATTTGTTGATCATTTTTAGCCAATTCGTAAAATTTATCTGGAACGGTGATACCAAGAGAAAGGGTATTAACTCGAATTTTTTCGTCGGCATTTTCCTGTTTAACAGACATGAAATCAACGATATCAGGATGAAAAACACTTAAATATACTACTCCGGCACCTTGACGTTGTCCAAGCTGATTCGAGTAGCTAAAGCTATCTTCAAGTAACTTCATAACTGGCATGACACCGCTGGCAGCTCCTTGAATATGTTTGATTGGATCTCCAGCAGCTCTTAAATTGGAAAGATTAATTCCCACTCCACCACCAATTTTAGAAAGTTGTAGTGCGGAATTAATTGTTCTTCCAATGCTATCCATATCATCAGTAGGTTGAATTAAAAAACAAGAAATTAGTTCGCCACGTCGCTTTTTTCCAGCGTTTAAAAAAGTTGGTGTAGCGGGTTGAAAACGCTGGTGAATCAGCTCATCAGCCAATTCCAATGCTAATTCTTGATTACCATTAGCTAAGTATAGGGCATTCATTGCAACACGATCGATATAATTCTCAAGATATTGATTTCCATCGTTCGTTTTCATGGCATATTGAGCGTAGAATTTATAAGCTGCCATAAATGACTTAAAATGAAAATTTTGTTCTCGTAAATATTGGTATGTTTTTTCTACGAATGAAAAAGGATACTTGTTGAGAAATTCTGTTTCAATATATTTGTTTTTGGTTAAATAATCGAAACGATCTTTTAGTGAATCAAACTTAACGGTGTTTGGAATAACATTTTCTTTTAAAAAAGCATCTAGAGCTTCCTGATCTTTTTCAAGTCTAATTTTTCCATCTTTGCTTGGAATGTTAATTTCGTTATTTAATCTGAAATAACTTATGTCTTTTTGGTCCTTTAACGACATATACTGACTCTCCTTAATGTGTATAATGAAAGTAATCGGTTTAAATAAATAAATTAGCTGATTTTAGCAACTAATTGATTAAGTCGACCTGGTTGAAATCCGCTAAATGATTCAGACAAGTCACTTTCAACAACTGGAACAGCTTGAAATCCTTGTTCCTTAAGATATGTGATTAATTCTGGCTTTTCAGTGGTATTTTGTTCAGTAAAACTAACATTATGTTCTGTTAAGAAACGTTTCGTCATTTTACATTGCATACAGTTATTTTTAGTAAATACAGTTACATGATTCATATTCGTCAGCTCCTTATAAGTTCATGATTAAATTTTACTACGTTTTGACAATCTTTCAATAAGAAAACACCATATATAGCGTCTCCTTTTTGGGAAACACACTATATATGGTGTGTGAAACATAAAAAATAATTTTAGGATGTGATTTTTTGAGTAACTATTATTATACACCGAATCCCGATGTTAAACACGAAGAAAAAAATTGGAATTATTCATTGTTGAACCAAA
This sequence comes from Fructilactobacillus sp. YLN 2412, assembly GCF_059488745.1. Lineage (NCBI taxonomy): Bacteria > Bacillati > Bacillota > Bacilli > Lactobacillales > Lactobacillaceae > Fructilactobacillus > Fructilactobacillus sp. YLN 2412. The sequence goes on along the minus strand of NZ_CM183165.1, from coordinate 1,052,701 downwards.
CATTACGTTTTGTTTCTGACAACGGAGTGTTTTCTAAAAAAACAGTGGATTATGGATCTCGTGTTTTAATTAATAACGTTGATTTAGATCAAATTCCAACTGGAAAAGTTTTAGATTTAGGTTGTGGTTATGGTCCAATCGGATTATTTTTGGCAAAAAAATATCCGAAACGACAGTTTGAATTAGTAGATGTTAATAATTTGGCAATGGATTTAGCTAAAAGAAATGCTGAAAATAATGATATTCATAACGTTGTTGTTTTTCCATCTGATGTTTATGAAAATGTGACTGGTCGGTTTGCTGCAATTGTAACTAATCCCCCAGTCCGAGCTGGAAAAGAAATTGTAGATCAAATGATTACCGGATCAATTAATCATTTAGAAAAAAATGGGACTCTGACGGTTGTGTTACAAAAAAAGCAGGGAGCTCCCTCAGCTAAGAAATTAATGAAACAAATTTTTGGAAACGTAAAAATAGTCAAACGTGACAAGGGATATTATATTCTAGTCAGTAGACGGGTAGATTAATATGAAAATAGACGATGAATATTATATGAATCTTGCATTACGAGAGGCTCGATTTGCTGCTTCAGTGGGGGAAGTCCCAATTGGAGCAGTAATTGTGAAAGATGGAAAAGTGGTATCCACAGGACACAATTTACGAGAACATACTGAGATTGCAACTCAGCATGCCGAAATTATTGCCATTGAAGCAGCTTGTGTTGCTTTTCATAGTTGGAGATTAAATGATTGCACTTTGTACGTAACAGTTGAACCGTGTTTGATGTGTGCGGGTGCGATTTTAAATTCTAGAATTAAACGGGTTGTTTATGGAACCAACAATAAAAAGGGTGGGACGGTTAACAGTTTATATAAATTATTGACTGATCCACGCCAAAATCATCAGGTTGAAGTTTTAGATGGAGTAAAGGCAACTCAAGCTGCTAAAATTATGCAATCTTTTTTTAAATCAAAAAGAAAATCAAGTAAATAACTAGACAATTATAGATTTATGAGCTAATATAGTAATTGCCGTAAGGCCCTGAAGCAAAGGCAGACTTACGAACCGTGTCAGGTCCGGAAGGAAGCAGCACTAAGTATTTCCTGCTTTGTGCTTCTTGATTTAGCTAATAAACTCCCAGTCATTTGACTGGGAGATTTTTTTTACAATTATTTTGCGTGGCATTTGCCTATTATTCAAGCTATAATAGTTAAGTAAATTGGATTTAAACAGAAAGGAAGTTCTTCATGGGCTATCAGGCTTTGTACAGAGTTTGGAGACCACAACGTTTTGATGAAATTGTGGGTCAAAAAGTTATTACGCAAACATTAAAAAATGCATTAATAACAGATCAAACTAGCCACGCCTACCTTTTTAGTGGTCCGCGGGGAACTGGTAAAACTTCAACTGCTAAAATTTTAGCTAAAGCAGTTAATTGTAAAAATCTAAAAGATGGCGAACCTTGTAATGAATGTGAAACTTGTATTGCCATTAATAACGGATCTTTAAATGATGTGATTGAAATTGATGCCGCTTCTAATAATGGTGTAGAAGAGATTCGTAATATTCGTGACAAAGCTAAATATGCTCCGACAGAAGCTACATATAAAGTTTATATTATTGATGAAGTTCATATGTTATCAACGGGTGCTTTTAATGCGTTATTAAAAACTTTGGAAGAACCACCGGCTCATGTGATTTTTATTTTGGCTACAACTGAACCGCATAAAATTCCTGCTACTATCATTTCTCGGGTGCAACGATTTGATTTTAAACGAATTAAGGCTAGAGACATTTTAGAACAGATGGAAAAAATTCTAACTTCTAAAAATATTAAGTATGATGAGAGAGCTTTAAAAGTAATTGCTAAAAGTGCTGAAGGTGGGATGCGAGATGCTTTGAGTATCTTAGATCAGGCCTTGTCATATAGTAATGATCAGATTACTTATGAAAGCGCACTTCAAGTCACCGGAAGCGTGGCACGTGATGATTTACAACGATACGTGCAAGATGTCATTAAAGGTGATGTTAGCGATGGGCTACAAGTGGTTGAAACAATCTTAGATAATGGAAAAGATGCTAGTCAATTTATTGAGGATTTAATTGATTATTGTCAACATTTGCTGTTATACAAACAAGACTCCCAAATGGTTAGCGATAGTGAATTAGGTTTGTTAGGAGATAAATTTGCGGATATTGCACAAATGATTGATAGTAAATTAATTTATCAATACGTTGAAACTATGAATAACGTTCAACAACAGATTCGTTATACTTATCATCCGGATGTTTATCTTGATATTTTAACAGTTCGCTTGGCTAATCAAAAAGATCCCATTAAAGCAGTTGATAATGGCGAAACCAACAAAGAATTGGTATCATTAAAAGAGCAAATTGCTAGTTTAACTGAACAATTAAATGATTTTCAAAAGCAAACAGTAAATAATCCTCAAATATCTAATAAGACCCCAGAAAAGAAGCCTCGTAGTCGTGAATCTCATGATTCAGAACCAAAGCCTAAAGTAAACTTAACCAAGATCTTTGCAGTTTTAGGTGCGGCTACTAGGGAAGATCTTAGCGAATATCAGCAGCATTGGGATGAATTGATGCAGTTATTGACCGTTACACAACGGGCGATTATGCATGTTTCAAAACCAGTTGCTGCTAGTCATGATGGGGTAGTTGTTGCGTTTGATTACGGTTTTTTATATCAAAAAGCTGGTAACGATCAAGATTTAATGGATGCTTTACAAAATGGAATGGATCAAATATTTGGAAGAGTGGCAGATTTGTTATTTGTTCCCAATGAAGAGTGGCCTGCGATTCGTAAAGAATATTTAGAAAAAAATCCCATTAAAAAAAACAAACGATCAGTTAAACAGTCAGATGCTGAAGTGCCAAGTAGTTCAGTTTTAAAAGCTAAAGAATTATTTGGCGATGATTTAGTTAATATTGAAGATGATTAAATAATAAAGGAGAATTAATTATGAATGGAATGAACATGGGTAAGATTATGAAGCAGGCACAGGAAATGCAAAAGAAAATGGCTGCTGAACAAGGAGAAATTGAAAGTCAAGATTTTAAAGGAGTTTCTCCAGAAGAAATGGTAACTGTTACTTTTAGTGGTAATCGTAAAATGAAAGATATGCAGGTTAAACCAGAAGCAATTGATCCAGATGACCCTGACATGCTCTCAGATTTAGTAATTAGTGCTGTTAATGATGCACTTGCTAAAATTGAAGAGACCACTCAAAGTAAAATGGGTAAATATACCAAAGGAATGAATATTCCAGGTATGTAAAGAGGGGATTTAAATGCAATATCCAGAACCAGTTGCAAAACTGATTGATAGTTACATGCACCTACCTGGTATTGGGAAAAAGACCGCTGTAAGGTTAGCATTTTATACCATTGATATGGATAAAGACGACGTTGAAAAATTTTCTAATGCCTTAATGGATACGAAAAAGAAATTAACGTTTTGTTCTATTTGTGGCAACATTACTGAAAATGATCCTTGTGACATTTGTCTTGATGAGACTCGTAATCAGTCAGAACTTTTGGTTGTTGAACAGCCCAAAGACGTTGTTACGATGGAAAAAATGAAGGATTACCATGGACTATATCATGTCTTACATGGAGTTTTATCTCCAATGGAAGGTAAAGGGCCAGATGATATTAATATTAGTTCTTTAATCAAGCGACTGCAGAAAAATGAAGCAATTAAAGAAGTAATCATTGCGACTAATGCCACTCCAGAAGGGGATGCTACTGCAATGTATTTATCTCGACTTTTAAAACCCGCAGGAATTAAAGTTACCCGTTTGGCTCGAGGCTTATCTGTTGGAAGTGACATTGAATATGCAGATGAGATGACATTGTTTAAAGCAGTTGAAGGACGAACTGAAATGTGAGGTAATGCATGTTTGGATTTAAAAGAAAAAATTTTGAAAAAATCTATGATGATGAACTATTAAATTCAATTAATTATTTAAAACAGGATTGGGATCAGGCCAGACAAACTGAACAAGCAGTTGCAGATGTTGACCAGCAGCTCCTTGCGCATACTGAACTTGCTAAACAAAAATTTGAATTTATGTATCGTCAGGCACGCAAACGTAATATTAAGAATGATCGTATTCAATCGAATGTATATGATCGTTAATTATTTTTAATAAAAAAACTTTTAAATTGAGATAAAAATTTAAAAGTTTTTTTTATTTACATTTTTTATTGTTAAATCGATATTATATCATGTATAATATTAAAAAACGGAGTTGATCATAGTTTGTAATTAAAAGGAGATAATAATGCCATATTTACAATTAAAAGACATTAAAAAATCATATCGAGTTGATAACCAAGACTTTCATGTTTTAAATGGAATCAACCTTAGTTTTGAACGCGGTGAATTTGTTTCAATTTTAGGAGAATCTGGTGGAGGGAAAACAACCTTAATGAATATCATTGCCGGTTTAGACAGCAATTATTCAGGCGATGTTCTCCTTGAAGGAAAATCTTTAAAACATGATACTGCTAAACAATTAGATGAATATCGTCGTAGTACGATTGGATTTATATTTCAAAGTTTTAATTTAATTAGTCATTTAACCGTTCGTGATAATGTCATGGTTTCATTAGAAATGACGACTTTATCTCATAAACAACAGGAAAAAAGAGCTGATGAATTATTAGCTAAAGTTGGTTTAGCCGATCATGCTAATAAATATCCCAACCAGTTATCTGGTGGACAAAAACAACGAGTTTCAATTGCTAGAGCGTTAGCAGCTGATCCAGACATTATTATTGCTGATGAACCCACAGGGGCATTAGATGCTAAAAATACTGATGATATTTTAAAACTGATGAATGAGATTGCCGAAGACGGTAAACTAGTGATTGCCGTTACTCATTCTCAAATTGTTGCTAACTACGGAACCAGGATTGTTCATTTAGCAGATGGGTTAATCGATGAAGATAAAGAATTAAAACCTCCTTATCCGATTCCAAAAGAGAAACGTCCTTTCAAATCAAAAGTTGCAAGTGCAAGCTCAATCGCAATGATGGCTTGGCAGCACTTCAGATATAATTTAAAGCGAAACTTACTAATTATGTTTGGAGCCGCTATTGGGATTTTCAGTGTAGTGATTATGTTAGGATTGGGAAATGGAGCTAAAGGTTATATTAACCATGAAATTTATTCTGAAATTAATCCTAATACGATTCAAGTAACTACTAAAGCTGCTAATGATGATCAAGCTAACAAGGTTAATTTAACTAATCATGATGAAAAACAAATCAAAAAAATCAAACATGTTAAAAGTGTTCAAAAAGGTTATTATTCGATGAGCGGTGGACAGTTAAAATCTGATAATAAAACTACTGATTTGTCGGGATTGCAAACTTATGATGGTACAATTAAAAAGAAAAATATAAAATCAGGTACCATACCTGGTAAAGACGAGATTTTGATTAATAAAGATGAAGCCATGAAGTTTAATAAACATCATCCATATGATATGACAGGTAAAACGATTACTTTATATGTAAATGCTTCTAGTGATAAATCTAAACCAAAGGTTTTACAAAAACAGGTGAAGGTTAGTGGAGTAACAAATTCAACTCATGGTGTTGACGCAATTTCATATGACACATTAGAATCAATGTATAAAAATAATGGATTGAAGTTTAGTCCTAATTATTTGGCTGTTGATATCTCGGGTGGTGTTAGCAATGTTCAACCAGTTCAAGATGCAATCAAATCATTGAAGAGTAGTGATGGCAAATCTGATTTTCAAATTACTGGTGCTGGAAGTATTGTTTCCACATTAAATACTTATGTTAATTTAGCAGTTGCTGTTTTAACTTCAATTGCTGCAATTTCTTTATTGGTTTCTGCAATTATGATTATTGTGGTATTGTATATCAGTGTTTCAGAACGAACCAAAGAAATTGGAGTATTACGAGCACTTGGATTTACTAAAAAAAATGTAAGAAATTTATTCATTTTTGAAGCATTTTTCTTAGGATTATTCTCGGCTATTTTAGCTGATATCTTAGCCTATTTAGCAGAATTTGGGATTAATCATTTGACAGATTCGACCATTCATTATTCTTTGATGCAGATTAGTTTAGGAAATGCAACTTTTGGAATTGCAATTTCAGTTGTAATCTGCTTATTGGCTGCCTTGGCACCAGCGCACAAAGCAGCAAAGGTTGATCCAGTTGTTAGTTTAAGTGCTGAATAATTATAAAAAAAAGACTGATTTTTAATCGGTCTTTTTTGTTTAAAATTAAATTAGTATGCATTGTCAAAATAGACATTGATTTTAACTTAAAGTACAATTAACGTAGAAAATGATGGGAATGATTACTGATGGATGGACAATTTATTACATTTGAAGGCAACGATGGAGCTGGTAAAACAACTGTTTTAAACCGAATTATTGAGATCTTACAACCTAAATTAGGTAGTCGATTAGTAACGACCAGAGAGCCAGGTGGAAATTCAGTTTCGGAAAAAATTCGTAATATTATTATGGACAACGAAATGGATGCTCGTACAGAAGCTCTTTTATTTGCTGCTGCACGTCGTGAACATTTAGTACGAAAGATAATTCCAGCTCTTGAACATCATAAACTGGTTTTATGTGATCGCTATGTTGATAGTTCAGTTGCGTATCAAGGAGCAGGTCGAAAAATTGGTGAAAAGCAGATTGCTGATATGAATCAATTTGCAACTAATCATGTAATGCCAAATTTGACAATTTACTTTGATGTGCCAGTTGAAGTTGGGCTTAAACGAATTATGCAGCATCGTACTAATGAAATTAATCGGTTAGATCGACAACAACATGACTTCTATATTAGAGTGCATGATGCCTATGATGAAATTGCTAAATCCAATCCCAAACGAGTTGTAAAAGTTGATGCTACCAAATCAGTTGATGAGGTCGTCGCAAATGTATTAGAGATTATACAGCAGCGTTTCCCGCAATATTTTGAATAGAGGAGATTATAATGAAACTAGTACTGGCCATTGTTCAAGAAAAAGATGTCCCAAAATTACAAGCAGAATTAAATAAACAAAAAATTATTGCAACGCAATTACCAACCAAAGGCGGCTTTTTAAAATCTAAAAATTTAACCTATTTGATTGGTGTTGATGATGAACGAGTTCCTGAAGTTCTTGACATTATCAAATCAGCTTGTCAGTCACGGAAACAATATGTTACTCCACCAATCAGTTTAGCGGGGAGTATTAGTGATAATTCGTATCCAGTTGAAGTACAAGTAGGAGGGGCAACTGTCATGGTGCTTCCAGTTGATAGTTTCCACCGCTTTTAAAAGATGCCAACTACTAAAGCACAACAGCTAATTACACAAGCTAAAAATAATCAAAAGCAAATTATTTCACATTTAATGACTGTTATTGAAAACGGTGACTTGAGTCATGCCTATTTATTTTCTGGATCGGCTGGATTAGGTAAATTAGCGGTAGCAAAGGTCCTTGCGATGCGGCTTTTTTGCATAAATGTACAAGACGACGGGTATCCTTGCGGAATTTGTAACGAATGCGTACGAATAGCTAATAACGAACATCCTGATGTGTTTGTATTATCACCTGACGGCCAAAGTATCAAAGTTGAACAAATAAGATTATTGAAGCGTGAATTTTCAAAAAGTGCTGTCGAAGGTAATCGCAAAGTTTTTATTATTGATGCTGCTGATTTAATGACAACTAGTGCTGCTAATAGCTTGCTTAAATTTATTGAGGAGCCCGCTGGGAATGTTAATTCATTTTTGTTGACGGATGATTATCATAAACTATTGGATACGATTGTTTCACGAACTCAGTTAATCGAATTTCCAAAAGTTAATCGAGCTGCATTAGTTAGTTATCTTGAAAAACAGCAATTAACCAAAACAGAGATTAATCTCGCATTAAAATTAACCAGTGATACCAATGAAATTGATCGTTTATGCGAAGATAACTGGTTGTCTAAAATAAAACAACAAATTGAAGAATGGTTTACAAAATTAGCTCATAAAGATTATCAAGCATTTCCTCTGATTCAAACTAATATGATGCCGTTAATCCGTGATCGACAGGATCAAAAAGTTACACTTAATATGATGTGTTTAATATTTAGGGATGTTTTTAACGTTAAGTTTAAAAACACGCCTGCCAGTGAATTGGCTTTTGGAAATATTTATGATTTGATTAAACAAGTTGGAAATCAATTGTCAGATAATCAATTACTCAGTATCATTGAAGATATCCTAATAAATGCTAGAAAACAAAATATTAACGTTGGTTTTCAAAGTATTTTAGAAGTTGTGACTTTGGATTGTTTGAACTTTATGAGATAACAAATGAAAGGAACGACCAAGTTGAATACAAATAAAATGGATGAAGGAATGGATAATCTTACCATTCAATTTGAACAAATGGTCACTAAAATCTCCGAAATGCGTGGAAAAGTAAATGCTATTTTGGAAGAAAACACCGAATTGAAAATTGAAAATGAACATCTCAGAGAGTTACTTAATTCTTCTAAAAATAAGAATAAAGGTGTTCAAGAGTTATCGATGTCGAAAAAGAATTTAGAAAAACTTTATAATCAGGGATATCATATTTGTAACCAATATTATGGCAAACGGCGAATGAAAAATGAAAGCTGTATTTTCTGTACTGATATTATTTATGGAGAAAGATAAGTAGATGACTTTACAAACGCAAATGAGTTTTGCAAATAGCGAATCAGGAAAGTTATATTTGGTACCAACCCCGATTGGTAATTTAGAAGATATGACGATTAGAGCAATCAATGTGCTTAAATCAGTAGATTTAATTGCTGCTGAAGACACGCGCAATACGCAAAAGTTACTTAATCATTTTGAAATTAAAACCAAAAAGATCAGTTTTCATGAACATAATACCGAATCAAGAGCACCTGAATTGATTGAAAAGCTAAAAGCAGGATTTAATATTGCACAGGTAAGTGATGCAGGAATGCCGTCGATTAGTGATCCCGGTCATGAATTGGTCGAACAATGTATTGCAGCTGGTATTCCGATAATTAGTGTTCCAGGGGCAAATGCAGGTCTAACTAGTCTGATAGCTTCAGGTTTGAAACCACAACCATTTTTATTTTATGGATTTTTGAAGCGCAAGCCCAAAGATCAAGTTGAAGAATTACAAAATTTGGCAAATGAATATCCAACATTGATTTTTTATGAATCTCCCTATCGAGTAAAGAAAACTTTGATTAATATGCAAAAGGTATTCGGGAATCGTCAAGCAACCTTAGGACGTGAACTAACCAAAAAGTATGAAGAATATGTTCGTGGCGGAATTGATGATTTGGTTAAATGGACTGAAGATAACCAAATGCGCGGTGAATTTGTGATTTTAGTGGCAGGAAACACAAAGAGTAAGAAAAAAAATAAAACAGAGTATGATGAAATAAAAGAATTACCCATTGAAGAGCAGGTACAAAGATTGATTGAGCGTGGAAATAAACCAAATGTAGCGATTAAACAAGTGGCAAAGTTAAATCAATTAGTGCGTCAGGATGTTTATAATCAGTTTCATCATATTTAGGAAAAATAATTAGGAGTATTTTTATGGCAGGTACAATTTTTTCAGAAAATTATCGAATTGCAAATTTCGAAACCGACATTAGAAGTGATGTGACACTCCAGTATTTACTTGATATAATCGTTCAAGTTTCAGAAGACCAATCACAAAATCTTCAAGTAGGAACTAATATAGTACAGCAAAGTGGTGTTACTTGGGTAGTAATTCAATATGATGTTGATATTAATCGACTTCCCAAAGCGAATGAGTCTGTTAAAATTCAAACTCAGGGGACTAGTTATACGAGAAACTTTGCTGATCGACATTTCTGGGTCCGCGATATGGATGATAATATTTTAGTATCAGTGAATAGTTTATGGGTCATGATGAATTTAGATACTCGTAAAATGGTTAAAATTGATGTTGATGTGGTTACTCCATATGGAAGCGAAAAAGTTAAACGAATTGAAAAAATGCGTAAAATTAAAAAGGTTGAAGGTACAGATTCAGCTGAAATGAAATACCCAGTGTGTTTTACGGATATTGATTTTAATGGTCATGTCAGCAATACCAGATATATTGGTTGGATGAGTAACACGTTGGATTATGATTTTTTGAAAAATCATGTAGCAACTAAATTTAGTGTTAAATTTGCTGATGAAGTTCGTTATGGAGATCATGTGGTTAGTCAGGCAGAGATTGTGGAAAAAGATGATAAACAGGCGGTAACTGCTCATCAAATTTTAGTTGACGGGAAAATTAAATCAGTTGCCCAAATTGAATGGAAGAAAACTAATTAAAAGAAGTGAAATAAATGAAGGTCTTAGCATTAGACACATCGAACCGTCCTTTATCAATAGCAGTTTTAGATAATGATAAAGTGTTGGCAACCACAACTATTACAACGCAAAGAAAACATGCGGCATATGCCATGCAGGTAATTGAAAATTTAGTTAAAGTAGCTAATCTAAAACCTCATGATTTAGATCGAGTTGTTGTAGCACAAGGTCCAGGATCATATACAGGATTACGGGTAGCAGTCACAATTGGTAAAGTTTTAGCTGATACTTTAAAGATTGATTTAGTAGGAATTTCTAGTTTATTAGCACTTTCGTTAAATGTGGAAAAAGAAGGTCAGTTAGTGGCTCCAACTTTTGATGCCCGTAATAATATTTTATTTACAGGATTGTATCGTATCACACCAACTGGGCCAGAAAATGTTTTACCCGATCAACATATTGCGTTTGAAAAGTGGTTAAAACAACTGGATCAATTTGAGGAATCAATTGTTTTTGTAGGATCAGATGTTGTTAATTTTAAAACTCAATTACAAGCTCATTTTGGTACTAACTTTAAGTCGGTCGTTGGAATTGATAATTTACCACAAGCTGCTAGAATTGGTATTTATGGAGAACAACAACATCCAGTTCATGATATAGATGAATTTGTTCCAAATTATTTAAGATTGACACAAGCCGAATCAGATTGGCAAAAATTACATCCAGGAGAAGGTCACGAATCATATGTTGAACAAGTTTAAAGAATGGTATCGCAAAAATGTTAATGATAGAAATGAAACTAAGATTAAAGAAGCATTAGAATTTAAAAATCGATTTGTTAATATTTGTGGAAATACTTATTTTTTAGGTAAAGGGATGATTGCTGATCTTCCAGACATTATTCGTGTCGATAAGGCTGCTTATGGTAATGAAATGAAATGGACTAAAGCTCAGTTTAAAACGCAATTAAACAATAATAAAGATCGTTTTTATTTAATCTTACGAAAAGATGATGAGTTAGTTGGTTTCATTTGCATTTCAATTTCGCGTGACAATAAATGTTGTCAAATTCAAAATGTAGCTGTATTACCTAAATTTCAACATCAAGGTTTAGGGTATTTTTTGATAACGACTATTATTGAACGAGCACGTGAAATGGGATTAAATTGTGTCTTTTTCATTTGTCAGGTTGGTCATATTAAAACCCAAGATTTATTTAAGGACTTGGGATTTGTACAAGAAGAAGTAAAACCTAATTATTATAATGATGGCGAGAATGCGATTGTTTTACGGTTAAATTTAGACAAGAAAAATTACTTAGCTTCAAATAACTTTGGAAGATAAGATGGTGAAGTGATTAATGATGAAAAATGAAAATAGTTTGATTTTATCATTTGAAACCAGTTGTGACGAAACTAGCGTGGCAGTTATCAAAAATGGTAAAGAAATTCTTGCTAACGTTGTAGCCACGCAAATAAAAAGTCACCAACGTTTTGGTGGTGTAGTACCGGAAGTTGCTAGTCGTCATCATATTGAACAAATTACAATTTGTATTGACGATGCTTTGCAAAAAGCTGGAGTTAATTATACTGATTTAACTGGAGTTGGCATTACATATGGACCGGGATTGGTAGGATCGTTATTAGTAGGAATTACTGCTGCTAAAGTGGTTGCCTGGGCGCATCAATTACCATTAATTCCAGTAAATCATATTGCTGGGCATATTTACGCAACTAATTTTGAACACCCAATTGAATTTCCAGCGTTGGCTATGGTAGTTTCAGGCGGTCACACGGAGTTAGTTTGGATGCCACAAGAAGGCGAGTTTAAAATTATTGGTGAAACTCGTGATGATGCAGCTGGTGAGACTTATGACAAGATTGGGCGGGTATTAGGAATTAACTATCCTGCTGGACCTCAAGTTGATGAGATGGCACATCTAGGCCATGATACCTTTGCATTTCCGCGTGCTATGGAAAAAGATGATAATTTTGATTTTAGTTTTAGTGGACTAAAAAGTGCTTTTATTAATACAGTTCATCATGCTGAGCAAGTTAATGAAACTTTGAATAAAAATGATTTAGCTGCTAGTTTTCAGCATGCAGTCATTGATGTTTTGGTTAGTAAATCTATACGTGCATTAGATAAGTATCCTGCAAAAGAATTTATTTTAGCAGGAGGGGTAGCTGCTAATCGAGGTTTGCGTGAGAGTTTAGATCAGGAATTGAAAAAACGTAATGTTGAATTTGTTAAAGCACCTTTAAAATTATGTGGTGATAACGCTGCTATGATTGGAGCTGCAGCAGAAATGTTACAACGTCATGATGACAAAGCAGATATGTCATTAAATGCTAATCCAGGTCTTGAATTTGAATGGGTTGAAAATGAAGAAGAATAATTAAAAACGAGCATCACACTATAAAATCAGTGTGACGCTCGTTTTTCAATCTAATTAAGTTCTTCTAATTTTAGATTATCATTTTCCCAGTCTGTTTCAACTTGCTCTTGTTGTTGATTGATTTTTTTCAACTTAGTTTGTAAATTTTGACTTTTAATTCGATCATTATAATTTTCAGACAAAGTCATTTGTTGTTCAAGTTCTTTTTTATCAATTTCAATTTGGCTTAATTGCGTTTCTAAATCTGCAATATTTCTTTTTAATTTTCGAATTTCTCGCTGTTGTGCTTTTTTATCCTGATAACGTTGTTTAGTTTCAGTTAAATTAGAAACTTGTTTTGTGGTATCTGGTTTTTCTTGCTTTTCATGTTCAGCAATTTCTAGTTCTTCATTTTTTTTAGCCTTGTAGTAGTCATAGTTACCCATATACACTTTTGATCCATTCGGACTAAGTTCTAAAATGTGAGTGGCTAATTTATTAATAAAATAACGATCATGAGAAACAAATAAAATCGTACCCTGAAATTGTAAAAGGGCTTTTTCCAAGACATTAATACTTTCGATATCCAAATGATTGGTTGGTTCATCTAAAATTAGAAAATTATCATGATTCATGGATAATTTAGTTAGAAGTAATCGTGCTTTTTCACCACCCGATAGATTAGCAACGCTTTTTTCCACATCATTACCACTAAACAAGAAACTCCCAAGAATGGACCGAATCTCGCCTTCTGGAGTAGTTGGATAATCATCCCAGAGTTCATGTAAAACATCTTTTTGATGATGAAGACTTGCCTGTTGCTGATCATAATAGCCAATATTGACCCCAGTGCCAAATTGAACTGTCCCTTTTATTTTAGGTAGTTGACCTAAAATTGTTTTTAACAAAGTTGATTTTCCAATTCCATTGGGACCAAAAACAGCCATTCGTTGATAACGTTTTAAGTGAATGCTGATGGGATAGCTTAGAATCTTGTCTTGATATCCAATCGCTAGATTATCAACATCTAAAACTACATTTCCACTTTTTCGTTCAGGATTAAATCTGAATTTAGCAGTTTTGTGAGTATTACTGGGTTTATCAATGATTTCCATTTTGGCTAATTGTTTTTGACGCGACTGCGCTCTTTTGGTAGTAGAAGCTCTTACAATATTTTTTTTGACGAAGTCTTCTTCTTTTTTGATTTTTTTCTGTTGTTTTTCAAAATCTTTTTCAGCAATTGTTTGACGATGAATTTTCTCTTTAGTGAAATTACTGTAATTACCTTTATAGTAATCCATTTTTCCGTTATCTAAATTATAGATTTCATTCACAACTTTATCCATAAAGTAACGATCATGAGAAATAATCAAGAGTGCACCATTATAAGCTTGCAAATAATTTTCCAACCAGTCTGTAGTTTCCATATCAATATGATTGGTTGGTTCATCTAGAACTAATAATTGTGGTTTTTCTAGCAAAAGTTTGGCAATGGCGAGGCGAGTTTGTTGTCCACCAGAAAGTTCATTGATTTTACGATCAAAGTCGAATTCTTTAAAACCAAAACCACTTAAAACTGTTCTGATTTCTGCTTTATAACCATACCCATTTTTTCTTGTGAAATCGGCTTGTAATTCATCATAACGTTTTGAAACTTCCGCTAATTTTTCTGGATTTTCAATTGTTGTTGAATCACTGATTTCTGCTTCAAGTTTGTGAAGTTGTTGTTCTTCTTTAATGACACCAGCAAAAGCTGTTTCCATTTCATTTAAAATCGATTTATTAGAATGTAGTCCAGTATTTTGAGGGAGATAGCCAATGGTTAAATTTTTCTTTTTAGTAATTGTTCCTTCACTAACTGATTCAATACCAATCAACATTTTTAAAAGAGTTGATTTACCAGCACCATTTTGACCTACTAGACCAATATGGCTTTTTTCACTGATAGTTAAATTAATATCTTTAAATAAAATCTCACCATTAAATCTTTTAGTTAGATTATTGGCTTGTAATATAATCACGAAGACACCTACTTTCTGTGATAATTTTATCATATTCTAGAAGAAAGCCTGTTTAATAAATAAGTAGATTTTCACAAACTTTAGTTTTATCGTTTGTTTTTGTGGTAAACTTAATAATACTAGAATTTTGTAATAATAAAAGGAGTATGAATTAATGGTAGAAACAAAAATCCCGCGTGCAACCGCTAAACGGTTACCGTTATATTATCGTTATTTAAATACTCTTCATGACGGTGGTAAAACGCGAGTTTCTTCTACAGAATTAGCAGACGCTATTCACGTTGATTCAGCCACTATTCGAAGAGATTTTTCTTATTTTGGTGCTTTAGGCAAACGTGGTTATGGATACGATGTTGACAATTTGATGGAATTCTTTAAGAATATTTTACATCAGGATCGACTCACAAATGTAGCATTAGTCGGAGTTGGTAACTTAGGGCATGCTTTGCTTAATTTTAATTTTCACCAGGATAGTAATATTCGCATTTCTGCAGCTTTTGATGTCAATCCTAAAAATATTAACACTATCCAAGGGGGAGTTCCAATTTATCCCATGAGTCAAATGGTTACTCAACTAAAGGAACAACAGATTAGTGTTGTGATTTTAACGGTTCCATCAGATGTGGCTCAAGAAGTTGCCAATCAAGTTGCTAAAGCAGGGGTAAAAGGAATTCTTAATTTTACTTCAATTCGATTATCAGTTCCTGATGATATTCGCGTTCATAACGTTGATTTAACCAATGAATTACAAACTTTAATTTACTTTATTGATCATTACGATCAAAAATAGTAGCAAGCATTCTAATTAACTAGAATGCTTTTTATTTTGGGCAAAATTCTTGCAATAAATTGGTGATGGCGATATATTAATAATGTAGTTAGCACTTGAATAGTTCGAGTGCCAAAATAAAATGAAATTAATTGGAGGGGTTATCATGTTACAACCACTTGGTGATCGTGTAATTATTGAAGTTCAAGATCAAGAAGAAAAATCAATTGGTGGAATTGTATTAGCTGAAAACGCTAAGCAAAAACCAACGCAAGGAAAAGTAGTTGCTGTTGGTGAAGGTCGAGTTCTTGATAACGGTACGAAGGTTGCTCCAGTAGTTAAAACTGGAGATTTAGTTATGTTTGACAAGTACGCAGGTACCAAAGTTGAATATGATGAGAATTCATACTTAGTAATGCACGAAGGCGACTTACTCGCAATTATTAAATAAAAAATTAAACGATTAAAAATATTATTATGAGGTGATTAAAATGGCTAAAGAAATTAAATTTTCTGACGATGCTAGAAGTTCAATGCTTAAAGGTGTTGATAAACTAGCAGATACAGTTAAAACTACTATGGGTCCTAAAGGTCGTAACGTTGTTTTAGAAGAAACAGCTGGTGATCCAACAATCACTAACGATGGTGTTACCATTGCTAAATCAATTAGTTTACCTGACCATTTTCAAAATATGGGAGCTAAATTAGTATCTGAAGTTGCATCAAAAACTAATGATGTTGCTGGAGATGGTACTACAACTGCGACTGTTTTGACACAAGCAATCGTTAAAGAAGGTATGAAGAATGTTACTGCTGGTGCAAATCCAGTTGGTGTCCGTCGAGGAATTGAAAAAGCAACTGAAACAGCTGTTGCCAGTCTTCACAAAATGAGTCATAAAGTTGAAAACAAAGATGATATTGCACAAATCGCTTCAATTTCATCTGCAAGCAAAAAAGTTGGTAGCTTAATAGCTGAAGCAATGGAAAAAGTTGGTAAAGATGGAGTAATTACCATCGAAGATTCTAAAGGAGTTGATACCAGCTTAGACGTTGTTGAAGGAATGGAATTTGATCGTGGTTACATGTCACAATACATGGTAACTGATCAAGAAAAGATGGAAGCTGATCTTGATAATCCATACATCTTGATTACTGATAAGAAGATTAACAACATGCAAGATATCATGCCATTACTACAATCAGTAGTTGAACAAGGTCGTTCATTATTAATTATTGCTGATGACATTGGTGGTGAAGTTCTTCCTACTTTGGTATTGAACAAAATGAGAGGGACATTTAACGTAGTTGCAGTTAAAGCTCCTGGATTTGGTGATCGTCGTAAGGCTCAACTTCAAGATATTGCTGTTTTGACTGGTGCTACTGTTATTAGTGATGATCTTGGACTTGAATTAAAAGACACTACTGTTGAACAATTAGGTCAAGCAAACAAGGTTAATGTTACCAAAGATACGACTACTATCGTTGAAGGTAAAGGAAACCAAGATGCAATTTCTAAACGAGTTGCTGAAATCAAAACCCAAATTGCTGCTGCAACTTCTGATTTTGACAAAGATAAATTACAAGAACGTTTAGCTAAGTTAGCTGGTGGGGTAGCAGTTGTTAAAGTTGGTGCTGCTACTGAAACTGAATTAAAAGAACGTAAATACAGAATTGAAGATGCTTTGAATGCAACGAGAGCTGCTGTTGAAGAAGGATTTGTTCCAGGTGGTGGAACTGCATACATTAACATCTTGAAAGACGTTGCAGCAATTCAAGCAGAAGGTGACGAACAAACTGGTGTTGATATTGTTCTTCGTGCACTTGAATCTCCTGTTAAACAAATTGCTGAAAATGCCGGAGTTGATGGTGCTGTAATCGTTGATCATTTAAAACAAGAAAAACCAGGAATTGGTTATAACGCTGCTACTGGTAAATTTGAAGACATGATTGCCGCTGGAGTTGTTGATCCAACCAAGGTTAGTCGTTCTGCCCTTCAAAATGCCGCATCTGTTTCATCATTGTTATTAACAACTGAAGCAGTTGTTGCTGATCAACCAGAAGAAGAAAAAAATGATACTCCTGCAATGCCACAACCTGGTATGCCAGGAATGATGTAGTTCAAATCTTACTAAGAAAGTCTACTTTAAAAAGTAGACTTTCTTTTTTTATTCAGTTGGTGATTTTTACCAAAATTATAGTACAATAAGAGTCACATGCTTTTAATCGAAGAAGCAAATTAATGAATTATAGGAGTAAAGTTCATGTGGCGATATTTAAAAAGATTAATTATTGGTCGTCCACTTAAAAGTGACGATGAGTCTGGACAATCCTTGACTAAGTTCAGTGGTTTGGCTTTGTTATCATCTGATGCATTGTCATCAGTTGCTTATGGTACGGAGCAGATTACAGCAGTTCTGATTACTTTATCAACTGCGGCTTTGATGTATCAAATGTGGGTGGCATTGCTAGTGTTGGTACTATTGGCAGCTATTACCTTGTCATATCGACAAATTATTTATGCTTATCCATCTGGTGGAGGAGCTTATGTGGTAGCACGGACCAACTGGGGCGAGGGCGCTGGGTTAGTTGCTGGTGGTTCATTACTAGTTGATTACATGTTAACTGTAGCAGTTTCAACAACGTCCGGGACGGAAGCAATTACGTCTGCTCTACCGTCGTTATATAATTATCAGGTACCTATTGCTATTTTTATAGTGGTGTTTATTATGGTATTAAATTTGCGTGGGATGAAAGATTCGGCAACTTTTCTAGTTGTTCCCGTGTATCTTTTTATTTTCATGATTGTTTTCATGATTATTTTAGGTGGTTACAATATTTTAACCGGCAAAATTACATATCACGCATATGCTCCATTAAATGCTTCCGTTAAAGGAATGACATTATTACTGTTCTTTAAAGCATTCTCGTCTGGATCATCTTCGTTAACTGGAGTTGAAGCGATTAGTAATGCGGTGCCTAACTTTAAACAACCAAAAAGGAAAAATGCTGCGAATACTTTGGCTTTAATGGCGACCATTTTAGCCGTTTTCTTTGCTGGAATTACATTTCTAAGTTACTATATGGGGATTATTCCAGGAGCTAAAGATACCGTCCTTTCACAAATCGGTGTTGGTGTCTTTGGTCATGGCTTCTTATATTATGTATTGCAAATGGCAACAGCCTTGATTTTAGCGGTAGCTGCTAATACTGGTTTTTCTGCTTTTCCAATTTTGGCCTACAATATGGCCAAAGATAAGTACTTGCCACATGCTTATTTAGATAAAGGTGATCGACTTGGTTATTCAAATGGAATTATTTCACTGGCTATTGGTGCAATCGTTTTAATTCTAATCTTTAATGGTAAAACGAATCTTTTGATTCCGTTATATGCAGTAGGGGTTTTTGTTCCATTCACACTTTCTCAATCAGGAATGATTGTTCACTGGTTCCATCATAAAGAGGGATTTTGGCCTGGTAAGATGTTAATTAACTTAATTGGGACCATCATTTCCATAATGTTAGTTGTTTTCTTATTTGCACTCCATTTTGGAGACGTTTGGCCATATCTAATCATTATGCCTTTGATTTTGTATATGTTTTATCGCATCCACAATCATTATCTACAGGTGGCTAAACAACTGCGTGTTAAGAATGCAAACTCTAAAGCAGTTATTAAGAGTTATGATGGATCGACTGTGATAGTATTAGTTGGAAACGTTACGCAAATGACTCATGACGCTATTAGTTATGCTAAGTCGATTGGTGATCAAGTGGTAGCAGTTCATGTGTCTTTTAACTCAGATCCAGAACATGAGAAAAAGAACGAGGCTAAATTTAAAAAAGAATATCCAGACATTCGATTTGTTAATATTCATACTTCGTATCGTTCGCTGAACGATCCAGTATTGCGTTTTTGTGACGTTATTTCTAGAAAAGATGAAGAAATTAATTATTCGACGACTGTTTTGGTACCGCAATTCGTACCCAAACATCATTGGCAACAAGTATTGCATAACCAAAGTGGTTTGAGATTACGAGCTGCTTTAAACTCTAGACAAAATATTATTGTGGCAACTTATAATTTCCACTTGAATAATTAAATATAATAATTTTATCAAAAAACAACCACATTAATTAATGTGGTTGTTTTTTGACTAAGTAATCTAGTTAAGGTGCATTAAAATAATAAAGCAATCCCTCATACAATGTAGTTAGATTTTA
Organism: Fructilactobacillus sp. YLN 2412; assembly: GCF_059488745.1. Taxonomy (NCBI): domain Bacteria; kingdom Bacillati; phylum Bacillota; class Bacilli; order Lactobacillales; family Lactobacillaceae; genus Fructilactobacillus; species Fructilactobacillus sp. YLN 2412. The sequence goes on along the minus strand of NZ_CM183165.1, from coordinate 1,032,951 downwards.
TAGAAATTTATCCAAAATGTTTTGCTAATTACTTTAAAAATTTATAATTAAAAAAGACTGCCAACTAGACAGTCTTTTTTTAATTATAAATGAACTAGGTTTGCAAAGAGTGGCACCACAATGTCAACCACTATGGAAATAATAACTACTGAAATAGCAGCCATTGAGCCTTCAATTGGTCCTAATTCCAAAGCCTTAGCAGAACCCAATGTATGTCCAGCTGTTCCTAATCCTAACCCAATTCCGATTGGATTTTTTAGTCGGAAAATTTTAATTAACCAGTCACCCATTGCATAAATAATAACGGCATTTAAGATACATGCCATTGCAGTAATAGCTGGAATACCATGAATACCCTGTGCAATTGGCATTGCCACAGCAGTAGTAGCTGCTTGAGGTAACATCGAAGCAATCGCAGCATGATTTAACCCAATTAATTTTGAAACAAAATACATAATAACTACGGAAATACCTAACCCGATAATTAAGGATAAAACAATTTCTAACCAGTATTTTTTAACGATATCATTGCGTTTGAAAAGTGGAATTGCAAACGCAATTGTTGCTGGATATAAAAACCAGAAAATAATGTCACCACCAGGTTTATATAAATTAGTATAAATCCAAGTAATATTAATATTAGTAGATTTTGCAATTAACCATAAAATAAAGATTCCTAATACCATACTGACAAATAAAGGTTGAAAAAGAAAAAATCCGTGTGTCTTTTTAAACAGGAAATCACCAATTAAATAAACAACTAATGAAAGGGCGATTCCAAACATGGGAGTACCTAAAAATTTTAATAATTCTGCTTGCATCAGTTTGCTCCTTTTATTTTACTTCATCTTTTTTACCAAACATTTTATTACGCAACCAAATTAAAAAGGTTGCTACTAAAGCAACGGATACTAACATGACAATTGTCGAAATAATAATCATGATTACTAATTGAATCCCAGAATGTTTCATAATATCTAAAGAAGCTGCTAATTGAATTCCAGATGGAACAAATAAAAATGCTAGAATACCAATTAAAAAATTACTTAATTTTTCAATTTGTTCTGGTTTTATAATCTTAAATGTGAGTAAAAGATATAAAATAATTAGCCCAACAACTGGGGCTGGAACAGGGAAATTTTTTGGAAAGAGGACTGAAATTAAGTAAGAAACAAATAAAATAACAGCAAAAATCCCCATTTGAACAATGATTGAAGTTTCTGTTTTTTTTGGTTTTGGTTTATTTTCCATGACGCACTCCTTCATTTAAAATATGTGACTTAATTCACAATAACATTAATTATATCAAACTTAGTCCAAAATACAATTTCATGATAATTATTTAGAACGATAAGGGATTTCAAAATATTCGTCATGTTCTTTTTTTATTTTGACATCACCTGCTAATAAGTTAGTGATCTTAGTTTGAAATGATTCGATTTGATTAGCTGCTACCGCCGTTGTGATTTCTATCTCTTTTCCATATTCAGTTTCATAAATAATGAAATCATTTTTCTTTAAAAAGTATTGTAATTTGTCATTCAATTTATAAGAGACGATAAGTTTTATTCTAGTTTGCAATATTTTTTCTATAATACCGGTTTGTTCAATGACCTGTGAAGCAGAATTGCTATAAGCACGAATTAATCCGCCAGCACCTAATTTAATCCCACCAAAATATCGGGTTACAACAATGGCAGTATCATGCAAATTATTTTTCTTTAAGACCTCTAGCATTGGCACTCCTGCTGTTCCACTGGGTTCACCATTATCACTTTCACGTTGAATTTCATCATGTTTGCCAATTAGGTAAGCAAAGCAGTTATGATTAGCTTTTTTATTAGCTTGTGAGATATTTTGAATAAACTCTTTTGCTTCTGCTTCAGAATTAACTCGACTAATCGAGGCAATAAATTTTGATTTTTTTATATCAATTTCATGTGAACCACTGTTAGCAATTGTTAAAAATTTATTTTCCATATTAATTTAGTTCCTTAAATTACGTATTTATTTGTGAGGTGAGTTACTTGATTGATAATGAGTTAGAAATAGCAGGTCGCTTCGTTCCTGCTGATGATTTAACAAAAAACTTGTTAAAGCATAAGAAAATTGATTTGGTTCCAGCTGTTATTATCCACAAAACCTATATACATTGTACTAGATGCGGAAGTGATTGTGAAAAGAGTGCAGCACGAATCTCAGATACAGTTTATTATTGTTTTGAATGTGTTAATTTAGGAAGATTAGATAGTACGATGAAACTGGCTGCTTTCCCCGAAATTAACCAATTTAAAGAAATTGATTTTCCGCTGACTTGGAAAGGAAAGTTAACCGATTTGCAGCAACAATGTTCTAATCAAGTGGTACAGGCATTTAAGCACCAACAAGATTTGCTATTATGGGCAGTAACTGGAGCCGGTAAAACTGAAATTTCGTTTGCAGGGATTGAGTGGGCGCTAAAGCACCAACTTCGAGTAGCCATTGCATCACCCCGTGTAGATGTATGTGTTGAACTTTTTCCAAGATATCAAGAGGCTTTTCATGAGACATCAATGATACTTTTACATGGTAAAAGCACTGAAAAATACCAGTATCGGCAACTAACTATTTGTACTACGCATCAATTATTGCGATTTAAGCAAGCTTTTGACATTTTGATTTTAGATGAAGTTGATGCCTTTCCATTCGCTAATAATCCAATGTTGGAAATGGCTGCTAAACGAGCTGTTAAAGTTGATGGTTGTCGTTTATTAATGACCGCAACTCCGAGCAAAGAATTGCGTCAGCAATATCAGACTGCTTATTTGCCACTTCGATTCCATCGTCATTTGTTACCGCAAATGAAACTTCATCTTTGTTTTAATTGGAACATCAAAATTTATCAAGGAAAATTACCGTTTAAATTTGTGAAAATGATATTAAAAAAAATCAAAGTTGGTCAGCGTTTTTTAATTTTTGTCCCTCGAATTAAAGATTTAGCAGTTGTTGATCGAGTTTTATCTAAAAAATATCAAGGGGAAAAGTGTTGGGAAACAGTTCATGCAGGAGATGAACAACGGATGGAAAAAGTACAAATGATGCGTTTAAAACAGGTACAATTTTTAATTACTACGACCATTTTGGAACGTGGAGTTACTTTTCCAGGAATTGATGTGATAATTTTGGGAGCTGATGAACGTTCATTTTCAACTGCTTCATTGGTTCAAATTGCTGGTCGAGTGGGGCGAAAAGCATCTCGTCCATATGGTAATGTGGACTGTTTTATTGGTGGGTATTCAAAAAATGTGATATTGGCACGGCAACAGATTGCTGAAATGAATCGGAGAGGTCAAAAAATTGAATAGTAGTTGTTTATGGTGTGGGGGTTTTGTTAATAGTTCATTATCTATTCATTTTATTTTGAGTTTTAAACCAATTGTGACCCGTTATCTTTGTTTGCGTTGTGAAAAATTATTTCAGCCTATAGTCACTAAAAAGCATTGTTTCCAATGTGATCGAATTCAGTCGGTCAACAAACTTTGTGCAGATTGTTTAAAATGGAATCAAGTTAATTCAGTTAAATTAATTAATCAATCTTTATATGCGTATGATGGTGTTATCAAAGAATATATTGATCGTTATAAGTTTCAAGGAGATTACAGATTACGCAAGTTAGTAGCTGTTCAAGTGGCTGGATTAATAAAAAAACATGAAGTGGTAGTTCCAATCCCAATTAACCAGGTTACTATGGAGGTCAGAAAATTTAATCAAGTTATAGGCTGGCTAGAAGGAATCAACTACGTTGAGATACTTACCGCAAAACCAAAATTAAAATCACAATTTCAAAAAAATCGATTAGAGCGACTACAAACCAAGCAACCGTTTGAGATTAACGAAAAATATTCTAAAATGATTAAACAAAAACATGTGTGTTTAGTTGATGATATCTACACAACTGGAACCACTTTACATCATGCAGCTCAACTTTTATTTGAAAATGGTGCTCAAAGTGTTCGAAGTATTACACTTGCACGTTAGACCATTGTTATTTAAGGATTTATTAACTATAATAGAAATAACGATGATTATAGAGATAGAGTGATTTGTGTCAGTTGTGAAGGGGATTTTAAAATGTTATCTTTTAATGTTAGAGGAGACGATGTCGATATTACTGACGATGTTCGTGAATATATTTCAGAGCATGTTAGTAAAATTGACGATTATTTTGAAGATGGCGTTAGTGCCGTTGCACATATTAATTTGATTGGTTACAAAAATAATGATGTAAAGGCAGAAATAACCATTATTTTTCCATTTTTGTTGTTACGAGGTGAAGCAACTTCCGCTGATATTAATATCAGTATTGACGCTGCAATTAAAAAGATTGAGCAACAGATTAAAAAATACAAAGAAAAAATTAATGAAAAAGCAAAGATTCGTGGAGAAAAAATAATCTTTAAGACGGATGGTACTGACCCTATTAAACTTAAAGTGGTACGTAAAAAACGAATTCCCTTAAAACAAATGGATTCTGATGAAGCAATTTTACAAATGAATTTGTTGGATCATGATTTTTATGCTTTTAAGGATATTAATAATGAAACCATTGATATTGTTTATCGTCGTAAAGATGGTGAATATGGATTAATCACTACTGAAAGTTAATTATTTATTAGTTAAGCCCTGAAAGATGACCAATTAGCCATCTTTCAGGGCTTTCTTGTCAGGGACAGGTTCACTTGACTCTTGTTTTTAATTATCAAAATAAAATGTTAAGATATAGAGTATTAAGAAGAAAATAACGTTATTTAAAATGAAACAATTGAGGAGAAATTAATCGATGGCAACAAATGTTTTAAAAAAATGGATAGAAAGCGATAAGCGCCGAGTTAAACAGCTTGGTAAAATTGCCGATAAGGTAAGTTCCTACTCTACTGAATATCGCAAATTAAGTGATGAAAAATTAAAAGCAAAAACTTCAGAATTTCAAAAACGGTTTCAAGATGGCGAATCATTAGATGATATGCTTCCAGAAGCATTTGCTGTTGCTCGTGAAGGAGCCCGTCGAGTTTTAGGACTTACTCCATTTAGAGTGCAGATTATGGGGGGAATTGTCCTTCATGAAGGTAATATTGCTGAAATGAAAACTGGTGAAGGGAAAACTTTGACCGCTACGATGCCAGTTTATTTAAACGCCTTGTCTGGCAAGGGTGTTCATGTTGTTACGGTTAACGAATATTTATCTGAACGTGATGCAGAGCAAATGGGACAATTATATAATTGGCTTGGGCTGACAGTTGGTGTTAATAAAGCTGATATGGGTCCAGATGAAAAAAGAGCTGCATACGACGCTGATATTACGTATTCCACTAATAGTGAAATTGGATTTGATTATTTGCGTGACAATATGGTGGTTTACAAAGAAGAACGGGTTCAACGTCCTTTAAATTTTGCTTTAGTTGATGAAGTTGATTCGATTTTAATTGATGAAGCCCGAACTCCTTTGATCATTTCTGGTCAAGCTCAAGGTTCAAATGAACTTTATAAACAGGCGGATCGTTTTGCAAAAACGTTAACTGCTAAAGACGACTATAAGGTTGATTTAGAGACTAAAACAGTTTCTTTAACCGAACAAGGGATTAAAAAGGCAGATAAATTTTTTAACCTAAAAAACATTTATGATACTGATAATACTGCTTTAACCCACCATTTAGACCAAGCCTTGCGAGCTAATTATGTCATGGAACGTGACAAAGATTATGTGGTCAAAGATGATGAGGTTTTAATTGTAGATTCCTTTACCGGACGAATTATGGACGGTCGGCGTTTTTCTGATGGATTGCACCAAGCCCTGGAAGCTAAAGAGGGCGTTACAATCCAAGAAGAAAGTAAGACAATGGCCAACATTACTTACCAAAATTTATTTAGACGTTATCATAAGCTGGCTGGAATGACTGGAACTGCCAAAACTGAACAAGAAGAATTTCGGGAAATTTACAACATGAATGTCGTTGCAATTCCAACTAATAAACCTGTTATCAGAGTTGATGAATCGGATGTTTTGTATCCAACATTGAAATCAAAATTTGATACAGTAATTGAAAAAGTTAAAACTTTACATCGTCGTGGGCAACCAATTTTACTAGGAACTGTTGCGGTTGAAACTTCTGAATATTTGTCAAAAAGACTTGATGAAGAAAAGATTCCACACGTAGTTTTAAATGCTAAAAATCATGCTAAAGAAGCAGATATCGTTGCAAACGCAGGGCAAAAAGGTGCTGTTACTATTGCAACTAACATGGCTGGACGTGGAACTGATATTAAACTTGGACCTGATGTAATTGGGGTTGGCGGATTAGCAGTGATCGGAACTGAGCGTCACGAATCACGAAGAATTGATAATCAGCTGCGGGGACGTGCTGGACGTCAAGGTGATCCTGGTTATTCACAATTTTATCTTTCATTAGAAGATGATTTGATGCGTCGTTTTGGTTCTGATCGAATTAAAAATGTCTTAAAAACCTTAAAGGTTGAAGATGACGATGCTGTAATTCGTAGTCGAATGATCACTAAACAAGTTGAATCAGCTCAAAAGCGAGTTGAAGGTAATAACTATGATTCCCGAAAGAACGTTTTAAAATATGATAATGTTATGTCCGAACAACGTGATGTGATTTATGGAGAAAGAAATCGTGTGATTGAAGAAACTGATTCTTTGAAATGGGTTTTAATGCCTATGATTGAGCGAACTATTGATAGAATTGTAGATTTGCATACTCAAGGCGATAAAAAGAATTGGGATCTTGATACCATCCTTGATTTTGCCATTAGTTCTTTAGTTAGTCCAAATGAAATTGGGATTGAAGATCTTCAAAATAAATCTGCTAAAGAAATCAAACAATACTTAATGAAATTGGCTGAAAAGTCATACGATGAAAAAACTAAGGAACTTCAAGACCCTAGCCAAATTCTTGAGTTTGAAAAAGTTGTTATTTTACGAGTGGTTGATTCACATTGGACTAATCATATTGATGCAATGGATCAATTGCGAGAATCAATTGGGCTGCGTGGATATGGTCAATTAAATCCATTAGTTGAATACCAGCGCGAAGGTTATAGAATGTTTGAAGAAATGGTAGCAGACATTGATTATGATGTTACCCGTTTATTTATGAAAGCTGAAATCAGACAAAACATTCAAAGATAAGCAAAAATACGAAGGACTGTGGTTCTTCGCTTTTTTTGAGTAAGGATGAATAATGGAATTAAGTGAAGCAAAAGTAAAAGTGGACGAGATTAAGCAAGAAATTGATCACTTTGGGAGGTCTCTTTGACCTTGATCAGTTAAATGAAGCAATTTCGATTAACGAATCAAAGATGGCTGAGCCAGGATTTTGGGATGATCAAAAAGCTGCACAAAAGTTGATTGATGAAAACAATCAATTAAAAACCAAGTATGATAATTTTCATAGTTTAGCAACAGAATGCGAAGATTTACAACTTACATTGCAATTGTTAGAAGAAGAATCCGATGCAGCCTTACAACAAGAATTTGAAATAACACTTGAAAAAGTAGAAAAACATTTAAATGAATATAAACTTGGGCAATTATTAAACGGTAAGTATGATGAAAACAATGCTATTATTGAAATTCATCCAGGAGCTGGGGGTACAGAAGCAGAAGATTGGACTGAAATGTTACTACGGATGTACACACGCTGGGCTGATCAAAATGGCTTTAAGGTTATAATTGATGATTATCAACCAGGAGAAGTTGCAGGAATTAGTAGTGTGACGTTTACAGTTAAAGGTCATAATGCGTACGGATATTTAAAATCTGAAAAAGGCGTTCATCGTTTAGTTCGTATTTCTCCTTTTGACTCAGCTAATCGACGACACACTTCGTTTGCATCTGTGAATGTAATGCCTGAATTAGATGAAAGCGTTAATATTGAGATTAAGCCTGATGATTTACGAGTTGATGTTTTTCGCTCAAGTGGTGCTGGTGGTCAGCATATCAATAAAACTTCGTCTGCGGTTCGAATTACGCATTTACCAACTGGAATTGTAACCTCCAGTCAAGCACAACGTTCACAATTGCAGAATAGAGTAACTGCAATGAATATGTTAAAATCAAAGTTGTACGAACTTGAACAAGAAAAAAAAGCACAAGAAAAAGCCAAGTTAGAGGGTAAACAGTTAGAGATTGGATGGGGCTCGCAAATTCGATCTTATGTTTTTCATCCTTATACGATGGTAAAAGATCATCGAACCAATCATGAAACTGCAAATGGAAAAGCAGTAATGGATGGCGACCTTAATCCATTTATTAATGATTATTTACAATGGAAATTACAACAAAAAAATTAATAAAGGTGACTAAATCATGGAATTAGCATTAAATATTTTATTTTTCTTAATTGTACCTACTTTTTGGTTAGGGATAATTAGAACTTATTTGTCTTATCGCTCTCGTTTGAATCGGGAACGATCGTTGTATGATAGTGCTATTAATCCTAAAAATACAGAGATGCGGACCTTTTTTATTTCGTTAATTGTGCTAGGAATTATCGGGTCGCTTTTTACATCACTGATTGGAATTGAAGTTTCTTATGTTTGGATTCTTTTTTATGAAATTGCCATTACAATCGCGTTATTAATCCCAGTTTTGATGATTCCATTTACGATTTTATTTGGAACAATGATTATTATTTTAATATTTGGAAATAAATTTTATTCAAATATTATTAGTGGAAACTTTAAAATCACCATGCAAAATACGATGCCGGAAGGATTAGATTTTTTAGCTTTGATTACAGCGATGTTGATTATTCAATATATTTTTTTGAAAATTAATCGCAAATCAGTAAATTCTCCAATCATTAGTAAAAATATTAGAGGTAATAAAATTGCATCATATGTATTTAATAAAATGACAGTTGTTCCTTTGGTATTGTTCGTACCTGGAAGTTTATTTGAATCAACTTCTCCATTATGGCCGGTATTTAAAATTTTTGGGGCTAAACTGACAATTTTAGTGGTTCCATTTTTAATTGGATTTAGATTTAAATTTATGGGCGAAATGCCTGAAAAATTACTTAAAAGAATGGCAAATGCAATTGGCTGGCTGGCCTGGTTGAGTTTTGGGTTAATGATTGATGCTTTTATCTGGAAAAATCTTTGGTTTGATATTGGTAGCATTGTAGTTATTTTTGTTGCTTATTTATTGATTTTACGTCACTATAAAAAAGTTGATCAAAATGAAAGCAAAACAGTTGAACAATCAATTGATGGGATTAGAATTCTGGCTGTCAAACCCAATACTCCAGCTGCTAAGATGAATCTGCAAATCGGTGATTTGATTCAAGAAGTCAATGGGAAACCTGTTAAAACTGAAGATCAATTATATAAAGCATTACAGAGTAATCCAACTTTTTGTCGTTTAAAAATTAAAAATCGAAACAATCGTTTGGAAATGAAGGAATCTGCGATTTATGCTGGATCTCCTCACGAGATTGGAATTGTTACTTTCCCCAATAATTAAAAGTGCCCGAGTGGCGCTTTTTTTATGACAGTTAATTTGATGATAGATGGAGATAATATGCGTTTTATTAGTAGAATATTGGTTAATTTTGTATTGTTTTTAGCCTTTGCTGGATTATTCCAAAATGTTTTTTACATTGAAAATTGGAAAGTAGCTTTGGGAGCAGCAGTTGTTTTTTCTATCTTAGAAACATTAGTTAAGCCGATTTTGTCGCTCTTGTTTTTGCCAATTAATATTTTGACTTTTGGAATATTTAACTTGTTTATCAATGCCATTATGTTAGAACTTACTTCGTATTTAATGGGAAGTGCTTTTCAGTTTTCTTCATTTGGAACTATCTTTGTAGTTTCATTATTAATGTCATTGTTTAACTATGTGATTACTACATCTTTATGGCAAAATTAAATTGTTAATAAGTGTTAAAATTAGAATATTAGTTAAGGAGGGTTCGTTATGGTTAAGAGTGTTAGTGTGAAAGAATTAGTAGACAACACCCATTTAAAAGTTTTTTCGGGTGAAGACTACTTAGATCGTCCTATTACCACTAGTGATATTTCTCGTCCTGGGTTGGAACTGACGGGTTATTTTGATTATTATCCTTCAGAAAGAATCCAGCTTTTGGGAATTACTGAAACTTCATTTGCAAAACATTTGCCAGAAGAAAAATTAAAAGATTATATGAATCGGATGTGTCAGCCAGATACTCCCGCCTTTGTAATCTCAACTGATTTAGAACCGCCTCAGGAGTTGATTGATGCTACTAAAAAAGCGCATATTCCAATACTAGAGTCGAAGTTAAATACTTCACGTGTTTTAAGTAATATGACTGATTTTTTGGAAGCCAAATTAGCACCTAGAAAATCAGTTCATGGTGTTTTGGTTGAAGTTTATGGACTTGGTGTATTGATTACTGGAGAATCTGGAATTGGTAAAAGTGAAACCGCCCTTGAGTTAGTTAAACGTGGTCATCGATTGATTGCTGATGATCGAGTTGAGGTTTATCAACGTGATGAGCAGGCTTTAATTGGACAAGCTCCTAAAATCCTAAGCCATTTATTAGAAATTCGAGGAATTGGAATTATTGATGTGATGACATTGTTTGGGGCCGGAGCAGTCCGTTCTGAAACAAAAGTTGACTTGGTTGTTCATTTAGATATCTGGAACAAGGATACTAAATATGATCGTTTAGGGAATAATCATGATACGGTGCAATTTTTCGACGTGGAATTAAAAGAATTGAATATTCCTGTTAAACCTGGTCGAAACTTAGCGATTATTATTGAAACCGCAGCAATGAACTTTAGAGCAAATTCAATGGGATATAACGCTACTGATGTTTTTAATAAAGAATTAAATGGTCTCATTAAGAAAAATGAAAAAAATGATGGTCAAAATGATAAGTCTAAAAATGATAGTAATGAGGGTAAATAATGTTTAGTATATTAGCCATGAATCCGGTTGCCATTAATTTTGGACCATTTCACGTACGCTGGTATGGAATTATCATTGCTTCTGCAGTTTTAATTGCAATTTGGTTATCTATGCGAGAAGCCAGACGACAAGGATTAAATGAAGATGTCTTATATAATATGATTTTATGGGCGATTCCAATTGCGATTATTTCTGCTCGAATCTATTATGTTATTTTTCAATGGAAATACTATGCTCGGCACCCAGAAGAAATTATTGCAATTTGGGATGGCGGGATAGCTATCTACGGAGCATTGTTAGGTGCTGGCATATTTATTTATTTTTATTGTAAGCATCACAATTTATCAATTTGGCAAATTTTTGATATTGCTGCTCCAACCGTGATTATGGCACAAGGAATCGGTCGTTGGGGTAATTTTATGAACCAAGAAGCTTATGGGGCAGTGACTTCATTGTCCTTTTTGCGTCATTTACACTTGCCCCACTTTATTATTCAGCAGATGCTGATTGATGGGATGTATCGTCAGCCAACTTTTCTCTATGAATCAATTTGGGATTTGACTGGATTTGCGTTGTTGATGATTATGCGGCATTCTGATAGGTTATTTAAACGGGGAGAAGTATTTTTAGCTTACGTAATGTGGTATTCTTTTGGCCGATTCTTTACAGAAGGTATGAGAACTGATAGCTTAATGTTTGGAACATTTCGTATTTCTCAAATTTTGTCCATCATTTTGTTTTTTGGAGCTCTTGCTGTATTGCTATATCGTCGTAAGAACGATCAAAATCTGGTGTGGTATAATTATCAAGTTTGAAGGAGAAAAGTATGACAGAAAAAATTGCAGTTCTTGGTGCAGGTTCATGGGGTAGTATGTTAGCCGAGATTTTGAATGAAAATGGACATGATGTTCGTTTATGGTCACATAATCCTGCTCAAGTGCAAGAAATGAACGAAAAACATACTAATAAAAAGTATATTAAAGACTTCACTTTCTCTAAATCTTTAAAAGCCTATTCAGATTTAAAGGAAGCAATTGAAGGAGTGGATGATATTTTATTTATTGTTCCTTCTCAAGCAACTCGTTCAGTTGCTAAACAAGTTAATCAAATTTTAGATCAGTTAAACATTAAGCCATATATTATTCATGGTAGTAAGGGTTTGGAAACTGGAACTCATGAAAGAATCTCTCAGGTTTTAGAAGCAGAAATTGAACCTAAAAATCGTAAAACGGTTTCTGTTATTTCAGGTCCAAGTCAAGCAGAAGCAGTTGCTAAACATGATCCAACGTTGGTAACGGCTGCTAGTGAAGATTTGCCCTCTGCTATTCATTTTCAAAAACTATTTATGAATGATTATTTTCGTGTTTATACAAATAATGATATAATTGGCGTTGAAATTGGCGGGGCTCTAAAGAATATTATTGCATTAGCTGCTGGTGCGCTTTATGGACTAGGCTATGGCGATAATGCTAAAGCTGCTTTAATGACTCGTGGTGTTGCAGAAATTTCTCGTTTAGGAGTTTCATTTGGTGCTAATCCACTGACTTTTACTGGATTGTCTGGTATGGGAGACGTTATTGTAACTGCAACTAGTAGTGACTCACGAAACTGGAAAGCTGGTTATCAGCTTGGAAAAGGTAAGCAACTTGATGATATTGTAAAAGATATGGGCATGGTAATCGAGGGTGTAGCTACTAGTCAGGCCGCATATGATTTAGCTCAGGAATGTGGAGTTGAAATGCCAATTACTACAGCAATTCATTCTGTTCTAAATAAGCAAGAAACAGTCAAAGAAGCAATCAACAAATTAATGACCCGTGAAGGTCGTTCAGAAATTGGATAGATAATTACATAGGAGTGTAGATAGAGATGAAGAAAGTTACAAAAGCGATTATTCCAGCCGCTGGATTAGGAACTAGATTTTTGCCGGAAACAAAAGCAATGCCTAAAGAGATGTTACCAATTGTTGATACGCCAACAATTCAATATATTGTTGAAGAAGCTAAAGCTTCCGGAATTACTGACTTAGTAATTGTGATTGGTAAAGGTAAACGTGCCATTGAAGATCATTTTTCACCAAACTATATGTTAGAAGAAAATCTTAAAAAGAAAAATAAAGAAAAAATGTTAGAAGAAGTTGAAAAAACTAATGAAATGAATATTTACTTCATTCGTCAGGCATATCCAGATGGATTAGGGGACGCTGTTTTAACAGCGAAGAGTTTTATTGGCAATGATCCATTCGTAGTTATGCTTGGTGATGATTTGATGCAAGATAAAGTTCCGTTAACCAAACAATTAATTGAAAGTTATCAAGATTCCGGAGCTTCTACCTTAGCAGTTATGAATGTTCCCCATGAAGATACTTCTAAATATGGAGTAATTGATCCGCTTGATGAGGTTAAACCAGGACTTTATGATGTGAAGACTTTTGTAGAAAAGCCAAATCCCAAAGATGCTCCAAGTGATCTTGCTATTATTGGAAGATACTTGTTTACTCCAGAAATTTTTGAAGTATTGGAAAATACAAAACCTGGTAAGGGAAATGAAGTTCAATTAACGGATGCAATCGATACTTTAAATAAAAAACAACGAGTATTTGCTCATGAATTTAAAGGTAAACGATTTGATACTGGAAACAAATTAAGTTGGCTTGAGACTAACATTGAATATGGAATTAACCATCCAGAAATTAAAGGTGAATTCCGTGAATATCTCAAAAAAATTGGTAAAAGATTAGAAAAAGAAGACCAGTAATAAAAAAAGATATCGATTAATATCGATATTTTTTTTAGACTTAAATAATAACGATTAGGTTGAATATATGTTAGTATTAATTGTGTGCAATCTTAATTTCGAAATGATTATAAATTAAAAGTATTCATTGGATGTGCTATACTTATTTTACTAAATGTTCGAGTGATAATGATGCATTATTGATTGAGGAGGTTAACATGACAAAAAAATATGATGTAATTGTAATTGGAGCAGGCCCTGCTGGGATGACTGCAGCTCTTTATGCATCACGTGCTGAGTTATCAGTTTTGATGCTTGATCGGGGTGTGTATGGCGGTCAAATGAATAATACCGCTGAGATTGAAAATTATCCTGGTTTTAAATCAATTTTAGGTCCAGATCTTTCCCAAAAAATGTATGATAGTAGTACCCAATTTGGTGTTGAATATGGTTATGGAGAAGTTACTGGGATTGATATTGAAGGTAATCGTAGAATTGTTAAAACTGCTGACGATGAGTATGAAGCTCCTGGGTTAGTGATTGCTTCTGGTTCACAATATCGCAAACTAGATGTTCCAGGCGAACAGGAATATGGTGGACGCGGAGTTTCTTATTGTGCGGTTTGTGATGGGGCCTTTTTTAAAGGCGAAACTGTTGTAGTTGTAGGTGGCGGTGATTCAGCCATTCAAGAGGCAACTTATCTTTCTAATATTGCTGCTAAAGTAATTGTGGTTCATCGTCGTGATAAACTACGTGCTCAAAAGATTTTGCAAGAACGTGCTTTTGCAAAAGATAATATTGAGTTTGTTTGGAATAGTGAAGTTGAAGAAATCGAAGGTAATGGCAAAAAAGTTACTGGAGTTAAGGTTAAAAATAATCAAACTAATGCTAGTGAAACCATCCCAGCGGCTGGAGTCTTTATTTATGTTGGTATTTTACCAATGACTGATGCCTTTAATGATATTGGAATAACCGATGAAGCTGGTTGGATTGATACTAATGACCAGATGGAAACTAAAGTCCCAGGTATTTATGCTGTGGGTGATGTTCGCAAGAAGCATTTACGACAGATTACGACCGCTGTTGGTGATGGTGGTGAAGCTGGGCAAGCAATTTTTGATTATGTGGAATCAGTTAAAACAAAATAATTTAATAAATATGAAGCAGATTTAATTCTGCTTCTTTTTTTATCATTTTATTTTGCGAAAGTATGTTCGTATGCTAGAATTAATATTATTAGGCAATTTTCATAGATGAATTTAAAAATGAGGTATTTTATGGTTACAAAGTCACATCAAAAATTTGATTTAGTTTCAAAGTATAAACCTACTGGTGATCAGCCGGAGGCAATTAAAAAACTAGATGCTGGATTAGCAAAAGGTGATAAGGAACAAACACTACTAGGAGCAACTGGAACTGGTAAAACATTCACGATGGCCAATATTATTAAAGATCAAAACAAGCCAACGCTTGTTTTAGCACATAATAAAACATTGGCAGGTCAATTATATAATGAATTAAAGAATTTCTTTCCCAATAATGCAGTTGAATATTTTGTCAGCTATTATGATTATTATCAGCCAGAAGCCTATGTCCCTTCTAGCGATACTTATATTGAAAAAGATGCTTCTATTAATGATGAAATTGATCAGTTACGTCATGCTGCTACTAGTGCATTATTAGAACGTAACGATGTGATTGTGGTAGCATCTGTTTCATCAATTTTTGGATTGGGTAATCCAGAAGAATATCAGAATCACACTATTTCTCTTCATGTTGGCGATCAAATTGATCGTGATACTTTATTGCGTAAATTAGTTAATATTCAATTTCAACGTAATGATATTGATTTTGATCGGGGTCGTTTCCGAGTTCATGGAGACACTGTTGAAGTATTTCCTGCTTCTGGAACACAAAATGCCTATCGAATTGAATTTTTTGGCGATGAGATTGATAAAATCACTCAAGTAAACACATTGACTGGAGAAGTTTTAGGTGAGCCAGAAACAGTGACGCTTTTTCCAGCAACTCATTTCTTAACGAATGATGAGATAATGAAAGTTGCTTTGCCTGAAATTAAAACTGATATGGGAAAACAAGTCGATAAGTTGGAAAAAGAAGGGAAATTATTAGAGGCACAGCGGTTAAAACAACGAACCACTTATGATATTGAAATGATGCGTGAGATGGGCTATACAACTGGAATTGAAAATTATTCTCGATATATGGATCGAAGAAAACCAGGTGAACCACCTTATACTTTATTAGATTTCTTTCCCAAGGATTTTTTGATGTTTATCGATGAATCTCATCAAACGATTCCCCAAGTTCATGGGATGTTAAAGGGAGATAAAGCACGGAAAAAGCAATTAATTGATTATGGATTTCGTTTGCCTAGTTCTTACGATAATCGTCCTTTAGATTTCAATGAATTTGAAAAGCATATTAATCAAGTAGTATATATGTCAGCAACCCCAGGTGATTATGAACTTGAACATAGTAGTCAGGTGGTTGAGCAAATCATCCGACCAACTGGTTTGTTAGATCCAACCGTCGAAGTTCGACCTACCAAAGATCAAATGGATGATTTGGTGGGAGAAATTAACGAACGAATTAAGCATAATCAACGAACTTTTGTAACTACTCTGACCAAAAAGATGTCAGAAGATTTAACTGACTATTTAAAGGATTTAGGTATTAAGGTTCGTTATTTGCATAGTGATATTAAAACGTTAGAAAGAACTAGAATTTTACGTGATTTACGTTTGGGTAAATTTGATGTTTTGATTGGAATCAATTTATTACGAGAAGGAATTGATGTTCCAGAAGTGTCTTTGATTGCGATTTTAGACGCTGATAAAGAAGGATTTTTACGAAATACTCGTTCTTTGATTCAAACTATTGGTCGAGCTGCCAGGAATGAAAATGGTCACGTTATTTTGTATGCAGACCATATTACCGATTCAATGCAAGCTGCAATGGATGAAACTGCTCGAAGACGGAAAATTCAAATTAAATACAATCAAGAACATCATATTACGCCAACAACAATTATTAAACCGATTTCAAAATCAATTTCTGCTTATAAACAAACTGAAGATGATCAATATAATCAAAAGAAACCATTTGTGGAATCTGATTTTGAACAAATGACTACTAAAGAACAAAAACAAATGCTGAAAAATTTGAGTGATGAGATGCGTGAAGCAGCTAAACAGCTTGATTTTGAACAAGCAGCATCATTACGAGATACGATTAAGAAATTAAAAAAACAAATGTGAAATGAGGTGATAAGATGGCAAATGATGTAATTAAAATCAGAGGTGCCCGTGAACATAATTTAAAAGATGTTAATGTAGATATTCCCAAGAACCAAATGGTTGTAATGACGGGCTTGTCAGGCTCAGGGAAAAGTTCTTTAGCGTTTGATACGCTGTATGCAGAAGGACAACGACGTTATGTTGAAAGTCTTTCATCATATGCACGTCAATTTTTAGGTCAGATGAACAAGCCGGATGTGGATTCAATTGTAGGTCTTAGTCCAGCAATCTCTATTGATCAAAAGACTACTTCTAAAAATTCACGTTCAACGGTTGGCACTGTAACTGAAATCAACGATTATCTTCGATTATTGTGGGCACGAGTTGGAACACCATATTGCCCTAATGATGGGACAGAAATAAAGAGTCAATCAATTGATCAAATGATTGAGCGAATCATGGCCTTACCAGAACGAACTAAGCTACAAATTATGTCTCCAATTGTTCGTTCTAAACGTGGCCAGCATAAAAAAATTTTTGAGCGAATTAAACGTGAAGGTTTTGTTAGAGTTATAGTCGATGGAGAAATGCACGATATTTCTGATGATATTGAACTCGATAAAAACAAACGACATGATATTAGTATTGTAATTGATCGGATTGTGGTAAAAGATGGAATTAATTCTCGTTTATCTGATTCCTTAGAAACCGCATTACGGCTTAGTGATGGTTATGCAAATATTGATTTTCTTGGTAAAAGAGAACCAATGCTGTTTTCTGAACATTATGCTTGTCCTGTGTGTGGATTCACAGTTGGTAAATTAGAGCCGCGTCTATTTTCTTTTAATTCTCCTTTAGGAGCTTGTCCTGACTGTGATGGTCTAGGAGTAAAATTAGAAGTGGATGAGGACTTAGTAATTCCGGATAAGAATAAGACCTTAAATGAAGGGGTAATTGAACCATGGAATCCGATCAGTTCAAAATATTATCCTGAATTATTGAAACAGGCTGCAACTGCTTTTGGCATTAAGATGGATGTACCGTTTCGTAAATTACCTAAAAAGCAACGTGATTTATTGTTATATGGTTCTAAAAAGAAAAAATTTCACTTTCACTATCATAGTGATTTTGGCGGTGTTCGGGATGTTGATGCACCATTTGAAGGTGTGATTAATAATATTGCACGTCGTTTTAAAGAAACAAATAGCGATTATACGCGTGATCAAATGCGTAAATATATGCGTGAGTTAACTTGTCAGACGTGTGATGGTTTGCGTTTAAATCGCAAGGCATTATCAGTTAAGGTTAATGGTAAAAATATTGGTGAAGTTTGTGCTATGAATATCACTGATGAACACGAGTTTTTTAAGCATGCAGAATTTGGAGAACAAGATTCAGTTGTTGCAAAGCCAGTTATTAAAGAAATTACTGATCGGTTGAATTTTTTATTGAATGTTGGTCTGAGCTATTTAACTTTATCCCGTTCAGCGCGGACACTTTCAGGTGGAGAAGCACAGCGGATTCGGTTAGCAACTCAGATTGGTTCTAATCTATCTGGTGTATTATATGTTTTAGATGAACCATCAATTGGACTTCACCAACGAGATAATGATCGACTAATCAATTCTTTAAAAAAAATGCGCGATTTAGGTAATACTTTAGTAATTGTTGAACATGATCATGATACGATGATGGCAGCTGATTATTTAGTAGATGTGGGTCCAGGTGCTGGCCAAAATGGTGGTAAAATTATGGCCACTGGGACACCCGCTGAAGTTGCCAAAAATCCAAAATCATTAACTGGGCAATATTTATCTGGCAAGAAATTTATTCCAGTTCCCTTACAACGTCGTAAGGGGAATGGTAAAAATGTCATAGTAAAAGGAGCTCAAGCTAATAATTTAAAAGATATTACAGTTAAATTTCCACTTGGCGAATTTGATGTGGTGACAGGAGTTTCCGGATCAGGTAAATCAACTCTTGTAAATGACATTTTGAAACGAGCATTGGCACAAAAACTAAATAATAATTCTGAAAAGCCAGGTAATTACAAATCAATTTCTGGATATAAAAACATTGAAAAGCTGGTTAGCATTGATCAGAGTCCGATTGGTAGGACTCCACGGAGTAATCCAGCAACCTATACAGGAGTGTTTGATGATATCCGTGATTTGTTTTCTAAAACTAATGAAGCGCAAATGCGTGGCTATCAAAAAGGACGTTTTAGTTTTAACATTAAAGGCGGCCGTTGTGAAACTTGTCATGGAGATGGAATTTTAAAAATCGGAATGGATTTTCTTCCTGACGTATACGTTCCTTGTGAAGTTTGTCATGGGAAACGGTATAATTCTGAAACTTTAGAAGTTCAATATAAAGGTAAAAATATTGCTGAAGTTTTAGATTTGACAGTTTCAGAAGCTTTGGTCTTTTTTAAAGCAATTCCTAAAATAACTCGCAAATTACAAACGATTGCAGATGTTGGCTTGGGATATGTAAAACTAGGGCAGCCAGCTACTACTTTGTCAGGTGGTGAAGCTCAACGAATGAAATTAGCTTCGGAACTACACAAACAATCATCAGGTAAAAATTTTTATATTCTCGATGAACCTACGACTGGTTTGCACACTGATGATATCAAGCGTTTGCTGGAAGTTTTACAAAAACTAGTTGATGCTGGTAATACCATTCTTATTATTGAACATAATATGGATGTGATTAAACAAGCTGATCATGTCATTGATTTGGGACCTGAAGGTGGAGCAGCTGGTGGAAACGTGGTAGCAGTTGGAACGCCCGAACAAATTGTTCAAGTTAAAGATAGTTATACTGGTAAATATTTAAAACCAATCTTAGAACGAGATACAAAACGAACAGAAGCAGCATTAAAGGCAAATAAATAATTTTGAAAGAATCGATTAATATGTCGATTCTTTTTTAGTTTGTATGAAACGCCCGGTGTGCTATACTTAAAAAATGTTTGGAGGGATATCGATGTTAAAAGATGATCAATTAGTAATAATCACAGGAATGAGTGGTGCGGGAAAGACTCGTGCTATGCAAACGTTTGAGGATTTGGGTTACTTTTGTGTCGATAATCTGCCACCAACGTTAATCTACAAGTTCACAGAATTATTGCGGACTTCCAGTGAGATTAACAAAGTTGCTCTGGTAGTGGATTTACGTGCTCCAGGGTCTAGTCAGGCAGTAGTGGATTCGTTAATTACAATTGCTAAAAATAATAATCCAAAAGAAAATGTTATTTTTCTAGATGCTTCTGATGAAAAACTTGTTTCGCGTTACGAAGAAAGTAGACGTGACCATCCATTATCTCGTAATGGTCGAGTAATTGATGGGATTGAAAAAGAAAGAAAATTGATGAGTCAAGTTAAAGATAACGCTAATATTGTTATTAATACGACTGACCTTTCACCTAAACAACTACAAAACAAAATAATAAATAGATTTGAAAAAAATGGTTCGGAAAAATTTCATGTTGAACTAATGTCATTTGGATTTAAATATGGATTGCCAATTGATGCTGACATGGTTTTCGATGTGCGTTTTCTTAGTAATCCTTATTATATTTCCGAATTGCGTAATCAAACTGGATTAGATAAGCCGGTTTATGATTATGTAATGGATCAGTCCGAAGCTGATGAATACTTTGAAAAAGCATTTGATTTACTTAAATTTGTACTTCCTAAGATTAAGAATAGTGCAAAAGCTGGTGAAACAATTGCAATTGGGTGTACGGGTGGACAGCATCGTTCGGTAGCGATGACTGAACGTCTAGCTGCGGCACTTAAAAATTTAGGATTTACTGTGAACGTTACCCATCGAGACATTAATCGGCATAAAGGAGTGCACTAATTAATGGTAGATAAGGTAGCAAAAAGAATTGATCGTCCCCGTATGGTTGTGATTGGCGGTGGAACTGGTCTTCCAGTAATTTTGCGAAACTTAAAGAAAAGAGACGTTGATATTACCGCCATTGTAACTGTTGCAGATGATGGTGGATCTTCTGGTATTTTGCGAAACTATATTAACGTTTTGCCACCTGGAGATATTCGGAATGTGTTAGTAGCACTTTCTAATTTACCAAAATTGGATTTAGATATTTTTCAATATCGTTTTAAGTCATCAGATAAATTTTTGTCTGGTCATGCGATTGGAAACCTAATTATTACAGCTTTATCCGAAATGGAAGGCGGTTTTTTTGCAGCTGTCCAAAAATTGACAAAAATGATGGATGTTGAGGGCCATGTTTTTCCAGTTTGTGATGAGAGTTTAGAGTTACATGCTGAGTTTCAGGATGGAACTACAATTGCCGGTGAATCTGAAATTACTAATGCCGATAAAATGATTAAACGGGTTTGGGTCGAATCTGCTAATAATGATAAAAAACCACATGCCGTAAATGACGTAATTGAAGCAATTATGGATGCTGATCAAATTGTTTTAGGACCTGGTAGTCTATATACGAGTATTTTGCCAAATTTAATGGTTAGTAACGTTGGCAGGGCAGTGATTGAGACAAATGCTGAGGTGGTTTATATTTGCAACATTATGACGCAAAAAGGTGAAACAGATAATTTCACCGATGCTGATCATGTTAAAATTTTGGATCGTCAACTAGGATACAATTTTGTTGATACTGTACTTGTTAATAATAAAAAAGTCCCTGCATCTTATATTGATCATCAGCGTTGGAGCGATGAATCACAGCCAGTTAAGCATGACTATGATGGTTTAAAAAAATTAGGCTGTCGCGTTATTTCTTCTGATTTTTTGGAATTGCGTGATCATGGTGCCTTTCATAATGGTAAGTTAGTTACTAACGAGTTAATTCGTTTGTTGGGGCAGCCGAAAATCAGTCATTAGGAGTTGTTACAATGTCATATGCAAGTGACGTAAAAAAAGAATTAACTAATTTAGAAGTTCATCGTGATAATGCAAAAGCTGAGCTGATGGCTTTGATTCGGATGAATGGAACCTTGAAAGTTTCTAATGGTCGTTTGTCGCTTGAAGTTCAATCAGAAAATTCGGCTATATCGCGTCGTATTTATCAATTATTGTTACGTTTTTATAATGTTGAAGCAGCTGTGGTAGTTAGACGTAAAATGAAATTAAAAAAGAATAATTTATATATTGTTCGTTTAATTCGGAATGTTCGTGATATTTTAAATGATTTAGGAATTTTAGACGGTAATCAAATTATTGAACGAGTCCCACTAGAATTATTAAAAAATGATATGCAAGTTCGTTCCTATTTGAGAGGGGCTTTTTTGGCTGGCGGTTCAGTTAATAATCCCGAAACCTCCCGTTACCATTTGGAAATTTACTCTCTTTACGAAAATCATAATCAAATGTTAGCTGAAATGATGAATCAATATAATCTTGGGGCAAAGGAAATTCAACGTCGTAGTGGCCATATAGTTTACTTAAAAGAAGGAGAAAAAATAGCTGATTTTTTACAATTAATTGGAGCTACAAATGCTATGTTGAAGTTTGAGGATGTCCGAATTGTACGCGATATGCGTAATTCGGTTAATCGCTTAGTTAACTGTGAAAATGCCAATATGAATAAAGTTGCCAATGCATCCACAAAACAAATTGAAAACATTAAATTCATTTCTGAAAAGGCTGGTTTGAAAATTTTGCCACAAAAGTTGCAAGAAGTTGCAATTGTCCGAATGAAAAATCAAGAAGTTAGTTTAAAAGAATTAGGTGAGTTAGTTCCTGACGGACCAATTTCTAAATCTGGTATTAATCATCGTTTACATAAAATTAATGATTTTGCTGATCAGTTGCGTAACAATACTGAAAAATAAGATAAAAAAATAGCGATACTTCATTTTTGAAGTGTCGCTATTTTTTATAAAACTATTTTTTATCGTCGCTATTTGTCATAATTCCATCAATCAAACCATAATCAACGGCTTGTTCAGCACTAAGATAATTATCACGTTCAGTATCACGATCAATTTTTTCAAGTGGTTGACCAGAATGTTCAGCCAGTAACTTATTAATCATCTTTCTAGCACGTAAAATTTCTTTGGCAGCGATTTCGATTTCAGTTTGTTGCCCTTGAGCTCCACCAGATGGTTGGTGAATCATAATTTGAGCATGTGGTAAAGCAAAACGCTTACCTTTTGCACCTGCAGTAGCAAGCACACTTGCCATTGAAGCAGCCATTCCCATTACGATTGTTTGAACATCAGCTTTGATGAAGTTCATTGTGTCGTAAATTGCCATTCCAGAAGTAATTACACCACCGGGAGAGTTAATGTATAGATAAATATCTTTATCTGAATCTTGGGCATCTAAGAATAATAATTGAGCAATAACGGCATTTGCCATGTTATCTTCGATTTCACCAGAAAGCATAATAATACGATCTTTTAAAAGTCGAGAGTAGATGTCATATGCTCGTTCGCCTTGGGGCGAGTTTTCAACAACAGTTGGTACTAAAGGCATAGTATTTCTCCTCCTAATATTATATAGTAATAAATTTATAATCTAAATTCGTGCATTAATCTTACAATATAGGTCAATCAAGGTCAATTAATTACCCTTATTGATGATTCTTGTGATCATAATCAAACCTATTAATTATTTAAAAATAATTAGTTTTAAAAAATAAAAAGCCTCCAATTAATGGGGCTTTAAATTAAGATTAACAATATTTCTAGATGCGCTCCGAGGGAATCGAACTCTCATCTCAAGAACCGGAATCTTACGTGCTATCCATTACACTAGGAGCGCGTCATTAAACTAAATTTTATTGCAACACCTATCATAGTCGAAAATCGGCAAAGATTCAAGATAAGATTTACAGGTGTTTTAGTTGCAATCAAATTCCCATTTGCTATACTAAAAATCGTGGTAGATTCATTTTATGCCACGCTTAATTATCTAATTTTATTGAATTTTGTTGCGATGAAATCGCTGACATTTGCTAATAAAATGTGGTAATATTAAGTTGTATTATAAATTAGATATTCCTTAAAGGAGGAAGCCTATTATGACTGTAAAAATTGGTATTAATGGTTTCGGAAGAATTGGTCGTCTTGCATTCAGACGTATCCATGAATTAGGTTCAAAGGACATTGAAGTTGCAGCAATCAACGATTTAACTACACCTTCTATGTTAGCTTACTTATTAAAATACGATTCTGTTCATGGTCGTTTCCCTGGTAAAGTTGAATCAACTGAAGATGCTATCGTGGTTGATGGAAAACGTATTCCTGTATATGCTGAACGCAATGCTAAGGATATTCCTTGGGTTAAAAACGACGGTGTTGACTTTGTACTTGAATGTACTGGTTTCTACACTTCAAAAGAAAAAGCACAAGCTCACTTGGATGCAGGTGCTAAACGTGTCTTGATTTCAGCACCTGCTGGTGATGTTACTACTATCGTACCTGGCGTTAACGAAGGTACTTTACGTAAAGATGATCACATTGTATCAGCTGGTTCATGTACTACTAACTGTTTAGCTCCTATGGCTTACTGGTTAAACAAAGAATTTGGACTTAAAGTTGGTACTATGACTACTGTTCACGCTTATACTGCAACTCAAGCTCTTCAAGATGGACCTCGTTCAGCTAAGGTACAAAATGACCGTGCTGCTGCTGTTAATACTGTTCCACATAGTTCAGGTGCTGCTAAGGCTATCGGTCTTGTTATCCCAGAACTTGATGGTGTTTTAAAGGGACATGCACAACGTGTTGCTGTTGCTGACGGTTCATTAACTGAATTAGTATCTGTTTTAGATAAGAAAGTTACTGTTGATGATATTAACGATGCTATGAAGAAACATGAAAGTGAAGCATATGGCTACACTGATGACTACATTGTTTCATCAGATAT
This sequence comes from Fructilactobacillus sp. YLN 2412, assembly GCF_059488745.1. Lineage (NCBI taxonomy): Bacteria > Bacillati > Bacillota > Bacilli > Lactobacillales > Lactobacillaceae > Fructilactobacillus > Fructilactobacillus sp. YLN 2412. Next base: position 1,008,129 of record NZ_CM183165.1, on the reverse strand, counting down.
CATTGGTAACTCACATGGTTCAGTATTTGATCCAGGTCAGACTGAAATCACTGAAAGTGGTGATACTCAATTAGTTAAAACTGTTGCATGGTATGATAACGAATGGGGATTCACTTGTAACATGGTTCGTACTTTATTGAAATTTGCTACAATGTAATTTAAATCTATTCTTTAGATTTTGATTAAAAAGGGCGGAGGAGGTTATAACTCCTTCGCTTTTTCTTTATAAAATAATTCATTAGGAGGAATCATAATGAGTAAATTAATTATTGATGATTTAGACTTAAAAGGTAAAGATGTCTTAATGCGTGTCGATTTTAATGTTCCAATTAAAGATGGTGTTGTTGGTGATGATAACCGAATCGTTGCTGCCTTACCTTCAATCGAATGGGTAATTGATCATGGTGGTAAAGCCATTCTTTTCTCTCATTTGGGTCGAATTAAGTCTGAAGACGACAAACCTGGTCTATCACTTCGTCCTGTTGCTGAAAAACTTTCAAAATTATTGGATAAACCAGTTATTTTTGTGCCAGTAAATGAAGGTCCACAACTTGAAGAAGCAATTGATAACATGAAAGATGGACAAGTATTGTTAGCCGAAAATACTAGATATCAAGATGTTGTTGATGGTAAACAAGTTAAACGTGAATCTGGTAACGATCCTAAGTTAGGTCAATACTGGGCTTCACTTGGTGACGTTTTTGTCAATGATGCTTTTGGTACTGCACACAGAAGTCATGCTTCTAACGTTGGGATTGCTACTGCAATGGAAAAAGCTGGTAAGCCAGTTGCTGCTGGATTCTTACTTGAAAAAGAAATCAAATTCTTAGGTAATGCTGTTGATAATCCTAAACGTCCATTTGTTGCTATTTTAGGTGGCGCCAAAGTTTCAGATAAGATTGGTGTAATTGATCATTTATTAGACAAAGCTGATAAGATTATTATCGGTGGAGGAATGACTTATACTTTCTATGCTGCTAAAGGAATTGGAATTGGTAATTCACTTGTTGAAAAAGACAAGATTGATGTTGCTAAGGAAATTCTTGAAAAGGGTGGCGACAAGATTGTATTACCTGTCGACTCTGTTTGTGCTGATGCATTTTCAAACGATGCTCAAACAAAGATTGTTGATGGTTCAATTCCTGATGGATGGATGGGATTAGACATTGGTCCTAAATCAATCAAACTCTTTGAAGAAGTTCTTTCAGATGCTAAAACTGTTGTTTGGAATGGACCAATGGGTGTCTTTGAAATGCCTAAGTTTGCTGAAGGAACTTTGGCAATTGGTCGGTTCTTAGGTAACTTAAAGGATGCTACTACCATCGTTGGTGGTGGTGATTCAACTGCTGCTGTTAAACAATTAGGCGTAGCTGACAAGCTTACCCACATTTCAACAGGTGGTGGAGCTTCACTTGAATACCTTGAAGGAAAGACTCTTCCAGGAATTGCTTGTGTATCTAATAAAAAAGATTAATTTAAAAAAGCTGTCAGAGTTATTCTGGCAGCTTTTTTTGTGACGTGGTTTACTAGTTATTTTTGAAAAATTCAGCTAGAATAAAAGATAACAACACGAGAGGAGGGATAATTATGCGAATTCCTTTTATTGGCGGTAATTGGAAAATGAATTTATCTCTAGATATGGCAGTTCAATTTGTAAAAGAAATTAAAGATCAATTACCTCCAGCTGATAAGGTTGAAACAGCAATTGCTGCTTCTCCTTTATTTTTAGAATCAATGCTACAAAATAACCAAAATAGTCCATTATTTGTTACGGCTGAAAATTGTTTCTATAAGGATGAAGGCGCTTATACTGGTGAAGTTAGTCCTAAAGCGCTGAGTGAAATGGGGATTCAATATGTAATTGTGGGTCATTCCGAGCGACGTAATTATTTTAATGAAACTAATGATATTATCAATAAAAAAGTTCATGCGATTATTAGAAATCATATGAAACCGATTATTTGTTGCGACGAAACTATGGGTCGTTTTGAAAATGGTGACCACTTTTCTTGGGTAGTTAATCAAGTTACTGCCGCATTACACGGCGTTGATGAAACGGCTGCTGAAGATATTGTGATTGCGTATGAACCAAGTTGGGCGATTGGAACTGGCCATAGTGCTTCAACTGAAGAAGCAGAAGAAGGTTGTTATTTGATTCGTCAAACTTTAGCTGACATCTATTCAGACGAAACAGCTGATAAGATTCGAATTTTGTATGGCGGCAGTGTTACCCAGGAAAATATTGCTGCTTTGATGAAAGAGCCGGATATTGATGGGGTATTAGCTGGAAAAGCAAGTTTGAATCCGAAAGAATTTGTCAAACTGGCCAATTATCAAACTCTAAAATAAATGTTTAAATTCGTTGCATTGGGCTTTTTAAAAATGTAGAATTTAGATGTATTATTAAATAGTTTTAAATAGATTACTAAGGAGATTTATTATGTCAATTATTTCTGATGTATATGCACGCGAAGTTTTAGATTCACGTGGTAATCCAACAGTTGAAGCAGAAGTTTATACAGAAGATGGTGCTATGGGACGTGGAATTGTTCCTTCTGGTGCATCTACTGGTGAACATGAAGCTGTTGAATTGCGTGACGGTAACAAAGATAGATACATGGGTAAAGGTGTTACAAAGGCTGTTGCCAATGTTAACGACAAAATTGCCAAGGAAGTTATTGGTTACGATGTTACAGATCAATTAGGCATTGACCAAGCTATGATTAAGCTTGATGGAACTCCTAACAAAGCAAAATTAGGTGCTAACGCAATTTTGGCAGTCTCAATTGCCGTTGCTAGAGCAGCTGCTGATGAACTTGGAACTCCTTTATACAATTACTTAGGCGGTTTTGATGCTCACGTTTTACCTACTCCAATGATGAACGTTATCAATGGTGGTAAACATGCTAACAACAAGGTTGATTTCCAAGAATTCATGATTATGCCAGTTGGTGCTCCTACATTTAGAGAAGCTGTAAGAATGGGATCAGAAACTTTCCATAACTTAAAAGCTATTTTAAATGAAAAAGGTTACTCAACTGCTGTTGGTGATGAAGGTGGATTTGCTCCTGACTTGAAGAACAACGAAGAACCATTTGAAATCTTAGTTGAAGCAATTGAACGTGCAGGTTACAAACCAGGTAAAGATATTTGTATTGCCTTTGACTGTGCCGCATCAGAATTCTACGATCCAGAAACTAAGAAATATAACTTAGTTGGTGATGGTAAATCATACACTGCATCAGAATTTGTTGATTTACTTGACTCAATCGTTGACAAATATCCAATCATTTCAATCGAAGATCCTTTGGATGAAAACGAATGGGAAGACTGGAGAATTGCTACTGAAAAACTTGGCAAAAAAGTGCAAATTGTTGGTGATGATTTATTTGTTACTAACACTGAATACCTTGAAAAGGGTATTAACATGCATGTTGCTAACTCAATCCTTATTAAACTTAACCAAATCGGTACATTAACTGAAACTGTTAATGCCGTTAACATGGCTAAAGAAGCTGGTTACACTGCTATCATTTCACACCGTTCTGGTGAAACTGAAGATACTACTATTGCTGACTTAGTTGTTGCAATGAACAGTGGTCAAATCAAGACTGGTTCAATGAGTCGTGGTGAAAGAATTGCTAAGTACAACCAATTAATGAGAATCGAAGATCAATTAGGTTCTGTTGCGGTTTACAAAGGTATTAACGCTTTCTATAACTTAGACCATCAAGCACGAGAAAACATTATGAGTAAATAATATTTAATTATTAATTTAAGAACTTCTAGTTAAACTAGAAGTTCTTTTTTTATACAAATTTTTAAATTTTTACGTATCTTCTTACACAATTTAAAGGAGATTATAAAATGAAAAAGCAAGCATATATTTTAGGAACAAGTTTATTGGTAATGAGTGGAATGACTTTTGCAACCACAATTAATGCATCAGCACAGATTTTTGATGTTTCAGCTCGTCAATTTTTTAAGGATAAAGATGGAAAAATAAATTCTCAGTATCGCTTTGATTTTACGACAGTTGATGCTAAAACTGCTAAAGATATTCAAGCTCCTCCTTTACCGGGATATCATCTAAAGTCAGGATCAAAAATGTTGATTGCCGGTTCTGACGCGGTTATTTTTGATTATGAAAAAGATGATGATGTGATTTTACCAACACCAACACCAACACCAACACCAACACCAACACCAACACCAACACCAACACCAACACCAACACCAACACCAACACCAACACCAACACCAACACCAACACCAACACCAACACCAACACCAACACCAACACCAACACCAACACCAACACCAACACCAACACCAACACCAACACCAACACCAACACCAACACCAACACCAACACCAACACCAACTACTAACCCAGTTACACCTAGCGAAAAGCCAAAACAAACAGATGATTCTAAATTAATTCCAGCAGAAAAGCAGCAAGTACATGAAGAAGAACATCAAGCTAAAAATACTAATGAAACAAAAATAGAAACTACGATTGATGACAAATTGGAAAGTAAAACAGATAAAGATGAAGAAAAACAACGAGATAATTTGCCAAAAAAAGATGAAGTAATCGCCACATCAAATGAATCAAAGCAGTTCAAAGAAGATGACTTTCAAGAAAATAAATCTGACAAAGTAAATCCTGAAATATTTGACAAAATAGAATCTAAAAATGATAAAGTACAGAAGCAACAAGAAAATTTAAAATCAGAAAATGATTTCTCAATAAAGGAAACTAAAAATGAAAAACTGTTTGAAAAAGAACCAGCAGTTGTTACCAAAATTCCTTCTAAGCCAATCGAACAACTTGAAATAAAATCACCACTTCAATCTAAAGAGCAAGTAAGCCTAGGGTTACTTGACCAACAACCAATTAAGCAGATTCCAGCATCAGATAAGAGTTCGGAATCTACTTTAACCAAACAGAATGATGGTTTAATTTATACCAATAATAATGAGATACCAACGATTAAAACCAATATTCTTAGTGCTAAAAACGCAACTAAGGCAGTGTCTCATCAATCCATTAACGATAGTAAATCACCTGAAAATTATGTAAAAGCTGCTCCAGCAGTTACAGAAATTAAAGCAACCAATAAAAATGATCTCTTAAAAGAACGTGGTAAAACGATGCCATCCGTGACACTGCAATCAGCAAAAGGAAAAAATGTTAAAAGTAAAAAGTTAAATCATATTAATGAAACACAAAACAAAACTGTAAAAGAGAAATTGCCTTCATTAGGAGAAGATAATCATGCCTCAAAAATGCTGCTATTAGTTTTAGGAATATTGAGTTTAATTGTAATTTTATTTAATAAAGTAAGAACTAAAAATAAAGATTAGATTTATAAAATGAAACGTGTTATAATATTAATTAAGAATTAATAGGCCTTTTTTTAATGTGGCTAGGAGGAATTTTTTTGACTAACTTCTTAATGATATTATTATGGATTGTTAGTGTGCTGATTATTGGTGCAGTTTTAATGCAACCATCTAAAAATAACGATGCAATGTCATCATTTACTGGTGGAGCTAGCGACCTGTTTTCAGAATCAAAGTCTCGTGGCTTTGAATCATTTATCCAAAGAGTAACTGTAATATTAGGTATTTTGTTTTTTGGAATCGCATTGATTTTGATGTGGATGTCACAACATTAATGAAAAAGCTCCTGTGTATTCGCAGGAGCTTTTTATTATAATATGGTCTGTTAAAAATTATGTAATAAAATAAAGATGTCTTATAATAAAGATGTTTGATAAATAGAAATAGAAGAGGAAAAAGCATTGCAAGAAAATAAATTAAAAACTGAAATAGAGACAGAATTAAAGTCACATCCCAATGAGGGATTTGATGTTGAAAAGATTGCTGATGCATTAGATTATCATGGATCATCAGCATTTAAATTGATTGTTCAAGCGTTAGCAGAACTAGAGAGAAATCGAACTGTTGTAGTAACAACAGATGGTAGTTTTAAGATTAATCCAAGTGAGTTAAAAATCGAAGGTATTTTTCATTCCAACTCAAAAGGATTTGGATTTGTAGCATATGATGATGATCTTCAAGATGCTTTCATTGCACCTGATGACACTATGAATGCGATGAATTTAGACAAAGTTGAAATTCAAATCATTAAACCTGCTGGTAAAGGTTCAGATCGTGGACCACAAGCAAAAGTTGTTAAAATTATCGAACGCCACTATGACCATGTGGTTGGAGAATTTTTCAAAACTCGTGAAGATAATGGCTATATGGGCCAACTTAAAGTTAAAGATAAAAAATTAGATGGCATTAGATGTTATGTTGCCGATGCAGGATTACATCCAACTCCAGGTGAAATTGTTACAGCTGATATCACTGAATATCCTAATGCTAAAACTCCAGATGCTATGGTAGTAGTTGCTAAACAAGTAATTGGTAGTGTTGATGATCCTGGGATTGATATTTTACAAATTGTGTACGCTCATGACGTACCTTCTCAATTCCCAGAAGACGTTTTACAAGAAGCTGATGCAATTCCTGATCACGTTTTGCCCGAAGAGACTAAAGGCAGAGAAGATATTACAGGTCAAGACTTAGTAACTATTGATGCTGAAGAATCTAAGGATTTAGATGATGCCGTAACGGCCTGGAAATTGCCTAATGGTAATTACCATCTTGGAGTTCATATTGCCGATGTTAGTCATTATGTTAAACAAGGTAGTTTATTAGATCGTGAAGCATACAAACGAGGAACTTCGGTTTATTTAACTGATCGGGTAATTCCAATGTTACCTAGACGACTTTCAAACGGAATTTGTTCCTTAAATGAAGGACAACTTCGTTTATGTATGAGTTGTGATATGGAAATCAATCCACAAGGTAAGGTAGTTAAATCACGGATTCATCCTAGTGTAATGCGTTCTAAGGCTCGGATGACTTATAATGCAGTTAATGCTATTTTGGAATCAAAAGATGACGAAGCTAAAAAGAAATATGCAGATTTGGTACCAATGTTTGAAACGATGGGTGAATTGCATAAAATTCTTTATAAAGCACGTCGTCGCCGTGGTGCGATTGACTTTAACGATGATGAGGCAAAAATCATTGTTAATGAAGAAGGACACCCAATTGACATTGTAGTTCGTCATCGTGGTACTGCTGAACGCTTAATCGAATCATTTATGTTGGCAGCTAATGAAACTGTGGCCGAAACATATCATAAAGCTAAAGTTCCATTTATTTATCGAGTTCATGAAACTCCGGATGCAACTAAAGTAAAAGAATTTTTTGAATTTCTAACTGGTTTTGGAATTAACGTTAAAGCTGATCCAGATCACTTAGAACCTAAAACTTTGCAAAATATTTTAACCAAGGTTGAAGGAACTCCTGAAGAGGGCGTAGTTTCAGTTATGATGCTTCGCAGTATGCAGCAAGCTAAATATAGTGACAAATGTACGGGGCATTTTGGTTTGGGAGCTAAATACTACACACATTTCACTTCACCAATTCGTCGTTATCCTGATTTATTTATTCATCGTTTGATTCATTACTATGAAGATAATGGAATTAATGATAAAACTAGAGAAACATATGCTGGTAAAGTTGGTGAAGTTGCACTTCATTGTTCAGAAACAGAACGTCGTGGTGTTGATACCGAACGTGACGTTGATGCAATGATGAAGGCTGAATACATGAGCGATCGAATTGGGCAAGAATTTGACGGAGTAGTTAGTTCTGTAATGAAATTTGGTGCTTTCGTCGAACTTCCTAACACAGTTGAAGGGTTAGTTCACATCAGTCGTTTGAAAGACGACTATTACCAATATGTTGAAAAATTCATGGCATTAGTAGGACGAAGTACAAAGCGTACTTTCAAGATTGGTCAAGATGTAAGAGTTAAGTGTGTGGGTGTTGATACTGACCAAAGTACAGTTGATTTTGAGATTGTTCATCCAGAAAACACACCAACCAGTGATTTGTTACCTAAAAAAACTCACAACGAATACACTGGACCAGTTATGAAATCTAAGAATTCAAAGAATAAAAAAGATTCACATAAATTCACGATTCAAAAGCATAAATAAAGGATGAGTGAAAATGGCTAAAAAGAAACGTAAGCCTAATGATAATAATGTAATGGCGACAAACCGCAAAGCACGTCATGATTATTTCATTGAACAAACATATGAAGCTGGAATTTCGCTGACTGGAACTGAGATTAAATCAGTTCGAGAGCGTCGTCTAAATTTGAAAGATGGATTTGTTTCAATCCGCAATGGCGAAGCCTATTTAATGAACGTTCATATCAATGAATATTCAGAAGGAAATCAATTTAACCATGATCCGTTGCGAAATCGTAAGTTATTGTTGCACAAAAAAGAAATTAAACGTTTATCTGATGCAGTTCAAACTAAAGGAATCACGGTTGTACCTTTGAAAGTCTATATTAAGCATAATTTTGCTAAAGTATTGATTGGAGTTGCCAAAGGTAAACATGAATACGACAAACGTGAAACGATTAAACAGCGAGACCAGAAACGACAAATTGATCGGGTTATGAAACATTATTAAAAGAACGAGAATTCTCGTTCTTTTTTTGTATCTGATTATGTTAAAATATTCACGAGGTGAAAAAAGTGAAACAATTTATTGATAATGACTGGTGGCCAGTTCTTGAGCCAGAGTTTGAAAAACCGTATTACCAAAAGTTACGAAAATTTTTGGTAGAAGAATACAATAATCATACGATTTATCCAGCGATGCAACGGATTTTTCAGGCATTTGAATGGACACCATTTAGTAAAACGAAAGTTGTTATTTTAGGTCAAGATCCATATCATGGTCCACACCAGGCAATTGGTCTCAGTTTTGCAGTTGAACCAAGTGTTCCCGTTCCTCCTTCACTTCGTAATATTTATAAGGAATTGGATCATGATTTGGGGATCAAGCCAGTAAATCATGGCTATCTCAAAAGTTGGGCAGATCAAGGAGTTTTATTACTTAATTCTGTTTTGACTGTTCGCGATGGATTAGCTTTTTCTCATCAGGGGAAGGGCTGGGAACAACTCACTGATTATGCGATTGAACAGTTATCCAAACGTCCTGAGCCAGTGGTATTTATTTTATGGGGGAGAGCAGCTCGCAATAAAATTAAACTGATTGATACTAAAACAAATATTGTCATTCAGTCTGCTCATCCGAGTCCTTTGTCGGCTAATCGAGGATTTTTTGGTTCTCGTCCATTTTCAAAAACCAATGCAGCTCTGGAAGCGATGGGAGAAAAGCCAATTAATTGGCAATTGCCAGAACATGTTACACTAAGTAATTAATAGGAGAAAATTATGGAATTATTTGATAGTTTAAAAGCAAAAATTAAAGGTAAAGATATTAAATTAGTATTTCCCGAAGGAGAAGATAAGAGAATTGTTGAAGCAGCTAGTCGTTTAGCACAAGAGAATTTAGCAATTCCTGTTTTATTAGGTGATGAAGCAAAGATTAAAGCTGTTGCTAAAGATTTAGGAGTTAGTTTGGACGGAGTTAAATTAGTTGATATTAGTGAAGTTCCAAATGATGAAGTTCAGCAATTAGTTCAAGCCATCGTTGCACGTCGAAAAGGGAAAACATCCACTTCTCAGGCTTTAGAATGGCTAAAAGATCCTAACTATTTTGGAACTGCTTTAGTGTATACTGATGTCGTTGACGGGATGGTTTCAGGTGCTGCTCATCCTACGGGAGATACGGTTCGTCCTGCTTTACAAATTATTAAAACCAAACCTGGTGTTAATTTGATTAGTGGAGCATTTGTAATGCAGCGTGGTGATGAACGTTATTTATTCGCTGATTGTGCCATCAATATTGATCCTAACGAAGAACAATTAGCAGAGATTGCTGTTGAAAGTGGTAAAACTGCTCAATTATTTGATATTGATCCCCGAGTTGCTTTGCTTAGCTTTTCAACTAAAGGCTCTGCTAAGAGTCCCGAAGTTGAAAAGGTACAAAAAGCGACTGAATTAGCACAGAAATTAGATTCAGAAATGCCAATTGATGGCGAATTACAATTTGATGCTGCCATTGTACCTAAAGTTGCGGAATCAAAAGCACCAGATTCTGATGTGGCTGGAAAAGCCACTGTCTTCGTTTTTCCTGAATTACAATCTGGAAACATTGGTTACAAGATTGCCCAACGATTAGGCGGATTTGAAGCCATTGGACCCATTCTCCAAGGATTAAACAAACCAGTTTCTGACTTATCTCGTGGTTGTAACAGTGAAGATGCCTATAAAGTAGCGATCATCACGGCCGCTCAAACTCTTTAGGTTTCAGCTATGATAAAACTAAAAGTAAATAGTCCCGAGCAAACTAAAAAAATTGGTCAAAATTTGGCAAGCCAATTACAAGCAGGCGATGTTTTATTGTTAGATGGCGAACTGGGGGCTGGAAAAACAACCTTTACTAAAGGTTTAGCACAAGGACTAGGAATTAAACAAAATATTAAAAGTCCAACTTTTACGATTGTGAGAGAGTACCAAGCTGGTCGATTACCGTTGTATCATATGGATGTTTATCGTTTAGAAGCAGGTGGTAGTGATGAACTTGGACTTGACGAATATTTTAATGGTGATGGAGTTAGTGTTGTAGAGTGGTCGCAATTTGCAGAAGACGAACTTCCACAGAATTATCTGCGGTTAAAGTTTATGCGGAACGATGACTTAGGTGACAATAATCGAACAATTGAAGCTACAGCTAATGGGAAGCATTTTGAGACGATATTAAAATCGGGAGTGTTTACCGTAAATGAGTGAAGAAGTCGAAATTAAAATACGAGCAGCGAAATCAGACGATGCGCAAAATATTTTATCGTTGTTAACGCAACTTAAAGCTGAATCAGCTAATTTTGTAGTTGCTGATGATCTTGAAAAAGTGACTGCAGTTGATGAGCAAGAAGAGATTACTAAAATCAATGCTTCTGGCACGAATCTAATCTTAGTAGCCACAGATGGAAATAAGTTAATTGCAATTGCTACCGTTGATGAAATTCAAGCTGCAATCGGTGAACTAGGAATCGCTGTCCTACAGGATTATCAAGGAATAGGTTTAGGAACGGCAATGATTGAAACCGTAATTGATTGGGTTAAATATGATAGTCAGTTAGATGGTTTAAGTTTATCAGTCTTAAAAAGTAATCTGAAAGCCTTCTCTTTATATCAAAAATTAGGATTTATAGTAACCAGTCGAAGTGAAAAGTTAATTGAAATGAAACTAAAAAAAGACCGATATTAATCGGTCTTTTTTTAGATATTTGTAATAAAAGATTTTAATTCAGCATTACCAAATTGTTGATGCTGATGAATTAAAATATTAGCACATGCTAAGCTATCATCAAGCGCATTATGATGATGTTCCAACTCAATCCCTAATTCGCTGCTAACAGTATTTAATTTATGGTTAGAAAATTGTGGGAAAAATTTACGCGAGGTTTTAACAGTATCTAAGGTTTGATAGTGAGGCATTGGTAATCGATAGCGTTCGATACTTTTTCTTAAAACGCTATTATCGAAACGATTATTATGTGCCACTACCAGTCGATTTCGCTTAAAAAACGGCTTAATAATTTCCCAAATCTCAGGGAAAATCGGTGCATCTGCGACATCCTCGCTGTGAATTCCGTGGACATTTACATTGCGCCAGTTAAAATCAGTCTCAGGATTAATCAAAGAATAAAATTCATCAACTACCTGATCATTTCGAACGACAGTTAAAGCTACAGAACAGGCACTAGCACGCTGACTGGCAGCTGTTTCAAAATCAATTGCAACAAAATTCATGTGTCACGTCACCCCGATTAAGCTTGTAAATTGTCAATGACTAATTGAACTGGACAATGGTCGGATCCTTCCACAGTATCAAGAATATTAGCAACTCTAACATCGTTAACTAATGGGTCAGAGATGATGAAATAATCAAGTCTCCATCCATGATTATCGTGTCGAGCATGTCCACGATAACTCCAGAAGGTATAACGAGTTTCAGTTGGATGTAACTTTCTAAAGATGTCACAAAAACCGCTGTCTAATAATTCTGTAAATTGATCACGTTCTGCTTTGGTGTAACCAGGTGCTTCATGATGTTCATCGGGATTGAAAATATCGATGGGTTCATGAGCAATGTTTAAATCACCACCAATTACTACGTTTTTCTTTTGTTTAAGGTTATCAACAAATTTAATAAATTTTTCATCCCAGACTTCTTTTTCATCTAGATGTTGTAATTCTTCTCCAGCAACTGGGGCATAAACATTGACCAGATAAAAGTCCGCATATTCAAGCGTGATGGTACGACCTTCCGGATCAACATCGTTTCCATCTAGACCATAAGTGACACTGATTGGTTTATGTTTTGTGAAAACTGCTGTTCCTGCATACCCAGGTCGTTCGGCAGAATCCCAATATTGATAGTATTCATCAGGAATTGCTAATTTGATTTCATCAGGAGCCACTCTGGTTTCCTGCACGTTAAAGAAATCAGCATCGGCAGCTTTGAAAAATTCATAAAAGTTCTTTTTGACAATTGCACGCATTCCGTTGACATTCCAAGAAATAAAATTCATTTGATGACCTCCTAGATTTTTTCTTTATTATATCACGACTAGGAAAGGCAAATGGTTTTCACTGTCTGTGCGTGCTAAAATAGAAAAAGACGATTGAAAGGATAGATAAAATGGCAACTGATATACGTGATAAATTTAAAAACATAAAAATTTTAAAAGATGAACCGTTAGCAAATTATTCTTGGACTGAAACGGGTGGAAAGGCTGATTATTTAGCCTTTCCCCGTTCTTATGAAGAGACAGAACAATTATTAAACTATGTTAACGAGATTAAAATGCCGCTGACAGTTTTAGGAAATGCTAGTAATCTGATAGTTCGAGATGGTGGGATTCGTGGATTAACCATGATTTTAACAAAAATGGACCATATCCATGTTGATGGTGACCGAGTTATGGCCGAAGCCGGTGCAGCTTATGTAGAAACCACCAAAGTAGCTCAACAGCATAGTTTGACCGGGTTAGAATTTGCGGCTGGAATTCCTGGTAGTATTGGCGGCGGAGTTTATATGAATGCTGGTGCTTATGGCGGAGAAACCGATCATGTTTTAGAAACCGCTACGGTATTAACCGAAGCAGGTAATATTGAAGTATTTACTAATGAAGAGCTTGAGTTTGGTTATCGTCACAGTAAAATTCAGGATACGCATGGGATTGTATTAGCAGCAACCTTTAAACTCGAAAAAGGGAATCCAACTTTGATTCAACATGAAATGGATCACCTTAACTATTTAAGAAAATCAAAACAGCCTTTGGAATATCCATCTTGTGGGAGTGTTTTTAAACGTCCTAAAGGTCATTTTGCTGGGAAATTAATTCATGATGCTGATTTGCAAGGTTATCGATACGGTGGAGCAGAGGTTTCTAAAAAGCATGCTGGGTTTATTGTAAATGTCGATCATGCAACGGCGACGGACTATCTACAAGTAATTAAGCATGTGCAAGAAACTGTATATCAGAATTCCGGAATTCATTTACAGACTGAAGTTCGCATAATCGGTAAATCATAGGGATAATTAAAAAGATTAACATTTGTCATGTTAATCTTTTTTACTGGTAAAAATTGCAATAAAAAAACCCCTAAAAATTAATTTAAGGATTTTACTGATGTTTATTTGGATTCCGGCGTGATAATGGTATAAATCCAATAAATAACTAACTGAGCAATTGTCATCAGGATAACAAAAATAATCATTTGCCTAGTCCACATGGTCATAAACAGCTTCGCGTAAAACTTAGGTTTAATGATTAGATAAACGGTGTGAACCCGTAAAAAACGACCAATGAACAATCCCACAGAACTTAGCCCAATCAAAATACACGTAGTGATAAAATCAGTGAATTGATTTTTGATATGTAATTTAGCATTCATTGCTTTGGCAACGTGAATCAACCCCCAAAAACCAATGAAAGCACAAGTTAATGCACTGATTAACAAACAAGTATATAAAAACCAAATGTGACTATCTAACTTGAGCATTCCATTGATGTTGTTGGGATGTAACCAGGACAAATGTAACAAATCAGTTAAAATGTATGGTGCATTTGGATAAAATAACAACCATATTATCGTTAACAGCCAAAAAATAAGTGGATTTTGCTTGGGATTATCACCAATATGAAAACTTAATTCAATTGGTATATATCCTAAAAAGGTATTTAAAAGTAAAAAACCAAATAAAGAATCCTTGATAAAAATCTTAATGAAAACTAACCAGACTAGAAAGAACAATCTAACTTGCCATTTTTTATTTCTTGTCATAAAAATCACCTCAAAATGTCTTACTTAAATTAAACCGCAAATCTAAGTAAAAAACTATTAATTTGTATGAATTAATCCAAATTTAGTAAATGTTTCGTTGCTCTCTACCTATTAAAATAGGCTTGGAGAGTGATATAATTATTATGAATAAAAGCAGGGGGAACAATGTTGATGGGAATCGATTGGGGTAATATATTAACCTTACATAATTTAAGTAATATCTTAGATGTACTGGTAGTTTGGGTATTGATTTATGAATTAATCATGTTATTACGTGGTACACGTTCAATTCAACTCTTACGTGGAATCGTAATTTTGATTTTAGCCAAAGTTATTAGTTTATATCTAGGTTTGACGATGACTTCCTGGATTTTGGATCAAGTTATCAACTGGGGAGTAATCGGGTGTATCGTAATTTTCCAGCCGGAAATTAGGCGCGGTTTAGAAAAACTAGGTCGACGCTCAGTTTTTAAACAGTCGCAACAGCAAAATGCCAAAGCGGAAAAACTGATTAAAGCACTTAATGGTGCGATTCAATATATGTCCAAGCGACGGATTGGGGCATTAATTGCTATTCAAATGAAAACTGGTTTAGAAGAATACATCGAAACTGGAATTCAATTAGATGCCGATGTTTCTAGCCAGTTGTTGATTAATATTTTTATTCCGAATACTCCGCTACATGATGGAGCGGTTATCATCAAAGATGGACGGATTGCGTCTGCTGCTTCATATTTGCCATTATCACAGAGTAATTTAATTCCCAAAGAACTTGGAACTAGGCATCGGGCGGCAGTTGGAATTTCAGAGGTAACAGATGCGATTACCATCGTTATTTCTGAAGAAACTGGTGAAGTATCAATTACGAGAAATAATGAATTATTACGTGGAATGACACAAGCTGACTATTTGAAATACTTACGCAGTCAGTTAATTAATACTAATGTCAAAGACCATAAGACCCTCTTTGGAGAAATCCATGACTTCTTCATCAAGCACTTTGGGGGTAAAAAATCATGAAAAAATTTTTTGAAAGTAAAGCATTTTGTTTAATTATTTCGTTAATTTTTGCTCTAGTATTATTTTTCATGGTGCATGATTATAAATTGATTAATCCCAGCGGCTCCAACTATCAACAAGATGATCCACAATTAACTTCCAATGCTTCTAAACAAGTTGAAGTTCCCTTACAGTTAAACGTTGATTCGGATAAATACTTTGTAATCGGTTATCCTGACAAAGTAAAAGTTGATTTGAAAGGTCCCTCAGCACTCGTTACTACTACTGCAAATACACAGAATTTTAAAGTTACTGCTGATTTAAGTAATTTGACACCGGGTCGACACGTTGTTAAACTGCAACAATCTGGATTGAATTCAGAGCTGCATGCTAAAATTCAACCTGAAAAAATTGAAGTTAACATTCAAAATCGTGAAACTGATTCATATCCAGTAGCAGTTAAATATCAAAAGAATCACATTGCTGATGGCTATAAAGTTGGCAAGATTGAAAAAGATGTTGATAAAGTAAATGTTACTGGACCAGCTGATGAAATGAATAAGATTAAAAAAGTGGTTGCAGAAGTCAACTTGGCAAAAGACACTGATAAAACCTTCAATAAGGCAACTGTGATTGATGCTTTAGATAGCAAGGGAAGAACCGTAAACGTGGTTATTTCACCTTCAACTACTAAAGTAAAAATGCCAATCAATAAAGATAATGAAGATAAGTAACGTAAAGAAGAGAAATGGAGATGGAGTATGAAATATTTTGGGACAGATGGAATTCGCGGAGTTGCTAATCAGGAATTAACGCCTGAATTAGCCTTTAAAGCTGGACGTGCGGGTGGTTACGCTCTTACAAAAAGAAGCGCTGAAGATCATCAGCCACGTGTTTTAGTTTCACGCGACACTAGAATTTCTGGGCAGATGTTAGAAGATGCGTTGGTTGCAGGACTTTTATCAGTCGGAATTGAGGTAATTCGCTTAGGAATTGTTACAACTCCAGGAGTAGCTTATTTAGTTCGTGACCAAAGTGCAGATGCAGGGGTGATGATCACCGCTTCGCATAATCCTGCCAAATATAATGGCATCAAATTCTTTGGCGGCGATGGGTATAAACTTTCTGATGATATTGAGTCCGATATTGAATCTATTTTAGAAAGCAACGAGGATAATTTACCTCGTCCATCAGCTAAAGGTTTAGGAACTGCTGATAATTATACGGAAGCGGGGCAGAAATACATTCATTTCTTAGCTCAAAGTATTCCAGAGAATTTAGACGGCATTAAAGTGTCAGTTGACGCTGCTAATGGAGCTACAAGTGCTTTAGTTCCACGTCTATATGCTGATTTAGGCTTGGATTTTGAAACAATGGCTACGACACCGAATGGAATTAACATTAATGATAATGTTGGTTCGACGCATCCAGAACAATTACAAAAAATGGTTGTTGAAAATGGGTCTCAATTAGGGATTGCATTTGATGGCGATGGTGATCGCTGTATTGCTGTGGATGAAAAAGGAAATATCGTGGATGGCGATAAGATTATGTACATTTGTGGAAAATACATGGATGAACATGGTCGTTTAAAACACGATACCATTGTGACAACGGTTATGAGTAACCTGGGAATGTATAAAGCCATGGAAGCTCATGGGATGAAGAGTGTAAAGACCAAAGTTGGTGATCGGTATGTAGTTGAAGAAATGAATGCCAATGGCTACAACCTTGGTGGCGAACAATCAGGACACATCGTCTTTTTAGACTTTAATACAACTGGTGATGGAATGCTAACTAGTCTTCAACTAATGTGGATTATGAAAGAAACCGGTAAGCTATTATCAGAATTAGCTGATGAAGTTACTAAATACCCACAAAGTTTAGTAAACGTAACAGTTAAAGATAAGGCACACGCCATGGATCATCCAGAAGTTCAAGCTGAAATCAAAAAAGTTGAAGCCGAAATGAACGGAAATGGTCGAATTTTGGTTCGTCCTAGTGGAACAGAACCATTATTACGGGTAATGGTAGAGGCTTTAACACAAGAACAAAGTAATGAGTATGCACATCGGATTGCGGATGTTGTTGAAAAATATAATCAATAATAGCTGCAAATTTAAAATTAAAGCGCCTCATAATGATTGAAAAATTAATAATTATGAGGCGCTTTTTTTGCTTTTTTTTGATAATAAAGTTCTTTTTTAAATTTAATAAAATCAATAATTTCTTGTTTTTGGTTATTTTACAAATTATTATTATTATTATTTTTTCGATTATAACTATTCATAATCGTAAGTTTCTTAGCAATCGCTGGTCTTAAGAATATCATCATTGCCAGTATAGCTATTCCGTAATCAATCAATATTTGTCCCCAGCCATTGTAAAAGGAACTAGTTAAAAAAGAATTTGTTGTAAAGTATGAATTAAAATCACTTGAAAAATGATACAATATCGGAGCAATAATACTAGATGTTCTAGCATATAAAGTTGCCATTAAGATTCCGAATGGAATAGCACCTAATACTTGTTGTAAAGTAACCAAAAATGGTTGGTAAAACACATTTACAGAATGAAAAAGTCCAAACAAAATACTACTAATTATTACACCAAAGATTAACTTGCAAAAGGTGTTACCTTTTACAAGTTGAGTTATCTTAGGGAAAATAATTCCACGAAACCCGTATTCTTCTAATAAAGCTGACCCACAAGAAAACATCAAAAAACTCATGGAGTTAGCATCATATCCAATTGTTTTAATGTTAATGGTTGCAATATAAATTATAATCATTATTAATGCTAATAATAATGGGTATTTTTGCAAATTGAATGGAATATCTGATTTAACTGAGACTGGCTGTTTCATGTATCGATGATTTAACCAAACAATAATTATAAATGCTAGCCCGTATCTAATAATTAATTCAAACAGGACTAACGATGGGACATTGAAGAGTGAAATTAAATTAAAGTATTTAAATATTAGTATGACTCCTACACCAATAAAAGCAGTCACATTGTCTATTATTATAAACATAATAAAAAAAATAGCGATTTTCCAAATATTTTTTGTTTGGGACGTTTTTAGTAATTCCATGAAGTTCCTCCAATATTTTGATAAATAACAAATTTAAAAATAATTATATCAATTTTTTTGATATAAAAAAATAATCATTATAAAATTATAATCTTAAATTTATCTAATCAGTAGTATGCAATTTAATAACAAGTACTATTAATATGCGTTATACTACGTTAGATTGATTAAATATCTATACTAGGAGCACTCTTGATGAAAAAAGAAACAGTAAAAGTGCCAATCTTATTTTGGCTTGTTTTAGGATTTGTTTTACTAATCGGATTGTTATACCCATTTAGTGCTTCTGCGAAGCAAAAAGATGTGATGAGAACCCCGATTGCACCGAATAAATCGTCAGAAATTGTTCCGTATCCCAATCTAAAAAAGGATCACAAAGTTTGGGTTAAAGTTTCACTAGCAAAGCAGCGTGCCTATATTTATGACAATAAAAAGCTGTTATATACAATGTACGTATCGACTGGTAGACCAGGCAAGGAAACTAAGACGCCTACGGGGGTTTTCCATATTGAAAATTTGAGAGGAAAATATTTCTACTCGGATAGGTTCAAAGAAGGAGCGTATTATTGGATTTCTTTTGCGGAACGCGGACTTTATTTATTTCACTCTAATCCAGTTGATAAGAACGGTAAGATTATTGAATCAGATGCCAAAGAGATTGGGAAAAAGCCAACTTCACAAGGTTGTGTGCATTTAACTGAGTCAGATGGTAAGTGGTTCTACGAAAATATTCCGGCAGGAACTAAAGTTGTGATTGAGAAATAAAAGAATTTGTAAAAGGCCAAGGTTGTGTTTACAATCTTGACCTTTTTGTATAAAAAATCTAGTTTTTGTGCGTATCTTACAATGCGTATTAACTATATAATAATTTATTGCTTTAGTTGTGACATAGTTGTACAATATTAAGTACAAAAGGAAGGGGCGGTCTTGATGGAAGCAACTACTTATTCAAACTTTAGAAATAAATTAAAAAGTTATATTGATAAAGCTACTAATGATTACGAACCCATTACAATTACTAGAAAAGATGATAAAAATGCAGTTTTAATTTCTGCCGAGGAATATAACAATATGAAAGAAAATCAATTTATTTTAGGAAATCCAAATAACTTAAAATGGTTAGAAGAAAGTAAAATACAAGCAGAGAATGGTGATCTAG
Organism: Fructilactobacillus sp. YLN 2412; assembly: GCF_059488745.1. NCBI lineage: Bacteria > Bacillati > Bacillota > Bacilli > Lactobacillales > Lactobacillaceae > Fructilactobacillus > Fructilactobacillus sp. YLN 2412. The sequence continues at coordinate 988,502 of NZ_CM183165.1, read as the reverse complement.
CTAACCATAAATTGCTTGAGGATGAAGATGAATAAAGAATTTACTATTAATGGTTGGAAAGATTATATTTGGTATGAAGAAAATAGTAAAAAAGATTTAAAAAGAGTAAATAAATTAATAAAAAGTATTTCTAGAACTCATTATGAAGGATTAGGAAAACCAGAACCTCTACACGGAGATTTTAGTGGTTATTGGTCTAGAAGAGTAAATGAAAAAGATCGTATCGTTTATAAAGTTATAAATAATAAAATAATTATTTTGGCTTGTCGTACGCATTATGAATGAAATTAAAGATTTATGAATATAATAAAGATTTTTAATCTCTATCAAACGAAGCCGGAACCTCAATCCGATTAAAGATTGATGTGTCTGGCTTTTTTAATTGTTGTAATAATATTTCTCCAGCCATTGCTCCCATTTTAAATGGGTATTGACGAATTACTTTAATCGTAGGATTAATAATATTAATTAAATTACTGTCAGAAAAACCGGTCATTAACGTAGGTTGCTGCTTACTGATTAATCCTTCGTACATCAGACGTGGTAATATTTCAATGAGCCAGCGTTCTTTAATGGCAAAAATCAAAGTTTCTGGATTTTGTTTAATTTCTTGTTTTAATTTTTTATAAGCACGAGTAAAACTAGATTTAGAATTTCCAGGATTGATGATCTGTATTTCAAAATTATCATAAACCTCTTTAATTCCAGCAATTCGTTGCTTGATAGTTGAAACATTTTCGGATTCATCTGCGACTAAGATGATTTTGGAAATGTTTTTTTGTTGTTTAAAATAACGACAGGCTTCGCGAGTGATTTGTAAATTATTGGTGACGATACTAGACCAATTTGTTTTAGGAATCTCTCGATCTAGTAACACGATGGGAAATTCATGGTTAAATTCATTTTTTAAAAATTTTAAATTATTTGTTAAAGGTTGAATAATAAGCCCCGCTAATAAATCTGTATCAAATGACAAAATGTTTTGTTTTTCTTTTTCTGGACTATTTGCCGAGTTTAATAAAATGGTGTTAAATCCATGTTTTTCTAATTCTGCTGTGATTCCGTTAAACATTTCAATTGAAAAATAATCATTGATATCAGCTGCTGAAACGGCCACAATATGTCTTTTTTTGTTTTTTAACTGGCGGGCCATGGTATTTGGGACATAGTTGTATTTATTAATTACTTTTTTAACGCGTTTGTATGTTGTCTCAGACATTAAGTTAGCTTTTCCATTTAAGTAACGAGAAACGGTTGCAGTTGAAACTTGTGCTTCTTTGGCAATTTCAGTAATGGTTATTTTTTGGTGTGTCATTTTGATTACACTTTCTGTTTCAGATTAAATTAATTCTATACGTCTTTTCCTATTTTTTATGCTTGGTTTATTGTAAAATTTAATTATGCGTTTGTAATCTTTTTAGGTTTTGATTTTCAAGTCGGACGTAGACCAATTTTGCAAATTTGTTGACATGAATTACTGTAAATACTATGATAGTAGTTGTTCAATAAATAAAAAATAAAAATAAACATCTATACCAATTTTAAAAAACGAGGTAAAAAATATGTGTGGAGTAGTAGGAGTTACAGGCAATAAAAATGCAACTGAAATATTAGTCAATGGACTAGAAAAGTTGCAATATCGTGGTTATGATTCTGCTGGAATCTTTGTAGACAGTAAAAAGGGTCCTGATTATTTAGTTAAAACAACTGGAAGTATTGCTGATTTGAAACGAAAAATCGGACCAGAAGTTCAAGGAACTGCTGGAATTGGACATACTCGTTGGGCAACTCATGGTGGTGTAAATATTGAAAATGCTCATCCTCAATTTTCTGATGACGAACGCTTTTATTTAGTTCACAATGGTGTGATTGAAAACTTCCAAGCCTTAAAAGACGAATATTTACAAGACGTGAAATTTCACAGTCAAACTGATACCGAAGTAGTCGTACAATTAATTGATAAATTTGTCACACAAGATGGTATGAATACTAAAGATGCCTTTAACAAGACCTTATCATTACTGGGAAATTCATCGTATGCCTTCGTGTTAATGGATAAAGAAGAACCCGAAACCTTATACGTTGCTAAAAACAAAAGTCCTTTGTTGATTGGTCTAGGTAATGGTTGTAATGTAGTTTGTTCTGATTCAATTGCTATGTTAGACGTTACGCATACTTTCCTTGAAATTCAAGATGGAGATGTTTGTGTCGTAAATCCAGATAGTGTAGTTGTTGATGATAAAAATGGCAATGCGGTTGAACGAGAAACTTTTGAAGTTGATGTCGACCCAAGTGCATCTGATAAGGGAACTTACCCATATTACATGTTAAAAGAAATTGACGAACAGCCAAACGTAATGCGTAAACTCTCTGCTCGTTATCTTGATCTTGATGGCAATCCTATGATTGATCCCAAATTATTAGCCGAAATCAAAGACTCAGATCGAATTTATATTGTTGGGGCCGGAACTAGTTATCACGCTGGTTTAGTTGGTAAAATTCAATTAGAAAAATTAACTGGAATTCCAACTGAAGTGCATGTTGCCTCAGAGTTTGCATATGAACACCCAATCCTTTCCAAAAAACCATTCTTCATTTTCTTGTCACAAAGTGGAGAAACTGCTGATAGTCGTCAAGTATTAGTAAATGTTAATAAAAAGAACCTACCTAGTTTAACGGTTACTAATGTTGCTAATTCAACTCTTTCACGTGAATCGACATTTACGTTGTTACTTGATGCTGGTCCAGAAATTTCAGTTGCTTCTACCAAAGCATATACGGCTCAGATTGCATTAGAAGCAATCTTGGCTAAAGCTGTGGGAGAATACGTTGGGAATCAAGCTGCTAAAGACTTTGATCTTAAAGGGCAGTTAGCTTTAGTTGCCACGGGGATGCAAAGCATTGTTGATGAAAAAGCTAAGATGGATCAAGTCGCCAAAGATTATTTTGTCGATGCTAGCCAAGCTTTCTACATTGGTCGTGGGATTGACTACACTGTTTCCATTGAAGCTGCTTTAAAATTAAAAGAAATTTCATATGTGCATGCTGAAGGATTTGCCTCTGGTGAATTAAAACATGGAACGATTGCTTTGATTGAAAAAGGAACCCCTGTGATTGGAATTATTACGCAAGCAGACACTGCTGGTTTAACCCGTAGTAACTTGGCTGAAACTGCTGCTCGTGGTGCTAAAACTCTTTCAATTGTTAGAAAGAGTCTGGCAAAACCGGGAGATACGTTTGTGATTCCGGATGTTGACGAAATGCTTTCACCATTGCTTAGCGTGATTCCTGCTCAATTAATTGCATATTACACTAGTTTGAACAAGGGATTAAACGTCGATTTACCCCGAAATCTTGCTAAGAGTGTCACAGTAGAATAGAAATTTAATAAGAAGAATTGTGCAAACAATTCTTTTTTTATAGAGTTAAAAGAAGGTGAAACTTGTGAAATATACTAAACGTACAAAACAAAAGAAACATGATCGCAAAGAAGAAACCTGGCAAAAGTTTAAGGATCAACAAAATAAATTAAGTGCTAATCGTAAGGGAGTTAAGTCCGTTACGAAAAGACACTGGTAAGCACGAAAGGGAAAGCGATGACACAAAAAAGTCATGAAACGTTAACTTTGATTGAAGAGATTACTCGATTAGATGGTAGTACTTATGTTGAAATTAGTAATATGGTTCAAAATGGACGGGCTGAATTAGCGGCAGAACGAAAACTGATTAAACAGGTTCGCATTTTGCAACTTAATATTCCACATTCTGTCCATGTGATTAATTATGAAAACTACATTAATGATAATTTTACGATGCCAACCGAAAAATTACAGGAATTTGAAGAATGGAAACGAACTCCGGAGATGGATCAAGAAGTTCAAATGATTCTCAATGAAAACCACATTGGTTAAGTTGCAACCGTTTTCTTTACCAGTAAAATGGATTATGGGATAATATATGAAAAGACAGATGGAGGTTTGCCATGATTGAAAATTTTCTGATTGGTACGTATACCAATAATCAAAGTAAGGGTATCTATCAAATCGAACTAGATACTGATAAACGAGTATTACAAAATACAGAATTAGTTGCTGAAGTTGGTTCACCCACCTATGTTGCTGAATCTGATGCACAAAAAATTTATGCAGTGGATAAAGTAACAGATGGAGACCAAGTTCGTGGTGGTTTGATTAATCTTGATGGATCAACTACTCCTGCTAAAGAAATTCAGACCTTGGTTGCTGAAGGAAGTAGTCCTGCTTATGTAACCGTTGATGAAAAACGACAAAATGTTTACACTGCTAATTATCATACGGGCGACGTAACTGTTTTTAACATTGAAGCTGACGGGCGTTTAACTGAAACCGACCGCGTCCATGATACGGGAATGGTAGGACCAAAGCCAGAACAGGCTGATGGACCTCATCCTCATTATGCAGACGTTGCATTTGACGGACGTCTCGTGATTTGCGATTTAGGGTTAGATCGAGTTTATCTTTATGATATTTCTGATCAAGGTAAATTAAACTTAGTTAGTCAATTAACCATGGCTCCTGGTTTTGGACCTCGTCATATTGATTTTGTGGAAGAAACCGGTAAAGCTTACTTAGTTGGGGAATTAAGCAGCGAGTTAGCTGTGTTAAATTACAACGAAGAAACTGGTGAATTTTCAGTTCAACAAATTGTTTCTACTATCCCAGCCGACTGGACGTCACATAATGGTGGTGCAGCTATTCATCTTTCTGCCGATCATAAGTTTGTATATATTTCTAATCGAGGTAACGATAGTATCGCTGCTTTTGCTATTGAGCCTGATGGAAATGTAAAACTAATTCAGTTAATCTCAACTGAAGGTGAATTTCCCCGTGATTTTAACTTTAATCAGGATCAGAAGTTTTTAATTGCTTTAAACCAAAATACAAACAATGCAACCTTGTACACTCGTGATCCAGCAACTGGAATACTGACTTTATTGCAAAAGGATTTTGAGATTCCAGAAGGAACCTGCATTACTTTACGTAAATAAAAACAAAAGAGGTAAAAACAATGTCAGAAAATGAAATTGAATCAATTATTGCTGGACGTTTAGATAAAATTTTTGAAGATTATCCAACTACTCCTCGTATTGAAATGCTTAAGATTGCGTTTAAACAATCAATTGTCAAAGATGCCGAAATGAAAATGACAAAAGATTTATCAATGAATGATGCTATCGAACAAGCATTTACTGATTTTGGTAACATTCGTCATCAAATTAATACAGCTCTTTTTAATGATAAAGAAAAATAAATTGCAAATTCAACATTGATATTGTATATTTATGTTAATAAATGACTGACATTGGTAAGAAAAGTAACTTTAAGACAGCCTACTCAGCGAGTTGAGGATTGTGGAAGCTCAGCTAGGTCTTAGAGTGAATAACACCTTACTTTCTGTTTGTGATGTCAACGGCTGCTAACCGTTATCCTTGCGTGAAAGTGGTTTATTAATTTAAACAATCTGGGTGGTACCGCGAAGATCTCGTCCCTTGTCGATGAGGTCTTTTTGTTTTGTCATAAAATAAAACGGGGGAATTAAAATGAAAAATGTTTTAGTAAAAGATTTATATACTAAAAAACGTGATTTTGGCGATGAATCAATCACAATTTCTGGTTGGATTCGAACGATTCGTGATTCAAAAAAGATTGCTTTTATTGAAGTTAACGATGGTTCATACATTAAGAATATCCAAATAATTGCCAAGAAAAACGCGTTGGCTAATTTCGATGACATCGTTAAATTACCAATTAGTTCTACAGTTAAAATTACTGGTAAATTGGTAGAAACGCCAAATGCACAACAGCCATTTGAATTACATGCAGAAGAGGTTGAAATTGAGGGCGTTGCTGATCCGGATTATCCATTACAAAAGAAAAAGCATTCTTTGGAGTATTTACGGACGATTGCTCATTTACGTCCCCGAACCAATACCTTTTATTCAGTATTCAAGATTCGCTCGCTTGCTGCGTTTGCAATTCATGAATATTTACAAAAATATGGTTTTGTCTATGTCAATACTCCAATCATTACTAGTAGTGATACCGAAGGGGCTGGGGAAATGTTCAGAATCAGTACCCTTGATCCTGATCAGACTCCTCGAACTGATGATGGAAAAGTTGATTACTCACAAGATTTCTTTGGTCAAGAAACTAACTTAACCGTTAGTGGACAGCTTCCAGTAGAAGCATTTGCACTTGCTTTTCGCAATGTTTATACTTTTGGACCAACTTTTAGAGCCGAAGATTCGCATACTAAACGTCATGCTGCTGAATTTTGGATGATTGAACCAGAAATGGCATTTGCAGATTTGAATGATGTTTTAGATCGATCTGAAGGTTTATTAAAATATGTGATTAACTACTTATTAGAAAATGCCAGTGCAGACTTACAATTTTTAAATGACAATGTTGATCATAACTTGTTGGAACTGCTACATCATACAGTTGATGAAGATTTTGCACGTATTACTTATACTGAAGCAATCGATATTTTGGAAAAAGCTGATGTTGATTTTAAATTCCCAGTTAAATGGGGAATTGATTTGAATTCTGAACATGAACAATACTTAGCGGAAAAAGCTTTTGGAAAGCCGGTCTTTGTTACTGACTATCCTCGTAATATCAAAGCCTTTTACATGCGTGATAATCCCGATGAAAAGACGGTTGCTGCTGTTGATTTGCTAGTTCCACGAATTGGGGAATTGATTGGTGGAAGTCAGCGTGAAGAACGTGAAGATGTCTTAGAAACTAAAATGAAAGAATTTGGTTTGCCAAAAGAAGAATACGAATGGTATTTGGAACTTCGTAAATATGGTGGTACTAAACATTCTGGTTTTGGAATCGGTTTTGAACGTCTCTTAATGTATGTGACTGGAATGGATAATATCCGTGACGTTATCCCTTATCCTCGGATTCAAGGAAGTATTAAATTTTAAAACAAAAGAACGCAGATTTGCGTTCTTTTTTTATTGTCTAAGTTGGTTTATAATAATATTTATAAATGATTGTACAAAAGGAAGAAGGAATGAACAATGGAAAAAGATTCGTCAATGAGTAATTTAACTCGTTTTTGGTTTATCGTAACCATGCTGGTTGGAACATTTACCATGTCCATCAGTCAGTCTTCACTTTCAACTGCTTATCCAACTTTAATGAATTATTTTGGAGTATCGGCCGATACGATCCAATGGTTAACCACTGGTTTTATGATTGTCATGTGTATTACTATGCCAATCAGTCCTTGGTTGCTTAACAACATGAGCTTTAAGAAGTTATTTATTGGAGCACTCCTTTTATTTGATGTTGGTACGCTAATCATCTTTTATGGCAGTAGTTTTTTAATTGTGATGCTGGGTAGAGTGATGGAAGCTGCTGCTGTTGGGGTTTTGTTTCCATCCTACCAAACTGTCCTGTTAGAAATTACCCCTGAGAAAAAACGAGGAACCATTATGGGAGTGGCTGGATTAGTAATGGGTTCAGCCTTAGCCTGTGGTCCGATTATTTCAGGCATCGTTTTGAGATTTACTACTTGGAGAGGTTTATTTGTTTTCTTCATGGTGGTAATTACCATCATTTTAGGAATTTCTTTCTTTGTAATGCGAGATGTTATGCCACGAATTGAAACGAAATTGGATTGGCTTTCAATTTTCTATTCTTTAGGTCTAGTCGGATTGTTGTACGTAATTACTGAGATTGGGAAACCTGATGCTGATTGGCTGGTACTTGGAATTGTCTTATTAATTTCATTCATCATGTTGGCATTGTTTGTTCATCGTCAATTGACAATTCCAGATCCATTACTTGATTTGTGGGTCATGAAAAGTTTTAACTATGATTTAGCAGTGCTTTTGACTGGATTTTCATATATTTCTTTAATTGTCGTGACCATTATTTTCCCACTCTATTATCAAGGTGCTTTGCACGTCTCTCCCTTTATTTCAGGAATGTCATTAGTTCCTGGAGCGGCTTTGTTAAGTATCTTAAATCCACTGACAGGGACGTTAGCAGATAAGATTGGATTTAAGCCCACGATGTTGATTGGAATGACGATGATTGTGTTGGGTTGGGGATTACTTTCAATTTTAACTATTTCAGATATTTGGATTATGATTGGAATTGCGATGCTGATTGAAGGTGGTAATGCCTTTGTTATGATGCCAGCTGTCACACTGGGGGCAAACTCGCTACCTAACCCTTTAATTTCACATGGAACGGCCGTAATTACTACTGTTCGCCAAGTTCTAGGGTCAACTGGAGTAGCTGTTGCTACTTTGGTATTAGTTGATTTTACCAAGCATGCGACACTGAGCGGCAAGTCATTAGTAACGGCTAATCAATTTGGGTTTCATGCGGTTTATTGGACTTTTTTTGGAATTGCCGTGATTGGATTTATAATTGCGTTGTTAATTAAAAACACACAAAATGATAGCTAATAAAGTTCTGAATATGCTAAGATGAAAATAAGTTAAATAAAAAAGTCATTGATTATCAATGACTTTTTTTTCATCTAATAAGGAGATTATTTAAATGGCAAAAAAACAAAAAAAGCACTGGATAAAACGGGTTTTTAGTTACGTCGTGATTGCTTTGATTTTAATCATTGGCTTAGGATTAGTTTTTAATTCGCAAATTGAGAGCTTTTGGCTTGGAATGCAATCCAATCAAAAAGTTAGTAGTATTTCTAAAAATGAAGTGAAAAAGGGTGAAAAAAAACAGGGAAATTATGATTTTAGTAACGTTAAGTCAGTTTCTGGAAATGCCATCACTGAAAGTGAAAAAGCACGCAAAGAGAATGCCATTGGTAAAATTACAATTCCAGCTTTAAAAATTAATTTACCTATTTTTAAAGGATTGGATTCCAAAAACCTTACGATTGGTGCTGGTACGATGAAAGCAGATCAAAAAATGGGTCAAGGTAATTATGTGTTAGCCGGACATCATATGGAAGATCCTAATGTACTATTTTCTCCCCTTGCTAAAGCTAAAGAAGGACAATTAATTAAATTATCAAATGCTAGCAAAACCTATAAATATAAAATCAGCAATGTGAAAGTTGTACCGGAAACGGATGTCAGTGTAATTAATGATGTGCCTGGTAAAAAAGAATTAACCTTGGTAACTTGTGCTTCAGGGAATCCTGGGGAAACACGTCGACTAATTGTGACTGCTGATTTAGAGAAATAGGTAATGTTTTGTTTTGTGACGGCAATAATTGTATCTCATAGTTAAAGTGCTAGAATATGAGAAAAACTAAAAGGGGTTAAATCAATGGAAAAATTAAAGCAATTACAAGAGTATGTGAAACAACAAGGACTTGATGTAGCTTACATTAGTAACTATGAAGATATTCAATACTTTACCGGTTTTGGTAGCGATCCAGTTGAACGGATTTTGGCCTTGATTGTTTTTCCAGATGCCGATCCTTTTTTATTTGCCCCAGCATTGGAAGTTGAGGATATTCAACAATCTGGTTGGCCTTATCCGGTTTATGGATATTTAGATCATGAAAAACCCTTTGCAATGATTGCAGACGAGGTAAAAAAGATTAATTCTGATCCACAAAAATGGGGTATTGAAATGAGTAATTTAACGGTTGATAAGTTAAATGCTCTTCAAGAACAGTTTCCAAAGGCTGATTTTAAACATAATTTAACTCCTGAAGTTGAAGAACTACGATTGATTAAAACTCCGGATGAGATTGAAAAGTTACGAGCAGCTGGTAAAGAAGCTGATTTTGCTTTTAAAGTTGGTTTTGAAGCAGTTAAGCCAGGGATGACCGAAGCTGATGTAGCAGCAGAAATTGAATATCAATTAAAAAAACATGGTGTAATGCAGATGAGTTTTCCAACTTTGATTCAAGCTGGTAAGCATGCTTCACAGCCCCACGGCGATACGAGAACAGCTAAGATTGAAGATAATGAGTTAGTTTTATTTGATTTAGGAACAGTTCACGATGGTTACATTAGTGATGCTAGTCGAACAGTTGCAGTTGGTGAATTAAATGAGACTCAAAAGGAAATTTATCAAGTTTGTTTAGAAGCTCAATTAGCAGCTCAAGCGGCGGTTAAACCAGGAGTTAAGGCAGAAGATTTAGACAAAATTGCGCGTGATATTATTGACAAAGCTGGATATGGAAAATATTTCATTCATCGTCTTGGACACGGTATGGGAATGAGTGAGCATGAATATCCTTCAATTATGGAAGGAAATCAGTTAGAATTAAAAGAAAATATGTGCTTTTCACTTGAACCAGGAATTTATATTCCTGGAGTTGCCGGAGTTAGGATTGAAGATTGCGTAAGAGTTACTAAAGATGGTTGTGAACCATTCACCCATACGGCTAAAACATTGCAGCAAGTCGCAAAATAAGATTAATAAAAGACCGATTAAGAAAGCTTGAATCCTTAATTGGTTTTTTATTTTATGTAAAATTAACTTTTACTTAATTTACTTGTGTATGTTTTCACATCGTGATATATTATTAAAATAAATAGTTGTTAAATTATCTTTGTGAAAGAGGTCTTAATATGAAAGTAATCGTTGTAGGATGTACTCATGCTGGGACGTTTGCCATTAAAAAGGCAATCGCAGACCATCCAGATGCAGAAGTTACCGTATATGAAAAAAACGACAATATTTCATTTTTGTCTTGTGGAATTGCATTGTATCTTGGAAAAGAAATTAAAAATAATGATCCACAGGGGCTTTTTTATTCTAGTCCAGAAGAGTTGGAATCATTAAGTGCTAACGTGCAAATGAAACACGAAGTTACTGAGATTGATTCTAAAGCTAAGACCATTAAAGTAAAAGATTTAACCTCAGGAGAAGAAAAATCAGAAACCTATGATAAGCTGATTATGACGACTGGTTCATTGCCAATTGTGCCTCCAATTCCTGGAATTGATAGTAAACGAGTTTACTTATGTAAGAACTGGAATGATGCGAAAAAGTTGTTTGATGAAGCACCTAAGGCTAAATCAATTACAGTAATTGGTTCAGGGTACATTGGTGCCGAGTTAGCCGAAGCATATTCTAATCAAAACTTTAATGTTAATTTGATTGATGGATCCAAACGTGTTCTTTATAAATATTTTGATCCTAAATTTACTGAAATTTTAGCTGAAGATTATGAGAACCATGGTGTTAACCTAGAATTAGGTTCAAAAGTTGCTGCTTTTGAAGAACAAGATGATGGAATTATCGTAAAAACTACTGCTGGAAAAGAAATTAAATCAGACATTGCCATTTTATGTATTGGATTCAAACCAAATACCAGCTTGCTAGATGGACAAGTTGAGATGATGGACAATGGGGCTATTATAACCGATGATTACATGCATTCTACGAATCATGATATTTTTGCAGCCGGCGATAGTGCAGCGGTTCATTATAATCCAACTGGTAAAAATGCTTACATTCCATTGGCCACTAACGCAGTTCGTCAAGGATTATTAGTTGGTGAAAACTTGACCGAAGACAAGACCAAGTACATGGGAACTCAGTCTTCATCGGGATTAAAATTGTACGGTCGGACTTATGTTTCAACTGGTCTGAATATGGCGGCTGCTAAAGCACAAAACATCAATGCTCATCAAGTGATTGTGGAAGATAATTATCGTCCAGAATTTATGAAAACAACCGATTCAGTTTTAATGTCATTAGTTTATGATCCAGATTCACGTCGGATTTTAGGTGGAGCTTTAACTAGTATGTATGATGTCTCTCAATCAGCTAATGTTTTATCAGTATGTATCCAAAATAAAAATACTATTGATGACTTAGCGATGGTAGATATGTTGTTCCAACCACAATTTGATCGTCCATTTAATTATTTGAATATTTTAGCGCAAGCTGCTCAAGCAAAGGAAGCTAAAAAATAAATTTGAGAGATTCAACGATAATGTTGAATCTCTTTTTGTTTCAGGCAAATATTTAAAAATGTAATTATCTTTTATTTGGATTACACTAAGTTTAATCATGAAAAGGAGATTTTTACAATGAATACTAAAAATATTTGGACACCGACCACGTTAGATTATTACACCTGTTTAAATACAATTTCGCCTAACTATGACTTTGCGAATTTTAAAAGAGATGATAATAATGTTTTAGTTTTGAAAAAAGTTGCTGAAAATGACGGTGAAGTTGATCAATCTTTGGTTAAATATGAAGCAAGTAAACAAAACGGATTTGTTCCCGGAAGCAAAGCGACGAAGAGAATGACAAATCAAAATCATTCTCAAGCAGCGCAAACAGCTTTAGCTATTAGAGCGGCTATGGGTTCAGAAAATTTGGATATTTCTTTTGCAGTTTCGGAAACAGAGCTTGATTTAGGCGATGTCATTTTAGAAAAATATGAAGCAGAAAATACATCTAGTCAAAATAAACCTTGTTTTGTTTATTATCATGGTGGCGATTTTTATGGTGGATCAGCTTTAAATGCTAAAAACTTTTGTAAAAAATTAGCAGCTGATTGTCATGGAATCGTTTTTGCGGTTGATTATCGCATGACACCTGAAGTAACTGCGACTCAATTGTTAGCTGATTGTCAAAGGGCACTTACTTATGTAAATCAACATGCTGATGAGTTAAAAATCAATCGAGAAAGAATCTATGTAAGCGGAGATAGTGCCGGCGGAAACCTCGCAGCAGTAATGTCATATTTGGATGCAGTTCAGGATGATAATTTGATTAAAGGTCAAGTTTTAATTTATCCCATGGTTGATAATCGAAAGCAGGCTCATCAACTTGAGTTAGGAGAAATGCCCAACGATCAAAAGGAATTAGTTAGAGATATGGACGCTGGAAATATTGATGCGATTGATATCTTAAAAAATATTTATGTAGATGATGATAATCAAATGACAGATAAAACAATTTCTCCAGCAGCAATATCAGATGATGAGTTCGCTAAAATGCCACGAACAATGGTAATCGCAGCTGAATTTGATTGTTTAAATAACCAAGGATATCAATATGCATGTTCGGTGGCTAAACATCGAAATGATACTACTTATTTATACTATGGTGGGATGATGCATGCTTTTATTGATAAAGTTGGAATTGTTCCACAATCACAAGATGTGATTCGAGAGATGGCTTTGTGGGCTGAAAGATAATTATCACAAAGGAAAAGCCTATTACGACAACTTTTTTTAAAGTTATTGCGAATAGGCTTTTTATTTATGCAAAATTTTGATTATCCAACATTAATTTTTTGTAGATCTCAATAAAATTAAGATACATTTCAGTACTAATGTATTCGTTAGAACTGTGTAATGAACTATTACCTGGACCAAAGATCATGAAGGGAAAAGTGGCTGGCTTGTTAACTAAAAATTTAGCTGCATCAGTTGTATAAGTACCACCAAAAGTTGGAATGTCTTGATTAGTGACTTGTTTTCCAATCTTTTGTCCATATTGAACTAATTTATTTTCTTCATTGCCATCAACAGGGGGTAAATCCATCATTACATTTAATTCAAATTGATACTTAGGATCTTTTTGCTCAAGTTTTTCAATAGCTGTTTTAATAGTTTTAAGGACGTTGGCATTATTAAATTCATCAATTGTTCGTGCATTTAGTTCTACACTTGCAGTCCCTGGAATTGAATTAACCTGCGTACCACCTTTGATGACCGTAAAATTAAAGAGAAAGTCTCCAATGGAAGGGTCAGTTGCATCTATTCTTTTAATTTCATTATTAATAAGCGTTAAAAGCTCTAAGAGATTTTGGATGGCGTTATTTCCAAGCGTGGGCATAGAACTATGAGCAATTTTACCTTTGGATTTAATTTGAACATCTAAAGAACCTTTATGAGCATAACAAATTCGATAACCAGTTGGTTCTCCAATGATAAGAGCATCAACATCTTCCATAAAACCTTGTTGAGTGAGTTGCTCGGCACCATATTCTCCAACTTCTTCACCAACGGTAATTAAAAGTTTAATAGTTCCATTGATTGGAGTTGCTGCTTCCTTAAGCTCGATTAGTGCAATAATCATTGCAGCCACACCGCTTTTCATATCGCAAGCTCCTCGACCATATAACTTTCCATCTTGTTCACTTAAGTCAAAAGGATCAGTATCCCAGTCTCCACCAGCGTCAACCACATCTTCGTGGCCACTAAAAACAGTTACGGGTTTACCAGTTCCAATTTCAGCAACTAGATTAGCACGATGTGGAGCATATTTGACGAGTTCGGTTTCAATACCATGTTTTCCTAACAAAGTAGTTAGATATTGTGCGACTGCTTCCTCATTGTTATTTACGGAACGAATGGCAATTAAGTCAGCGAGAATTTTAATTTTTTCTTGTTTATTCATTGCGGTTCGTCCTTTCAATTGTATTTCTACTAGGATAACTGAAAATGGGAAAATGTCAATTGAGGAATAAGAAATAAAATTAAAATTTTATACTAAATTGTTATTATAAAAGATTAAATTGATTTTCTTTTTAAATGAATATATAAGTTTCTACGAATGCTAAGAAAAATAAAAAGCCTGCTATATCAGCATTTGAAGCGCTAATACTTGCAGGCTAGATGTTAAAAATGGAGTCGACGGTACTCCAAACTAAAACGCATTCCCATCTATGAACGGAGTTGCAATTTGGAAATATCAAGAAAGTCCATGTGATTTAGATGTTGATTTGACTAGTATCACTGATAATGTTTACATCAAAAATACCAATAATAATCCAGCAAATGAGCCGATTGCTGAACCACAACCAGTTAAGCCTAATAATAAGCCAGTTACTAATAAATGTAATCCAGTAAAGTACACAGTTCAAAACGGAGATACTTTAACCAGTATTGGTCGTAAAACCGGTGATAGAGATTGGATCATCTTATTAAACAATCCTAATGTTTTTGGCGATAATCTAAATCAAACATTCTATCGTGGACAGAATTTACTAATTAATAACAACCATGTATCTAATAAGCTGATGCAGTATAATTACGTAACTAGGTCTGGCAACTCTTTAAGTGAGATTAGTTTGAAGTTAAGCAATCGAATATTTACAGTAATTGTTAACAATACATCTGTATTGAAATATAGAATTAATACCTGTATTTATCTTTGTCACGGAATTCGATATTATCGTTAAAATTATTTTACAGGGAGGCTGTTAAAATGAGTAATATAAAGGTAAAAGCAGCAAATAATTAAATACAAAGTAGGCCTCACTATCTTTAATTTGGTAGTGTGATTTTGGGTTTTTCTAAAAAGTAACTATTATCTTTATTTTGTGAAAAGTTGACAAAATCAACCCAAAAAGGTAATATGTTTACATATGCTTCACGATGTAAACGGAAAGGACCGATTGAATGACACCTTTAGATTATTATATGAAAAAAGATATGGATCCACGTTTGCCAGGCTTTTTTTCTAACACAATAAAGCGTGGTTACAATCTTTTTGATGAATTAGTAAAGCGAGAGCCATCGTTACAATTATTTCAAGCTAGAAATGCTTATGGAATGTTAAGGCATATTTATGTTGATATTCTATTACAGGATGAAGCGGAAAAGTCAGATATTGATTTAAAAATTAAAAATAAAAAGATTTCCCAAAATGGATATACTTATCCCGTCATTTATAGTGGTGATGCAGTTATCACTACACATAAAACAAGATCAAAGAAATCTTTACCTCAAAGTGCTTGGAATAGAACTAATAGAAGTTATTTAAATGATGAAATTTCATTATTTGATGACGAAAACATTAAATCTTCAGCAAGCGTAAATCCATATTTAATGGTTACGTATGGCGGATCGAATTATAAGTTAGATTATGTTAATTTGGGATTACCAAATATTGGTGTAACATCTTGGAATGGAATTAAAGATATAACAGATTCAGTTTCAACTTTATCTACTAATAGCACCTACGATAAAAGAGAAATAAATTTAGCATTTAATGATAAAGTAAAAGAAATTATGAAAATAGAAAGGGAAAATAAAGATGTTGGAGGAAAAGTTTAATCCTATTCAACTAAAAAAAGCTAGGTTAGCAAGGGGACTTAGTATGAGTCAGCTTGCAAAAGAAACAGGACTTTCACGACAATCTATCAGTAAATACGAAATGGGGACGACTAATCCTCGTGGAGATTCAATATTAAAAATTGCAAATACTTTAAAATTTCCTGTAAATTTCTTTGGAAAAAATAATAAAGAAATACCTATGGGTGCTGTTTTTTTTAGAAGTCAAGCAGCAAGCACTAAAAAATTACGTGATATGCAAAAGATTCGTTTAGATTTTGCTGCTCAAAGTATTTCTTATATTTCGAATTATATTACTATGCCAAAATTAATTATTCCAAATCCTATTGACTTAAATATTAAAAATATTACATCAGAAATGATAAATAATTTAGCAAAACAGGTACGAGTAATTTGGAATTTAGGAAATGGACCAATTAATAATTTGATTAATATAATGGAATCTAATGGTATTTTAATAACAGAAACTTCAATGCACAGTGAAAAATTGGATGCTGTATCAACATGGGTAAACAGTAGACCAATAATTGCGTTGACTGACAATGATGAATCCGCTTCTCGAAGAAGATTCAACCTTGCCCATGAATTGGGTCATATATTATTACATTTTGGTATAGAAAATATTTTCGAATTAGATAATACAAAATATAAAAAAATTCTTGAAAGTCAAGCTAATCAGTTTGCATCTGATTTATTACTTCCTGATGAAAGCTATAGTGATTATTTGATTTCTACTGATATGTCTTTTTTTAAAAAAGCTAAGTTACATTGGAATGTATCTATAAGCGCACTTATTTATAGGGCCTATTCGCTACATTTGCTCAATGATAATCAATATTTATATTTGCAAAAACAGATTTCAAAAAACAAATGGAGAAAACATGAGCCTTATGATGATAAAATAAAAAAAGAACATCCAGAAATATTTTATAAGTCTCTTAAAATGCTTATTGATGCAAATATAGTTTCTAAACGTAAAATTTCTAATGATTTAGGATTGCCAATTGAAGATCTTGAATCTATGTTTAGGACTGATTTTTCTATTGAAAATAAAGCATCATCAAATGATTTTCCAAAATTAAGAATCATTAAATGATTAAATTCAGTGATTTTTTTGCTTTATTATTTGATACAATATAAAAATTATAATTGTAATATTATAAAATTTGTTGAAAGGAAATTGATATTATGCCATTTAAAAGTACAAAGTTATCTGATAGATTAGAAGATGGTATGTTGGGATTAAAGGGAATACGTGGTTTTGAAGATGTCAATGATGTACAAAATGCACTTAATTTCATAGATTCTAATAGTTTGAAGTTGAATGAAATTTCAACTGAATTATTAAAAATATATTCTAATAAAGATGGAAGCAAAAAAGCTGCTATTGTTTATAATGAAAGTGATATCCCTGAAGAAGGGGCAATTTATAACAAAAAATAATTGTTTGCTAGACAATATCATAAATTTAAGTTGATAAAAAGACACTCAATTAATTTTGAGTGTCTTTTATTTTTAACAACATTTTCAACTTTTTACCAACCAATAACAACTAAACACAATTTTAAAATTAAAAATGCTGTTATATCAATACTTTTAGTAACCTAACAAACTTAAACATAATGCTTAATGGAGTCGGCGGGATTTGAACCCGCGTCCGAGTATGTCGCCACCTGAACGTCTACATTTATAGATCAATTATTTAAAATTCACTTTTCATGACGCCATTAATCAAGGCTAATATGAAAAGCTAATCTGATTAATCTCTTCTCTCTGCCTCAGATGGGGGCAGAGGAGCGTGAGTCCACTTAAGTTAGGACCCATTACTAATCCATGGACGAGATTAGATGGATCTACGTCGACTGTTTTTAGGCAGCTAAGGCGTAAGAATTGTTATTATTTTTTGCAGTTATAATGAACTGAACGATTTAACGCATCGCAGTACGAAATGCAGTTCAGGCACGAACCATACCCGTCGAATCCATAACGACCCCGATAGATATAAAAATATTATATCATATTTATTGGTCAAATTAAATCAAAATGTTTTAAACCATTCACAATTCCATGATTATCGTTATTAGTTGTGATAAATTCAGCATGCTTTTTGACATTATCTTTTCCATTTCCCATTACGACTGGATGGTCAACATAATCAAGCATTGGAATGTCATTATCACCATCACCAAATGCATAAGTAGGAATTCCTTTTAATCCGGCAGTTTGAATTAATTGTTCAATCCCAGTTGCTTTTGACGCACCGTGATCGACGATATCAATACTAAAGGGAGAATTACGGAAAAAGGTTAATTTGTCACCAAATTCTGCTTCATATAGTTCGTCTTTATCGGTATTAGTAACAAACATCATATCAATTGGATGTTCATGCCAATATTCTTTATTGACTAATTTGGGAATGGGAGCATGAACTCTCTTGCAGGCTTCAATCAATAATTCATCGTGTGCAGATGATGCTTTTCCATGCTGATCTAACACTGTGATTGAGTTATCGTTTTTAGCAGCAAAATCTGCTAATTTGTCAATCACGTTTGGGTTAATTACTCGGGAAAAAACTTTTTTGTTTTGATACATTCCATAATCACCATTAGAGGCGACTACCGTATTAATTTTAGTTTTTTTTAATGTATCTGGGATTTCATAGAGAGTTCGACCAGTTGCAATAATTGGTAGTCCGCCATTCGCACGAATTTTATCCATAGCCATTGCCACTTCGTCATTAACTTTTGAATCATTGTCAAAAAGGGTACAGTCTAAATCAAAAAACACTAAATACTTATACATATTTTCTTTAACCTCATTTCTGGATATCATTTTATCATATCATTTAATTTAAGTTCCTACTATTAAATCTAAAATAAAGTTACAATATAATTATTAACAATATTTATTAAGGAGAAATTATGCGAGAAATTGAAATTACAGGTGCAGCCGCAAGTAAATTTGAAGGTGGTTACCCACAAATAAGTTTAAAAGATTTAGATAATGAAAATGATTTTACCAACAATGGTGAATGGGTCGCCTTAATGAAAGGCGGTCATTTTGTTGCCAGTGCTTATTTGGCAAAAGATGGAAATGGGATTGGCTGGATCTTGAGTCGCAAAGAAAACCAACCAATTGACGAAAACTTCTTTACCAAATTGTTTAAGCATGCCTTTAATCAACGAGTTTCATTACAAGAAAAAGGGGTAAACGCTTATCGTTTGTTTAATGGACAAGGTGATGGACTTGGTGGACTTAACATTGATGATTATGATGGTGAAATTGTCATCAGCTGGGAAAATGATGGAATTTTTAACCAAAGACGGATTTTATTACAAGCGATTACAAATAGTTTAGCAAGTTATCAAAACATCTATGAAGTTAAACATTTTGAAAAAGGCAGTGAGATTAAGGCAGTTAACGGAATGGCTCCTGATCCTCAAGTAGATAAAAATATTACTGAAAATGGAACAATTTATCCAATTCATTTAGCTGGTGCAACTAAAACTGGACTTGATTTAGGTTATCGTGATGTTCGCAAACAGATTAAGAAAAATTCACAAGCTAAAGTCACCTTGAATTTGCTTTTTGATCAAACCGGGTTTGTTGCTGCTACTATCATGGGTGGATCTGTACAAACTGAAGACGTGGATCAAAATAAACGTGCTAAAACAGATTTAGTCCAAGAATTTGCGGCTAATGATGTTCAGGCGGATGCTCAAACAGTTCGTATTATGGATTTGAAAGGATATCTTGATTATGCTTCAAAACATGATTTAAGTTTTGACGTAATTACTATTAACTTACCAGTCTTTTTGCGTAGTAAGAAAGGTAACTTTAACATTCGAAAAGATTTGAAAGAATTGCTTACCACGGTCTTTGCTTTAGCAAATTCACAAGCCGATATTTTCCTAACTACTCAAACTACTAGTGTTGGTATTCGTGATTTGAGGAGTAATGCCCAAGCTGCTTTAGATAACACGCAACATTCCTTTATTGAAAAAGAAGTTTTTAAAGCACCAGCAGATTTTCCATTTGATAAAGAATATTTGCGTGAAAGTCCAATAAAAGGATTATGGTTCAAATTACAAAAATAGTTTCTCGCTGGAATAGTTGATACACAAGGGTCTCAGTTTGTGAAACATTATTTTTATGAAAACGATTACAAATGCATTGCAATAGTGTTTAGCGACTATTATAATATAGTTAATCAAAGAAAAGTTAAGAAGACATCCAAGGAGGATGATGATTATGCTATATGGAAGTATTGAAGCAGGTGGAACTAAATTTGTTTGTGCTGTTGGTGATGAAAATTTTAATGTAATTGACCAAACTCAATTTCCTACCACTACTCCAGATGAAACTCTAGCTAGAGTAATTAAATATTTTAAGAAATTTGATCACATTGATGCGTTTGGAATTGCTTCATTTGGCCCAATTGATGTTGATAAAGATTCGGAAACTTATGGTTGGATTATTAAAACCCCTAAAAAAGGTTGGAGTAATATTGATTTCTTAGGAAAAATGAAAGAAAACTTTAATGTTCCTATGTTTTGGACTACTGATGTTAATGGATCAGCTTATGGTGAGTATATTAGCGCTAAAAAGAATGATGAATCCATTAAATCAGTCGCTTATATTACAATCGGAACTGGGATTGGAATGGGTGCAGTAATTAATGGAGAATTTCTTGGAGTAGAAGGTACCCCAGAATTTGGTCATATTAAAGTTAAACGTCATCGTGACGATTTAGACTTCAAGGGAATTTGTCCATGGCATGGAGATTGTCTTGAAGGGGTTGCCTCCGGTCCTACTTTTGAAGCTCGAAATGGAGTTAAAGGAATTGATACCCCAATTATTGACCCAACTTGGGACATTATTGCGTACTACGTTGCTCAAGCAGTTATTGATTTAACTGTAACTTTTAGACCTAATAAAGTAATTTTAGGTGGAGGAGTTTGTACCCCTGATTTTATTGCTAAGGTAAGAGCTCAATTTACTTTATTATTCAATAACTATCTAAATGTTGGTTCATTGGAAAAATACATTACTGCTCCTGAAATTGCTCATAATGGATCAGCAACTTTTGGTGATTTTGTTTTAGCCAAAAAAGCAATCGACGAACAACAAAACGATTAATTAATTATTTTTGAAAGGTATATTACTATGGCACACATTAAATTTGATGATTCAAAAGTGAAAAAATTTGTCCATGACAATGAAGTTCCAGAAATGCAGGCAATGGTTGATGCTGCTGACACTGAACTTCGTGATGGAACAGGCGCTGGAGCTGACTTTAGAGGTTGGCTCAACTTACCAACTGATTATAATAAAGCTGAATTTGCCAGAATAAAAAAAGCTGCTGAAAAGATTAGAAAAGATTCAGAAGTTTTAGTAGTTATCGGAATTGGTGGATCATATTTAGGCGCTAAAATGGCGATTGATTTCTTAAATGGTAGTTACTATAATTCAAAACCTAAAGAAAATCGTCGTGGTGTACAAGTAGTCTTTGATGGGAATTCTTTAAGTGCTTCATATTTACACGAATTAGAAGAATTTTTAGGCGATCGTGATTTCTCAGTGAACGTAATTTCTAAGTCGGGCACTACCACTGAGCCATCAATTGCCTTCAGAATTTTTAAAGACAAATTAATCAAAAAATATGGTAAAGATGCTAATCAAAGAATCTATGCTACAACTGATGCTAAACGTGGTGCTTTACGTAAGGAAGCAGATGCTAACGGGTATGAATCATTTATTATTCCTGATGATGTTGGTGGACGTTATTCTGTTTTGACTCCAGTCGGGTTACTTCCAATTGCTGCAACTGGTGCAGATCTCGATCAATTAATGCAGGGTGCTGCCGATGCTTCCAAAGATTATGTTAGTTCTGATCTTGCTAAAAATGATGCTTATCGTTATGCTGCTTTGCGTAACATTTTATATCGTAAAGGCTATGTTACTGAATTAGTTGAAAACTACGAGCCAAACTTGCGAATGTTTTCAGAATGGTGGAAACAATTAATGGGTGAATCTGAAGGAAAAGACCAAAAAGGAATTTATCCTTCATCAGCTAACTTTACAACTGATTTGCATTCACTTGGACAATACATTCAAGAAGGGTTACGTAACTTGTTTGAAACGGTTGTTAAAGTTCAAAATCCACCTTATAACGTTGAAATTCCAATGGATAAAGAAAACTTAGATGGTTTGAATTATCTAAAAGGACAATCAATGAACGAAGTTAACGACAAAGCCTATGAAGGAGTTGTTTTAGCACATAACGATGGTGGAGTACCAGTAATGACTGTTCAGATTCCTGACGAGTCAGAATACAGTTTAGGTTACTTAATTTACTTCTTTGAGGTTGCGGTAGCAATTTCTGGATATCTAAATGGAATTAATCCATTTAATCAACCTGGTGTGGAAGCATATAAAAAGAATATGTTTGCTTTGCTCGGAAAACCTGGTTTTGAAGAACTTGGTGAGAAGTTAAACAAAGAATTACATGAATAAGAATATTTAAAAACCAGTTGTAATCAATTTAGATTACAACTGGTTTTTTTGATTTTCAAGGAGTAAAAATCTTATTTGTTGTAAAAAAAATTTATTTATCATTTCTATAGTATTTTATTTTAAAAATGCTATTGTTAATTATTAGAATATATACTGACATTAATATTGAAAGGTTAGCTTAATGTAGTAATTTGGTATGCTATACTAATGTTATTAATAAGTATTACAAGGGCGGTAAAACATGGATTTGAGTTTATGGGAAAACTTTACATCTTTAAAAGAAAAATTAACTGAAACTGAGATTATCATGGATAATCAGATTAAGGTTAATATTCCTGAATTTAATGATGGAATCAAAAATTTGATTGATGGTAATGGCAAAATGCTTCGCTCGGCCTTACTCTTATTGTCAGCTAATTTAGGAACTAAACCAGATATTGATAAGCAGTATGAAAAAGCAGCTGCTTCCATTGAAATTATTCATTTGGCTTCTTTAGTTCATGATGATGTTATTGACGATTCAGATCTGCGCCGTGGAAAGGAAACACTAAACTTTAATTTTGGGATTCATAATGCAGTTTACTTAGGTGATTATTTATTCACACAGTATTTTGAACTCTTATTAAAATATGCTCCAAATTTTGAAAATCTGAAATATAATGTAAAGGTAATGGAGGATCTTTTAGCAGGAGAACTAAATCAAAGTGTTGAACGTTATAATATAAATCGAACTGAAACTCAATATTTCAAAGCAATTAAAGGAAAAACAGCCGAATTATTTAGAATTAGTATGGGTGAGGGTGCAATTTTAAGCGGAGGTGATTCACATTGGATTGCTTTGTTAGAAAAAATTGGTCTACAAATTGGGATGGCCTTTCAAATTAGAGATGATTTACGTGATTTTGAACCAGATGTTGAGACTAGTAAACCAACTCTAAATGATGTACAAAGTGGAATTTATACTTTGCCTGTTATTCAAGCTTTGACGACTGGACACAAAGAAGAATTAGAGACATTGTTAAAAAAAGATCAGCTGAATTCAGCTGATCTAGAAAAAGTTATTAATATAATTCAAAAAAGCGGTGGAATTGATTATGCTCGCAAAGTTTTACAAAGCTTCTTAGACGAAGCATTTTCATTATTAAAAGAGTTACCTGAATCTAGTAACAGAACAGAACTGGAAACAGTTATTCACCAACTTTTTAGTTAATTATTTTTTGAATGGTAATCCTTGATCCATGGCAGTTAACTGTCTGAATCGAGGATTATTTTTATACAATGAACTAGGTTTTCCAGCCATTTTAATGACACCATTTTCTAAAAAGATAATTTGATTCATAGTATCTAATCCTTGTAGATGGTGTGTTACCCAAATCACCGTTTTATTTTTTAATACTAGATCAAGTGTTTTAATTAAATCATTTTCGGTAATTGGATCTAATCCCACAGTTGGTTCATCTAATAATACAATAGGGTTATCTTGTAATAAAATTCGTGCAAGCGCTAATCGCTGACGTTGCCCTCCCGAAAAACGAACTCCATTTTCTGAAACATCGGTATAAATACCATTTGGTAACGAATTAACAAATTTTTTCATACCAACAGCGGCTAATGCTTGTTCAACTTGAGCATCAGTTGCATTCTCATTCCCAATTCGAACATTATTTAGTACCGAAGTTTTAAACAAAAATGGTTTTTGATCAAGAACACTAAACCACTTAGAACGGTTATTTTGTAAGGCAGCGACATCAACCGTTTCATTGATAGTTACCATCCCACTTGTTGGGGTCAAGGCGCCTAGCAATAATTGTAACAAAGTTGTTTTACCAACTCCGGAGGGACCAATGATAGCTGTTTTTTGTCCCTTTAAAACTTTTAAAGAAACATTTTTTAATAAATCAAGTGAATCACCTTGGTAGTGAAAGGTAACGTTTTTCATTTCAATGTTTTTAAAATCATTGGGATTTAAATTAGTCTGAGGAACATTTGGTTCCGTTGTTTCATCATCAGAGAGTTGATTAAGACGAATAACTGAATCTCGATACATTGGCCATTCTTCCATCGCTTGTGAAACAGGTGCAAAGGCGTCGATTAAGGGAAAGACACCTAATACGAATGCAGCTACATAGTCAGCTAATCGAGTCGAAGAGGTAAGAGCAAAATTCGTCCAAATGAGAGTTACAACTACAATTATTCCAAAAATTAATTTGATTACAAAATCACGATTCCATTCAAATTGATGAGTTTTAAAAGTTGACTCTGACAATTTATCATCATTTTTAGTGGTTTGTTGTAAGAAGCCTTTTTTTCGTCCCGATATCATCCAATCGCCAATTCCTAGTGTTGCATCGGTCAAATTATTGTAAGAATCGTGTAGTAGTGTTTTTTGATATTCTAAACTAGCACCACGAACTGCAACTGATATTAAAGGAATCACCAATAGGATTAATAAAAAAGTAAATAACATGAATAAAGCATAAATCCAACTTACAATTCCTAAAACAATAATTAGAATAATTCCGGTTAAATAAGCTACGATTAATGGGAAAATAGTTCTTAGATACAGATTTTCTAAGTGATCAATGTCATCTGCTAAAACACTTAATAAATCACCAGTTTTAAATTTTTGATCTAAGAACATGGCTTGTTTTTCAAGTGTTTCATAGAGTCGTTTACGCAGGTTGGATGTAACTTTTAAAACCCAGTTATGACTATTGATTCGTTCCAAATATTTAAAAACTGGTCGAAAGATTCCAAAACCCTCAGTAATGATAACCGGTACAAAGACTAATAAGATGTTATAAGGTCTTTGAGCTGAACGACTAATTAAATATCCAGCTGTAAACATCAGTCCAATTGAACAAATAAAAGTTATAACACCTAAGAAAAATACTAATGCTAATAAACCTTTGTATTTTTTTAAATAGGGCTTAATCCAAGAGTCATTTTTAAAGATTTTCTTCATGGATTTCACCTCTAATCTCGTTAATTAAATCTCGATAGATACCATTTTGTTGTAACAAATTAGTTGGATTACCTTGTTCAACCAATTTACCATCTTCCATTACTAAGACATAATCCATATCATTCATCCAATGTAATCGATGCGTAGCAAAAATGACAAGATGATCTTTAAATAGGGGAAGCATTGTTTGTTTTAACTCATATTCTGTTTCAATGTCTAGATGAGCAGTTGGCTCATCTAGTAATAAAATATTACGACTTTGATCTAGTAAAGCACGTGCCAATGCAATTCTTTGTGCTTGACCTCCTGAAATACCGCGACCACCTTCACCAATTTTGGTATCCAATCCAGCTTTTAACTCAGCTAAAAATCCAGTTAATCCAGCCTTTTCAGCAGCAGATTTGATTGCGGTTGTTGATGCAGATGGTTTATAAAAAGCAATATTTTCAGCAATACTTCCACTAAAAATATAGGGATCTTGAGGGATATAACTAATATGTTGCTGCCATGCTGCTTGAGCCAAGCTATCAACCTTTTGATTATTAACTGTAAATGGCAATGTTTTAGCATTTGTTGGTTGTAGCCACCCGCCAATTAAATTTAATAAAGTTGATTTCCCTGATCCAGATCGACCGACAATTCCAACTTTTGTATACCCATGGATCTTAAAATTGATGTCAGATAAAGTTGGTTCTTTTTCATAGTCAAAATTTAGATGGTTAGCGGCTAAGGAACTATTTGCGGTCCACCCAGCAAAGTCTTTTAAAGTAACTTCGGCATGAGGGGAAGGAATAGCAAGAATTTCATTAATATTAACTAATGCATTTTTGCCGTCCAGAGTTGCATGATAATCATTTCCGTAATCTCTAACTGGCAAGAAATAATCAGGACATAAAATTAAAATGGCTAAAGCAGGAAATAATAAAATATGACCATTAATTAAATTAATTCCTAAAAATAAAGCTACAATTGCGATTGAAACAGTAGTATAAAAATCTAGAGCAAATGTAGATAATAGTGCAACTTTTAAGACACTCATGGTACTTTTACGATAATTTTCACTGACTTTATAAATATTATTACTATATTTTTTACTCAAACCAAATAATTTTAATGTTTTTAACCCACGCATTGAATCTACAAAATTATTGGACATATTGGTAAATCCTTCATATTGGGCATTTGATTTTGCAGCTGCTGCTTTTCCTAAAATGATCATAAATAAAATAATAATGGGAAACATAAGTAATAAAATAAAAGCAGAAAGTTTATCTAGTAAAAAAACTGCAATTAAAAGGACCCAGGGAATTATTGCCATGTTAACGGTTTTAATTATGATTAAATTTAAATAGTTATCAATTTTGTTAATGCCTTCCAGTGCCAATGTTATCAAATGACCGGAACCTAAGTTGCTAACAATAGTAGGACCGAGCTCAAATTCTTTTATTAAGAGTTTTTGTTTGAGAGTTCCGCTTGCTTTAGAAGCAAATTGATCAGTTAACTGAGCTTCGATTCGGGTAACTAGATAGCGAATTGCAAAAAATACAAAAAATAACAGCATTGGAGTAAATAATGCTGTTACCTTTTTGAGTTTCCAAGTTAGCACAACCGCTAATGATAAGAACACGGCTTCAAAGATGATTGCTAATCCTTGAATAACTGCTAAACAAGAAAGTTTTACAATTAACTTTTTGACACCGGGAATTGACATAAGTTGTTTATCAAACATGCAATTCTCCAATCATATTTTTAATAACTTTCGTCTTGTTTTTCCATTTTCTCATATTCTTGCAAAGAAATTCTTCCAGACAAGTAAATATAACTCCAAATAAAGTAAGCCAACATGATAGGTAAAAGAATTACCAGGGCAATTGTCATTGCTGTTAATGTGTATGGAGTTGAGGAAGCTTGGGTGATTAAGATAGAATGAGCAGGATTTTCAGCAATTAGAACGTATGGGAATAATCCTACGAAAACTAACATTACAACAAATACAAGACTTAAAGAACTAGCAAAGTAAGCTTGCCATTCATGATCTTTAGCACTTGCGATTTGCCCCCAAACAGTCATTGCAACAATTAAAACTAACAAAATTAACGTACTGTATAAATGGCGTTCAAAAAAATTAGTTTGAAAATAAAGAGCAACGACAAGGAGTACTTCAACAGGATAAGCAGCCCAGTATAGGTTATCAGCTAATCGTTCTGCTTTGTATTCAATCAAACCAGTAGTATGCAAGGAAATGTAATGTAATCCTTGGTATAAACAAATTGCAGTTAAAGCAATTCCCCCTAATAGCGATAGGGGATTGATTACATTCCAGAAACCAGCAAAAATGTTACCTTGACTATCCATTGGAACTGGTTGAATCATATCCATGAACAAAATCCCAAATAAGAAAGGTAAAAATAAACTACCAAAGAAATTTGCCCACATCCAGCGATTTTTTCCTTGTTTTGTTTCTGCATTTTCTGAAAACTCAAAAGAAACTCCTCGAAAAATCAAAGCAATTAAAATTAGAAATAAAACAATATAAAAACCAGAGAACAAACTAGCATACCATAGTGGAATTGAAGCAAACATTGCTCCGCCAGCTGTAACTAAGAAAACTTCGTTACCATTCCAGTGAGCGCCAATCGTTCTTAAAACCAATCCGCGTTCAGTAT
This sequence comes from Fructilactobacillus sp. YLN 2412, assembly GCF_059488745.1. Classification (NCBI taxonomy): domain Bacteria; kingdom Bacillati; phylum Bacillota; class Bacilli; order Lactobacillales; family Lactobacillaceae; genus Fructilactobacillus; species Fructilactobacillus sp. YLN 2412. The sequence continues at coordinate 960,313 of NZ_CM183165.1, read as the reverse complement.
CGTTATAACATAAAAATCTAGTGGCCATTCCAACCCCGAAATCTGCACCATCAAGGATTAAGAATAATGCGAATAGTAAACCGATAACACTGTACCACAATAATTGTAAGATACTCATTATTTAAAGGCCTCCTTTGAAAATGGATCTTCAAGGTCATAATTTTCATTATCACCAACTGCTTTAGGTCCTTTATTAACAATCTTTAGGGAATACATAATCATAAAGGCTGCTAATGTTGCAAAAACAATGAAGTAAATGATGTTGGTAAATAATACCTCGCCAGCTGACGTACTAGGTGAAACTGCAGCAGCCGTAGGATATAGACCATAAACAACCCAAGGCTGACGACCTAATTCTGTAATTAACCAACCACAAGAATTAATAATCCAAGGTCCGATAGTTGCAATCGAAAGCAAGAAAGTTAACCATTTTTGTTTCATAATTGTATCTTTTTTCTTTCTAGAGAACCATAGTCCTAAGATTGCTAAGAGTCCTAATACACCTAACCCAGCAGACATAATTCTAAATGAGTAGAAGAGAGTGTTGGTAGCGACATAATAGTTCATGTTCTTTCCGAACTTCTTATCGTATTTTTTGTGTAATTCTGCATTAGCAGCGTTCATTCCCTTAACATCACCAGATAGTTTGTGGTAACTTAAAATATCTAATAGATAGGGAATTTCGATTTTACCATAACCACGTTTTGTTTTATTATCTGAAATTTGGACAACTGTCCATGGAGCAGGGCTTTTTACATTTTGGTAAATTCCTTCATTAGCAGCGAATTTCATTGGCTGATCATGTTGTAAATATACCATCTGTGAATCACCAGATAAGAAACTGCCACCACAACTTAATAATCCGATGATTAAACCAAGACGCATTGATTTCCGGAAAAATTTAGGTGATTTTTTTCGGAAAAGCATGATTGCTGAAAGTCCGGCAACAATAAATGAACCAGTTACAAAAGCTCCAAAAATAACATGAGGAAATTCATACCAAAGCTGTTTATTAGTAACAATGGCACTAAAACTAGTCATTACGGCATGTCCAGTTTTTTTGTTGATAGCATACCCAACTGGATGTTGCATGAAACTGTTGGCAGCCAAAATCCATAAGGCTGAAATTACAGAACCAATGAAAACCAGCCAAATCATTAAGGCGTGCCAAGCTGGTTTCATTTTGTCCCAGGTAAACATCCAGACTCCTAGGAAAGTTGATTCTAAGAAAAAGGCGAGAAGAGCTTCGATTGCTAGGGGAGCACCAAAAATATCACCCATAAATCGAGAGTAGTTAGACCAGTTCATTCCGAACTGAAATTCTTGAATTAATCCAGTCACAACACCGACGGCAAAACTAAGTAAAAAGATCTTGCCCCAGAATTTAGTCATCGATTTGTAGATTGGCTTTTTTGTTATCACATAAGTCGTTTCCATGATGGCTACCATTAAACCCATCCCAATTGAAGTAGGGACAAAGAAGAAGTGAAAAATAGTAGTCATTGCAAATTGGAACCGTGCTAATGACAACACACTAAGTCCTAAATTAAACATATTATCATACTTCTTTCATTATAATATTATTAGCGTTGTAAGGCGGCTTTGAGTCCAGAAAGTTCAAAAGCTGATCGTTTAAAAATCAAGTTTTTGATTGGAGGAACAAGAAAGCCAGTTAGTTTGATTGGAAATCCTAACAAATCATAAGCAATCCCAGTAGTTGGTCCTAATGAACAAACTGTTCCTAAACTTTTATATGTGAATGGAACTGGCTTACTGTGAGTTAATTTAGCTGTTAGATTTGCAACAGCAATATTAGCTTCCTGAATTGCAATTTGACCCGTTGGCGGATAAAAACGACCAGTCGATTGATCTTTAACAGCGGCCACATCACCGATGATATATTCATTGGCATTGGTAGGTGACGTCATGTCATCATTAACCGCAACTCGATCACGATGTTCAGGATATCCAGACTTTTCAATCACATGACTACCACTAACTCCTGCAGTCCAAAAAACTGTTCTAGCAGGGAGCTTCTGATTATTATCTCCATAAACAACACCAGTCTCAGAAACTGATTTAACGTTTTGACCCAGAATAAAAGTTACCCCGTGTTTTTCTAAGTAACGTTGTGCATAGGTACGTTGTTTTTCGTCAAACATTGACAATAAATTAGGACCAATACAAGTTAATTTAAAATCTGCTTTTTCAAACCCGTATTTGTGTGCCCACTTAGGAATTTGATGAACTAACTCACCCAGTAATTCTGCACTGGTTAAACCTCCGCCAACAACTATCATACTTAGATAATCTTTATCACCAGTTTTTTGATAGGTTTCCAGGTTTTTAACCACCGTTTTATAATCAGCAATCGCATTATCAATGTTGCTAATTTGTAACGCATATTCATTTGCACCTGGGGTTCCAAAAGTTTCTGGTTCAAAACCAAGGGCATTAAATAGGTAATCGTATTTCAGTTCTTGTTTACTATTTTTTAAAACTACTGAATTTTGATCACGATTGATAACTTCAACCTCGTCTTGAATAAAATGAACTTTATCGCTAGTTACGTCAGCTATATCCATCATAATGTTTTCTGGTGCAGTAGCACCGGCTGCCACAGTTTCTAGAGCAGTTGCATCATAATTATACGAATTTTTGTTAACTAAATTAATGTTTAAATTTAATTTACTTTTAGCTAATTGTTTACATGCTCGAAGTCCGGCATAACCAGCTCCGAGAACAAGTACATCAGTCATAATTAACATCTCCTTTCAACACATGATATCATAAAATATTTAATAATTTGTTAAACAAATTAAATATACCTTAATAAATCGGATATTCAAGTTATTTATCCGATTAATAAATAATTATTTAAAATTACAAAATATTTTATTTGCTTCTATTATATAAGGATATTTTAAACCTAAAAAGAACTGTAATCTAATGTTAGATTACAGTTCTTTTTAGGAATTGCGATTATTTTTCATTTTTAGCCTTTTTTATAGTTCGTAACGCACGGCTCTTAGTTCGTTTGTTTGGACTTTTTAGATTACGGTAAGCAGTTGCTAAATCTTCTTTTTTCATATTAGAACTCCTTCCAGCTTTGATTACCAGCTAGCTTTTTTCATGCCAGGAATTTGACCTTTATGCGCAAGTTGTCTTAAACAGATACGACAAAGATGAAATTTTTGGTAGACAGCACGGGGACGACCACAACGTTCACAACGTGTATATTGTTGTGTTGCGAATTTAGCAGAGCGTCTACTTTTTTCAATCATTGATTTTTTTGCCATAACATTCTCCTTTCTAAATATTTAATACCCATGGGAACTTAGTGTACTACCATTGGTCAATTAAAGTCAAACGATTGTATTTGCCTTTCTTAATGTATTTGTAATATATTTCATTTATATGACAATCTTGTTAAAAAAGGGTTTTTAACTCCATATATTGGTTTTGTGATGATATTATGATCATCGTAAGTGGAAAAGTAAATATAAATTATAATTATAAGATAACCCATAAAGGAGTTTTACTTAATGAAGAACGAAAAATTACACTATAAAATGTATAAGGCTGGTAAACAATGGATGTTTGCTGGAATTGCAACTTTAATGGTTTCAGGTGGAGTATTACTTGCTTCTAACAGTGCTTCTGCAGATGTGACACCTAATACAACTCCAACTAATCAATCTGTACAAACTAATAATAATGATACAAGTAAGCAAACTGATCAACAGTCAAATCAACAAACAACTTCAAATACTAATGATGTAACTAACAATCAAAGTGAAAATAATAATCAAAATATTGCTGATCAATTGAATAATGCAGCTGTAACAGACAATCAGCATCAAAATACTACTCCAGCTGGTCAAAATGTAGCTGATAATGCTGCTACTACTGATGATAATGTAGCAAAAGCAGCTGATAATACACCTGCAGCTAATCAACCAGCTGATAACCAAGTAACTGATAATCAAAGTACACCAACCCCACAAAATACAACTGCAGATAATGTTACTGCTCAGTCAACTCCTACAGTAAATAATGATGATAGTCAGACTACCGAATCTAACGTTCAAGCAGCTTCGACTTCTGTACCACAAAACCAAGTTAGAAACGTTACTACTAATTTAGCAGTAACTAATAATGCTTCTGTTAATGTAGCACCTGCAACTACACAAGCGCCTACACAGAGTGCCGCTCCACAAACAACTGCTACAGCAGCTCCAGTAAATAGACAGGCGGCAGCTACCACTTCATTAGCTGTAAATAATGCTCCATCAACAACTACTAATAATGCTAGTTCAATTATTAATACTGGTAAGCAATATGTTGGAACTCCTTATGTTTGGGGTGGAACTACACCTGCTGGATTTGATTGTTCTGGATTCGTTCAATATGTTTTTGGCCAAAATGGAATTAATTTACCACGAGTTGCTTCTGACCAATATGCAGCTGTTCAACATATATCTTCAGATGAAGCTCAAGCTGGTGACTTAGTATTCTTTAATGATGGTAGTATCTATCATGATGGAATTTACCTTGGAAATGGTTTAATGTTGGATGCTCAGAACCGAGGAGTAATTAATAATGATTCATCGGGATACTTCCCAGGTCAAGTACTTTTTGGTCGGGTAAATGGAGTAGTTAATGCAACTGATTCTACTAATAACTACAGTGTAGCTGCTAATAATACAACTTCTGATAACGGTGCTGCTAACACTAATAATGCTAGTAATACAACACCAAGCCAAAATAAAGTAGCTGCTAGTCAGCCTACCGCAACTGTAGACGATTCTAATTACTTAGCACCATCCAATTATACTAAGCTATTTAGTAAAAACTTTGCAGTGACTAACGATACTTCTATTGGTTACCAACCAGGTACACCAGAAACCAATTTAGATACTAAATTTAAAATTACTCAAGATGGTAAAAATAATTCTGAAATTATTACCCCAATTAGTAATGACCAGAGTACAAATAATGATGTAAATCAAACTTTGAATAGTCAAGTTAAAACTAGTAATCAAAATGATGCTAACAAGCAAACGACTACTCAAGCGGTTAATCAAACTCAAGCAGCTACTAGTGCTTTAACTGCTGGTTCATCAAAATCAGGTAATGGACAAACTGGTTCTTCAAATAATAACTCTAGTAGTAGTAAAGTTACTTCTGATGTTGCTGATGCAAATTCAGTTAAGGCTGCTATGACTGATAACCAAACTAATGCAGCTAGTCAGAATCATGCAGGATCGAATAGTAAAGGTAATAGTGTTTTACCACAAACTGGTGAACAAACTACTTTGCTTGCATCAATTTTAGGAGCAATTATACTAGGATTAATGACTCTTTTCGGTATTAAACGTCGAAAGGCTAACAAATAATTTAACCCAAAAAAACTTTCACGATTAAAATTCGTGAAAGTTTTTTTATTTTTTTAATGTTCAGCATACATGTTTAAATCACCCAGAGTAGCTGCCATGATGGCCATAATGGAATATTTTCGATTGCCAGCTTCACTGAATTGCTGTCCAAACTTGCTTTGAAATACTTCGTCAGTAACTTCCATTTCTGGACTTTTTAGATTGTATTTTTTGACTGCTTCTTTTGCAGTACTGGTGTTACCATCATGAAAAGCAGGGAGACAATGCATAAAAATTAGTTGGTTATCAGGAGTCCCAGTTGCTCGCATCATTTTCATATTAACCTGATAAGGTAACAATAGTTTGATTCGTTCCTGCCAGTTAGATTCTCCCATTGAAACCCAGACATCGGTGTAAATAATATTGCTATTTTTTACACCATTTTCAATATCAGCAGTGATTAGTGGATGAGCTCCAGATTTTTTAGCAAAGTTAGCTGCCAATTTCTGAATTTCCGGAACTGGTTGTAGGGAGTCAGGAGCTACGATATGAACATTAACTCCTAGCATTGAGCCTGTTACTAAGAGGGAGTTAGCCATGTTGTTACGTCCATCTCCCACAAAAGTTAAGGTCAGTCCTTTTAAGTAACCAAAATTTTCTTTGATAGTCATAAAATCAGCAATCATTTGAGTAGGATGCCATTCGTTTGACAAACCGTTCCAAACTGGAACACCAGTATTAGCTGCCATGATTTCCATATCTTTTTGAGCGAATCCTCGATATTCAATTCCATCTGCAAGTTCCCCGAACACTTTAGCAGAATCCGCGACTGATTCCTTTTTACCAAACTGGCTCGAAGTAGGGTCAATATATGCTGTATTAGCACCTAAATCATCTCCGCCAAGCTCAAAGGAAAGTCGGGTTCTCGTAGAAGTTTTTTGAAACAAAAGAACTAAATCTTTATCATGAAGATATTTAGTTACTTTACCAGTCTGCTGTTTTTCATTTTTAAGATTAATTGAAAAATCAATTAAAGCTTCGATTTGTGCAGGTGTAAAATCAGCTTCTTTTAAAAATGAATGTCCTTGCATAGATAGTAATTCTTTTAATGTATTCATATGTAATTCCTTATAATTGAATTTCTTTTTTAATAATTGACTGTCACGTACATTGAGATTTACAACAGTTTTAGCTAATTCTGATATTCTTTTAATTTGCCACGGAAATCAGATAGTTGATGGTAACCTTTTTCCTGCATGATAGTTGCAAGTTCCTGATTTAACCTGGCAAAAATTTGTGGTCCTTCTTGAGCAAGGGCAGTTCCAACTTCTACAATATCTGCACCACATAAAATTAGTTCGAAAGCATCCAAGCCAGTTTTAACGCCACCAGTACCAATAATCTTAATTTCATGATTGAGACGCTGGCGAAATGCACGAACATTAGCAAGTGCTACCGGTTTTACGTATGTTCCACCGATTCCACCAAAGCCTCCTTTAGGCTTGATTACGACTGACTCGGTTTTAGCATCAACGACTAATCCATTTCCAACACTATTAATGGTATTAATATAAGTTAATGGATACTTATTTAAGATTTTAGCAACGGCATCATACTGTTGAAGATCAAAATAAGGTGGAAGTTTTAATCCTAATGGTTTAGTAAAAAATTCAAACACAGATGTTAAAGTTTCTTCAATTGCATTTAAATCATAACCGACTTGAGGTTTACCAATTACATTAGGACAAGAAAGATTTAATTCACATAAACCAGTGAAACTGCTTTTTTGTACCTTTTTGAGTGCAGTTAAATTATCTTTCATAGAGGTACCAGAAATTGATAGATCAATTGGTTTATTAATTTGATTTCGTTCAATGAAATCTAAATAATAGTCTAATCCTTGATTTGGAAGACCCATGGAATTAATACTGCCAAATTCAGTATCCGCATAGCGAGGCTTTGGATTTCCTTTACGAGATTTTAAAGTGGCACTTTTAGTAGTTGCTCCACCGGCTTCAGAATTTAAAATTTGATTCATTTCAGCAGCTGTTTCATCAGAAACACCTGCAGCATTGATGAAAGGATATTGAAAGGTTTCATTACCAATAGTTGCGGAAATTGAGATGTTAGTCATTGTAAAAACTCCTTTATATACAAAAAGTCACAATTAAGACCATGGTTTTCAGAGAAATACTAGGTAGTCAAAATTGCGACAGCGATATGTTTATATTAATTAGTAATAGGGTCTTTTGGCTTCTCTGAACCAAGTTAAGATTAATTATTGTAAATATTACTGAATTCCTGATGGGATGTCAATAATATTATGTCTATTGACATCTTTAATGAATTTGGATAAAGTAGATAGCAATAAATGGAGAATACTTTAATTCGATTCAGAGAGATCGAGAAGTTAACTGGTAATGTTTTAAAAAAGACATACTACGTTAATTGTAGTATGTCTTTTATTTATGCAGTTTTATTTACAACGGATGAAAATCTTGGGGGATATAAAATGGCATTAACAACCAAGCATGACCTAGTAACAGTTGCAGATCTGACTCAACAACAGGTATTGCATAAAATTAAATTAGCACAGTTATTTAGTGAGGGGAAAACGATACGGCTTAATCGTCCGACTTATGCAATGAACCTTTTCTTTGAAAATAGTACTAGAACCCATACTAGTTTTGAAATGGCTGAAAGACGATTAGGAATTCAAGTTTTACAATTTGATGCCGAAGCAAGTTCAGTTACGAAAGGTGAAACATTATTAGATACTGTTAAAACCATCCAAGCTATCGGAGTCGATTTTGCCGTTATCCGTCATTCTGATAATGAATTTTATAAAAAACTTCTACAAGCTAACTTAGATATTAGCATTGTTAATGCGGGGGACGGCAGTGGCCAGCATCCGTCTCAATCTTTACTTGATATGATGACAATTTATCAAGAGTTTGGGACATTTAAAGGATTAAATATTAGTATTATTGGCGATTTAAATCATTCTCGAGTTGCTAGATCTAATATGGAATTACTTACTAAGTTAGGTGCAAATGTTTCATTTGCTGGTCCAGATCAGTGGTATGATGAAAAGTTTGCAAACTATGGTTCTCATTTAAGCATTGACGAGGCAACCCAAAATTCAGATGTTGTGATGCTGTTACGTGTTCAAAAAGAACGACTTGGAAAAGCAGCAGATAAATTTGATGCGACGAATTATCATCAACAATACGGATTAACCAAAGAACGTTATGGCATGATGAAAGATAATGCTATTATTATGCACCCAGCGCCAGTTAATCGAGGAATTGAAATTGATTCTGAATTAGTAGAAAGTGATAAATCAAGAATTTTTAAACAAATGGAGAATGGAATGTACATGCGAATGGCAATTTTAACCGATATTTTAGTCAATAAAGGAATTGTTAGTCCAGCTGAAATTAAAGGATTTAATTAATTATGAAAATTTTAATTAAAAATGCTCAAGTTTATCACGACGAACAATTACAGCAAGAAGATGTGTTGTTAGTAGATGGAATAATCAAAAAATTACAAAAAAAAATTACAACTGAGTCTGTTGAAAAAATAATTAATGCTGAAGGGAAAACAATCCTTCCCGGTTTAGTAGACGTTCATGTTCATTTTCGTGATCCAGGACAAACTGCCAAAGAAACAGTGAAAACTGGAAGTGAAGCTGCTGCTCATGGGGGATATACTACCGTTTGTGCCATGCCCAATGTAACTCCAGTACCTAATACTCCTGATAAATTAAAAGAAATGATTACTTATAACGAAAAACAGGGTGTTATTAATGTCAAGCAATATTCTCCTGTAACCTATGATGAACGCGGTAATCAATTAGTTGATTTTGCTGCGATGAAACGTGCAGGAGCAGTTGCTTTTAGTAATGATGGAATTGGAATTCAAACTGGTAAAACGATGTTTGATGCAATGACTGAAATTTCTAAAACTGGATTGCCATTAGCTGCCCATGTAGAAGATCACGCTTTGATGAATGGTGGAGTGATGAATGAAGGGATAGTTTCAAAGACATTAGGGCTTAAAGGAGCTAATGAAGTGGCTGAGACAAGTCAGCTAGCTCGTGATTTAGAATTAGCTAGAGTTACTGGTGTGCATTATCATGTTTGTCATGTTTCTAAAGCGCGTAGTGTTGAATTGATTCGACGTGCTAAAGCTGATGGGGTCAACGTAACGGCAGAGGTTTCCCCACATCACTTATTACTGAATGATTCTATGATCAAAATGGATAACCCAATGTATAAAATGAATCCACCATTACGAAACAAAGAAGATTGCGAGGCATTATTAGTGGGATTGTTAGATGGAACGATTGATATGATTGCTACCGATCATGCCCCACATACAGTGACTGATAAGGGGAATTCATTTGTTGATTCAGCTTTTGGAATTACTGGAATCGAAACAGCATTTCCTTTGTTATATACTTCTTTAGTTGTAACTAAGAAAGTTACGCTCCAACACTTATTAAAGTGGATGAGCAGCGCACCAGTTAAAAAATTTAAATTAACAAATGATAATGAAATTAAAATCGGGAATCTAGCTAATTTTGCTGTTTGGGATTTGCAGCATCAGCATAGGATTGCCGCATCTAATATGAAGTCAAAGGGACTTAATTCTCCTTTTATTGGATATCAAGTCAGTGCCAATAATTTGGCTACCTTTACAAATGGAAAATTTGTGTATCAAGACTAGATAAACACAGAATTCTATCACAATTATTTGTGATGGAATTTTTTATTTGCAATCAAATAATTTTGACAGAAGTTTGAAATTAATTTAAGATACAAAACAGACGTTCGCCATCAATAGAAAGGATAAAAAATGAAAAATTCGGTTAAGTTAGGTGCTATTACATTAGTAAGTTCAGCACTGCTAAGTGTTCCTTTAAATGTCGTTAAGGCCGATGAATCCCAAAATTTAGAACAAACTTCTACATATCAAGCATTACAAAAGAAACAATACCAACCTGGTTCACAGGCTTATGAAGTTTTAAATAAGGATAATCCAGAAACAATCCCAAAAATTAATTATGATACTAGTAAAATTAATTTTTCTAATCTTGACCATTTAAATCGAGCGGGAACAGCGACTGCTTATTTAACAAAAAATAATTTGGGACATTCTGAAGGTCGAGCACCGCAAGTTTTCAAACCAACTGGATGGTATAATCAACCCAAAAAGGTTAATGGGAAAAAAGTTTTTCCAGTCAACCGGGGACATTTAATTGCATATTCATGCAGTTTTAATTTGAACAGTAATGGACAATTCGATCCAGGTCAGAAGGGATCGATTGATAATCCGAAAAATTTATTTACACAATCAGCTTTTTCAAATCAAAAAGTAATGACAATTAACGAACAAATGGTTAGAAACGCTTTAGAAAAAAATAAAAAAGTGATTTATCAAGTGACACCGATATATGATGGTAATGACTTAATGGCTCAAGGTTTATGGGTTCAGGCCGCTAGTACTGATGGCAGCGTACATTTTAATCGGTACTTATATAATGTGCAACCTGGATTAAGCTTCGATTATGCTACTGGACGTTCAAACGTTGATCCAAGTATGCAAGTTCCTACACCAATTAATTATGAAAATTATCATTCAAAAACTTATAAGAAATTTAACACTGGTTATCAATCTCATAAACATCATCGTGTATTTCATATTAAAGGACATTATCATTTTTAGTACAAAATTTACTAATTATGAGTTTGATTGCTAAACACATTCGATGTCTTTATAATGAAGATATCACGAAAGAGGTGTGAGTTTGAATAATAAAAAAGATGAAAAAATTGGTACACTTGGATTAACTGCCTTTGTACTTTCAGCGATGGTTGGTGGGGGAATTTATGATTTACCCCAAAATATGGCACTACATGCTGGTTTAATTGCCCAAATAATTGCTTGGGGAATTTCTGGGTTAATTATTGGATTGATTGTTAAATCATTTTTGATTTTGTCACAAGTAAGACCACAATATACGACGGGGCTTTATCATTATGCTCATGCCGGATTTGGTAATTTTACCGCTTTTTTCGTTAGTTGGGGTTATTGGATTTGTCAGTCATTTGCAATTGCTGCTTATTCCGTATTATTAATGTCGACTTTAAATGCTTTTTGGCCGGGAACTTTTGCAGGCGGTAACAATTGGGCAGCTGTGATCGGTGGTTCTTTAGTACTTTGGATTATGGCTTCGTTAATTGTAAAAGGGATTAGAACCACAAGTAATGTTGATATGCTAGGCACAGTTTGTATGTTGTTAATTGTTGCATTTTTCATTATTGTAATGATTGTAGCATTTAATTGGCAGACATTTATTACCAATCCTATGGCAGCTAAAAATTTGCCTCATGTCGATGATAAAGCATTAGGCAGTCTTTTTTCTCAAGTTAAAGGCGCCATGTTAACTACTCTTTGGGTATTTTCAGGAGTGGAAAGTGCAGTTGTTCTTTCAGGAAATGCTAAAAGTCAAAAAGATGTGCGTCATGCTACTAGAGACGGTTTTTTAATTTGTTTGGTGTTATATGCTTTAGTATCAATTCTTCCATTAGGGCTAAAAAGTTATGGACAGCTTGCTAATTTGTCTAGTCCATCAACGGCTGGCTTAATGCAATATGTAATGGGTCCTGTTGGACGTTTGATTATTACCTTTGGAGTAATCGTTGCAGTTTTAGCGAGTTGGCTAAGCTGGATTCTAGTATTGTCAGAAATGCCACGAGCAGCCGCAGAAGACGGAACTTTCCCTAAATTTTTCACCAAGATGGGGAAACACAATGTTCCGGTTGCTTCATTATTAATGACAGTGTTAGTGATTCAAATTATTATTTTCTTTACTCATTTTGCTGGAAGAGCATTTAATACGACACTGACAATTGTGGCTACCATGACTGTTCCACCATATTTGATTTCAATGCTATTTTTAGCTAAAATCAGTGCTAAAAAAGAAACTTTTAATCCAGAGGAAAATGTCGTATCTACTTCACGTACAGGTGCCTTTATTACTGCATTCTTGGCAATTATTGGAACCTTGTTTATGGGTTACACAGCTGGGATTAAATATTTAACGATTGCTTTTGTAATATATGCAATTGGAATTCCGTTGTTTATCTATGCTAGAAAACAATATGCTCCTACTAAACCAGTTTTTGGTAAATTTGAGAGAATTTTTGCTGTTATGATTGTTTTAATTGCTGTAATAGGGTTGTTCATTATACTTAAATAGATTTAGTAAAACTGTTATTGCTGGTTAATTCGGCTAACAGTTTTTATTTTGTAAAATAATTAGATAATTGCACAAAAGCCAAGATGTGAAATGTGTAACAAACTTTTGCTTGTGCTACCATTAAAGTTGAATTAATAATCTTAAGAATGATTAGGAGAAATTTTAATGGCAAAAATTGATAATATTTTAAACCAAGAAGGAATTGATCGTATTGCAATTAGTCCTTATAAACAATACTCACGTGGCTATATGGAACCAGGAAATCTTGGGACAGGTTATGTAACTGGGTTAAAGGTTGATGCTGGCACAAGAGTCAAAACTGATGATGATGTGTTAGATGGCATTGTTTCATATGATCGTGCTGAATGTAAAAATGCTTATATGGGTCAGATTAATATGACAACTGCTTCAAGTTTTACAGGAGTGCAGGGGCATATTTTAGGTTATGATTTATTAAGGAACCCAGCAGTTGATAATGCCAAGCCATTATTTGAAGAAGAACAATGGGATGGTTCTAAATTACCTATTTATGATGGGAAGCCGCTTCAAGATACCTTAGTTGAATATTTTGGTACGGCAGATAATCGCCGTCATTATCCAGCACCTGGTAGTTTTATTGTTTGTGCAAATAAAGGGGTTACTTCGTATCGTCCCAAAAAAGATCGGCCATTAAAACCAGGAGAAAGTTATGGGGTATGGTCTGCCATTGCCATTTCAATTGCCAAAGATCCAGTTCATAATTCATCAATGTTTATTGAAGATGCAGGGATTTGGGATACTCCAAATGAGGATGATTTAAATGAATTTTTAGATCAACGACGTAGAGCAATTGCTTTATCAATTGCTCAATGCGGTCAGGATGCTAATACTTCATTTGCTAGTTCCTGGATTGGATTTGCTCATGTAATGATGAAACCTGGTGAGATTGGCAATGCTATCACGGTTGGGCCATACTTTTCAATTCCAGTTGATGCGATTCCAGGTGGATCAATCTTAACTCCAGATGTAGATATGAATATCATGGAGAAATTAACGTTGCCAAAATGGCTTGAAAAGATGAATTATCAATCGATTGTTGAAGATCAACATATTGAATATTGATTAATAAGGTCAAGACAATGAACAAAAAAATAGCGACTCTCAAAAATCAAATAAATATTGATTTTTATCAAATCTTACAACAAAAGTTTGGAACGCAAAAAATAATTTCATTTTTATTAGGTAAAATTAAACAAACAGAAGTTGTGTTATTAGCTACGAAACAAACATTGATTTTAGCACAAAAAGATACTACCAAAACTTTTCCGCTGCTTCAGGTAAAAAAATTGAAATTTATTAATGGAACTCCCAATGGGGAAATTCAATTCGAGTTTGAAAATCATGTGTATAAAATTAATCAAATTAAAACAGGAAGAGTATTTGATTTCGTTCAAATAATCAAACCTAAGTCACTTTTAGATGCAACTTATATTGGTACAAATCGCGGCGAGAATAATTATTTGAGTAATCCAGATCATGCAATGGAAATTGATAAATTACGTAAAGCATTGCAAACTGGGAAAATTAGTCGTTACGAATATGATGACTTAAATGGATCAATTTCAAAAGCTGGAAAATGAATGATGTAGCTCAAGAAATGTTTATTTTTTTCTTTGTATGGGTCTTCAGTTACTTTTCCATCAGTTATTTATATTTTGCACTATGTTTAACATCATCCACAATTGACAGAGTCATTGTAAATTAATAATTAATCAGGTATCATCTCTTTAACTATCAGAAAGTTGAATGGGTGATTTTTGTGTCTTTACCATTAAAAATAGATAATGAGATTACACTTAAGCTACCTGATTCATACCAAGATGCAGTTGATTTATATAAGTTAATTCAGCAATCAAATATGAATATAGGTAAATGGCTACCTTGGGCCCAACTAATGGCTACCGTTAATGATGAAATAAAATTTTTAAATCAATCTATGAAAGAATACGAACTGGGTAAATCATTATCCACTGTGATTATTTATCGGGGAAAAGTTGCTGGAATGATTAGTTTTAATCGTTTTGATACTAAGCATAAAAATGGTGAAATCGGCTATTGGCTTGGTAATCAATTTATTGGGAAAGGGATTATGCATCGTACTGTTTTAGGAATGTGTAAATTTGGTTTTACAGAATTAGCTTTAAAGAATATTATTATTGATGCTGCTGTGGATAATTTTCCTAGTAACCAAGTTGCCAAGAAATGTGGATTTAAGTTGATGGAGTTAAAAGAAAAATCTATTAAATTAGCTGATGGATGGCATGATGCTAATCAATGGGTGTTATCAAAACATGAAGTTAGTGAACTGTAAAATTAACGATCTAGAAAAATTAATCGAAACTAATCAAAAAAAGAGTTATGCTTTTATTAAAGTACTAACTCTTTTTAATTGGAGAACAGATGATGAAAAAAATTAGGCAGCCATTATATGACTATGTGGTCTTAGATATTGAAACTACTGGTCTAAAAAAAGAACGTGATGAAATTATCCAAGTATCAGCTGTTAAATTTAAACAGGATCAAGAACTGGATTATTTGGATACTTTAATAAAACCTGTTCATAAGCAAATAAGTCCATTTATTGAAAATTTAACTGGAATTTCAAATTCAGATGTAGATAGTGCACCTGGAATTACGGAAATAATTCCTAAATTAAATGATTTTATTGGTAATCAATCGCTGATTGGGCATAATGTAATGTTTGATTTATCTTTTTTAAAATATAATGGATTAAGTCTTTCTCAATGTGAATATGTTGATACTCTTGACATTGCTCAGGCTGCTCAAAGTCAATTAAAATTACCAAACACAAAATTAGAAACTTTAAAAAATTACTTTGGGGTTGACAATCGTTCTCATAATTCTTTGAATGATGTTAAAACTACGGCAGTTGTCTATCAAAAGTTACGTGATGCTGGTTATTTACAAAAGCCATCACGACCAAAATTTCGACAATGGAAAGCAAAAGATTATTTTTATGATCAATTTGATAAGTCATTGAGTAAAAATGAGATTAATAAACAACGAGCATTGTTTGGAAATCAATTGATTGATAAATTAGTAGTTCCAGAAAACAAAGCTAAATTAAAGAATCAGATATTTGTTTTTACAGGTGACTTGAAACAACTTCCTAGAGAACAAGCTCAAAAAATTGTGGAAGGAGAAGGAGGAATAGTTAAAAAATCAGTAGTATTAAAAACCGATTATGTGGTAGTAGGTATCGAAAATCCTGCTATTGTAGTTGATGGGAAGTCTACCAAACAGCGTCGGGCAGAAGAATTAAATGCAACTAAAGGTAAAAACATCAAAATTATTACTGAAGAACAATTTATGAATATGATTCGATAAAAAGCATCCTGAAAAATGATTAATTTCAGGATGCTTTTCCAATTATTAGTTATTTTGAACCGATTACTATAAAAAGGATTGTTTTACAACTTCTTTTTGCTAGGATTTAAACACAAGGGGGCAAAAGTAATGAAAATATACTTCAATATTAAAGACTCATTTATTAATCCATTTGTAACAATTAATGCCAAAGAAAAAACTGAGTCATTGAAAGAACTAGCTACTGAAATTGAAAGAATAACCAAGCAAAAATTAATGTATGGCTATGTCGACAAGCAAAAATTTGCAATTCCACTGCAAGAAATAGTTCGATTTTATACATATCAAAATATTGTTTATTGTAAAACTGACAGACAAAATTATCGGATTAAACAACGGATTTATCAATTAAATGATTTATTGTCATCAAAAGAATTTATGCAGATTTCTAGTTCAGAAATAGTTAATTTAGATTATGTAAAACGATTTTCGTTAAGTAAACTTGGTTCATATGAGATGATATTAAAAAATAATGAAACTTTATTTGCATCTAGGAGATTTGTACAAAAAATAAAACGGGAGTTGATTTAAAATGAGAATCTTTAAATGTATTTTATATGGAGCTGGATTTGGAACTTTTTTTGGTTTTTGGGATGCAGTTTTCTTTTCTTGGATTTATCATTCTACTGAGTTCATACCATCCACTCCAATTTTTATGCAACATTTTACTTCAAATTTAACTGCAACGATTGTGTCGGGATTATTATGGATGACGATTGGAATGATATTTTCATTTTCAGGATTAATTTTTAAAAAGGAGAATTGGAGCATTACTAAAAAAACGATTATTCATTTTTGTGTGACTTATACATTATTTTTACCATTAGCTGTTTTGTGTGGTTGGTTTAAAATTGGGTTTGGAAATTTGGTTCTATTTACCATGATTTTTGTTGTCATTTATATTTCTATTTGGATTAGTTCAATGTTAGAAGCAAGACAAAACGTATTATTAATTAATCAAGAATTAGAAAAAAGAAATCAATAATAAAAAAGGTTTCTCATCAACAAAATGAGAAACCTTTTAGTAAATTTATTTCAAAAAGTCAGCTTTTTTAAAATCAGGATCAGGATAAGTGTAAAATCCTTTACCAGATTCAACACCAATATCACCGTTATCAATCATTTTTTTAAGCAGTTCAGCTGCTTTTTGTGAAGTTGGATCATTAGACATTTTGTTAATTTCATAAACAGTTCGCAAACCAATCATATCAATAAATCCAAAAGGACCCATTGGTGAGCCAGTTGCAATCATCCAAGTTTTATCAATTGTTTTTGGATCTGAAATTCCCTTAACCCAAAGTTGAATTCCAGCTGTTACGAAGGGAACTAGCAGTGAATTTAAAATGTAACCTGGCTGTTCCTTATTAACAAGTAATGGAACCATTCCGATTTCTCTAGAATAATTTTCAAACATTTTAGGGAGATCTTTATCAGTTTTACTTTGTGACATGATTTCAGCTGTATTGTTCTTCCAAATTTCATTAGCAAAATGATAAGCTAAAAATTTATCTGGACGGCCTGTGTCATCAGCAAACTGAGAAGGCAAAAGTGTTGATGTGTTTGTAGCAACAATAGTTTTTGGGTCAGCTAATTTAGCAAATTTTTCATAGAAATCTTTCTTGGTTTCAATGTTTTCTGGGAGAGCTTCAATTACTAAGTCAGCGCCTTTTAATGCTTTAGCTAAATCAGTAGTATAAGTAAGGTGTTTTTGCGCACTGGCTAATTGTTCATCAGTTGCACCAAGATCCTCTTTAACTGCTTGTGCCCAACGACTAACTCGTTCTTTAGCACGGTCTAATGAGCCATCATTTCGACCCCAAATAGTAACATTTTTACCATGAAAAGCTGACATATAAGCAATTTGTGATCCAAGTGTTCCACCACCAACTACTGTAACATTATTAAATTCCATTTTATTAATCTCCTTTGTTAGTTATCTGTTAATTAAACAAGATAAGTATAACACCATCAAATTTTTCAATATATTAAATGAACTTATTGATTTTATAAAGTTGATAACTGATAATAATTTATCTTTGTAAATAAAAGTATATAATTAAATTGTAATCAATAATTAGTGGAGGAGTTTAAAATGCTTGAAATACTTGACTTATTAGAAACATTGGTTGTAATTAATATTGTTATGTGGATTGTTACTGCAGCTTTATGGCTAATTGATAAACTGATGAAAAGAAAAATTTATAAAAATGCTTGGGCCGACTGTGGTCAAATCATTTGTTTTATCGATACAGTTGTTTTGATTTTCAGCTTTATCTTATTTGGATGCTTAGCCCTATTAGGAATCTATATGCCAAAAGAATTGGTATTTATGTTGTTCATACCGGTATTGATTGCAGCATTTATTGGCGGAGTAATTTGGAAATTTTTGAATAAATAAAGAAGACTCTAAGATGAAATGTCTTAATACCAATCAATTGAATACGTTTTAATATGATTATATAAGTTATTATTTAATTATAAACAAAGAGCCTGTAACTATGAGAGTTACAGGCTCTTTTTATGTTAAATTATTTATTATAATTGAGTATACTGGGTTCAAACCATTATTTTTGAATGTGTTGTTATATCAACATTTATATACTGTTCTAAACATTAAATATTTTAGTGATGTAGATTTTGATGTAGATAACTATAATCTGATTAATTTTGCCATCTTTTCGCTTGCATCATTTTCCTGTTCTTTAGTAACTGCAGTATAAACATCCATAGTTGTTTCAATATTTGTATGACCTAAATATTTACTTACAGTTTTTACATCAACTCCGTTAGCAAATGATAAAGTAGCAAAAGTATGTCTAAATCCATGAGCAGTTACATGTTTTAAATTATGCTTGTTCTGTGTTCGATCTAACCAAATTTTTGCTTTTGTTGGTTGCCACAAAGTTCCTTTTTTATTTGTAAATATTAAATTTTGAGGATTTTGATTTATTCCAAACTTTAATAAAAATTTCTTTTGTTCAATTTGCCATTTTTTCAAAATGTTAATTATGGGTGTGGCCACTTTTAAATTTCGCTTACTTCCTTTAGTCTTAGGTGTTTGGATAACTAATTCATTTTCAACTTTTGATAATGTTTTGTTGATGTCAATTTTATTATTGTTAAAATCAATATCGTTCCATTTTAAAGCAAATGCTTCACCTTTTCGTAATCCTGTATATGCAAGTAGGGTGAAGAAGACATATGGTTGATAATTACCTTTATTATCTTCTTTCAGACAGTTAAGAAATTCATTTAATTCATCAATATCATAATAGTTACCAATTGTATCTCTATTTATCTTATGTTCATGTTTAGGAACGCGGATGCCTTGTGCAGCATTTCTTTCTACATAACCATTTGTTACAGCAAATTGTAATACGTTAGATAAATAGTTTTTTAATTGATTTGTTTTCTGAAGTTTTTCTTTGTTCCATTGCTTTACTGCATCATATACATCACTTGGCGTTATTTTATCAATTAAATAATCTTGAAAAATAGGTAATATGTGAAGCCTAAAATTACGTTTTGTAGTGGCTAAAGTGCTTCTCTTTCTATTTCCTTGGGAATAATCATTTTTAAACCACATTTCATACATTTCTTGGAAAGTATTCTTTTTATTTTTATCTTTTTTGAAGGTTCCATTTAAAATTTCAAATTCTATTTTTTTAGCTGCTATATTAGCAGCTTTTTTTGATTTAAAACCTCTTCGAAAAAAGTTGAACTGTTTATTAGTTTTAGGATTTAATCCGATATATCCACTAACTGAATATCTTTTTTCGCCGGATTTCAATGTATACGGTTTAATTGTTGCCATAAATTTCTCCTTTAAATATAAAAAATATATTGCAAACATACGTTCGATAACAATTTTAAAATAAAAAGTCATTATAATAACGACTTTTTATTTTAAAATTGTTAGTTTGTTTGATTCTTTAGCGTTCAAATAATCTTTGTCTTTTGTCCAAATCATTGCATTATTTTCTAATGCGTCTTGAATTATTTCTTCATCAGTCAAATCTAAGCCTCTGTATTTTTTTAATGCAGCTTTTTTAGTTGCATTTACAGAAGAAGAAATTAAGGTTGTTAAGGAAAGTATTTCTTCAACTGAAACTAATACTAATTTATATTTATTTTTAAAGTCATCAGTATCTCTATAACCAGTTATTATTTCATTTTTTTCAAAAAAACTTTTATAGGGGAGTTTAGGATTGTTTGTATCCTCTTTATATGATTCCCAAAAATTTCTTAAGGATTTGTTTATAAATTCAGATAGTATAGATTGATTTATTAGCCATGCATTATGATTATTTTCATATATTTCAAAAAATATATTACTAAGTTTATCTTCATAAGGTGTTCTACCATCATCGTTAGTTGATACTCTAAAAATTAATAATAATATATTGGTATCAATTATAATTTTTTCATTATTAAAATCATAAGCTTCAATTCTTTTAATTTTTGTCATAATTAGAATATTTTCTTATCCGTTTCCTCTTTTGTTAAACGTCTTTTAGAATTTTTCATTACAAGAGTTATTTTTTCAAATTGTGGTTTTGTTAAGCCTTTAGTTTTAATTTTAATAAATTTATTTAAAGTATTGGAATCAGTTAATTGATATAAATCTCCTACTGCTTTGTTTAAAAATGCAGTAGTTACTACGCTAATTCCAGTAAAATAAACATTTGATATTATATTATTTGAAATGTTTTTTTGTAAAACATTAAATAGTTCTTTTCCTTGATCTGAGCTTACAGCAATATTAGAATTTATTATATTTTTTACATTAATATCTTTTTCCATAATTAAAATTATTCCTTTTCTTAAAATTCTACAGCTTCATTTTCCATAATAATATCGTCGTTTTCTTCTGTATTCATTGAAAATGTAACACAAGTACCATGAAATGGATATTTTAGATTTCGTTTTGTTATGTTTCCGTTCTTTTTAACTTTCCAAAATCCAAAATTAGATAGAATTTTCATTGAACCGTTACTAGCAAGAGATGATTTAAAAGTATCAAATAATCCCATTCCTGCCGAAACTTCATCTTTTGTAGTGTTACCTTCTTTTGTAGACCAGTCAATTAAATCAGAGTCGGACCAATCACTTAAAAATTTATTTTTATTAGTAACTAGTTTTGGAATTGTTATCCCATTATCACATATTGAAAAACAAATTGTTGATTGGGCAGGATAAAACTGACCACATAATCTTATTACATCGCTACCAGAATGTACTTTAACGTTATCACATAGTTCAAATATAGATGCATAAAACGAAGAGTTTTTTGGAATGTCATATCTAACTTCGTTCTTGATTTTTTGAAAAAGTTTTTTATCTATATAATTATTAACTTCATCAATAGACTGGGGTACTAATTCAACAAATTGGATTGTTGTATCATATGTATCAACGGTAATATCATGATTCAATAAACAGTAATTAAATCCATTTTTATCTAGAAACTCACTAACTCTTTTATTATTACTTGGTATAACTTTAACCTTGAATCCATTATGTTGAAGTTCTCTCATAAGAGTTGCTAAAAAAGGGGTAAATTCACCAGAAATCCATATAACACTAGAAAAATCTATTATGACTTCTTTTTTTAGTTCACTTTTAGAATTCATTATAATATAAAAATCTTTTAATAGATTTTCTATTATATTAGGTTTCATATTCATACTTTTGGGTAAGACTATATAGTTTTTAATTAAAATATACCCTCCATTATAATTATTCATTAAATATATTTTTGCTAGTCCAATATTTTATTAATTTTGCTTATTGCGGGATTTTTTGGAATCTTCCATATATTTCTTTCCTTTTTTACCTTGTACTCTAAATGCAATATAAGCAGTTAATACACTTAGATAGTTTTTCATATCATCGATTGTCTGATCAGGGTGCAATTCTTTTGTATGGGTTTTATCATTACCAATCCAAGCTACCATATTGGCATTATCTGCTAGTGATGGATCTAAAGCCGAAAGTTTATCTATATTTGCTTTTAACCAATTATTTTTTATGGTTTCTTTTTCGGTTTCATTGTCTGCTATAGTTAATAAAAATTCCTCAACTAAAAATTCTAAAGCTTTTCTATAACCCATTGCATCTATTTCATTTAGATCATTATTTTCAGCTATTTCAGATTCAATATATATTTTTTTGAATTTCGGGAATTTTTCAGCAATAATTTCAGGGAAGGGGAATTCATCAGTGCTAAATGTATTTGGATAATCTATAGGTGTGCAAAAACTACTATCATTTATGTCATAATCTATCAAACAAAATCTACCACATGATGTACATTGGAAAACAATACCTAAATGATTATGAGTTTGTTTTTTGTCTATATATTCATATATTTTTGTATTAGTTTGATAAATGAATTGGGTTGCCATATTTTCAAATGGACAAAAATTAGGTTTATAATATCCTACATGTCTATAAGGTTCACTCAACATTCTTTCTTCATAATTTGAGTTTCTGCTATCTTTAATAAATGGGATACTCATAAAAATTTCCTTTCAAGTCTGCTTATTGCAGGCTTTTTTATTGATTTTCATTATCCATTTCTGCATAAGCAGCATCTTTTTCAGCCATTGCTTGAGAATCATCGGCATTAGTTACATATGATTTATTTTGCTCATCATTCCAATTAGATTGGTCTTGTTCTGCTAGTGCTTTACCCTGTGCTTGTTCTTCTGGAGTACCTTCATAAGTGCCTGAAACGGGGTTATAGTGATATCTTTCTGCTAGGTAACGATCATAATTACTGAGACCTTGACCAGTTCTAGCAGCAACAGCATTCTCTCCGGACCATTCTTCATTTTGTTGGTTAGAGGAGTTTGTATTGCTATTACTTGAAGTATTAATTTTGGATTGAGAAGATGTTTGGGAAACAGAGTTTGTTTTATTCTCATCAGTTTTTACATTTTCATTATTAAACTGCATTGTTTTTTTACCATAAGTAAATTTCATTGTTCCGTTTTGGAATGCAGACAATGAGTAGTCTTTGGTTTTATTAAACTTTTTACCATCAATTTTTAATTTATAACTATCGTTAGTTTTGCTTTTTAGTTTAAATTTATATGTACCTTTTTTCTTGCCATTAGCAATCTTTAAAATTACTTTTTTATCATTTATTTTAAAAGTATCTCCATTTTGGCTAGTCCATTTACCTTGAACTTCTTTAGGAAATGTTTTTGAAGAGACTTGTGCGTAAGTTGGTTGCAAATTTGTTGCATATATACCAGTTAATGAAATTACACTAGCTCCAGCGATACTCAACAAAAATTTATTCATAAAAAACTCCTTATGTATTGACTTTCAGCTTTTAAAGTCATCCGTATCTGGACTTATTATTATTTATAATTAAAACCATAAATCATAGCTACTGAATGAAGATAGTCAACGTGGACTCCAATCTCATCCGCAATCTCGTAATCATCTTCGTGTGGCTCAGAAATTATCTTTATAAGTACTTCCTTTGGAACTCGTTTTTTCATTCCCCATTTACGTGCTTTTTTCTCTTGTTTATATGAAGATATATTAGAATAGTCAGAAATATCTCCAACTGATGTTTCAAAATGACCTAATTCTTCACATAACCATTGATACTGTTCTTGTAAATCAAGATCACTATTGATGGTTATTTTATTACCAATATTTAAACCACACATACCAGTTGGCATATTTTCAAATTCAAATTTCACATCTGGATATTGAGACATTAATCTCTCGATGTTATTCATAATCAACACCTACTTATTTTTACTCTCATTTTCTTTTTTATATTGAGCTTTTTTAAATTCAATATAATCAGCAATATCCTTTTTCTGTTCCTCAGTTAGATTATCATCCATATGAGCAGCAACAGGGGTACTTCCAAGATTTACTTTTCTTCCTAATAGATAATCTGTAGTCACACCAAAAATATCTGCCATTTCATTTAGTTCATCAGCTGAAATTTTTCTTGAGCCTTTCATAATTCGACTAAATGCACTTTCTCCAATACCCAATTTTTTAGCTAATTCAACTTGACTCATACTTTTTCTTTCTAATAAATTAGCAATTATTTGTATTGTTTTTATAGTAGCCAAGATATATACCTCCATAAATTGCGATTAACACAATATTATCCTAACATGTTTGCGAAAAAAGATATTATAAATTGTTAAAAAAGCAAGATAAACAATTGACATTGATAAAATCGCAAGATACAATGTTAAGTGTAATTAATTGCATTAATCGCAATTGAAAGGAAGTGGAAATATCAAAAATAAAAGTGGAATCAATTTAAAATTAATTAGAAGTGTTAGAAAAAAGAAAGAAATTACGCAGCTGGAAATGGCAAATGCTTTAGGATTGAATGGTGTTGCAGCATATTCTCGTAGAGAAAATGGAACGTATAAGTTTCAAGTCAGTGAATTGCCCATTCTTTCTGAAATGTTAGATGAACCAATAGAAAAAATTTTGCAATCAGACTTGCAAAAAAAGCAATTAAAGAAGGTGGTGAGATAGATGATTTCATATTTTAGGGAACTGCTAAATTGCTTGTGTGAAATAGAA
Organism: Fructilactobacillus sp. YLN 2412; assembly: GCF_059488745.1. Lineage (NCBI taxonomy): Bacteria > Bacillati > Bacillota > Bacilli > Lactobacillales > Lactobacillaceae > Fructilactobacillus > Fructilactobacillus sp. YLN 2412. The sequence goes on along the minus strand of NZ_CM183165.1, from coordinate 935,662 downwards.
AAAGATCTTCACGCTATCGCAAGTAGCATGAAGGTCTCTAATAAAAAAGAAATAGATGTTATCAAAGGATTTGAAAAATAATTATTCATCTTCTTAATGATTTAGATATTAAAGGGGATTGGAAAAATAAATGTATCAAAAAATAATTTGTGGATTAAAAAATTTTCATGACTTATTCATTAATCCAAAGCAACATCCGTTTTTATATTGTATTTATCTTTTACCATTTTGGACTATTGGTGCATTAATTGGTATTTGGTTAGCTAGTTAAAAAATCAACGTAATTAGGGAGATGATATGAATGACAACTAAAATCAGAATAAATTTAAGTGTTAGTTCAGTTAAAAAATTAAATGAAGAAATGGATGAGATACGAAAATTATCTAAATTTAATGACGAAAAAATAGTTGTAAATGCGGAAATTGAAGAAAAAGATAATGTTGCGGATGTTGCTAGTGGTCTTTATAAAGCTGCAAAATTATCAAGTTATCAAGGGGGAAAATTAGATGAGTAACTTCAGAATTGATGAATTTGAAGATAATGATGATTTGATTCCAAAAAACAAAGCTATGAAAAAACTTGGTATTAGATCATATACAACGATGAACAAATATATTCAACAAGGTTTGTTCACTGCAATTATTGTTCCCTGGAGTCGAGGTCCAATGCTTCGCTTGGGTGAAATAAAACAATATATAAAAGAACATGAAGTTAAAGTTTAGGGAGGATTAGAAATGAATAGATCAGAGAAAATTGAGTACTTATTAACTATCCATTCAGAAAGAGATAAAAAGATTTTTGAACAAATGTCGGATGAATCACTTGAATCAGCAGTAGCACTAGAAAAATCAAGAATTGATAATGAACTGCTTGAGGCAGTTTCAGAGATGTAATGGGAAATTATTAATGACTAGAAAAGAAAAAATAAGTTATTTGCAACATCGGTTACCTGATTGTGATATATCGACATGGCAGCGGATGCCACAAGAAGCAATTGATGCAACATATTTTGTTGAACGTAGTAGAGAAAATAAAGAAAAGGGGATTTAAAATGGACTGGTTTTTTTATGGCTATTTATTAACAGTTGGTTTGGAAGCAATTAGTACTTTGATTATTGGAATTGTTGTTGCATTGATTATTTACCTAATCGTTAAAGATTTGCACAAATATGGAGCATGGGAAACTCTAAAGGATTTAGCGGGAGGTGGAAGAGATGTTGAGTAAGTTAATCAAAGGTATAAAAAAAGACCATTCACGTTGCACCGTGAACAGTCATGAATTATGCGTATTGGTAAATATAATACATTTTAATTCTACCAGTAATGGGCATCTTATTCAATCTGAATGGAGATAGTAATGGTAGCTAATAAGCAGATAGAAAAATGGCAAAAAGAAATAGCAACAAATAAAAAAATCATTGATATGAACAAGCATAAAAATAGTCGTGCTGCATTTATAGCTGAGAAACGAAATAAAGAATTAACTCGGAAAATCAATAACTATAAAAGCAGTCCATTTTTACAAAGTTTTGGAAATGAACAAAATGATTGATAAAGGGATTCTTAAAATCAGAATCAAAAACAATTTAACTTCAGCTGAATTTGGACATGGACATCATGATTAAAACAAATCAACAGTTAATTGAACTTGTCGATGCTTTAGAAAAAGATTATGGATCAATGACTAATCCTAAAGTATTAAAAGATAAACGATATAGACAAATTCAAATTTATTCTGAAAGTCAGCGTGACAAGGCAATTCATCAGAATAAACCAATTAAAAAGAAACATGGGACAAGCCATTATATTTATAAGTGTCAATTTAAAGATGGTTCAGTGATTAAAGCTAAGACTGCTAGTGAATTAGCAGCAAAGATTAATGATTGTGGCTATGCAGTTTCGCGTAGTTGGATTCATAAGAAATTAGAGTGGCAAGATTGTCAGTTTAATTTTGGAACTATTAATAGAATTAGACGAAGAAAGTCTATTTATACAAATTAATGATCGTGAGGACGAACATGAGTAATTTATTGATTGATGAACAGCCATTAGTTGTTCTGCCTAATTTGGCTAAGAAAGTAGGGCTAAATGAAGCGATTGTTTTACAGCAGTTTCATTATTGGTTGCAACGAACTAACAACTTTCAAAATGGAAAAAAATGGACTTACAACACGTATGATGGATTGCTTGAACAAATGCCTTTCTTTTCTAAATCAACATTAAGACGAGCTATTACAAGTCTAGAAAAAATGGGTTTAGTTGAAACTGGAAACTTTAATAAAAAAGGTTTCGATAAAACGAAATGGTACACGATTAATTATGATGCAATTGATGAATTAAATAATGAATCAGTGAGCAGTCCATGTGTTCAAAATGAACAGACGACGTGTTCAAAACGAACAGCTCCAACTGTTCAAAATGAACACACCAATACCAGAGATTACCCAGAGACTACTACAGAGAATATGAATAATGATGATGACGCTGGCACGTCTGTTCAACCAAACAATCAAAACCAAGAACAAAAATCTAAAAGCAAAAGCATTTTTACGACTTGGCAAGAGATTTGGGGATTTCCTAATGCAGTTGCTCAACAGGATATTCAAGACTGGGTTCAAGAATTTGGTGAAGAGTTAGTTAAGTATGCCATTTCTGAAGCTGCTAGATACAACATTAATTCAAGAGGTATTGATAAGTATCTGTTAAAGGTCATGAAGAGTTACCGAGAAAACAAGGTAACAACTGTTGAGCAAGCTCAAAAGCTTACTGAAGAGCATAAACAACGAATTAATCGTGAGATGAAATCTAAAAGTAAGTATAAACAAAACAATGTCCGAGAGACGTTGCCAAAGTGGGCAAATCATGAAAATAATACACAACATCCGAAGTTCACAGATGATGATATTCCTGAAGATATTGGAGGTGTGCCATTTTGAGTCCACAAGAGTTTATTCAAACATCAATTCGAATCGAATGGAAAATGTGCAAGTTGTACAAAAAAGAACCATGGGACACTAAAACTGAACCTTCAACTAATCAACTAAGAGATTTTTATAAGTTAATGGTTTCTAAAAGTGGATTAAGCAGCGATGAAATAAAGCGTTTAATTATCAACGAAGAATTAACTCATCACCAAGTATTTGACTGGTTAGGAGTTCAAAGTAAAAAGGCTACAGCATGATTAGACGAACAGGTGTTAATAAATACCATGCAAGAAAAGTTAAGTTTGATGGATATACTTTTGATTCTCAAGCTGAGTTCAAATACTACATGCAACATGTACATGATAAAGATGTAAATTGTACAGTTCATGAATCATTTGAGTATTCGCCCAAAATAACCGTCAATGATTATTCACTAGCTGCTTTACGATATGCTCCCGACTTTGTATTTCGTGACAATGACGGAAATATTACAAAGGTTGTTGATGTAAAAGGTAATCAAATAACCAGCGATGCAAGGATTAGAATTTTAGAATTTGAAAAGCGTTTTGAGGTCTTAGTAACGATTGCAAGACTTAATAGATCTGGTTTCTTTTTTGAAGAAATCTATGGCAGAAAGACCAAAAATAGCGGATGAATTAGATTGAATTAAAGAAAATTATTATGATTGAAATTACTAAAGAAAATTATATTAAATATCTAAATAAATTAGAAAATAAATATAACGGAAACATTCCAGATGACGATGTTATTTTTCAAAAAATAAAAAAGTTGTTTGAAACAAAAAAGATTAAACATAGTAACTTTAGATACGATATTTTTGATAAAAAAGGGCATCTTATTTTTTTCGGAAAATCTAACGAAGCAGTTAAGTTTTTAAACAACCATGGATTTCCAGAATTTAACTCAGTTAAGGGCCAACATTTTAATGAATTAGGAACACGAAAAATTGAATATGGGAATTACTTCATGCTTCGAAAAGATTTAGTAACTGGCGAATATGTAAATGGTAAATGTTACTTAGATGAAAAAGTTAAGTATGAAATTGCTAATATATGCCAAGATTATTGGCTTTATCGCATTTACGATAAAAATATGAAAGAAATTATGACAGGTCGTTGTTTTGAAGCTTGTAATTGGTTTAAAGAGCATGATCTTTTAAAACCTAAACCAAATGTTATGAACATGTCTCAGTTTTGTAAAAGAGGTTCTTGTGTTTGGGGCAATTACTTTGTTATTCGTGTTAATCGTAAAACTGGTGAGGAAGTCCATTTATTTAAAAAAAGAAAAATATATAAAATTTTCATTGCTTTTGACTATAACAAAAAACAAATAGCTAGTGGATATATTCGAGATTTGTTTTGGAAGATGAAAAAAATGGGTTATAAAATGCAATTTATGCCTAGAAAAGCTAGATATTATAACCCAGAAAAAAATTTAAAAATACATGAAATTACAGATGTGAATTATTTTGCAAGATGTGTTCAAAATAACGGGATTTATAATCGTCGTAATTTTTTATGGGGTTATATCAAAAAGGAAAGTGAATTATATGACTAAGACGATCCAATTTACAGATGAAGAATGGTTTAAGATCAAAGATTTAATTGTTTCCATCGTTAAAATGTCTAAACAAGTAAGCGCTACTAATAGTGGGATTGATAAATTCTTAAATCCTGATGACCATGATGTTATTGATATGAAATATATTGAAGATTTACGAACCGATGCAACAGATGTCGAAAAGCACTATTTAATTGAACGAATGAAAGAAGTGGCAGAAATTGCTCACCAACCAATGTTTGATATTTTCAATAAAATGACTGCTGATTGTAATTTCGAAAAAATTAATAAAGCTGAGTATAAAAAATTACGAAAACGTATTACTAGGCTAAAGGATAGTGTTCTAAAAGAAAACAAACCGGAGGCACAAGATAGTGGAAAACAAAATGCTAACAATGGCACAGATCAATGAAATATTAGAAATCAATGAAGCATTTAAAGCACCAAGTAGGATGATGGAAATTGTTTTCGATAGAGATCTAAGAGAAAAGACCTTTCGTAAATTTCTGAATATTAATAATGATATTAGCTATGACTGGTTTCAGGGATATTTTGAAGAAGAACAAGCTGATCGAAAGAAGCATAAACAAGACTTCACTCCAGCATCCGTTTCTAACATATTAACTAAAATAATTGGAATGGATCAAAAAAACGGAATGAATATGGATGTTTGTTCTGGAACTGGTGGAATTACCATTGAAAAATGGTGGTCTGACTGTATTAAACAAGTTCCATGGGAATATTACCCACATGAACATTTGTATTGGTGTGAGGAACTTTCAGATAGAGCAATTCCATTTTTACTGTTCAATTTATCAATTAGGGGCATGAATGCCATAGTGGTTAATTGTGATGCTTTGAGTCGTGTAGCAAAAGGTGTGTTCTTTATTCAAAATGATTTAGATGATTCATTTGGATTTAGTACTGTAAATTTGATGCCATACAATGACACGGTCAAAAAATATTTTGGTATTTCTAAATGGGATGAAGATCGATATGAACCACACGTAGAATCAAACATTGATATTTGGGATAAAAACATCAGTAAAAACTTAATAATTAAAAAAGAATGGGAGAAAGATAAAGATGGCAGAAATAATCGATTCAAAGAATTCAGTAACAGAATTTTTGGAAAATGAAGATGAGCAAAGTTTTAAACAAACGTTCAAAGATTTACGAGAGAACATGCGTAAGATGTCGCTTTGTGAATACTTTGACTGGTACTTAATCAACGTTAAAAAAAGAAATGTGGTTTTTGTTACTTATCAAAAATACGAAATGGCTAGTAAATGGCTTAAAGAAAATGTTAGTGATTTAATGCTAGTTGATTTAGAAGAAACACCAATGGTACTTCAACAAATGCTAGACATGTATGGTAAAACACGCCAAAGACAAACTGTTTTTGATTTTAAGCGCCACCTTTTAGCAGCGTTGATTTATGCTCGAGATAATGGATTTCTTGCAAGACTTCCAAAGCATGGACTAGAAATTCATTCTGTTGAAGATAGTTGGTCAACTGAACAAAAGCAAGCTCATAGAAACAAGCCAAAAACTTTATCATCTTCTGAATGTAAAGAAATTAAATCACGAATTGATTATAAATTAGAAGAGCTAACGAATTTTGACAAAGTACCCGTAAAACCTAAAGGAAGACAAGGAAATAGAAGTAATTCAAATGTAAAATCTATGTCTTTGCAAGCAAAATTGATGCTATTTGCAATTTTATTGCATACAGGATGCCGTTTTGCTGAAGGATTAGGATTAACTATTGATGATATTCATGATGATTATATTGATATCAATAAAACACTTGAATATAAAAGAAAAACTTATGAATTTGCAGATACCAAAAACAAGTCATCAATTAGAAAAGTTTACGTTGATAAAAAAATCATTAAGTTAATTAGACGTTATGACGAATGGCGTCACATGTGGCTAGGACCTGAAGCATTAAAGCCACTAGTTTTAGAAGCAGACGCACCTATTTATAACGATACGTTAAATCATCAGTTTGTTAGATTACAGAATGAATATGGAATTACTAAGAACATCTCAATGCATAAGATTAGGCATACTTATATTTCTTATTCACTTATGAAAGGAATTCCAGCAATGTTTATCGCAGATCAAGTTGGCCATTCGACAACCGATCAAATTGTGCACACATATGGTCATTTGATTGACGAACAGAAAAAAGAATCAATCAGCAAAGTTCAACAAATTCTTGAATAGGAATATAGGAGAAAAATATGAAGTTTTTGATTAAATTATTCCCATTGCCAATTCTTTTAGCATTAATCTGCATCGTCGCATTTATCTTGATGTTTGTTTTTCCATATTTGGTAACGATTATTATTAGTTGGATTGCCAAAATATTTTTTGGAGTTTATCTATCAAATTTAAGCAAATTTATTATGTACATTATTATTTTAGCTATTTTAATTTTATCGAAAACTAATGATTAGAAAATTAAAAACATATTTAACGGTGTTAAAGGAGATAAACATGGCAGAAAAGATTGAAATTGAAAAACCTGTTGTTAGTTCAGAATTAGCAAAAAAATTTGAAACTATAAAAGATTATTATGACAATGATGTTTCATGCGTTATTTTAGCTAGAAATTATGCTGACGATAAAATCAAAGAATACCGACGATTAGATGATACAAACTTTATAAATTTATTAGCAAAAATGTTTGTGGTTGGTTATGAAATTGAGAAGCCAAAGTTAAAATACATTAGGTTACGGTCAGATAAGGTAGACAGTGAGTCTAATTATTTGAATGAGTATCCAGCCATTAACAGATTTACTGTTGAAAGTTCCCTAGAAGATAAGATCACGAAAACTAAATTCACACAAGAAGAAGCTGAAGAATTCTTAAAAGATGAACCTGCTGGTATGTTTTTTGCTGAAGATGTGGAGGACTACACAAATGAAAAGAAGTAAATATGATTTTGATTCATTTGTGGATAGAAATTTTTTTGAAATAGCATCTATCTACTGCGATGAAGAAAAAGTTGATACTGATCAGTTGATTGAAGAAAATTCTAATTATCTTGATGAATATGATAAAGATCGTTTACCTGAAGACATTTTGGAAGATAATGCAATGTCAGATATAGTTTTTTGCTGGGCAGAAGATAATGAGATGGAAGTAAAACGTCAATGGTCGCTTGGAGAACTTCAATATATAGAAAAAGACGTAAAAACTGAAAAACAAATGCACAAATTGAAGGATGATGAATTATTTTTGGCAGAAGTTTGTGATTTAGCTCTTGGGGAAGATGAAGCTAGAGTAGAAAAAATTTGGCGAGAATTGATTAAAAAAGAATTAGTGGAAGTAGAGGACTAATTATGAATAATGAAGAATTTAATGAAACATGTGAAAAAGCAGTAGAAAAATATGTAAAAGAGAATTTTGGGGATATGAGTGGATTGGAGTTTCCAACAGATTTTTATACTGGTGAAATTTTCAAAGTATGGGAATGTAAGACACTTCAAAATCGCAAAGCAATTTTAGGCTTAGGTGGAACTAATCAACTACTTTTTGAAATTACTTATAACGGTGACAAGAAAGAAACATACGTAGATGTTTATGATAAAAAAGATAATTTCGTAATCAAGGAGAACAATGATGACTAAAAAACTGCAAATCATTGATTGGGAATGCAAAGGGAATCTGATTAAGCTTTATCTTGGTAAAAACGGGGAACAATGGGGCGATGATTGGGATGATGCTCCTTACGATTGCAATGCTGGAGAAGTTTATGATCAATACGTTGAAAAAGTTAAATATTTTTATATTCCTTGGAAATATTGGATTTTCGAACCAACTAATTTTTTAGATGTTTATATTGCTAAAGAAGACTTGGTCAAAAGACGTTTTCCAATTTTAGAAATACGAGATGGTGATTGGGGCGGTAATTTTATTTCAAACATTCATATGGGAGATACATTAGAACAATTGCCGGAAGTATTTAAGGAGTGTGTATATGACTAAAGAACAAGATGATTGTAAATATTGCCACGATGATGGTCACGGTTTTGGGCTAGCAGAAAAAGATTTAATTTCAGGAGAATATCATGATGGAAATATATTTTCTGCTCAAATATTTGATGGTAAAACATTAAGATTATCCGATCAATTAAATATATTGGAAGAACATCAAAAAATTAATTATTGTCCAATGTGTGGGAGAAAATTAAATGTTAAATAAAAAGCAATATGAAGATAAAAATAAAGACAAAGAAATTTATAAAATTGAAATTCCCGATAATTCATACTTGCAAATCAAAACTAACAAAGATATTCATTTTATTAGTTCCGATGAGAGGTTAGAAGATAATTTTATTGAAACCGATAGTGAAGGATTAAAAATAATATTTAATCAGATTATGAATATAGTTACGCAAATAGGATATTTAAAGTTGGATATAGGAGAATAAATATGAGCAATTTTATAATTGGTGGTTTTACAGGTGCTTTAATTGGATTATCTGGATATGTAGTTGGATTTTTAAGTAGCAAATCTATTTTGGAAGATAAAAGCAAATCATTGGAATCGAATTTAGATTTACAAAATGATTTTATCAATAAAAATTTAAGCTCATTACCTAAAATAGAACTTCAGGGTCCAACGCAACCTAAAGAAAAAGAGACAATTAAAATTCCGTTTTATGTTGCTGACTTTATTAAACAGGAAAAGAAAGATGATAAAAAAATATATACCATTTTATCTGATGTTTTTGGTTCTTTTTCAGCGGCTCTTATCTGGAATTCAGAACTTTTTAATTTTTCAGATGTTAAAAGTTGGATTGGATTACCTGGAAATACTGAAAAATTTATAAAAGCAGTATTGTATGGAAATTATGAAATAGAAGAATAAACATAAGAATTTGGTAATAAATGGACGTTATATGTTGCACATAGGTGAATAACTACCCATTAATAAACTGAAACCGCCGCAGAATGCGTTTATATTACTCGTAAAAAAGGAGAATTAAGGATGATATTTGTATATTTGGTTTCAGGCATGATTGCATTGGTAATAGTATGCAGCACTATTGAAAATATTAATTTAGCAATTCAAAGACGTAAACTGGTTGTGGAAAGTTTAAAACTTGGAGTTTTAAATATGAATGATGTAAATAATGCTATGAACGGAAAGATGTAATGAGTAAATATACTTATTTGCTTTTAACATCTATATTTACAGTTAAATTTATAGTTGAAGGATTAATTTTAATAATTACACTTTCAGTCATTATTGCCATTATTTTATATTTTCTATGTAAATAAAAAATGCCCACCAGTTGGCAGGCAAATGTATGTTCGACATTTTACATTATACACTACCAACTTCAGGAGGGCATTGATGGAATTAATACCAGAAATTGATGAAAAAAAGACTGCAGTTAAAGCTAAACGATTTTTAAATAAAGAGTTTCCTAAATTATTATTACTGGCAGGACTATCAGATGCAGATATTAAGTCACCTACTATTTCAGACGTACCTTCTAGTTCTCCAGTTGGAAATACCAATGAAGAAGCAATGATTAAGAAGTTTGAACGTCAAGATGAAGTTAGGAATGTATTAAAAGCAATTAAATCTACATCAAGATTTAAAAGAAAAATACTTTGGGACGTTTATATTAATGAAATAGCTGATTGGAAAGTTGCTCAATCTATTGGATATGGAAGTACAAGATATAAAGAACTAAAGAATCAAGCATCGATAGACTTTGCATACGCTATGGAAGCTTATGGAATTGATTTAATAGTATATAAAAAAGCGACCTTTTAGTGTCCTTTTTGCGACCATCAGGCGACCTTTGAACATGCAATAATAGTATTATATAAAATTATAACTAAACGATATAGTTTTCCATTTCTTGTTTATATAATGATATGCTTTTCAAATTCAATCATTAGTTAGTGTGATAGGTTTTTTATCTAGGTTCGATTCCTAGACGCACTATCGGGCAATAGCCCATGTATGTATCGCAAATTGCATCACGTCAATCTGTTCGCAACGTCTATGACGTCAGGTTAATTAATGACATCCGTATTGGATGTCTTTTTTTGTACATAAAATTAATTGGAGGTAACTCAATGGAAGAAGTTAATTATATTATGAAAACTGGAATTAACATTAGAGGGAAGATTGCAAAGCGATTAAGCACTTTATCTAAAAATATTAGGTCAAACAATGAACATAAACGAATTCGAATTGAATTTAATGATATTGCTGATGTTCCTAAAGTATATATCGATAATAAATTGATTAACTCTAATAGTAGAAACGGATTGGTTAGTTTGAATATAAGTTGGATAACTAATGATCAACATAAAAAATCTAAGTCTATGAATATCAAATATATGACAGAAGATGGGATTCAAGAGTTATCTCAGAAAATAACATCATATGAGGATGATGCTAATGACTTATAAGCGTGATGGTCTTGTTTATTCAAGTTACCAAGAATATCAAATGATTTGCAAGATTGATAAAGATATTAAACGTAAGCAGAAAGGAAAGCAAGATGGCAAACGTTCATCGGAAACGAGATAGGAAACACCCGGATAAAATAGAGTTCGATTTCCGTAATGATATTAGTTGTATGGAATACATTGATGGATCAGTACATTATTATGATTTGAATGGTAATGAAATTAATAAAGATGATGAATTAATCGTACGAAATTATTGAAATCAATAAGAACATATTGGGTGAAAGGCAATAGTAATGGCAAGAGTGAAGATGTGTGAAGAGAACGGATGTCATGCAATCATACAAGCTAAGTATCGTTGGTGCCCTAAACATTGGGAGCAACATCATTTGAGATATAAGGTATGGCTTTACAAACGTGATAATGACCCAATTCATCGACGACATAGGCAGCAAGAGACCGAGCACTATGACAAAACCATAAGACGAAAGGCAACGACTAAGCATGATGCCAACAGAGCTAAATTCTATCGGTCTAAACAATGGGAACAGATTAGAAACTATATTCTTAACAGAGATGTTTTTACTTGCCAGATTTGTGGTATTGCTAAACAAAGGCTTTATGCAGATCATATTGTCCCATTACGTTTATGTGACGAAAAAGAAATGCTTAATGTAAATAACCTATGGACTTTGTGCGCAAAGTGTCATAACAAGAAAACAAAAGAAGAACAATATAAAAACGACAATGAATTATTAAAAATGAACAAACTCAAATGGATTGATGAACTGAAACAAAAATAGACCCCCGCCTAGGATGCCCGCGGCGTCCGCACCACACTGCCGCCTTCTTATAAATAATTCTATTTTTGAAAATTTTTATATAGGGGGGGTTAAAACAAAAAGGAGGTACTGACAATGGTCAAGAAGCTCCCTAATGCTGATTATAATGGGACTTTGCCAGTTCGTCCACCAGCTTATATGGGGAAGATTGCAGCTGCTGCATGGCGAAAATGTGTGCGCTTTTTGAACGAAAAAGGAAATGTTAGGGCAAGCGATGAAAAATTGCTTGAACAATACGTTACTGATTATGAAATATTTCGTCATGCATATGAACACATTAAAAAGAATCATGAAGTTCAACCAATTTATCGTTCAATACAAGATGCAAGTGGTCAAGTGATAGATCATGACTTTGTTGGATATAAAAGAAATCCAATGACTTCAATTTATAATGATTCACAGAAAAACCTTAAAGCAATTGGTTCTGAATTAGGTTTATCACCCAAATCACGTGGTGAATTATTAAAATATTTAGATGATGAAGATGGTGATTACGATGATGGATCAGTTGATGATTTTAAATAAGGAGGTGATTCTTATTGAAAATTGACTTATCTAAAACGAATGACATTGATGGAGCATATCAGAGTATAGATTTTTCGAAGATTAGAAAAAAATATAATGATCCAGGCACTAAATATTGCTTTGATGTACTAGATGGACGTTATTTAGCTGGATATATGATTAAACTTGCTTGTTTTCGTCATTTAAGAGACTTACAAAGAATTGGAAATGATGATTTTGAGTATGAATATCAATTAGAACGTATCCGTAATTTCTTGAAATTTGAGTCATTAGTTCCAAACGTAGACAACATTGATGAAAAATTAAAGCTAATGCCTTGGCAAGAGTTTATTTTTTCTCAATTAATGGGTTGGCGTAAGCATAATGGTTCAAAACGTTTCACAACCGCTTTATTATCAGTTGCCCGTGGGCAAGGTAAGACAATGTTATGTGCAATGTTACTTTGCTATACATTTTTAATTGAGTCTGATGGACTTTCTAACCAAGATTATTTGGTTGCTTCACTTAACTATAAGCAGACAACTAAACTTTTTGGATATGTATGTACTCTTTTGACTGAGATTATTAAAATTCAACCATTTAAAAAAATGGCAAAAAAGAAAAAAATTAAAATTCAGCACGATCAAATTATTATGAAAGCTAATAATAATGTTCTTCGTGCTATTTCTTTTGAGTCAGGTAAATTCGATAGTTATCATTTCAGAACTGCTGTTACTGATGAAATTGGGGAACTAACTTCTCGAGATAAAATGAGCAAAATTTCTTCCGGACAAGTTAAAACATTTAATCATCAGCTTATCCAGATATCAACATCATATCCTAATGCAACAGTACCATTTCATGCTGATCAAAAAGTTGCCCGTAAAGCTATGGAAGAAGACTATAAGCGAAAAGACGATAATATGCTTTGCTTAGTTTGGGCTCAGGACTCAATAAAAGAAACTGATGATCCAAAAACTTGGTTTAAAAGCAATCCATTGCTCTATTTAGATTCACAAAAGGAAACATTGCTCGATGGATTAAAAGACAAAAGGGAAAGTGACTTAGCTGCCGGAAATATTGTTGACTTTCAAAATAAAAATTTAAATTTATGGTTAAACGGAAAACAAGATCGGTATATTGACCTAAAAGATATTGAGAATTCTAAAATTCCTAAAGATGATTTTAATATTGATGGTCGAGATGTATATATTGGGTTCGATGCTTCACAATTTTCTGATGATACTGCATTTGGTTTTGTATTTCCTTACACAGATGAGAATGATGAAAACAAATTTCACATAATGCAATATTCTTTTATTCCAACAAGTCGAACACAACAAAATATTGGAATAAAAGAAACTCAAGATGGGATTAATTATCGTGACTTAGAGCAACAAGGTTATTGTCAAATTTCTCATACTCCTGGTGGTGATATTGATTATGAAACAGTTTATAACTGGTTACTTGATTTCGTTGAAGACCACGATTTAAATGTTAAATATTTTCTTTATGATCCCTGGAATGACCAAATATTCATTAGAAAACTTGAGGAAATTAAAAACTGGCCAACAATTGCTGTTCGACAAGGAACTAAATCATTAAGCCAGCCAACTACATTTATGCGTCATGAATTTCAAGGTAAAGATATAACAATGTTTGATGATGAGATTTTAAGCACTGCATTACTTAACGCTGTTACCTTAGTTGATAACAATGGAATAAAAATTGATAAAAATAAAGCCACACAAAAAATTGATGCAGCGGATGCCATTATTGATGCGTTTTATGCTGCTATTTATGCTTTTGAAGCTATTGATGTTGAACAACAAACTGATGTTTTCGCTGGAATGTCACAAGAACAAATTGATGATTTTTATAAAAATTACAGTTTTTAGGAGAAAAAATGAGAAAAATAAAAGAAAAGTTGAGTGCTTTTTGGCACTTATTGCCACATTTAAAGAAATTCATTCCGCCGGTCTTAATGCTTGCAGGTTTAATCTGCCTAATCATTGGGGCTTTTTTATTTGGATTGAAATTTGGAGTAATCACTTTGGCCATCACACTTATTACACTTTCCATTCTATTAACCGATTAGAAAGGAGGTGAACATAATGAGCTTAAATCCGTTCTCAACGCTTAAAAAGTCAGTCAAGAACGAAACATTTTTGCCATCTACTTCTTATTCACCAGTAATGGTTATGAACGGTCAAACAGTTTTTTCTCAAAGTTATGTTAGTGCGTTTCGTGCTTTGAAAAATTCTGATATTTATACTGCTATCAATTTAATTAGTAGTGATGTTTCTAACTGTAGATTTATCACTTATAACTCAACCGTTAGAGATTTATTAAACAATCCTAATTCTATTCTTAATTCTTATAGTTTTTGGCAAAGTACCATTGGCCAATTATTGCTAGAAGGTAATTCTTACGTTCTTATTCATGTCGATGGCAGAAATTTACCTAAATCTCTTGAATTATTAGTTCCTTCTCAAGTTCAGATTATCATTTCAAATGATGGCCAAAATGTTAATTATAAAGTTCATTTTAACGACGATAGAGATGATGTTCAGGTAGACAGCAAGAGAATGTTGCATTTTAAGTTACTGACTAACGCTTCAGAAACACCATTTTTGGGTGTTAGCCCATTGAATGCATTAATTCCTGATTTAAATATTCAAGATTCGGCTAATGCTACTGCAATTAAAACTTTAAAAAAGGCTATTCGACCAAATGGAGTTTTATCTTTAGCAGCAGGAACTGTGGATCCTGAAGGAAAAGAAAGGGTCAGGGAAGCATTTGAAGAAGCTAATAGCGGTGAAAATGTTGGTAGAGTAATGGTCATGGATCAGAGTGCTACTTATTCAGTTCCTGAAATTGATAAAAACATTGCCTCATTACTTAATTCTGTTACTTATACAAGAAATCAAGTGGCCAAGGTTTTTGGAATTCCTCAAGACTTTTTAAATAATGAGTCAGAACATTCAAATATTGAACAAATACGTTCTGAATATTCACAAGCATTGAGTAAGTACATTAATGCAATTGCTAGTGAACTAACAATGAAGTTTGGTGTGGATATCAAGT
Source organism: Fructilactobacillus sp. YLN 2412 (assembly GCF_059488745.1). Lineage (NCBI taxonomy): Bacteria > Bacillati > Bacillota > Bacilli > Lactobacillales > Lactobacillaceae > Fructilactobacillus > Fructilactobacillus sp. YLN 2412. Next base: position 920,273 of record NZ_CM183165.1, on the reverse strand, counting down.
TAGATATGAGCTCTGCTATTGATCCCGATAACAAAGATTACGCTAACCAGATTGCTAAATTAGCTAATAGTTATGCATTAGATGGTAATCAAGCTACCCATATTCTTAAGAAAATTGGCTATATTTCCAAAGATACTCCTGATTATGAAGGACGTAATCGCGACGGTTCATTGAAAGGAGGTGATAAATGATGAAAACAATAGATTTGAGCGGTCCGGTACTTGATGATGATAGTTTTGATGCTGTTATTAACAGTTTTTTGGGATCACCTTATATTTCTCCCAAAATTGTTCAAAACACTTTAGATGAAGCTGGTAGTGAACCTGTTACCTTCAATATTAATTCTGGTGGTGGATCAGTTTCTGCTGCAAGTGCTATTTCAGATAAGTTAAAGCATTGTAAAAATGAAATAACTACTAACATTTCAGGAATGGCTGCATCTGCTGCATCTGTGATTGCGATGGCTGGAGATAAAGTTACGATGGCAGAAACTGCCATATTGATGATTCATAATGCTAGTTCTATTGCTGAAGGTAATAACCATGATATGCAACATGCGGCAGATGTATTAGGAAAGATTAACGAAACAATTGCTAGTGCTTATGTAAGTAAAACAGGAAAAAGCAAGGATGAAATTCTAGCTTTGATGGATAGTGAAGCTTGGATTACTGCAGAAGTTGCAAAAGAGCAAGGATTCATTGATGAAATTTTTAAGAATACAAAAACTATGGAACCAGTCACTAATTCAGTGGGTGGTTCTATTTTTTCTGATTCAGTCAAGGATAAATTTCAACAATTTAAGAGTTTCCAGGAATTATTTGGAAATTTAAATAAGTTTGATGAAAAAGATTCCGAAAATGAATCTAATAAAAATAGAACACCTGTTCACATAGTTAATAAACACCAAGAACTTGTAAATAAAAAAATCAAAATTCTGAAAGGACGATAATATGACAACTCAATTATTAAAAAATGAACAGTTAGAAGGGCTTACTGCTAACCAACTTGCTAGCATGATGAGCGATTCTACTGTTCAAATGTTTAAAATTAAAAATAAATTAGATTATTCATTAATTGATGATAATTCAAGCGAAGAAGAGGTTAAAAATCTTAAAAATTCATTAGAAAATGAACAAAAAAATTATGAAAAAGTTTCCGAATTTCATGATAAAAAATCTAATGAAGAAGCTGAATTAGCAAATAATTTCAGTGATGGAACAATCATTAAAGATGGCATCGATATTAAAAACAAAGCTAAAAACTCTGCACAAGTAAAAGCCTTAGAAGACTATTTACATTCTAAAGGAAGAATTAAAGATGAAAGTTCTCTTCAAGTTACTACTAAAGAAGCTGATCCAATTATTCCTAAAGAAGTTATCTACAATCCACAAGCAGAAGTTAAAACAGTTGTTGATTTGGTGCAATTAGTTTCTAGAACTGTAGTAACCACTGGTTCCGGTAGTTATCCAATCTTGAAACGTGCAGAAGATTCTTTTGCAACTACCGATGAATTAAAGAAAAATCCTAATTTAGCTGCACCCGAATTTGACAATGTTGATTGGAAAATTGTTACTCGTCGTGGCGCAATCCCAGTTTCAGAAGAATCCATTGCTGATTCTCAAGTACCTTTAGTACCACTAATTGTACAAAACGTACAAGAAAAGCGTGTTAATACTACTAATAAAGACATTGTTGCAAATCTTAAAACTTTTACAGCAAAAAGTATTGATCCATCTGCTATGGTTGATGGTTTAAAGACGATTTTAAATGTCGAATTAGATCCTGGTTATATGCCTGTGATTGTATGTTCTCAATCATTCTTTAATGAATTGGACTTATTGAAGGATAAAAACGGACAGTACATCTTTAAGCAAAATATTTCTGAAAAATCAGATGGTAACTTGCTTGGTATTCCTGTTTACAAGATTCCAGATGTACAGCTTGGCGATAAAGGTGATCGTGTTGCATTTATTGGAGATTTAGCCAAAGGAATTCTATTTGCTGATCGTCAACAAGTTTCACTTTACTGGCAAGATAGCAATGTCTATGGTCGTTTTCTTGGTGCAGCACTTCGTTATGACGTTAAAGTTGCCGACAAAAATGCTGGATTCTTTGTTACATTGAAACCAGGTGAAGTTAAGTCTTCTGCATCTCAACCAGAGCAAGATAATCAAGCAGAATCTAAACCTGATAGTTCATGGAACAAACAAGACATTCAAGCATATTTAGATAAGCATGGAATTACTTATGATGCTAATGCTACAAAGGATGACCTTTTGAGCCTAGTTAAATAGGAGTAAATCATGGAAAAGGAGGATATTGAAAAACGAGTAACGGTTGAGATGATACAAGAAGAATTGCATATTGACGGCGAAAACTCTATCCTCCAGGATCTAATTGAAAATGGAGAAGAATATGTAGCTGGATCAATAGACTTTAATGTTCCACTTGAAGAATATTACAAACATTCTTTGTTTAGACGTGCCGTCAAAACATATGTAACTGGATATTATTATGATCGTACTTCTGGAATAGGTGGAAATAAAGCTTTAATAGCCTTGGTTAATCAATTGAAAGGAAGGATGTGGAGATTATATGGTAAAAATTAATCCTTATCAATTTAATCATCGTGCTTCTTTTGGAACTATTAAAGATGTTTTTAATCCTAATACGGGAGGTAAAAAGAAAGGTTTTGTAGAACAATTTAGTTTATATTATGCTCCAAGAACTAGGACTATGAATCAGGTGTTTCAAGCTAAAGCTGCGGGAATGTCTGACACAATTACGATTGCCGTTCGTCATAATGAAAAACTGAAAAATTCTTTAATGGTAAAAATTAAGGATGAACTTTGGAAAATTGTTAATCTTTCTGCTAACGATAATAATAGTTATCTGTCATATGATTTCTTGACACTTTCACGTTATGATTCGAAAGTTGGTTCTTAATGGAATTAGATGAGGGTCTAGAAAAGTGGTATCAAGACGTAGTTAAAACGGTTAATTTAAGTGCTAAAGAAAAATCCAAGGTAACATCTGCAGGAGCTAAAGTATTAGTTAATCATTTACATGATGTTACTAAATCTAAGCATTTTAATGTACACAGAAAAGGTGGAGTTAAACATCTTTCAGATTCAATAACTTTTGTTGCAAAGGATATTGATGGTTTATTAAATGGTCATTCAACGGTTGGATTTGAAACAAAAGCAACTGGTGGTATTAACCATGCAAGAATTGCTCATTTTTTGAATGATGGAACTACTTTTATTCCGGCTGACCATTTTTACGACAATGGAATTGATGAAGCAAAAGATAAAGTTTTTACGGCTCAGGCAGAAGTTCTGGCTGGCATATTAAATAAAAAATGGGGTGATTAGTTGCCCGCAATGTTAGATATTAGTAATTCAATTAAGTCATTAGAATTAGGTTGGTATAATAATTTATTTGTTGGATCGTTTGATAGTGACTATAAGGTTAACAACGAAGATACTAATGTTTTAATAACTGAGTCACTAAATGAACCTGTTCAATATGGAAACAACAGCTTTCGAGCAGTTAAACAAGAAGTAGAGGTTGAAGTATTTTACAGTGTTTCATTTGATAAAAATATTGATGAAATAGAAATTAATTTAATGAAAAAACTAGAAGAACAAGGTTGGCAGACTGCCAATTCAAAATCACACTTTGAAGATCCAGATACAAATCAGGTCATCAAGGTGTTTTATTTTGTTCGAAATTTAGAAATTTAGGAGGAAATTTTATGCCCGCAATTCAAGGTATTTTAGGATATCGTTTATCAATTTTAGACAACGATACAGATCAAGTAGTTAAAAATGAAGCACTAGGTGCTAATGGAATTTATGATGGTACTGGAAACACAGCCAAAGGTGCTGCAGGTGCTAACATAACTGGTTTAACTATTCCCACTCAAGAAGTGTTTGGAAATAATTTTGTGCAATATATTGCTACTGGAGTTGCACAGCCTAAAGTTGCTTTAAACATTAATGATTTACCATTAGATGTTAAAGCTGCTATTTTGGGTCAAAAATCAGATGGTAAAGGTGGTTTTTACAACCCTGAAGGCTCACATATTCCTTATTGTGCATTAGATATTATGACAAATGATTTGGAAGATAATATCATTCACATTTCATTATTCAAGGGAACATTTGCTGAAGGTAACATTGATGCACAAACTAAAAATAACTCACCTAAAATCCAAACAGACCAAATTACGTTTAGTGCTGTTGGTAATAAAGAAGGTAAATTATATAAGGTCTCTTCATCTAAATATAAAGAATTCAGTGAAGATGATTTGTACAAAGAACTTTTCCCTGGTGCTGATACATCTACACCGAGTAAAACATAGTGATTCACAATCTAATTCTGTAAGTGCTTCACAATCAGATTCCAAGAGTACATCAACCAGTAATTCACAATTGGCAAGTAAATAATAATTAAAAACTTTAGTCGCCAAGAAATGCACAGTACGCAGAAGCGGGCGGCTTTTTTATATGGAGGAAATTAAAATGACTGTAAAAATCAATGCATCTGTTTTAGGAATTAAAAAACCCATTGAAGTTAAAGAATCAAATAAAAATGTACGGGCAACTTTAAAAGCTCAAATTAAAATTAACAAGGTAAGTGTTCTAGATGATAATGCTACGGATGTAGACTTTTTTCAAAGTCGTTTGGATATTCTAGACATTGAACAAAATTTTGTTACAGAAATGCTTAATTTAGACGAAAAAACCGCTAAAAAAATTGATGATATTGAACCAGTTGAATTAGATGATCTTGCAGGTGAAATTGTACAAAAAATTCAACATATTGATATGAGTAAAGAAACAGAAGAGGTTGAAGATAAAGACCCAAAAGCAGAAAAGTCCGAATAAGAAAAAATATCAATATTCTTGCGGATAAAATCGAAGAGTTTGATTACAATGCGCAACAAGCTTTTGTTCAGTTTCATATGACCCCATCTGAATTTGATGAACAAGATTTTTATAGATGGAACGAAATAATGGTAGCTCGCCCAGAAGAGGATAGACCGCCAATTGATCCAGATGCTTTCTGGAGTCAATTCATGAAATAAATTTTTATAGAAAGGAGGAAAATAAATGGTTAAAAAGATTGAAACGCAGATGTCCGCTGATTTAGGTCTTAATTCTGTAAAAGCTACGGAAAGTCTTGCTACATTAAAGAAATATGTTCAATCAGTTACTAGTTCATGGAAAGCACAAAATGCAGAACTTAGAAGTGCTGGAGACTACATGGGAGCAGCTCAAGCTAAAGTTGATGGATTGAAGAATGCAATTTCTGGGCAAGAACGTGAAATTGACCTTTTAAAGAATAAACAAAAGGAATTAAATACTAATACTGAAGATGGTGCTCGTAAGTATGCTCAATTAGAAACCAAAATTAACAAAACTAGAACTCAAATGAGCAATTATTCAGCGCAATTAGGTCGTGCAGAAAATAGCTTACGCGGATATAAAACTGGGATTGTTGAATTACGTCAAGAGATTAAGCAGTCTTCAGAAGTTAATAAAAGTTATGTAGATAAACTTAAAGCTGAAAATAAGCAGTACCAAGCTAATCGAGCTGAATTAGCACATAATCGTACAGCATTTATGCAGTACGGAGAGCTTTATAAGAAACAATCAGGTGAACTAGCAGCTTATCAAGATAAGTTAAAGGCATTAAATAATGAGTATACTAATGCTAAAAATAAACTTGATAGTTTAAAGAGAGCTGGTCAAGAAAATACTGCTGAATATCAAGCTCAAGAACGTGAAATTAGTCGTCTGCGTGGTGAGATTAATAACACCAACAATTCTATTAGTCAGCAAAAAGTTCGAGTTAACGAAACTGGAACATCAATGGCAGATGCAAACAACAAGACTAAGGAACTTAATAAATCTGTTGGACGAATGAGTGAAGGTAATGCAATATTAGCTGATAAAATAACTAATGTTAGTAATAAAGCTGGTAGTATGGGCGATAAGTTCATGGATGTTAGTCGAAAGATGAACATTGTTTCTATGGGTATTGGAGCCGGTTTTGCTTATGGTGCTAAAAAGGCTACTGATTTAGAAAATGAATTTAAAGAAGTAACTAACTTAGCAGTTACTGGTGGAGAGAAACAAGCCGAAGCTCAAAATAACGTCAACAAGATGTATAAAGACGGTGAAAAGTATTCAACACAATTTGGTGTATCTCAGCAAAAATTAGCTGAGGGGTATAAAGAATTAGTTAAACGTGGATATGATACTAACCAAGCTCTTGGAGCACAAAAGTCATTAGTAGAAGCTGCTAAAGCATCTGGCGATGATTATAATGATGTTGTTCATTCAACTACTGCTACTCTTGAATCTTTTGGAATGAAGACTGAGTCTACTAATGGCATGATGAAAAATACCAAAGAAGTCGTTAATGATATGGCTTATGCCTCTGATTTAACTGCTACTGACTTTCAAGGTATGGGAAAGGCAATGGAATATGTTGGATCTACTGCTCATGTTAGTGGTCTTTCTATTCATGAAACAGCTTCAGCCATTGGTATTTTAAGTAACAATGGATTAGAAGCTGATAAAGCAGGTACTGGATTACGTAAAGTTTTAGTTTCTCTTCAATCTCCTTCAAACGATGGAGCTGTTGCATTACAAAAAATTGGATTATCTACTAAAGACTTTGTTGATCAAAGCGGAAAAATGAAGTCAATGTCTGACATTTTTGGTATTTTAAACGAACATACTAAGACTATGAGTCAAAATGATAAAGGTGTCTTATTCCACAAATTATTTGGGACTACTGGACAACAAGCAGGTAGTTTGCTTGCTTCTAACGCTGATGGATTAAAAAAGCTTGATGAACAGGTCGAGAATTCAAGTAAGAAAAACTATGTAGAAACACTTGCTACCAAAAATATGAAGTCATATAAAAATCAAATGGCTTCTGCTAAGGAAAATGCTAATGCCATGGCAATTACTATGGGTTCAGCAGTTTTACCAGCAGTAAATAAAGTTTTACAAGCTGGTGCAAAGATGGCTGATAAGTTTAATAACCTTTCTGATGGTACTAAACAATGGGTCACTTATTTTGGTCTAGGTGTTGCTGCAATCGGTCCATTATCATTTGCGATTGGTGGAGTACTTAAAACTGTTCAAGCAATTGGATCAGCAATTAACTTTAGCATAAACTTATTCGGACGTAAGTCTAAAGCTCAAACTGCACAAGAAGAATATGCACTGGCAATTAAGCAAAGTAATAAACTTCTAGAAGAACAAATTGCTCTGCAAAAGACTAATAATGATAGTTCAAGTCCAGGTTCAAAATCAAGTTCTGGATCATCACTTACTAATGACGCAGAAAATATTGTTAGTAGTGTTAGTGGTGAAACTGGTACAGCTAAAAATGGAGCTAAAGAAGCTGAGTCATTATCACGTGTTGAAAAGTATGGTAGTAAAGCCAGCAAATTAAGTAAAGTAGCTAAATTTGGTGGAAGAGCAATGGGTGCAGTTGGGGTTGCTGATGTTGCTTATTCTGGTTTAAATCTTATTGGCATGAATGATAACAATCGTGGCGAAAAGTTGGGAGGATCAGGTGGATCATTAGCTGGTAGTGCAGTTGGTGGTGGAATAGGTTCATTCCTAGGACCACTTGGAACCATGGCTGGTGGAGCTCTGGGTGGTTATATTGGAGAAGAAGCTGGTAAAAAAGTAGGCCCAGCTCTTCAAAAAAGTCTTTCTAAAAACAAAGCTGCTCAGGGAATTGATAAATGGTTTGGTAATTGGAAAAAAACTGCTTTTCAAAATTTCCAAATTAAGCCACCAAAATTATCAATGAAAAAATCGTATGATGCTTTGAATAAGGAATCTAAAAAGTTTTATTCAGATCATCAGAAAATGCGGGAAAAGAACCTTAAAAAACTTTTGAAGACCGGTAACATCACTAAAGATGAATACAATAAGCGTGTTCAAGATGTTAAAAAACAAGGTAAACAAGCTAATAAATTTGAAAAAATGAATTCCACTGAGCGTAATAATATGGCTAAATATTACGCTTCTTCACGTCAAAAACTTGAACAAAAATGGAACAAAAAAATTCAAGATGATATTAGAAAATATGGTGCCGGTAATACTAAAACCATTCGTGATGAAAATAAGAAGAAAGAAGCTTTAGATAAACAACGTCAGAATTTTGTATCTAAAATGACGACCAATGAAGCTAAACTTCATACGACTCTTAATGGGAAAATTCAATTAGCTGGTAAACAACAGAACAAAATCCTACAAGAAATGTATAAGAAACGTGGGAAACTGTCTGAGAAACATCTTAATGATATGGTTTATAATGCTCAACAGTTAACTAAACGAGTTACTGATGAAGCTAATAAACGATATAAAAGTGTCACGGATGCAGCTAATAAACAATATAATGAAACAACTGGGAAAGCTCGCAAACAACGTGATGATACTATTAAAGCTGCTAAAGAAGAATTTAATGGTAATGATCAAGAGTCTAAAAATAAACGTAATCATGCAATTAAAAATGCTAATGATCAGTATAATGGCGTAGTTGATAAAGCTTCAAAGCAAAAAACAGATACTATCAATAATGCTAAAACTGAACGTGATAAAACTGTCCATCATGCTGAACAAAAGCAACAAGATGTTAGTAAACAAGCCCATGACCAAAATAAGAACGTAACTGAATCATCCGCTAAACAACAAGGTGCAGTAGAAAAACATAATAAAGGTATGTCTGATAATACCAAGGGTTTCTTGAACACCATGGAAACATGGTCTACGAATGCATATAACAGTGTAGGATGGATTGTTAATCATTTGGGTGGCCACATGGATAAAAGAAAAGCTGAGCATTATGCTAATGGTACAGGAATTCTCAGTAGTTTTAGTCGTAACCCAATTAATAAACCCACACATGCAATGCTTAATGATGGTTATGATTCGCCAGAAACTAGTAACCGCGAAATGGCAATTTTACCTAATGGACAGTCATTTATTCCTAGAGGATCAAATTGGGAAGGGATTCTTCCTGCTGGGACTGAAGTTCTTAATGCAACCGAAACTAAAATGCTTCTTGGTAATCAAGTTAATCATTTTGATAAAGGTACTGGTATTTTTGATTCCATTGTAAATGGGGCAGGTGACCTTGTTAATGGAATTAAAAGTACCGTTGGTGGTGTATTCTCAGATTTTGGAAAAGCCTTTGACTTTGTAAAGGATATTATCAGTGATCCTAAGAAAAGACTTGAAAAGCTATATCCTAAAAAAGAATATGGTGGTAACAATGATTTCTTTAAGAAAGTAAGTTCTGATAATGTTTGGAAAACTCAAAAGGATCAAGCCGGAGATTGGTGGAGCTCAGTTTGGAAATCAGTTGATGAAATTCTAGGCTCTGGTGGTGGATCTGGTTCCATGGGAGAATTCTTGCAATACGCAATGAAAAACTTCGATGGTCGTCCTTATGTTTATGGTGGATTTGATTGTTCAGAAATGGTTAAAGAAGCGTTACAACATTTTGGAATAAATCCCGGACGTAGTACTGTTGCTCAAGAAAGTTCTGGTAAGTTATCTAAAATTTCTAAAGATTCAGCTAAGCCCGGAGATTTAGTTTATTTTGGTAGTTCTGGAGAAAAAGCCCATGTTGGAATCGTTTCTGATCCAAAACATGGACTAATGTTTAATCAACATCCGCCAAAAGGTGGGGTTTCAACAATTAAGCAGGCAGAAAATGTTGATGGGCCAGCTCGTTATTATCATGTTAAAGGATTATCTTCTAATGATGATTCAGATAATAAAAAATCAAGTGGTAATTCTGGAATCGATGCATTTGTTCATAAACAGTTAGACAATAACATGTTCAAGTGGATTAAAGATAACTTAGCTCCGCTTTCTGAAGATGTTGATGATGGTGGAGTTCCAAGTGAAAGTCCCAAAGGTGATCATAAAAATTGGATGAAACAGGCAGGAATTCCTGAATCATGGTTCAGCGGAATCAATGAAATTGTATCTAAAGAATCTAGTTGGAAAGCTAATGCACGCAATGGTAAATATTATGGATTAGGTCAAACTAGTTCTGATGTTTATGAGAAATATGGAAGTGATTGGAAGACCAATCCTATCACACAATTAAAAGCTATGTATGGCTATATTAAAGGTCGTTATGGAGACATTGGTAATGCTTTGAAATTCAGACATGCTCATAACTGGTATGCTAACGGTGGATTTGTTAATAGTGAACAAGTTGCTCATATTGGAGAAGGAAACCAACCAGAAGTTGTAATTCCATTATCTCCAAACAAAAATTCACGTGCTTGGGAGCTAATCGGTAAAAGTGCTGCTCGTTTGTCGACCAATGATCCAAATATTAGTAATAATAATTTTGGTTCTGATAAAGAAATACAAAATATTTTAAATTCAATGAAGAAAACAAATAATAAATTGGATACAATTACAAAATTATTTAGTGAGTTACTTGGAATCAATCAAAATCAAGTAGATGCCATTTTAAAAACTTCTTTTAATTCCGATGATATGTATAAAAAGCAAGCTTTTGATCAAAATATAGTAGATTACCAATCTTTTTAAGGAGATGATCTAGATTAATAATTTGTGGTTTTGTGTAAAAAAAGATAATAAGTCAGAAATCAACGTTACTAAAGAATTAAATAAAGTTAAATTTCTTGGTTTAGATACTGATCCTAACATTGTTAATAATTATTACGATGACAATGGATCTGATGGCAGTGTCTTTTCAAGTTCCGTTTTTAATAAAACGATTGTAAATGCAAGATTTTTAATCCATTTTAGTGATTGGTATGATTATAAATTACAAAAACATAAATTTGAGTCTTTATTCATGAATAAAAAATTGATGAGAATTAGAACGGATGCTGAACCAGCTATTGTTCAATATGTTCGTACTGGTAATTTTGAAATTAAACCAATTGAGAATGGCTACCATGATTGTATAGTTACTATCCCATTTGAAAACCCAAACGGTTATAAATATTCATTAATGAATAGTGATGCTCTTTATGAATTTGATGAAGCCGGTTGGCAAATTGGAATGAATTTGCCTACTAATATTTCACATTTGAACTACACGTTTCATCATCAATATTTTCGTGTGTATAATGCTAGCGACATTCAAATTGATCCATATTACCAGCGACATGAATTAAAGATACTAAGTAAATTCAAAGGTGAGTTTATTCAATTGGTTAATTTAACTAATGGAAGTTCTTGGAAGTATGATCAATATTCCGATGGCAACGATGAAGTATTGCTTGATGGAATTTCAACTAGTTTAAACGGTAACCCAGCCAGTGATAAAACTGATTATGGCAACATCATTTTAGAACCTGGTTGGAATGAATTTAAAGTTAACGGGGCATACTGGATGAATATTTTGTTCAGTTTCCCATTTATTTATATAGGGTGATTTTATGAATGATAAATTAATTGTAAAAGGGAATAAAAGTGATTATCAGGAGCCGTTAAATTCAATTATTGACTCTTCTTTCCAAATTCAGTGGCAGGAAAATGATAACTACCAGATGCAGTTTACTGCTTATTCTGATAATTCAATTGCTTTTGAATCGTTAGGTCCGCAAGCTTCCATCTTTTGGCAAGGACAAGAATTTATTTGTAAACAACCAGTCTTTGACTTTAAGCAAGGGCAAGGAATTAAACAGGTAACTGCTGTTCATGTGTATTCAGATGTTGGAAGAGTTTTTCAAAGAAATGTAAACGAGGGCGTTAAAACATATGCAATTGATGATGTCTTAGCGTTCTTTTTAGCTGATAATGAATTTGGGTATACGTACCAAGTAATTGGTGACTTTCCGAAACAACAAATTGAGAATTTAGGTGGTGGCAGTGGTAAAGATATGCTGTCAAAAATCAGAGATACTTGGCCAGATGCCATAGTATTTCCTGATAATAAGTGTTTAAAATTTTATCAACACGATGTCTTTGCTAAAGATTTAGGCAATCGAATTGATTATTTACACGATTCAAATGAAATTCAAATAACTTATGACTGTACTAACTTGTTAAACAAGTTACGTTGTATTGGGAAACAAAAAGATGAGGATCAAGGTGGTGGTTACTACTTTGATCCTTTTTATGTCCAAGATGATGAGTCAATTGCAGCTTGGGGAATCTTTGATGGTGGTGACGTAAGTGATGACCGATTTACTGATGCTGGTTCAATGAAATCTTACGGTGAATCTAAGTTGTCTCCAGATCCAATAGTTTCTATTGCAGTAACACAAGATTTTAACCAGCCAGTTATTCCTGGTGAAATTAGAAGATTAGAAATTAGACCACAGAAATATGTAACCAAAGTTGAAGTAGTAGCTTTTACTACTTTTCCTAAAGATCCACATAGCCCAACACAAATCACATTGAATAATAAAGCAATGTCAATTTTGCGTTATAACAATAGGCTATATAACAAGCTGGCAATGTTGAACAACACCAATGAAGCAGTTACTAACTTACAAAATAGCTACGATTCCATAGTTGCCAACCAAAATAAAAGTTCGCACACTATGGATCAAGCGCAAAAAGACATTTATTGGTTATCGAATGGCCAATATAATTTAGTTTTAAATGGTGATTTGCACGCTGATAATCTTAGCTACTTTAGATATGGTGGCGATGTAAATATTGATGAAAGTAATCAATTTAATAATAGTCATAGTATCAGAATGAGTAATGATGCATGGTTGCAAACTAATGCTAACTCCGTTGATGAATCCGAGTTGTCTGCACGTGTCTTTGTTAAATCAGATCAACAAGTTAAACCTAAAATGAGTATCGTGTTTTTCAAAAGTGGCGATGGAACTGGGGCTGCACTTTCAGTAACCAACGCTACTTTAAAAACGTCAGCTGATTCTTGGGGTTATTTTTCACTAACTGATATTGAGACACCTAAAGAAGCTAAATCTTTCAGACTAGAAATCGGAGTTGATAAAGAACCTGGGAATGCATATTTTGCCTGCTTACAAATTAACAAAGGCTATAAATTAACGGATTGGTTAGTTTTAAATCAACCGAAATTAAAAGGAGAATAGAACATGGGATTTATTCCAAAAATTAGTTCGTTGTATTTTGATGATAGTTATCGAGATCAATTAAACTATGCATTAAATTGCGTTGGACTAGAATTTAATAGTGTCTACAAGCAGGTAGCGATAATGTATAAAAATCTACCGGCTTCAAGTGTTGATGAAGTCCAATCAGCACGGTTAGATGTTAATGGCGATATGTTTAGCAATTTAAAGGGACGTTTAGACGCAATGCAATTCGTGGCAGAGAATGCTTTAAATACTGCTAACAAAAAAGCTGATAAAGATGAAATAATTAATGAATTAGGCCAAATTCAGGATAGTCCAGAGACTTTTCCAGATTTATCCGCACTACAAAATGTTTATACACACGGCAAGCCTGGCATTATGGTAACCATTGATAATGGCCATAAGTACATTTGGAATAATGGCAACTGGCAAGATTTTGGTGTTTACCAAGCTGCTGGTTTGCCAGATGATGGAATTGATTATTCTAAAATGGTTGATAAAACCTTGTCTGATCCAGAAATTAATAAAGTCAACTATGCAACTATTTTAGATAGTTTTGCTTTGACCAAACGTGCTAAGTCTTGGCCAGATAGTGATTCAATCAGCAATCTTTTTACTAGTGGTTCGGGAGTAGTCTTTGATACTGGAAGTGGCGATACTGGTGTTCAGATTCCAGTTGAAATGGATCACCCAGTAAATGCTGGTGAGAATATTTATTTAAACTTCGATTATGTGACTTCGAAAAGTTATGAAACTTCTAATACTAATGCTGATAACATTGATATCTACTTAGTAGACCAAAACGGAGCTTTGATTAAACAGTTTGATACTTTTGGTGTTAGTGCTAGCGAAGTTCATCGGCAATGTAAAATCGATACCGGCTTATTAGCAGAAAAAGTAACTGGAAACAAATTCTATTTATTGTTTGCCTGCCATACTAATTATCAAATGGTGATCGATAATTTAATGGTTAATCGTACTAATAACTCTCAAAGTTTTACCCAACAAATGGACGACTTAACCCACGGTAATGTTAAGACTCAAGTTGGCTTAATCGGAAGTAATGGAATTGATGTTAGTACTTTAAGCGGCTGGAATTTAATTCCGTCTGATAAGTTTCAATTTAATGGTGATGAAATTGTAGCCAGTTTTGATGGATCAGGTAACCGTGGTTTTTCAATCTCTGCTAATAACAATATCGACACTACTAAGCCAGTATATCTACACATCAAAGGACAAACTTTTGATGGCAACAATGATGGAGTCTTCTTAACTGTAGGAGATAAACCACTAGATCCAGCTAATCAAATTGGAGAAATTACTAGTAATCAAGAATCAGAAGTGAACGCTAAAATTGATCCAGCTCTAATTAATCAATTAGGTGTAGGGGTTGATGGTCCATTAACAGTTATTGCCGGTGGGAAAAATAAAGGGTTAAGAATTACAGAGTTATCAATCTCAAATACTCAAGTCTTTGGTAATTTACAAGATGACTTAGGTTACTTAGTTACTAATACAAACAATCGAAACGTTAAAAACATTGGCGGTAATGTTAAATATTTTGATAGTGCTAAGCCAGTTAGTGTTTCTGGATTAAAAAATGCAACTCCGGGTTATATTTATCAACGTGAAAACGGTTGGCTGAAAAACATTAATATTTACGTTAAAATTCCCGGTAATCGGACATTTACAGTTGGTAAAATTGATCAGCACAACTTAATCGTTGATGGTAATTCATTTAGCCTTTATCTTCCCAGTGGTTATAGTTCCTTAGATGTTGAGCATTTAAAGATTCCAGTTGAAAATGGCGACCAGGTTTTTGTTGATTTAAGTGGTGAATCGGTTTATCAACCAGATGACAATCATTTGAAGTATTCAAAAGCACTTATTCAAGATGATCATCATAATTCTACTGATCCGCAATATAAAGGTCCGATGATGTATGAAACTGGTTATTTAATTCCGTTTAGTTATTCTGTCATCGATCAAGATATTTCTGAAACAGTTAATAGTGTTTCTAAAGATGTTTCCAAATTAAATGAAGAAACCCAGCAATTAATTAATAACGCTGGGACAACTATGATTAAAGCCCCTAATGGGAAAAACTTTAGATTGGTCGTTGATAACAACGGTAATTTAAGTACAGTTTCGATGGTTCCTAATCGAGTTGCTATCTTTGGTAATTCATTGACTAAGGAACGTGGCGATATTGGTATGGCAGCTAGTGATCAATACCATGATTGGTACCATTACGTAACTGAATATATTAGGTCTCAAAATTCAGGAGTTTCAATAAATTCCCGTGCTAATGTTTCGGATTGGGAATCATCTACTACTTCAATTGATCGGCAGAATGTCTTTCAAAAAGAAATCAAGCCATACTTGTACGCTGATACTGATTTAGTAATCATTCAATTGGTAGATAATGTTAATAGTGCTGACCGAGCTGCAACATTTGAAAAAGATGCTGAGAACCTAATTAACGATATTAAGCAAGCCGCACCGAAAGCTAGAGTCTTATGGGTTGCGGGTTGGTTTGTTAATGATGATTTAATGGATAAAGTCAGAACAGCAACTCAAAATACTGGGGCAACGTTAGTTGATATCACAATGTATAAAGATAATTCAGCAAACAAATCACAAGTTGGGGCTACTAGAACTGGCATTGATGGGACACAATGGACCATCACTAATCCAGGTGAAGCACTTCACCCAGGAGATAGAGGTATGAAGTTAATCGGTGACTCAGTCATTAGTAAATTAGGATTTTAAACACCACTAGCAAATAGTAGGTGTTTTTATTTTTGAGAAAGGTAGGTGGATAATGTACCACAATTTATTATTAAACGTTGCTTTGTTTCATTTAGGGAATCACACACATATGTTTTATCACACTTATTTTAGTTCTTTAGATAAAGGATTTGGTTCAATCATGTTTCAAATTTTAATCTTTGCGACTTTTGCAGATATGTTTTTGGGAGCAGCTAGGGGATTTGCATTAAGAAAATGGAATTCAACCATTTCAATTAAAGGTATTGCAAAGCATACAGCGATTGTAGTTGTTCCGATGTTTGTTTATCCGTTTGTAGACATGATGGGATTTGGTTATGTAGGTGATGCAGGGATTACATTCTTGGCATTTGCTCAAGGATCTAGTGTAATGGAGAATTGGATTGCTTTAGGACTACCTTTTAAAGATAGTTGGAAAAAATATTTTGACAACAAAAAGATTGAGCAAAAAGAACGTGAACAATCAATTCACACAGATGACCCGGTTCCAGACGAAAACGAAAAGAAATTATAAAAAGGGAGTATAGAAATGAAAATTAAGAATAAATTAACCGTTGGAGTTGTTGCATTTGCAGCAGCTTTTTTGTTTACCGTAACTTCTAATGAAGTTAAGCCAACTCATGCATCAGATATTCGGCAAACTTATTCGCTAACTGGTAATGAAGGTTCACCATACACAGCTAATAATAAGATTGTGGTTGCTCACGAAACTGGTGTTCCTAATGCTTCTGCAGAAAATAACGCAGCGTTTGAAAAAAGAACATGGGATTCTAATGGTGCTTATGTACAATATATCGTTGGTAATGATAATCAAGGTAACGCTGGTCAAGTATTTCAAGTTGGCCAACCAGGTTACCAAAGCTGGGGTGCTTATGCATGGGCCAATGCGAATGCACCAGTCCAAATAGAATTAGCTGAAACGAGTAACCCACACCAATTCAGAACTAACTATGTTACTTATGTAAACTTATTGCGTGAGAGTGCTCAACGTTTTGGTATTCCATTAACTTTGGATAGTGAAAATTATACTGGTGTTAAATCTCACAACTGGATTTCTCAACACATTCAAGGTGACCATAGTGATCCATACGGATATCTAGCACAAATGGGTGTTTCTAAAGCTCAATTTGCTCATGACGTACAATATGGCATTGATGGACAAGCACCAGCCCCATCACAACCAGTTGCTCCTGCACCAAGTAAACCAGTTAATCCATCTAAGCTAGCAACACCTGCTACTACAAGCAGATTACACTTAGAAAATGGTACATTTACTAATGGCGATACACGAATTCAGGTTCGCTACAATTCTAAATTGAGCGGCACCAAATCTGGTATGCTACCAGCTTATGCTAGTGTTAAATATTATGGATACGTAATTGATGACGGTTATGTATGGATTGTTTACACTGGTTTCAATGGTAAAACATTGTACTGTCCAGTTCGCTCGGTAGGTGGAAATGCTTGGGGAACGTTTAAATAAACTTTACATGAACCTGTGTATGTAAAACTTTTTACTTTTTTAATATAATTTGTCAACTTATAAAAAGCCTCACTATCTTTAATTAGGTAGTGGGGCTTTTTGTTTTACATAATTATTTATTTTTAGGATTGTATTCATCCAATAATTTTTTAAAATGTTTTGTTATTATGACCCTTGTAAATTGCTTTTTAGGTAATTTTCCGGTTGGTGTTTGGATAATACCTTTATCATGTAAATATACAATATCTTCATTATTCCAGTCAGCATCAACTTTTTTATTAAGATAAATTTGAAGCACTATATCCTTTTGCACAGGATCATCAAAAACATCATTCATTATTTTTCTTTTCTTTTTTTCACTAAAAATATATCTATAACTAATCATTGATAATATTGAACATATTATAATAAATAAAAATAATAATATATAAAGTAAAGTTTTAATATCAGTAAAATTATAATTTTTTGATATTAATCCATATATCCAAAGTATTAGTGTAATCATAGATGAAATAATTATTGATATTTTAATAGTTTTTCCATTAAATAAATTTAGTAAAAATTTTAATATATTTTCCATAAATTATTCCTCCAATTAGTTTTTAGATATAATTTTATTTTAACAAAAAGCATTTAACAATTATTAATTCCTTTTTCATTTCTATAAATATTTATGTTCGCTACTTTTTTCTTCTCTAACATCAATCGTGCAGTTTTCTTTTTTGACGATATAATCTTTAACTTCTGTCACGACTACATAAAAATCCTTGAATTCTTTGACTATCATTTTTTCACCCTTTGTAACATACGCAAAAAAGTTCAAAACAAATTAATTAATTTAACAAAAAGTGTTGACTATATACGTATATGCGTATATAATAGTATTTGTAGTGAGGGAGGTGAAAAAGTGTTAGACAAAATAAAAGAAGTGTTTGATATTCTTGCTTCAATCAACAATATACACCACATATTTGTTGATTGAAGCAATCATCAAACACTTCAAGAAATAGACAGTAGAAAGACGGAGCGAAAGCTCCGCTCTTTCGTATACAATTCTAACACATAAAAATGAAAGATATTATAAGATGTGCTTTGGCACTAGCGATTGTTTTAATTGGATGGATTTTTGGTAATAGTACAGTACAAGTTTGTTGTGCAGTAATTGGGGTTGCAATTGCAGCTTACAAACCTAAAAAGAAGTAGTGGGGAATTTATAATGGTTTATACTAAGGCACAAGCTAAAGCTAATAAAAAATGGGACGAAAAAAACAAAGCACGTAAGCAATACATTAATAAACGATCAGTGGCTAAAAATTTTATTTTGAAATCTGCAACTGAAGAAGACTTAATGATGTTAAAAGAATTAATAGATGATAATCTACATCAAAATCTACATCACTAAAAATTACAACTCCTATAATTAGCAATAAACATTGATATAAAAGTGTTTTAAAAAATAATGGTTTGAACCCAGTATAAGTCTAAAATAAAAGATGACAAAAAATACAATAAAAAGTACAGAAAAAAGCAAAGATACCCTATGAATAGTATCTTTGCTTTTTTTAATTAACAATCATAAAAACATATTTAGTGATGTAGATAATGATGTAGATTTTAATGATATTCAGTGAAACTCAATGGAACTTAAAAACAAAAGAAAAGCCACAACCATGGTGTTTTTAACACTCAATGGAAGTGGCTGGAATGCTAGAATTGAGTATACTGGATTCGAACCAGTACATTATGGATTCAGAGTCCACTGCCTTACCAATTTGGCTAATACTCAATAATTACAATAAATATCTTACAATGTAGATTTATATTTGTCAATTATTAATTTTTGGTTGACAGTAAATCTAGAAGTCGGTAAAATATAACATATTGGATTATTGCCCGTTGGTCAAATTGGTTTAAGACGTCGCCCTCTCAAGGCGGAGTTACGAGTTCGAGTCTCGTACGGGTAATTACTAGAAAGTCTCTTATTTTAGAGGCTTTTTTTGTTGGGTTATTATCATAAAAACGCTTATAATCATTATATGATAGGAGTGATGGCAATGACTTTTGAGAATACCAAGGCAATCATTGAAAGAATGATTAAAGAAACAATTATTCCAGGTGCTTCATTTTCGTTTATTACAGGAGTAAATGTCGAAGATCACGTAGAAGGATATAAGAATTTAAAACCACAAAAGGAATACCTATATCCCAATCAACTATATGATGTGGCATCAATGACAAAAGTGATGGGAACGCTTCCGGTGGTGATGCAATTATTAAATCAAGGAAAGATAGGTATTGACGATCCAATTACTAAATACCTTCCTGAATGGAAACATCCTAAAGTAACAATCAGACATTTGCTTACTCATACTTCTGACATTGAAGGATATATTCCCAATCGTGATGATTTAAACATGAATCAGTTACGAACTGCTCTATTAGGTTTAGATGTTGGAGCTGAATGTGGCAAAAAAATGAAATATCAAGACGTGAATTATATCTTTTTAGGCTGGATTGCAGGGGTAGTTACAGGTCTTCCCATTCAGCCATTAATTAATCAAATGGTGCTTCAACCCCTTGGAATGATTGATTCAACTTTTCATCCAGACGCTAGACGTACCGTTCCAACTACATACGATGAAACAACAGGGATGAATCGAATTGGTAAAGTTCATGATCCCAAAGCTCAGGTTCTTGGATCTGATTGTGGATCAGCCGGATTATTCAGTTCTTTACGCGACATGGATCATTTTGCTCAGTGGATGCTGCAATTGACAACGCCTGGCAAGGTATATTCAACTGATATGTTTGATGCGATGTATGTTGATCAAACACCAATGCAGGACGGTAGTCGGTCATTTGGATGGCGACTTGACGAATATGAAGGTCATCCTTATATTTGGCAAAGTGGTTATACTGGGATTGTCATGATAATTGTGCGGCAAAAACGTAGTGCTTTTGTATTTTTATCAAATCGAGTTCATCCTGATGTGAACGAACATTTCATGGAAGAACGCAATGAGATGATGAATACTTATTTAAAAGAATTATTTGAATAAAAAATGATGCCAAAATGGCATCATTTTTTTAATATTCATAAGTTTTAACTTTTTCTTTCATTTGAGAAAAATCAGTTTCAGGATATTTATTTTCTAATGCTTTAAACATCATATGTTTAGCAAGATTTCCGTTTCTTGCCATGATTGGTCCGTGAAAATAGGTTCCAATGGTATTTTTATGCACAGCTCCTTCAGTGCCGTCTTCACCATTGTTTCCATATCCTTTCAATACTTTTCCAAGAGGATGTTCATCTTTACCTAAAAAAGTAATTCCTTGATGATTTTCAAAACCATGATATTTTTGACCTGTTACTTCATTTTGAATCAAAACATTGCCGATGAAACGATGGTCATCTTGTTGTTCAGTATAATGATCCATTGCATGAATCCCGGGAAGTTTTTGACCTGCAGCATCTACATAATACTTACCAAGCATTTGGTAACCACCACATATTGCGACTAGTGGTTTTCCTGCTTCAATAAACTTAATTAGTTCATCTTTTTTATTTTGCAGATCTTTGGCAACTACAGATTGTTCATAATCTTGACCTCCGCCAAATACGGCAAAATCATAGTCATCTGCATTAAAGCCCTGTTCTAGACTTACAATGTTTGAAGTTACTTCAACTCCAATTTGCTTTGCATAATACTGTAGGGCAAGGATATTACCAATATCACCATACGTATTCATCAAATCACCATAAAGGTGAGCAACTCTAATTGTCATTGTCATTAGTTTACTCCTCCTTTGATGTATCCCTTTTTAGTTAAAATGGATCTAACTTGCATCATCGCAGTATACGTTGCTAAAATATAAACTTTTTTAGTTGGCAGGTTAGGGATGTCAGCAACTACCTTTTCAAGGTCGGGCTGAATTTGATGTTTATCAGCTGGAACGCCTGCTACTTTTAATCTAAAAGTAATATCTTTATAACGTTGACCGCCAGTTTCAAATTGTTTGATATTCATATGAGGAAGACGTTCAAATTCTCCATCCCAAATCCAACTGGTATCAATTCCATCGGCATAATTAGCATTTAACAGAGCTACAAATGAAAAGGGGTCCTTTTCAGTCGAGAGTAAATCAATAACTTGGTTGGTTCCCACCGGGTTTTTAACTAAAATGATGGTTACATCCTTGTCACCAACTTTAATTTCTTCTTGACGACCAAAAATACGCTTGTTTGATTCAAAGGCATGTTTAATTTTTTCAGATGAAATTCCAAGTTCACGTCCTACCGAGTAAGCTGCTAAAGCATTATAGATATTGTAAGTTCCACCAATTCCAATTTCGTAATCTTGATTATCAATTGAAAATTTTGATGATATTGGTGTTCGATCAGTTACTTCATTAACTTTAAATGCTAAATTAGGACGATGGTACCCACAATTTGGGCAAGAATAGTCACCTAAGTTAGCATAAATAATATAGTGGTAATGCAAAATATGCTGACATATTGGACATAATATTCCATCTGTATTTGGATCTGCTTTGATATTTTGATTAGCAGGCTGATCTGCAAAACCATAAAAAACTTGGGGATTAGGTAATTCTTTAGAATTGAAAATTGGTTCGTCACCATTAGCAAGTACTAAAGCATCTGGAGCTAATTTAATTCCATCAAGAATTTTTTGATAAGTAGTGTAGATTTCACCGTAACGATCTAGTTGATCGCGAAAAATGTTGGTTAAAACAAACATTTTAGGCTTAATTTGTTCCACGATTGGTTTTACATTTGCTTCATCAACTTCTAATACTGCAATTCCTTTTTCACCTTTTTGTGGATTTTTAGCTTCTAAAAAGGTTGAAACAATTCCTTGAATCATATTTGATCCAGTTTTATTGGTTAAAATCTCCGAATATTTCTCCTTTAATACTTGAACAATTAAGGCAGTGGTCAGAGTTTTACCGTTTGTTCCACTAACTAGAATTACATCATAATTTTTCCCAAGTTCTTTTAAAACATTAGGATCAATTTTAGTGGTTATTTTTCCTGGTAGAGAGCTACCGCCGCCCATAAAAGTATGCAGGAACCAATATGAAGATTTACCTGCTAATGTTGCAATGTTACTTTGTAGTGTCATAGGAATTCACATCCTTTAATTATTTGCTGATAAAATACATCGTATATTAGATTTTAGCATAAAAACAACAGATAAACCGAATTATAACGTTGGTTAATATTATTTTAAAAAGTTAAAATAACAATGCAGCATGTTATTAAATTAGATATAATGAAATTAAGTGAGATTTTATAGAAAAAGGTGATACTTTGGCACAACTCTTTTTTCGGTATGGTGCAATGAATAGTGGAAAATCATTTGAAATTATTAAAGTTGCTCATAACTATGAAGAACAAGGGAAACGCGTGATTTTGATGACTAGTGCTCTTGATACTAGAGAAAAAGAAGGCACGATTGCATCCAGGATTGGATTAGAACGTGATGCAATGCCAATCAAATCAGAATCAAATGTAACAACAATGATTGAAGGTCAGTTAAATAAGATTGATAAATCTGTGAGCTGTATTTTAGTTGATGAAGCTCAATTTTTAGAAAAACATCACATTAAAGAACTAGCTGCAATTGTTGATAAATTTGACATTCCAGTTATGGCATTCGGATTAAAAAATGATTTTCAAAACCATCTGTTTGAAGGCTCAAAATATTTATTATTATATGCTGACAAGTTAGAAGAAATGAAAACAATTTGTTGGTTTTGTGAGAAAAAAGCAACCATGAATTTACGAATCCATGATGGCAAACCGGTTTATGAAGGAGAACAAGTTGTGATGGGCGGTAATGAAGCTTATTATCCAGTTTGTCGCAAACACTACTATCATCCGCCACTAAACTTAAAATAGAAACGAGGACCTAACATGGCTGATAATAAAATGGATCAGATCTTTGATAAATTGCAATCTGTCTCTGATCGTTATGATGAATTAAATGAATTAATTAGTGATCCGGAAGTGATTGCTGATACTAATCGTTTTATGAAACTTTCAAAAGAAGAAGGAAGTTTACGTGAAACAGTAGATGCCTACAACAAATATAAAGCTGTAACTGAAACATTAAATGAAGATCAACTAATGTTAAAAGATAATCTTGACGATGATATGACAGAAATGGTTAAAGATGAAATTTCGACTTTAGAACCGCAAAAAGCTGCTCTTGAAGATCAGCTTAAATTATTGCTAATCCCTAAAGATCCAAATGATGAAAAAAATATTATTATGGAAATTCATGGAGCTGCTGGTGGTGATGAAGCTAGTATCTTTGCTGCTGACTTATATAATATGTATGTTAAGTACGCCGAAACTCAAGGATGGAAAGTGCAGATAATTGATGAAGCGGATACGGATGTTGGAGGTTTTAAAGAAATTGTTTTGATGATTACTGGAGATAAGGTCTATTCAAAACTAAAATATGAAAATGGGGCTCACCGGGTTCAGCGAGTTCCAGAAACTGAATCAGCCGGACGGGTTCACACCTCAACTGCTACAGTTGGAGTAATGCCTGAAGAAGAAGATGTTGATATTAAAATTGATCCGGCTGATATTAGGACTGATGTTTATCGTTCATCAGGAGCTGGTGGTCAACATATTAATAAAACTTCATCAGCGGTTCGGATGACTCACTTGCCTACTGGAATTGTGGTTGCTATGCAAGATGAACGTTCACAGCAACAAAACCGTGTAAAAGCTATGAACGTGTTAAAAGCACGTGTTTATGAGTACTATAAGGAAAAAGAAGAGACTCAATATAATGCTGAAAGAAAATCTGCTGTTGGGACTGGTGATCGTTCTGAGAGAATTAGAACCTATAATTATCCCCAAAACCGAGTAACCGATCATCGAATCGGACTAACATTAAACAAACTTGATAAAATCATGGATGGCGATTTGGATGAAATCATTGATGCCTTAATTGTTTCTGATCAAGCAGATAAGTTGGAACATTTAAACGATGAACAAGCTTAAACCGAATGCAACAGTTTTCGAAGCCCTTAATTGGGCTTCTTTGTGTTTGCAGAAAAATAATTTGGAAGTCAATGGATCTCGCTATTTGATGCTTGATCAGATGAATTGGGATGAAACTAATTTGTTATTACATTATCGTGATCATTTATCAGAGATGGAACAAAAAACGTTTGAGATTAATGTAAGTCGATTATTACTCGGGGAACCGGCACAATATATTACTGGGAAAGCTTATTTTTATGGATTTCCATTTCATGTAAATCACAATGTTTTGATCCCGCGTCCAGAAACTGAAGAACTGGTAGAATGGATTTTACGTGACCATTTGGAGTCACACTTAAAAGTTTTAGACATTGGTACTGGAAGTGGGGCAATTGCAATTGCTTTAAAAAAACAACGTCCTAATTGGAAAATTATGGCTACTGATATTTCTTCTTCAGCTTTGCAAGTTGCTAAACAAAATGCTGAATTAAATGAAGTTTCAATTAACTTTCAGGTCAGTGATTTGTTTAAGCAAATAAAATCACAAAATTTTGATGTGATTGTTTCCAATCCACCTTATATTGCTGCCAATGAAGTTAAATATATGGATCAAAGTGTAATTCAATATGAACCGCAACAGGCTTTGTTTGCCCAACATGATGGACTTTTATTATATGAAAAATTGGCTGGTAGTGTTAAAAATTATTTAGTAGACAATGGTAATTTGTACTTAGAAATTGGATTTCAACAGGGGGAAAATGTCAGATTATTACTTAAACGGTGGAATCCACTTGCAAAAATTGATTTAAAACAGGATTTATCTGGACACGATCGTATGATCAAAATGTCCCTAAAAGGAGATAAGTAGATGGATACTAAAATATTTACGTCTGACCAAATCGAGCAGGCTGCTGCTGAAATAAAGAAAGGAAATTTAGTTTCATTTCCTACTGAGACAGTTTATGGATTAGGTGCAGATGCAACGAATGTTCAGGCAGTTGAAAAAGTATATCGGGCTAAAGGACGTCCTAGTGATAATCCATTGATTGTTCATGTAGCTGATGTAGCAACTGTTGAAAAATATGCACAACCTTTAAATGAAAAGACCAAACAACTGATTAAACAGTTTTGGCCTGGTCCTTTAACAATCATTTTGAAACTTAAACCACATATGTTATCTTCAAAAGTTACTGGAGGGCTTAAGACTGCAGCTTTTCGTAATCCTGATAAAGATGCAACATTGAGTTTGATTCGCAAAGCGGGCGTTCCATTAGTTGGTCCCTCTGCAAATACATCTGGGAAACCAAGCCCAACCTTAGCAAAACATGTTTATCATGATTTAAATGGCAAAATCGCTGGTATTTTAGATGCAGGAGCAACTGATTTTGGAGTTGAGTCTACAGTACTTGATTTATCAACTGATAATCCTACAATTTTGCGTCCGGGAGCAGTTACAAGACAAGCACTTGAAAAAATAATTGGTCCAGTAGTCGATGAACAAAAACATGTTGGGAAAACCGAAGTTCCTAAGGCTCCTGGTATGAAATATACTCATTATTCTCCAACTGCAGCTGTTCAAATTGTCGATAATGAAAGTCAATGGAAAGACGCAATGAAATGGGCAGCAAAACAATCAAGTAAAGTTGGAATTTTAGCAACTGATGCTGTTCTTAATGGTTATAATTGGCCGAAAAATGTTGAAACATATAGCTTGGGAAATGATGTAAATTCTGCCAGTCATGCTTTATTTGCTGGATTGCGTAGTTTTGATTTACATTCAAATATTACTGATATTTTGGTAGAAGGTTTTGCTACAGAAGGAATTGGGGCGGCCTATATGAATCGCCTTAATAAATCTGCTGGACAAAAGCACTTCGGATAGTTATAATCACTGAAATCAGAAAAGGCGGAGGTACAGTAGATGAGTTATGACTATCAAATAGACGACCCAGCACTTTGGGATGCAATTAAAAACGAGAGTAATCGTCAAGAAAATACTATTGAATTAATTGCCTCAGAAAATATTGTTTCAAATGCAGTTCGGGCAGCCCAAGGGTCCGTATTGACTAATAAATATGCCGAAGGGTATCCCTCTCATCGTTATTATGGGGGTTGTGAATATGTTGATATAGTGGAAAATTTAGCAATTAATCGTGCTAAAGAATTATTTGGTGCGGAATATGTTAATGTGCAACCTCATTCTGGTTCACAAGCTAATGAAGCAGCTTATTCGGCATTTTTAAAACCTGGTGATGTGATTTTGGGTATGGATTTAAATGCTGGCGGACATTTAACTCATGGGGCCAAAGTGAGTTTTTCTGGACAAATATATCAATCATATTCATATGGTCTGAATTCAGAAACAGAAAGATTAGATTATGAAGAGATTAGAGAACTTGCTAAAAAAGTTCATCCGAAAATGATTGTAGCCGGTGCTTCTGCATATAGTCGGATTATTGACTGGAATAAATTTAGAGAGATAGCTGATGAAGTTGATGCTTACTTAATGGTGGATATGGCGCATATTGCGGGATTAGTTGCCACTGGACTGCATCCCAGTCCAGTTGGAATCGCTGATGTGGTAACCACAACCACTCATAAAACGTTGCGTGGACCTCGGGGTGGGATGATTTTGTCACAAGAAAAATATGGGAAACAACTTAATTCAGCTGTTTTTCCTAGAACTCAAGGTGGTCCTTTAGAACACGTAATTGCCGGAAAAGCGGCTTCTTTTTATGAAGCATTACAACCAGAATTTAAAAAATATTCACAACAAGTTTTGCAGAATGCGAAAGCAATGGCTAAAACTTTTGAAGCATCAGATTCAATTCGCGTTGTTTCTGGTGGCACTGATAATCATTTGTTGACAATTGACTTAACTAGAACTGATTTAAATGGTAAAGAAGCACAGAATTTATTGGATAGTGTTTACATTACTACCAATAAAGAGGCACTTCCTAATGAAAAACGAAGTCCATTTGTAACTAGTGGAGTTCGAATTGGGACTCCAGCAATTACTTCACGTGGTTTTGATGAAAAGGATGCTCAAAAAGTTGCTAAATTAATTATTAAAGTAATTGAAAATAGTAAAGACCAAGATATCTTAAATGAAGTAAAATCAGAAGTTGCAGTGTTATGCGCTTCACATCCAATTACCCGTTAGAATTTAAATCAATGTGGTACAATAGATTTAAATAGTAAAGAGGAGTGGTTGAGATGGGCAAATTTCATGTTATGAATCATCCATTGATTCAGCATAAATTAAGCATCATTAGAGATAAGGATACTGGAACTAATGAATTTCGTGAGGTTGTAAACGAAATTGCTAACTTAATGGCTTTTGAAGTTACTAGAGATATGCCATTAAAGGATGTTAAGATTGAAACTCCAATGGGAATTGCTAATGCACAAAAATTAGCTGGTAAAAAGGTTGCTGTTGTTCCAATCTTACGAGCAGGAATTGGAATGGTAGATGGCATTTTAAGTTTAATTCCTAGTGCACGGGTTGGACACATCGGAATGTATCGTGATGAAAAAACCTTTGAACCACACGAATATTTTGTTAAATTACCATCTGATATTGAAGATCGGGAAGTTTTGGTAGTTGATCCAATGTTAGCAACTGGTGGATCAGCCATCATGGCAATTGATGCATTAAAGAAACGTGGTGCTAAAAACATTAAATTTGTGTGTTTAGTGGCTGCTCCTGAAGGAGTTGAAGCCTTGGAAAAGGCACATCCAGATATTGATATTTATGCTGCTGCTTTGGATGAAAAATTAGACGATGGTTATATTGTTCCTGGACTTGGGGACGCTGGTGATCGTTTGTTTGGAACTAAATAATAACTGTTAAGTAGAAATTTATATATTTCTACTTTTTTAATACCAAAATTTAACTAAATTTTGGCAAATTGTTAAGTATTTAGTTTTGTATTTTACTTTATTTGGTGGTATCATTCACAATGAATTTTAGATTATATTTTTTTAAATTTTAATCAAAATTTAGTGGTAATCGTTTTTTTACTGCTTGGAAAATGATGGGTAAAAGAGGTGATGATTAGTGGATCCAACTCGTACTTTTCAATTTTTAGGGCTGACTTTTAATGTTGGAAATATGATTTCTGGTGTTATCGTAGCCGCAATTGTTTTTGTTTTTGTATTTGTTTGTTCTAGACATTTACAAATTAGACCGAAAGGTAAGCAAAATTTATTGGAGTACATGATTGACTTTACAAATGGAATTGTAAAATCAACAATGCCAAGTGGTTCAACTAGGGATTATGGTTTATGGGCCTTTACATTATTTTATTTTATTCTAGTTTCCAACTTGTTAGGTTTATTCCTGCATATTGAAGTAGGTGGAATTGTTTATGTAAAGAGTCCAACTGCTGATCCAGTGGTTGCAATGACTTTTGCGCTTATGTCGCTACTGATTGCACAATATTCTAGTGTTATGAAATTAGGATACAAAGGTCATTTTGAGACATACATGCAACCAATTTCTTTCTTGTTACCTGTTAACTTGATGGAAGAATTGACTAACTTTTTAACGTTAGGTATTCGTGTTTACGGTAATATCTTTGCCGGTGAACTATTGGCTGGATTAATTGCCAAGTTGGCATTTTCTAACGGAATTGTCACACTTGCCGTTTCTGCTCCACTTGAACTGTTATGGCAAGGATTCTCAGTGTTTATTGGGTGTATACAAGCCTATGTATTTGTAACTTTATCGTGTGTATACGTTTCTCAAAAATTGTCAATTGAGGAATAAAAAATAGGAGGACTTAATTATGGGAGCTATTGCTGCTGGAATCGCTATGGGTGGTGCCGCTATTGGTGCCGGTATCGGTGATGGAATTTTAATTTCTAAAATGCTTGAAGGAATGGCACGTCAGCCAGAACTTAGTAACACTTTAAGAACTAATATGTTTATTGGTGTCGCTTTGATTGAAGTTATGCCTATCTTAGCCTTCGTTATTGCTATGTTAGTTATGAACAAATAGGGATAACATTTTCTTATTAAAGAAAAAGGAGGTGTCGATAGATGTTTACACATTTAATTGTTGGAGCTGCTGCATTTAACATTGGTGATGCACTTTTCTATGCTATTTTATTCATCATTTTAATGTGGGTAGTTAAGATTTTTGCATGGAAACCTGTTACTAAAATGATGCAAGATCGTGCTGATAAAATCGCCAAAGACATTGATACAGCTGAAAAATCTCGAAATGAAGCAGTTGAATTAGCCAAAAAGCGCGAGGATGCTTTAGTTCATTCTCAAGAAGAAGCTAATGAGATTATCAATAAAGCACAACAAACTGGTGATAAACGGCGTGAGTCAATCATTTCGGAAGCACATGCCGATGTCCAAAGCATTAAAGAAAATGCAGAAAAAGATATTGAACAACAAAAAAAAGATGCACTTGCTAGTACCAAAAATGATGTAGCTGATTTGTCTATTGAGATTGCTTCCAAAATCATTAAGAAGAACTTAGATGCCAATGATCAAAAAGCACTAATCGATTCTTATATTGAAGGGTTGGGTAATAATGACTCTAAGTAAACTCGATGTTGCTAAAAACTATTCCAAGGCATTATATGAAGCACTTGAAAGTGATAACTCGATAGATAAGGGTAAATCTGATTTGGATGCAATTAAGATTGTATTTGATAATGACCCTGAATTAGCAACTGCGCTAAACGGGGTAGCTTTAGATACTCAGCAAAAAGAAACTTTATTAAATCCTTTAATTGATGGAGCAACTTCTGAATACGTTCGGAATTTAATCAACATGTTGTTTGATTATGGAAGAATTAGTGATTTAGGTGCAGTGATTAATGAATTTGATAAATTATACAGTCAGAAAAATGGAATTGTGAAAGCGGAAGCAGTTACTGCAGTTCCATTAGATGAAGATGAAAAAAGTAAGTTAGCTCAATCATTAGGTAAACGAATTAATGCTAAAAAGGTTGAGTTATCTACAAAAATCAATCCAGATATCATTGGTGGCGTTATTTTAAAGTCATCAGACGTGATTTACGATGGTAGTATACGTACTAAAATCGAACAAATTAAACGTTTATTGTTGAAATAGTGATATCTATAATTAAAGAGGTGAAACTTTTATGAGCATTAAGGCTGAAGAAATCAGTGCTCTAATTAAAAAACAATTAGAAGGCTACAAAGATGACCTTACCGTTGATGAAACTGGTATTGTTACATACATTGGTGATGGTGTTGCACGTGCCTATGGTTTAGATAATGCCTTATCTGGTGAATTACTGGAATTCCAAAACGGTGTTTACGGAATGGTTCAAAACCTTGAAAGTAACAACGTTGGTATCGTTATTTTAGGTGATTATACTGGTATTCGTGAAGGCGATACAGTTAAACGTACTGGAAGAATCATGGAAGTTCCAGTTGGGGATGCAATGGTCGGACGAGTTGTAAATTCCTTAGGTCAGCCAATTGATGGTAAAGGTGATATTGACACTGATATGACTGCGCCAATTGAACATAAAGCACCAGGAATTATGGATCGTCATTCTGTTGATCAACCATTACAAACTGGAATTAAGGCCATTGATGCGTTAGTACCAATTGGCCGTGGGCAACGTGAATTAATCATTGGGGACAGAAAGACTGGTAAAACTTCGATTGCGATTGATACAATCTTGAACCAAAAAGATCAAAACATGATTTGTATTTATGTTGCGATTGGACAAAAAGATTCTACTGTCATGGGACAAGTCGATACTTTAAAGAAATATGGCGCAATGGATTATACTATTGTTGTTAATGCCGGACCTTCTGAACCAGCTCCATTGTTATATATTGCACCTTATTCTGGTGCTACAATGGGTGAATATTTTATGAATCGTAAAAAAGACGTTTTAATTGTCTTTGATGATTTAACGAAACAAGCAAATGCTTATCGTGAACTTTCATTGATTTTGAGACGTCCTCCAGGTCGTGAAGCTTATCCTGGTGATATTTTCTATACTCATTCACGTTTATTGGAACGTGCAGCCAAGTTAAACGATAAATTA
The DNA here is from genome assembly GCF_059488745.1 of Fructilactobacillus sp. YLN 2412. Lineage (NCBI taxonomy): Bacteria > Bacillati > Bacillota > Bacilli > Lactobacillales > Lactobacillaceae > Fructilactobacillus > Fructilactobacillus sp. YLN 2412. Next base: position 888,815 of record NZ_CM183165.1, on the reverse strand, counting down.
GGCGGCGGGTCAATGACTGCTTTGCCAATCGTTGAAACCCAAGCAGGGGACGTGTCTGCTTATATTCCAACTAACGTTATTTCAATTACTGATGGACAGATTTTCTTAAACTCAGATATGTTTTATGCTGGTGATCGTCCAGCTATTGATGCTGGTACATCAGTATCTCGTGTTGGTGGAGATGCTCAAATTCCTGCCATGAAGAAAGTTGCTGGTACCTTGCGTATTGATCTTGCTTCATATCACGAACTTGAATCATTTGCACAGTTTGGATCAGACCTTGACGAGGCCACTAAGGCTAAGTTGGATCGTGGTGCTAGGACTGTAGAAGTATTAAAACAAAAACTTCATGATCCAATTCCAGTAGAAAAACAAGTTTTGATTCTTTATTGTCTTACTCATGGTTATCTTGATAAATTACCTGTCGATGATGTATTGAAGTATCAGAACCAAATCTTTAGTTATTTTGATGATTCTCATGAAGATTTGTTGAAACATATTAAAGAAACTGGAAAATTACCAGATTTAGATGCAATGAATAAGGCAATTGATGAATTTTCAAACATTTTTAAATCATCTGCCCAAAAAGTTGCTGACAAATAACTTGAAGGAGGTTAATAACTAATGGCTGGAATGAATGAAGTTAAGCATCGAATTGCATCAACCAAAAGTACGCGTCAGATTACTGAAGCGATGGAAATGGTTCAAACTGTTAAGCTTAATCAAATCCAAGGTCAGACAGAAACGTATAATACTTACGTTTCTAAGATTAAATCGGTTGTAATGCATCTTGCTCAGTCTCACATGTTAGACAACCATAAACCTTCAAGAAATAAAGCTGATAATTCAAAAGGTAAAACAGCTTATTTAGTAATTACATCAGATCGTGGTATGGTTGGAAGTTATAATAGTAGTGTGCTTCGTGGAACCAATCGTTTTATTGAACAACACACTCCAAACCAAGATGATTATGTCATTATGGCAGTTGGTGGTACTGGGGCTGATTTTTATAAGAAAAATGGTGCCAATATTGCTTATGAATATCGTGGTGTTTCAGATATTCCAACATTTAATGAAGTTAAAGGAATTGTTAAAGCAGTTTCTCAGATGTATAACGATGGCGTTTTCACTGAATTGTATGTTTGTTATAACCATTTTGTTAACCGAGTTAAATCTGATTATAGAGCTGAAAAGCTGCTTCCAATGGATCGCGAGTCAATTGAGCAAAGTATGAATGGTGCTGAAGGTGCTGGTTCAGACGTTGAAACCAAAGTACTTTCTGCTGAATATGAAGTTGAACCTTCAGAAGAAGAAGTTTTAAATGCAATTTTGCCACAATATGCTGAAAGCTTAGTATATGGTGCAATTTTGGATGCAAAAACTGCTGAACATTCTTCTAGCTCGATGGCGATGAAGGCTGCAACAGACAATGCGGATGATTTAATTTCAAGCTTAGAATTAAAATATAATAGAGCGAGACAAGCTGCTATTACTACTGAAATCACTGAAATTACTGGTGGTCAGGAAGCATTGAATCACTAATGATAGGAGGAATTAACGCATAATGAGTACTGGTAAAGTTGTACAAGTTATTGGACCGGTTGTCGATGTTGAATTTCCCCTAGATGGCGATTTACCAAAAATCAACGATGCTTTGAAAGTCAAAAAAGGTGACGACAATGTCTTAGTTACAGAAGTTGCACTTGAATTGGGTGACGGAGTTGTTAGAACAATCGCCATGGACGGAACTGATGGGTTACGTCGTGGAATGGAAGTTGAAAATACAGGAGCACCAATTGAGGTTCCTGTTGGTAATGATACGCTAGGACGAGTATTTAACGTTTTAGGTCAGACTATTGATGGTGGACCAAAATTTGGCCCAGATGCTGAAAGATGGGGAATCCATCGTCAAGCACCTAAGTTCGATGAAATCAATCCATCAACAGAAGTCTTAGAAACTGGTATCAAGGTTATTGATTTACTTGCCCCATATATTCGTGGTGGTAAGGTTGGATTATTCGGTGGTGCCGGAGTTGGTAAGACCGTTTTAATTCAAGAATTGATTCATAACATTGCTCAGGGTCATAACGGTATTTCTGTTTTCACCGGTGTTGGTGAAAGAACCCGTGAAGGTAATGATATGTACTTTGAAATGAAAGGCTCTGGTGTGTTGAAACAAACTGCCATGGTCTATGGACAAATGAATGAGCCACCTGGTGCACGTATGCGTGTTGCTTTGACTGGATTAACACTTGCTGAATACTTCCGTGATGAAGAAGGTAAAGATGTGCTATTGTTCATCGATAATATTTTCCGTTTCACCCAAGCCGGAACAGAAGTTTCAGCTTTGTTAGGACGTATTCCATCAGCCGTAGGTTATCAACCTACTTTGGCAACTGAAATGGGACAGTTACAAGAACGAATTACATCTACTAAAAAAGGTGCCATTACTTCTATTCAAGCTGTTTATGTTCCAGCTGATGATTATACTGATCCAGCTCCTGCAACCACATTTGCCCATTTGGATGCTACTACTAACTTGGAACGTTCTTTGACTCAACAAGGGATTTATCCAGCCGTTGACCCATTAGCGTCAACTTCGTCTGCTTTAGATCCAGATATTATCGGAGAAGAACACTTTAAGGTTGCTAGTGAAGTTCAACAGGTTTTGCAAAGATATCGTGAATTACAAGATATCATTTCAATTTTAGGAATGGATGAATTATCCGATGAAGAAAAGACGATTGTTGGTCGTGCTCGTCGGATCCAATTTTTCCTTTCACAACCATTTACAGTTGCTGAAACATTTACAGGTGTTCCTGGAAAGTACGTCCCTGTTAAAGATACTGTTGCTGGATTTAAAGGTATTTTAGAGGGTAAATACGACTACATTCCAGAAGACTTCTTTAGAAACTGTGGTCCAATTGAAGACGTTGTTGCTAAATACGACGAGTCTAAAAAAGGTGCCAGCAAATAAGGAGGGATCTAATTGGCTGATAATAAATCAGTGTTAACTGTTAGTATCGTTACTCCTGATGGCGAAGAATATACTAATGATAAATGTTCTTTGGCTGTCATTCAGACTGGATCCGGTGATATTGGTATCATGGCAAATCATATTCCTATAATTGCTGCTTTGAAAATTGGGCCTGCTCAATTTAATTATGGTAATGATGAATCTGATGTGCTGGCGGTTAATGGAGGATTTGTTGAATTCTCTAATAACGAGTTAACGATTGTTGCAGATAGTGCGGAACTTAAAAGCGAAATCGATGTCGATAGAGCTACTAGTGCTAAAGAACGTGCTCAACAAAAAATTAAAACTGCTAGTGAAGCAAATGATACTGATACTATGAATCGTGCTGAAGTAGCTTTGCAAAGAGCTGTTAACCGAATCAATGTTGCAAAACGTTAATAAAAATCATTTTAAAGTACTCAATAATTATTAGATAAATTTATTTAATAATTAAGGAGTGCTTTTTTGTTTGTTAACGATTAATTAAATACCTTTTGATAGTGGTTAAAACAGTGCTATCAAAGACAGTAACATGATTTTATGATATTATTAAAGATAGCGATAAGTCGGAGGAAAATATTATGAACGTATTTGGAATTCAAGCGTTAATGGGAATTATTTGTCAATTATTTTTCATAATTTTAGCATTTTGGGCAATTCAAGGAATACATTTTGAACGATTTTTGCCGATTCAGGAAAAACAAGGTAAAGTTTTAATTGTTTTACTATCAATTGCTGTTGGTTTTCTTTGCAGTTCATTTTTCCTTTCATTTATTGATAATATAAAAAATTTAACATTATTATTTTAAAATCTAGGAGTTTTATAAATGGATAAAATAGTTGTACATGGCGGGAATAAATTAACCGGGAATGTCCATATTGAAGGTGCCAAAAATGCTGTTTTACCAATTCTAGCAGCTACAATTTTAGCTAGCTCAGGTAAATCACAGTTGACTAATGCGCCAATTCTTTCAGATGTTCATATTATGAATGAAGTTTTGCGCAGTTTAGATTTAGAAGTTAAGTTTGATGAAAATCAAAATAAAATTACTGTAGATGCAACTGGAAATTTATCTTCTGAAGCACCATTTGAATATGTTTCAAAAATGAGAGCTTCCATTGTTGTTTTAGGACCGTTATTAGCACGTTTGGGTCATGCGCGTGTTGCTCTTCCTGGTGGTTGTGCGATTGGATCACGTCCAATTGATATTCATTTGCGTGGATTTGAAGCTATGGGTGCTAAGATTGAACAACACGAAGGTTATGTAGAAGCAAGTGCTCCAGATGGTTTAAAAGGAGCCGAGATTTATTTTGATTTTCCAAGTGTTGGAGCAACTCAAAATATTATGATGGCTGCTACGTTAGCTCATGGCAAAACTGTGATTAAAAATGTTGCAAGAGAGCCTGAGATTGTTGATTTAGCTGACTTGTTAAACGATATGGGAGCAAAAATTTCTGGAGCCGGAACAGATACGATTACGATTGAAGGGGTTCGAAGTCTTCACGGAGTTTCTCATAGAGTTGTTCAAGATCGAATTGAAGCAGGTACATTTATGGCAGCTGCCGCAATTACAGCTGGAAACGTTTTAATTGAAGATGGAGTTGCTGATCATAATTTACCATTTATTTCAAAACTTCGTGAAATGGGTGTAAAAGTTGAACAGGAAAAAAATGGAATTCGGATTATCGGTCCTGCTGAGTTGAAGCCAGTAGATGTTGAAACTGCACCTTATCCTGGTTTTCCAACTGATATGCAATCTCAAATGACGGTTTTACAATTAGCTGCTAATGGTGTTAGCACCTTAACGGAAAATGTTTTTGAAAATCGCTTTATGCATTTAGATGAGTTAAGACGAATGAATGCTAAGTATGAAATTAAGGGTAATAGTGTCATTATGTATGGTCCAACTGATTTTGAGGGAGCTGAAGTTGCGGCAACTGATTTACGAGCTGCAGCAGCATTGATTTTAGCGGGATTAATTGCAAAAGGGGAAACTATTATTACAAATTTACAATATTTAGATCGTGGTTATTATGAAATTGAGAAGAAACTACGTAATCTAGGTGCTGATATTGAGCGGGTTTCTACTGGTGCTTAAACAAATTTAGACAAATATTATGATATAATTTACTTATCGTAATAATAACGAAGGGAAGAATAATATGGCTCAAGATATTGGAATCGATTTAGGAACAGCCAACGTTCTTGTTTCTGTAACCGGACAGGGAGTAGTTCTTAACGAACCGTCAGTAGTAGCAGTTGATACAAAGACAAACAAAGTCTTGGCTGTTGGAAAAGAAGCATATGAAATGGTAGGAAGGACTCCTGGAAACATCAAAGCGATTCGTCCGCTTAAAGATGGAGTTATTTCTGATTTTGATGTTACAGAATCAATGTTGACCTATTTTATTAATAAATTAAGTGTTAAAGGTTTAGTTTCAAAACCAAAAGTTATGATTTGTGCACCAACTAATATTACTAATATTGAAAGAAAAGCAATCATTGAAGCTGCACAAAAAGCAGTTGGTGGTGAAGTTTTTCTTGAAGAAGAACCCAAAGTAGCTGCAGTTGGGGCAGGAATGGATATTTTTGAACCTAAGGGTAGTATGGTAATTGATATTGGTGGGGGAACATCTGATATTGCGGTAGTTTCTTTAGGTGATGTAGTTGCTAGTAAATCGCTAAAAGTAGCTGGTGATGTTATGAATCAAAACATTATTGATTTCATGAAACGTAATCATAACATTGTGATTGGGGAACATACTGCAGAAAAAATTAAAAAAACGATTGGTACTGCAGATATGCATAGTACTGAAGTTAAAGAAATGCAAGTACGTGGACGTGATGCCGTATCAGGAATGCCAATTTCAGTCACAATCAATAATAATGAAATTGCAGGAGCATTACACGGTACAATTGAAACAATTATTAGTGGAGCTAAAAGTGTTCTTGAAACTGTTCCGCCAGAACTTGCTGCCGATATTATTGATCGAGGAGTTATGTTAACTGGTGGTGGATCTATGCTAGCTGATATCGACTCAGTTATCTCGGATGCCTTAACAGTTCCGGTTCTTATTTCCGATGACCCATTAGAAAATGTGGCTAAAGGTGCTGGTGCTTTATTAGATCATATGAGTGAAAACAAGCCCAAGAAAAAAAGATTTAGTTTGTTTGGAAAAAATTAGTTAGGTGAAATTTTGAAACAAATTTTAATTTCGTTGATTGAACTTTATCAAAAAAATGTTTCGGCTTATACTACTGCGAAATGTAGATATCAGCCAACTTGTTCTAATTATATGTTGCTTTCAATTCAACGTTTTGGAACAATTAAAGGAATAATGATGGGATGTGCTCGAGTATTAAGGTGCAATCCATTCGTCAAGGGTGGTTATGATCCAGTTCCTACACATTTTAAGTTGAGTAGAAATAATAGTACCAAAAATTAGATTTATGATTAGGGAGTTATGATGGCACGCAAAAATAAAGAAATAGAAATTACTGTAATTAATAATCCAGAAGACAGTAATGTACGTTTAGTGCAAATTAATGGTCATACAATTGGAACAATTACCCAATCAGATAATAGATTTGATTGCGTTGTTGGGGACAGTACTTTTCATGAAAAGTCAGAGGAAGAAGCACTTCACCAGGTTGTAAGAGAGTATAATTTGCATCAAAGATAAACGTTTAACTTAAATTGATGTTAAGGAGAGTTTATCGTGTTTCGAAGAGAACAAGTAAAAGATGAAAATCGAATTGATTGGGGAATAATTTTTTGTGTGTTGATGTTAGCCTTAGTGGGATTGGCATCAATTTTTGTTGCAGCTGCTCATGATACTGGATCTACTTCAGTAATTAAAGCAGTTGTTTCTCAATTAATTTGGTATGCAATTGGAGCCGTTGCAATTGTTGTAATAATGCAATTTGATTCAGAACAATTATGGAAAATTGCCCCCTATGCATATGGGGTTGGAATTTTTCTATTGTTTGCAGTTCTGTTTCTTTACAGTAGATCATATTATGTACAAACTGGTGCTAAAAGTTGGTTTGCAATTGGTCCTTTGACCTTTCAACCTTCTGAGATAATGAAACCAGCTTATATTTTAATGGAAGCAAAAGTTATTGCTGCACATAATAATCGTTATCCAGTTCATACGGTCAAAAGTGACTGGAAATTAATTGGTGAGATGTTCTTATGGACGTTACCTGTAATCATTTTATTGAAATTACAAAATGATTTTGGAACTACAATTGTTTTTATTGCTATTTTAGGTGGTCTATTAATTGTTTCTGGGATTACTTGGAAGATATTAGGACCAAGTTTATTAATTTTTCTTGCTGTTAGTGTAACGTCTATTTCATTGGTTGTTACTAAAGGCGGCCGAACCATTTTGAGTCACTTGGGATTTCAATCTTATCAATTTGCTAGAATTGATAGTTGGTTGCATCCAGCGTCTGATTCTAGTAACCAAGGGTTTCAATTGTGGCAAAGTATGAAGGCAATCGGATCTGGTGGAGTGAGTGGTACTGGATTTAATGTTTCAAAAGTTTATGTTCCAGTTCGTGAATCCGATATGATTTTTTCCGTAGTTGGTGAAAATTTTGGTTTCATTGGCGGAGTTTTATTGATTTTATTATACTTTTTGTTGATTTATGAAATGATTAAGGTTACTTTTCAAACTAAAAATGTTTTTTATGCCTATATTTCAACTGGAGTAATTATGATGATTTTATTTCATGTTGTTGAAAATATTGGGATGAGCATTGATCTAATTCCTATGACAGGAATTCCATTGCCATTTATTAGTCAAGGGGGTTCGGCCTTGATTGGTAATATGATAGGGATTGGGTTAATAATGTCGATGCAATATCATAATAAAAGTTCAATGTTTAGTACAGAAAAACAATTTTCATAAAAAACATGCTTAGCATGTTTTTTTTGTTACTTGAAATTATAATTAGTGATATACTTAAGTTTCCAAACAATACGAATGGGAGTAAATGTAAATGACAGATAAGAAAACACACGTAGCACTATTATTTGGCGGAGACTCGTCTGAACATGATGTTTCAAAACGTTCTGCTCATAATATTTATGATGCGATGGATAAAGATAAATACGACGTTAGTTTGTTTTTAATCTCTAAAAATGGGATTGTTTTAGATGATGAATCGTCACACCGTGTATTTGCTGGTGAAGATGAAACAGCTGTTTTGCAAGATGTAACTGCAAAGTTAGATATGAATAATCCGCTTGCGCCAATTATTAATTTAGATAGTACGCATAATATTGATGTATTTTTCCCAATTATTCACGGTAATTTAGGGGAAGATGGAACTATTCAGGGGTTATTACGATTGCTACATAAACCATATGTTGGTAGCGGAATTATGGCTTCTTCAATGGCATATGATAAAGATATTACCAAAAAAATGCTTGATATTGCTGGAGTTAGAAATACTAAATATGTTTTGGTTACACCAGCAAATTCTAAAGATTGGAATTACGATAAGCTTAGTAAAAAACTTAATTCTTCAATTATTTTTATTAAACCAGCTAAGCAAGGTTCTTCAATTGGGATTCATCAAATTGAGAATCAAACAGAATATGAACAGGGAATCAGAGATGCTTTTCAGTATGATGATAAAATATTAGTTGAAGAAGCAATTGAAGGACCGGAAGAAGTCGAAATTTCAATTTTAGGAAATGAATATCCCAAAGCTTCTAAACTTGGAGCTATTAAAGTTCCTGAAACTGATGAATTTTATACGTATGAAAATAAATTCGTTGACGCTAGTGACGTTAAATTTACAATTCCAGTAAAATTACCTGATGGAGTAAGTGAAGAAATCACAGAAATGGCATTGAAAGCCTTTACTGTTTTAGAGTTAAAGGGAATGGCTAGAATTGATTTCTTAGTTTCAAAAGATTTCAAACCATATTTGGGTGAAATTAATACTTTACCTGGGTTTACTAATATTTCGTTGTATCCACAGTTATGGGAAGCATCGGGAATTAGTTATACCGAACTAATTGATCAGCTAATTGAACTTGCTTTTGAAGAATTTAAAAAACAAGAAAAAGTTTTACATGATTTCAAACCTTTGAATCAAAATGATCAGGAAAAAGTTTATAAAGCAAAATAAATAAAAAGGTTCAACCTAGATAAATTATCTAGATTGAACCTTTTTTATTAATTAGTAAAATTATATATGCAATTATAATAATAGTTCTTGTGAATTACGTATTTATTAATAGTTATGATAATAGTATTATCACTATTTTGTCATAAAGTTATTGACATTATGGCAATAATATTTCATAATTTTAAGCTGTGCTATTTAAAATATTAGTAATTAATAGTACGACTATTTAATAAGTAGGAGAGACTGAATAAATGGTGATATTTCCATCATCGGCAATGCTAAAGAAAATTGGGTTGCTTGTAAAAGAACGTCGTCAAGATTTGCATATGTCACAAGTTGAATTAGCGAAGGGAATTTGTACACAAACTACGATTAGTACTTTAGAAAATAATGGTTGTTTTAGTAAATGGGAACTGATTCCAGAAATTATTAAACGCCTTGATATTGATGTTAAAGAAATTGAAAATAAATCTTTGTATCGATATGGGGAAAGAAATTTGCGGCAAATAGAATTATGTCTTTTAACACATAAATTTTCTAAAGCACTAAAATTACTTTCTAAAATAAAGAAGGAAAATTTAGATTCAAAAAATTTGTTGGCGCGCTTTTATTGTGATTTGGGTTTCTCACAATTATTTATGGATGGTTCATTGGACGATGTTACAACTAGTTTTACTACTGCAATCTATAAACATACTTCTGATAACAATCAAATGGTAATAAGCTGGAGTTTTTTGGGAATGGCAATTGCTTATCAAAGGCTGGGATTACAAAAACGTTCTTTAGAATACTTTAAACTGGCAATCAGTAAACTGAATATATCTTTGCGAAATATTCATAAAAAAGAAGATTTATGGGTAAATACTCAATTAGCTTTAGCAGTAGTGGTTTTTGGGTTTGAAATTTCTGAACATCAATTAGTTCAAAAAGAATGCGATCTAGTTATGAATATTTTACGTTGTAATTATTCGTATTATTGTTTAAAAGATTTTTATTATGTAAAAGGGATTAGTTTAAAAGCAGAAAACAAAGAAGAAGCTGCTGAAAAATTATTTATGCAATCAAATGGATTATGTTGTTTAAGAAGTAATAATAATGTTCAAAAATTGTTAAGAATTAAACAATATGATGTAATAAAACAATAGAAAAAGGAGAGTCTTGGTTTATCAAGATTCTCCTTTTTAGATTATATTAATTAATTATTTTTACTTTTTTTAGGGTCAACTAATTTATTCTTTAAATTAGTACGAACAACTAACACATCACAAGTTGCGTTTCGAGTTATATATTCAGTTACAGAGCCAATTAAAAGCCTTTCCACAGCATTTAAGCCAGTAGCACCAATCATAATTAAGTCAATGTTTAACTCTTTAGTAAGATCCTTTGCAATGATTGTCTTAGGAGAACCATATTCGATTGAATAATCAACATTTTTAACTCCAGCAGCCTTCGCTTCTTGTGTATATTTATCTAATTTACTTTTGGCTTCATCAGAAATGTCAGTAACGATTGAAGTATCAAAACTGGATATTTCTTGAAAAGCTCTAGTGTCAATCACATGTACAATATGAAGATGAGCATCATTTCGCTTTGCAACAGCTACTGATTTTTGAAATGCCAATTCAGCACCATATGAACCATCAACAGGAACTAAAATATTATTATATTCTTGAATCATTATAATCACCTCATTACTTTTATTAATTTAAGCATAATCCATTTTTAAAATATTACCACTGATATTACTTGTTTATAAATTGACTTAATAATAATTCTGGAACTACACAGCCAGCACATCCAATTGTTAAAACAATTACAATCATAATTGTTGAATTAAAAATAACTGCAATGATACCTAGCACTGCAATTGCAATTAATGCAATGCCACTATACAGTAGAATCTTTTGCAAAGCTACGTTTGATTCTGGTTTAAATAACATAAAATTTTTATGAACATGCGTTAAAAAGAAAAATCCATTTAATAACAATAATAATGAAAATAAAATCACAAGAATATTAATTGCCAATGAAATCACTCCTTAGATTTTAGTGAATTAGCTTGATTTAGACGTTTGTATTGATCTCCTAATGCTTTTTCAAACTTACCATTTTCTTTAGGATGATAATACTTAGCATTTTTAATTTTATTTGGTAAGTATTGTTGTGAAACCCAATCATTAGGGTAATCGTGTGGGAATTTATAACCAACATGGCCCAATTCTTTAGCACCTTTATAATGCGCATCTCGTAGATATTTTGGGATTTCCCCATAATTTCCAGTTTGTACATCTTTGAGAGCTTCATCAATAGCTGTAATTCCTGAATTTGATTTTGGAGATAAACAAAGTTCAATAATTACATCTGACAGGGGGATTCTTGCTTCAGGTAAACCAAGCTTATTAGCAGCTTCAACAGCCGTTACGGTTCTAGCAGCAACTGTGGGGTTAGCTAAACCAACGTCTTCGTAAGCAATTACCATCAGACGACGGGTAAGTGAATTTAAATCATCAGATTCAATTAAGCGAGCAGCATAATGTAATGCAGCGTTAACATCAGAACCACGGATTGATTTTTGAAATGCAGATAAAACGTTATAATGACCGTCCCCATTTTTGTCTTGGGTTAGTGCCTTTTTTTGCAAACATTCTTCTATATCACTTAAAGTAATGTGGATAACTCCGGCAACGTCTTTAGTTGATTTAACGGCTAACTCTAAAGCATTTAATGCACTTCTTAAGTCCCCATTAGTATTATGGGTTAAAAAATTTAAGGCATTATCATCAATATTAACTTTGTATTTTCCTAAACCATTCTCTGAGTCATTTAAAGCACGATCAATGGCAATTTTAATATTTTGACTTGAAAGGGGATTAACTTGAAAAATTTGGGTTCTGGATCGAATTGCTGGATTGATATTAATGTATGGATTCTCAGTTGTTGCTCCGATTAAAATGATCTGACCACTTTCCAATAATGGCAACAAAAAATCTTGCTTAGTTTTATCTAAACGATGAATTTCGTCAAGTAGTAATACTACAGTTCCACTCATTTTGGCTTCATTTGCAACAATTTGTAAATCCTTTTTGGTATCAGTAGCAGCATTAAGAATACGAAAAGCATACTTTGACGATCCTGCAATTGCACTTGCAATACTAGTTTTTCCAGTTCCAGGAGGTCCATATAAGATCATAGAAGATAACATTTTGGCGTGTACCATGCGTTGAATAATTTTACCGTTACCGACTAAATTTTCTTGTCCCACAATTTCTTCTATTTTTTTAGGACGCATTCGATATGCTAAAGGTTTTTGCATATTATTCCTTCTTTGTTAATGAAATAAACGTTGCCAAAAAGATTTTTTTTTATTAGAAATTGATTTATCTGACGAAGGGTGGCGATCTTCGGTAGATCGATAATCAATATTATCAATATGAATAGCTGTCGGAGCAGCAATAATAATTCCATAATCATCTGGATTCGTTTCATAAATTTTATCAGTTCTCAACGTAAATTTTACGTTGTTAGCGGTAGCCGCTTTTAAATATGGACTTTGTTGTTCGGTTGGAAGATTACCGTTAATGATTATTGTATAGTTAGGATGTTCCTGGATAATTTTTTCTACTTGAGCAATAGCGTCTTTACTGCTAACTTGCGCAACTTTAATTGCGAGTGCAACTCTTTCTCTAAACGTACCTAAATATTTTCTTTGTTCATCTGGATTTATTTTAGGTGTTCCGCCATTGATGGCTTGATCAAGTCGATTTTGTACATTTCCGTTATCGGATGACATAAGTTATCTCCTTTAATAATTGATGATTTTATTGTAACATTTATAAAAAAATGTATACAAAAAGCGACCTCATATGAGAGTCGCTCTTTTAATACTAAATATTAACGGTTGTAGTATTCAACGATTAATGAAGTATCAATATTTGCATTTAATTCATCTGGTTGAGGAAGTCTAGTTAGTGAACCTTCAAGCTTATCAGCATCAAAGGATACGTAAGCAGGACGACTAACAACATCTTTAACGGCTTCTTGAATAATAGCCATGTCTTGAGATTTTTGACGAACTCCGATAACTTGACCTGGTTTTACTTCGTATGATGGAATATCAACACGTTTACCATCAACAGTAATGTGACCATGATTAACTAATTGTCTGGATTGACGACGAGTAGTAGCTAACCCTAAACGATAAACAACATTATCTAAACGTTGTTCAAGTAAAATTTCAAAGTTATCACCATGTTTACCTTCACGAATTTTACCAGCTTTTAAGAAAAGTGAATAAAATTGACGTTCAGTTAAACCATACATGTAACGCATTTTTTGTTTTTCACGTAATTGAACACCGTATTCTGACAACTTTTGGCGACGACCTTGACCGTGAACACCAGGAGCATATGGACGACGTTGTAATTCTTTACCAGTACCTGACAAAGAAATTCCAAGACGACGAGAGATTCTCCAACTTGGACCTGTATATCTTGACATAAATAATTCCTCCAATAAAATGTTTGGAGTAAAATAATAGATGTACACTTAGTATTCGTGCATATCTCTCAGAACTTTCACCTCAGCAGCCGGTGGGTTACTAATTAAACTATTAAATAGCAAAGATATGTTGACGAGCTTACCATGTACCGCTGCATTATTTTACACATTCTCCATTGTATTTGTATTAAGAACGAAAGTCAATAAAATATACATAATTAAGCTTTGCTTTAGTATTTTTCAAAGTCAAAATAATAATGTTTATGGTATAATTTGTTGAATAAGCAACTCTATTTTAAAATAAACTAAAAAATTAAAGGTCGGATAAATAAAATGCTCAATGTCATTATTGGTATCTTAGTAATTATTATTATTATCTATGTTTCTGTTGTTCTTTACCAAAAACATCTTCTCAAGCAAACTGTTGCAATGGAAAAACAAAGTAATAGAATGAAGAATCTTAAACTAGAAGAGAGTTTTAAAAAAGTTAAGGAAATCGGATTGACAGGAACGTCTTTAAAAGATGTTGATGACGCTTATAAAGAGTTTCAGTCAATTAGTCAACATGAATTTCCTAAAATTAATCGAGCATTAGCCAATGCACGTAAAAATGCTAAAGGAATTAACTTTTTAAAAACACGTGATGAATGTGATCAAGCAAGTTATCTTCTTGAAAATTCAGCAAAAAAAATTGACAATATTCAAGCAACTCTTGAGCATGTTGAAAAAATGAATAAAGAACATAAACAGGCTGTGGATGATTTAGAGGCAAGTTATAAGCAATTAAGAAAAGTATTGTTGACTAAGAATGCTGAATTTGGACCTGCAATTGATGCACTTGAGGAACAGCTTTCTTCCATAGAAGGAACCTTCAATGATTTTTCCGATTTAACTAAAAAGGGTGATCACGAGAATGCTGAAAAATTATTGCTTGATTTAAATCAAGCAACTAACAAACTTGAAAATATAATCAAAGTTATTCCTGAATTATTTAAATTAAATAACGTTAAGTATAAGAATCAAATTTCTGAAATTGAATCAGCTTATTCCAAAATGAAAGCAGAAGGATTTTGCTTTGTGGATGATGATTTTGATATTTCACTTAAGGAACTCAAAGAGACTGTAGCAGATAATATTGAAAATATTAAACATTTGGATATTGAATTAGTAAAAGATCAAGATCAAGAAGTTGAAAGTCGAATTAACGGTCTTTATGATAAAATGGAAAAAGAAATGAAAGCACGGGTAAAAGTTGAAAAACAAATTAATGTTATTACAAAATTTATTCAACATGCCAAACAACAAAATATTACTTTAACTAATGAGTTAGAACGCTTAAGTCATAACTATTCTTTGGAACATGGGGAGATAGAAAGCGCTAAGGATTTGGGACAAAAAATTGATTCGATTGCTCAACAACACCAACAGGATTTGAATAAAATTGAAAACCGTACAGCAGTATATTCTTATGTTCTAGATAATATAGTTAAGTTCAAAGCTGAATTAACTAGGATAGAAAAACAACAAATCAAATTAAATGATTCTATTGCTGATTTTAGTGCTGAAGAAAAAGAAGCTCATCAAATTTTAGCTGATCTAACAGCAGAGTTGCATGCAATTCAACGTCGAATTGAAAACTTGAATCTACCTGGAATCGCTGATGATTATGTTGATTATTTTGGAATTGTTTCTGATGAGGTTAATCATTTAAATTCTACGATGAATAAAGTTAAGATTAGTATGGACGATGTTAATAAACAACTAAATCAAATTAAAAAAGATCGGGATACACTTCAAGAAAAAACGGATGATTTAGTTGATCAGTCGGTTTTAGCTGAACAGGTCATGCAGTACGCTAATCGCTATGTGAATAGTAACCCTGAAATTGGATCTGCTATTAAAAAAGCTAAGCATTTGTTTGATAAAGACTTTCATTACGATAAGAGTTTAGCTACAATTGCTAATGCGGTTGATAAAGTCGAACCAGGAGCTTATAGACGAATCGAAGATAATTATTACAATACCAAAGCCAAGAACAACAAATAATGCTAGATACCAGGTCTGTTGGCCTGGTATCGTTTTTTGAAGAAAGAAGGTTCAAAATGATTTATTTTGATAATAGTGCTACTACCAAAGTCGATGACGATGTTTTAAAAACTTACAATCAAGTTAGTGAAAATTTCTGGGGAAATCCATCAAGCCTGCATAATTTTGGTGAAAAGGCTAATTTATTGTTACAACAGTCTAGAAAACAAATTTCTGACTTGCTTGGCGTTTCTCCATCAGAGATTTATTTTACTAGCGGTGGAACCGAAGGAGATAACTGGGTAATTAAAGGTACAGCAATGCAGAAAAAAGAATTTGGTAAGCACATTATCACTACTAAGATTGAGCATGCTGCTGTAAAAAATTCAATGAAAATGTTAGAAAAATTGGGTTTTGAAATAACATATCTTCCAGTGGATACCGAGGGAAGAGTGTCTGCCCGTGAATTGTCGGATGCAATTCGTTCCGATACTATTTTGGTTTCCATCATGGCAGTTAATAATGAGGTTGGAACCATTGAACCATTAGATGAAATTGCACAGGTGTTAAAAAAGTATCCTAAGATTCATTTTCACGTTGATGCGGTTCAAGGGATGGCAAAGGGAATTCATGATTTAATTTTTAATGATCGAGTTGATTTTATTACTTTTTCAGGTCATAAGTTTCATGCTCCACGCGGAATTGGATTTGTTTTCGGTAGAAATGGTCGTAAAATTGATCCATTAATGGATGGGGGAGGTCAAGAACGTGGGCAACGAAGCGGGACTGAAAATTTGCCTGCTATTGCGGGAATGGCCAAAGCAATTCGTATTATTAAAGAAAACGAAACCAAAAGTATTGAGAAACAACAGGCTATTCGAAAACGAATTTATAATCACATTAGTAAATATGAAAAAGTTGATGTATTCTCTGGTTTAAATAATCATTTTGCCCCTCATGTTTTGTGCTTTGCAATCGAAGGAGTAAAGGGAGAAACTATTGTTCATGCCTTTGAACAAGAAAAAATCTATATTTCGACTACTAGTGCTTGTTCTTCTAAAAAAGATGAAACATCTGGAACACTTGCTGCAATGGGAATTCCTAATGAAATTTCTAAAAGTGCTGTAAGAGTATCATTGGGTGATAATAATCAACTTTTTGAAGCTGATGAGTTTAACCAAGTATTTGATAAACTTTATGATAAATTTAAACATTTAAGCTAAATCAAGAAATATGAAAGGATGTGACAGAATGAAATATAGTGAAATCATGGTCAGATATGGTGAATTATCAACTAAGGGTAAAAATAGACGAGATTTTATTCGTCAATTAGGTAAAAATATTCGTAATGTTTTGGTGGGCTTTAATGGTGTTGAGGTAAAAGCGCAAAGAGATCGGCTACATGTTATTTTAAATGGACAAGATGCGAAACCAGTTTTATCAGCCTTAAGTAAAGTTTTTGGAATCGAAACATTTTCTCCTGTTGTTAAATTACCTAAAGATGCTTCATTAAAAGAGATCCAAGAAGCAGCTTTGCAAATGATTTCTGAACAATATCAATCAGGAAATACTTTCAAAATATCTACTAATCGACAGAATAAAGATTATCCACTTAATACTTATGGTGTTGATGATGGAGTGGGTAGCTATATATTAGATAATATTGATAAAATTAACGTTGAAATGAAACATCCTGATATTAATTTGCGAATTGATGTTAGGTTAACGGGAATTTATTTATCAAGTGAAACAATTCCTGGCTCGCTGGGATTGCCAGTTGGAACTGGGGGACGAGCTACTATGATGTTGTCAGGTGGGATTGATTCTCCAGTAGCAGCTTATATGGCAATGAAACGTGGCGTGAAAATTGATATGATTCATTTTTACAGTCCTCCCTATACTAGTGAACAGGCGTTGGCCAAGGCTAAAGATTTGACAGTAAAATTAACTGCCTTTAGTGGTACATTGGATTTTATTCAAGTGCCATTTACTAAAATTCAAGAAGAAATCAAAGAAAAGGTTCCAGAAGGATATTTAATGACGATCCAACGTAGAATGATGCTACGGTTGGCAGTTGCAATCACGATTGAAAGACATTGTAATGGTGTTTTTACTGGTGAATCTTTAGGACAAGTTGCCTCACAAACTTTGGAAAGTATGCGTGCAATTAACGATGTAACTACGATGCCAGTTTTGAGACCATTGTTATCATTAGATAAAACAGAGATTATTAAAGTTGCCAGAGATATAGATACGTATGACTTATCAATAATGCCATTTGAAGATTGTTGTACAATCTTCACGCCTCCGTCTCCCAAAACTAAACCTGATTTAGAAAAAACACGAAAATATGAGAAAAACATTGATGTTGAAGGGCTTATGCAGGCGGCTTTAGATGGAATCAAAGTTTCTAAAATCAATGTTGATGATAATTATTTAAATTCTCAAGAAGATGTTTTCGCAGAATTGCTTTAAGAAAGGTGATAATCATGGAAGTTAAAATGTTTTTAAAAAAAGTTAAATTATTGGGGAATCCACCAGAAGTTGGCGAGGCATTACCTGAATTTACGGTCGAAAACGCTGCTGGAAATAAAATAAATACGAAAGATTTATTGGGAAAACCAATGGTATTATGTTCAGTCCCTAATTTAGACACTGAGACTTGTAGTCTTGAAACCAAAAAGTTTAACAAAAAAGCTGATGAGTTTCCTAATGTAAGATTTGTAACAATTTCAAATGATACTTTGGAAAATCAAAAAAATTGGTGTGCAGCTAAGGGAGTAGATAATCTTGAAGTTATGTCTGATTTTGATGGCTCATTTGGGAAAGCAATGAAATTGTATATTCCAGAAATTAAACATTTAGCACGTGCTGTATTTTTAATTAATGCTGATGGGGAAATAGTTTACGAACAAATTGTTCCCCAAGTTGCTAGACAGCCAAAATATAAAGAAGTTATTGAAAAAATAAAAGAATTCTTTGAGTAGTTGACTAATAGAACAAAATTAAGTATTATTGGATTAAATTAAATGCTTTGAGCAAGAGGTTTTATAAATTAACTTTTAAGCGAGAGAATGTTGGTGAGAATTTCTTAAGTTGTTTTTAAAATGTAACTTGTTAGCAGTCATAATGAATTTAGTAGTTATGATCGGGTCAAACCGTTATCTGTTTTGAGTTGGGATTATTTTAATAATCCAAATTAGGTGGTACCGCGAGCATTCGTCCTATTGATTAGGATGGATGCTTTTTGTTTAAATGAAAATAGAGGTGACTCGAATGGAAGAAAATATTGAAATGTCAACAAAATTCAACCCTCAAGAAGTTGAAAAAGGAATGTATCAAAAATGGCTAAATGAAGGAGTTTTCAAACCTAGTGGCAATCACAAAGCACAACCTTATTCGATTGTATTGCCTCCCCCAAATGTAACTGGTAAATTGCATCTTGGGCATGCTTGGAATACTACTTTACAAGACATGTTGATTAGACAAAAAAGAATGGAAGGCTATGATACTTTATGGCTTCCTGGTATGGATCATGCTGGGATTGCAACACAAGCAAAAGTTGAATCAATGTTGCGTGAAAAAGGAATTTCTCGATATGATTTAGGACGAGAAAAGTTCATTCAGCAAGTTTGGGATTGGAAAGATAAATTTGCTGATACTATTCATAATCAATGGGCTAAATTAGGGTTATCATTAGATTATGATCGTGAAACATTCACTTTGGATGATAACGTTTCTAAGGCGGTTCGAAAAGTTTTCGTTGACCTTTATAATCAAGGTTTAATTTATCGAGCAAAATATATTATTAACTGGGATCCACAAGCACGAACAGCACTTTCTGATATTGAAGTTGAGCATAAAGATGATAAAGGTGCCTTTTATCATGTTAAATATAAATTTGCTGATGATACAAAATTTAATGGTAAAAATTACATTGAAATTGCTACTACCAGACCAGAAACAATGTTTGGTGATACTGCAGTAGCAGTTAATCCAAGCGATGAAAGATATAAAGAATTAGTGGGAAAAGAAGTAATTGTACCGTTAGTTAATCGTAAAATTCCAATCATTGCAGATCATTATGTTGATCAACAATTTGGAACTGGAATGGTTAAAATCACTCCAGCACATGATCCTAATGATTTTAAAGTTGGTAAGCGACATGATTTAGCTGAAATTAATACTATGAATGAAGATGCATCAATGAATGAAAATGCTGGTAAGTATGAAGGCATGGATCGATTCGATGCACGAAAAGCAATGGTTGAAGATTTAAAACAAGCAGATGATATCATCAAGATTGATCCAATTGTTCATGCAGTTGGTCATTCTGAAAGGACTGGGGTTCAAGTTGAAGCTCGACTGTCTACTCAATGGTTCGTAAAAATGAAACCATTAGCTAAAAAAGCAATGGAAAATCAAAAAACTGATGATGCTGTTAACTTTGTTCCAGAACGGTTTGAACATACTTTTGACCAATGGATGGAAGATGTTCATGATTGGGTTATTTCCCGGCAATTATGGTGGGGACATCGTATCCCAGCCTGGTATAATAAAAAGACCGGTGAAATTTATGTTGGAGAAACTGCCCCCAAAGATCTCGAAAATTGGGAACAAGATCCAGATGTGTTAGATACTTGGTTTTCATCCGGATTATGGCCTTTTACTACTATGGGTTGGCCAGATACAAATTCTGAAGATTTTAAACGTTATTTTCCAACTTCAACCATGGTAACCGGATATGATTTAGTGTTTTTCTGGATTTCTCGTATGATTTTCCAAAGTTTACATTTTACTGGTCGTCGTCCATTTAAGAATGTCTTATTACATGGTCTGATTCGTGACGAACAAGGACGTAAAATGAGTAAATCGCTTGGGAACGGGATTGATCCGATGGATGTGATTGAGAAATATGGTGCTGATGCATTACGTTGGTCACTTTCTACTGGAACTACACCTGGTCAAGATGAACGGTTTAGTTATGACAAGATGGATTCTTCCTGGAAATTTGTAAATAAGATTTGGAATGCTAGTCGATATGTAATTATGAATTTGGGTGATATGAAAGAACCTCAATTGCCCAATTCAAAAGATTGGAATTTAGCTGATAAATGGATTCTAGCTAAACTTAATAAGGTAATTGCAAATGTTAAAGAAAATTATGATAAGTTCAACTTTGGTGAGGCTAATCGTAATCTTTATGATTTTATTTGGAATGACTTTTGTGATTGGTATATTGAAATGAGTAAAGAGACATTAACTGGTGATGACGAGAAAGCTAAACATAATACTAGAAATGTTTTGGCGTATGTTCTTGATCAAATTTTACGACTTTTACATCCAGTAATGCCATTTGTAACTGAAAAAATTTGGTTATCAATGCCACATGTTGGTGAATCATTAGTAGTGGCGAAATATCCGGAAACACATGATGATTTTGTTAATGAACAAGCCGAGTCAGATATGGGGCATTTGATTGAAACAATCAAAGCTGTTCGCAATATTAGAGCAGAGGCTAATGCACCATTAGGTAGTCCAGTTGACATTTTGGTTAAAACTACTGATAGTGATTTAAAAAATGTATTGGAAAATAATCGAGAATATATTGATCGATTTGGACATCCTAGTAAGTTAGAAATTGGTGCTAATCTTGATGTGCCTAATTTAGCGATGACCTCAGTGATTACTGATGCAGAAATTAGTATTCCTTTAGCAGAATTAATTGATTTGCATGATGAAGTTAAACGACTTGAAAAAGAAGTTAAAAAATTTGAGTCCGAAGTAGAACGTGCTGAGCATAAACTAGCTAATAAAAAATTTGTAGATAATGCACCTAAAGCAGTTGTACAAGAACAAAAAGAAAAACAGGTTGATAATAAGAACAAGTTAGCGGCTGCTAAAAAACGGTTAGCTGATGTTCAAGCTGCTTTAAATGAAAACTAGTAATTAAAACAAGCCTAGCAGAGATGCTAGGCTTGTTTTAGAAAGGAAACTATTTTGATTGAAACTTATGAATCCGCTCTTGCTTATATTCATTCTCGTCCGCGGATTAAAAAAGAAGCAACCCAAAAAAGAATTAACCAACTACTAGAACTACTTGGAAATCCACAAAAAAATTTAAAGGTAATTCATATTGTTGGAACTAATGGGAAAGGTTCAGTAGTAGCATATCTTAGCGAACTTTTTCAAGGAATTGATTTACAAGTAGGAGAATTTACCTCACCATTTATGATTAATTTTAACGAAAGAATTAGGATTAATGGTGATTCTATTGGTAATGAAGAGTTAGTAAAATTAATTCAAAAAATCAAACCATTGGTAGACAAAATTGATGACCAAAAACCAGAATTGGGACCATCTGAGTTTGAGTTGATTACTGCCATGATGTATCTTTATTTTGCTAGTAAAAATGTTGATATTGCTTTGGTAGAAGCAGGGATTGGCGGTCAAAGTGACTCTACAAATGTAAATGATAATTCTTTAATGACTATTATTACTACCATTGGCATGGATCATATGAATATTCTTGGAAATAATATTAAATTAATTGCAGCTGATAAGGTCGGTATAATGCGAAGTAAAATTCCAACTGTCGTAGGTGTTGTTCCAGATAAAGTAAAATCAATTATTTATCAACGTGGGGTAGTAGTTAATAGTCCAATTTATAAAATTAATGATGATTTTTATTTAAAAAAAATTGATAAAAATAATTTTGATTTTATAAATGATGATTTAGTAATTTCTAAAATTAAAACATCTATGTTGGGTAATTTTGAAATGGAGGATGCTGTTGTTGCAATTGAAGCTTTTTGGGTGTTTGTCAAAAAATATTTAGCCTTGAAAAAACAAGATGTTATAAATAATATTAAAAACAGAATCAGACTAACAAAGTGGATTGGTAGAATGGAATTGATTAGTAATTCACCAGCAACCATCATCGATGGTGCTCACAATGTTCCGGCTATAAAGCAGTTGTTGAATTCATTAAAACAATTAAATTACGATAATATTTATTTAGTAATGGCAATTTTTGCGGACAAACAATACGATGAAATGGTTGAAATTACACAAAAAGTACCTAATGTTAAATTAACCTTAACGCGATTTAATCGAAATGGTTCTCGATTAAGTGCTGACTTTAGTACCGAAAATTATTATCAAACTAATTTTATAAAAGATTGGAAGCAAGCAATTAGTGAGAATAAACTTAAGACATTATCTAACAACAATAGTGTATTAGTAGTTACGGGGTCATTACTATTTATTTCAGAAGTCCGTAATTTTTTGTTAAAATAAAATATAAAAAATAACCAACTATTAAAATATTCAGAAGAGTAATCTTGGTTTTAAACTGCATTCAATATGGTATACTTAGTGTATTAAATTGAAAATTAATTAAAATAAATATTGATAAGGGATGAACGTTTTGTTTGGATTAGGAACTAAAAATATTGGAGTAGATTTGGGAACTGCCAACACGTTAGTTTATGTTGACGGTAAAGGAATTGTTCTTCGCGAGCCTTCTGTTGTTGCCAAAAACACCAAATCTGGTGATATTGTAGCAGTGGGTAATGAAGCTGAAGCAATGATTGGAAGAGCACCAGCAAGTATTGATGTTATTCGACCTATGCAAGATGGTGTGATTGCTGACTACGATACTACTGTTGCAATGTTAAAATACTATATTGAAAAGGCACTTGGTAATCATGGTGCAAAACCATATGTAATGGTTTGTGTTCCAAGTGGGATAACTACTGTCGAAAAAAGAGCTGTAATTGATGCTACTAGAGTTGCTGGTGCACGTGATGCCTATGTAATCGAAGAACCATTTGCAGCTGCAATAGGTGCAGGACTTCCTGTTATGGATCCTACAGGTAGTATGGTAGTTGATATTGGTGGTGGAACTACTGATGTAGCTACGATTTCTTTAGGTGGAATTGTCTCTTCCCGTTCAGTTAGAATGGCTGGCGATAAATTAAATGATGCAATTGTTTCTTATATTCGCAAAAATTATAATTTGTTGATTGGAACTCCAACTGCTGAAAATATTAAAATGAAAATTGGGTCAGCTTCGATTGAAAAGTCTAAAGAAATGGGAAGTGAAACAGTTAGAGGACGTGATTTGTTAACTGGTCTTCCAAAATCTACTGAGGTTACAGCTGAAGATATAGCAATTGCTATTCATGAAGATTTAATGGAAATTGTTACAGCAATTAAAGAGACTTTAGAAGCTACTTCTCCAGAAATATCGGCCGATGTCGTTGATCATGGGATTGTTTTGACAGGTGGCGGAGCTTTAATAAAGAATTTGTCTGATGTGATTGCCGATGAAACTAAAGTACCTGTTTCGGTTGCACAAGATCCATTAGATTGTGTTGCAAAGGGAACTGGTGAATCACTTAAAAGTATCGAAGTAATGAAGAAAAAATAATTCTTATAAGCGGGCCTACCCGCTTATTTGTTTTAAATACTTATTGGGGGATTTTTATGCACAAGATCTTTTCTAGCCGAAACTTAGTAATATTAGTTATTTGTTTGGTGTTAAGTATCGGTTTAATTGGTGGAACTGCGGCCATTCGTGACAAAAAAGGAACACCAACCTTTATTCAAATGATTGGGAATGATGTTGCGGGTTTGGGTCAAAGAGTTATTAGTGTTCCTGCCAATGGTGTCGAAAAATTATTTGGGTCAACCAAAGATTTAATTAATACTTATCATGAAAATAATTATTTAAAGTCAAAAGTACAAAAAGTTCAAGCAACTGATGTTCGTAATCATGCTTTAAACAAAGAAAATCAACAACTAAAGCAACAATTAGATTTGAATAAAACATTAACTGGATATACAAAAGTAAATGCGGCTGTCATGGCTAGAACCCCATCTAATTGGCAACAACAATTAATTATTAATAAGGGATCAATGGCCGGTATTAAAAAAAATATGTCTGTAATTGTTAATAAAGGTTTAGTTGGTCGGATTAGCGAAGTTAATAAAACTAATAGTAAAGTAGAACTTATTACTGATAGTGGTGATTCGGCAAGTAGTTTTGCCGTTCAAGTTGATGATAAAAAAACACCAGTTAATGGATTGATTTCTGGCTACAATAATGCCAAAAATGAATTAGAGATGGGAAGTCTGACTTCTAATGGTAAAATCAAACGTGGATCTAAAGTTATGACAAGTGGCCTAGGTGGAGTTACACCACAGGGATTATTTGTTGGGACAGTTTCGGGAGTTTCTGGTACTGCTAATGGGATTTCGGAACAAATTAACATTAAACCAGCTGCCGACACTAGAAATATTGATGTTGTTACTGTAGTCGGTAAGGATTAGTAGGAGTTTTATTATGTTTAAAAAATCAAAATATCGATTATTGTTTCCAATTGGATTATTAATTTCTTTTATCCTTGAAGGATCAATTATGCATATTTTCTCTTACCAATTAGCAGGAAAGTTTCCAATGGTTCCTTATCTAGTTGTTCTTTGGCTTGTTTATACTGTTTTATTTACACATCAAGATGATAATATTCATATATATTGGTGGGCATTTGGAATTGGTGCCTTGTATGATTCATATTATATTGGAGTCATTGGTATCTCAATGTTTATCTTTCCTTTAGTGGTTTATATCACTAGACTGATTCTGAGATATGTTGATGAAAACATTGTTAGTTCTACTATGATTTATCTTATTGATATAATCATTGTGTTAGTATTAGGATATGCAGGCGGTAGAATGGGACATCTTGTATATTTTTCTGGTGTTCATTTTATGGCATTTGCATTTGGTCCGACATTATTACTGAATTTAATTATCTTTTTGGTACTTTATTATCCAGTTAATTTATTGTTTGATCATTATAGACAATAGGAGCTGAATGAGATATGAAAAGTGTTGTATTAAAGGGAACTCAAAATGGTTTTCAGATTATTTTAGATGATTCTGGTAGTTTTGAAGATATAGAAAATGAATTTGAAGGTCTTTTAAACCATTTAATTAGCGGTAGAGATTATGATGAGAAAAAAGGGATGTCTTTTGATATTCTGACTGGTAATCGAGCATTATCTGTAAATCAAAAACAAGTATTACGTGAGATTGTAAAAAAATATCATAATTTAACTATTAATGGTTTCAGTGCAGATGTAATGTCTAATGATGAAGCTTATCATCTTAGAGACGAAAATCGTGTAACTATTGTTGATCAAATTATCCGAAATGGACAAGATTTACGCGTCAAAGGTGATGTTTTGTTTTTAGGTAAAATTCACGAAGGTGGAAAACTAGTTACAAATGGTAATTTATTTTGTATGGGTGATGTTGAAGGAATTATTCAGGTTGGATTTCCTGTAGATGAAAGCAAATTGGCAATTGGCAATTTTCATAATGCTCAACAAGTTAGAATTGGTGAACAAATTGAAATTATTGCGGACAAACATGATGAAATTGCTGATGATGTAAGGACAGTTCTTTATGTGAATGATTTACATAGTATTACTTATAGTAATTTGGATAATATAAAAGAAATTAGTCCAAAATTCTTTAGTAGAATTGGGGGAATGTGATAATGGGTGAAGCAATCGTAATTACTTCTGGTAAAGGTGGAGTAGGTAAGACAACCACTTCTGCAAATATTGGAACTGCATTAGCTTTGATGGGAAAAAAAGTATGTTTGATGGATTTAGATATCGGTCTCAGAAATCTTGATGTAGTTTTAGGTCTTGATAATCGGATTATGTACGATATTGTAGATGTTGCTAAAGGAAAAGTTCCATTGGTTAAGGCTTTGGTAAAAGATAAACGATTTGATGATAATTTTTATTTGTTGCCAGCAGCCCAAAATACTGATAAAACTGCTTTGACAGAAGAACAAGTTAAGAAAATTGTTGATGAATTAAAGCCAAAATTTGATTTTGTTTTAATTGATTGTCCTGCGGGAATTGAGCAAGGATTTCTTAATGCAGTTGTTGGTGCTGATAGTGCGATTATTGTTACTACCCCAGAAATTTCTGCAGTTAGAGATGCAGATCGAGTGGTAGGATTATTGGAAAAACATCCCATGAAAGAAGCACCACAATTAGTGATTAATCGAATTCGTCCTAATATGATGGATAATGGTGACGTAATGGATGTTGATGAAATTACTCATCATTTAGGAATCAAATTACTTGGAATTGTAATTGATGACGATAAAGTTATTTCAACTTCTAACCATGGGGAGCCAATTGTTTTAGATCCCGATAATCCTGCTTCTGAAGGATATCGTAATATTGCACGTCGGTTATTAGGAGAGACGGTTCCATTAATGTTAATAAAACCGAAAAAAGAAGGATTCTGGACAAAACTTAAACAAATATTTAAGTAAATAAATATTAGTTCCTTAGAATTAAATCTAAGGAATTTTTTTATTTTTGGAGAGGTATAAAATATGGAAGCAAAATCAAAAGCTGGAGTTCATTTTAATTGCAAAAAAAGCAAAAAATTTAAAAGTATTGTAATTACAATTGATTTTGTAGAACCCCTTAGTG
This sequence comes from Fructilactobacillus sp. YLN 2412, assembly GCF_059488745.1. Taxonomy (NCBI): domain Bacteria; kingdom Bacillati; phylum Bacillota; class Bacilli; order Lactobacillales; family Lactobacillaceae; genus Fructilactobacillus; species Fructilactobacillus sp. YLN 2412. The sequence goes on along the minus strand of NZ_CM183165.1, from coordinate 861,600 downwards.
ATAATAATTTAGAGCAACGAACTATGGTCGCAGAGATGCTTGAAAATTATAGTCACAAATATAATTCAAAATTAAAAGTTGCTCAAAAACTAGCTAAAATGTACGGAGCACAATTTGGGACTAACGTCTTCAAAATTGGGGAAATGGCCGTTTTACGAATATTTATTAGTTTTGTAAACGATGAATATTTGCCAAATAATACTGATTTAACTCAACAAATCGCTGAATTTTTGCATGAAATGATTTTTAATCCATATTTTGTAGCTGATCAATATCCTGATCAAATATTTAAACTGCATCAACAAAATTTAATTAATTATTTACAAAATTTAGATGATAATAAAAAATATTATGCTGCTAAGGAATTAAGAAAACTTTATTTTGCAGACAATCCTCAAAATGCTAAGTTAATTTTTGGCGATGCACATAGACTTCAAAAAGTTAATAGTAAGGATACTGCTGATTATTATCGCTGGATGTTAGATCACAACGAAATTTTTGTTTCTATTTTAGGGAATTTATCTAGTTCACAACTAAAAAAAATTCAACAACAACTTAAATTTAAACCTCGGAAAGCAACAGCATCTTCTATTATTAAATTGCAAAATAGTTCTAAATTGAAAGAGAAGACAGAAGTTGTGCAACAACAACAATCAATTTTAAATTTAGCTTATGAAATTCCAGTCTCGATAATGAATCTTGATTATTATGCTGTTTTAATTATGAATGCAATTTTGGGCGGGTCTCCATTATCATTGATGTTTACTAATATTCGAGAAAAACAGAGCCTTGCATATTACATTAATAGTAGTTATAAATCTACGTTAGGTTATTTAACGATTCAAAGTGGAATTGATGGAGCTAATTACCATCAAGTGAGAAAAATGATTGCTAAGCAAATAGAATCAATTATTCAAATGAAATATTCTGATGATTTACTAAAAAAGATTAAATTGTTAATGATATCTGATTATTTAACTAAATATGATAGTGAACGACAAATTTTAAATAATATCTTTATTGAGTCAATATTACAGCAAACAATTACCAAAGATAAGTGGATTAATAATATTAATAAGATTAGTAAAAAAGATATTGCAAAAGTAGCAAGAATGTTAAAATTGAAAGCAGTTTTTTTCTTAAAAGGTGAAAATAATGCATAAAAATTTTTATTCAAGATTTAATGAAACGGTATATGATCAAGTTCTTGATAACGGAATGAAAGTTATTATAAATCCAAAGCCTTCATTTAATTCAGCTTATGGAATCTTAACAGCTGATTTTGGCTCAATTAATAATTTAATTAGACATGATGATAAAGATATTCAAATGCCTGCTGGGATTGCACATTTTTTAGAACACAAAATGTTTGACAAAAAAAATTATGATAGTAGTAATATTTTTGCGAAATATGGTTCTGAAAATAATGCTTTTACCAGTTTTAATCAAACTAGTTATTTATTTTCGGCAACTAATAAAATTCGAGAAAATATTGATGTTTTATTTGATTTGGTTCAAAAACCATATTTTGATTCTAATAAAATTGCTAAAGAACAAGGAATCATTGGTCAAGAAATTTTGATGTATCAAGATGAACCGAGTTCACGACTTTATTTTGATACAATTGCTAATTTATATCCCAACTCTCCCTTAAGTATGGATATTGCTGGTAGTGTAGATTCCATTGCAAAAATTAGCGAAACAGACTTGTATAATACATATTACGAATATTATCTGGCTGCTAATCTTAATTTTGTGTTGGTAGGTAATATTGATGTTGAACAGGTAATGAATACTATTTCTCAAAAGGAAAAAGAGCTTAATTTAACAAATTTAGGTAATATGGAAGTAGTTAACCAACTAAAAAAGAAGGTTAATCAGCAAATTGAATCTTCAAAACCAATTTCTTTTAACCATACGTCAATGCAATTAGAAACTCCTAAAGTTGCTTTAGGTATTCGTGGATCATATCCTCAAACTTTTGGAAAACAGTTTGCTAGAAACGAATTGGCAATGGGGATGTTTTTAGAAATGGTTTTTTCAGAGGATTCAGAGATTTATCAACAACTTTACAATGATCATGTGATTAACGAATCATTTGGTTATGATTTTGAGATGGAATCTGGATATCAATTTATTATTTTTGCTGCTGATACAAAAGAACCAGAAAAATTTTGTCAACAAATCATGACTGAAATTAAACGTGTCTTAAATAATCCTAAGTTGGTTTTTAATCAGTTTGAATTGATTAAAAATGAAGAAATTGGTGATCATATTGCTATGATGAATTCAGTTTCTGAAACAGCTAATCAAATGGGAGATGCTTTAAATGGTTATACCAACTTATTTGATGAGATAGATATGATTAGCGAAATGAAATTTACACAAGTGATTGATTTTGTGCAAAAATTTTTTTCTGATAGTAGTAAAACAATTAATATCATCGAATAGGGCTTGATTTCGTAACATGATTTCTTGTGATATACTGACATTAAATAAATAAAACGGAGTTGTAATAATGACTGAAGAAAATAAAGATCCAAAATTAAGCATAGGCAGTGAATTAAAAGCTGCTCGTATCAAAGCTGGGTTATCAATTGACGAGTTACAAAAGAAGACCAAAATTCAAAAGAAGTATTTAGTTGATATTGAAAATAATGATTTTAATTCATTACCGGGTAAATTTTATGTTCGTGCATTTGTCCGTCAATTTGCTAATGCAGTTGGTTTAGATGGAGAACAATTAATAGATAGTTATAATTTAACTAAGTCTAAACCAGCTGAAGTAAAGAAGAATATGGAACCAGTTAAAAATGAAAGAAGTACGAGTTCATCTGATTCAAGACCATCACGAGTGGTTACTCCATCGGTTAAGGATCGTGAAAAAAGTTTAAATAAAAAAAAGTATTTGCCATTGTTTGGTCTTTTTGTGATTTTAATAGTTGTAGTTGCAGTTGTTTGGATAGCGATTAGTAAAACTCAAAAAGATAGTAGTAGTTCTGCTCCTACAAATTCTAAGGTTACGGTTTCAAATGATGATTCTAAGAAAAAATCTAATAATAAAGCAAAAAAAGCTACCAAGAATAATGATAAAACTGAAATAACTCCAGTTAATGGAAGTACATCTGATTTTACCGTTAAAACTGGTAAAACTACTTCAAAGCTTGATTTAAGTGCTAGTCAAAAAGCAAATACAGTAGTCAAAATAAATGGTAATCAAGTTTGGCAGGGGGATTTAGATGTTAACGCCGGACATACTGTAGATATTCCTGCTAATACTACTGATGTTAATGTTCATATGACAAATGCTCCAGTTTCAAGTGTGAAATTAAATGACAAACAAATTACTTTGCCTGCTCCAGCACAGGGACAAGATGCACAACAAAGAGATATGAATCTTAAATTTACTAAATAAAAATGTAACGATCTGTTTGCTTTAATGACAGATCGTTATTTGGTTATGTATTGGGGGAAAATAATGAATTTACCAAATAAATTAACAATGTTTAGAATTATTTTAATACCAGTTTTTTTACTTTTATTATCAGTTCCGTGGAAAATGGGAAATCTGATGGTAGCAGGAACTATGATTCCCGTTACCCAGATATTAGCGGCACTTGTTTTTGTCATTGCTGCACTTACTGACTTTTTGGATGGGCAAATTGCACGAAGACAGCACTTAGTTACAAATTTTGGAAAATTTGCAGATCCATTAGCGGATAAGATGATTGTTATGACAGCTTTTATTATGCTAGTAGGTGTTAGTTCTAACAACGTTGCAGCTTGGATTGCAGCGATTATCGTTTGTCGAGAATTAGCAGTTACTGGTTTAAGATTAATTATTGTCCAAAATGATGGTGAAGTGGTTGCCGCTGCTTGGTCTGGTAAAGTCAAAACATTTTTTGAAATGATTTCAATTATTGTTTTATTACTAAACAACGTGTTTTTTGCTAATCTTGATATTCCTGCTGGACAAATTTGTTTGTATATTGCATTAATTGCAGCAGTTTATTCAGGGATTGAATATTTTGTGAAAAATAGAAAAGTTTTTGCTGATTCATTTTAATTAATAATGTAATGAGAGGTACACTATATGAATGCTGAAATTATAACCGTAGGAACTGAAATTTTATTGGGTGAAATTGTGGATACAAGTGCACCCTTTGTTGCACGTAATCTTGCTAATTTAGGAGTGGATGTTTACTTCCAAGATACGGTTGGTGATAACTATCAACGACTTAATGAAACAATTTCATTAGCAGAAGGACGTAGTAATTTAGTTGTTTTAACTGGGGGGTTAGGTCCAACTGAGGATGATATTACTAAACTTGTTTTGGCGAAACATCTTGGTCTAAATCTTACAACTGATGAAAAAGCACTGACAAAGATTAATCAATTTTATGAATCTTATGAATTAGGTAAACCAGTCAATGCTGATATGATGGCGAAATATATTGAAGGAGCGACTGTACTTCCTAACGAAAAAGGATTTGCGGTTGGGATGTTTTTAAAGACACCCAATTGTGATTATTTGGTACTTCCTGGACCTCCAGTAGAAATGCAGTTTATGTTTAACAAATATGCATTACCAATTCTTGCTAAACTTACTCATGGAAATACAGTAATAGATTCTAAAGTAATGCGATTCTTTGGAATTGGTGAAACAGAGTTAGAAAAAGATTTAAAGCCATTAATTGATAACCAAACTAATCCAACCCTTGCAACATATGCTAAACGAAATGAAGTCACTTTGAGAATTACAGCTAGTGGACGGACAAAACAGGAAGTTAATTCTTTAATTGCTGATATGGTAAAAAAAGTTATGGAAATCGTGGGAACGTATTTTTACGGCTGGGGCGATGATAATTCACTTGCAAAGGTTGCTGTGGATTTGTTGAAAGAAAAGCATTTATCCATTACTGCAGCAGAATCACTTACTAGTGGAATGTTTCAAAGTCGTATTGGTAATGTTTCTGGAGCTTCGGAAGTATTTCCTGGTGGTTTTGTAACATATTCTGCAACAGCTAAGGAGCAAATGTTAGAGATTCCGGCTGAAATTGTTAATAAGTATGGGGTAGTTTCTAAAGAAACAGCAACTTATATGGCTCAAAATGCTCAAAGTAAAATGAAAACTGATATTGCGGTGTCATTTACGGGGGTAGCTGGCCCTAACGAATTAGAAGGTCATCCAGCTGGGTTCTTTTGGGTTGGACTAGCCTTACCGGATGGAGAAGTTTTAACTAAAAGTGTTAATTTTGCTAAAGCCCGAAATGAAGTTCGTGACTATGCTACTAAAACTGGTTTTAAAATGATTTATGATAATTTTAAATAGTTTTTTTAAGAAATAACTTTTGTTATTTCTTTTTTAGTTATAGTTGGTTGACACCCCATTTTTTAAACATTAAACTTAATAAGTAGTTTACTTTTAATGTTAAATTATTAGGAAACCGTGATTAAGTGATACGGAGGGAAAATGATGCTTTTTGCTATTATTGGATGCGCCGCTATCGCTATAATTGTTGGATTTTTACTTGGTCAATATACTCATAAACGAACGGTTGAAAAGAAATTAGATGCCGCTCATAAGAATGCTGATGACATTCTTGCTGATGCGAGGAAGCAAGCACAAAGTGAATTTAAAGCTAGTACTTTAAAAGCAAAGGAAAAAGGTAATGCATACCGTTCCAAAGTTGAAAAAGGACTAAAAAAACGTCGTGCTGACATTCAACGTCAAGAAGATTATTTGTTAAAACGTGAAGAAGCATTAGATCGTAAGGATCGTTCTTTTGAAAAACGTGATAATAATTTAAATCAACAAGAAGAAAAGCTTAGTAATGAGAAAAAGGGACTAATTAAAAAACAACAAGATGCAGATGCACTTATCGCAAAAAGGCAAGAAGAAGTCACGAGAGTTGCTTCATTAACTCAAGAAGAAGCTCGTGATTTAGTAATTGATGAAACGAAAAAGTCATTGGCTGATGTTAGAGCACAAATGATTAAACAAAATTATGAATCAGCGAAAAAAACTTCGGTTCGTGATGCTAAAAATTTGATTGTGGAAGCATTACAACAAAGTATGGCTGATATCGTTTCTGAGACTACCGTGTCTGTTGTAACCTTACCTAATGATGATATGAAAGGAAGAATCATTGGACGTGAAGGTCGAAATATTAGAACCTTTGAAACTTTGACAGGAATTGATTTGATTATTGATGATACTCCTAATGCAGTAGTTTTAAGTGGTTTTAATCCAATCAGACGTGAGATTGCCAAGATGGCACTTGAAAAATTAATCAAGGATGGCAGAATTCATCCAGCTCGAATTGAAGAAATGGTTGAGAAAAGTAAGAAAGAACTCAAACAACAGATTCAAGAGACTGGAGAAAATGTGATTTTTGATTTAGGGATTCATTCTATGAATCCAGATTTAATTAGATTGATTGGTCAGTTGAAATATAAAATTTCTTATGGTCAAAATGTTTTATCACGGTCAATTCAAGTTGCTAAGTTGGCTGGAGTTTTTGCAGCCGAATTAGGTGAAGATGTTACATTAGCAAAGCGCGCAGGTTTATTGCACGAAATTGGGAAAGCTTCTACAAGTGGAGCTGATGAATCATATGTTGATGCAGGAGTTGATATTGCCAAAAAATATGGTGAAGATCCTGTTGTAATTGACGCGATTCGTTTAGGAGAACCTGGAAGTGAACCACATAGCATGGTTGCTGAGTTAGTTGAAGTTGCAGATCGCATTTCAATTGCTAGACCAGGTGCTAAAAGTGATTCGTTGGAGAGTTTCGTTCATCGGTTAGAAAAACTAGAAGCTATTAGTAATAGTTTTGATGAAGTTGAGAAGAGTTATGCTGTCCAAGCTGGACGAGAGATTCGTGTAATCGCTCAGCCGGAAAAAATTTCTGATTCTCAAGCTATTGTATTGGCAGGAGAAATTAAAGATAAAATTGAAAAAGAGATGAGCCATCCTGGTCACGCTAAAGTAACTGTGATTAGAGAAGTTCGCTCTGTAGATTATGCTAAATGATAAAAAAGGATCAGTTTGAGAACTGGTCTTTTTTTATTTTATTTTATCCATGGTAAAATATATTATAAGTAAAATAGAATGGCGGAAAATTATGGAATTTTTGTTTTTAGGAGACGTAGTAGGTGAAATGGGAATGAGAATGGTAAATGAGTATTTACCATTGTTAAAACATAACCTAAAACCTCAAGTAACTATTGTTAATGGTGAAAATGCAACAAAAGTAGGTCGTGGAATTAATTTAAAATTGTTTAAACAATTAATGACAGATGGTGCTGATGTTGTAACACTTGGTAATCACGCTTGGAACAATGAAGAAATTTTTGATTTCATTAATGATACGGATAAATTAATTCGTCCTTTAAACTACCCTGGCAGTGACGTTCCTGGTAAAGGATGTTGTAAATTAAATATAAATGGTACGAAAGTTGCCGTTATTAATTTACAAGGAAGAATATTTATGGAAGAAACAGATGATCCTTTTGCACTAGTTGACGAATTAGTTACACAATTAAAAAAAGAAAATACTAAGATAATTTTTGTTGATATGCATGCTGAAACTACTAGTGAAAAAAAAGCGATGGCAATGTTTCTGGATGGTCGAGTTTCTGCGGTAGTTGGAACTCATACGCATGTTCAAACTAATGATATGCAAATTCTCCCACACGGAACTGCCTTTTTAACAGATGCTGGAATGACGGGTCCCAATGATGGGGTGATTGGAATGACTTATCAACCGGTAATTAATAAATTTTTAACTTCCCGTCCTAATCGTTTTGAAGTTGAAACCCAAGGCAATGGTGTTTTATCTGGATGTTTGATTGATATTGATAAAAATGATGGTCGCGCTAAAAAAGGGAAAACCATCTTAATTAACAAAGATCATCCATACAATCAAGTATAATTGAAAGAGTGAAATAAATGGCAAAAAAGAATACAGCAATGATGGATCAGTATCAAAAAATCAAAGACCAGTATCCAGATGTTTTTTTATTTTATCGAATCGGAGATTTTTACGAATTATTTAACGAAGATGCAGTTAAAGGATCACAGCTACTTGAATTAACGTTGACGGCTAGGAACCGAAAAGCTGAAAATCCAATTCCAATGTGTGGAGTTCCACATCAATCTGCTCAAACTTATATTGATACTTTGATAGATAAGGGATATAAAGTTGCAATTTGTGAACAAGTTGAAGATCCTAAATTGGCTAAAGGAATGGTTAAAAGGGAAGTCATCCAGTTAGTTACTCCAGGAACGCAAACTGATAACAATGCAGAAACTGCCAAAGTAAGCAATTATTTAATTGGGCTTACTTATGATGAAACTAGTAATCAATATGGTTTATCATATATTGAGTTGTCTACTGGAGAATTAAAAGTTAGTTTATTAGATTCTATTGAAATGGTCTTAAACGAAGTCATAAATCTTAATGCCAAAGAAGTTGTAGTAGATGATACCATTAATAATGAATTAACTGATATTTTGAAAAAAAGAGGAATTTTAATTTCTCTTCAACAATCTTTTCAGGATTTAGATAATTATGACATTATAACTAATGTAGATAATGTTATTTTGAAAAATTCATTAACGTTATTATTAGCATATGTGAATGATACTCAAAAAAGAAGCCTTTCTCATATTCAACCAGCAGTTTTATATGAACCAAATTCATTTTTGAAAATTGATCATAATTCACAATATAATTTAGAATTAATGAAAAATATTAGGACTGGCAAAAAGTCAGGGACTCTTTTGTGGGTAATTGATGATACTAAAACTGCGATGGGTGGGCGTAAACTAAAACAATGGTTAGAGCGACCATTAATTAACAAAGATTTAATTGAAAAACGTCAACGATTAGTGGAAGTTTTACTGGATAATTATTATGAAAGAAACGAATTACGGGATGCTTTAGTTCAGGTATATGATTTGGAAAGATTAGCAGGACGGATTTCATTTGGTGGAGTTAATGGAAGGGATCTTGTTCAATTAAAATCTTCTTTAGAGCAAGTTCCTAAGATTAAACATGTTTTAAATGAACTTGATACGCCGGGTTTTAATGATATCTATCAACAACTTGATGATATTCACGATGTTTTAGATTTAATTGGTGATTCTATTGTTAATGAACCACCAATTTCAGTTACAGATGGTGGCTTAATTAAGGTAGGGTACGATTTAAAACTTGATGAATATCGTGATGCGATGAAAAATGGAAAGCAATGGTTAGCGGATTTAGAGTCACGAGAGCGTCAGGCGACTGGAATTAATAATTTAAAAATTAAATATAATCGAGTATTTGGTTATTTTATTGAAGTTTCAAAAGGAAACTTGAGCAAAATAGATGATCAGCGTTATGAGCGGGTACAAACATTGACTAATGCTGAACGATTTACTACACCGGAATTGAAAGCGAAAGAGTCATTAATTTTAGAAGCCCAGGAAAAATCTCGTAGTTTAGAATATAATATTTTTACGCGAATTCGAAATGAAATTCAGAAACAAATTCCACGAGTACAAAAACTTGCAAGTGGAATCTCTAGTTTAGATGTTTTGCAAAGTTTTGCGATGATTAGTGAAAAGCAACAATTTGTAAAGCCAAACTTTAATCAAAAACATCGATTGCATATTACAAATGGTCGACATCCAGTAGTTGAAGAAGTAATGAAAACACAAACTTATGTACCAAACGATGTTGATATGGATTCTGATACCGGTATTTTATTAATTACTGGACCAAATATGTCGGGGAAGAGTACTTATATGCGACAGTTAGCCTTAACGGTTATTTTGGCTCAAATTGGTTGTTTTGTTCCTGCTGAAAAAGCCGAGATGCCAATTTTTGATCAAATTTTTACGCGAATTGGAGCGGCCGATGATTTAATCTCTGGGAAAAGTACGTTTATGGTTGAAATGAAAGAGGCTAATCAAGCTATTCAAAATGCGACTTCTGATAGTTTAATTCTTTTTGATGAATTAGGACGTGGAACATCTACTTATGATGGGATGGCGTTAGCACAAGCGATTATTGAATATATTCATAATGATGTTCATGCTAAAACTTTATTTTCAACGCATTATCATGAATTGACTGATTTAGCACAAAATTTAAATCAATTGAAAAACATTCATGTGGGAGCAGTTGAAAAAGATGGGCAATTAGTCTTTTTGCACAAAATATTGTCTGGTCCTGCCGATAAATCTTATGGTATTAACGTTGCTAAGTTAGCTGGTTTGCCAGATTCTTTATTAGAAAGAGCTCAGTTGGTTTTAACAGATTTAGAAAATTCTGAAACAAAAAAGCAGTCGGATAGTCTAGATGTAAAGCCAACGGTTACTGAAAATATTTCAAATGAAAAGCAACAAATGGAGCTTTTCAAAGTAGAAACCCTTGATGAATCAACAAATAAAATTGATGTTAAAATGAAAAAAATAATTGATGAGATAAATAAAACCGATTTAATGGGGAAAAGTCCTATAGAAATTATGAATTTAGTTTATAGATGGAAACAGACTCTAAATAAAGATTAGAAATGAGATGACAATAATGGCAAAGATTCATGAATTATCGAGTATTTTATCCGATCAGATTTCAGCTGGAGAAGTAATTGAGCGACCAGCATCAGTTGTAAAAGAACTAGTTGAAAACTCGATTGATGCGGGTAGTTCTAGGATAGATATCGAAATTAATGAATCTGGTTTGAAAGGCATTAAAATCGTAGATAATGGGAGTGGAATTGCACCCGATCAGGTTAAATTAGCATTTAAGCGGTTTGCGACTAGTAAAATAAGTTCTCAAAATGATTTATTTGATATTCATTCACTGGGATTTCGTGGTGAAGCTCTTCCAAGTATCGCTGCCATTTCTGACGTAGTGATGAAAACTTCTGATGGAAAACAACATGGAAGCGAAATTAAAGTCCATGGCGGAGAAATTATAAAGCAAATGCCAGCTGAATTGAGACGAGGAACCGCTGTTGAAGTTAATGACTTGTTTTTTAACACACCCCATCGGCTAAGATATTTGAAATCAGCTAGTACTGAACTTAGTAAAATTACTGATGTTGTTAATCGATTAGCATTGAGTCATCCCGAAATAGCAATTTCGTTAATGCATAATGGAAAGGAAATGTTAAGAACTTCAGGACGAAATAATTTATTACAGGTGATTGCTGGAATTTATGGTAATCAGACTATGAAAAAGATGCTTAAAATTAAAAACAAAAATGAAAAATTTAGTCTCACGGGATATACTAGTTTGCCAGATCTAACTCGGGCTAGTCGTAAATATATTTCAGTAATCATTAATGGGAGATTTGTGAAGGATTTTGCTTTGAATCACGCGATTATTGAAGGATATGGATCAAAATTAATGGTTGGTAGATTTCCAATTTCAGTTATTAAGATTGAAATGAGTCCAAGCTTAATTGATGTAAATGTGCACCCTACGAAACAAGAAATTAGATTATCAAATAGTAGGGAATTGAGTGATTTTATTGCAAAATCAATTTATTCTTTTTTAGCGAAAGAAAATTTGATCCCAGATGCAATGGAAAATAAAACTTTAAAACGTGGGGTCTCAGAACATAATAGTATGGAAGTTGCTTTGAATTTTGATGATATTGATGAGCAAAAAAGCCAAACAAGAAATATTGCTAGCGAAAAAAGTCAAAATTCATTAAAGTTTAAAAAAACGACTAAAATTGAAAATAATAATTTTCAAAACCATCGACCAGCTGTTATCTTGACTAAAGATGATTTAAATTCTGAGACGGTTATTGATTTTAAAAATCGTTATAACCGAGAACGAGTAGAAGGACCATTTGAATCAGAAAATGAAAAAGAAAAATATGATGACAGTAGTCGTTTCCCTAGACTTCGTTATATTGGTCAAGTTCATGGTACTTATCTAATTGCTGAATCTGAAGACGGGATGTATATTATTGATCAGCATGCTGCTCAGGAAAGAATTAACTATGAACGGTTGCGAAAACAAGTTGGAATGATTGAAAATGATGAACAGAACTTATTAGTTCCAATCGTGCTAGATTATCCGGCTAGTGATGCTTTGGAGATCAAAAATAATTTTGAACTTTTGGATTCAGTAGGAATTAACTTAGAATCATTTGGAGAAAATAGTTTTGTTGTGCATCAACATCCAACCTGGTTTGAAAAAGGACAGGAAGAAAAAACAATTCGAGAAATGATTGATTGGGTTTTAACTAACCGAAAAATAAGTACAGCCGAATATCGTGAAAAAGCTGCTATTATGATGAGTTGTAAACAGGCAATTAAAGCCAACCATCATTTGGATGAACAACAAGCTAAGGGACTATTAGAAAATTTACGAAAATGTGAAAATCCGTTTAATTGTCCTCATGGCCGTCCAGTTTTGGTTCATTTTAATCCTAATGATTTACAGACAATGTTCAAAAGAATTCAAGATCCTCACGATACTAATAGTTGGGAATTTTAAACGAATGGATGGTTTTTTATGTTTGAGTATTTAAAGGGTAAGATAACATCAATTACTCCAAAATATATTGTGATGGAAACTAATCAGGTTGGTTATTTAGTCTACGTTGCTAATCCTTATCATTTTGAAACTGACAAATATGAAATCAAAACTGTTTATATTCATCAAAATGTTTCTGATACTGATATCTCTTTATATGGTTTTGCCACATTAGAAGATAAACATTTATTTGAGCAATTATTAAATGTATCTGGAATTGGCGCCAAAAGTGCTTTGGCAATTATGGCTGGGAATGATAATAGTGGTTTAATTAATGCCATTAGAACTGAGAACGTTAACTTTTTAACGAAATTTCCTGGGATTGGTAAGAAAACAGCGCAACAAATTATTTTAGATTTAAAAGATAAAATTAATAAAACTATGAAAAATTCATTACTAGAGTCTAAGGAAATCAAAACAGAAACAGATAATGATAAAATTATAGATGCTTTGAGTGCATTGAAAGCTTTAGGATTTAAAGAAAAAGCAGTTGATAAAATAAAACCTGCCTTGTTAGAAATAACTAGCGATTATTCTACCGACCAGTATATTAGTGTTGGACTTAAAATGTTAACTAAATAAGGTGGTGATATGATTGGATGATAATCGGATTATTTCCCAAGAAACTGAGGATGATGAACAATCACTTGAGCAGTCATTGCGACCACAGAATTTTTCTCAATATATCGGACAAGATAAAATAAAAAAATCTTTAAATGTTTATATTAAAGCTGCTAAACAAAGGGAAGAATCTTTAGATCATGTGCTTCTTTTTGGCCCGCCTGGTTTAGGGAAAACAACTATGGCTACTGTAATTGCACATGAAATGGGTGTTAATTTAAAAACGACTAGTGGTCCAGCAATTGAAAAAAGTGGTGATTTGGCAGCATTATTAAATGAATTAGAGCCTGGCGATATTCTTTTTATTGATGAAATCCATCGTCTGCCAAAAGTAGTTGAAGAAATGCTTTATTCTGCCATGGAAGATTTTTATATTGATATCGTGATAGGTCAAGGACCTACGGCTCATCCAGTCCATTTTTCTTTACCACCGTTTACTTTAATTGGAGCAACTACTCGAGCTGGATTATTGGATGCTCCTTTTCGAAATCGATTTGGAATTGTAGAACATATGAATTATTACAATACACAAGATTTAGAAGCAATTGTAAAGCGTTCTGCAACTATTTTTCATACCCAAATAAAAGATGAAGGAGCACATGAAATTTCTTTACGTTCGCGTGGTACGCCGCGGATTGCTAATCGCTTATTAAAACGAGTACGTGATTTTGCTCAAGTTTCTGGTAAAAATGAAATTGACGTTGAAAGTGTTAATCAAGCACTATCAACTTTAGGTGTCGATAGTAAGGGACTTGATCAAACTGATTTGAAATTATTAGAAACGATGATTGACTATTATAATGGTGGACCGGTTGGTTTAAATACGATTGCTGCAAATATTGGTGAAGAAACAGAAACAATTTCAGAAGTTTATGAACCTTATTTATTGCAAATTGGTTATTTGAAACGAACATCACGCGGTAGGATGGTAACAGAGTTGGGTTATCAGCATTTAGGCAAAGAAATTCCTCCACAGTAACTCGTTGCTAGATATTTATAATAAAATTTGGTAAAATAAAGTAATTATGAAATTGAGGTGAAAAAATGGCACAATATGGTGGAATTATTGTATTAATTGTTTTATTTGGTTTAATGTATTTCTTTATGATTAGACCTCAAAAAAAGCAACAACAAAAACATCAAGAAACTTTGAAGACTTTGCAAAAGGGTGATCACGTTATTACAATTGGCAGATTACATGGTGTAGTTGATGATATTGATCGCGCAAATAAAACAGTTACTCTTGATTGTGATGGTGTTTATTTAGAATTTGATCTTAATGCGATTGCTAATGTAAATAAACCTACAACAACTAATGATGGTTCGAATTCTGATGCAGAAGAAACAACTAAAACTGATGATTCTAAATCAGATGATAATAAGTAAAAAGTCTGGATTCCAGACTTTTTTATTATTAGCAAAAGAACATATGTTCTAAAGTGTGGTGTTTTTAATGGATGATGATTATCTTAAAGTTAATAGTTCACGAAAAATTCTTCATGTTGATATGGATGCCTTTTTTGCTTCAATTGAACAATTAAATCATCCAGAGTTTATTAATCAACCTTTAGTAATTGCAAAAGATCCGCGCACTACTGGAGGTCGTGGGGTTGTTACTACAGCTAACTATGTTGCTCGCCAATTTGGGATTCATTCAGCTATGCCTGCCAGCAAAGCTTTAGAATTATGTTCTGAAGCGGTGTTTAAAACTCCTGATTTTGAATTATATCGAGGCATTTCTGATCAAATTCATGAAATATTTCATGAATATACTGATAAAATTGAGACAGTAGCGTTGGATGAGGCTTACTTGGATATAACACAAAATAAGAAAAATATTGATGACCCAATGTTATTAGCTCATTTAATTCAAAGTGAAATATGGGAAAAAACCAAATTAACTTGTTCAACTGGGATTTCATATAATAAATTTTTGGCTAAAGAAGCTTCTGATTATCGAAAACCGGCTGGTATAACAGTTATTGATGCCGAAGATGCACATGAGTTTCTTATGAAATTAAAAATTGAAAAATATCGAGGAGTTGGAAAAAAGACAGTCAAAAAAATGCAGGACTTAAATATTAATGATGGTATTGATTTGTTTCAGATGTCAGAAATGTCATTAATTAAAAATTTTGGGAAATTTGGTTATGTTTTATATCGACGAGTTCGTGGGATTGATGATCGTCCAGTTGAATATCAAAGAGAAAGAAAATCAATTGGAAAAGAACGTACTTATATTCATGAATTAAAAAGTAACGAAGAGGTTGAAGAACAACTATTATTGATAGCTAAATTAGTTTATAAAACTGTTGTAAATCATCAAAAACATGGTAAAACATTGGTTTTAAAAGTTCGTTATAGTGATTTTTCAACTTTAACCAAACGAATCACTAGTGAAGATTTTATTGAAAATAATGCTATTTCATTATATGAAAAAGCAATGGATATCTTTGAATTAATGCCATCTGCAAGTCGAGGAATTCGTTTATTAGGTATTACTTTAACGAATCTTTCTGATATTGGATTCCAAAACGTTAATCTTCCTTTATATCCAAAACAAGTCTTTTAATGTATCGTAATAAAGGTTATACTAGAGTATTAAATGTTTTAATATAGGGGTAAAAATGAATACTAAACAAGAAATTTACGAAAAAATAAATCAATATGATACGATTATCATTCATAGACATCAGCATCCTGATCCAGATGCAATTGGTTCACAAATGGGATTAGCAGAAATTATTAAAGCAACTTTTCCAGATAAAAAAGTTTATTGTGTTGGCAAACAATATAAAGGTTTTGATTGGCTTGGTAAAACCGACGAAATTTCTGATGATGTATATAAGGATGCATTAGTGATTGCAGTTGATACAGCTAATCAGCCGCGAGTCGATGACAATCGGTATAATAAAGGTAAATTTTTGATTAAAATTGATCATCATCCTAATGACGATCAATTTGGCGATTTAATGTGGGTTAATACAGAAGCTTCTAGTGTTTCTGAAATGATTTATGATTTTTATGCAGCTAATGAAACTCTGAAAATGTGTGATAATGCTGCCAGATTATTGTATGCAGGAATTGTTGGTGATACGGGGAGATTTAAATATCCAGCAACTACCAGCCATACTTTTTTAGTTGCTAGTAACTTAGCTCAATATGATTTTTCAACGAATTTAATTGCTGAAAAAGAGGATGAAATCGACATTCCGCTTTCTCATCTAGCTGCCTATATCTATCAAAATATTCAAATTTCAGAAAGTGGTTCTGCATACGTTATTTTGACAAATAAACTTGTTGAAGAATTACATTTGGGTGATGACAGTACCTCAGCAATGGTTCCACTACCAGGAAATATTAAATCAGTTGTTGATTGGGCTATTTTTGTACAGCAAAAAGATGAAAGTTATCGAATTAGATTACGATCTAAAGGTCCATCAATTAATGAATTAGCTAAAAAACATGGTGGTGGAGGTCATCCGCTTGCAAGTGGTGCAGTTGCTAAAGATGATGCTGAAATAAAACAAGTTGTTAATCAACTTGACGAATTAACCAAAGAATATGTAAAGAAAAGGAAATAAATATGAGTGCTTCATTTAAAGATTATCATTTTCAACCATTTATTAACGATGCAATTAAAGATTTGGGTTTTGAACATCCCACGCCCATTCAATCCAAAGTTATTCCAACGATTAAACACGGTAAAAGTGTGATTGGGAAATCAGCCACAGGTAGTGGTAAAACTCATGCGTTTTTATTGCCACTTTTAGATCAACTTGATTCAAATAGTGAAAAAACACAGATTGTAATTACAACGCCAAGTCGAGAATTAGCCTATCAAATTTACGATAATGTAAAACAACTTGTTAGTTTTAGTCCTGAAACAATTCATGTGGCTAATTATGTTGGTGGAACTGATAAAGAACGACAAATTGAAAAATTAGAACGAGAACAACCTCAAATTGTAATTGGAACTCCAGGTCGAATTTTGGACTTAACAAAGGGTAATCATCTAGACATTAATACTGCAAATAAGTTAGTGATTGATGAAGCTGATATGACGCTTGATTTAGGCTTTTTAGACGTGGTTGATAAAATTGCCGCAGGAATGTCTAAAGAATTACAAATGATGGTTTTTTCTGCAACAATTCCACCAAAGTTAAAGCCATTTTTAAAGAAATATATGAAAAATCCTGTGTTAAATGATATTCCAACTTCATCAGTAATTAACCGAGATGTTGATAATTGGTTGATTTCAACTAAAGGTCAAGATAAAAATAGTTTAATTTACAAAATATTAACTATGGGAAATCCTTATTTGGTTTTGATTTTTGCTAACACGCGTGAGAGAGTTGACGAAATTCAAGAATACTTACAAATTCAAGGATTGAAAGTAGCCAAGATTCATGGTGGTATGCAACCACGTGTTAGAAAACGTGTTATGAAACAGATTCAAAATTTGGATTATCAATTTGTAGTAGCATCTGATTTGGCAGCTCGAGGAATTGATATTGAAGGAATTTCTCAGGTCATTAATGATGATATGCCGTCTGATCCAGAATATTTTGTTCATCGAGTTGGTCGAACAGGAAGAAATGGTATGCAAGGAACGGCCATTACTCTTTATGGTCCTGATGAAGATGATAAAGTGGCAGAATTAGAAAAAATGGGGATTAAATTTCAGCCCAAAGAAATTAAAAATGATGAAATCGTTGATTCTTATGATCGCAAACGTCGAGCTAATTATCGTGGTCATCATGATAAACTTGATGGTTCAACATTGGGAATGATTAATAAGAAAAAGAAAAATGTAAAACCTGGTTATAAAAAGAAGATCAAACGTGCAATTAAAATGAAGGATGAAAAAAAGCATAAAATTGAGCTTAGGAATCAAATTCGTTCTAAGAAGAAACAAAAGAAACGTAGTTCACAACGCTATCGTTGATTGACACGTTTGATAATTCTATATATAATTTTACTTGAGAGACATACTAATTATTTTTTTGAATACAGAAATGGTTGTTATGATGAGATTAACCAATCAAAAGCTATGAAAGTGCTCCTCTCAATGCTTAATACGGTTTCCCGCGATATAGGGACTAAAGAGGTAAACGACAAACATCGTTGCAAACAAAGTGGTACCGCGTCCCGGCGTCTTTGTTAGCAATGGTGTTTTTTATTTTATGGAGGATAATTATTATGAAACAGCTAACTAGTGGTCAAATCAGACAAATGTTTCTTGATTTTTTTCAGGAAAAGGGACATAAAATTGAACCAAGTGCTTCGTTAGTACCTAAAGATGATCCAACTTTGCTTTGGATTAATTCTGGAGTTGCAACAATGAAAAAATATTTTGATGGATCAGTTGCACCAGAAAATCCTCGAATGACAAGTTCTCAAAAGAGCATTCGAACTAATGATATTGAAAATGTTGGTAAAACTGCTCGTCATCAAACTTTATTTGAAATGTTAGGTAATTTTTCAGTTGGTGATTATTTCAAAAAAGAAGTTATTCCTTGGGCATTTGAATTATTAACTAGTCCTAAATGGTTTGGATGGGACAAAAATAAGCTTTATATTACTTATTATCCTGATGATAAAATTACTAAAGAACTGTGGGAAAAAGCGGGGATTGCTCCCGACCATTTAATTCCTGCTGAAGATAACTTTTGGGATATTGGTCAGGGACCATCCGGACCTGATTCGGAAGTTTTTTATGATCGAGGTGAAAAATATGATGATTTAGCTCCTGATGATCCAGAAAATTATCCTGGTGGTGAGAATGAACGATATCTAGAAGTTTGGAATATTGTATTTTCACAATTTAACCATACAGAAAAAGGAACTTATGAACCACTTCCACGGAAAAATATTGATACTGGAATGGGTTTAGAACGCGTAGTATCAATTTTCCAAGATGCACCAACAAATTTTGAAACTGATTTATTTTTGCCAATTATAAAGAAAACTGAAACTTTTAGTGATCAAAAAAAGTATGGAGCTAATGCTGAAGATGATGCTGAAGATGATGTTGCTTTTAAAGTGATTGCTGACCATATTAGAACTATCACTTTTGCTATTAGTGATGGAGCATTACCCTCTAATGAGGGACGTGGGTACGTGATTAGACGTTTATTGCGTCGAGCTACTGTTAATGGTCATCAATTAGGAATTAATAATGCCTTTCTTTATAAATTAGTTCCTGTGGTGGGAGAAATTATGCATTCTCATTATCCACAAGTTTTAGAGCAAAGTGATTATATTGCTAAGATTGTAAAAAATGAAGAAGATCGGTTTAATGCCACACTTAATGATGGGATTAAACTTTTAAATAACTTAATTGAAACAACTAAAAAAGCTAATAAAAAGTCTATTTCTGGAAAAGATGCCTTTAAATTATATGACACCTATGGTTTTCCACTTGAATTAACTGAGGAATATGCTCATGATCGTGGAATTGCTGTCAATGAAACTGAATTTGATAATGAAATGGAAAAACAACGTACCCGTGCTCGAAATGCTCGAGATACTAAAGGATCAATGAAAGTTCAAAGGGATTTGCTATTAGATATTGATACTCCTAGTGAATACGTGGGATACGATGAGTTGATTGTCGAGAAAGCAACTTTAAAAGATATTATTTTCAATGAAAAATTGGTTGATGGTATTGCTGCTTCAGATCACAAAGCTGAATTAATCTTTGATAAAACGCCTTTTTATGCAGAAATGGGTGGTCAAGTAGCTGATATTGGTAAGATTTATAATCAAAATGGAGAATTAGTAGCTGAAGTTGAGGATGTTCAACATGCACCAAATGGACAAAATTTGCATACTGTGAAAGTTACCGGTAATTTAAAAAAAGGGGATCAATATAAGTTAGTTGTTGATCGTGAATTTCATGCGGGAGTTGAAAGAAACCATACTGCTACTCATTTATTAGATCAATCCTTGCGTAATGTTTTAGGTGGACATACTCAGCAAGCTGGATCTTTGGTTAAACCAGGTTATTTACGGTTTGATTTTAATCATTTTGGGTCAGTTACCAAAGAAGACTTGAAAAAAGTAGAAGAGATGGTAAATGAACAAATATTTGCTGCCAAACCAGTTGAAACCATCGTGACTGACAAAGAATCAGGTAAAAAAATGGGAGCAATTGCTTTATTTGATGATAAATATGGTGATAAGGTTCGAGTTGTTAAAGCAGGTGACTTCTCAGTTGAATTTTGTGGCGGAGACCATGTTAAAAATACTAGTCAATTAGGATTATTTAAAATCATCTCAGAAACTGGTGTTGGTGCAGGTATTCGAAGAATTGAGGCAGTAACTGCTAAACCAGCATTTGATTATTTTGATGATGAAGAAAGAATGTTGAATAGTATTTCTAAGACAGTAAAGTCACCTTCTAATGATGAAACTCCTGGTCGTGTGAAAGAACTACAGGAACAAATCAAAAGGTTAGAGAGCAAACAAGAATCACTTGAAGCAAAATTAGCTAGTCAAGAAGCTAGTGACATGTTTGAAAATCCAGTTGAAATTAATGGAATTAGCATTATCACTGGGCACTTGAAAAATGCTAATATGAATCAACTTCGTGAGTTAGCTGATACTTGGCGTGACAAACATGCTTCTAATGTTTTAGTTTTAGGAACTGGAAGCGATGGGAAAGCTAATTTATTAGTTGCAATTGATGAAGAACATGTTAAAAAAGGGTTAAAAGCTGGTGATTTAGTTAAAGCAGTTGCAAAGGATATTCAAGGTGGTGGAGGAGGAAGACCAAATCTTGCTCAAGCAGGTGGCAAAAATCCCGCTGGAATTGATGATGCTTTAAAGAATGCTCAAGAGTGGTTAGCCCAAAGTAAATAGTTTCGTTTAAATTGACTATTCATATAGTATGCGATAGAAATAATGGTTGTTTTTAGCTTATAGCAATGATAGGATAAATAAATTGAAAATTATGGGATTAGACGTTGGTTCTAGAACGGTTGGTGTTGCAATTAGTGACGCACTAGGATGGACTGCACAGGGAATTGAAATAGTTAAAATTAATGAAGATGAAAAAGATTTTGGGTTAGATCGTATTGGGGAATTAATTCAGCAAAATGATGTGACTCAAGTTGTGATTGGTTTACCTAAAAACATGAATAATACATCTGGTCCTCGAGTGAAAGCTTCTAAACGATATGGTAAAATGGTTCGAGCTAAATTTCATGTTCCAGTTGTATTTGAAGATGAAAGATTAACTACTGTTGAAGCTGAACGAATGTTGATTGAAAAGGCCGATGTTTCACGTGCTAAACGTAAAAAAGTAATTGATAAAGTAGCTGCTGAATTAATTTTACAAGGCTATCTAGATCGTCAAAGTTCTAACAAATGAAGGAGGATCAAATATGAAAAATGAACCAGAACAAATTACATTAATTGATGAAAAAGGAAACGAAATTTTGTACAACGAATTATTTACATTTTCTTCCGATGACTTTGGTCGTTCATACATTTTAATGTATCCAGCTGCCGATGAAGGCAATGAAAGTATTAACATTGAGGCATATGCCTTACCTAAAGGTTCAGATCCAACTGCTCCCCAAGATGGAGATTTGGAACCAATTGAAGATGATGATGAGTGGGAAATGGTACAAGAAACACTTAACACATTTTTGGATCCAAATAGTAAAATTTAGTTTTTTATTTAAAATGCTGGAAGGTACCAACTTTTGTAAGTTGGCGCCTTTTTTGTTTATTCATGCTAAAATAAGAGTATATTGGAGGGATTTAAGTTGGATAATAAAAAACGATTTAAAACCATGATTGGTAAAAAAGATTATACATTTATTGGGACAGCATCGGATGAACATATGAGAGCAGTTTCTAAAATATTAAATGACGAGTTAAATAGTTTGAAAAATCAATCAGAAAACATTAATGATGAAGATGCAGCTATCTTGATTGCTTTTAATGCAATATCTAATCAATTAGATAAACAATTAGAACTGGATCAACTAAAAAACAAAATGAAAGACGAGGATTTTTAATTATGATTTTATCAATTTTAATTATCTTGATTTTAATCATTTCCATTGTTCATGGTTTTCATCGTGGATTCGTTCAAGAATTAGTTAATTTAGTTGGACTAGTTTTAGCATTTGTTGTTTCATTTATGTTTGCAGATTCTACGGCTACATTTTTAAGAACTATTTTTAATTTTTTAGTTACTAATAAGTCTTACGTAAATACTGATTTTTGGAAAGGAATTGGATTTTTATTAGTATTTGCTGTATCACTAACGATTTTGCATTATGTATCACGGATTTTGAATAAAATTGTTTCATTGCCAGTTATAAAACAATTCAACTCATTATTAGGAGCTGTCGTGGGTTTTATTATAAGTTTAGTGGTGATTACAATGTTATTAAATATTTTGATTATGTTGCACATTGATTGGTTTGCTAATCTTTATAGTGATTCAACGATTGCGCAATTTTTAGTAGGAATTTTTCCACAGATATTATTTCATTAGTAAGGTGTTTAGATGAATAAAAAAATATTAGATACATTAGAATATCAACAAATTAAACAGCAGCTTAATCAATATTTAGCTACAGAAAATGGTAAAAAAGAATTAATTAATTTAATTCCAAGTAATGATGAAAAAGAAGTTAATCAAAGGTTAGATGAAACAGATGATGGAGCTCATATTTATCGTTTGAACTATGTAATTCCAATTCCTAAACTAAAAGATATTTCAGGCTATATGAAGCGCTTATCAGTTGGGGCTAGTTTAAGTGGTAAAGAACTTGCTCAAATCAATGCAATTTTATTAGCTGTTTTAAGAATTAAACGTTTTTTTACTAATTTAGTTGATGAAAAAGTTGATTTAAAAGTTCTTTATACGCAAGTGGAATCTTTTGAAGATCTTCCTGACGTTACAAATCGATTAAAAACGGCAATTGATGAGAATGGTAAATTGTTAGATTCAGCTTCTAACTCGTTATTTTCAATAAGAAAGCAGATTACACGCTTACAAAATAGCATTCGAAGTAGGATGGAAAAATACATGCGCGGTAAGCAATCTAAATATTTAAGTGAAGCTGTTATCACAGTTCGAGATGAGCGTTATGTTATTCCTGTGAAAACAGAATATAAGCAGAAATTTGGTGGAATTGTCCATGATCAAAGTGCCACAGGCCAAACTTTATATATTGAACCAGGTAATGTAGTTGAATTAAATAATGATTTACGCAGGGAACAGATTAATGAGCGTGAGGAGACAAAACGAATTTTAGCAGAATTATCTGATCTTATTCGTCCTTTTCAAAATGAATTAATGAACAACGCCGTGCAATTAGGACATTTTGATTTAATTAATGCTAAAGCAAAGTATGCGGCATCAATTAAAGCGACAAGGCCATTAATTTCAACAACTAATCAAGTTAATTTGAAAAATGCCCGCCATCCTTTAATTGATCAAGAAAAAGTAGTTGGTAATACAATTGAAATTGGGTTTGATTATCGTCAAATAATTATTACCGGTCCAAATACTGGTGGTAAAACCATAACTATCAAAACTTTAGGGCTCTTACAATTAATGGCACAATCGGGTTTATTTGTGACAGCCGATGAAGGTAGCCAAGCTGGTTTATTTGATGATATTTTTGCAGATATAGGTGATGATCAGTCTATTGAACAAAATTTAAGTACTTTTTCTGGTCATATGGATAACATCATTGATATTTTGCATCATATCACTGCCAAAAGCTTAGTTTTGATTGATGAGTTAGGTGCTGGAACTGATCCTCATGAGGGTGCGGCATTAGCTATGTCAATTTTAGATGCAATTGGTCAATCTGATAGTGAAGTGCTGGCTACAACCCATTATCCAGAATTGAAGATTTATGGGTACAATCGTCCTGAAACTATTAATGCTTCCATGGAATTTGATGAAAAAAGTTTGCAACCAACTTACCGATTATTAATTGGAATTCCAGGTCAAAGTAATGCTTTAAACATTGCTAGTCGTTTAGGATTAGATGATGAAATAATTGCTGAAGCTCGTTCACTAACTGATAAAGATAGCCAAGATATCAATAATATGATAAAAAAATTAACAGCTCAAACTAAAGTCGCTGATGAAAGAGCTCGTAAATTGGAGATAGAATTAAATGATGCAACAGAATTACATGCCGAGCTAAGCGAAAAGTTTAACAAGTTCACTAATCAAAAAATGCAATTGATTAATAATGCTAAACGAGATGCTAATCAAATTGTGGCGCAAACAAAGCAAAAAGCAAATGAGATCATTGATGATTTGCATCAAAAACAAAAAGCTGCAAACGTAAATGTTAAAGAGCATGAATTAATTGCAGATAAAGGTAAATTAAATGCATTAGAGCAACAACCTGAAATTAAACATAATAAGGTTTTAAAGCGTATTAAAAAGAAACATGCCTTTAAAATCGGTGATGATGTAATGGTAAAAACGTATGGTCAAAGAGGAGTCTTACTTAAGAAACTCGATGGAAATAATTGGGAAGTTGAACTTGGAATTTTAAAAATGAAAATTTCAGAAAATGATATGGAAAAAATTGCTGATACTTCTCAAAAACAAAAAAGCCATCCAACAGTTAGACGAACTCGTTCCTCATCCATGTCACCAACTTTAGACCTTCGTGGGGTAAGATATGATGATGCTATGCAACGGTTGGATCGTTATATTGATTCAGCATTGTTGGCTGGTTACCCATCAGTCACTATTATTCACGGTAAAGGGACAGGGGCTTTACGTAAGGGAGTTACGAATTATTTAAAACAAAATCGTCAGGTAAAATCGTTTGGATTTTCTCCTGCTAACTCTGGTGGAGATGGATCAACCATTGCTAAATTTAAATAATCTGTGAGCGATTAAGTTGAAATTATTTGATTTACTGATTATACTTACAGATAGTAAGTGTATTTTAAAGGAGGAATTTAAGATGGTACATGAAATTACAGATGCAGATTTTGAAAAAGAAACAGAAAAAGGATTAGTCGTAATTGACTTTTGGGCTCCATGGTGTGGACCATGTAAGATGCAAAGTCCTGTAATTGAGGAGTTATCTGAAGAAGATAAAGATATTAAATTTTGCAAGTTAAACGTAGATGATAATCAAGCTACTGCTAGCAAATTTGGTATTATGAGTATTCCAACTTTATTAGTTAAAAAAGATGGTAAAGTTGTTGACCAAATCGTTGGATATCATCCTAAAGAACAATTACAAAAGTTATTGGCTGAATATGTAGCATAAAAAAAGAGCCTTTTTGAAAGGCTCTTTTTTATGCGCTAATTTTAATTGGTTGACATTCGGTCGGATCTTGAACTTGTTTAGAAGGATCTGAAATAACTGTAATTTCGACAGTTGATTTGAACTTGATATTATATTCTGCTTCTGTAGAAAAACCACTAAATTGCTGTTTAGTTTGTGCGAGAAACCCTGTTTCAAGCATGAAATCAGCATCTTGATTTAATTTTAGTCTTTTTTCTACTTTTTCACCAGAAAGTTTCCAAACCGTTTTTTGATTATCATTTTTTAATAACTCTAGGTTACCGAAATCACTTTGTTGAAAAAAAGTTGGAATATCATCTAATGATACTGGAAACTTAATTGCTAAATTTTTGCCAGCCCAATAAAGAATATCATGAATATCTTCACTGAGTATATCTGGTAGTAAATTATCTCTTAATAATTCAATTCCCCAAAAGTTTAAATCTTGGTTATTTTTGCAGAATTTTTCGTATTTATTAATTTCTTTTTTGCTCATAGATTCGTCTCCAATCAAAATTGCTTCGATGTTAATTTTAACATACTGATTTAACAAATGAGTTGGGATAGGGTAATTTATAGTATAATATCGTTATGTTAATTAGAAATAAGGAGGGAAAGTTATGAATTCAGCACCAGTTGCTTTCATGGATTCTGGAATTGGGGGATTAACTGTTTTAAAAGTTGCCTTAAAAGAATTACCCAAAGAAAATACGCTTTATCTAGGTGATGAGGCTCATCTTCCTTATGGCGAGAAAAATGCGGAACAAGTAATTGATTATGCAACTGAAATTGGACATTTTTTTGAAAAAAATCATGCAAAATTTATGATTATAGCATGTAATACTGCATCTGCTACGGCATTATCACGATTACAAACAGATCTTTCCATTCCCGTTATTGGAGTAATTGAGCCCGGAAGTAGGGCTGCGATTAAAGCCAGTAAAAATAAAAGAATTGGAATAATTGGAACCTCAGTAACAGTAAAAAGTCATGCTTATCGAGATGCAATTAAAAAGATGGATTCAAATGCAGAAGTAATTGAAGTTGCTTGCCCAACTTTTATACCTTTGGTTGAAAAAGGTGACTATAACTCTGAAAAATCAAAACAAATTATTAACGATGGATTAAAAAGTTTGAAAAATACTGGGATTGATACTTTAATATTAGGCTGTACTCATTTTCCAATTGTAGCTAATTTGATTCAAGCTGCTTTAGGCGATGAAGTAACTTTAATTAATCCTGGTTTTGAAACTGTGGAAACTGCTAAACAAATGTTGCAAAATCAATCATTACTAAATGATAAAACTAGTTCAAAAAATCAATTTTATACGACTAATGGAGTAACACACTTTGATGATGTTGCTTCTAAATGGCTTAATAGAAAGGTAAAGGCAGAATTAATTTTGCCTAATGAGTTAAAAAGTTATGAAGAGTAAAGAATTAGTGATTGCTTCAAAAAATCAAAATAAAATTAAAGAATTTAAAGAAATGTTGGAGCCGATGGGATTTCAAATTAAGTCAATTCAAGATTTTACTGATATCCCTGATATTAATGAAAACGGAAAATCTTTTGAAGAAAATGCAACTATTAAAGCTCAGGTAGTTTCAAAGGCACTAAATATTCCTGTATTAGCTGACGATTCTGGTTTAGTGGTTCCATCTATTAATGGGGAACCTGGAATTTATTCGGCTCGTTATGCTGGTGATCATGATGATCAAGCAAATAATGAAAAACTATTGAAACAATTATCACATTCTGATGATCGTAATGCCTATTTTCATACTTCGCTAGTATTAATGAAACCTGATGGAGAAAAATTACATGTAACGGGTATTATTTCTGGAGAAATTTTAAAGACGCCTAAGGGAAATAATGGGTTTGGTTATGATCCATTATTCTTTGTTGCTGAAAAAGGAAAAACACTTGCCGAAATGACTGATAGTGAAAAAAATGAAATTAGCCATCGTAGTCGTGCTTTAGCTAAGTTAACTGAAGTTATTAATGATTGGTGGTAAAAAATAAAATGCCCATTAAATGGGCATTTATTTTTTATTTAGATTTTGTTGTAGGAATTGAGGGCATTGATTCAGATGTTTCAGAAGTGTCAGTTGGAGATGGGGGTTCTGGAACCATTAAAGGTGCAAGTGGCAATGAAATACCTGCTTTTTTAATTGCATCAAGGTAAGCAGTTAAATATTCTGATTGAACAGCTGCTTCTGTACTGCTTTTAGAAGTAATGGCAACCTCAATGGCTAATGACCCATCATCTAAGTAAACAGTTCCAAAGATTAATGGTTCACCGATTACATTTGGATTTTTTCCAGCCTTTTCTTCGTTGACATCTGCCATAATATTTTCGATTTTTTGAATTGGTGCTTCGGGAGTGATACGAATGTCGACAATTGCCTGAATATTTCCTCTTGATAAATTAGAAATAGTAGTAATGCTTCGATTTGGAATGAAATTTAGTGTACCATTGCTACTTTTAATTTGGGTAGTTCTTAATCCAACTGCTACTACAATTCCATTGATATTATTAATAATTACATGATCACCAACATCAATTTGATGTTCAAATAAAATAAAAAATCCACTAACTATATCACTAACAAATCCTTGAGCACCAAGACCGATTGCCAAACTGAAAATTCCTGCTCCTGCAATTAATGTTCCAACTGGAATACCCATGATAGACAGAATTGAGTAAAAATAAAAAAAGATCACGATGTAATAATAAGCATTTTCTAATAAAGTATACATGGTTTTATTACGCCGTTTTGTGACATTAATTGAATTTCCGGTAAAGGTTTGCTCCTTTTTATTGTCTAGTTTTTTTTGATAATTTTTAAAAAAATGGGCAATTAATCTTTTACCAATTTTAGCAATAAAGAAAAATAAAATTGAAATCAAGATAATGTTGAAGATTTTGGTGGTTAAACCAACTAAAATTTGATCCCAATTAAAATTATTTAAATATTTATTGATAATATTGTTACTAGTATACTTAACTAGTTTGTTATCTGATAAATTTGACGCTAATAAGATAGGTATATTATTCATAATTTTCTCCATTAATTTATTTGTAGGTTTATTTTATCAAAATATTTAAATAAATTTAACACAAATCGTCAGATTGATTGTCTTAATTTGCTAATAATGATATTCTTAAGCTGATAGAAACCATTAGGAGGTATGCTCAATGACAATTGGGGGAATCGCAGCTATAATTGCTGCAATTGCATTTGTAGTATTAGTTATTTTTATAGGTGTCTTTTTAATGCATCTAGTTAAAGTTCTTGGTAGCGTAAATCAAAGCCTTGAAGAAATTACCAAAGATGTTAATGATTTAAGTCAGGAAACTGACAGTTTATTGAATAATGTCAATTCAAAATTAGATCAAGTAGATCCTGTATTTCAGGCTGCTGCTAATTTGGGTACAACTGTTTCTAATGTTACAGAAACAGCTAAAGTTACTAGTGATAGTATTAAAAGAAGGATGGATAGTTTAGCTAAGGTCTCATTTTTGGGTTCAGCGATGAATATAGTTTCAAATTTATTTTCAAAAAAAGATAAAAAGCAAAAAAATAATAAAAAAGAAAACAAAAAGAAATAGTTACTAACTAAGGAGAGTTAATTATGAGCTTTAAAAAGGGTTTATTATTAGGAAGTTTACTTGGAGGCGCTGCTGCATATGTTGCATATCGTTCACTTGATGAAGAACGTCAATATAGATTAAGAAATACTATTTTGGATGCAGCCGAGGATGCTAAAGATCGTGCAGTTGATTATGCATTTTATGCTGCTGATACTTTAGCAGATGCTAAAGATATGGTAAATGATAAAGTTGATGATTATAAGGGTTCAATTAGTGGAACTACTGAAAAGATCACTGATAAAATGAACGACTTAAAAGATGATTTGAGCCAATTACAAACTTACCTTAATTTAGTACCAGTTCCTAAAAATCATTTAGATGATGAAGAAAAGGAAACTGAAACGGATGACATTACGGTTGATATGGATGATGCATTTGCTCCTGAAAATGACAGTGACGATACTATTTATCCTTTACATGATGAACACCGCAAATAATTAATTAGTTGAGTATCCAAATTAAAGACTAATATCTAAATTGGTAGATATTAGTCTTTTTTGTTTGCTTCAGGGCTTGAATGAAAACGGTTTCTCTGCTATTCTTTAGGAGAATGAACTTGATTCGGGGAAGAGGAGTAGCTATGAAGAAAAAGCAAACAGTGACAATCTATGATGTTGCCCGGGAAGCTTCGGTTTCAATGGCGACTGTTTCGCGAGTTGTTAATCACAATCATAACGTTAAACCAGAAACTGAACAAAAAGTACTAAATGTAGTAAAAAAACTTAATTACAGACCCAATGATGTTGCACGCGGTCTAGCCAGTAAAAAGACAACTACAGTTGGAGTTATTATTCCCAATGTAACTAATTCTTATTTTGCTGCATTAGCTCGTGGAATTGATGATATTGCAGAAATGTATCAGTATAATATTATTTTGACTAATTCAGATGGTGATGAGAAAAAAGAAATTAAAGCACTTAACACTTTGTATTCAAAACAGGTTGACGGAATTATTTTTATGGGGAATGACATTAGTGATGAAGTCCGCGAAGAACTTAAAAATGTGCGTACACCGGTTGTCTTAGCTGGATCAGTTGATCCTAAAAATGAATTTCCAAGTGTTAATATTGATTATCGTAAAGCTGTCTACGCCCAATTTAATAAATTATTTGAAAATGGTAATGATCGAATTGCGTTTATTGCTGGAAATTTAAGTCGCTCAATTAATAAAGATTATCGAATTCGGGGGTATCAGGATGCTCTAAAAGATGCAGGGGTACCTTTTCGGAAGTCTTTATTGATTGAGGCAACCGATGTTAGTTATGAAAGTGGATATAAATTACAAGAACGTTTAATTAAATCAGGCGCTACAGCTGCAATTGTAAGTAACGATGATGTAGCAGCTGGAATTATGAATGCAATGGGTGATAACGGAATTAATGTTCCAGAACAATTTGAAGTTGCTACTAGTGATAACACTCAATTAACTGAAATGACTCGACCAACTATGTCGACAATCACACAGCCATTATATGATATTGGAGCAGTTTCAATGCGACTATTGACAAAGGTAATGGATAATGAAGAGATTGAAAATAATAATATTCTATTATCATTTGGCTTAAAAAAACGTGGATCTACTAAAAATTAGTAAATTTGATTAAGAACAGCTTTGTTGGTATAATTAAAAGTGTTAATTTCTGTTAGAGAGAGGAGTGCTGAATCATGTCAGGACATTCAAAATGGCATAATATTCAGGGTCGTAAAAACGCTCAAGATGCTAAAAGAGGTAAGATTTTCCAAAAAATTTCACGTAACTTATATCAAGTTGCTAAGGCTGGTGGAGTTGATCCATCTGGAAATCCTCAATTAAGACTTGAACTAGAAAAGGCACGTGCAGCTAATATGCCTAAGGATAATGTTCAACGTGCTTTAGATAAAGCTTCTGGTGTTGGTGGAGCTAAGTTTGAAGAAGTAACTTACGAAGGTTATGGACCTGGTGGAACTGCAGTTATGGTTTCAACGCTTACTGATAATAAAAATCGTACTGCTGCTGCTGTCCGTTCTGCTTTTTCTCATCATGGCGGTTCGTTAGGTACTAATGGATCAGTTTCATATATGTTTGATCGTAAAGGATATGTAGTTGTTTTACGTGATGAAACTGACGATGATGAAGACACCATGTTAATGGCTGCTCTTGATGCAGGTGCAGATGATATGAAAGCAACTGCTGATGAATATCAAATCTATACTGATCCTTCTAATTTGAGTACAGTTCGAGATGCATTGCAAGATGCTGGGTACAAGCTTGATAACTCAGAAGTTAGATTATTTCCTCAAAATACTACTGAAGTTCCAGCCGATAAAGTCGAACAATACTCTGGTTTAATTGATGAATTATCAGACAATGATGATGTTCAAGATGTTTATGAGGCTGCAGTAATTCCTGAAGATGCTAAATAATTAAATAGAATATTTTAAAAGACTCAATCTGAAAAAGATTGAGTCTTTTTTCGTATTTAATTATGAAGGATGTGAAGTTTTGGAAATTAGTGAACTATTTGATGAAATTATTGATTTAGCAATTCAAAAGAAAGCTTCCGATATTTATTTTTTACCCAAAAGTGATAATTATGAGATTAAAATTCATACTGCAAATGGCGTAATTCAATTATCAGAATTGTCATTTGAAACCGCACAACGAGTAATTACTTATTGTAAATATCGTAGTGGAATGGCAATTTCTGAAAAAAGAAGACCTCAGCTTGGAGCAATTATGTATAGTTATCAGGGGAAAAAGCTGCGTTTTAGACTATCATCCGTTGGTAATTTTAATCAACACGAATCATTGGTACTAAGAATTATTTATGATAATGAACAAAGTGGTTGTCAATTTTTTAATGAAAAGTGTGTTGAACAACTTTTAAATATTGCTAACAAACGAGGTTTAATGCTATTTTCGGGACCAACCGGATCTGGAAAAACAACAACTATTTATAAAATTGCTCGAACGCTACATGAAAATGAAGTGGTAATGGCGATTGAAGATCCAGTTGAAATTTGTGAAGATCGTTTTTTACAGTTAGAGGTAAATGATAAAGCAAATATGACTTATGCCAATTTATTAAAGGTTGGTCTGCGTCAACGTCCAGATGTTTTTATCATTGGTGAAATTAGAGATTCTCAAACGGCTAAGATAGCAGTTAGAGCTGCCTTGTCTGGTCACTTAGTATTTAGTACAGTTCATGCTAAAACACCCAAGGGAACCATTCAACGATTATTAGATTTAGGAGTTGATAAAACCCAGTTAAAAAGTGCGCTCACTTCAGTTTCATATCAAAGATTAATTCCAACTACTAGTAACAGTATAAAAGCTTTAATTACAATTTGTGATAATAATCCAGTTGATTTGAAAACAGATGACATGAATGATTGGAAGCAAAAATTAGAAGGTCTTTTCCAGAATGGGGAAATTATAAATGAAACAAAAAAGAAGTATTGGTACGGTTAAACATTCCAAAGTGACTTTAAAACAACAAGCATTTATTTTTGAATCACTTTCTGATTTGATTGCAATTGGATTTTCCGTGAAACAAGCATTGATGTTTATTGAAACAGTTTCGAAGAAAAACCGAGAGATTGTTCAATGTATTAAACAATCTTTAGTCAATGGATACTCTTTGCCTGTGGCAATGAAATTCTTTTTGTCAGATGCAATTTATCAACAATTAAAAATTGCTGATGAACATGGAGATATTGTACTAGGAATGAGAGAAATAAGTCGTTTTATTCAGTTACGTTTAAAACAACAACAAAGAATTCGGGAAGTAACTCTTTACCCTTCGTTTCTCTTTGGAATCTTATTTATAATTATTTTTGCAATTAAATTTTTTATTTTGCCACAAACTTCTGAGTTGATTAAACAAGATGATGGAAACAATTGGATTAACTATTTAGTTTTTGGATTAATTATCTTAATCATTCTAATTGGCCTATATCAATTTAATTTATTTCGTAGACAAAAAAAGATTGTTAAAGCAGAATTGTTGGTAAAAATTCCGTTATTTGGGAAAATATTTAGCAATTATTATGAATATTATCTTTCCAGTAATTTATCTTTGATGATAAAAAATGGTTTGGACATGAAGCAAATTGTGGCAGTATTTTTAGAATTTGAAAAAGAAACTTTACTTTATGAAATTGGTTTGGATATGCAAGAGGGACTTCAAAAAGGGGAAAATATTGATGTTATTTTCAAAAAATATAGTTTTGTTTCAAATGAAATGATTGTTTTTCTCTCAAATGGAAGTGTAAAAACAGAACTTTCAAAAAATTTAGATGCTTTAGGTAAGTTTTGTTTTCAAAATTTAATAAAGTCTTCAGGAGCAATTATTCAATTAATTCAACCACTTTCGTTCGCAATAATTGGATTGACGATTGTAATAACGTATTTGCAGATGCTGTTACCAATGTATGATTCAATGAAAGGAATTTATTAATGAAACGAAAAGGTTTTACTTTAATTGAGATGACAGTTGTACTATTTATAATTTCATTATTGATTCTGATAATAATTCCTAATTTGGGAACACAAAAAAAGCATGCAAATTCTGTACATGGTTCTGCAATGGTCTCCGTAATTCAGACACAAATTGATTCCTATCATGACGAAACAGGTGATAACAACATTTCTCTAAATAAATTAGTCACAAGTAATTATTTAACTGAAAAACAAGCAAAGCAGGCCAATGATGAAAAAATTATTATTCAAGATAATCAGGCATCACAAAAATAGACGTTACGGATTTACATTTTTAGAAAGTATTACTGTTCTTTGTGTTACTTCTGCAGTTTTATTATTATTGATATTTGGAATTCATATTTTTAATCAGTTTCAAATTAATGAAAAATTATTTTGGAGTACTTTTGATGAAACTTGGAATCGGTCTTTAGTTTTAGCGAAGAATGAAAATACTTCTATTAATGTTGCTTTTTATCCTAGTGATGAAGTAGTATTCACAAGTTTTAATCACGGCAAAAGATATCGAAAAACGGTGCAAATGCCACATGGATTGAGCGTAGTTAAAAGATATGAAATGAATATTAGTAATAAGGGCTATGTAAAACCGCAAACTGTGTACTGGGAATCTAGTAATACGAATGAACGTGTACTACAAAAATTTCAGTTAGGTTGGGGAACGTATCGTAATGAAAAAGAAAGTTTATAGCCGAATTGGTTTTTCACTTATAGATTCTCTAGTAGGTCTTTCATTCGTTTGTTTAGGGGTTTCAATGTATTTTGAAAGTAGCAGATGGATTAACTATCATGTTCATGAGAGTGAAAATAACTTAATTAGAGCTAGGAAAATATATGAAAGTAAGTATATGTCAAATTTTAAAGAATAAAAGAAATGGTTTTTCATTAGTAGAAACCATTTTTTCATTAATAATTATTTCAGTTGCCTTTAGTTTGATTAGTTTTACATTTTGGCAAATTAGAAAAGATAATCAACAACGGAATCAAATAGAACAA
The DNA here is from genome assembly GCF_059488745.1 of Fructilactobacillus sp. YLN 2412. Taxonomy (NCBI): domain Bacteria; kingdom Bacillati; phylum Bacillota; class Bacilli; order Lactobacillales; family Lactobacillaceae; genus Fructilactobacillus; species Fructilactobacillus sp. YLN 2412. The sequence goes on along the minus strand of NZ_CM183165.1, from coordinate 827,000 downwards.
TTTTATCAGTATTTAGATATTCTAGAGTCGGATAATTTTCAGTTTACAGTAGTTAAATGTGAAAATAATAAGGTTGAATTACATAGTTTGAAAGAGCATAAAAATTATAACTTGAGACAATATAAAAATGTGATTAAATTAAGTGGTGAAAATGGTGGTTATATGCCACTAATAATGAATATTAACTCAGCACAGTGGTATTTAAAAAATCATGAGCTTTTTTCAAAAGTAATGATAGGAGAAAAACAAATTGAAGCAAAAATTAAAATTCCAGAGCAACGGTAGTTTAACTATAATTGCTATCATTTTTTTAACCATTATTTCTGTTGTTGTAGTCTATCGTTTACAAATGGCTAATATGAATATTCAGAGTAACGAAAATAGAATTCAACATTATCAAAAGTTGAAGGAATAAAAATAATTATAAACTGTCCATCTTGAAATAGGTGCTTACATTAGGTACTATATTCATAGGTAGATACTACCAAGGGAGTTGATTATTTTGACTGAGGAAAACACAACTGCTTTATTTCAAGTTTTTGATCAGTCAACTAAAGTTCTTATGCAGGCATTAGAACTTTCATATTTGGATGCATTTATTGAAACTGCTGATAATATGATTGATAATAATACTGTCCGTGTTGAAGATGGTGTTCCTAATGAAAAAGTTGTTAAAGAACTAGTTGATTTATATAAAACGGTTGATTATAAAAAAATGGATGCTCCTTCAATTCGTCGAGCAATTCAAATGGTAATGATAAAAGCAATTAAGGTTGACAATATTCAATCTACACATCAGATCACTCCGGATACAATTGCATACATAATGGGTTATTTGATTATTAGATTGTATAAAAATAAGACCAAGGTTAGCATTCTTGATCCAGTAGTTGGTTCTGGAAACTTATTAACTGTTGTTATGAATCAGCTTCATGATGAAGTTCATGAAGAAGTAAAAGGTTACGGTGTAGATAATGACGATTCAATGATTTCTATTGCAAGCATTAGTGCACAAATGCAAGGATTAGATATTGAATTAATCCACCAAGATAGTGTTGGTGATGAAATTATGATTCCAAATGTTGATTTAGTAGTAGCTGATTTGCCCATTGGATATTATCCAATTGATGAAAATACTAAAAAATACAAAACTCAAGCCAAAAATGGACATTCTTATGTTCATCACTTACTTTTAGAACAATCAGTTAGTTATTTAAAAGATGGTGAATTTGGAATATTTTTGGTTCCAAGCAATTTATTCCAAACTCCTGAAGCTAAAGGTCTTTTATCTTGGATGCAAGATAATGTATATTTACAAGGAATTTTAAATTTGCCCAAGGAATTATTTTTAAATGATAGTGCACAAAAAGCAATTATGATTTTGCAAAAACGTGGAAACGAAGCTAAACAGGCTGATAAAGTTATGTTGGGTGAATTTCCGTCTTTTAAAGATGAGACAGCATTTCAAAAATTCATGGCTGAAATTGTTGATTGGGAAGAAAATGATTTATTAAAAAGATGATTTAATAAATAAGGAGAGTTATTATGAGTAAGATTATTGCGGTTAATGCTGGTAGTTCAACATTGAAATTTAAACTTTATGAAATGCCACAAGAAAAAGTTTTAGCGGAAGGTTTAATTGAAAGAATTGCGCTTCCTGATTCACATGTTGAAATTAAGTATGATGATGGCAAAAAATTTGAACAAACTACCGATGTAAAAAATCATGAGCAAGCAATCCAAATTTTATTAGATCAATTACTTGATTTAGATATTATTAAAGATTATTCAGAAATTAATGGAGTTGGCCATCGAGTAGTGGCTGGTGGAGAATATTTTGATAAGTCAGTTATCATTACTCCCGAAGTATTGAAAAAAATTGAAAGTTTAGATGAATTAGCTCCCTTACATGAACCAGCTAATGTTTTGGGAATTAAAGCCTTTAAAAAAGTTTTGCCTGATATTATTAGTGTTGCAGTATTTGACACAGCCTTTCATGCTACTATGCCAAAAAAGAATTATCTCTATAGTTTACCTTATGAATACTATGAAAAATACGCTGCTAGAAAATATGGATTTCATGGGATTAGTTATCGTTATGTTTCACAACGCACTGCTAAGTTATTAGGGAAACCAATTGAAGATCTCAAAATGATTATCATGCATTTAGGGGCAGGTGCTTCAATATGTGCAGTTAATCATGGCAAATCTCTTGATACTTCAATGGGATTCACTCCAGTCACTGGGCTTACAATGGCGACTAGATCTGGTGATGTTGATCCATCTCTTTTAGCATATATTATGCAAAAAGAAGGAATGAAAGACATCGATGAAATGATTGATATTCTAAACACTAAATCTGGATTGTTAGGAATTTCTGGAGTTTCTGGTGATATGCGTGAAGTTGAAGCAGCTCAAGCTACTAATCCCCGTGCTAAAGTTGCTCGTGAAATTTATGTTAACCGAATTGTTAGATACATTGGTGCTTATCTTGCAGAGTTAGGTGGGGCGGATGCCATTGTCTTTACTGCTGGCGTGGGTGAGAATAGTATTACAGTTCGTAAAGAAGTAACCGACCAACTTCATTATTTTGGAATTGGTGTAGATGATGAAAAAAATGATGTTCGTGGAGTGGTAAGAGATATTAGTGCCAAGGGTTCTAAGATTAAAACTTTATTGGTACCTACTGACGAAGAATTAATGATTGTTGAAGATGTAGAAACATTATCAAAAGAAAATAAATAATCTAAAAGGTTCTCAGAAGGAATGAAGTTATAATTTTAAATGAATAAAATACTTTTGATATTATTCTGAAAAGGATAATAAAATTTAAGATATTTTTTTCATCGTTTGAATTATGATTAATATTTCTCATGAGACCTTTTTTGTATATAATAAATTTAAATCATAATTAAAAGTATGCTGAAGGGAATGAATATTTTGAGTAAAGAAAAAAGTGGTGAATCGGGAATGGAGCGAGGCCTTAAAAGCCGGCATGTGCAATTAATTGCTCTAGGTGGAACGATTGGTACAGGGTTATTTCTTGGTGCTGGGCAATCGATTCATTTAGCGGGACCGTCTTTGATTTTGGCATATTTAATTGCTGGGCTAGCTTGCTTCTTTTTAATGAGAGCTTTAGGAGAGCTTTTGTTATCTAATACTGAATGTGTTTCTTTTATCGATTTTATTAATAAATATCTAGGGCCTAGAACAGGATTTGTAGCAGGTTGGACATATTTAGTGTGTTGGATAACCATTGCTATGGCTGAAATTACTGCTGCTGGATTATATATGCAATTTTGGTTCCCAGATTTACCAATTTGGGTTACTGGTTTATTCTTACTGGTAGTTTTGTTTTTACTAAATTCAATTACTGTATCAGCCTTTGGAGAAACTGAATTTTGGTTCGCAATTATTAAAGTGGTTGCTATTATCGTATTGATTTTAACTGGAGTTATTTTAGTTTCAATTCATTATAAAACTCCAGTTGGTTATGCATCGATTTCTAATTTAACTAATGGCAGCTTTTTCCCACATGGATTTAAAGGATTCTTTCTTTCATTCCAAATGGTAATTTTTAGTTTTGTTGGAATTGAAATGATTGGAATGACTGCTTCTGAAACAAAGGATCCGCAAAAAATTATTCCCAAGTGTATTAATGATGTTCCAGTAAGAATCATTTTGTTTTATGTTGGGTCATTGGTTGCTCTGATGTGTATCTATCCTTGGAATTTTGTATCTCCATCATCAAGTCCATTTGTACAAGTTTTTCAAGGAATTGGAATTAAATCTGCCGCTGCGATTGTTAACTTCGTTGTATTAACTGCTGCTGCATCATCATGTAATAGTGCAATTTTTACGACGGGTAGAATGATGTATTCTTTGACGAAGGGAAGTAAAAATAAATTTGCTAAACGATTGGGCACTTTGTCAAAACGAGGCTTACCAACTGCGGCAATTTTTTTCTCAACATTGTTGATTGGATTATCTGTTATTTTAGATATTGTCATGCCTAGTGGAGTATTTGATTTTATTTCTAGTGTTGCAACAACCTGTTTCCTATTCATTTGGTCATTAATTGTTATTACTCATTATCAATACCGTAAGTCTTTAAGTAAGGAACAAACGAATGCATTAACATTTAAAATGCCATTTTTTCCATACTCTGATTTTTTCACGGTGGGCTTTTTAGTCTTCGTTGGTATAATCTTGATTTTTAGAATTCAAACATTAGTAGCTTTATTAGGATCGGTTGTTTGGTTAATTGGTCTTTATGGTTTTGAAATCTATCGAAGTAAAAAAATTGAATAAATAAAAGTCAGTGATTATCACTGGCTTTTTTCGGACTTATTTATTTTTAGATGTTAAAATATAAAATATCTAGATAATGAACGGATAAGAGGTAAAAAATTGAAAACAAAAGTGGCTATTTTACATACAAATGATTTACATTCTCATTTCGAAAATGTTCCTAAAATTATCAGATTTATGAGAAATCAAACTGATAAATTAAAAGCAGCGGGATATACTGTTTTTAAAGTTGATGACGGTGATGCGATTGATCGGTTTAATCCATTGACTGATGCTACAAGTGGTAAAGGTAATATTGAAATATTAAACAAAATAAATTATGATGTTGCCACGATTGGTAATAATGAGGCATTGACAAATTCTCATTCCGAACTCAATGATTTGTATAATCAAGCTAATTTTCAAATTGTATTGGATAATGTGATTGATGAAGATACTGGTCAAGCACCAGTTTGGGCAAAGTCATTTGCAGATTATAAATTAAAAAATGGAACTAAACTTCGATTTATGGCACTAACTTGTCCATATCCAACTTTTAAATTTATGGACTGGAAAGTTCTTCCAGTAATGCCGACCATTGCTGCTGATTTGAAGAAGTGGCAAGGTGATTATGATGTTTTAATTTTATTGTCACATCTAGGAATTAATTATGATCGTAAAATTGCAAAGGAATTTCCTGAAATTTCAATCATTGTTGGAGGTCATACTCATCATTTATTAGAACATGGGGAAATGGTTCGACAAACTTTATTAACTGCTGCTGAAAAGTGGGGTCATTATGTTGGTCAAATCACTTTTGAAGTAGACGGGACTGAAATATCTAATCGTGATGCTAAAGTCTTTAAAGTTTCTGAAATGGAAGCCGAAGATACTGATTTTGAGATGATTTCAGCTTGGAATGATAAAGGCAGAAAACTTCTAGCAAGTCAAAAAGTTGCTAAATTACCTCAAAAATTAAAAAATAATTTACTTGAAGATAATCCGTTAATTGAAATAGGATTAAAAGCCATTGAGAGTGAAACAAATACGGATGCTGCAGTACTTAACACAGGATTATTTTTAGATGACTTGCCAAAAGGAATTGTTGATATGAGTCAAATTCACAGCATTTTACCCCACAACATTCACGTTATGAAAACCGAGTTCCTGGGATATAATTTGTGGAGAATGGTAAAAGAAATGGAAAAAAACAAGGGATTTTTGATTCGCTTTGAGCAGAAGGGGATGGGATTCCGTGGGAAAAATTTTGGGTTATTAATTTATGATGGAATTAAATATGATCAAGACAAACAGCAACTTTTTTGGCATGATAAATTAGTATTGCCGGATAAAAAATATAAAATTGCATTGATTGATCATTATGATTTTATTCCATTTTTCCCAACTATCAGTATTGTCGGTAAAAATACAATTTACTTTAACGGGACCCTTGAAAATGTTTTTGCTAAATATTTAGCAAAAAAATATCCATTATAAGGAGTATGAAATGGACCACAGCCAAATTGAAGATTTAATTGAAAAAAGGAAAATAGAAAGAACACCATATGCTGAAATTAAACGAGTAAATGAAAATACATTTAGTATTAATGGTCATAAGTACGTTCTTGAAGAAAATGTTCGTGATGCTTTTGACATTTTAGAATTTTCTAATGCATTTAACCCGATTTTTACTCATTATGACTATATTGTTGGTGATTGGGGATATGGACAATTACGTTTGAAGGGCTTTTATGCTGATAATCGCCAAGTAGATCAAAGTTTAAAAAAAGAAGCAATTCCGGATTACTTAGTTGATTATACAAATTTTGGTTCAAATTATTTTGTGTTACATAATTTAGAAGTTGCTAATCGACCAGAAAATAAAAAAACTAAAAAACAGAATAAAAACAGTTCTCATTCTCAAAAGCAAAATAAAAATCATCGGAAAGCCAAGACTAATCAAAATACTTATGATAAGTATAAGTCTAATCATCGCCGAAAATTCACAATTCGACAAAAAAATGGAGATTAATGTTTATGAATAAATATAAAGGATATTTGATTGATCTTGATGGTACTATTTATCAAGGATCAAAAAGAATTCCAGCTGCCAAACGTTTTATTGAAAGATTACAAAAAAATAAGATACCATTTTTATTTGTGACTAACAATACTACCAAGCAACCAATCGATGTAGTTAAAAATCTAGCAGTTAATCATAATATTAATGTTTCAGTCAATAATGTGTATACAGCTGGACAGGCAACTGCTGAATTCCTTAGTGTTGATGCCAAAAAGCATAAAAGAAAACAAACAGCTTATGTAATTGGTGAAAATGGTTTAAAAGAACTTTTAACTAAAGCTAATTTTGATTTATATGCTGATAATCCAGCTTATGTTGTCGTTGCTTTGGACTATGATGTAACGTATCACAAATTGGCTACAGCAGTTTTGGAAGTGCAAAAGGGTGCATATTTCATTGGAACTAATGCCGATTCTTTAATACCAAGTGAAAAAGGGATGTTGCCTAGTGCTGGTTCCATTGTTGATTTGGTTCGTTATGCTACCAAAACAGATCCAGTTATAGTAGGTAAACCCAATAATTTGATTATTGAAAATGCCATTAAGAAGATTAATCTACCAACAAAAGATGTGGTAATGGTAGGGGATAATTATGATACTGATATTTTGGCAGGAATTAATGCTAAAATTGATACACTTTTAGTTTATTCTGGGGTATCAAAACCAGAGATTATAAAAAACAAAAAAATCAAACCAACAAGTGAGATAAATAGTTTAGATGATTGGAAATTATAAATTAAAAGATTTTTTTAATTATGGAGTAATTCTTTTATTTAGTTTTACCTTTGCTATATTCATTACAATTAATTCAAGTTGGATATATTTGATAAGTATTTTTTGGTTAAAATTAAACATTAAATACCAAGTTTCTGAAACCATTTTGATTAAAAATTTTTATAGAATGATTATTTTCATTCAAAACCCATTTTCAAATAAATTATTTTTGCAAAAATATCAATTGTCAGCCAATGCTTTATTGCATTTTAAAAATGTGCAATCTTTGATTGTTATAAATAATGCAATTTTATTACTTACAAGCATTATTTTAATGGTAATGCTGTATAATGTTAGCTTTAGGCGAAATATTTGGCGTTTAATGGAATTTATTAGAATCTCTTGGCTAATTATCGGGATATGCTGTTTAATAGTCATAGTGGATTTTAATGATATATTTATTTATTTTCATGAAATTTTATTTCGTAATAAAGATTGGGTTTTTAATCCAAAAACTGATCCGATTATTAATGTTTTGCCAGATCAATATTTCTTTCTTTGTTTTATAGTTTGGTTTTTAATTGTAATAATAATTTGGACTTTGTTTTATTTAATAGGTAAACGACAAATGAAAAGAGCAAATCTTTAAGATTTGCTCTTTTTGTTATTTAAATTATTTTTTATAATGCCAATTAGGGCAGGAATCAATGAGATTACAATAATGGACAACACAACTAATGAGAAGTGTTCTTGTACAAATGGAATATTTCCAAAGAAGTATCCTCCACCACAGCACAATAAAACCCAGGCGACACATGCTGTTAAATCATATTTTACGAATTTTTTATAACTATAATCGCTACTGGCAGCAACGAAAGGTGCGAAAGTTCTTACAATTGGCATAAAACGTGCTAAAAAGATTGCAATTGCACCATATTTATCAAAGAATTCACGTGCATGATCAAAATCTTTTTTCTTAATAAATTTACTTAAAAATTTATTTTCAGTAATTGCCATTCCTACTTTTCGACCAATTAAAAAATTAACTGAATCTCCTAAAGCCGAGGCACAAAAGAAAAGAATAACAAAAACCCAAATATTTAAGTGATATTGTGAATTTGCTGATAGAGCTGCTGCAGCAAAGAGTAAAGAATCTCCAGGAAGGAAGGGAAGAATAACTGCTCCCGTCTCAACAAAAATAATTAAAAATAAAATTAAATATGTCCAATCACCAAAAGTATTAACAATCGATATCAAATGGTTATCGATGTGTAAAACAAAATCTATTAATGTACTCATATATTTCTCCGTTCTTAAAAAATAGCTACACTATATTCTATCAAAAATTGACTAAAAGATGTTATAAGATTTTTTTAATAAAAATGTTGACGGTTTCTTTAATTCTTGATAATATTATCTATGTTGATGAACAGGGCATGTTTCTAAAAATTTGTGTTGACACAAATTGCTTGTCATGTTATATTAATATAGTTGTCTTGTGAGACATAGATAGATTATTCCGACATAGCTCAGTTGGTAGAGCACCTGACTGTTAATCAGGTTGTCGACGGTTCGAGCCCGCCTGTCGGAGTATTATGGAGAGTTGTCCGAGTTGGCCGAAGGAGCACCATTGGAAATGATGTAAACTGGTAAAAGCCGGTTTCGAGGGTTCGAATCCCTCACTCTCCGTAAGAAATAATAATATGACCCGCTGGTCAAGTGGTTTAAGACACTGCCCTTTCACGGCAGTAACATGGGTTCGAATCCCGTGCGGGTCACTTTGGAGGATTAGCTCAGCTGGGAGAGCATCTGCCTTACAAGCAGGAGGTCACAGGTTCGATCCCTGTATCCTCCATAATTCATGGTTCGTTGGTCCAGTCGGTTAAGACGCCTCCCTGTCACGGAGGAGATCACGAGTTCGAGTCTCGTACGAACCGTTGTTGCTTTTTAGCAACTATAATTAAATAGATTTACTTATTAATATCATAATTGGTTCGGCTCGGTAGCTCAGTTGGTAGAGCAACGGATTGAAGCTCCGTGTGTCGGCAGTTCGACTCTGTCCCGCGCCATTTATGGAGGGGTAGCGAAGTCTGGCTAAACGCGGCGGACTGTAAATCCGCTCCTTCGGGTTCGGTGGTTCGAATCCACTCCCCTCCATTTTATAGGGATATAGTATAACGGTAGTACATCGGTCTCCAAAACCGCTAATGTGGGTTCGATTCCTACTATCCCTGTTTTTATGATATTATGGCGGTAGTGGTGAAGTGGTTAACACATCGGTTTGTGGTACCGACACGCGTGGGTTCGATTCCCATCTACCGCCTTTTTGATTGACTTGCTTTTTGCAAGAAAAGGGCATTTTAATAATATTGTTCTGGCGGTATAGCCAAGTGGTAAGGCAGAGGTCTGCAAAACCTTTATCGTCGGTTCAAATCCGACTACCGCCTTTGTATTGCTTCAATCAAACTTTTGCCGAGATGGCGGAATTGGCAGACGCGCTGGACTCAAAATCCAGTGATCATTGTGATCGTGCGGGTTCGACCCCCGCTCTCGGCATAAATAAGTATTTTAAAGGCTTTGTATAAACGGTAAAACGTTGGTACAGAGCTTTTTTGTTTGCTCGTGTTTGTGGGAGTTCATATTATTTTGACCGTTTTTTGACCGTTTTGACCATTAAAAAAGGGAGCTAATTAATTTTAGTTTTCCTTTTTGTATCAATTAATTTACTAATCGAGTTTTCAATTTCATCATTTGCACGATCACGATATTCATCAATTAAATAAGAATAAACACGAGTAGTAGTTCCAACATCTGAATGACCAAGTCTTTTACTAATGATATAAATATCTATCTTTTGTGATAGTAAATAGGCTACGTGAGTGTGTCTTAAAGAGTGAAAATGGAAACCTTGTCTATTTATACTTAAATCATCTAAAGCTTTCCTGAGAGTTTTATTTACAGCATTAGAAGTAGGTATAGTACCAAATTGATTAATAAACACCGCATCAGAGTTATTAGCTTTTAATTCTTTTAATAGGTCAAGCATTTCTTGATTAATTCTAATAGTTCGATTGGAACTTTCATTTTTAGTAGGTACATATTTCTTTTCTAAAGAATTCCAGGAACATCTAATTCTTATGCTTTTAAAAGCAAAATTGATATCGGACCATTTAAGACCTTGTATTTCTCCAAGGCGCATTCCGGTAAATGATGCTAATAAAATCATATATTTTGAAGAGTAATGATAGTTACGAGTTTTGATTAAATAATTTGTTAATTTTTTTAATTCATCTTGATTTAAATATTCAATTTTCCAAGTTTTTTCTTTGTTGTATACGATATTTGTACGCTGTAGAATATCCTTTTCAAGATCTTTGTCATATACGGCATCTTTGATACAAGCAGGGAAAAGGGCGTTAATTTTTACAATGGTTTCTTTTGCATGATCTTTACCATAATCATCAAGGAATTTTTGATATTTTTCACGAGTTAAATCTTTAATTAAAAGGGTATGGAAATATTTATCAAGAACGTTAAATGTATGTTTATATTGTAATTTTGTTCTATCAACGATTGTATTTTCTTTATAAGTTTCAAACCAATGCCAAAAATAAGTAGGTACAGTTTTAGGTAGGGTACTTACTAAATTTGAATTTGGCTCAACTTCATATTTTGCAGCAAACCTTTGTGCTTCTTTTTTTGTGTCAAAACCTTGTTTGCTTTTGATTTTAAAATTTCCATCATTATCTTTGAAAGATAGTCTAACTCGCCACTTTCCATTTCTTTTTGTAAAACTTGCCATAAATTATGCCTTTCTGAACATATGTTCGATAAAAGATTTAAAAATAAAAAGTCCATAAAATGGGCTGATTATTTATGTGATATAATATGAACAAACGTTCGTATTATATTAAGGAGAGATAAAATGCTTATTATTTTAGCTATGTGTATAACAATTGTCATTAATACGGCAATTACAGTTTTTGCTTTGAAAATTAATGCTGATTTCATGACTAAATTTTTATCTGAAACTGAAGATAGATTCGATAAAAAATTAAATTTGAAAGAATCAGTCAGTGACTACATTAAGAAATGATCTGCCTAAGTCTGTCAAATCAATAGTTCCTTGGAGGACGTAAAAACAAATCATAAACATTGTTTTGTTATCATTTACTATAAATTAGATGTATGATCAAGGTGTTAAATATATTATATAAAATTAAATAGGGAGTATAAAAAATGAATGATAATGAAGAAAAATTAAAACAAGCATTGATTTTTATTCAAAATATAATTACTAGAATGAATAGAAATTCACTTTATATAAAGGGTTGGTCAATAACAACAATCGGATTAATAGGAGCAATTTTTGGAGTAACTCAGACTAATTATAATTTATTATTAGTTATGCTAATTCCAATTATTTTGTTTTGTATCTTAGATACCAATTATCTTAGGTTAGAGAAAAATTTTAGAAATTTATATGATTTTAAAATAAAAAATAATAATGTTGACCAGATTTATAGTTTGAAGGTTCCAAAGAATATGAAATCATCATTTTGGAAAGCTTTATTTTCGTGGAGTATATGGTTATTTTATTTGTCATTAGCAGCTTTTATAGTGTTAATTTGGCTTTTAATCAAATGATTTTAATTTTTAATAATTCTTTTTTGAATTTGATAATTATCCTGTGAATCCCTTATGCCTAAAGACTTATCTAAATAGTAATCTGGATTACTTATAAAATCATCCCATTTAACATAAGACATGTATGACTCATTCCCGCGGTAATAATCATTACCTAAATCGTCTGTTGTTATTGTTGGATTATTTTCATTAAACATGTTACCTCTAATTATATTAAATAAGTCTCCGGTTTTTATGGAAGAAACATTTTCTTTATTTCCTTTGAAATACGTAGACTTTTTTTCAACAAAATAATCATACGAACCGTTTTGATCTGGTAAAACTAAAGATAGTAATGCGTTCATTGTATTTCCTTCGGATTTTCTTAATGAATAAGATATTTCCCAAGGTATCCATTGGTTTTCTTCCTTTTTTAGAAATTCAGATTCCTTCATATTAGGAGAAATTAGAACTATAGTTACAGTTGTTCTTTTTATTTTTTCTTTAAGGTGGGTAGAAATTGTTGAGTCTTTAAATTGTTCAAGACTTTCGCCATCTTTTTCCCCTTTATATACATCATCTCCACTTAGTTTTTGATCTATTAAGTAATCAACATAACTTCTAGCCGTTGTTTGACCATATTCCTTCTCATAACCACTCAATTTTCTAACATTTGAATCCTTATATTTATAAGAAACAAAAACACTATATCCCATAATATCCTCCTTTTAAAGTATCCGTTGTAGCGGATGCTTTTTTATTTTGTTTAAAACCCTAAAGTTGGAGTCGAACCAACTTCGTGCTACCGAGTAGGGAATGATATAAACTATTTGTTTTCATCAATATATTTTTTTAATGATTTTAAGCTTACCCGCTCACTTGATAATTTAGATACTTTATCTTTTTTTATTTTTTCAAAATCTTTTGGTAACTCAGTTTTATATAATTGAATTGCAGTTTGGTAAAGATAAAAGTCATCAATGTCGCGATTCCCAATGATAAAGTATTTATTCCCATTTAAAACAAAGGTTGTAAAAGTTTTATATTCACGAGGTTTTATAAACATGAATACGCCTAAAATAATAAATAACATAAAGGCCAGAGCCGAGATTAAATATCCTATATTTTGATTTTTACTTAAAAACCAAAGCATACAATAGGCAAAATAACCGCCAAAAATCCAAAATAAACCTCCGAAGAACCAATAAAATATTTTGCCACCTAAATCATATTTTTTAAAATGATTGTAATAAGTCTTTGGCTTAGTTACTGTTGCTGAAAATTTTCCATGTTTTGAAACCCAAGACGCTATTACAGACAAGGGAATTAAAGTTAATATTGTTTTAATAAAATCTGCCCATTGGATATTCATTATAAATTCCTTTCAAGTCTGCATTTGCATGCTTTTTTAATTTATTGCAAAACCCTAAGAACGGAATCGAACCGTCCATAATCTACCAAGTAGGGTGTATGTACTAGTTTTGCGTAACTGTTCCATCATCTTGAACTGTTGCATTATTTTCTTCTGGATGTTGTGCCAACCAATCTAGTTGACCTTGCACCCAAGGATCTGGTGTTCCGTCAGGATTTGAACCAGGAGCATGGTAAGTTCCATCTGTTTCGTCATAAAATTTAGCGCTATTATGGTCACTATTCTCGTAATTATTTTGTTGTAATTGATTATTAGCATTGCTCTGTTGAACATTTTGAGACCCAGCTGCCTGTGTTTGATTATTATGTTGTTGATTATTTGTTTGCTGTGCATTTTGGGTAGGGGCATTAGATTTTGATGTGGAGTCCTTTTTAGCATTCACCGGACCATTGCTAAGTTTGATTGTTTGTTTACCATAGTTGAATTGCATTGTGCCGTCTTGGAATATTGATATAGTGTAATCATTAGTTTTATCTAATTTTTTACCGTCTGCTTTTAATTTAATGCCTTCATCAATTTTGCTTTTTAGTTTAAATTTATATGTACCTTTTTTCTTACCGTTATCAATATTTAAAGTTGCTTTAGAACCCTTAATTTTAAAAGTATCTCCATCTTGATTAGTCCATTTACCTTGAACTTCTTTCGGGAATGATTTAGTTGAAGCATAGATATTAGGATGATTAATAGTAATTGTAGATAATCCTGAGAATGCAAGGATACTTATTGCTGATGCTTTTAATATGACTTTATTCATTACTTTCTCCTTTATTAATCTGCAAAGTTTGTATTTTTAGTTCTCCATTTAATCATTTTTATTTTTACCCAAAACATATATATTCCAAGAGTAATAATTGAAAGTAATAACCACTTGATCCAATTGCCAAATAATCCAGCACCAGTTCCGTTAAATTGAAGCCTATGACCATCTATTACAGTATGATTAGCCACCCATCTTAACTTCATAACTGTTCCCCAAGGAAAACAGATACCTAGAGTAAAAATCGTGATAATCATATTTAATAATGACCAACCAATTAATTGATGGAGTTTTCCATCAAAATATGAATTAGAATTTGTAAACATATAATTCTCCTTATGTATCAGCTTTTAACGTGGATCGGTTTTGCACGTATATTATCTATTTTTTAATTCTCTTTGTTTACGTAAATCTAAAATCATTTTTCGCATTTTCTTTTGATCATCTTCATTTATATAGTTGACACCAATCATTTTCATTGATTTATCGCCATTCAAATAAATAAAAGGGGAATCTTTGTTTTCCAATATGTATGTTCTCCTTAAAAAGTTTTCATTTTTATAGATTTAGCAATTGTTTCTTCTTAGCTTCAAATTCTTCTTCGGTAATTATTCCTTGATCGAGCAGGGACTTAAATTTAATAATTTCGTCTGCAGCGGATACCGAGTTATTATTTGATGAATTTGAATTGTCTAAATCGTTGATTGCATTTCTAGTTTTTTTAGCAAATATGCCAGCAGTTTCTTTGTTTACGTTATCAATAGTGGTGGAAACTGCTCCATTTATAATAGTTATTTTCCCAAACATAATGCCTTTATCATAAGAAACTTCATTTACTTTATTTAAAGGTATTTCTCTATTTTGAGTACCGTAAAGCATTCCGCGATTAATAAATAAAATACGTTTTTGAGTTAATACAATTAAAACAGTTTGGCTATTTATAAAACCAGATGTTGCATAGAGAATTTTTTCGTTATCTTCAAGTACTTCAGGAAGCGATTTAACTTCTTTATGAGTTCCAAATAAATCGCTTACGCCAGCTTCTTCAAATTGCTTTTTAATTTTATTTAATTTAGAATTTTCTTCGGTTTTTCGCTTATTATCTTCTTCATTCTTCAGTTTGGCTTGTTGTTGTTTTTTTTCTTGTTTCTTCTTTTTATCTATAGCTTTTATTTGTGATAAATCTAATTTTTCATCATTATCAATTGCTCTTTTTACCATATCTACGTTTACTAGATCCATGGCAATTCCAATGTTTTTAAAACCTAATTTTCCAGCATTTATTCCTACTTTTTCACAGCAAGATTCACAAATTTTCCCATTTTTAACGCTCATATTTTGCTCAAGAATTTTCATTTTGTTATTACATACTGCACATTTAGCCATATCATTACTCCTTTTAAAGCTTGAATTGAACTTGTACTGCTTTACCAATAATTCTTCCGGGATTATATATTATTAAATATATAATGTTTTGATAGTCTTTATTTTCTAGAACTAACATTATTGAACATTTTTAATTTCAGTTTGTTTGCGTATTAATACATAATTACTGTCTTGGCTATTAGAAATTATAGAATTCTAATCAAACTTTATTAAATTAATTTATAACCAATTCAAAATTATTATAATACTATTTTATTATCATTATAATAGTAAAAATATATAATGGCAGAAATTATAATAAAATTTTTCTTTTAAATCCACAAAACCAGAATCAAATTGGTTTTCTACTACTGAGTAGGGAGGAATGACTTTTAAGACTAATTATTATTAATTCTTTCCACACTTATCCCATTTCTTTCAACTTTTAATGGTAAAACTTGTTCATTAAATCCTTTATTACGTAAATTATTGATGAAGGGGGTGACATCCTCTTGATGTAAAATTGTTATCACAGTTGGACCAGCACCACTTAAATAAGTTGCCATCGCATGATGCTGATGACCAATTTTACGAATTTTACTAAGATGAGGAATCAGATTTTTTCTAGCATTTTCGTGATATAGATCTGCTTCCATTAGTTTTCCTGCAGTGTCAATATCATCAGTTAAAAGTGCTGCAACAAGTGCATTTCCAATGCTTCCAGCTTTGACAGCTGTTTTAAAGGGCATCATTTTGGGCAAAACATTTCGACTATCAGTGGTCAATAATTCAGTTTTAGGAATGTAAGCAATTAGGTTTAGATCTGGGAAATGACCTTTAATGCTAATGATTTTTTTGTCTAAAAGGGCAGAAGTAGTAAAGTCTCCTAAAATTACAGGCGCTACATTGTCAGGATGACCTTCAATTTTAGTAGCAAATTTAATTTTATCCTGATTAGATAATTTAAGGTGATCTAATTGATTAGCAATTTCAATTCCTGCTGCAATTGCTGAAGAACTGCTACCTAGACCGCGTGCCAATGGAATGTCAGAAGTAACTGTTATTTCGTGAGGAACGAGGTCTTTTTTTAATTTGAGAGCTGTTTTAACGATGCTGTTATTTTCATCATGAGGGATTGTTTCACCTAATTGATGATTAACATTCCATTTTTTAGTTTTTTTCCCAAGTTTGACAGTTAAATAACAGTTAACGGCAATTCCTAATGAATCAAATCCAGGACCTAAATTAGCACTAGTCGCGGGAGCTTTAATAATAAATGACAATTAAATTACCTCCTTATTTATCTAACACTTTGTATGAAGTATCAACGTGAATACCAGGTATTTCATTAACTTCTTTAATAATTTGGTTAAGTTGGATCTCAGATATTTCATGAGTAGTCATAACAACGCTTGCATAACCGTTTTTTAATTCTTTTTGTAAAATTAAACGAAAGCTAGCTTTGACTTTAGTCATGATTTCAGTAATTTTCATCATTTGCCCAGGTCGATCTTTGATTTTTAGTGATAGGTAGTAAGGATATTGAACTTCATTTGGAGTTGCTAAAGTTCCAGATTGCGAATAACTATTAAAACTTTCTCCTGAGGTGTTTGAAATAATATTTTTAGCAGCAGCCATAATATCACTAACTACGCTATTAGCAGTTGGAAGTGCTCCTGCACCTGGTCCATAAAACATTGTTTCCCCAACCGCTTCACCAGTTATAAAGACAGCATTATTTTCATTTTGCACACTTGCAAGGGGATGATTGGTTGAAACTAATACAGGGGAAACAGATACATTAATATGATTGTTAATTAATTTGGTTATTCCTAACAATTTAATGTTATATCCTAACTCTTTAGCTTGTTTGATGTCATTAGCTTTAATTGAACTAATTCCTTTAATTTCTACATCATCAAGCGTTATGTTAATTCCAAATGCAAATTTAGTTAAAATAATCATTTTATAAGCAGCATCAATTCCTTCCACATCATTCGTTGGATCAGATTCAGCAAATCCTAAATCTTGGGCATCTTTTAAAGCTGTTTCGTAAGATAATTGGTGTTCATTCATTTGGGTCATAATGTAATTAGTGGTTCCGTTTACAATTCCAATCACTTCTACGATTTTATCTGCCACAAATGAATTTGCAATTGTCCGTAAAATTGGAATACCACCAGCAACACTTGCTTCATAAAACAAATCGCAATTATTTTCTTGGGCCAATTTAGCTAATTCCGATCCATGGATAGCCATTAAATCTTTATTGGCAGTGATGACATGCTTTCCAGCTTTCAACCCTTTTTCAATATTTTGTTTAGCTTGTTCGACAGTTCCCATTACTTCTACAATAATTTGGATATCCGTATCATTAATTACATCATTATCATCATTGGTTAAAGTAACATCACTTAAGTCGAGATTTCTTTTTTTATTTAAATCATGTACGGCAATTTTTTTAACCACTAAATGGCATCCAGTAACATTTGAAATTTTATTTTGATTTTCTTTTAAGATTCGAACTACACCGCTACCAACTGTTCCTAAACCTAAAATACCGATATTTATTGTTTTCATTTTATTCATCCCTTAATTTTTTATTTTTGCTATTATAGCATGATGTTTCAATCTAATTTAAGAAATGTGTTAAAATACGAAATAAATTATTAAGGAGTATACAAATGGAAACTCGTTATCGCAGTACTCGATCTGAAAACGAATCGACAATTACGGCTTCAAGAGCCATTTTAAAGGGCATTAGTCCTGATAATGGATTATATGTTCCGCAAACATTGCCTAAATTACAAAAAAAGTTATCTGAATTAATGAATTTAGATTATGTTGATTTAGCTTATAATATTTTACAATCCTTTTTTAGTGACTTTACGGAAGAAGAGCTTCGTGATTGTTTAAATAAAGCCTATGGAAATAACTTTACTTCTCCAAAAATTGCTCCGATTAGTTATCATGGAAAGAATGCTTTTTTAGAGTTATATCATGGTCCAACGCTCGCTTTTAAAGATATTGCACTGCAACTATTACCACATTTATTAGTAACTGCTGCCAAGAAAAATCATGTACATAATAAAATTGTGATTTTGACGGCTACTTCCGGTGATACTGGAAAAGCGGCGATGGATGGGTTCGCCAACGTTTCAGATACGCAAATAATTGTCTTTTATCCAAACAATGGTGTTAGTTCGATTCAGAAACAACAAATGCTAACACAAGTTGGTAATAATATTTCAGTAATTGGAATTGATGGTAATTTTGATGATGCACAAACTAATGTCAAAAAAATATTCAATAATCAAAAGTTACATAATGATCTTAAACAAAATGGGTTTCAATTTTCATCCGCAAATTCAATTAATATTGGTCGTTTGTTTCCACAAGTAGTCTATTATTTTTATGCTTATAGTCAATTGGTGAATGATAAGAAGATTAAACTTGGAGATAAAATCAATTTTAGTGTTCCAACTGGTAATTTCGGTGATATTTTAGCAGGTTATTATGCTAAGAAATTAGGTTTACCGATTAAGAAACTCCTGTGTGCTTCTAATCAAAATAATGTATTAACTGACTTTTTTAATAGTGGTATTTACGATAAAAATCGCGACTTTCATGTAACTGATTCGCCTTCGATGGATATTTTAGTATCAAGTAATTTAGAGCGATTATTATTTTACGCGACAGATGAAAATTCAATATTAGTAAAAAATTTAATGGATGATTTATATAATCAAGGTAACTATAAGATAGATGATCAAATTAAAAATAATTTGACGGATTTTGTAGCCAATTTTGCTACTGATAACGAAATAAAAGCTGAAATTAAACGAGTTTATGATAATGATGGTGCTGTTATTGATCCCCATACAGCCGTTGCATCTTATGTTGCCAATCAATATCAAAAGGAAACGGGTGATCAGACACCAATGGTCATTGTTTCAACTGCTAATCCATATAAATTTCCTAAAGTAGTGTTAGAGGCATTAAATATTTCAAGCGACAATGCCGAAACTGATGTACGTAATCTTCATCAGGCAACTCATATGCCGATTCCATCATCAATCAAAAAATTATTTGATTTGCCAATTCTTTATAATAGGGAGATTAAACCAACTGCTATGGAAGCTACTATTAGAAAAATTTTACAAAACAGTTAAGTATGATTTCTGGTTAATTAAGAATTCAAGGATGTATGATATAATTTACTTATATTAAATTAGGAGGAATCTTATTATGAAAGAATTTACAACTGATGGGGCTAAACTTGAAAAGAAACTTCAAGAAATTTTGAAAGATCCACGTGTTATTGAAGAATTAGGTAATTCAGCAGGACATATTGATAATACTAGTGTGGAACACCAACTTTTAAACTTTGCAAAGAACAAAGCTAAAAAGACTGATATGTACAAAGTTGAATTAAAACAGGGTCGTTTTGATATTTATAACGAAACTTCTCACAGTCGAGAATTTTTTGAATAAAACTTATAAAAGGAGCTGTCAATTTCAAATTGACAGCTCCTTTTATAAGTTTTATTAGTCTTAATTTGTTTAAGCTATTTATCTTGTTGAGATTGATTCCGATTTAATGACCAGTAAGTTAATCCCACTAAAGAAGTAGCTTCAAGTGCAATCGCTATTCCTCCGATAATGAGTGATTCAACTAACAACGGAGTGTTTTTTCCTTTATTTTTTTTCATAATTTTGCTCTTGGTGGATTTTATTTTTATGGTTTTTGGCGATTTTCTTGATTAGGTTAATTTTACGTTTCGAACTAACCATATAATTAGTATAAGAAACCCCAATATAGGTTAAAAAGATTACTACAATAAAGAAAACCACTAAACTCCATTCTCCAATAGGAAGATATTCAGTCATTTCATAAGTAGTATAGAGAGCGTTTAAAAATCCAGCATATGAAACATAGTACCAAGCAATTGATTTGTTATAAAAACCAAAAAATTTTGTAAAGTCTTCTTTATTTAAAGATAAATCAAAAAGTTCTTTACCAGCATATTTTTTTAAATAATAAATTCGTAAGGGTGGTATTACCCAAATAATATTTTTAAATAAACCTTTGAGACTAAAACTATGATGGTTTGAGCTTTGGTATTTTTTGAAAACACTATTAGAATCCATTAATTCCATTTTCCCTTGCAGTAATGGAAAAACAAATAGTAGCCAATCAGCAACAAAAGCACAAAATGTAACAAAAAATTTCAAACTGACCATCTCCAATTATTATATTTTTAATTAATAAAACAGATTGTATTATAACACTTGTTTTTAAGATTTTGATAATCAAAATAAATTATCAAATCTAATTGTTATATATTACAATTAATAATGTAAATAATTATAAAGGGGATTATATTGTGGAGAAAAAAGTAGCTTTAATTACAGGTGCTGGTCAAGGAATTGGTGCAGCAATTGCTAAAAGATTACAACATGATGGTTTTTCGGTGGCTTTATTAGGAAGAACTTTTGAAAAAGTTGAAAAGACAGCGCAAGAAATTCAAAATGACAATGGTGATGCAATCGCAATCCAGGGAGATGTTGCTAATCGTGATGATGTGTTTGCAGCCGTTGAAAAAACTTATCAACATTTTGGTGATTTTAATGTAATGGTAAATAATGCTGGAGTTGCTCCCACGACACCTATTGATGAAGTAACACCAGAAGTGTTAGAAAATGCTGAAAAAATTAATGTTGGGGGAACTATTTGGGGAATTCAAGCAGCATCTAAAATGTTTAAAGAACTCAAACATTCAGGCAAAATAATTAATGCGTCCTCTCAAGCAGGAATGACTGGTAACCCCAATTTAACTGTTTATGGTTCAACTAAGTTTGCTATTAGAGGTATTACTGAAACAACTGCAAAGGAATTAGCTGAATACGATATTACTGTTAATGCATTTTGTCCAGGAATTGTAGTTACTCCAATGATGAACGACATTGCTAAAAATGTTGCAGATAAAGCAGGCCAACCATTTGAGTGGGGGATGAAACAGTTTGCCAAAAATATTGCATTAAAACGTCTTTCCAAGCCTGAAGATGTTGCTGGATGTGTTTCTTATCTTGCAGGGCCAGATTCAAATTATATGACTGGTCAGTCGTTGTTGATTGATGGTGGTATGGTATTTAATTAGATTTTTAAAGTGATTTTATAAAAAAGATGAACGTATTAAACGCCCATCTAATCGAATATGTATGACTTGCTCCCCAACTTATATGTTGCCCACAGTTTGCTTAAAAATGTATCTTTTCAACTGTTTTCATATAATTTCAATACCTTTCACAAATGTTACTATATCAATACTTTGTAAAGGTTTATGAAAAATGTTGAAAACTAATGAAACACTATTTTATGCACCAGGCGAGATTCGAACTCGCACTTGAAAAATCAAACAGCGACCTGAACGCTGCGCGTCTGCCAATTCCACCACTGGTGCGAACTCCTTTATTTTACTATAAATCCTTTATAAATGGAACAGAAATTAGGGGTTGTAATATATCGTGAATGTGCTATATATTAAATATAATTAAAATTTTCATAAGAAATACTATGAAATAGATATTGGTGGGAGTAGATATGGAAAAACTTAAAGGAATCGACAGTAAGGTTTGTTTTGCAATTTATAATGCAAATAAAAAGTTTAATAGATTTTATCAAAATGTTTTGTCTTCATATGATTTAACATACCCACAATATATCGTGATGGTAGTTTTATGGCAATATGCTCCAATGACAGTACGCGAATTAGGCTCGCATGTTGATTTAGATAGTGGAACATTAACTCCGCTTTTGAAACGACTTGATAAAAAGGGCTGGATAACTAAAGAACGGTCTAAAAAGGATGAGAGAGTTGTAAATATCAGTGTAACAGAACAAGCCAAAAAGTTAGAAGATGATATTTGTACACATGTTGATACTTGTTTTGATATCTTAGGGATGTCTAAAGCAAAAATTGCAGATTCAGTCGACGTTATTGATAATATAATTGACAAGTTAAATAAAGTTGATGTTGAAAAAATAAAAGATGCAAAATAAAATTAGTTAGTAATTATCAGTTTAAAATTTCTTGATTAGAGAACCTCACTTAAGAGGTTCTTTTTGTTTTTAGTCATTGATTTTGCTAAAATTAAAATGCTGCAATATGTAAAAATAATATAAAATAAATTATAGAAGTGTAATCTTTAATCTAAAAATAAAACTTGCTAATTAGTAAGATAGCTAGAATGGGGTATGATAAATTGTCGTTAAACATTGATGAGATTCAAATTCTTTTGCAAGAACATAATTTGTTGAAATCATCTGTTTCAGCTAATCATAATCAAAAAAAATATAGTTACATTAGTTATGATTCTCGTGATGTAAAAAATGATACTTTATTTTTTTGTAAAGGGAATTTTAGGCCAGAGTATCTTGAGATTGCAAAAGCATCTGGTGCCACAGGGGTGGTGGCTGAAGAACATCTTCCAGCTAGTTTGGGAATGGACGAGTATATTGTAACTGATATTCAAAAGGCATTGTCATTATTATCAGCTGCATTTTATGATTATCCACAGAATAATTTATTTATCATAGCGATTACCGGAACTAAAGGTAAGACTACCTCATCTTATTTGCTTCGGGATGCTATTGATAAAGCATCAGGAAATAAGACTGCATTATTTTCGACAGTTAATACTGTGGTTGGAACTAAAGATGATGATACATTTAAATCTCAGTTAACGACGCCAGAGTCATTAGATATTTTTCACAATATGCGTAGGGCTGTTGATAATGGAATGAAAATTTTAGTAATGGAAGTTTCATCTCAAGCTTATTTGAAAAATCGAGTTTATGGTTTGAAATTTAACATTGGATCATTTTTGAATATTTCACCAGATCATGTGGGAGAAAATGAACATCCAACTTTTGCTAATTATTTACATTGTAAAGAGCAATTATTAATAAATTCGAGAGTAACTATTATAAACGCAGAAACTAAAAATCTAGCAGATGTTTATTATGCAGCTAAGGCCACTTGTAATGCTAATAATATTTATCTGTTTGCTAGGAATGGCGCTAAAACTGAAATGCCTGTTACTTTAGACTTTGTTTTTGATAGTAAATCCGACACTTTAAGCGATAACGAAATTTATTTAAAAAGTTTAACTAAGAAAGCACAAAAATTAAACCTAGATGGAGATTATCGAATCGGAATTCCAGGTGATTATAATGAAGCTAATGCAACTGATGCTATTATTGCTGCCGGCTTAGCAGGTTTTAAGCGATCCGATTTATTAAATGGGATTGCAAATACTAAAATCCCAGGACGAATGGAAATGTATCCAAGCCAAAATCATGGAACAATTTATGTTGATTATGCTCATAATTATGCTAGTACACGAGCATTGCTTGGATTTTTAAAACGACAAAATCCAAATGGTCGAGTAGTAGCAGTGGTTGGTAGTCCAGGTAATAAGGGGCTTGATCGCCGTGAGGGATTTGGTAAAGCATTAAATGAAGAAGCCGATGTGGCTTATTTGACAACTGATGATCCTGCATATGAAGATCCCCAAAAAATTGCTCAAGAGATTGATTCATATATTGATCATGATAAAGTCGATGTTCATTTTAATCTTGACCGGGAACAAGCAATTAAGGATGCAATTTTGTCCGGTGAAAAGGATGATATGATTGTGATTCTTGGAAAGGGTCAAGATCCATATCAAAAAGTTAAAGGAATTGATGTTCCTTATCCAACAGATTCTTTAATAGTTAAAAAAATTATTGAATCTTTAAACAAAGACACTAAAAATTAATCATAAATTTAAGTTAAAATCATCAAACTAAAGATTTTTTTAACTTATGAGTAATCAAGCTGTAATATAAATCATTTAAAATAACAGTTATGAACTCATTGAAAAATAGATATTGCAGAACGGAGTCCTATCAGTTGTCGTTAAATGTCAATGAAATAAAAACAATCTTATATGAACACGATTTGTTGCAATCAACTACTATAATGGGTCAACCTGAGTTTGAGTATGTAAGTTATGATTCTCGTGATATTCAGAAAAATACTTTGTTTTTCTGTAAAGGAAACTTTAAACCAGAATATTTAGAAGCTGCTAAAAAAAATGGCGCTACTGGCGTTGTTTCTGAACGTCATCTCCCAGCAAGTGCTGGAATGAATGAATTTATTGTAACAGATATTCAAAAAGCAATGGCTTTGCTTTCTGCAGCTTTTTTTGATTATCCCCAAGATGAATTGTATATTATTGCAATTACCGGAACTAAAGGAAAAACGACATCGGCATATTTTGTGCGTGACGCAATTAAAAATTCTACAAATGATAAGGTTGCTATTTTTTCTACCATCAATACAGTGATTGGGAATACGCCTAGTGACACGTTCAAATCCCAGTTAACTACGCCTGAATCTTTAGATATTTTTCATAATATGCGAAAAGCAGTTAATAATGGAATGCATATTTTAGTGATGGAAGTTTCATCTCAGGCATATCTTAAAAATCGAGTTTATGGTTTAAGATATGACATTGGTTCATTTCTTAATATTTCTTCTGATCATGTAGGAGAAAATGAACATCCCACGTTTTCTAATTATTTACACTGTAAAGAACAATTACTAGTGAATTCTAAAATCACAATTATTAATGCTGAAACGGATAATTTAAAAGACGTTTATTATACTGCTAAAGCAACTTGTAATCCTGAAAATATTTATTTATTTGCTAGAAAAAATGTAAAATTAGACCTTCCAATTAACTTAGATTTTGTCTATTCAAGCGAAGTAGATACATTAAAATTAAATGAAATTTATCTGCAAGCTTTATCTAAAAAAGCAAAAGAACTTGAATTAGAAGGTAGTTATCGTTTAGGGATTCCAGGTGATTATAATGAACCAGATGCTGTCGATGCAATTATTTCTGCTGGAATTGCTGGATTTAAACGTTCTGATCTTATTAAGGGAATTGCTAACACTCAAATTCCTGGAAGAATGGAAATTTATGAAACAAAAGATCACGGAACAGTTTATGTTGATTATGCACATAATTATTCTAGTATGCATTCGTTATTATCCTTTTTAAAAAGTCAAAATCCAGATGGAAAAGTTATCGTAGTAGTTGGTTGTACAGGAAATAAAGGAATTATTCGCCGAAAGGGAATTGGAAAAGCATTAAGTGAAAATGCTAATGTGGCTTATTTAACTATGCAAGATCCAGCTTTTGAAGATCCCAAAGAAATCTCAAAAGAAATTGATTCTCATATTGATCATAGCAAAGTTGATGTTCATTTTGTGATGAATCGTGCAACAGCGATTGCTGACGCAATTAAACAAGGAAAAAATGATGATATAATTGTAATAGCTGGAAAAGGAAGAGATCCGTATCAAAAAATTAATGGTGTTGATACCCCATATCCTACTGATACAGTTATTGTTAAAGAATTAGTAAAGGAATTGAATGAAAATGACTGTTAAAACACCAAATTTTACCCCGATTCTTTTAGGCAGTGATTTTAATGTCTATGGAATGGCACGTTCTTTTTATGATTTATATGGGAAGCCAGTTAAGGCAATCGCACAAACGCGATTAGCACCAACTCGTTATACTAAAATCGTTGATTTAGAAATTGTGCCGAATTTTAGTGAAGATCCAGCTTGGATTGAAGAAATGCGCAAGCTAAAAAAAAGATATGCAAATCATTCAGAACCAGTAATTTTAATTGGTTGTAGTGATGGGTATGCTGAATTAATTTCTAAGCATAAAGATGAATTAGAAGATGTTTTTATTTGTCCTTATGTTGATTATTCATTGATTAAACAATTAAATAGTAAAGAAAAATTTTATGAATTATGTGATAAACTAAATATTCCTTATCCGGGAACTAAAGTAATTACTAAACAAGATTATAAAGATGATAATTTTTCTCAACCCTTTGGATATCCAATTGCTGTTAAGCCTACTAATAGTGTTGAATGGCTTGATATTCATTTTGAGGGTCGAAAAAAGGTATTCATTATTAATGATGAAGCTGATTATCGAGATAAAATTGGAAAAATTTATGATAATGGATATACTTCGGATGTGATTGTTCAAGACTTTGTTCCAGGTGATGACAGCAATATGCGAGTTATTAATGCTTATGTTGATAAAAATCATAAAGTTAAAATGATGTGCTTAGGTCATCCTTTACTGGAAGATCCAGCTCCCGGGGCAATTGGTAATTATGTAGCTATTTTACCGGAATATAACAAACAAATTTATGATCAAATCAAAAGATTTTTGGAAAGTGTTAACTATACTGGGTATGCTGATTTTGATATGAAGTGGGATTCTCGGGATAACACTTATAAGTTATTTGAAATTAATCTGCGACAAGGACGAAGTAGTTTTTATGTAACTTTAAATGGTTATAATTTAGCAAAATGGTTAGTAGATGATTATGTTCTTGATAACTTAAAAGATAAAGAGACTGTTTATGCTAATCAAGATAAAAATAACTATCAATTATGGCTAGGTGTACCGGAAAAAGTTTTTAATAAATATGCCAAAAATAATCAAGACAAAAAAGAAGCTCAAAAATTAATTTCACAAGGTCAATTTGGAAATACCTTTTGGTATAAAAAGGATGAAAACTTTATGCGTTGGTTATTAATGAAGTGGATTGATCATAATTATGTTGAAGATTTCAAAAAGAATTTTCATGCAGAAAAAGGATAAAACTTATGAAAGATTTTTTTACAATTATTGGCGGAATGGGAACAGAAGCAACAGAATCATATATTCATCAATTGAATAAAAAGACTGATGCTCATCAAGACCAAGATTATTTAAATTATATTCTTGTAAATCATGCTACAGTTCCTGATCGAACAGACTATATTATTGATCCCCAAAATCATCCAGATCCTTTGAAACCATTAGCTGAAGATATTAAGCAACAAAGTAAAATAGGACCGGAATTTTTTGCTTTGCCATGTAATACTGCTCATTATTTTTATAATCAATTACAATCTTTAACCTCAATTCCTATTTTGCATATGCCAAATTTAGCAGTTGCAGCGATTAGCAAGAAATTTCCGAATGCTAAACGAGTGGGGTTGATTGCAACTAAAGGAACTTTAAAAGATAAAGTGTATGAAGAACCAATTAAAGAAGCTGGGTATGATTTAGTGATGCCGACAAGTGAAATTGCTGATGAAACTATGCAATTAATTTATGATGATGTTAAAGAACAAAATTGGGTTGACGCTGATTTATATCATCATATTCTTGATCAAATGACGAATGAGTTAAAATGTGACGTTGTTATTTTAGGATGTACTGAAATATCAGTTGCAGAAGAACGAGCCGGCAGCAATAGCTACCATGTGATTGATGCTCAAAGTGAATTAGTTGATGAATCGATTAGATTAGCTGAAAAAATGCAAAAAAATAAATAATAGAAAAAATTCGTTTAGAGTAAAAATCTAAACGAATTTTTGTTTTATCATGAATAGGATAATAATAGCGATAATGATTAAAATAATGGTTATCCAAATGATAGATATTTTTAATGTTCCTTGTATTTTTCGTTGAAATGAAATGTCAATAAACGAAATAGCAAAAATGGATATAATAAAACTAAAAATAATTAAACCAGGTTGTTGATTAAAATTCTGAATAGAGAAAACGACTTGTATCATCAATAGAATAAAATAAAGGGCTCTAGTATATATTAAAGCTTTAATAATTTGTTTATCCTGTTTACGAGTAACTCCAATTGTTAGAGAAATTACTAGTAATAGCCATAAAATAATAATTAAATAAATAAACATGATATGCCTCCAGTAGAATTTTATCATAATTAATAAACTAAATACTAATGACAAGCAACTTATTTAATGCTATAATTTCAATGTATTGCGGGTGTAGTTTAGTGGTAAAATTTAAGCTTCCCAAGCTTACGTCGCGGGTTCGATTCCCGTCACCCGCTTTGGTAAGTTGCCTATGATAAAAGAGTAGTAGTATTTTAAAGATTACAGCAAGTCTAGGATGTTGAGAGCTAGATATTTGATGAATGCGAAGGCGTGCTTTTTAGGCAATAATTTAAATAATCAAAGTGGGTAATTTACCTATTAGAGTGGTACCGCGGGTTAACTCGTCTCTTACATTAATTTTTAATGTAGGAGTTTTTTTATTATAAGGAGTGAATAAAATGGATTACAAACAATTGGTGGCAGATGCTATTTCTGATGCAGTTGACAATCAAGTCTCAACCAGTGATATTTATACTAAAATAGAAAAACCTAAACTTTCAAAAAATGGTGATTTGGCTTTTCCAGCTTTTGTATTATCAAAAACAATGCACAAAGCTCCTCAAGAAATTGCGCAAGGAATCGTTGCTAAAATTGATGGGGTTAGTTTTGATAATGTTGAAGCCGCTGGTCCTTATGTTAATTTCTTTTTAAATAAACAAAGTGTTAGTGAGCAAGTAATTAGCGATGTATTGATTGAAAAAAATCATTATGGGGATAATCAAGATGGACAAGATCGAGTGGTTACTATTGATATGTCTTCTCCTAATATTGCTAAGCCAATGTCAATGGGTCATCTGCGTTCTACTGTGATTGGTAATTCAATTGCCAAAATTTTAACTAAAAATGGTTACAAACCAATTAAAGATAATCATTTAGGTGATTGGGGCACGCAGTTTGGAAAATTGATTACAGCTTATTTAAAGTGGGGTAGCGAAGAAGATGTCAAAAAAGATCCAATTCATTATTTAGTGCAATACTATATTAGATTTCATAAAGAAGACCAAGAAAATCCTGAATTAGATGTTGAAGCACGCGAATGGTTTAAAAATCTTGAAGACGGAGATCCTGAAGCAGTAAAACTTTGGGAATGGTTCAGAGATGTTTCTTTAGAAGCTTTTAAACAAACCTACCAAAAACTTAATGTTGAGTTTGATACCTATAATGGTGAATCATTTTATAATGATAAATTACAAAATGTAGTTGATACATTAAAAGATCAGGGATTATTAGAAAAATCCCAAGGTGCTTCTATTGTAGATTTGAGCGATGAAGATTTAAACCCAGCTTTGATTTTAAAAACCGATGGTGCTTCATTATACGTTACACGTGATATTGCAACTGCTATTTATCGTGATAAAACTTATCATCCAGTTATGAATTTATATGTGGTTGGTTCAGAACAAACTTATTACTTTAAACAATTAAAAGCAGTTTTGAAGAAAATGGGTCTTGATTCAGCAGCTGGATTACATCATGTTCCATTTGGCTTGATTACAGTTGATGGTAAAAAACTTTCCACGCGACATGGGAATATCGTCCTTTTAAATGAAGTTTTAAATGAATCAGTTAAGATGGCCAAGGAACAAATTGCTGA
Source organism: Fructilactobacillus sp. YLN 2412 (assembly GCF_059488745.1). Taxonomy (NCBI): domain Bacteria; kingdom Bacillati; phylum Bacillota; class Bacilli; order Lactobacillales; family Lactobacillaceae; genus Fructilactobacillus; species Fructilactobacillus sp. YLN 2412. Next base: position 797,313 of record NZ_CM183165.1, on the reverse strand, counting down.
AAAGAATCCTGGATTAAAAAATAAAGATCAAGTTGCAGAAGATGTTGGAGTCGGAGCAGTCATTTTTGGTGATTTAAAGAATGCTAGAATGGATAGTATTGATTTTAATTTGAAAGACCAGTTGAGATTTGAAGGTGAAACTGGTCCTTATGTACAATATGCACATGCTCGTGCTGAAAGCATCTTAAAAAAAGGTGAATATTCTGATTTTGAAAAAGGTAAGCATTCTTTGACCGATAATGATTCATGGGAAATAATCAAGTTATTACAAGAATTTCCACAGGTTGTTAAACGTGCAAATCAGCATTTTGAACCATCAGACATTGCTAAATATTCATTAAAATTAGCAAAAGCATTTAATAAATATTATGCTCATACTAAGATTTTGGTTGATGATGATGAGTTGAATGCAAGACTATCCTTAGTTAAAAGTGTTTCAATTGTTTTAGAAGAATCTTTGAATTTACTTGGGGTTAAAGCACCAAATGAAATGTAATTTTATCTTAAAGGAGGGTCACTTTTGATAGTGACGCTCTTTTATTGTCTTTACAGCTTTTTAAAGTCTTTGTGATACAATAATGATTAAGCTTATCTAGGAGAAATTTTTTATGGCAAAATACAAAGACAACTCATTTTTTAAAACTTTTTTAAAGAAAATTTGGTATTTCATTTACAAATATTGGAAAAGATTTCAAATTACAAAATGGATTGTAGTAATCATTTTGTTTTTTTCTTTAATATTCACAATCTATTTGACAATTATTGCTAAAACTTCTCATGTTCATAATTTACAATCTAATTTATCTCGTTCAACTTTAATTTACGATAAAAATGGTTCTAAGGCTGGCGGACTTTATTCACAAAAAGGAACCTATGTTTCAAGTCAAAAAATTTCTCCCAATCTTCCTAATGCAATTTTATCAACTGAGGACCGTAATTTTTATCATGAACATGGTTTCTCGGTAAAGGGATATGGAAGAGCTATTCTACTTGCAATTGGAAATAAATTAATGGGTAGAAATCAAATTAGTGGTGGTGGGAGTACTATTTCACAGCAATTAGCTAAAAATACGTTTCTTTCCCAGCAACAAACTTTATCACGAAAATTTAAAGAGTTATTTATTTCGATTGAAATTGAAAATTTGTATTCTAAGAAACAAATTATCACAATGTACATGAATAATGCATATTTTGGAAATGGAATTTATGGTGTTCAAGATGCTTCTAGAAAATATTTTGGAATGGATGCCAAGGATTTACCAGTTCAAGATGCAGCTGTTTTAGCTGGAATGTTGCAGAATCCAAGTAATAATCCAATTGATCATCCTGAAGCAGCTAAACAACGGCGAAATGTTGTTTTGGAGTTAATGGCGGAAAATGGAAAGATTTCTAAAAGTGAACTTAAAAATTATCAGAAGTTGCCGTTAGGGACTAAAGATACTTTTAAAGTAAAAGATGGTTATAAATATCCATATTATTTTGATGCTGTCATTAATGAAGCAATTAGTAAATATGGGTTAACGGAAAAACAGCTTATGAATGATGGTTATAAAATATATACAAATCTTGACCAGCAACAACAAAGTAGTTTTCAAAAAGATTTTAAAAATCCAGACTTGTTTCCCCAAAATGCAGCTGATGGGACTAAGGTTCAAGCAGCTTCTGTTGCTGTTAATCCTAAAAATGGTGGAGTTCAAGCTGTTGTAGGGGGACGTAATAAAGATATCTTCCGTGGGTTTAATCGGGCAACAGATATAAAACGACAACCAGGATCAACTATGAAACCATTGGCGGTTTATACGCCTGCATTAGAAAACGGATTTAACTATGATTCAAAACTAGTTAATAAAAAATTATCTTATGGTAAGAATCATTACACGCCTAATAATTATAACAATCAATATAGTGGTAAAGTTCCGATGTATGAAGCATTAGCACAAAGTATGAATGCCCCCGCTGTTTGGACTCTGAATAAAATTGGAGTAAATAAAGGTTACGAATCCGTACAAAAATTTGGATTACCAGTTACTAAAAAAGATGATAATTTAGCCCTTGCTTTAGGAGGACTATCAAGTGGTGTTTCACCACAACAAATGGCAGGAGCTTATACGGCTTTTGCTAACCATGGGCAAGTTTCTAAACCTTTTTATATTACTAAGATTGTGGATTCAACTGGGAAAACAGTTGGTAAACATGAAAGTAGTCCGAGTCAAATTATGTCCGATGATACTGCAAAACAAATGACAAGTATGATGATGGGTGTCTTTGATTATGGAACTGGAGCAACTGCTAAACCAAATGGATACCAGATTGCTGGAAAAACTGGTAGTACAGAGGCTGATAATAGTAAAGATGCGGATGCTACGAGGGATAAATGGTTAGTCGGTTATACACCAGACGTAGTAGTAGCTACTTGGGAAGGTTTTGACAATACTAATTCTTCTCATCACTTAGAAAATTTAAGTGGGACTGGGGTTAATACTTTGTATAAACAACAAATGCAACAAATTATTCCATATACTAAGCAAACCCCATTTAAAACACAAGATGCAGCAACATTAGTTAAAGAAAAAGATAAACAAAATAAGGAAAGTAATAGTGAAGAAGAAAATGATTTAGCTGGGAAAGTTCAAGATTTTAGTAAAAATGTTGAAGTGGGAGCTAAAAGTGTGGCTCATAATTTAATCAATGGAGCACGTAGTTTATTAGGTCGTTGAGGTTAAAATATGTTAAAATGATAATATAATACTTATCAAGAGGAGATATATTTATGTCAGATAACAAAATTATGGAACAAGCTAAAAAAATGCAAGATGCAGTTGCTCAATCAGAAGAATTTACTAATTTAAAAAATGCTTTTGACGCTTTGAAAGCTGAAAAAGATTCATACAAGATTTTTACTGAATTTCAAGCAAGTCAAAACGAATTAAGACAAAAACAAATGTCTGGTCAAGAAATCACCCCAGATGATATGAAGGCTGCAAGAGAACTTGCTGATAAAATGAACAAACTTCCTGCAATTAAAATTTTAATGGAAAGAGAAAAAGCAATGGGTAAATTAATTGATGATGCTAACATGGTTATCACTGAACCATTGCGTAAACTTTACGAAGGTTAATTCTTTTAAATTAGGAAGCACTTAATTTAGGTGCTTCTTTTTTTATTGTCTAGGAGATAAGAGAATGAAATTTATTCATGCTGCCGATTTACATTTAGATACACCTTTCGAGGGAATTAGAGATGATGCTAATGCACCACAATCATTATGGAAAAAGCTACAACAAGCTCCCTATGATTCTTTTACTAGAATTGTAGATGATGCAATTGAAGAAAAAGTTGATTTTGTTTTATTAGTTGGAGATTTGTTTGATGGGAAGAACCAGAGTGTAACGGCTGTAAGTTTTTTTATTGATCAATTACGTAGATTGGATCAAGCAGATATTCCGGTTTTATTATCATTTGGAAATCACGATTTTCAAAAAGATGATGGGAAAAATTTTGCGTTTCCTGCAAATGTCTTTGTTTTTCCAAGTGAAGTTACGACCCACCAATTGACTACAAAGGATGGAAAAAAAGTCAAAATCACTGGATTTAGTTATGATAAACAAGCAATAACTGAAGATATGGTAACTAAGTTTCCTACTAGTAGTGATGCTGACTATCAAATTGGAATGGTTCATGGTTCCATAAAATCTGGAAATGATTCCAACTATGCTCCATTTACTATCAATGAAATGGTTGATAAAGGATACGATTATTGGGCATTAGGTCATATTCATAAAAGACAAGAATTGAATCAAAACCCTTTGATTGAGTATCCTGGGGATATTCAAGGACGGCATAAAAATGAACCTGGTAAAAAAGGATATTTAATGGTAAGCGATACAAATGATAAGTTGAATGCTAATTTCGTTTCGACATCTGAAGTTGATTTTACAAAATTAAAAGTAAAAATTAATGGTTCAATGAATATTACGGATGTTGTTAATCAAGTTTTAGAAACACTTGAAAGTAGTCAATTTACTAATTTGAAGTTATTATATCTCATTTTGATTAATAAGGATAATAAAGCTAGTAGTGAAGTATCGAACGGTTTACTAAACGATTTATTATTAGAAAGTATTCAGCAAGAATTAAAAGATAAATATCAAGATTTAAACGGCTGGATTTATGAAGTTAATCTTGATGAAAAAGAAGATATTCACTTTTCTGATTTAGATGAATCATTTTGGAACGAAACACAAAGTTTAGTTTTTAATCATGAAGTGATTAATGAAATAGCAAAAAAATTGTTTAAAAATGCCTTTATTCGTGATAATTTTAGTTCTGATAAAGCACTTCAAAATTTATTAGATCAAAGTAAAATACTTTTGAAAGCCCAAACTGAAGGGAATGAAAAACATAGTGAAGATTAAAAAAATTGAAATATTTAATTATGGTAAACTCAGCCATGTTACTTTTGATTTTAATCAATTTCAAGTCATTTATGGAAAAAATGAAACAGGAAAAACTACTATTATTAACTTCATTAAAGATATTTTATTTGGATTTGAGCATCGTAGCACTACTCATCTATATGGTCCTAAGGATAAAAGCAAAATGGGTGGTAAATTAGTAATTGCTAATCATGGAGAAACCTTTGAAATCCAACGTGTTGATGGTAAAAACGGTGGAGATTTAACTATTTTTGATTATCATGGCAATGAACTTCCACAGCTAATTTTAAAAGAAATTTTAGGCCCAATTAATCGAGATGGGTACAATAAATTATTTTATTTTGGTTCACTTGATCTTGATGCTATTGCAAAACTGACTAATGACGAGTTAGAAGAACGAATTCGTCGGGTAGGAGTTGTTGGTATTGACCAATGGCTTAAGTTAAAAAAAGACTTGGATGAAAAGGCAGGGTCAATTTATCGGCCAACTGGGAAAAAACAAAGTTTATATTTAGAATTAAAAAATTATGAAAAATTACAGGATGAGTTTAAAGAAGCAAAAAACAAATATCCCGAATTTGTTGAGTTAACGAAACAACTAAATAGTTTAGATAGTGAAATAAAAAAAGATAATCAAGATTATAATCAATTAGTTCAAACTTATTCAAAAGTCTATGAAGATAGTCAAAATTGGAATAAATATGAGCAATTAAATCAATTAAAAAATAAAAATCTTAAAATTAAAAAAGGGTTTGAAGATCATGATTTGGCAAAAATTAATGATTTGAATAATAAACTAAAACTAATTGATAATGATTTGAATAATAATAATTTAAAAATTGAAAATTTTAAAAAGCAACATTTTGTGACACAACCACATTATCAATTTTATTTGGACAATCAGGCTAAAATTAGTGATCTATCTAGACACCTTGATAGTCAAATTGAAAAACAACGTGAATATGATTCGTTACTTCATGATATTAAAAACGAAGAATTAAGATTACGCCAGGATAATATCGATGCTGGGGGAACAGCTAGTAAACCTTTTGATTCTGAGATGTTAAATCATGTTGATGAACTATTGCATAAACAAAGTGATTTAAAAAGTAGAATTGCGTTTGCCAAACAAAATAACCGTAGCAAAACTGAAGTTTCAACTAGTAATAATCAATTACCGATTGGGATTACTGTTTTTGGAGTATTCCTAATTATAGTTGGATTTTTATTTCAAGGAGTCATGCTGCCAATTTTATTAGTAGTGGGATTGTTATTGGCTTTTGTTGGATTTTTGTTAACTAAAAAATCTAAACAAAATCATACTAATACAAACAATCAAATTCCAGTTGGTGAATTAAACTCTCAAATTCAGGATATTGAAAATGAATTAATGTCGATTGGCAAAGAATATAAAATTCAAAGTATTTCGCAAAATCAATGGACAAATGTATTACAAACTGCAATTAAGCGTCGTAATAATGAGTTGGAAGAAATTAATGTTTTAAAAAATGATGCACAAAATAAATTGGCATCACTTAAAAATTATTTGGATAATTGGAGTTTTGCATTTAACGAATTAGAATTAACTGATGTTTCGGACGGAATGAAATACAATACTATTAAACAGTTTGTATTGGGGGCAAAAGATCAAGAACAAAAGAGTACACAATATCATCAGCGCCTACAGGAATTAGAAAATGATCGTGATCAACATCAAAAGCAACATGATGAAATACAAAAAGAAATGCAACAATTTTATCTTTCACGTGAAGTTAAAGATTTAGCTGAATTTAAATCTTTATTTGAAAAACAAAATAAGATTAAAAAACAATTAGAACAATTAGCTAGTTTACAAAATGAGTTAGATTCTTCAGTTGTTATGCGTTTAAAAAATTATGCTAATAAGCAGGTACTGGATGATAAATTGCAGATGTTAAAAGAACAGCAGGAGAAATTAAAGCTTAAAATGGTTTCTTTAACGCAAGAGCAAACTGCAATTAAAGTTAAAATTGATCAGTTAAAAAAAGATGGAACCTTTTTAGATTTAAAACAACAATTAGCTAACTCTCAAAGTGAAATTAATGACTTGACTAGTAAATGGTTGGTTTATAAATTAACAAATGAATGGATTGAAAGAGTGTTAAACCAAGCTAGTCATGGAAGATTTCCTCAAGTTCAAAAACAAGCACAAAAATATTTTGGCATTTTGACTGATCATCATTATGTTGAAATTAAATATGGTAAAAAAATTGAAGTCGTTACAGATGATGGAATGAAATTTAAGATAAAAGAGTTATCAAGAGGAACAATGCAACAACTTTATCTGTCATTGATTTTTGCTTTGACAATCTCATTTAGTGATGAATTTCCAATGCCAATCATGATTGATGATGGTTTCGTGGAATTCGATCATGTTCGGACAAACAATGCAATAGAATTAATGAAATTAATTTCAGAAACAACTCAAATATTGTATTTTACGGCTGACGACAGAATTATGAATGAGGTTTCACCGGATTTAGTATTAAAATTAGATTAAGTATAAAAAATAACCACCTAATTGTGAGGTGGTTATTTTTTATACTTATTTAGTTTTTAGGAGTGTCGATATATCCAGAAAGAATGTTTTGTAAACTCTTATCCTCAATATGAACATCACCGTCTTTTAGAACCTTAGCAACAACACTATGAAGTGTATCACTATCATTCATTCTTTGGGTTGCTAACTGATCTTTAACTTCTGCTTTATGATCGTTTAAAGTTCCTTTAGAAGGATGGTTAACCATTTCAATTACTTGGTAACCTTCTTTAGTCTTAACAGGGGTCTTAGTGTATTCACCATTCTTAAGTTTAAATGAAGCCTTCTTAAATGATGAATCAACCGTTGAATTACTGTTATCAAATGCTGGTAATTTACCACCATCATTTTTATTTGAAGAGTTGATTGAGTATTTCTTAGCTAAAGTATCCCATTTCTGACCATTATCTAGGTTTGAGATCACAGTTTCAGCTGTACTCTTATCTTTGGTAACGATTGCTTTAACCGTTACCTTAGGTTGATAACTCTTAAATTGTTTTTCAAGATCTTTATTTGAGAAGCTGGTTTTATCGAGAACAGCTTGTTTTAATAATAAATTATCTTTAATTGAGTCTTTAAGTTGAGATTCAGTCATACCTTGTTGTTGTAACATAGCAGAGAATTGACTACCATATTGTTTTTTGTATTTATCAAGTTGACTGTTTACTTCTGATTCTTTAACTTTATCTCCGTATTTATGTTCCAATACTTTGTTTAGAATCATTTGTTGAAGTTCTTGTTTACCTTGTTGGGTACCCTTCATTTTGTTGTAATATTGTTCTTGAGTTATTTTTCCACCATCAGTTGTGGCAACAGTTTTACTGCTTTCTCCACATGCAACAAGTGAAAGACTCATAAGAATACCAGCTGCGCCCACAGCCCATTTTTTCTTACTCATATATACACATCCATTCTTAAAATTTGAAGATTTAAATTCTCAAAGAAAGATAATCTTACTTACAAATATACCATATCTAAATTAGTGGTGATTGTTTACCAATTAAATTTAATCTTATTTTAATCTTATTGTTTGATTTTATTTATAATTGAATCCTGAATTGCTTCATATTTAGATTTATTATAATCACTTTCGTTATTGCCAAAATGAATTGAAAAATCATCATTTTTTGTATAGCGTGGAATGAGATGAAAATGAGCATGAAATACTGATTGGTAGGCTAATTCACCATTATCATTTACAATATTCATTCCCTTGATTTCAGGATTTGAATCTTTAATAGCTGTTGCAATTGCTGGTATTCTTGCGAATACTTCGCCTGCAGTTTCGGCATCGAAATCATAAATATTTTTAATATGTTTTTTGGGAATCACTAGTGTATGTCCAGGTGTAGTTTGTGAAATATCAAGAAATGCTAAAACTACGTCATCTTCATAGACTTTATAGCTAGGGATTTCACCACTTACAATTTTACAAAAAATACAATTTGAATCAGTCATAGATAAAGCTCCTTTCTCTGTAAGTATACACTATCTTATAAAATTATTGAGCTTTGCCATATGATATAATTAGCTTAATTACTATATCTTAATGAGTTGGGAGTGTTTCAATGAGTTTAGAAGTTAATAAGTTGACTGGTGGATATTCTAGTATTCCTGTTTTAAAAAATGAAAGTTTCGATGTTAAAGATGGAGAACTAGTTTCTTTAATTGGTCTTAATGGAGCTGGGAAATCAACTACCATTAATCACATTATGGGTTTAATGACACCGTTTTCTGGCACTATTAAAGTAAATGGAATTCAAATTAATGATGATGTTGAAAAATATAAGCAGGAAATTGCTTATGTTCCTGAAATGCCAATTTTATATCCTGAATTAACTTTAAAGGAACATATTGATACTACAATCATGGCATATAATCTTGATTATGCATCAACTTGGGAAAAGGCACATCAGTTATTAAAGACTTTTCGTTTAAATAATAAGTTGGAGTGGTTTCCAGCTAATTTTTCCAAAGGGATGCGCCAAAAAGTCATGATTGTTTGTGCTTTTATTACTAATGCTAAATTATTTGTGATTGATGAACCATTTTTAGGACTGGATCCACTGGCAGTAAATGATTTACTTAAAATAATTGATGATAAGAAAAAAGAGGGAGCCAGTATTTTGATGTCTACCCATGTGTTGGATACTGCTGAAAAATATTGTGATCGATTCGTGTTGCTTAATGATGGTAAAGTTAATTATGAAGGTACAATGGCAGATATTAAACAACAATATTCAAATTATGGAAGTTCATTAAATGATATTTATTTAGCATTGGCAAGGAATGATAGTCATGAATAAAATTTTTAGAAAAAGACTTAATTCTCACATAATGGAAATGGTTAAATATTTACGTTATGTTTTTAATGATTTTTTTGTAATTGCGTTAATGTTTTTTATTGGAGCACTTAGTCTTTCATATTCAAATTTATTAAGTAATTTACAGACTAACTTGTGGTGGGAACCATTATTAGTAATTATCGTTATTTTATTTTCTGTTCATTTGGGAACAATGGTTACGCTGATTAAAAAACCAGATCAAGTGTTTTTAACGCCCAAAGAATATGATTTTAAAAGCTATTTTCAAGCTGCATTAAAATATAGCTATTTAATGGCTTCACTTATTCAATTTTTAATCTGGTTCGTATTGCTACCATTTATGAGTATTTCTTTTGGATGGAAAACTTTAGATTTAGTGTTTGTGTTAATTCTGATGTTATTACTAAAGTTTTATTTGTTAGAAATAGAATTTTTGCAAATTAGACGTTCTCGTTCTAGTTCATTTTGGAAAAAAACGTTATTTAATTGGATTCTTCCAATTGGAATTTTAGGGGTAGCATTTTATATTGGGTTACCAACAGCACTCTTTTTAACATTAATTTGTATTTTTGGAGTTACTTATGAAAGACTACATCAATCTAATGTAGTTAATTGGCAATATGTAATTAATACTGAAGACAAGCGTATGAATCGTATTTATCGTTTCTTCAGTTTATTTACAGAGGTTCCTTCATTACCTTCAAAATCGCATCGACGTAAGTATCTGGATCCATTGTTAAGACCACTAAAAAAAGATCAAAAACATTTGTTTTCTAATTTATATTTACGTACTTTTATTCGCGACAATGATATAAGTTCCTTATATTTCAGACTTTTATTAGTCGGTTTTGTTTTATTAATGTTTGTCAATAACCAAATTTTAGCAATTTTAATTTCGGTTTTATTTATTTATTTAACTGGGGTTCAAATTATTCCATTTTTTAATTATTTTGATGATAATGTTTTAATTCATATTTATCCAGTTAGTGAAAATGTTAAAATTAAAAACTTCAGAAGATTGCTTCAGTTATTATTAATGATTGAAATGCTAGCTCTTTTAATCGGAATGTTAATTGCTAAAGATGGAATACAAACAATTTTTATTTCAATTATATTGTGGATAATAGAAGTCTATTTTTTGACAGTTACACTTTTAAATAAAAAACATAAAAATTAGAAATCGGAGATTGATGATGAGAGTTAGAAAAAAGAAATGGGCACTTCCATACATGGAAAATCACCCAGAATATTTAATTAATGACCCAGAAAAGTATTTAGGAAAGTGGAAAAGTAGATTTAAAAATAATGCTCCAATTCACGTTGAAATTGGTTCTGGAAAAGGTCAATTTATTATTGGGATGGCTAAAAAACATCCAGATATTAATTATATTGGAATTGAAATTCAAGATTCAGTACTGGCAATGGCAGTAAATAAAGCAGTTGATAGTCAGCTTCCTAATGTTCAATTAGTTTTAACCGATGGTAAAGATGTCGATAGTTTTTTTGAAAAGGGTGAAATTCAAAAATTATATCTTAACTTTTCTGATCCCTGGCCTAAAAGTCGTCATGAAAAACGACGTTTAACTTCGCCAAAATTTTTACAAAGCTATCAGAATATATTGCCTAAGAATGCTGAGTTAGAGTTTAAAACTGATAACCGAGGGCTTTTTGAATACTCTCTTGTTAGTTTAAATAATTTTGGAATGAAATTTAGTTCTGTTAATCTAGATTTTCATCATAGTAATGTAGAAATTATAGATGATAACGTAGAAACAGAATATGAAGAAAAATATAAAGAAAAAGGCCCAATCTATAAGATTGTGGCCCAATTTACTTAAATAATCATTCGTAGCTATCATTAATTAATTTAATTCGATATATTTCTCTGGTCTCTGGAGTGAATAAGAAAGTATATGATTCTTTTAAACCAGTTTCTTCATTTTCAATATTTATACCGCATTCATATTCAAGACCTTTATGGTTATCAAAATCAATCCAGTAACCATTAATATTTTGATTACCAAATTCTTTTTTTATGGAATCGGTTAAACTTTTTTTTACTAATTCTTGTTTAGCTTGTTTTCTTTTTTTTACAAAAACATATACTGAAGTACCTGCAACTGATAATAGAGTTGGAACTATAAATTTAGGTTTAAACAATTGATTGACCCCTTTCTTTCATTTAAATTTAATTATATAACAATTTAATTAAGCGTGGGCTATAATAAAATAGATAGGAGAATCATAGTATGGAACAATTACCAGTAATGAACGTAACTGAATTAAATAAAAAAATTAAAAGCGGTAAATATATTTTATTTTTTACCGCTGGATGGTGTCCAGATTGCAACTTTATTAAACCAGTAATGCCAGAAATCGTAAAAGATTATCCAGAATACACATTTATTAAAGTTGATCGTGATGATAACATTGATTTATGTAAAGAATTGGATGTTTTTGGTATTCCTAGTTTTATTGCATATGATAATGGCAATGAAATTGGCAGATTGGTAAATAAAAATCGCAAGACTAAAACTGAAATTGAAGAATTTATTAATTCACTTTCAACTAAAAAATAATGTTAAGGAGAAATGAACAAATTGATGATTACTAGTTATAATCCAAAACAAATTGGGGATGTCTTAATTGTTGTATTAGGTCCTAAAAAAGGGAAACAACAAATTAATAAAAAAGATGACATTGTTGAAATTAAAAATGAGGACGGAAATGTAATTGGTTACAATATTTTCAATGTTAGCCGAATCATTCCGGATATCAAAAATTATAATGGGAGAGTTGATTTAAATGAAACTCAAATCAGCCATTTAAATGAATTTTTAACCAATCATGGATTTAATAATTTATTACCAAAAAGGATTGAACCTAAGTTTATTGTTGGATATGTTAAATCAGTTAAAAATCATCCTGATTCAAGCCATTTACTTATCACAGAGACTGAAGTTCAAAATGGTGAAACACTACAAATTGTTAGCAGTTCTCCAAATATGCAAGAAGGTATTAGAGTCGTAGTTGCTGAGATTGGTGCAATGATGCCTAATGGACTTATCATTTGGCCAAGTAAATTAAAATCAGTTGAAAGTAATGGAATGATTTGTTCTGGAAGAGAACTTAAAATTCCTAATGCTCCTGATAAACCTGGCGCATTGATTTTGCCTGATTCGTATAAAATTGGCGAACCATTCAATTTTAAAAAAGCTAAAACACTTTTTGACGAATAGTTGCTATTCGTTTTTTTATACATAACTTTTAATTAGGGTGAAAAACATTATGGAACATTATGATGGTCCAGCATTTTTTAGAAAATATTTTAATGGGGAAAAAGTTTCAAAAAATTTTGCAATTAATCAATTTCAAAATACCTCCACTAAAGTTAATAATGGAAAGAAACGAAAGCTTTTAAGTGAAAATAATAAAAAAAATACATTTACTCCAAAAGAAAAAGAACTTGACTTGATTCAGAAAACAAAGTCCTTTAAACCAATTAAGAGCAATATCCGACATAATTATTATAATTTTGGTGGAAATAAAATTAGTTCTCAGTATCTTGAAGCTATTAAAGAATTGGAAAAAAATACCGCAAACTTTATTTTATATGCTGAAAAACCTAAAGTTGGCGTGATTAAGTCGAATTCAATCGATTTAATTAGTGAGGAAAAATCTGATGATATTGATAAAAAAGCGATAATTCAAACACCTGATTTGAAAAAAAACGATGGCAAATTAGATGTTAGAAAATCAATTGATAATGATGTAGTTAAGTCGCAGTCAAATGAAAACGAAAATGAAAACACTGTGGATAACTCAGAGGATAAAAAGAAAAAGCCTACGCATCATAAGGAATTAGGTCATTCTCTTAGTGATATTTTTAATAATGAAAATGGTTTAGCCAATCATTTACCTTTGTTTAATCAGTCCGCTGAGAAAACTGCTAATAATTCAGATACACTAAATGAAAATAAGGATGTTGAACATAATGACATTCAAAATGATTTTGTATCAAATCATGACGAAGTAACTGATTCATTAACGGATTCCAAGACTGATTTGAATACTGCTAGTAATAAATCAAATTCCCAAAATAATCAAACAGCAGATTATAAGGATTACGGTCATCAATTTCCGGAACAAAATTATCGTTTTCCAAGCGACAAACTTTTAAATCCTCCAGTCAATAACAATGTAAATAATGATATGGATGAATGGATTGAAAATCAGGCACTAACGTTGGATGATACTTTACAAGCATTTCATGTTCAAGGTCATGTGACTGATTGGACTAATGGACCAACTGTAACTCAGTTTCAAGTGAAACTTGATTTAGGAGTCAAAGTAAACAAAATAACTAATTTAAATGACGATTTGAAAATGGCATTAGCTGCAAAAGATATTCGAATTGAAGCTCCTATTCCAGGTAAATCAACTGTTGGAATTGAAATTCCAAATCCTGAACCACGCCCAGTAATGCTATCAGAAATTTTGGAATCACCTTTATTTAAACAAGAAAACTTTTCGACTGATGTTGCTTTAGGAGTTAATATTGAAGGTCTTCCGGTAACTGCAGATATTCGTAAAATGCCCCATGCTTTGATTGCAGGGGCAACAGGATCAGGGAAAAGTGTCTTTATTAATAGTTTATTATTATCTTTACTTTATCATGCCACTCCGCGTGAGTTAAGAATGATTTTAATAGATCCTAAGGCTGTTGAATTGGCTCCATATGATGGGATTCCACACTTGATTTCTCCAGTTATTTCAGATCCAAAAGAAGCCGCAGCTGCCTTAAAATGGGTTACAACTGAGATGGATAATCGATATGAACGATTAGCTGCTTCTGGTGTTAGAAATATTGAGCAGTATAATAAATTAGCACATGAAAATAATCGTGATGTTGACAAACTGCCTTATATTTTAGTTGTTATTGATGAGTTAGCTGATTTGATGATGGTAGCTTCTGGCGAAGTCCAGGATTACATTGTTAGAATCACACAAAAGGCACGTGCAGCAGGAATTCACTTAGTTGTAGCTACTCAAAGACCAAGTGTCGACATTGTAACAGGAACGATTAAAAATAATATTCCAACTCGAATTGCTTTTATGGTTTCAAGTCAGGTTGATTCTCGAACAATTATCGATCAAGCTGGAGCCGAACGGCTGTTAGGGAAAGGGGATATGCTATATTTAGGTAATGGGGCTAATAAACCTGAACGATTACAAGGTGCATTTGTAACAAATAAAGAAGTTGAAAAAGTTACAGAATTTATTCGTACTCAGGGTAGCCCACATTATGAATTTGAGCCTAAATCATTACTAAAAAGTGTTGACAAAGCAGCTAGTCATGATGATTTATGGCAACAAATTTTACAATATGTTGCAAATGAAGATACGATTTCTACTTCAAAATTACAAAGAACATTTTCAATTGGATATAATCGAGCAGCTAATATCATTGATGATTTAGAAAGAAATAATTTTGTTTCTTCACAACATGGTGCAAAGCCTCGTGACATTTATTTGAATGAGGCTGATTTAAAAAAGCTTAATATTTAGTGTTTAGACTTTCGAGTTAGAAATTGATATCATTTTAACTATATAAAATAAAAGGAGAACATCCATAAATAATGATAAATAATGAACCTGAATTAAACAAAGATACCACTTATTTTTTCGTTGGAATTAAGGGAACGGGAATGAGTGCCATGGCATTAGTAGTTCATGACATGGGATGCAAAGTTGAAGGATCAGATATTGAAAAATATACTTTTACTCAAAAAGGATTAGAAGATGAAGGCATTTCAGTATATCCATTTAATCCCGATAATATTAAACCTGGTATGACTTTAATCGTTGGGAATGCTTTTAAAGATGACCAGCCTGAAGTTGTTCGTGCCAAAGAAATGGGTTTGCCAATTTACCGTTATCCAGAATTTTTAGAAGAATTGATTAAAAATTTTACCAGCATTGCTGTTTGTGGAGCTCATGGGAAAACAAGTACTTCTGGATTATTGGCCCATGTTTTAAGTGGAATTGCACCAACTGATTACCTTGTTGGAGATGGAACGGGTAATGCTACTCCTGATGCTAGATTTTTTGTATATGAAGCTGATGAATATCGAAGACACTTTATGCCAACATATCCAGATTATGCAATTATGACAAACATTGATTTTGATCATCCTGATTATTATAAAGGTATTGATGATGTTTTTGATGCTTTTCAAACTTTTGCTTCACACGTTAAAAAAGGGATTTTTGCTTGGGGTGATGATCCATATTTACGTAAAATTGATGCTGATGTTCCAGTTTATTATTATGGAACAAAAGAAAAGGATGATTTTCGTGCGACTGATATTAAAAGGACTACTACTGGATCAACATTTAATGTTGTTTTTCGTGGCAAAAATTTAGGTCGTTTTGAAATTCCATTATTTGGTGAACATAATGTACTTAATACCCTTGCAGTAATAGCAGTTGCTTATTTTGAAGAAGTTGATTTAGATGAAATTAAAAGAGAATTATTAACTTTTAAAGGTGTAAAAAGACGGTTTTCGCAAATTAAAATCGGTGATATGACTATTATTGATGATTATGCTCATCATCCATCTGAAATTAAAGCAACTTTAGATGCAGCAAGACAAGAGTATCCTAATAAAGAAATCATTGTAGTTTTTCAACCACACACCTTTAGTAGAACAATTGCTTATTTAGATGATTTTGCTAAAACTTTGGGAAAAGCTGATAAGGTATTTGTGACTAAAATTTATGGATCTCCTCGTGAGAAATCTGGTCATGTTACTAGTCAAGATTTGGTTGACAAAATTGATAACGGTAATTTGATTAGTGAGGACAATATGTCACCATTATTAGATTATAAGAATGCCGTCATCATTTTTATGGGTGCTGGTGATATCCAAAAATATGAACGAACATACGAAGAATTACTTAGTCATTTGAGTAAAAAAGTAAATTAAGAACTTTATTTGACACTTTTAACATCTTTGGTGTTATGATTCAACTACGATAACGATATCTCAATAGACTTTTAGGTTTTTAAACACGACTGAATTAGAACGAGCTTGTTAATTAATAATTAATAAAAATTTTTGATTTTTTAGTTTTAAAGTAATGAAATAATAGTACTGATTAATTTCTTCCTGTCTATTAGAGTTATCGTTATCAAGAGAATATATTCTTGGCGTCCTGCTGTGGCCACAGCGGGACGTTTTTTATTGAAAAATTTTAGTGAACAATATTAGATAATCATCATGAAGTATAATAAAATTAGTATAAAAGATTATAATTATGATGAAATAAAGATATTGAATATCAGCAAATATTCCTAGAGGAGTTGCATTTATGTCCGACAAAAAATTATTATTAATTGATGGTAACTCACTTACCTATAAAGCTTTTTTTGCATTATATACGTCACTTGATCGTTTTACTAATCATGATGGGTTACATACAAATGCTATCTATGGTTTTAACCGTATGTTGGATGATATTTTGGCAAAGGTTAAACCAACTGCTATTTTAGCGGCTTTTGATGCTGGTAAAACAACTTTCAGAACAAAAATGTACGATGATTACAAAGCTGGTCGAGCTAAGATGCCAGAAGAATTAAAAGAACAATTTCCTTATGTAATGGATTTATTGCACGCTCGTGGGATTAAAACATATGAATTAAAAAATTATGAAGCTGATGATATTATTGGAACTATGGCACAAAATGCGGAGTCAGAAGGATACCAAGTTGAGATAATAACTGGAGATCGTGATTTGACTCAGCTTTGTTCAGAAAAAACAACTGTTGCTGTTTCTAAAAAAGGAGTTAGTGATATTGAAGCATACACTCCTAAATACGTGGAAAAAACTTTGGGAATAAAGCCTAGTCAGATTATTGATATAAAAGGCCTTCAAGGTGATAATTCTGATAACTATCCTGGAGTTGAAAAAGTTGGACCCAAAACTGCAATTAAGTTAATTAAACAGTTTGGAACGATTGAAAATCTTTATCAACATTTGGATGAGGTATCAGGGAAGAAGCTAAAAGAACATTTAGAAAATGATCAGAATCAGGCCTTTTTGTCAAAAAAATTAGCTACTATTGATCGAAATGTACCATTGGAAATTAAATTATCCGATTTAGCATATCAAGGTTTAAATCAAGAAGAGTTGATTGATTTTTATAAAAAAATGGGGTTTAAATCTTTTTTAAAAGATTTTAAAAGTGATGAATCTAGTTCAGAACATAAGCTTCCAAACGTCAATTACGAAATCTTAACAGAAGCAAATAGTAACGATTTAAATCAACTTGGTGATAATTTAACTTTTAATCTAGAAATGTTAACTATGAATTATCATAATGCAAAACAAATTGGTTTAGTAATTGGCAATGGGGAAAAATGGTTTGTTAGTAAAGATTTAAATTTGTTACAAAATGAAAATGTTAAAAATTTATTAGAAAATTCTTCAATTAAGAAAAATGTATTTGATAACAAATCACAGATTGTTGGTTTGCATCGAAATAATGTTACTTTAAATGGTGTCGATTTTGATATGTTGTTAGTTTCATATTTGTTAAATACGTTGGATAATGCCGATGATATTGGTGAAGTAGCTAATCGACATGGATATGATGGTGTTTTACCTGATCAAGATATTTATGGTAAGGGAAAAAGTATTAAGGTACCTGATGATAAAATTCTTTATGAGCATATGACTCGCAAAGCTTTGGCTATTAGTAAATTAAAAGATGAAATGTTAATAGATTTAGAAAAACATCAACAAACTGATTTGTATCGTCTGTTAGAGTTGCCCCTTTCACAAGTTTTGAGTGAAATGGAAATTGAGGGTATTACTGTCGATGTTGATAAGTTGGAAGAATTAAAGAGTAAATTTACTGAACGAGTTTCAGAATTAAAACAAACCATCTATCAAGAAGCTGGAGAAGAATTTAACATTGGTTCACCAAAGCAGTTGGGTAATATTTTATTTGAAAAAATGGGATTACCAATCTTAAAGAAAACTAAAACTGGTTATTCCACTTCTGTAGATATTTTGGAAAAACTTGCTCCTGATTATCCAATCATTGATAATATTTTGATTTATCGTCAGTTAACCAAATTAATTTCTACTTACATCGACGGAATTAAAAGTGATATTGGCAAAGATCAAAAGGTGCATACAAGATATCTTCAAACTCTTACGCAAACTGGAAGATTATCGTCTGTTGATCCAAACTTACAAAACATACCGGTTCGAACTGAGGAAGGTCGAAAGATTCGAGAAGCTTTTGTACCTAGTCATAAGGGGTGGAAATTATTTTCTTCTGATTATTCGCAAATTGAATTGCGGGTTTTGGCTGCGATATCAGGGGATAAAAATATGAAAGCGGCTTTTGATAGTGGAGAAGATATTCATGCTGTCACAGCACGCAGAATATTTGAGTTGGCTGATGATGCAGAAGTAACTCCTGAACTAAGAAGACAAGCTAAGGCAGTAAACTTTGGAATTGTTTATGGAATTAGCTCATATGGATTAGCCCATAATACAGGTATTTCTCCAAAAGATGCTAAAAAATTCATTGATAAATATTTCAAAGAATACCCAGAAGTAAAGCAATATACTGAAGATATTGTTGAATTTGCTAAAAAAAATGGTTATGTTGAGACAATTTCTAAAAGGCGAAGATACATTCCAGAAATTAATTCAAAGCGATTTCAACAACGTCAATTTGCTGAAAGAATTGCAATGAACTCACCTATTCAAGGAAGTGCAGCTGATATTATCAAAGCTGCTATGATTAAAATGCAACAGATTTTAAAAGAGAAAGGAATGAAAGCTAAAATGTTGCTTCAAATTCATGACGAATTAATATTTGAAGCTCCAGAAGCAGAAATTCCAAAATTAGAAAAATTAGTTCCAAAAGTGATGGACTCAATTGTGAAGACGAGTCCTCTGTTACAAAATTCAGATGTTGATTTTAATGTTCCGTTAAAAGTTGAAAGCCATTATGGCGATAATTGGTATGATATTAAAAAATAGACAGTAGGTGTAATGATGCCAGAATTACCAGAAGTAGAAACAGTTCGTAAAGGATTAATGAATTTAGTTGCGGGAGCAAAAATTAAATCTGTTGAAGTTATTTATCCTAAGATGTTAAATGTTTCACCAGAAGAATTTAAAGAAAAATTAGCTGGAAAAGAAATTATTAAAATTGAACGCCGTGGAAAATATCTCTTATTTCGTTTAAGCGATGATTTAACGTTGGTTTCTCATTTGCGAATGGAAGGTAAATATGAGATTCAACCTGAAGGTACAGAGCGTCCTAAGCATACTAATATTGTTTTTCATTTAACTGATGGACGAGAGTTACGCTATAAAGATACAAGAATGTTTGGAAAAATGTATTTGGTTAAAAACGAAAACGTCTTTGATTTATCAGGTTTAAATAAAATTGGACCTGAGCCAACTGATGAAAATTTGAAATTTGATTATTTAAAACATCAGTTGCATAAATCCCATCGTAAAATTAAGGCATTTTTGTTGGATCAGTCTAATTTAGCTGGATTGGGTAATATTTATTGTGATGAAGTACTATGGATGTCTAAGATTAACCCAGAACAACAAACAAATTATTTAAGTGACTCAGAAATTGAATTATTACGTGAAAATATTATTAAAGAAATCGCTGCAGCAATTAAAGGTCATGGGACTACCGTTCATTCATATTCTAATGCCTATGGGAAAGCAGGAGAGTTTCAAAATCAATTGCATGCATATGGTAAAAAAGGAGAAAAATGCGAACGTTGTGGAACTGTGATGAAAAAAATTAAAGTGGCCCAGCGTGGTACTACATTTTGTCCCACCTGCCAAACTATTCATGGTGATTTAAGTGACTAAAATAATTGGATTAACCGGAAGTATAGCAACTGGTAAATCAACAGTTGCAAGAATAATTGAAAAAGAAGGCATTCCAGTTCTTGATTTAGATAAAATGACTCATGATTTAGAAAATCATAATCAAGAAGTCATTGAAATTATAGGGAAATGTTTTGGAAAAGATGTTGTTAGCTCTGGAAGTGTTGATCGGCATAAATTAGGAAAAATTGTATTTAGTAATCCTAGTAAAATGAGAGCATTAGTAAGAATAATTAATCCCTTTTTATTTAAATTAATTGAAAAAAATACTAAAGGTCGTTTAACAATTCTTGACGCTCCAACTTTGTTTGAAAATGGATTTCAAATTATGACTGATAATGTTTTAATGATAACTTGTGATCCGGTAATTCAGATGAGTCGACTACAAAAACGTGATAATATTTCTATTAGTAAAGCTAATCAATTAATTTCAGCTCAATGGCCGCAATCTTTAAAAAAAGAATTAGCTGATGAATTAATCGATAGTTCCAACGGATTTATAGATTTAAAGCAGCAAGTATTAAAATGGTTAGATAAACTGAGGTGAGATGAATGAAATGTCCAAAGTGTTTCCATACTTCATCAAAAGTTATTGAGAGTCGACCAATTGAGAGTAGAAAAGCAATTAGGCGACGTCGTGAATGTGAAAAATGTGGACATCGGTTTACTACTTTTGAAACAATTGAAGATACACCAATGTTAGTAGTTAAAAAAGATGGAGCTCGTGAAGAATTTAGTTCAGAAAAAATTCTTCGTGGTATTATTAGATCTTGTGAAAAAAGACCGGTGTCAATGGAACAGATGAACAAGATTGTGTCTGAAACAGAAAAAAATATTGAGAATCAAGATACTGGGAGTCATGAGGTTTCAAGTGAAGCTATTGGGAAATACGTAATGGCAGGATTAAAAAAAGTAGATGAAATTGCTTATATTCGTTTTGCTAGTGTTTATCGTCAGTTTAAAGATATGAACGAATTTTATAGTAAAATGAAAGAACTAATGGGTGATTCTACAGAATCAGAAGAGCAAACAAATGGACATAACTAACAATAAGATTATTAATCCTAAAACTAACTATCATGTTTTTAAGCATCAACCATTAGATAACCAGAATCGACAAAGTTTAGATGAATTGTATTTGCCAATTATTGGAAATAACGCTTATGCTTTGATTAATCAGCTTTGGCATAGTGATGATCGCGAACACGAACATTTTGAATTGATGTCTAATCTTGGAGTCGATGGAAATGAATTATATAATGCTAGATTAAAATTAGAGGGTTCTGGGCTATTAAAAGTTTATGTTGACGAATCTGGAAGTGACAAATATCTTTTAGAAAATCCTTTGTCTAGTGTACGATTTTTTAATGATAATCTTTTAAGTGAAGTGCTTTTAGAGATGGTCGGGGAATCTCAATTCCTGAATCTATCACATAAATTATTACCTAAGCAATTTGATTTTTCTGCTTTTGATGATCAAACACATAATTTTTTACAGGCATTTTCAATTCATTCAGAAAATATTACGAACCAACCAAATATGATTAAACAAGTCCATGATTATACGGAAGGCACTTTAGATAAACGGAATCAGTCTGACAATTTTAATAATTTGGATTTTGATTTGATATTAACTATTTTACAAAATTCATTTGTAAATATAGATGATGTGAAAAAAAACAAATCTTTGTTTAGTTCAACAAAATTATTATATGGTACTGATGAAGTTGAAATGGCTAAAATAATTGAAAAAGCAACCAGCTTAGTAAATAATCATTTTGATGTGCAAAAGTTCAAAATATTAATTTCACGTGCTCATCAAATTCAATTTAATCCAGTTAGTCAGGATGATGATCCAGTTGTTGTTAAAAATAATGTGTCAGAGATTGAATCTTTAACTATTCAAGAACAACAGTTGGTTAAAATTGCACAAACTACAGCTCCACTTGTATTTTTAAATTCACTTAAAAAAGAAAAAAAAGGTTTTGCAACTTCTTCTGAAGAACGTACAATCAGTCAACTAGTCGAGAGAAATGTTTTAAAAAGCGAAGTAGTAAATATACTGATTTATTTGTTACTCGTTGATAGGGACTATCCTACTTTAAATAAAAATTTAGTTGATACGATTGCTAATGACTGGTCGCAACAAGATATTAATAGTGCAAGTCAAGCTCTTAACGAGATTAAAACACGTGATAGTAAAATTGATGAGAAAAAAGTTGCTAGAAAAAAACAAAATCAGCGAAAAAATAATATTAAAGAAACATTGCCTGATTGGGCTCAAAACGATGCTAAATTTGTTAAAGATGAGGTTATTTCAAAAGAACAACAACATAAAATTGCTGACAAATTAAAACAATTAAAAAAAGATGAGGGGAGTGAAAAGTAGTGGAAGATGTTGGAAAAGAATTAAAACGAACAATGGAATCTCATAATTTAAAACAACATTATCGAGAAATTTTAAATAGTGTATATGATGATGATGACGTAAAAAATTTTTTAAAAATAAATCAAAATAAACTTGATAAAAATGCAGTTGAAAAGTCTGCTTCAAAATTGTATGAGTTCGTTAATGAAAAGAAAAAGTTAGTAAACGGAAATGGCAATTTTGCTAAGGGATATCAGCCGACTTTAATTTTAAATGATCACTTGATTGACGTATCATATCAGCCAACAAAAGAGCATCTAAGCTTAGAAAGACAAAAAAAATTAGCTAAAAATTTTAAAACAGTTGGAATGACAGCAGATATCAAAAATGTCAATTTAGATGATTATGAACAAACAGCTGACAGAGCAGTTGCTCTTGAAACTTCAATTGATTTTATTCAAGATTACGAAACTAATCCTAAATCATTTCATAAAGCACTTTATTTCTATGGTCCATTTGGAGTAGGTAAAACATATTTATTAGCTGCGGTTGCTCATCGTCTATCTGATGATGGATTTCAAACATTATTGCTTCATTTTCCGAGTTTTGCAGTTGATATTAAAAATGCTATTAACAATAACCAGGTGGCAGATAAATTGGATAGTGTTAAAAAGATTCCAGTTTTAATAATTGATGACATTGGTGCAGATTCAATGTCTACTTGGATTAGAGATGATATTTTAGGTGTTATTTTAGAATATCGGATGCAGCATGAGCTACCAACATTTTTTAGTTCTAATTTTTCAATGGAACAATTAGAACAAGAACATCTTTCAACTACCTCTCGAGGCGATGTAGAACCTTTAAAAGCCAAGCGATTAATGGAAAGAATTAAATTTTTAGCTCGTCCAATTCAAGTTGGAGGCCGGAATCGTAGAAATAATTAAGATTATAGCTTGACATCCATATGACTGATAGTTAAAATGTCAATAAGGATATGGAATAATAATTGATTCACAGAGAGAACAGTATATTCTGGAAACTGTTTGTTGATTTTATTATTTTACCACCTTACTAAATCAAAAATTAATATGTGGTTAACGAAGATATTCATATTTTTATGAATAAATTTGGGTGGAACCGCGTCTAATGACGCCCCTGGTATTATAATACCAGGGGCATTTTTTATAGGAGGAAAATAGCATGGCAGAGTTAACATTTGAATTTCCTGATGGAAACAAAAAAGAATTTGATCGTGGAATTACTGTTGAAGAAATTGCTAAATCAATTTCTGTTAGTTTAGCTAAAAAAGCTGTTGCTGGTAAGGTTGATGGAAAATTAGTTGATGTAATGCAACCTTTGAATCAAGGCGGCAAGATTGAAATTATTACTTCTGGAACTCAAGATGGACTTCAAGTATTACGTCAAGGGGCAGCACAATTATTAGAAGCTGTAGTAAAAAAAGAGTTTCCTGAAATAAGAATTGGTGAAATTTCAGCTGATGAAGATGGTTTTTATGTTGACACTGATAAAGAAGACCGTCAGGTTAGTGCTGATGAATTAGATACTCTTGCTGAAAAAATGAAAAAAGTTATTAAAAATGATGCAAGTGTAAAGCGAGTTTATTTAAGTAAAGAAGATGCACTTAAAGAAGTTGATGGTGATCCATATCAAGCTGAATTAATTAATAAGATTAATTCAGATAATGTATTATTTTATGATATTGATGGTATTTTAACTTTGTCACAAGGAGTAGTAGCTCCTAGTTTAAAAGATTTAAAACATTTTAAATTATTGTCAGTTGCTGGCGCTTATTGGGAAGGGAAATCTTCCAATCCAATGTTACAAAGAATTTATGGAACTGCTTTTTATAAAGAAGCCGAATTAAAAGCAGATTTACAACAACGTCAAGAAGCAAAAGAACGTGATCATCGTGTAATTGGTAATAATCTTGATTTATTCTTTGTAGACCCTAAAGTTGGAGCTGGTTTACCATATTGGATGCCAAATGGTGCTACTATTCGTCGTACGATTGAAAGATATATTACAGACAAAGAAATCTCTCATGGATATCAACATGTTTATACTCCTGTTTTGGCTAATCTTGATTTATATAAACAATCAGGTCATTGGGATCACTATCGAGAAGATATGTTTCCACCAATGGAAATGGATGATGATGAAATGCTTGAATTGCGTCCAATGAATTGTCCTTCTCATATTCAGATTTACAAACATCATATTCGTTCATATCGTGAATTACCTTTGCGAATTGCTGAATTAGGAATGATGCATCGTTATGAAAAATCAGGAGCTTTGAGTGGATTACAACGAGTTCGTGAAATGACCTTGAACGATGGACACACATTTGTAAGTTTGGATCAAATCCAAGATGAATTTAAAAAAATTCTTAATTTAATGATGGAAGTATACAAAGATTTTGATATCGATAACTATACTTTCCGATTAAGTTACCGTGATCCAAAGAATACTGAAAAGTATTTTGATGATGATGAAATGTGGAATAAGGCTCAGTCAATGTTGAAAGGTGCTATGGATGATCTTGGTTTAGATTATGTAGAAGCTGAAGGTGAAGCAGCATTTTATGGTCCAAAACTCGATGTTCAAACCAAGACTGCACTTGGCAATGAGGAAACCTTATCAACTATCCAGTTAGATTTCATGTTACCAGAACGATTTGATCTTCATTATGTTGGTGAAGATGGTAAAGAACATCGTCCCGTTATGATTCATCGTGGGATTGTATCAACCATGGAAAGATTTACTGCTTACTTGATTGAAATGTATAAAGGAGCCTTTCCAACTTGGTTAGCACCTAAACAAGTGCAAATCATCCCCGTTAGTGACGATAAACACGGTGATTATGCTAGAACTATCAACGAAAAATTACGTGCAGTTAATATTCGTTCTAATGTTGATGAACGAAGTGAAAAAATGGGATATTTAATCCGAGATGCCCAAACTCATAAAATACCATATACAATTGTTGTTGGTGATGATGAAGTTAAAAACAATACCATTTCTGTTCGTAAATATGGAGAAGATAATAGTCGTGACTTATCAATGGATGACTTTTTGATTGAAATTCTTAAAGATATTTCTACTTATTCACGAAATGACAAAAAAGATAATAGTAAGGTTGACAAAGTTAAATAATCTTGATATTATTAAATAGATAAAAGCAGAGGCTTCCCGCTTCTCGCCTTAGTGATAATGATTGCTGGGCTTTTACGGATTAATGACCTATTAATAGGTGTAGCGGGTATTCAGCTGAATACCCGCTATTTTTCTGCTTTAAATATACTTGGAGGTGAACCACCATAGCAAAGAGAGATCAAATGGTCAATGAAGGTATTCGAGCTCATGAAATGATGATTATTGATGATAATGGTAATAAACTTGGGCTGAAGTCAAAGCAAGATGCTTTACAAATGGCGGAGGATGCTAATCTTGATTTAGTACTTGTAGCTCCTAATGCAAAGCCAGCGGTTGCAAAAATACTTGATTATGGTAAGTATCGTTTTAATCGGCAAAAGAAAGAGCGTGAAGCTCGTAAAAAGCAAAAGACTGTTAGTCTTAAAGAAATTCGTTTAAGTCCTACAATTGACACTAACGACTTTAATACTAAACTTAAAAATGCACAGAAATTTTTAAATAAAGGTGAAAAAGTTAGAGTTTCAATTAGATTTAAAGGACGTGCCATTACGCATAAAGAAATTGGACGTCAGGTTCTTAATAGAATGGCTGATGCAACTTCTGATATTGCAACAGTAACTCAGAGAGCAAAAATGGATGGCCGTAGTATGTTCTTAATGCTTGCACCAAGTAATAAAAGAAAAAACTAGCTCTAAATAGCTAATTAATGAGGAGGAAATTGTTATGCCAAAGATGAAATCAAATCGTGCGGTTGCTAAAAGATTTAAGAAAACTTCTAAAGGTGGACTTAAAAGTGCACATGCCTTTACTGACCATAGATTCCACGGTAAAACTAAGAAACAACGTAGACATTTACGTGGAACACACACGCTTAGTAAAATTTGGGTTAAGACCTATACTGAACTATTAAGAAAATAATTTAATCTTAGGGGGATTTTAATATGCCACGAGTAAAAGGTGGAACTGCTACACGTAACCGTCGTAAACGTGTTCTTAAATTAGCTAAAGGATACCGCGGTGGAAAACATCGTCTTTTTAAAACAGCTAAAGATCAAGTAATGAAGTCACAGGAATATGCTTTCCGTGATCGTCGTAATAATAAAGGTAATTTTAGAAAAATTTGGATTGCAAGAATTAATGCAGCAGCTAGAATTAATGATATTAGTTACAGCAAACTTATGCATGGTTTAAAAGAAGCTAATATCGATATGAATCGTAAAATGTTAGCTGATTTAGCTGTTAATGATGCAGATGCTTTTGCTGCATTAGCTGAACAAGCTAAAAAGGCTTTATAATAAAATAAATCTTATTTTAAACTTTCACCATTTTATGTTGGTGGAGGTTTTTTTATTAGAATCTTCCCAATTCATATCCAAATGCTTTAAAATAAAGTAAGTAAATTTAGCGAAGAGAGTAGGTTTGTTATGTTATCATCTTTTAAGCCAACGTGGATGGTACAAAGTATTTATCATATTTCACCTGAAAAATTAAAGAAGCACGGAATTAATACAATTTTGACGGATCTTGATAATACTTTAATCCCTTGGAATAATGCTACTGGCACAGAAAAAGTTATCAAATGGATTGATAAGTTGCATAGTTATGGTATTAAAGTCATTGTCGTATCTAATAATGATCCTAAAAGAGTCAGAGTTGCTGTGAAAGATTTACAACTACCATTTGTTTCACATGCTTTAAAACCACTTGGGATTGGAATCAAAAAAACTTTAAAAAGTTATCATCTTAAAAAAAATCAAGTGGTGATGGTGGGGGATCAATTAATGACTGACATTTGGGCAGCAAATAATTGTGGAATTGCTAGTATTTGGGTAAAACCATTAAAATCTAGTGATATGTTACCAACTAAAATCAATCGCTATTTTGAAGCGATTGTTTATAAAATGCTCCAAAATAAATATTCTGACTTGAAATGGAAAGAGGATATTGATTAATGAAAAAAAATGATGAAGCAATTATTAATGAAGAGACGAACGATGAATCATTATATTGTATTGGTTGTGGGGCAGAGATTCAAACCACTAACCCTAAAGAACCTGGATATACACCGCAATCTGCGGTTGAAAAAGGTTTAGAATCAGGTGAGTTATATTGTCAGCGATGTTTTAAATTACGTCATTATAATGAAATTCAACCTGTCAGTATTTCTGATGATGATTTTTTGGAATTATTAAGTAAAATTGGAAAAACCGATTCATTGATTGTATATGTAGTAGATATTTTTGATGTTAATGGAAGTATTATACCGGGAATTCAACGTTTTGTTGGAGATAATCCTATTATGGTAGTGGGTAATAAAGTTGATTTATTGCCCTCATCATTCAAAAGAACAAAAGTAAAAGACTGGCTTCGACAAATGGTAAATAAGGCAGGAATTAAACCAATTGATATTGAATTGGCTTCTGCTAAAACTAATCAATCTGTGGATAATTTATTAGATGCAATTAATAAGTATGAAAAGAATCGTGATGTATATGTAGTTGGAGTTACCAATGTTGGTAAATCTACCCTTATTAATCAAATCATTCATCAAAGTTCTGGAGAAAAACAATTAATTACAACTTCAAAATTTCCTGGAACAACGCTTGATATGATTAAAATTCCATTAGACAATGGACATTATTTGGTTGATACTCCAGGAATTATTCATGAAAGTCAGATGGCACATTACTTATCTCCTAAAGACTTAAAGTATGTTTCACCACAAAAAACAATCAAGCCACGTTCTTATCAACTTAATGAAGGACAAACATTATTTTTAGGTGCATTGGGTCGTTTTGATTATATTAAAGGACCAAAAGCAGGTTTTGTAGTTTATGCTGATAATAATTTAATGATTCATAGAACCAAGTTGGAAAATGCTGATGAGTTTTTTGAAAAACATGCAGGAGAATTGTTAAATCCACCAACTGGAAAAGAAAATGTTATTCCATTACAACGACATGAATTTAAAGTAACGGACACGTCAGATTTAGTAATTGAGGGATTAGGTTGGATAACTGTTCCTAAAGGATCAATTATAGCAGGATGGGCTCCCAAAGGTGTAGCTGTCTTAATTCGTAAATCAATGTTTTAAAAGGAGAATATATGAAATTAACTGGAAAACAAAAAAGATTTTTACGAGCAAATGCCAATCATCTTCGTCCAATTTTTTCGGTTGGAAAAAATGGATTAAATGAGGTTTGGTTGAATGAAGTTATTCAAGCAGTAAATAAACGTGAGTTGGTGAAGATAAGTATTCAGCAAAGTGCGGACGTTGATGTTGATGATGTGAAACAATTTGTGGAAGATAATAGTGAAATTCAAGTAGTTCAAACAATTGGAAAAACTGTTTTATTATTTAATCAATCAAATAATCCTGCTCATCGTGATATTTCCAATGGGGTTTTTAACTTGTAGGAGTATCAAATGAAACATAAAAAAATAGGTATATTAGGCGGTACATTTAATCCAATTCATATAGGCCATCTTGTGATTGGCGAGCAAGCGTTAGCACAATTACAACTAGATAAAGTATATTTTATGCCCGATTTTATTCCGCCACATATTGATGCTAAAACAGCAATTGCTGCAAAAGATCGAGTTAATATGATTAATTTAGCCATTGAAAATAATCCGCAATTTGAGATTGAAATGAATGAAATAGAGCGTGGTGGAAAAAGTTATAGTTATGATACGATGATCAAACTAACACACTCACATCCGATGAATGAATATTATTTTATTATTGGTGGAGATATGGTATCGTACTTGCCAAAATGGTATCGAATTAATGATTTACTTTCATT
This sequence comes from Fructilactobacillus sp. YLN 2412, assembly GCF_059488745.1. Classification (NCBI taxonomy): domain Bacteria; kingdom Bacillati; phylum Bacillota; class Bacilli; order Lactobacillales; family Lactobacillaceae; genus Fructilactobacillus; species Fructilactobacillus sp. YLN 2412. Next base: position 767,683 of record NZ_CM183165.1, on the reverse strand, counting down.
AGTTACATTTGTTGGAGTTAATCGTCAAGGCAATCCTTATACTTCAAAATATCCAGTGAAATGGATTACAGTACCAACCATTGCTATTTCATCTACATTCATACGAAATAGTATTAAAAATCATAAAAACATTAGATATTTAGTTCCAGATAAAGTTTTAACTTATATTAAGGAGCATCATCTTTATGAATGAAAATAAATTAGATTATCAAAAATATTCATCGTATAGTAGAGAAGAAATTATTGCAAAAATGAAAAAAGTTTTAAAAAATGATCGGTTTGAACATTGTTTAAGAGTTGAGCAGGTTGCAATCGATTTAGCTAAAGAAAATAACTTTGATGAAACTGTAGCTGGGTTAGCAGGATTGGTTCATGATTATGCTAAACAACGTTCCTCAAACGATTTTGAAAAAGCTATTTATGAATATCATTTAGACCCTAACTTGTTAAATTACGGGAAATCAATTTGGCATGGATATGTCGGTTATTTATTTGTGCAACATGAACTGGGTATTAATGACATTCGAATTTTAGACGCGATTAAATATCATACAATTGCTGCTCCTTATATGGATATTTGTACTCAAATTGTATACATGGCGGATTATATTGAACCTAATCGGAATTTTGCTGGAGTTGATGAAGCACGTCGTTTGACGCACGATGATTTATGGAAAGGCGTAGTATACCAAAACCAAAATACAATGGATTTTCTAATTAAAAAAGGAAAAGCAATTTATCCGGCTGCAGTTGTTGCTTATAATTCGATTGTAGCAGGAATTAGATAGGAGAATTTATGAATAATCAAGAAATTTTGCAAATAATAGTTAAGGCTGCTGATGAAAGAAGAGCACATGATATTGAAGTTCTCAATATTGAGAAACTCAGTGTTATGGGAAGATATTTTGTTATTATGGACGCTAGTTCTGATCGACAAGTTAAAGCAATTTCTAATAATATTATTGACCATTTAAATGAAAATCATGTAAAAATTATTCATTTAGAAGGAAAAGATAATGCTAAATGGATTCTGATTGATTTGGGAGATGTAATCGTTCATGTCTTTACCTCAGAAACACGTGAATTTTATAACTTAGAAAAATTATGGGCAGACGCAACAGTTGAGGACATATCTGATTGGATAGCTGAGGATTAAAAATGATTTACAGTAAGTTTGCAACATTTTACGATGAGTTATTTGATAATCAATTATATAATCGTTGGTTTTCTTTTGTTGCTAATAATGTTAACAAAGATGATTACTTATTAGATTTAGCTTGTGGAACTGGGCGTCTACTTGTTCTTTTAAAGCAAGCAAATTATCAAGTAGTAGGAGTCGATTTATCTGATGACATGTTGACAATTGCACAAATGCATTTATCTGAACATGATTTTTTGAATACCGAATTGATTCAAGCTAATATGTTAGATTTAAATGGTTTAACTAATTTTAATGATATTATGTGTTTTGACGACTCAATTTGTTATCTAAATAATATTGAAGAAGTACAAGAGATGTTTCGTCAAGTCCATGGGCATTTAAAGCAGGAGGGTAAATTTTTGTTTGATGTAATTACCCCTTATCAAACTGATATTAAATATCCGGGATATATGTATAATTTTCGTGATCAAGATCATGCTTTTATGTGGACAACGTATGTTGGAAAACAAAGTCACTCTGTTGAACATGATTTATCATTTTTTGAATATAATGAAAAAATTAATGCTTATGATGAATACAGTGAAACACATAAAGAACGAACTTATGAATTAACTGAATATAAAAATGCTTTAAAATTAGCAGGATTTAAAAATATTAAAGTGACAAGTGATTTTGGGGAGCAAAAAATTGATGATGAAACTACTCGTTGGTTTTTTGTTTGTGAGAAAGCATAATGGAAAAATTAAAAGCAGTAGGAATTATTGCTGAATATGATCCATTTCATAACGGACATTTATTTCAACTGCAGACCGCGAGAGAAAAAACTAATGCTGATCTAGTAGTAGTTGTAATGAGCAGTAATTGGACCCAACGGGGGGAACCTGCAATTTTTGATAAATGGGCACGTACACAAATGGCATTGGATAATGGGGTTGACTTAGTAGTAGAATTACCAATTCAAGCTGCAGTACAACCAGCTAGTATCTTTGCTACTCAAGCGGTTAAATTAATTAACTATCTACAATGTTCGTTTTTATCTTTTGGAAGTGAACATGCTGATTGGGATTTTAATCAATTTAAAAATACTGATTTAAATTTTGAGTTATCTTTTGCCAAAGACTATCGAAAAACGTATCCCGAAATGTTTAGTCAATATCTTCGAGAAAATTTAGGATTGAAAATTAATAACCCTAATGATACGTTAGGATTTTGGTATGCTCAAGCAGCTCAAAAATTTAATTCTAATTTAGAATTAGTTCCAATTGATCGAAAAGAAAGTAATCATAGTGATGAATATTTGTTAAAGCAAATTTCAAGCGGAAAATCGATTAGATTGGCAATTAAAAATCAACAAATTGATTATTTAAATTATCTTCCCCAATCATCTATTAATCCTAATAATTTAAAGCCATTATTTTGGGATAATTTTTGGCCATATTTAAAATATGAAATTACCCAAATTTCATTATCTGATTTAAAAAAAATTTATCAAATGACTGATGGGCTAGAATATCGTTTCAAGAAAATGGTAATTAATGCTAACACTTTTACTGAATTTGTTAATGCAGTTAAAAGTAAAAGATATACCTATACTAGAATTCAAAGACTATGCGTTTATGTTTTATTTAAAATGACAACCCAAAATATAAATGAATGTGGTAGTTGTCTTAGAATTTTAGGAACAAATCAAATTGGACGGCAATATTTAAAGCAAATTAAACATGAATGTCCGGTTCCAATTATTTCAAAAATAGATAAAAATGTTTTTGAAAACCAACTTTATTTAGAGGGCAAAGCTGGCATTTTAACAGGTATGGTTAATGGAAAGCAACAAGATTTGTTACAACATTCAATAATAGTAGAATGAATAGCTATCAAGGAGCAGTCCTTGACATTGAATTTTTTTCTAAGTATAATTGAAACTGTTGCATTGGAGGTTATTTTATGAAATGGTCCTTTGAAAATTTACAAGGATATAAAGACAAACCTTACGAGGAATCTGCAGTCCTTGATTTAAAACAGACTTTAAAAGAACGATATCCAGATGAAATTTTAGATGCAACCCCATTTAATGTTTCAGTTTCAATTATTGCCGATGAGAGCGATGTAGTTATTGATGCAGACATTAAGGGAAGTATTACTGTTCCATCTTCAAGATCGTTAGTGCCAGTTAATATGCCGCTAGATTTTCATGTTAATGAAGTTTATGTAAATACAAAAGCTGCTTTAAATCGTTACGATGAAGAGGTGGTGGCTTTGTTAATTGATGAATCTGGAATGATTGATTTTGATAAGGCTGTTGTGGACAATGTGATTGTCCAAATTCCAATGCAAGTTCTTTCTCCAGATGAAAAGAATGGAAAACAAATGCCATCTGGAAATGACTGGAATGTTATTTCTGAAGATGATTTTGACCATCAAAAGGAGAATGCTAAAAAAGTTGATCCACGTTTCGCAAGTTTGAAGAATTTTTATTCTTCTGATAATGACGAAACTTAATAATTCACTAGTGGAAATTAAGTAAAGGGAGGTTATTAATAATGGCTGTACCAAAGAGAAAAACTTCTAAATCAAGAAGAGATAATCGTCGTGGACACATTAAATTGTCAGTTCCTGGCATGAGTCCATGTCCTAATTGTGGTGAACTCCGCAAATCACACTACGTATGTCCTAGTTGTGGATATTACGATGGTAAAGAAGTAGTTGCTAAAAAAAGTAACTAATTAAATTAAAGAACTTCGAAAACACCATGGGTTTTCGAAGTTCTTTTTTTATATATTTTTTTACTAATGGATTGACTAATGTTTAACTAGTAATTACACTTAATTAAAAATAAGGTGGTGCAATTAAAATGAACTCTGATATATATCATTCATTATTTACAGGATTAATGGGAATCGAAATTGAAGGTAATCGCTTTGATTTAAAAATTAATAGTTTATCCCGTTATAAACATCCTAAAGATTTAGGAAACCGTCGCAGTCAACCATATTTTCAAAATGACTTTACTGAATGTATGGAAGAATTAGTAACCGCACCGCAGCCAACGAATGAAAAAGTTATTAATCATTTACATTCATTACAATCTATTTTACAAAATGATTTACAGAAAAACGAAATTATTTGGCCATTATCAATGCCACCCAAACTAACATCGACAGATTTAATATTTTTAAAAACTACATCCAAAAATCGTCCTTGGTATCAAGCATATCTAGACAATTTAATGCATAAATATGGTCCATATAGACAGTTAATTGCGGGCGTTCATGTCAATTATTCCCCAAATGAAAAGATAGTTGATAATTTTCAAAAAAAGCATCAAATTAAATCAATAAAAAAAGCGAAAAATGAACTATTGTTTAAAATTGGTCAACAAATTGTTGGATATCGTTGGCTTTTAACTTATTTATTTGGTGCAACGCCAGTTAGTGAGAACTTAAATGATACTATTCCTCAAAATATTCGCCAAAAGGAACCCTTTCGCTCGATTCGTGCTAGTGAATATGGTTATACTAATTTTCCAGATGTTCGTGTTTCTTATGCAACTTTAGAGGGTTTTATTAATGATATAGTTAATTCAGTAAATGATGGTAAGTTAAGTAGTTCTAGTGAGTTTTATGGTCCGGTTCGTTTGAAAGGTACTAATAAAATAGAAGATGTAATTAAAAAAGGAGCAAAATACGTTGAATTTAGGATTTTTGATGATAATCCATTTTCAATCAATGGAGTTACACTTCAATCATTGAATTTTGTTCATTTATTGGTCATTGATGAATTGATTACTGATAAAAGTTGGAATAAGTCAGAATTAAATCAGGCACATTATGATAATCAATATACCGCCTTACAACATCCATATGATGATTTGTCAGTTGATTTAAAAAATAAAGCACTAGAATTATTGAATCGATTAGATTCTATTGTAAAAAATGCTCCAAAAAATTTACAATCTCAACTAGAACAAACAGTAAAATCAGCACGTACAGATATCTTAAATCCTAAGAGGACAGTTGCTGGGCAATTAATGCCATTTATTCGTAATGGATCATTAGAAAAATTTGGAATTGAACAAGGACTTAAATATAAAAATGATTTTTCTAGAGAAACGTTAGTAGAAAAATTCCCAGGAATACCAAAAAATTTAATTCAAAGTTATATTCAAGCACATAAACTCGGATTTAAAGTTAAGATAAATAATGATGATAATTTAATCGTTAGTATTAATGGTAAGAAACATGAACTATCCCAAAATAAAAATTTACTTAACTATATATAATTGTTAACTAGATTGACTTATATTTATAATGAATGATTTTTAATGTTATTTGGCTATCATTCATTTCTATATTTATGTTGTTAAACGTGGTACAATTCATATTGTTAAAAATATAGAAAGGGAGTTTTTGTATGAACGGAGAAATTTACGGAAATACTGAAGATATGGCGCAAAGATTAGTTGCTAAGACTTATCAAAAAGTTGCCATTGGTTTATTAATAACTGGAATCGTAATGGCATTTATGTCTACTTTTATGACTAAATTTGTTATGTCAATGGGGATTGGAACTTCATTATTAATTTTAGTTGTAGCATTAGGACTAATGTTTGCTCTTGGTCATTCAGTTAACGATGAAAGTACGAGTGCTTCAACAACCAATACTATTTATTACTTAATGACAATTTTGTTTGGAGTTTCTTTGAGTCCAGTATTAATTTACTACGATGTTAGAACAATTGGACTTGCTTTTTTGGGTACAGCATTGATGTTTGGTGGTTTAACTTTGTATGCCAACAAAACGAAACGTAATTTTCTTGGAATGGGAGTATACCTATTTTGGGCATTGCTTGCAGCAATTGTGCTTAGTTTAGTTGCAATGTTATTAAGAATCCCAACATTATATATTATTATTGATGTTGTAATGCTAGTAATCTTTTCATTTTACATTATTTGGGATACTCAAAGTGTAAAACAATATGCCAGTTCTGTTACCTCAGAAAGTCAATTACAAAAGTTTAGCGCTATGAGTGCTTTAAGTATTTATCTTGATATTCTTAATATTTTTGAAATTTTACTTGAACTAATTGGAATGAGTAGCAATAATCGTTAATTAATTATATTTAAACTAACTTAAAAGGATGGGATTAGTTAGATAACTAATCCCATCCTTTTAATATTATTTATTTTTTGTGATGTTTTTGACGATTTTTATTTCGATTTCGATTTTTTTCAGATTGTTTATTTGCTTGATTATTTTCTTCTTTTTCAACATTATTTTCAATTGAGTTCAATGTGTCAGGAATAACTATTTTAGGTGGATTCTTTTTTGCTTCTTCATTTATTTTTTTGATAATTCTTGGTCGATATGAATTAACAATTAATTGTTGTAAAATTGCAAAAACTCCTCCAATGAAAAAGTAAATTCCTAATCCAGCTGGAGACGACATAGAAACAAAAAAAATCATGATAGGGCTGATTAACATCATCATTCCCATTTGCTTTCGTTGTTCTTTTGGCATCCCAATTACAGATAAATATCCTTGAACGGCATAAACTACAAATGAAAGAACAGCTAACAAAACACTCTTTTGTCCCAATTGAATTCCCATGAAAACAGTATGAGATAATTCTGGAGAATACCTAATTGCAGCATACAAAGCTGCAAAAATAGGGAGTTGAATCAACATTGGCAAACATCCAATTCCACCAGTCATACTGATGTTATTATCACGATATAATTTCATCATTTGTTGGTTAAGTGCAACTTGTTCTTCTTGATTTTTCGCATTTTTCATCAACTTTTGTAATTTAGTTAATTGTGGCTTGACTAAATTCATTTTTTCTTGTTGAATAGTTGATTTTTTTAGTTGATTAATCATTAAGGGTAGTAAAATACACCTTACAGCAACTGTAATTACGATCAAAGACCAACCATAACCACCAACAAACTTTGCTAGCCAATCCATTAAATGCTGTCCTGGAACAGCAAGATAGTTATATACTAATCCGTATGGATGACCATGTGAGTCAGTTCTAACACACCCTGTTAGTAATAAAGCCGCAGATGCGACGACTCCTAATAGTGTATATTTTTTCATCTTTTTCATTTATACAGCTCCTAACTATAAAATCATATTCTTAATACTAAACTAAAGCATAGTTTATCGCAATTATGTCCTCAATTATTATTGGATAATTTGAAAGTTATTGAATTTTTTTGTATCTTTGATAATTTTAGTACTTATCTTATTAATTTTTGCATAAGGATTAGGGAAGTTGCGTAAGTACTCAATAAATTTTGTGATTTGCTGATTTAATCCCTGGACATAAATTTCAACTTTTCCATTTTTTAAATTTTTGACAGTGCCATTTAATTTTAGCGAATCAGCAATCATCGAAGTAGTGTAACGAAAGCCCACTCCTTGAACTTTTCCAGTTACTGTTATTATTACTGTTTTCATAGTAGAAAATCACTTTCATTTTAATTGATTGTGGTAGTATTAACTTATAATATAATAATCTAATGGAGTTGCTAATGGAACGAATTTCGTCAAAACAAAACAAAATAATTAAAGATTTAAAAAAGTTGTCTACTAATAAGGGACGTAAAAAAAATAGTCAATATATGATTGAAAGTTGGCATTTAGTTCAAGAAGCAATTAATTATTTACCTCAAGACGAAATCATTAGTATTTATACAACTGATGATCAATATTTAAAACATGGTAGCGATATTAATGATTTTAAAATAACCTTAATTTCAGACGAAGTAGCTCAAGAATTAAGTGATACATCCACAACACAAGGGATTTTTGCGGTCTGTAAGATTATTCCTTCTAGTTTTGATGAAAATAATGATCTACATGGAGCTTGGTTATTGTTAGACGATGTTCAGGATCCTGGTAATATTGGTACTATGGTAAGAACTGCTGATGCAGCGGGATTTAGTGGAGTAGTTTTTGGTGAAGGAACCGCTAGTCCTTATAATAGTAAAGTTTTACGTTCAATGCAGGGAAGTCAGTTTCACATAAAGGTGGTGAGACAATCACTTTTAAAAGTGATGGAATTATTTAATTTTAAAGGCTTTCCGATTTATGGTTCTGAATTGAATCCAGAAGCTGTTAATTATCGTAGCATTACTCCTGTTAATGATTTCGCTTTAGTTATGGGAAATGAAGGGAATGGAATGAAGCAAGAATTGTTGGATAAAACTACTAAAAATTTGTATATTCCAATTACAGGGAAAGCAGAATCGTTAAATGTAGCGATTGCAGCAGCAGTAATTATGTTTCGAATTAAGAAATAATTACATGAATGGATGTGAAAGAGTTGAAAAAACAAAATTGGAAAGATGATCCAGAATATATAGCATGTGTTTCTGATTTGTTAGAATCAAACGAAATAAAAGAATTAGCTAATTATACGCAACATCATCATTCTACTCGTTTAAAACACTGTATAGATGTATCCTATGAAAGTTATAAAATTGCTAAAAAAATGCATTTAGATTATCGGGCCGCCGCTCGAGGTGGATTATTACATGACTTGTTTTACTATGACTGGAGAACTACTAAATTTGAGGTTGGTTCACATGCATATATTCATCCACGAGTAGCTTTACGAAATGCTAAAAAAATTACTGATTTAACGCCTAAAGAAGAAGATATAATATTGAAACACATGTGGGGCTTAACATTAGCAAGACCGAAATATATGGAAAGTGTTATTGTTTCATTAGTTGATGATTATGCAGCGGTTAATGAATTTATGGCTCCATTAGAGACGAAAGTTAAAAAATTGTTAGCAAAAAATGAAAAAAGTAATAATTTAAAGGGGTGATATAATGAAACGACAAACCTCCAAGTATAATGAGACAGAATGTTTATGTTCTAAGTTTCAAGAAGCTTTTTGTATTTTAGGTAAAAAATGGAATGGCATGATTATTGAATCATTGTTGATTGGAAATTCTTTACGTTTTGGTGAAATTGCAAAAAAAATTGAAACATGTAGTGATCGAGTATTAACAGCTAGATTGAAAGAATTACAAAAATTAAAAATTGTTGTACGAAAAACCTCACCAGACTCAGCTATAATTAAATATGAACTAACTGAAAAAGGCCGTGGGTTAAAGCCAATTATGACAGATGTACATAATTGGGCCGACGAGTGGTGCGATGGTAACAAATAATCTTGACCATTATAAATGTTTGTTTTATAGTTTTAATAACTACGTGGACAAAAGAAGTAGTAGGCTATGAATATAAGAACAGAGAGATTAGAAATGCTGGAACTAATCATTAGAGCTGAATTCGCTTTTGAAAGTAGGCATAAATAATTAATTAAAAATGTCCGATTAATGATCGTTATCCATTTAAGAGTGCACACTTTTTAGTGTGAATTTGGGTGGTAACGCGAAGCTTCGTCCCTACATTAAGGGAGGGCTTTTTTTTTGGAAAAAGGAAGGTAATTATGAGTTTAAAAGAAGAGTTAGAAACAATTAAACAAACTGGATTACAAGAGGTAACATCTGCGTCAGATATTAAGATGTTAAATGAAATTAAAATTAAGTTTTTAGGTAAAAAAGGCCCTATTACTAAAGCTCTACGCGGAATTTCACAATTATCGGTAGCTGAAAGACCAACTGTAGGAAGTTTTGCTAATAAAGTGCGTGATGAACTTACGGCCGCTATTAATGAAAAACAAACGCAACTTGAAAAAGAAATTCTAAACAAACAATTAGAGTCTGAGACAATTGATGTTACTTTGCCAGGAAATAACATTCCGATGGGTCATCCTCATGTTATTCAACAAATTATTGATGAAATTGAAGACATTTATATTGGAATGGGATATCAAGTATTAAGTGGTCCAGAAGTTGAAGAAGAACACTATAATTTTGAAATGATGAATTTGCCTAAAAACCATCCAGCTCGTGATATGCAAGACACTTTTTATATCACTAAGGAAATTTTAATGCGTACCCATACGTCGCCTATGCAGGCTCGTGCTTTGCAAAATCATGATTTCAGTAAAGGGCCACTAAAAATGATTTCTCCTGGAGTTGTTTTTAGAAGAGATACAGATGATCCTACCCATTCACACCAATTTCACCAAGTTGAAGGGATTGTGATTGATAAACACATTACGATGTCTGATTTAAAGGGAACTTTAGAAGTAATGTCTCATAAATTATTTGGTGATAAATTTAAAGTTCGCGTTCGTCCTAGTTATTTTCCCTTTACCGAACCCTCAGTAGAAGCAGATGTAACTTGCATGAACTGTGGAGGAAAAGGTTGCGAGGTTTGCAAAGGATCCGGTTGGATTGAAGTATTAGGAGCAGGTATGGTTCATCCCAATGTTTTGAAAATGGCAGGGGTTGATAGTCAAGAATATGGTGGTTTTGCTTTTGGGGTAGGTCCAGATCGCTTTGCAATGTTGAAATACGGAGTTAATGATATTCGTGATTTCTATCTTAATGATTTAAGATTTTTAACTCAATTTGATTAATAGGGAGGAATAAAATTGTTATTATCTTATGATTGGCTAAGTGATTATTTAAAAATAAATCTTTCTCCTAAAGATTTGGGAGAAAAAATTGAAAGAACTTCAGTAGAAGTTGATTCTGTTTTTAAACGAAGCGATGGTTTAAAAAAATTAATAGTTGGTAAAATCTTATCGATTAAAAAACATCCCGATGCAGAGCATTTAAATATTTGTCAAGTTGATGTCGGAAATGATGAACCACAACAAATAGTTTGTGGAGCACCTAATGTTGAAGTGGGCAAAAAGGTAATAGTCGCGTTACCTGGTGCTCGTATTGGTGGAAATATAAAAATCAAAAAAGCCAAAATGCGTGGGGTTCAATCAAACGGTATGTTATGTGCCTTAGATGAAATTGGTTTTCCTAAAGAAATTGTTCCTGATGAATGGAAGGATGGAATCTATTTTCTCCCTGATGATGCTAAAGTTGGAGATGAGATTTATTCATATTTAGGTATGAACGATTCATTGATTGATTTAGACGTGACGCCTAACCGTGGCGACATGTTAAGTCTTAGAGGAGCAGTTTATGATTTAGGAGCAGTTTTGAATCAAAAAGTAGATTTTGAAGAAACTGTTGAACCATCTAAAGGCGATGATTTTAGTGCCGATAGTATAAAAGCAACAGTAAATGATTCTTTGGCTCCTATTTATCAGCTTAAGGTTGTTAAAAATGTTGACGTAAAACCAAGTCCTTTATGGCTCCAAATTAAACTATGGAATTTAGGAATTAAACCAATAAATAATGTAGTTGATATAACTAATTTTGTCATGATGAAATTGGGTCAGCCATTACATGCTTATGATTTGGATCAAATAACTAATCATCATTTAGAAGTTCGTAAAGCTAAAAATGGTGAAAAAATAACTACTTTGGATGATAAAGAACGTGAATTAGATGATGTAGATATTGTTATTGCTGATGAAGAAAAGCCGGTCGCACTTGCTGGGTTGATGGGTGGATTGCAAAGCAGTGTGTCTGCAAAAACAAAAAATATTGTCATCGAAGCTGGAGTTTTTGATTCAGTTTTAACCCGTAAGATGGCTCAAAAAGAACTCTTGCATACGGATGCTTCCCAAAGGTTTGAACGTGGAGTTGATAAGGGAAATGTAGAAAATGCACTTAACTACGCTGCTGGTATGATTCAAAAAAATACTGAAGCAATCGCTAGTAAAGATGTGGTTACTGGTAGCATGGAAACAATAAATCCCGTTAATATTGAAATCACAGTCGCAAAAATTAATCATGTGTTAGGAACTTCTCTAAGTGAAGCGGAAGTTATTTCAATTTTTAAACGACTTGGATTTGGAATTGAAAAACAGGATGACAAATTATTAGTAACAATTCCAACTAGATGTTGGGATATCAAAATTGATGCTGACTTATACGAAGAAGTTGCCAGAATTTATGGTTATGACAACATTCCAAGCACCCTTCCAATTACTACCACCACCGAGGGTGGATTAACTGTTAAACAAAAATTAATTAAAAAATCCCGTCAAACGCTCCAGGGAATGGGATTGAATCACGCAATTTCTTATTCGTTAACTAATGCAGATAAAGCTAAAATGTTCATGCTTAATTCAAGTAAGGAAACCAGTTTACAATGGCCTATGACTAATGATCATTCTGTTTTACGCATGAACTTGATTTCTGGATTGTTAGATGATGTTGCATATAATCAAGCTCGTGGAGTGGTTGATGTTCCTTTTTATGAACAAGGTAGAGTCTTTTTCAAAAATAACGATGAAGTTCGTCCAACTGAAATTGAACACATTGCAGGAGCTATTTCTGGATCGTTAGTTCCATCAACTTGGAATGAAAAATCTAAACCAGTAGATTTCTTTGAAATAAAAGGGATTGTAGCCAAATATTTAGAAACTTTGTCTTTAAAAGATTCAATTACTTTTGTTTCAAGTGATGAAATAAAGGAAATGCATCCTGGAAGAACAGCATTGATTAAACTAGGCGATGAAATAATTGGGTTCGTGGGTCAAGTACATCCTACAATTGCCAATCAATTTAAAATTAAACAAACATACGTTTTTGAGATTGACTTAGATAAATTAATTAATGCAGATAAAACGGGTCAACAATATCAAGTTGTAAGTTCATATCCTAGTATTAAACGTGATATTGCAATGTTAATTGATCAGCAAGTTACAAATGAGCAAATCTATACAATTATTAAACGTCGTGGTGGTGCCTTTTTGAAAGACATTACTTTATTTGATGTATATGATGGGGACCATGTTCCAAATGGGAAAAAATCTTTAGCATACTCATTAACATTTGAAAATCCTAATGATACCTTGAAAGATGATGTAGTAAATAAATCAGTTAAAAAAATTGAAAAATATTTACAAGATGAACTCAAAGTTGAAATTAGATAATACTATTTTTTTGGCACGGATGGAGGAGACAATGACAACTAAAAATAAGCATCCCGTTATTATTGGTGTAACAGGCGGTTCTAGTAGTGGTAAAACAACAGTCAGTAAAGCAATTTTACAACGTCTTTTAGGTCATTCAATTAGTATTATCCAACAGGATTCATATTATAATGATCAAACTAATATGACGATGGAACAAAGGAAAAAAGTAAATTATGACCATCCTAATGCATTTGATAATGATTTATTAGTAGATCATTTGAATGATTTGCTTGCGTATAAAACAATTGAAAAACCTGTTTACGACTACACTACTTTTACTAGAAGTAAACGAACTGAAAAGCAGGAGCCGACGGATGTTATTATTTTAGAAGGAATTTTAACTTTAAATGATGAACGGCTTCGGAATTTGATGGATATTAAAGTTTTTGTTGATACTGATGATGACATTCGTTTAATTCGTAGAATTCAACGTGATACAAAAGAACGCGGAAGAAGTTTGGATTCCGTTATTCAACAATACTTGGCAACCGTCAAACCAATGTATCATCAATTTGTAGAACCGACTAAACGTTATGCAGATATTATCATTCCTCGTGGAGGCGAAAATGCTGTTGCAATTGATTTGTTAGCTACCAAGGTTAAAGCTATTTTTGGAACTGACGACAATAATCCAGTTGTCAATTATTAAACGTTTTATTTGATAATGGCAATTTTTCATGATAAATTCTATTTTGAATAAAATAATTGAGGTGTAGAAATGGCAGAAGAAAAAGTATATCCAATGACTCAAGACGGGAAGGATAAATTAGAGGAAGAACTTGAAGATTTAAAGACTAATCAGCGTCCTCACGTAATTGAACAAATTAAGATTGCAAGAAGTTATGGTGATTTATCAGAAAATTCCGAGTATAAATCGGCAAAAAATGAACAAGCTTTATTAGAAAGTAGAATCAATACAGTTGAACATATGCTTCAGTTTGCCCAAGTTGTAGATGAAGAGGAAACAGCTTCTGACGAGGTTAGTGTTGGTAAAACTGTCCAATTTAAGGAACTACCAGACGGAGAGCCTGAGGTTTATCAAATTGTTGGTGCAGCCGAAGCCGACCCGCTTGGTGGCAAGGTTTCTAATGATTCTCCCATTGCTAAAGGATTATTAGGACATAAAATTGGTGAAGAAGTAGATATTGCAATTCCTGATGGCGTAATGCATGTAAAGATTATCTCAGTTGAATAATTATAAGTTGAATTTTATTGAATATTCTCAATAAAATTCAACTTTTTATTAAAATTAATTTTTTCTGGAGCTCAATATTGTGGTCTTAAGCGTATAATGTAATAATGGACATAACTGTAAAATTTAGTTTCATAGTGATTAAAACTATAAGTTTTAATTTAATTATTATTAAGGGGTAACTGTTGTGGGGAGTTTCTTTGGTAAATTTTTCAAAAAAAGAACACGAGCAAATAGTCAAGAAAACGGAACAAGTAAAATTCCTTTTCGTTTAAATTTAATTTTTATAATTGTTGGAATATTATTTGCTGTTTTAATCTGGAAGTTAGCTGATTTACAAATTATTCAAGGCAATTATTTTAAATCAAATGTTAATCAAAGTAATAATTCTACTGTATATGGAAATGTACAACGGGGAATGATTTATGATTCAACTGGTAAACAAATTGCAGGAAATAAATCAGAACGTGCCATTATATATACGAAAGGCCCAGGAGTAACTTCTGATGAAATGTATCAAAATGCAACCAAATTAGGTAGTTTTATTAAAGTTCCGACAAAAAAACTAACTAAAAAACAAATTGCTGAATATTATTTAGCAAATGCGAATAATAGAAAACAGATTGCAAAATCGATACCGAATGCTGCTAATTTATCTCCGGATGCTTTACAAGCAGCTGAAATCAAAAAGTTTAAAGAAGGTTCTGTAGCTGAAGTTACACCTTCAATGAAAAATGCTGCTATTATTTATACTGAAATGAGTGGTGCTTATCAATTATCCACTACTTATATTAAATATAGTGGGGTTTCTAATAAAGAAGTTGCAGAAGTTGGAGAACATCAAAGTGAAATGCCTGGTGTTCAAGTTGGAACTAGCTGGAAGCGAAGCTATCCTGATGGTAATGGATTCCAATCAATTACTGGAACAGTTTCATCAAATAAAGTTGGTTTGCCAGAAGATCGGGTTAATCAATTACTTTCTCAAGGATATTCGCAAAACGAATCGGTTGGGCAAAGTAACCTAGAAGAAGAATATGAGCCAATATTGAAAGGCTCCAAATCTCAGACTGATGTTAAATTGAATAGTAATAATCAGATTGTTAAGCAAGTCAAAAAATATCCCGGACAACGTGGTGACAATTTGCAATTAACTATCAATGCTAAGTTTCAAAAGGATCTTCAAAAATTAGTTAAAGATGCTCAACCTGGTGGTAATGCTACTGGAACTTATGCAGTAGCTATGAATCCAAATACTGGTGCAGTAATTGGGATGGCCGGAGTTAATCGTGATCCTAAGACTAATAAAGTTACTCAAAATGATATTGGAAATATCAACAATGCTATTACTATGGGATCAGTAGTTAAAGGAGCCACTGTTTCAGGTGCTTTGATGGACCACGTTATCACTCCTACTAACAGTACATTAACCGATGAACCTATTAAAAATGGTGGATCATCAAAAAGTTCATGGTTCAATAAGACCGGTAATGCAAACATGCCGGTTACTGCTTCTGACGCCTTGGAAGTTTCATCTAATTCTTATATGATGCAATTAGCCATGAAAGAAGCAAACTTTAAATATGTTCCTGGTGGCCAATTAAATATGAACCCAAATATCTTTGATATTGAACGTGGATATTTCAATCAATTTGGGCTGGGGATAAAAACTGGGATTGATTTGCCAGGAGAATCAGCTGGTATTAAAGGACCAGGTGGATTTGCAAACATTGGTAAAGCACTTGATGAATCATATGGAAACTATGATGGGTATACTACTATGCAAGTTGCTCAATACATGTCAACCATTGCAAATGGCGGATATCGTCTTAAACCTCATGTTGTTCAAAATATTCGTGGCACGAATAGCAAAACTGGAAAATTAGGTGCTGTTAAAGAAACTATCATGCCAAAAGCTTTAAATGAGATTCCAATGACAGAAGATGAACGTAATGTTGTTAAAGATGGATTATATAAAGTAGTCCACGGGAATAATAAGTACAAGACTGGTGGAGCACTAGCAGATATTTCACCAGAAATATCGGCGAAAACGGGAACAGCCCAAACATTTTATAATGGGAAGCCCACCGTTACATTGAGTTTAGCTTCATATGCACCATCAACCCATCCTCAAGTAGTTGTTGCACTTGCAATGCCAAACCTTCCAACTGATGCTGAAAGCAATAATATGGATTTAGCTAAAAATATTTATAAAGCATATTGGAAAGATGTTCAAAATAAACCAGATAAATAGCGTCAAGTATAAATACTTAACATTTATTTAGTTAATTTGTAGAATTTATTTCCAAAAGATGTTAAACTGATACTTGTTATAGTTGATGTTAAAAAGAAATTGTTTGGAGGTATTTAACATGCGTGTACACATTACTTTAGAATGTACTGAATGTCACGAGCGCAATTACTTAACTTCTAAAAATCGTCGTAATAATCCCGATCGTTTAGAATTAGATAAATATTGCCCTCGTGAAAGAAAAGTTACATTACACCGTGAAACAAAATAAGATTTTGGGCTATTGCCCAGAATCTTTTTTTATTGGAATTGAAGGTATTGATGACAAAAAATGAATTAAGACGAATTGTTTTAGAGAAATTAAAAAATAAAAAAATTACTCCTTCAATGTTTTTAAAGATGTATCAAAATGTTTTTGATACATCAGAGTGGGAAAATGCTAAAGTGATAGCTCTAACTCTTAATACCGAGAATGAAATCCCAACTTATCCTCTGATTTTCAAAGCTTTATCCGAAGGAAAGCTAATTGTAATTCCAAAAACTTTCAAAAATAAAAAGATGATTTTTTATAGACTGACCACTAAGACTAAATTAAAAAAATCTAAATTTGGAATTTGGGAACCAATTAATGGAACTGAAATAACTAAGGATAAGATTGATTTAATGTTTATTCCTGGAGTTGCTTTTTGTATTACAACGGGGCAGCGAGTTGGATATGGTGGGGGATATTTTGATTGTTATCTACAAAACTATTTTGGAAACACTATCTCTTTAGTACAAAAAGAGCAGATTTTTGATGATATGCAATGGAATTCAGAAAAATTTGATATTCCTGTGCAAAAAATATTGGTGGGAGAATGATTGTGTTTAAAAAGTTAATAAAACAATATTCAAAATATCCAATAGTAACTTGGCTATTATTAGCAATTATGGTTATTAATTTCATTTTTATGACATTTTCGGGAGGATCTACTAATCCAAGTGTTTTATTGAGATTCGGTGCTGAATCAAATATTTTAATTCAGCAAGGTGAATGGTGGAGATTGATAACTCCAATTTTTGTTCATATTGGATATCAACATTTAATCATTGATGGAATTTCAATTTATTTTGTAGGTAAGATTTTAGAAAATATTTTTGGACATATCCGTTATCTAATTATTTTTATGGTTTCTGGATTTTTTGGAAATTTAATGAGTTTTGCGTTTGAAAATAGTTTGTCTGCTGGAAGTAGCACTTCTTTGTTTGGATTGTTTGGTTCATTTTTAATGTTAGCTTGTGTAATGAAAAATAATGAATTTATTACTCAAACTGCTAAAACTTTTTTATTATTAATAATAATTAATTTGATTTTTGATATTTTTTCGCCGGGAATTAATATATATGGTCACATTGGTGGCTTAATAGGTGGATTTATGATAAGTTTCGTAGTTGGAATCAAAGGATTTAATAATTTAAACAAAAAATGTAGTTTTCTTTATGCAAACGCTTTAATTATTGGTATAATTATCTTGTGTTATATTGGCATAGTCCGTTAACACAGATGAGTAAAATGACTCAGGGTGATAATACTTATGGAAACATTATATGATGTACAAAAGCTGTTAAAAAAATTCGGGATTTATGTCTATATTGGCAAACGTATTTGGGACATAGAAGTGATGGCATTAGAGCTTGATCATCTTAGAGAAGCTCAGTTAGTTTCAGACAAAGAATTTTTAGCTGCTAAACTAGTGTTAACCCGAGAACATCGAATTGAAGAAAATAAGTTAAAAGAAAATAATGAAACTGGAGGTCTTTAGTATGTCAAAAAATTTAATTGGAATTGATTTAGGTGGAACAACAACTAAGATGGCTTTTTTAAACGAAGAAGGAGAAGTTTTAGATAAATGGAGAATTTTGACTGATATTAGTGATAATGGAGGTCATATTGTTGAAAACATTGTTAAATCAATTAGCAAACACATTGAAGATTCAGGAAAAACAACAAGTGATTTTATTGGAATCGGCATGGGGACTCCTGGTGCTGTTAATAGAGAAAATGGAACTGTTACAGAGGCTTATAATTTAGGTTGGAAGACAGTACAACCAATTCGTGAAAAAATCCAAGAAGGTTTAGGGCTGCCTTTTGAAATTGATAATGATGCTAATGTTGCTTCATTAGGTGAATATTGGAAAGGCGCTGGTAGTAGTGAAGACGATGTTGTATTTGTTACCTTAGGTACTGGTGTTGGAGGCGGCGTTATCGCTAACGGTAAATTATTGCATGGTGTT
Source organism: Fructilactobacillus sp. YLN 2412 (assembly GCF_059488745.1). NCBI lineage: Bacteria > Bacillati > Bacillota > Bacilli > Lactobacillales > Lactobacillaceae > Fructilactobacillus > Fructilactobacillus sp. YLN 2412. The sequence goes on along the minus strand of NZ_CM183165.1, from coordinate 748,832 downwards.
AATGGTGGAGCCGGTGAAATCGGCCATATTGCTGTACAACCAAATGGATATTTATGTACATGTGGTAAAAAAGGGTGTCTTGAAACATATGCTTCTGCTACGGGAATCGTCCGAGTTGCTGGAGATATGGCAAAGGATTTTAACGGTACTTCAAGATTAGCTGAATTAGAACAGACTGATGAAAAGATTACTTCAAAGTTAATCTTTTACTTAGCTGATAATGGTGATATTTTGGCTAACCAAGTGGTTGATAAGGTTTGTTTTTATCTAGGTCTCGCATTATCTGATATTGGTAATACTCTTAATCCGGCTAGCATCATTATTGGTGGCGGTGTATCAAACGCTGGAAACACATTATTACAACCTACAACTAAATATTTCCAACAAAATGCTTTTACTTCAGTTCGAGATTCAACTAAAATCAAACTTGCTGAATTAGGTAATGATGCTGGTGTTATTGGTGCTGCTTCTATGGCATTACAATTTAGATAAAACAATATAATTGGAGTGGATATAAGTGGTTATTGGAACCAGTTTGTTAGAATCAATTACACTTTCTTTAGTGATAATTGCAGTTTTAGTTGGTATTTGGTCGATTATTCGATACTATAATATTTTCCTAGCAAAAAAATATGTTAAATTTCTTTCTGAGCCTGAATTTAAAAATGGAATGCGAAAGGCTCAAATTGTTGATTTAAGAGAATCAAATAATTTTAAAGATGGTCATATTCTTGGAGCTAGAAATATGCCATATTCGACATTTAAAAGCTTTTATACAGATTTGAGACCTGACTTACCAGTTTATTTATATGATCAAAATAAAGCTCTTAGTATGAGAGCTGCTAAATTGCTTCATAAACATGGATTTAAAAACATTTCAATTTTAGATGAAGGTTATCAAAAATGGGATGGTAAAGTTAAAAAAGAGTAAAAAAAATAAGAACTCATTTGAGTTCTTATTTTTTTACTTAATTAACCTAAATGTGATGATCCAGATTTTCTCATTGATTTTTTACGGTTTTCGTCAGCCTTTTGTTCTTGTGATTCAATTGGTTCAACGACAGCTTTCTTAAAAGATAATAAAACACCAGCTGTAATTCCAATCATTGTTGCAACTCCAGTTGCGAAACCTTTTCCAAATTTGTGCATAATTAGCCTCCTTTGTTATTACTTGTCTATTATGCTTTATTTAAGTTAATATATCCAGTAACAAAACTTATATTCAGTTAGGAAATTAATGAATGAAAAAAATTTTAGTAGTTGTTGGACCAACAGCGGTAGGTAAAAGTAATTTAGCAATTAAGTTAGCACAAAAATTTAATGGGGAAATAATTTCTGGTGATTCAATGCAGGTTTATCGAAATCTTGACATTGGTACCGCAAAAGTTTTAAGCTCTGAACGTGAAGGAATTAAACATTATTTAATTAATGTTATAGATGTAAATCAACAGTATGGAGTTTCTGAATTTGTAAAAGATGCTAAACCTCTAATAAATTCTATTACTGCAGCTGGTCATTTGCCTATAATAGCAGGGGGAACAGGCTACTATATTCAGGCACTGATTAATGGGCTTAATCTGGGAGGAAAAAACAGTTCAAACCATAAAATCAAAAATGATTTAGAAAAAAAATTAACTGAAGTTGGAAAAGTTAATTTGTGGAATGAGTTAAAGAGAATAGATTATAAGTCGGCTGAAAAAATATCACCAGAGAATTCACGTCGAGTGATTAGAGCTTTAGAAGTTTATCAAACGACTGGCAAAAAATTTTCTGAACAAGAAAATGGAGATTTGCAATATGATGCTTTGTTAATCGGCTTAAATTGTGATCGAAAATTACTATATAAGCGAATTAATTTAAGAGTTGATAAAATGGTAAAAAGTGGATTATTAGAAGAAAATGATTGGTTATATTCTCATGGTGGGATCAATAATCCTGCTAGCAAGGCGATTGGTTATCGCGAGTTTAATGACTATTTTTCTGGAGAATGTAATTTAGATCAAACTATTGAACAAATAAAGTTGGATTCACGTCATTATGCGAAACGCCAACTAACTTGGTTTAGAAACAAAATGAAGGTTAATTGGTTTAACTTAGTGGAGCATCCTGAAGAAATAAATAATATTAATAAATTAGTACAAGACTGGAGAAAAAATGAATTTACCTGAAATGAGTTCTAAAGCAATTAATTTATATCGTCAAATTGACGCAAAAAAGCAAAATATTTGGCAATCCAATAAACATATAACTAGTGCCTTAGTGGCGTTAGATATCCATTTGAGTGATTTAGCTAAAATTACTGGATTGGATGTAATTGAGTTAAAAACTGTATCTCAAAGTGATCATCAAGAAAAGTTAGACCACTATTTACTAGTATTACAAGACTTTTTACTATTAGCTAATTTATTAAACTGGAGTGATACTTTGGATGTTCCTGATGAATTTTTTAATAAATTATCAGCATTAAAAAAAGATAATCAAATTATGATTCTTTATTTATCTTTGAAAAATATGCTTTTAAAAAGTTACTATGAAAAAAATAAAACTTATTTAAAACATGCTTGGACGTTATTTTTAAAATGGGGAATTGTTGATTTAGGTTTTAAAACTAGCGAAATTAGTAATGAATTTTTTAATAAAATTCAAGAAGAATTAAATCAAACTTTGAATTAAAATATATTTTAATTTGTTATTGACTTATTAATCAAAATTAAATATAATTATAAATGTTGCATTGGTTATGTCGCAGTAGCCCAGCTGGATAGAGCAACGGTCTTCTAAACCGTAGGTCGAGCGTTCGAATCGCTCCTGCGACATTGAAAAAAGAAACCTTTTTAATTTTTAAGAAGGTTTCTTTTTTATTTGACTTATACAGTTTTATTAGATATACTTTTATTGTTGTACTTGTGGACTTCCACAGCTACAACCGCACAGTGTAAGTTATAAGTTCTTAAAAGACACTTATCTCTGGCGAGTCTAAGCATATATTAAGAGGAGGTGCATTGAAATGTACGCAATTATTGAAACAGGTGGCAAACAATACAAAGTTACTGAAGGTGAATCAATTTTCGTTGAAAAATTAGATGGAGACCAAGGTGACAAAGTAACATTTGATCAAGTTGTTTTTGTTGGTGGCGACACTCCTAAAGTTGGAACTCCTTTAATTGATGGAGCTTCAGTTGAAGGTTCCGTTGAAAAACAAGGTAAAAACAAAAAGATTACTATTTTTAGATACAAGCCTAAAAAGGGTGCTCGTTCTAAAAAAGGACATCGCCAACCATATACTAAGGTAAAAATTGAAAAGATTAATGCATAGTTATTATGATTAAAGCTAAATTTGATTATAAAAATCAGACTATGACTGGATTTGAATTGTCTGGTCATGCTGATTCCGGTGATTATGGACATGATATCGTTTGTGCAGCTGTTTCCGCTTTGTCGATTACAACAGTTAATGGATTATCACAAGTCGCTAACATTATTCCATTAGTTGATCAAGATAGTAAGAATGGTGGTTATCTTGCAATCACACTTCGAGAAGAAGATTTAACTAATGTTATTGCACAGGCTTTGTTAAAAAGTTTTAAAAACGGTATTAGTGATGTTGCTAGTCAATATAATGATTATGTACAAATTAAATAAACTTAAACAAGTATGGAGGTGTATTGCATATGCTTAAAATGGATTTACAATTCTTCTCTCACCATAAAACTGGTGGTTCGTCATCTAATGGTCGTGATTCTGCAGGTCGTCGCTTAGGAACAAAAGCTGCTGATGGTTCTTCAGTTACTGCTGGTTCAATTATTTACAGACAACGTGGAACTCATATCTATCCTGGAAAAAACGTTAAACGTGGTTCAGATGATACTTTATTCGCATTGGTTGATGGAGTCGTTCGTTTCGAACGTTTAGGTAGAGACAAACGTCAAGTTTCTGTTTATACAGAAGCTGAAACTGCAAATAAGTAAATAAAATTTGAGGCTTGCTTAACGTGGGTCTCTTTTTTTATTTTTTATTAGCTGTTTTACTTGATTTGAAACTGTTAAGATTGATATTATTACTGTTAATTAATAGGAGGCTTTATTATGGCTATTTCTACTGCAAAATTTAAAACTGGATTAACAATCGAAGTTGATAACGCTATTTGGAAGATTTTAGATTTTCAACATGTTAAACCGGGCAAAGGTGGAGCATTTGTTAGAACTAAACTAAAAAATTTAAGAACTGGTGCTGTACAAGAAAAAACCTTCCGTTCCGGTGCAAAAATGGAAAAAGCTGAAATTAATACAATGAAAATGCAATATTTGTATGATGACGGTAATGGATTGGTATTTATGGATACTGACACATATGAACAACTTACAATTCCTCGTGAAGCAGCTAAGGAAGCAATGAAGTACATGCAACCTAATATGGAAGTTCAAATTATGCAATATAAAGGTGAAACAATTGGAATTGATATTCCTAAAACAGTTACCCTTGAAGTTGCTGAAACTGAACCAGGAATTAAGGGAGATACAGCTTCAGGAGGATCAAAACCAGCTACGATGTCAACTGGCGTAACTTTACAAGTTCCGTTCTTTGTTAACCAAGGAGACAAAATAGTTGTTAATACCACCGACGGAACCTATATTTCACGTGAAAAATAGATAGAATCTTAATTTATTTTGAGTTGGAGGTTATAAGATGGCAGCAGCTGAACAATTTATTACATTAAATATTAAAAAAGATGATTTAGGTAAAATAAAGGTTTCACCTCGAGTGATTGAAGTTATTGCTGGAATTGCTACTATTGACGTTGAAGGTGTCAATAGAATGCGTGGAAATTTCTCTTCAAGTGTTAAAGGTTTATTTGGGAAAAAAGAACGTAGTAAGGGTGTAAAACTTCTTTTTGATGAAAATAATAAACTCGATGTTGATGTTTATGTGTATCTAGATTATGGTGTTTCTGTGCCTAAAGTAGCCTTACAGATTCAGGATCAAGTTAGACAACAATTACTTTTCATGACAGATCTTCATGTTGGAGCTGTAAATGTTCATGTAGAAGGCATTGTACCTGAAAAGACTCCTAAAGTAGATACAGATAGTTTATTTGATAATGATGGAGAAGACATTGAAAATTAATAGACATCAAATAAGAGAGTTGGCATTTCAAACTCTCTTTGCAATGGATAGTAATGAAAACGTTACTCCTGAAGCATTTTTTGATTATTTAACTGAAGATAAGATTGAAACCGTTCCTAGTTATTATAATGAACTTGTGAATGGCGTAAGAAATCATGAATCTGAAATTAATCAAAAAATTCAGGATAACTTAGATAATAAATGGAGTCTGAAACGACTAAATAAGTCTGATTTAGTGATATTGCAGTTAGCAGTTTATGAGATAGATTTTGTTGAGCAGGTTCCTGCCAAAGTTGCAATTAATGAAGCATTAGAGTTAACCAAAAAATATAGTGATAATAAATCGACTAATTTTATTAATGCCGTTTTAGATAAGATTATGAAATAGAACCTAATAAAGGGTTCTTTTTTTATATCAATTTTTAGGTTTGTTAATTGGTGGTATGCTAAACTAATATTAACAATAGCAGAAGTAGGAGATATTAAATGGTTGAAATAATTGACGGTAAAAAAGAGGCGAAACATCTAAATGAGATAACTAAACAGCATATTGAAAAATTAGCCAAAAAAGGAGTTATTCCGGGGATTGCAGTTATCATTGTAGGTCATAATCAGGCTAGTGAACGTTATGTTCGCATGAAAGATAAGAAGGCTCAGTCTTTAGGACTTTATTCGATAATGAAACATTTTGACAATGATATCAGTGAAGCAGATTTAATAAGAGCAATTAATGAATTAAATTCTGATTCTAAAATTAATGGAATTTTAGTTCAATCACCGTTACCTAGTCATATCAATGAACAAAATATTATTCAATCGATTGATCCTAAAAAAGATGTAGATGGATTTCATCCATTGAATATTGGAAAATTATTTTTGAATCTTAATGAACAATTTCCCGTAGCTTGTACTCCTAAAGGTATTATGACTTTATTAGCTGCATATCATGTTAATTTGGATGGTGCAAATGTAGTGGTCGTGGGAAGAAGCTCAATTGTTGGTAAACCACTTTTGGCTTTATTGTTAAATGCTAATGCAAGTGTGACATGTTTACATAGTCACAGTGAAAATATTGCTTTGCATACTAAAAAAGCTGATTTAGTTATTTCAGCAGTTGGAAATGCTAATACTTTAAACGATAGTCATTTCAAGCCAGGTGCTTATGTAATCGATGCAGGACAAAATTTAGATACAAATGGAAAACTCGTTGGCGATGTAAGTTATGATGAGAATTCAAAAAACATTGGATTTATTACTCCGGTTCCAGGAGGAGTTGGTCCAATGACGATTGCAACTTTAATGCAACAAACAGTTGAAATGTGTGAATGGAGCCGGGTAGAATGAAACGAGATTATTTAACCGTAACGGCATTAAATCAATATATTAATCAAAAATTTGATAAAGATCCTTATTTAAATCAGGTTTACTTGACTGGAGAATTATCAAATTGGAGAAAACGTCCGGGACACCAATATTTTAGTGTTAAAGATGATAAATCTGTTATTAGTGCAGTAATGTGGAAAGGTCAATTTGGAAAGATTAAATTTGAACCTGAAGAAGGTATGAAAGTTCTTATAACTGGTAGGGTTTCTACATTTGCACGAAGCGGACAATATCAAATATATGTTGATTCAATGGAACCAGATGGGGTAGGAAATCTTTATGTTGCTTATGAACAATTAAAAAAGAAGTTATATGATGAAGGCTTATTTGATCAAGAACATAAACATGTTATTCCTAAATATCCAAAACGAATTGCGGTTGTCACATCTCAAAGTGGAGCTGTAATTCGTGATATTATTGATGCAGTCAGGAAAAGAGATCCTAAAATTCAAGTTGTGCTCTTTCCAGCCGCAGTTCAAGGAGAAAATGCGTCAAAAGAAATTGTGAACCAAATCAAAAAAGTTAATGAATTTGGTGGGTTTGACACTATGATTATTGGTCGTGGTGGTGGATCAATTGAGGATCTTTGGCCTTTTAATGAGGAAGAAGTAGCAAGAGCGATTTATGAGAGTGATGTTCCCATTATTTCATCAGTTGGACATCAGACCGACAATACAATTGCTGATTTTGTTGCTGACATTAGGGCATCTACTCCTACACAAGCTGGGGTAATTGCCTCTCCAGTTTTAAATGATGTGATTGAAAGAATACGAAATAATCAAAACGCGTTGGAAAATGCAATTGCTAATATTATTAAAATGAAACAACAACAACTTACGCAACAACTTAATAGTTATATATTTAAACATCCAGAGCGTTTGTATGAGTCGTATATGCAACAAAAAGATATATTAACTGAAAAGTTATTTAACGAATTTTCAAAAATTATTAATACTAATAAAAATGAACTTCAATTATTGGTTGGTAAGCTAAAAAGTATTTCTCCACATAACCTGGTACAATCAAATTTAAAACAGTTAGAATATTTATTTGAAACTATGCAACGAGAAATACAAAATATTTTGTCACAAAAAAATGAATTGTTGGTTTCAAAAGTTGCAGCACTTGACCATTTAAGTCCATTGAAAATTATGGCTCGCGGTTATAGTTTAGTAAAAAATAAAAATGGTAAATTGATTAAATCTGTTTCAGATGTTAAAAACGATGAAGAATTAAAAATCGAATTTAAAGACGGAAATGTGAAAGCTAATGTCACAGAAATAAATTCAAAAAAGGATGATTAATATGGCAGAAAAAAAAGCAACTTTTGAAGAAAATATGGATAAGTTAAATGAAATTGTTCAAGAATTACAAGGTGGAAATGTTCCGCTTGAAAAAGCTTTGTCTGAATTTCAAAATGGAGTTAAATTAAGTCAAGAAATGCAAAAAACATTACAAAATGCTGATAAAACATTAGCTAAAATGGTAAATTCTGATGGAGATGAAGTTCCTTTTACACGTGACAAAGGATATGAAGAATTAAAACAACAGAAGTTAGATGAAACCGAAGATGGAGCTGCTCCTTTTTAAATGGAAAATAATAAATTAATTTTAAAAAAATTTAAAAATCAATATATCCCTAAAATTGATGAATATCTAAAAAATAACATTCAACAGCTTACCGAAGTAAAAACATTAGAACAAGCAATGAGTTATTCTTTACTAGCTGGTGGCAAAAGGTTACGTCCGTTATTAACATTAGCAACGTTACAGGCATTTGCTTATCCGATTGATGATTCGATCATTAAATTAAGTTCTGCTGTTGAATTAGTGCATACATATTCTTTAATTCATGATGATCTTCCTGCAATGGACAATAGTGATTATCGAAGGGGTCGACTATCCAATCATAAAAAATTTGGTGATGACATTGCAATTTTGGCAGGTGATGGACTATTAACGTTAGCTTTTCAATGGATAGCTGAAAGTAACCTTAGTGCTGAAAAACGAATTAAGTTGGTTAATTTATTATCTAGAGCTGCTGGACCAGATGGGATGGTAGCAGGACAAGTAATTGATGTATCTTCTGATGATTTTCAGCTTGATTTAAATCAATTAATGAATTTAGATCAAAAAAAGACCGGTGAATTATTTCATTATTGTATTATGGCAGGTGCTATTATTGCTGATGTTAATCAAGCAGATCAAGATGGTTTATCAAAATTTGCTTGGAATTTTGGATTAGCCTTCCAGATTTATGATGATATATTAGATCATCCAACGACAGAAATGGATGAAGATGCTAATAAAAATACTTATGTTAATCTTTTAGGAAAAAAAGGTGCACAACAAAAATTACGCATTACTGTTGAAGATGGAAAAAAGGCTTTAGACGAAGTGAATAACTGTCAATTCGTTGATTTATTAGTTTCATTTTTTTCATACTTTGAGATATAGGATAAGGTTAAAATGACAAAAGAAAAAGAAAGAATTGACGTCTTATTAGTCAAACAAGGACTTTTCGATAGTCGAGAACAAGCCAAACGAGCTGTAATGGCAGGAGAAATTTTAGGAAAAAACGAACAACGTTTAGATAAACCAGGCATAAAAATTCCGATTGATACTGAACTTCACTTAAAAGGAAAAGCAATGCCATATGTTAGTCGGGGTGGGTTAAAGCTTGCTAAAGCATTAAAGAGTTTTGCAATCCCCGTTAAAGGGAAAATTGTCTTGGATATTGGTTCTTCTACAGGTGGATTTACTGATGTAATGTTACAAAATGGAGCTAAATTAAGTTACGCGTTAGATGTTGGGACTAATCAGTTAGTTTGGAAGCTTCGAAATGACCCAAGAGTTAAAGTGATGGAAAACACTAATTTTAGGTATAGTAAGCCAGATGATTTTACATTTGGGTTACCGGAATTTGCTTCAATCGATGTATCATTTATCTCTCTTCATTTAATTTTGCCTGCGTTAAAAAACATTTTAAAACCAAATGGTGAAGTTGTTGCTTTAATCAAGCCACAATTTGAAGCTGGTCGAGAAAATGTTGGAAAACATGGAATTGTAAGAGATCGTAAGGTGCATCACCAAGTAATTGAAAAGGTGATTAATTTTGCACTTGAATCTGGTTTTTCTGTATTAAACTTAGATTTCTCACCGATTAAAGGTGGGGAAGGAAATGTTGAATTTTTGATTCATTTAAAATCGACAGATAATCCTCAGACACAAAATAATATTTTAGTTGATGCAGTCCAAGATCAAGCATACAATGCTTTAAATAGTTGATAGTTAGAAGGTGATGTTTTGTTAAAAGAAATATCAATCAAAAATTTTGCAATTATTGAACGTTTATCAGTTAATTTTGAAACTGGAATGACAGTTTTAACTGGGGAAACTGGTGCCGGAAAATCGATTATAATTGATGCAGTTGGATTGTTAGCCGGTGGACGTGGATCTCAACATTTTATTCGAACTGGAGCAAATAAATCAGTTTTACAAGGATTATTTCAAGTTCCAAAAGGTGGATTAACTGAACAGAAACTTGACGAGTACGGGATTGATCATAGTGATGATAATGTAATTTTACAACGTGAATTATATCGAAACGGACGTAATATTTGTCGGATCAATGGAATGTTAGTAAACACTAATACTTTAAAACAAGTTGGAGAAACTTTAGTTGATATTTATGGGCAAAATGAACATCAACTTTTAATGCAAAGTGATCAACATTTACATTTGTTGGATGAATTTGTTGGTAATGAAATCAAACCTGTTTTACAAAAATATCAGTCCCAATATGCAAAGTATTTAAAATTAAAAAAACAATTAGAAAATAAGAATCAAAATGAAAAAGAGTGGGCTCAAAGATTGGATATGCTTAAGTATCAAGTGGATGAAATTGGAAAAGCTGAACTAACAAATGGCGAAGAAGAAGAATTGATTTCAGAAAAAGGTCGTCTTAATAATTTCCAAACTATTAATGAAAATCTTAGTAAAGGTTTAAATGATATCGAAGGTAATGAAACTGTTAGTCCACTTGATATGATTGGTGAAGCAATGAGTTCTATCGAAGATATTGAACGACTTGATAATGATTTCAAGAAAATTTCTGAGAATATTAAAGGTGCTTATTATATGCTTCAGGATGCCACTGGAGAAATATCAAATCAGTTAGATTCTTTAGAATTTGATGAAAATCGATTAAATGAAGTTCAAGGACGTTTAAATACTATTTTTGAATTAAAACATAAATATGGAGATTCAATCGCTCAAATTTTACAATATTTTGAAAAAATTTCTCACGAATTACATGAAATGGAAATTGAAGAAAATACTGGAAATGATTTAGAAAAAAATTTAGATGATTGTGTTTTTCAATTAAATAAATTAGGTGAAAAATTAAAAAGTATTCGTCATGCTGGGGCACAAAAACTAAAAAAAGAAATTCAGCAACAGTTAGCCGATTTATATATGGATAAAACAGAATTTGAAGTTCGTTTTAACAGTTTACCTAAAGATACTTTTAATCGTTCTGGCATTGAAAATATTGAGTTTTATATCCGTACTAATCCTGGAGAATCAATGCAGCCACTTTCAAAAATAGCATCTGGAGGAGAGTTATCTAGAATTATGTTAGCTTTGAAAACTATTTTTTCTAAACTTCAAGGGATAACTTCAATTATTTTCGATGAAGTTGATACTGGAGTTTCTGGGCGAGTGGCACAATCAATTGCAGATAAAATTCATGGAATAAGCATTCAATCGCAGGCCTTATGTATTACACATCTGCCACAGGTTGCGGCTATGGCAGATCATCAGTATTATATTTCTAAACATATCGACAAAGAACATCGAACAGAAACTACTATCAAATTAATTAAAGGTGAATCCCGAGTAAATGAACTTGCTAGAATGTTAGCAGGAACTACGGTTACAAAATTAACTTTGGAGCATGCTCAAGAATTATTAAAATTGGCTGACAAAGAAAAAGAAACCAATGTGTAAATCAATGATAATTGCTATTGATTATCGTTTATAAAAAAGTCATAATACTTGTAACTAATAATAAATAATGAGGAGCGATTTAATTGGCAAAAAGAGGGATGCTAATTGTGCTTTCTGGTCCATCTGGTGTTGGTAAAGGAACGGTTAGAAAAGCATTATTTGAAGATCCAACAGTAGATTTTAACTATTCAATTTCAATGACTACGCGTCAACCTCGTGATGGTGAGAAAAACGGTGTTGATTATTTTTTCGTAAATAAAACAGAATTTGAAGAGCATATAAAAAATGGAGAAATGTTAGAATATGCTAAATATGTTGACAATTATTATGGAACACCATTAAAATATGTTAACGATCAACTTAATGCTGGACATGATGTATTTTTAGAAATTGAAGTCAATGGTGCTTTACAAGTTCGTGCCAACTGTCCTGATGGTGTTTTTATTTTCTTGACCCCGCCTGATATTAAAGAATTACGTAATCGATTAGTGGGGCGTGGAACTGATGATACTGAAATTATTAATAAACGGATTCAAAAAGCTTCAAAAGAAATTCGAATGATGCAGAATTATGACTATGCCGTTGTTAATGATACAATTGATAATGCTGTTTCTCAGATTAAAGATATTGTAAAAAGTGAAAGATTAAAAGTAAAAAGAGTTATGCCTGATTATTTAACTAGTTTAGGAGATGATATTTAATGCTTTATCCATCAATTGACAAATTGCTAGAGATTGTTGATTCACGTTATTCTTTAGTAATGCTTGCAAGTAAAAGAGCCGAAGAATTAGATCAAGGTGCCACACCGATGTTGTCACATTACAAAAATTCAAAATCAGTTGGAATGGCACTTGAAGAAATTGCTGCAGGTGTTCTTAAAATTGAACCAGGCAGTTAAATTATATTGTTTGACCACTATGCCAAAGTGCATGGTGGTCTTTTTATTAATTAGATGATGAACTAATGTATAATTAATATTGTATTAAGTAACTTGGAGGAAAAGATGAACGGTAAAAAAATTGTTTTATATGTAACTGGGAGTATAGCTGCCTATAAAGCAGTTTATTTAATGCGAATTTTACAAAAAAAAGGTGCAGAAGTTAGAGTTGTTATGACCACATTTGCAACAAAATTTGTATCAAAGATGACTTTTCAAACCCTTTCCAAACACAAAGTTTATGATGATGAAAGCTATTTTATTGCAGCGGGAGTTGCACATATTGAATTAGCACAATGGGCTGACATTTCAATTGTGGCTCCAGCAACGGCCAATTTTATTTCTAAAGCTGCAAATGGGATTGCTGATAATTTTGCTCAAACTACATTTTTAGCAACCCCTAGTTTAAAAATAATAGTTCCTGCTATGAATGACATCATGTTAAAAAATGATGCTACTCAAAAAAATATTGCAACTTTACAAAAAAATGGTGTTAAGGTCGTAGATTCCGATGTTGGGATGTTAGCTGAAGGTTATTCTGCCAAAGGAAGAATGCCTGATCCTGAAAATATTGTTAATCATATAATTGCTAACATATCACATGAAAATAAATTAAAAAATCTCAATTTTCTAGTGACAGCTGGAGGAACTAGAGAGCAAATTGATCCAGTTCGGTTTATTTCGAACCGTTCTTCTGGAAAAATGGGATATGCAATTGCTAAAGCTGCTCGTAATCAAGGTGCTAATGTTACGTTAATTAGTGCTAATTCTAATTTACCTGATCCTGCGGGTATGAAGATAATAAAAGTTAGTTCAGTAGACGAGTTACAGGAAGAAATACTGACTGAATTTAAAAAGAATAATGTATTAATAATGGCAGCGGCTGTGAGTGATTTTAAACCTAAAAAAATTGCCAAACAAAAAATTAAAAAAAATGATGATGAAAATAGCATTAGTTTGGTTTTAGAAAAAACTACTGATATTTTAAAAGAAATTAGTAAGCTAAAAACAAATAATCAATATGTAGTTGGATTTGCTGCTGAAACTCAAAATCCAGAAAAAAATGCCAGGATTAAATTAAAAAATAAAAATTTGAACTTGATTGTTTTAAACGATGTTTCTAATCCGAAAATTGGATTTAATAGTGATTTAAATCAAGTTACGTTTATTTCTGATAATGGTTTTAAAAAAACTACGGCGGTCGAATCAAAAGATAAAATTGCAGCCGAATTAATAAATATTATAGTTACAACTTTTAAAAACTAAGATTGGAGGATAATATGAATGTCGCAGATGTGATTGTTGATGTTCCTACAATGCAAACAAACACGCCATATTCATATTTAATTCCTAACGATTTAAAAGGACGCTTAGAAATTGGAATGAGAGTGGTAGTTCCGTTTGGTAATGGAAATCGAAAAGTTGAGGGATTTGTAGTTGGAATTGGTGAGCTTGCACAAGATAAAACTGCCACTTTGAAAAGTATTTCTAGCATCATGGATTTAAGTCCAGTTTTAAATAATGAATTAATCAAACTTTCAAGTTGGATGGCAAAAAAAACTTATTCATTTCAAATTAGTTGTCTTTTAACTATGTTACCAAGTGTTATGAAAGCTAAGTACAGTAGTACGGTTGAATTAATCGGTGAAATTGGTGATAAGAGCTTAGCTAATCGATTTGAAGAACAAAAGATTATTCCATTTGATGAGGACCATTTTTCAAAAGCCGAAATGGCAAAATTATCTGATCTAAAAAAAAGTAATCAAATTAAAGTTACCTATCATGTACAAAATAAGGCTAAACCTAAAACGGAATTGGCCATTTTAAATCAAATAACAGATTTTGCTGAAGTTTCTCAAGATATTTCGCCAAAGGCCACTGCACAAATAAAATTATTAAAATTATTACAAAAATTTCCCAACCAGCCCTTAATACAAAGAAAAATTGTAAATCAAAATGCTATTTCAATCAGTGCTATCAATAATTTTGTAAAAAAAGGATTTATTAAAAAAATTAGAGTGGAAAAATATCGAAATCCTTATAAAAATCAAATTATTTTGGATAAACCCAAAAAACTCAATGCTGATCAACAAATTGCGGTAAATAAAATCGATGAAGCAATTGAGCAACATCATGATAAAGTTTTTTTGTTAGAGGGAGTCACTGGGTCAGGTAAGACGGAAGTATATTTACAAACAATTCAACATGCCATAAATGATAAACGACAGGCTTTAATGTTAGTTCCAGAAATTGCACTTACACCGCAAATGGTAGGGAGGGTAAAAAATAGATTTGGTTCTCAAGTAGCTATTATTCATAGTGGACTTTCAAATGGGGAAAAATATGACGAATGGCGTCGAATTAATCAAGGAGAAGCAAAAGTAGTAGTAGGTGCTCGTTCAGCTATTTTTGCCCCATTAAAAAACATTGGGTTAATAATTTTAGATGAAGAACATGATGCTAGTTACAAACAAGGTGACAATCCTCGCTATCACACCAGAGATATTGCAATTTGGAGAGCTGCCTACCATAATTGTCCTGTCGTACTTGGTAGTGCAACTCCATCTTTAGAATCACGAGCAAGGGCCGAAAAGAATGTGTATGATTTAATCTTACTACCTAACCGAATTAATCAACAAAGTTTGCCCCAGGTAGCTATTGTAGATATGACACAAGAAATTGAAAAAAATGGCGATATTTTTTCGACAGAATTATTAAATGACGTTAAACAAACGATTAATCAAGACAATCAGGTGGTTTTAATGTTAAACCGTCGTGGATTTTCGTCATTTATGTTATGTCGAGATTGTGGTCACGTTTTAATGTGTCCTAATTGTGATATTTCCCTTACAATGCATTTAGATTCTCGTACTATGAAATGTCATTATTGTGGTTTTGAAGAAGCGATTCCAAACATATGTCCAGTTTGTCATAGTAAAAATATTCGTTATTTTGGGACTGGAACTGAAAAAGCTCAACAACAGTTAGAAAAATTAATTCCCGAAGCTAAAATATTACGGATGGACGTTGATACAACCAAACGTAAAGGATCACATGAAAAGATTTTACGGAAATTTGGTAATCATGAAGCTAATGTTTTATTAGGGACACAAATGATTGCTAAAGGACTTGATTTCCCAGATGTTACATTAGTTGGGGTTTTAAATGCTGATACTGGTCTTGACCTACCTGATTTTCGGGCCAGCGAAAGAACATTTGATTTATTGACACAAGTTTCTGGACGAGCAGGTCGTTCTGAAAAAAAAGGAAAAGTTATCATTCAAACTTTTAATCCTGATAATTATGCAGTTAAACTAGCAAGCACGCAAAATTATGAAAAATTCTTTGAAAAAGAGATGGAACTTCGTCATTTAGCAGATTATTCCCCATATTATTTTACAATTAAAGTGACTATTAGTTCATTGTCTGAACATCAGGCAGCTAGAGAAGCTTATCAAGTATCTAATTATTTAAAAGGAAATTTAGAAAAATCGACAATTATTTTAGGACCTACTCCTAAACCAATTGCACGTGTTAAAAGCCGATATTATTATCAAATCATTATCAAATATAAGCGTGATCAGAATCTAGATCAGACCTTGAAACATGTGCAACAGGTTTCGCAAAAAGAAATCAGGAAAGGTCTTCGAATTGCAATTGATCCAGAACCAGTTAACTTTATGTAGGAGGAATAACTTGAAAAAGATTGTTTTTATGGGAACGCCATCTTTTAGCGTTCCAATTTTAAAAGCCTTGAATGAAAAATATGATATTTTGGCAGTGGTTACCCAACCAGACCGTCCGGTTGGAAGAAAAAAGAAAATTAGTGCATCTCCAGTAAAACAAGCAGCTACTGATTTAAACTTGAAAATTCTTCAACCAGAAAAATTAAGCGGCAGTGAAGAAATGCAATCCGTAATTGAGATGCAACCTGATTTTATTATCACAGCAGCTTATGGACAATTTTTGCCAACTAAATTATTAAATGCTGCTAAGATTGCCGCGGTAAATGTTCACGGTTCATTATTACCGAAGTACCGTGGTGGTGCACCTGTTCAATATGCCATTATGAATGGTGATAAAGAAACAGGGATTACAATTATGTATATGGTCAAAGCGATGGATGCCGGTGATATAATTGCTCAACAGGCAGTTGCAATTACTGAAACTGATGATACAGAAACCATGTTTAATAAATTAAGTATTGTTGGACGTGATTTATTAATAGATACCCTGCCTAAAATTGCTTCCAATGAAATTGATCCGATTAAGCAAGATGAATCTCAAGTAATTTTTTCTCCAACAATTAAACGTTCTGAAGAAAAACTTGATTTTAATCAGACATCTTTTGCAATTGATTGTAAAGTAAGGGCTTTAAGGCCAGATCCAACTGCCTATGCATATGTTGCTGGAAAACGCTTTAAATTTTGGGATACGGATGTAGTTAATAAGGAAACCTCACTTGATCCAGGACAAATAGTATATAAAGATAAGCACACGTTACAACTGGCTGCGGGAGATCGGACAGTTATACAGATTAATGAAATTCAGCCTGCAGGTAAACCCAAAAAAACAATTACTGATTTCTTGAATGGTAAACAGAATATAAAAATAGGAGATCAATTTATTGATGAAAAATAATACTAGTAATCCTCGATATTTGGCTGTAAAAACTTTGGAACGTGTTTCTAATGGTGCATATTCCAATTTACAAATTAATAATGTGATTGATTCAACTAATATGAATGAAAAAGATGTTCGACTGTTTACAACAATTGTTTATGGAGTTATTCAGCATCGTTTAACTTTTGAATACTATATTCAAAAGATGGTAAAGCATCCTGACAAATTAAAATCATGGGTTAAAGAATTGTTATATACTGCTATTTATCAAATGGTATATCTTGATAAAGTTCCTAATCGTGCAATTTTTGATGAATCAATTGAAATCGCTAAAACAAGAGGACATGACGGAATTCGAAGACTAGTAACAGGTGTTTTGCATAAAATTAATCGCGATGGTCTTCCTAGTTTAGATGATATAAAAGATAAAACACAATATTTATCTATTAAATTTAGTGTCCCAGTTTGGATCATTGAACAACTGAATAATCAATTAGGTAACGAAAAAACTGAAATGATTTTAGAATCAGTTAATGAACCTGCTAATCAGTCTTTACGAACTAACATTAAAAAAAGTAATCCTTCTTCTTTAACTAAATTATTAGAAGAAGAAGGATTTGAAGTTCAACCAAGTAAGGTAGCTGCCGATGCCTTAGTTGTTTCAAATGGTAACGCTGCACATACTGATTTATTTAAAGATGGACTTTTTACAATTCAAGATGAGAGTGCAATGTTACCCGTTCAATCAATGTTAATTAACGGCGATGATTATATTTTGGATGCTTGTGCTGCTCCTGGTGGAAAAACTACTCAAATAGCAGAATATCTTACTACGGGAAAAGTTGAAGCGTTGGATTTACACGAAAATAAATTAAATCTAATTAAAAAAAATGCCGAGAGAATGGGAGTTGCTAATCAAATTGAGGTTCATGCATGTGATTCTCGTAAATTAGATAAATTATTTGATGATGAAATCTTTGATAAGATTCTAGTTGATGCACCTTGTACTGGGATGGGATTAATTCGTAGAAAACCGGAAATTCGTTATGATAAATCAATTAAAGATGTTGAAATTTTAAGCAAGATTCAATCACAAATTTTAGACTCTGTTGCATCTAAGCTGAAAGTTGGCGGTCAATTAGTGTTCAGTACTTGTTCAATTCTTGATCAGGAAAATTCAAATAATGTAACAAAATTTTTAAATGAACATCATAATTTTGAACCAATTAGGGTAAAAACTAAAATGAATTTGAAGTCAGATCGTCCAGAAGATTATTTAAAGATATTCCCTGACGATTATGGTTCTGATGGTTTTTTTATTTCAGGCTTTAAAAGGATTAAATAGGTGGATAATGTGCGTGAAGGTAAAATTTATCAATCATTAAGTGGCTTTTATGATGTTTATTCAGACAACAAAATTTTTCGAACCAGGGCTCGAGGAAATTTCCGTAAACGTCAAATAAAACCGTTAGTTGGTGATAAGGTTAAGTTTGATATTACTAATCAAAACGAAGGATATATTTTAGAAATTATGCCTAGGTTTAACGTGTTAGTTCGTCCACCAATCTCTAATACTAATCAAGCAATTGTTGTTGTATCAGCTGTTCAACCAGATTTTTCTGCAAGATTGCTTGATAAAGAATTAGTAGCTTTAGAACAAGAAAAAATTGAACCCTTAATTTTTTTTACAAAAACTGATTTGTTAGATGAAAGACAATTAGTAAATTTCAAAAGAATTGCGACTGACTATGAGCAAAAAGTTGGCTACAAAGTGATATTACCAACCGTTGCTGATCATCAATTGGAAAAAGTATTTAATTCTTTAAAAGGGAAACAAACCGTTGTTTTAGGTCAAACAGGGGCAGGGAAATCCACTTTATTAAATAAAATTGATTCAAATTTAAATTTAGAAACAGGGGCAGTTTCAAAGTCGCTTAGTCGAGGAAAACATACTACTCGAAAAGTATCATTGTTAACTATTAACAACGGGTTAGTTGCTGATACTCCTGGATTTTCTACCTTTGACGCCCATGATCTTAAAGCTAATGAATTAAAAAATTATTATCCGGATTTTGAAAGGGTTTCTGATAATTGTAAATTTAGAGAATGCTTGCATATTAATGAACCCGGTTGTGCAGTGAAAACAGGTGTGAAAAATGGTACAATTCTAGCTAGTAGGTATGAAAACTACCTAAAACAATATGAGATTGTTAAAAATCAAAAACCAACTTATAACAAAAAAAGGGGAAAATAAATATGATTAAAGTTGCGCCATCAATTCTAAGTGCTGACTATGTAAATTTGCAAAAATCTATTGAAGAAGTTGCTAAAGCCGGTGCAGAAATTTTACATATTGATATTATGGATGGAATGTTTGTACCTTCTATTTCCTATGGTCCTGGATGGGTAAAGGCAATTCGACCAATCACTAAAATGGAACTAGACTGCCATTTAATGATTGAAAATCCAGAAAGATATATTGATGTTTTTGCTGATAATGGTGCCGATATCATTGGTGTACACGTAGAAGCTACTCAACATATTCATCGAGCACTACAAATGATTAAAGCTAAAGGTGTGAAAGCAGAAGTAGTAATTAATCCAGGAACTCCGGTTAGTTTAATCAAACCAATTCTTTACATGGTTGATCAAGTATTAGTAATGACCGTTAACCCAGGTTTTGGGGGACAAAAGTTTATTCCAGAAACTGTTGGAAAAATTAAACAGTTAGATCGCTTAAGAAATGAACATGATAATTATAATTATGATATTGAAATTGATGGCGGAGTCAATAATAAGACAGTTGTTAAGGCATACGAAGCTGGTGCAAATGTAGCTGTAGCCGGCTCTTATGTTTTTGATGCTGAAGATCCTGCAGCAAGAATTAATGCGATTAAAGATGCAACTAATTTCTAATTATGAAAGTAGTTAATTTATTAGTTGGTGGTCCTAAAACAGAATGGCCTATTGATTTAAAAGCAAATACACCAATAAAAGGACCTTTTATTGGTGTTGACCGGGGTGCATTAAGACTTTTGGAATTGGGCATTAAGCCAATTGCGGCTGTGGGTGATTTTGATTCGGTTTCATCAATTGAATTTCAATTAATCAAGAATAATGTTCCAAACGTTTATTGTTCAAATCCAATCAAAGATGAAACTGATACAGAATTAGGAATTAAATATGCACTTAAACACTTTCCTGGTTATCAAATTAAAGTTTATGGTTTTTCAGGGGGAAGATTAGACCAGTTAATGACTAACTTGTTGATGGTATATAAAAATCCGATTAAATCTGTGGCTGAAAAAATAACTTTAATTGATCGGCATAATTTAATTAATTTCTTTTTTCCTGGGAAACATCAAATTACAAGGTTATCAGGAATGAAATATTTAGATTTTGTTTCATTAGAGAAAACTAATCTAACACTTCCGGATGAAAAATATAAATTGGATAACTATGAAATTGAGTTTCCAGTGTCTTTTTCAAGTAATGAATTTATTGGAAATCATGCTTCATTTTCATTTGATAATGGAATTTTAATGGTAATTCAAAGTTCCGATTAAAAAAAGATAGCAGTCACATTTGTGGCTGCTATCTTTTTTTAATTAATTAATTAAAATATTGTAAATTATACACGTTTGAACTTACCAGATCTTAAGGTTCTGGCACTTAACCAAACACGTTTTGGTTTGCCATCTACTAAAATACGAACTTTTTGTAGGTTTGGCTTCCAACTTCTTCTTGAAGCGTTTAAGGCATGAGAACGACGGTTACCAAAATGAGTTCTTTTTCCTGATAATTGATCTTTAGCCATGAAAATCCCTCCTTTAAAATGCATTAAAGCGTAAATAAGCTATAATGTTAGATTAGCATAAACAAGCCATAAATGCAATTGTTCTTTCAAGTATTTTTGCTTTACACCTAAAAATTTTGGATTTGGGTTTCTATATGTTAATATAGAGTATCGTTATTAGCTCGTTAAAATAAGGAGATGCATACGATGGCAGTAAAAATGAATACCCAATATGGGTCAATAGATATTGATAATGATGTAATTGCTACAGTAGTCGGTGGTGCTGCAACTGATAATTACGGAGTTGTGGGTATGGCTAGTAAAAATCAATTAAAAGATAATATGAATGAAATTTTACGTAGAGATGCTTATTCACGTGGAGTAGTAGTACGTCAGGTTGATGATCAAATTGAAGTAGATGTTAATATCATTGTGAGTTACGGAACTAAAATATCAGAAGTCTCACGAACTGTTCAGGATAAAGTAAAATATAATTTACAATCAATGCTTGGTGTTACGGCTGATGCGGTTAATGTTATAGTGCAAGGCGTTAAAGTGATTATCGATTAATTATTTTGAATTGAAAGGGAGATTGAATAATAGTGCCAGTAACTAAGATTACTACTAAAGAGTTCGACCAAATGGTTCAAGCTGCGTCGGTCGTACTAAAAAACAATGCAGATTTTATTAATTCTTTAAATGTTTTCCCTGTACCAGATGGTGACACTGGTACTAATATGAGCTTATCTTTTGCTAGCGGAGCTAAATATGTTAAACAATCTAATAGTAAAACCATTGGTGAAAAAGCTTCTGCTTTAGCAAAAGGACTCTTAATGGGGGCGCGAGGTAATTCTGGGGTAATTCTTTCTCAAATTTTTCGTGGTTTTTCTAAAAATGTTGAAGGAAAGACTGATTTAACAGCAAAAGAATTGTCTGATGCAATTACAGCAGGAGCTAAAACAGCTTATAAATCTGTAATGAAGCCAACTGAAGGTACAATTTTAACCGTTGTTCGCTATGCGTCAAATGCAGGACAACGTGAATCTGAAAAAACTGATAATGTTGCTGAAGTGATGGATTCCATTACAAAAGGTGCTCAAGATGCATTGAAAAAAACTCCTGATTTACTTCCAGTTTTAAAACAAGTTGGAGTAGTGGATTCTGGAGGGCAAGGTTTAACATTTGTGTTTGAAGCTTTTGCGGACATTTTAAATGGTCGTCAACCGTCAAACGATAAAAGAGCTAAGTTTAATGTTGAGTCGAATAAGATGGATCAAATGGTTGACGAAGATCATCATGAAAGTGCACAGGGTCAATTGGACCCTGCAAGTATTGTGTACGGTTATTGTACACAAATGACAGTTCGATTTGGTAAAGGGAAAGAAGTTACGAAGTCATTTGATTATGATGAATTTTATAATTATTTAGCTCCTTTAGGTGATTCATTATTAGTAATTAACGATGATGAAGTTGCTAAAGTTCATATTCATACTGAACAACCTGGAAAAGTTTTGAATTGGGGACAACAATTCGGTGATTTAATTAATATTAAGATTGATAACATGCGGTCCCAACAAGAAGATATCATGGAAAATGATGAAGAAATTGAGGAACAGCCGGTTACGGACGTTTCTGCTGAACCAAAAGATTTAGCCATTATAGCTGTAGTTGCTGGCAAAGGACTTGAGAATTTATTCAGAAGTTTGGGTGTTACTAACATTATTAGTGGCGGACAAACAATGAACCCAAGTACTGAAGATATTGTTAAAGCTGTTAATAATTCAAATGCTAAACAAGCAATTGTATTACCAAACAATAAAAATATTTTTCTTGCAGCAGAACAAGCTGAAAAATTAACTGATATTCCAATGAAAGTAGTTCACAGTAAGACAATCCCTCAAGGATTAACTGCCATGTTTTCATATAATCCGGAAAATAGTTTGGAAAATAATCAAGCTGAAATGGATGATTCGTTAGATACTGTAAAAAGTGGACAAGTTACGGCAGCTGTAAGAGATACTAAAATTAATGGTTTAGATATCAAAAAAGGTAGTTTTATGGGTATTGTGGATGGAACTATTGATGTTATTGGTGAAAACCTTGATGATACTGCAATCGATATGCTTAAATCAATGCTTGATGAAGATAGTGAAAATGTAACTATTATCTTTGGTGAAGGTGCTTTACAAACTGATGCTGATAAAATTGAACAAGCTGCATTGGCAATTGATGGAGATCTAGAAGTTGAAATTCATGAAGGAAATCAACCTGTTTATCCACTTATTATTTCTGTAGAATAATAAGAAATTAAATTAATATTAAATAGCTGTTAATTCAAAATTGAATTAACAGTTTTTTAGTACAGGAGGTGAGCTAAATGAAAAATCTAGATGATCCCATTAGTAAATTAAAAGGGGTAGGTCCTAAAAAACAGGAAGCATTATTTGACTTAAATATTAAAACAATTTTTGATTTATTAAATTATTTTCCTTTTCGTTATGATGATTTTAGAATGAAAGATTTAAGTCAACTAAAAGACCAACAAACAGTGACTTTAAAAGGAAAAATTGCAATTGAACCAACAGTTAACTATTTTGGGAAACGACGTAATCGTTTGATTATTAAATTATTAGTTGATAATGATATCATACCGATTTCATTTTTTAATCAACCTTGGCTGAAAAAAAACTTAGTTGTTGGTCAAGAAATATTAGTCTATGGAAAATTTGATTCTAATCGAAAATCAATGTCTGGAATTAAAATAATTAGTGAAACTAAAAACCAACGTTATAATTCAATATATTCTGTAAATAACAAGATTACTCAAAAAACTCTAAAACAAATTATTGAGCAGGCATATATTGAATATCAAGATGTAATTGAAGATTTTGTTCCTGATTGGATTATGAAAAGATATAGACTTGAAAGTTTAAAAAATGTTATCCAAACGATGCATTTCCCCAAATCACAAGCTGAAGTAAAAGGTGCTCGTAGAACAGCTAAATTTAATGAGTTCTTTTTATTTCAAATGCGTCTCCAAACCATTAAAGGGCATAAACAAAAAAACGAAAAAGCTAAGATAATGAGTGACAAATTAACTCTAATGCCTTTTATTGACAAACTCCCTTATAAATTAACACCAGCACAAGACAAAGTAGTTAATGAAATATTGTACGATTTACATCGTCCATATCAAATGAATCGCTTACTCCAAGGTGACGTGGGTAGTGGTAAAACTGTAGTGGCAGCGCTTGCCATTTTAGCTACGATATTGTCTAATAAACAAGCAGTGATGCTGGCACCAACAGAAATACTAGCTGAACAACATGCTAATAGTTTGGCAAAGCTATTTAATGATACAAATATTAATATTGCTTTATTAACTGGAGATACTTCTAGCGCTGCTAGAAAACAATTACTTCCAAGAATTAAAGATGGAAAAATCAGTTTAATTGTGGGCACGCATGCCTTATTTCAAGATACTGTTCAATATCATAATTTAGGATTAGCAGTAATTGATGAACAACATCGATTTGGTGTTAATCAACGTCGGAAAATGCGCGAAAAAGGAGTTGCTACCAATGTATTATCAATGACGGCTACTCCGATTCCGAGAACATTATCTATTACAACATATGGTGAAATGGATGTTTCAGTGATTGATGAACTTCCAGGAGGCAGAAAACCAATTAAAACAACCTGGATTAAGAGTAATCAAGTAAGATTAATGTTGAATTTTTTAAAAAAACATCTTAAAAATCATGAACAAGCTTATATAGTGGTTCCTTTAATTGACGAATCCGATTCTGTTGACATGAGAAATGTGACTGATACTTATGAAAAATTTAAACAAGCATTTTCACCAACCTATCAAGTCGGATTGTTACATGGTCAAATGAATGATGAAGACAAAAATCAAGTTATGGATGATTTCAAAAATAATAAGACTCAAATTTTAATTTCTACTACTGTAATCGAAGTAGGCGTTGATGTTTCAAACGCAAGTGTAATGGTGATCTTTGATGCTGATCATTTTGGACTCGCACAACTACATCAATTACGTGGAAGAGTGGGACGCGGTCAACAACAATCATATTGTATTTTAATTGCTGATCCTAAAAACAAAACTGGGATTGAGCGAATGAATGTAATGAGCTCTTCAACTGATGGTTTCTTTATTTCACAAAAAGATTTAGAATTAAGAGGACCGGGTGATATTTTAGGAAAACAGCAATCTGGTATTCCAAATTTTAAGATTGGTGATCCAATTTCTGATGTAAATATTCTTAGTGCCGCTAAAAATGTTGCTACAAGAGTTACAGATGAAGATAATTGGCAACAACTCTCTAAAAATGAAAATCTTGTCAAGCGCTTAAATGCAATAAATAATAATACATCATTTGATTAAGGAGTTATTTAATGGTTAAACTTGCAGTCGATGCGATGGGTGGAGATAATGCACCTCAATCAATAATTGAAGGTGTAGAATTGGCACGAAATGAAAATAGTAAGATTGAATTTTTACTATTTGGCGATATAAAACAAATTCAACCACTTTTAAAAAACGATAAAAATATAACAATTGTTAATACTGATGAAGTAATTACCATGAATGATGAGCCTGTTAGAGCGGTTAAAAAAAAGAAAAATTCTAGTTTGGTATTGGCTGCTAAAGCCGTTAAAGATGGAAATGCAGATGCATTTGTGTCTGCTGGAAGTACTGGGGCAGTCATGGTAGCTGGCCTATTGATCATTGGTAGAATAAAATCAATTGATAGACCAGGGCTCACGGTTACTATGCCAGTAATTAACAATGATACTGGATTTACTATGATTGATGTTGGAGCGAACGCAGATGCTAAGGTTAATAATATTTGTCAGTATGCTTTATTAGGAAAGTTTTATTCAAAAAATGTGAGAAAAGTATCTAATCCAAGAGTTGGTTTGATAAATAACGGAACCGAAGATGATAAGGGAAATATTATTCATCAAAAGATGCATCAAGCCTTACAATTAATGGATGACAATGGGGAAATTAATTTTATTGGTAATATTGAACCACGCGGATTATTAAATGGTATTACGGATGTAGCTGTTACAGATGGATTTACTGGCAATGCTGTTTTAAAATCAACAGAAGGTAGTGCTTTAGCTGTTATTGATATGTTAAAAGATGGAATCAAAAATGGTGGAATTAAAAGTAAATTGGGAGCATTCTTTTTAAAGGACACTTTGAAAAAAATTGCTCAAAAAATGGATTACACTAAATATGGAGGAGCAGTTCTTTTAGGATTAAAGGCTCCAGTAGTTAAAGGCCATGGTAATAGTAATCCTGAAATGATAAAAAATTGTTTATTCCATGCAAATGAAATAGTTACCTCAGGTTATGTTGAAGAAGTTGAAAATTTTTTTAATAAAACTGAGAAAAATGATTAATTAGATTAAATATTGATAGGAGTATTTCTAATGGATGATAAAAAGGTTTTATTGAGCGTAGTCCAGACTGTTTGCAATCAATTTAATGTTGACGCCGCCTTCGTTTCACCTAAAACTGATTTTAATAAAGATCTTGGAGCTGATTTTGTTGATTTAGCCAAGTTTATTGTTGAAATTGAAGATGAATTTGGTGACGTAATTCCAAATGACGCAGCAGAAAGAATTCAAACCGTCAATGATTTAGTTAATGTAATTGTTGAAAATAAGAATAAAAAAAGAAAAAAGTAATTAAAAACTCCATCAATTAAGATGGAGTTTTTAATTTAATGCTATACTGTAAGATAAATATGTTGGAGGTTTTTAAGTTGCAAAAAGAGTTTGATGATATTTTAGCAGATAAATATAACGTTAAATTTAAAAATGAAGCTTTATTAGATGAAGCATTTACCCAAGCTTCTTATGTAAATGAACATCCAGAACAAGATTTAAAATTCTATGAACGCCTAGAATTCTTAGGAGATGCAGTGTATCAATTAGTGGTTTCTGATTACATCTTCAAAAGATATCCGGATATGCCACAGGGTCGTCTGTCTAGATTACGTGCTGCCATGGTTAATCGACACAGTTTTAGTCGTTTTGCTCGTGAATGTCATTTTGATAAATATATTCGTTTAGGGAGAGGAGAAGAAAAAGCAGGAGCCAGAAACCGTGATTCCTTACTTTGTGATATTTTTGAATCTTTTATTGGAGCTGTTTACCTTGATCAGGGAATTGAAACGGTTAAACATTTTTGTAATTTAGTTATTTTTCCTAAACTCGATGAAGGTTGGTTTGATGAATTTTTTGATCATAAGACTGAGCTTCAAGAGGCAATTCAAATTAATGGACCTGTTAATATTGAGTATAAGGTATTAGATGAAGATGGTCCTGATAATGATCGTCAATTTAAAGTAGCTGTTTATGTTGATAATAAAGAATTGGGCGTGGGAGAAGGACATGCTAAAAAGAATGCCGAACAAGCAGCTGCTAAAGTTGCTTTAAATAAATTGGGCATTAAAGATCAAAAACTGCAGTAAAAGTGAGGATTTTGTTGTGAAATTAAAATCAATTCAGATTGCGGGATTTAAATCTTTTGCTGATAAAACAATTATAAATTTCCAAAAAGGATTAACTGGAATTGTTGGTCCGAACGGAAGCGGTAAAAGTAATGTCATTGAAGCTGTTCGATGGGCGTTAGGAGAGCAATCTGCCAAAAGTCTGCGTGGCAAAAAAATGAAAGACATTATTTTTTCTGGATCAAAATACCGTCATCCTTTAAATCGTGCAGAAGTTAGTTTGATTTTTGATAATTCAACTCATTTTTTAGATTCAGATTATAGCGAAGTTAAAATCACTAGAACTTATTATCGAACTGGTGAAAGCATTTACTCTATTAATGATAAGGAATGTTTATTACGTGACGTTAATAATCTATTCATGGATACAGGATTAGGTGAAGGATCATTATCGATTATTTCGCAGGGTAATGTTGATGAAATTTTAGATGATGATGTTGAAAAACGTCGTTCTATTATTGAAACTGCTGCTGGTGTATATCGATATAAAAAACAAAAGAATGAATCTAAGAAAAAATTAGAAGAAACGCAATCTAACTTAGACCGTATTTCTGACATTACTAGTGAAATAAAAAAACAAATGACCCCATTAAAAAAGCAAAGCGAAACTGCTTCGCTTTATTTGCGTAAAAAGAAGTATTTAAGTCAGTTAGAATATAATGCATTTAAGCTTGAAATTAATCATGATGAGGATAAAAAGCAACAATTATCTAGTGAAATTTATAAACTTAATCAAAAATGTTTAGATGTAGATCATCAATTAAATGAATTAAAATCTGAAAAAAAGAATCTCAATGATGATGTTGAATCTCTAACTATTAAACAGGAAAAACTCCAACAAGAACTTCTAACGAATACTAAAACATTGGAAACTGCTAATAGTGAAGAACGTTTGAATAAACAAAGAGAACAATTTAATTCTCAGAAAAAAAAAGAATTAAAGAAAAAAATATCAGATTTGCAAATTCAAAGAGATACTTTAACCAATGAAATTAATAAAATTGAAAATGAATTAGTAAAAATCAAAGATGGTATTAAAAGCTTTGATAAATCAAAGCACATTTCAAATAATCAAAAATTATCATTTCAAATAAATAAAAAGGAAAATGCATTAGAAAAAACGCGCAGTAATTACGTTGATTTAATGCAACAAATAACGAATAAAAGAAATGAAATACGTTTAAATCAAAAATTGTCACAACAAAGTAACAACGAATCAATAGAACAGCAAAAACAAATTAGAACTTATCAAAATCAAATTAGTGAAATTAAAACTAAAATCACTTCTGATGAAACAGACATAAAAGAATTACAAGTTAATATTAATAATGCTAATAAACAATTTTCTGATATAAATAGTCAATTTGATAAAATAGAAAAACAAATTGAAATATACCAAAAAAACTGGTACGCCGATGTTAGAAATTATCAAGAACTAAAGACGGAACGAGATAGTTTACAGTCAATGTTAGAAAATCATAACAATCTTTATCGAGGAACACGTAATTTATTAAAACAACGTAATAAATTATCGGGTATTTTAGGAACAGTTAGCGATTTTCTTAGTGTTCCTAAAGAATATGTAATTGCGATTGAGACTACTTTAAGTGGTTCGATTCAACAGATAATCGTTGATAATGTGGATAATGCACGTAATGCAATTCAATTTTTGAACAAAAATAAACAAGGTAGAGTAACTTTATTGCCCTTACAAGAAATTAATGAACGTTTACTTAGTCCTAGAATCCTTGATTTAATTAAAAATAAGCCTGGTTTTATTGGGATCGCAGCTAACTTAGTTAAAATGCCAAAAAATATGGAAAAAATAAAGAATCATTTATTGGGGAACGTAATAGTTACTGATAATTTGAAACATGCTACTGAATTAAGTAAAGTAGTTCATCATCGAGTTAAATTTGTTTCTTTAAATGGCGATGTGATTAATTCAGGCGGATCAATTACGGGTGGTAAAAATCAACGTCAAAATGAAGGAATTTTAAGTCAAAAAAACAAATTATTAAAACTTAATGGTCAAGTTGAAAAAATGAGTGAAAAATTAAAAGCAGATGAATTAAAACTTACTCATGCCAAAGAATTTCATGAAGAAATTCAGCAAAAAAGGAACAAACTTTATAACTTAAATAGTGATTTAAAATCAAAATTAGAAATTAAACAAAAAAATTTGTCTTTAAATAAAACCGAATTTGAAAAAACTAACCGAAATATTAAAGCGTTACAAATTAAACTTAGTGGAAGTTTTAGTAATCCAAGTTATAATGCACGTGAACTTAATGACCTTATTAAACAATTACAAATAAAAATTGAAAATAATCAAAAGTTAAATGAAGAATTAAAAAATGAAATTGATGAATTAAAATTAAAAGAAAATCAAAATAAACAAAATTTGAATGAAGTTAATCAAAATTTAGTGGTTTCTAATGAGCGAAAAAGAAATTTAAATAAGCAAAAGAGTAATTTAACTAATCAATTACAAAATGTTGATCGGCAATTATCAGATTCAAGTAATAAAATTAAAGAATTAACCGTTGCATTAAATCAAACTATTAGGTTAAATAAGGTAGATACCGATTATATTCAACAATCAATAAAAAATATTAAAATTAAAATTGATCAAATTAAGCAAAAAACCAAGATTAGTAAAGAAAAAATCATTAAAATTGATAAACAAATTAGTGAAAATCAAGTTGAAACAATTAATCAAAATGAAAAGCTTCATCAATTTCAGTCACAACTCAATGTGATTTCTGATAATATTCAAAAGAATAAAAACAAACTAAAAAATTTAGAAATTAATTATGGAAATTTTTCGAAATTAACATTGAATTTTAACGAAATTAAACAAGAAATTGCAAATGTTAAACAAGAAATAACTAAACTTGGTAACGTTAATATAGGTGCAATTAAATCATTTGAAGAACTTAAAGATCGTTATGATTTTATGCAACATCAAATGGATGATTTAAATACAGCTAAAAATCAATTATTAAGCATTATGAACAAAATGGATGAAACAGTTAAAGTCCGTTTTGAAAAAACATATCAAAATATTTCTCGAGTATTTTCTAAAGTTTTCCGCAATATCTTTGGCGGTGGTGAAGCTAAGCTAGAATTAAATGATCCTCACCATTTATTAACTACTGGAATTGATATTATGGTAAAACCACCTGGAAAAAGATTTAGAAATATTAATTTATTATCTGGTGGAGAGAAAGCCTTAACAGCTTTAGCATTGCTATTTGCAATTTTAGAAGTTAAGCCAGTTCCATTTGTAATTTTGGATGAAGCTGAGTCTGCACTAGATCCTGCAAATGTTGATAGATTTGCTCGTTATATTCAGAACCTAAAGTCTGAAATTCAATTTATAGTTATTACTCATAGGAAAGAAACAATGATCTATGCTGACAATCTATATGGTATTACTATGCAAGATTCTGGAATCTCAAAGCTAGTATCGGTAAACTTAAATGATGACAAACGTAAGGAGCATTAAAAATGGGACTATTTGATATTTTCAAAAAGAAAAACAAAGAAAATAGTGAATTAGAAAAAGAAAGTAAACAGACTCAAAACAATGAAGATGTTGAACAACAAAACAACGAGACTCAAAACAATGAAAATGTTGGACAACAAACTAACGTTGAAACAGAAAATATAAACAATTCAGAAGAGACACGTGATTCAAATGAAACTACCGAAACTGATAGTAATGAAATTAAAACCATAGAAAAATCTGAAAATGACGTGTCAAATGATAATCCTGATAAATCTGAATTGGAAAACAATGATAAGCATGATGATGAAATGGAATCCATTAGTCTTGAAAATTCCGAATTGGATAATGATAAAGACAATGCTATTGAAAAAGATATTGACAAAGATAAAAAATATGAACACGGTTTATCAAAATCACGCTCGTTATTAGGTCAAAAGTTAAATAGTTTATTCGCTAATTTTAGATCCGTTGATGATGAATTTTTTGAAGATTTAGAAGATACTTTAATTGAGTCAGATGTTGGAGTCAAAACAGCAACCGAAATTAGTGACCAACTAAAAGAAGCGGTTAAATTAAATAACATAAAAAAGACTTCAGAAGTACAAAATTTTATTGTTGAAAAATTAATTGACATGTATGATGCACCAGATGATGGCAAATCAGAATTGAATATTAACCCTGATGGTCCAACAGTGATTTTATTTATTGGAGTTAATGGGGCCGGTAAAACCACTACAATTGGTAAATTGGCTAATAAATATCGTGAAGCAGGTAAGAAAGTTTTGGTTGCTGCTGCTGATACATTTAGAGCTGGAGCTATTGAACAACTTGATGAGTGGGCTAAACGTGATCATGTAGATATTGTCAAAAAAAAGGAAGGTAGTGATCCAGCTTCGGTGGTTTACGATGCTGTCGAACGAGCCAAAAAAGAAAATTATGATATTTTATTTGTTGATACTGCGGGACGTCTACAAAACAAAGTTAATTTGATGAACGAATTAGAAAAAATGAATAAAATTATTACTCGCGAAATCCCTGGTGCACCACAAGAAGTATTACTTGTAATTGATGCTACTATTGGTCAAAATGCTTTAGTTCAGGCTAAAATGTTTAAAGATGTCGCTAATATATCAGGTTTAGTATTAACTAAGTTGGATGGTACTGCACGTGGTGGAATAATTATTGCAATTAAAAATGAACTTGGAATTCCAGTTAAATATGTAGGATTGGGAGAATCAGTAAATGATTTGCAAGATTTTGATCCCAAAGAATTTGTTTACGGACTTTTTAAAGGCTTAATAAAGGAATAATAATTCATGAATGAAAACTTCGATTTAAAATTAGCGAAGGATAACCGAGTTAATGCTTTAATTGATTTTTATGGAAGTTTATTAACTTCCAAGCAATCTGATTATGTTTGTCAGTATTATGCAGATGATTTATCATTAGGAGAGATCTCAGAAAACTTCAATGTCAGTCGTCAAGCAGTTTATGATAATATACGACGAACTGAGCAAACTTTAGAAAAATATGAAGCGAAAATGGGTTTGTATAATAAATTTCTAAAAAGAAACAAAATAATTGATAATCTACAGGATTATGTTAAAAAAACATATAATAATGATAAATATATTAATCAATTAATTGATAAATTAGAAAAAATAGAAGAAGAATAGAAGGTTATAAAATGGCATTCGAAGGGTTAACTGACAAATTACAAAATGCATTTAGAAATCTGCGTGGTAAGGGTAAAATTAGTGAAGCAGATTTGCGCGCTACAATGAGGGAAATTAGATTAGCATTGTTAGATGCTGATGTTAATTTTTCAGTTGTTCGTGATTTTGTAAAAAAAGTACAAGCTAAAGCAAATGGAGAAAATGTTCTTGAAGGATTAAATCCAGCACAACAAATTATTAAAATTGTTGATGATGAATTAACACAAATGATGGGTGAAGAAACTACTTCTTTAATAAAAGCACCCAAAATACCAACAATTATAATGATGGTTGGACTTCAAGGGGCAGGTAAAACTACTACTGTTGGAAAATTAGCAAATCGTTTAAAAACCGATGATAATGCTCGACCATTATTAATAGGAGCGGATGTATATCGACCAGCTGCTATTGAACAATTACAACAAATTGGTAATCAGATTGACGTTCCTGTTTTTGAAGAGGGCACAGATGTTGATCCAGTTAAAATTGTTAAGGATGGGTTAAAACAAGCTAAAGAAAATCATAATGACTATGTTTTTATTGATACTGCTGGTCGACTACAAATTGATGAAAAATTAATGAAAGAACTCCAAAATATCAAAGAAGTTGCTAATCCAACTGATATTCTCTTAGTAGTTGATGCGATGACTGGGCAAAATGCTGTCAATACAGCAGAAGGCTTTAACGATGCGCTAGATTTAACTGGTGTTATTTTAACTAAACTTGATGGTGATACCCGTGGTGGAGCAGCTTTATCAATTAAAGCAGTTACTGGGAAACCAATTCTTTACATTGGTCAAGGCGAGAAGATGAATGATTTAGATGTCTTTCATCCAGATCGAATGGCTTCTCGTATTTTGGGAATGGGGGACGTTCTATCATTAGTAGAAAAAACTCAAAAAAATGTTGATGAAAAGAAAGCAAAAGAATTAACTGAAAAAATCAAAGAAAATTCTTTTAATTTTGATGACTTTTTAGATCAGTTACAACAAATTCAAAATATGGGACCTTTAAAAGATATTATTGGTATGATTCCTGGAATGGCTAATAATCCTGCTTTGAAAAACGTTAATATGGATCCAAAAGATTTAGAAAAGATCAAAGCAATTATTTATTCTATGACTAATGAAGAACGTGAAGATCCAGATGTATTAAATCCTTCAAGAAGAAGAAGAATTGCCCGCGGGTCTGCTCAGCCAATTCAAAATGTTAATCGTTTGATTAAACAATTCAATCAAATGAAAAAAATGATGAACCAAGTATCAAATGGTAACATGTCTGAAATGCAGAATATGATGAAAGCAACTGGAATGGGTGGTGGAATGAGCAAATTATCCAATCTGGCTATGAAACGTATGAGTCGTAAAATGAAAAAAAATAAACGCCGTCGTAAGAAAAAGAAAAAATAGTGGTGTAAAGAAAAAACTCTTTACATTACAAAATATTCTTGTTATTATAATAAGTGTTAAGAAACTTATAGGAGGTGTCACTATGTCTGTTAAAATTCGTTTAAAACGTATGGGTTCAAAGAAAAATCCATTTTACCGTATTGTAGTTGCTGATTCACGTAGTCCTCGTGACGGTCGTTATATTGAAAATGTGGGTACTTATAATCCATTAATTCAAGAAAACCAAGTAACTCTAGAAGAAGAAAATATTCTTAATTGGTTAGAAAAAGGCGCAAAGCCTTCTGATACAGTTAGAAATATCTTGTCAGATGCTGGAATTATGAAAAAACTTCATGATTTAAAGCTTGCTAATAAGAAATAACTTTAATTATGATTAATTTTGATAATTTAATAAAAACCATTATTAAACCGTTAGTTAAATTTCCTGATGATATTAAAATAGTTCATCAAGATACTGATGATTTTCATGAATATATTTTATCAACAAATGAAAAAGATGTTGGTCGTGTGATTGGGAAACGTGGAAGAGTTGCTCAAACAATTCGTGCTATTGTTTATAGTGTCCATGTTCCTGATAATAAGCGAATTAAACTTATTATTAATGACGGTAAATAAATAGAAACACTTAAATAAAACTAAGTTTTATTTAAGTGTTTTTTTAGAACATTAGAACAGGTGAATTATGCAATATTTAAATGTTGGAGAAATCGTTAATACTCAAGGAATTAAAGGAGAAGTGAGAGTCCAAGCTATTACTGACTTTCCAGATTCACGGTTTAAGGTCGGAGCAATTGTATATGCTTTTCCTAAAAGTAATGAAATCGTTCCCCTTAAAATTGACGGGTCTAGAAAACATAAAAATTTTATTTTACTTCATTTTAAAGGACTCAATTCAATTAATGATGTTGAATATCTTAAACCTTCATTATTAAAAATAAAACAGGAACAACAAAAAGAAGATGAATTACGACCTGGTGCT
The DNA here is from genome assembly GCF_059488745.1 of Fructilactobacillus sp. YLN 2412. Lineage (NCBI taxonomy): Bacteria > Bacillati > Bacillota > Bacilli > Lactobacillales > Lactobacillaceae > Fructilactobacillus > Fructilactobacillus sp. YLN 2412. The sequence goes on along the minus strand of NZ_CM183165.1, from coordinate 713,791 downwards.
TATTACTATCATCAAATTATTGGGTTAACTGTTTTTGATACTAATAATAATAAATTGGGCGAAATTAAAGATATTATGGATCTTGGTCCAAACGATGTATGGGTTGTTAAACGTGAAAATCAAAAAGATTTATTATTACCTAAGATTGATGATGTAATTAAAAAAGTTGATTTAGAAAACGGTATAGTAATTGTTGAAATGTTGAAAGGATTGGAATAGTTTGCAAATAGATATTTTAAGTCTTTTTCCAGACATTTTAAAAGGACCTTTAAATGCATCTATTATTGGAAAAGCAATTAGTCGAGATCTTTTGAATATTGATATTACAAATTTTAGAGATTATTCTACTAATAAGCATCATAATGTTGATGATACGCCTTATGGTGGTGGAGCAGGAATGTTGTTGCAACCTCAACCAATTATAGATGCATTTGATTATACTCAACAAGTGGCAAAAGAAAATGATATTTCAACCGGACGAGTTATTTTAACTGATCCTGCTGGGCAAAAATTTGATGAAAATACTGCAATGGAGTTATCCAAAGAAGAACATTTAACTTTCTTATGTGGTCATTATGAAGGATACGATGAGCGAATTAAGCAGATTGTTACTGATGAATATTCAATCGGAGATTATGTACTAACCGGAGGGGAATTACCCACTTTGGTTATGATTGATGCCATTGCACGGTTGATCCCAGGAGTGCTTGGAAATCAAGGATCAGCAACAGATGATTCATTTTCAAGCGGATTATTGGAAGCTCCTCAATATACACGTCCTGCTAATTTTAGAGGTCAAAAAGTTCCTGCAGTATTAACTAATGGAGATCATCAAAAAATTTCTGATTGGAGATTAAAAGAATCTTTAAGAAAGACTTATTTGAGACGTCCAGATTTAATTAATTATAAAAAACTATCTAAAAGAGCAATTAAATTACTTGCTGAAGTTAAGATTGAAGAAGAATAATGTAAATTAATCTTTACTATTTTTAAATTTTTATGCTATAATCTATAATGGTCGTTAGGCTAAATACAACAGTATTCCGCTGTCGAATAGATAAGAGTGCTAGTTAGGAGAAATTATTATGCGTCAAAACAAATTGATTGAAAAGATCAATAGTGATCAGTTACGTTCAGATATTCCAGACTTTCGTTCTGGTGATACTGTTAAGGTATCAGTTAAAGTTGTTGAAGGTGACAATGAAAGAATTCAGGACTTCACTGGTGTTGTAATTAAACGTCATGGTGCTGGTATTCAAGCAACTTATACTGTTCGTAAGATTAGTAATGGTGTTGGAGTGGAAAGAATTTTCCCATTAAATTCGCCACGTGTTGAAAAAATTGAAGTTATTAGACACGGTAAAGTACGTCGTTCTAAGCTTTATTACTTACGTGATCGTCAAGGGAAAGCTGCTCGTATCAAGCAATCTTTCAAAAAACGTTAAAAACCAAAAAGAGATTAGACATAAAAGTCTAATCTCTTTTTTTAACTATTTTTTTGTTTATGTGTTCCAATATCATATATGACCCAACCAATTATTCCAAATGCGATTGGTCCAAAAATTGTCCAAAACGCTGTTTCGTAGTCTTTGGTTAAAATTGGTTCAATAGCTGTAAATCCAATTCCAAGAATTAAAACAATCATAATAACTGTGACAACTACTGAGGTGAATAATTTATTTTTATAAAAAACAAACGGTCTTTCGATATTTTTTAATTTTTTGAAAAATGGAAACGCACCAACTAAGAAAAGGTAGGGAAAAGTACTAGAAATATTCCCCATATCAGTCAAAATAAGATAAAATTTTTGTGCTCCTGAACCACTAAATGAAATCGCAAAAATAACGACAGTCACAGCAGCCGCCTGAATCCACATTGCAAACGCTGGCATTCCATGCTTATTGAGTTTTGTAACTCGTTTAGGCCAAATTTTGGTGTCTGAGCCTTCAATAAATGATTTAATTGGAGAATATATTAGAACAAAGAATGAACCAATATATGCCAAAAACATGCTTAATCCGGCAAAACGTGCAAACCATTCTCCAGTTATAATAGCAGTAGTAGGAGAAGCTCCTATAGTCTTGGCCAAAACATATCCAAGGTTACTAACAAGAACATAAGTAATATTACCTAAATTAACGCTTCCTTTACCTAAAACCTGTTGCCAATTTGCAGTTACTCCGACAAAAAAGATAGCTCCAGAATAAATTACTGCCATAATAATTCCACCAATAATTACTCCACGAGGGAAATTACGTTTAGGATTATCAACTTGATCAACGATTCCTCCCATAGATTCCATTCCACCGTATGCAAAAATCGCATAAACAACAAACGACATTACTGCGATTGGACTCGAAAATAATGGATTAGGAGATTTAATAAAAGTAGACATTCCATGAATCGGTTCGGCTAAATTACCATGATTTGTAAACAAAATAAAAATCGAAATTATTACAAACAAAACTGGTAAAATAATCGAAAAAATTCCGCCAATATTGGCCACTTTTGAAATTTGATTAAATCCTTTTGTAGCACAAAGAGTAGAAATTAACACCCAAAGAATACCTAAAATTCCTATAGTTTGCATTGATGAGAAAATTCCAAACAAATGCCAAGTACTAGTTTTGTCAGTTCCAAAGAAAATATTTGAAACTGGAATCCAAACCTTACTTGAAACTGAAATCATCCAAATTATCCAAGCAGATAACCAAATGAAAGTTCCAATAAAAGCTAATTTTTCACCAATTGAATTTTTTAGCCAGGAATAAATTCCACCTTTTTCATTGCTAAATGAAGATCCATACTCAGCAAACATTAATCCAGTAGGTAAAAAGAAGACTAACGCTGCAAAAATATACCAAATAATACTTGCATAACCCATTTGATCATATGCAACAGTTACGTTAGCAAAACCAAAAATTGAAGAAAGAATCATTAAAACTAAACCACTTACACTCATTTTTTTATTATTTTTCATATGATTACATCCCCCTTAAAGATTCAAATCTTGATGATAATTTAATGGAGAAAAATCAGTTGATTGCGTAATAAACTGAGATGCAAGTTTTCTAAAAGATTCCATAGCCATGACAGCGGCTTTGTTACTTTGTTTGTTTGCTAATTTATTTAAGTCTTTACCATTAAGGTTACTTGATTCCTGAATAGTTTCATTAATTATTTGAATATAATTTTGAACTAGTTGATTTTGTACCTTGGTTAGTTGTTCTCCAAATTCTAAATAATGAGGATCAACAAGGACCCCAACCAATTTATAAACCCAATAAGCAGACTTAGCATCATAATCTTTTCCGACTGGATATTTATATTCTTCAGGAGTATCTGTGATTCCAGCGAAAAATGGAACATAAGTACTTTGAGCACCAACTCCCATTAAAAGCCAATGGATATCACCGATTTGTTGTGGAAAATTATCGTTTAATTGTAAAACATGTGATTCTTGTGTTTTAGCTAAACTAATAGGTCTAAATTTAGTTTTTTCTGTTTTAGTTCCAGTTCCAATTGGATCAAAAACGGTTCCTTGGTAATGAGAACTTAAAAATGATTGAGCATCAAATACGGAAATTAAATGTTCAGCTTTCTGACTAAAGGGCAAGCATTGTGAATTTGGATTTTGTTCAATGTCAGGATTAAATATTTTTTGTCCGTACCAAACTCTAGGGGTATTGTAATAAGTATCTGATTGGTTTTGGGTGCCAAAAATTTCTCTAAAATTAAAACCTTTTCTATTAATATTCAATCTGTTTTGACTAACAAACTCAATAATATTAGGTGACCATTGGAAATTGATAGGATCATCAAAATTAATATTTTGAATTGCCATTTGATTTGCTACAACTGCATACTCGTCATCTGGGATTCTTTCAGCAACCCAATGATGACCAGACCCAATTTCAAAATACCAGACTTCTTTACAATCAGAAAAGAGAATTCCATTTGTTTCAGAGGCTCCATATTCACTCACAATTTTACCTAGCCTTTGTACGCCTTCTTTAGCAGTTTTAATATATGGAAGAACCACGGTTACCATTGCTTCTTCTCCAATACCATTTTTTACTAGTGGATCTGCACCAAGAACTTGATTATTAGCATAAGTACTTTCAGTAGCACTCATTGCTACTCTATTTTCATTAATACCATCTTCTTCAAATAAACCAAATTTATCGGTCCACTCTGGAGTAGCAGTATATTTTGCTCGTTCTTTAGGCAATAGCATTTGAAAATTATTATCTTTAGAAACAAATTTGGGTTGCTCTACTAATTTTTGGTGTTCATGAACTATAAAACGTTTGGGCCAAGCTGATTTAGCGTCTTCATTTCTACCAATCAAAGTACTTCCATCTGTAGTTGCTTTTCTACCAACCAAAATACTTGTACATGCTGAATAATTATTATTCATTATTAAAAAAATACTCCTTATTTTAGTTTTAAAAGAACATCCTATATTTTAATTGTACACCAAGCTAATTTATAATTCATGATAATGAATAGTTATGAAGAAAAACCAATAAAGGTTATAATTATTATATTAAGTTAATTTGATGGAGTTAAACATGAAAAACGAACAATACGTAATGGCAATCGATGAAGGAACTACATCTGCTCGTGCTATTTTATTTAATCATCAAGGAAAAGAAATTGGAAAAGCACAAAAAGAAATTACACAATACTTTCCACATTCTGGGTGGGTTGAACAAGACGCAAATGAGATTTGGAATATTGTTGAGACTGTGATTTCCGAGGTGCTTTTTAAAAGTGAAATTCCCCCATATAAAGTTCGTTCAATTGGAATTAGTAATCAAAGAGAAACAACGATTATTTGGGATAAAAATACAGGTAAACCTATTTATAATGCGATTGTTTGGCAATCAAAGCAAACTGCTCTAATTGCTAATCAACTAAAACGAGATGGTTATGAAAAATTAATTCATGAAAAAACTGGTTTATTGATTGACTCTTACTTTTCTGCTACTAAAATAAAGTGGATTTTAGATCATGTTGAAGGGGCTAGAAAAAAAGCTCAAAAGGGTGAATTAATGTTTGGAACCATAGATACCTGGTTATTATGGAAGCTAACTAATGGAAAAGTGCATGCTACCGATTATACTAATGCTAGTAGAACTATGTTGTTTAACATTAATGATTTAAAATGGGATCAAGAAATATTAAATATTTTAGATATTCCTCAAGAGATATTGCCAAAAGTTGAAGATTCCTCTCATATTTACGGTTATACACAAGATTTTACTTTTATGGGAGTCCAAATTCCAATTTCAGGAATTGCGGGCGACCAGCAAGCTTCTTTGTTTGGACAGCTAGCTTTAAAGCCTGGGATGACTAAAAACACATATGGTACTGGCGCTTTTATAATGATGAATTTAGGTAATACTGTTAAACTATCTAAACAAGGATTACTAACCACGATTGCCTATGGTCTTAATGGGGAAATAACCTATGCTTATGAGGGAAGTATTTTTGCTGCAGGAGCTGCCATTGAATGGTTGAAAAATGGAATTAAACTTATTACTGATGCTTCTGAATCAGAAAAAATAGCTCAAACTGCTAAATCATCGGAAATAGTTTATGTAGTACCGGCATTTTCTGGATTAGGAGCACCTTATTGGAATCAAAATATCCGCGGATCTATTTTAGGTTTAACTATGCATACCACTAAAGAACAAATTGTGCGTGCAACTTTGGAATCCTTAGGGTATCAAACAAAAGATGTCTTAGAAACAATGGTAAATGAAACTGGAATCAAACTAAAATCAGTAGTAGTAGATGGCGGTGTATCTAAAAACAATTATTTAATGCAATTTCAGTCAGATATTTTAAATAAGACAATTGAAAGATCGCAAATATCTGAAACAACAGCATTAGGGGCGGCTTATTTGGCTGGATTATCAGTGGGATACTGGAAAGATACTAATGAATTGCAAAAAAATAAAACCTCTGGCATCCACTTTAATCCGCAGATAAATCAAAAAACTCGCAATAAACTATATTCTGGATGGAAAATGGCTGTTAAGGCAACTAGTGAATTTAAAAAGGGGAAAAGTAATGAAACTTCCTGAGGAATTTAAAACTAAATATCAAAAATTATTGGGAAATGAATATGATGAGTTTATAAAAAGCTTTGATGATAATCCAGATAACGGGTTTCGAATTAATGAATTAAAACCAACTGCAAATATCCATGAAAATTTTGATTCTCCAATTGAGTATGTTTCAAATGGATATTATGGTAAAGTCGATGGTAAAACTCCTGAACATCAAAGTGGATACGTTTATAGTCAAGAACCTTCAGCAATGTTTGTGGCTCAAGTAGTTGACCCTCGATCGGGAGAAAAAATCTTAGACTTATGTGCTGCCCCAGGTGGTAAATCTACTCAAATTGCTAGTTTATTAAATAACACCGGATTATTAGTTTCAAATGAAATTGATCGAGGGCGGGCTAAGATATTAGTGGAAAACCTTGAAAGGTTTGGAGTTTGGAATCCATTAATTTTGAATGAAACACCTCAAGGAATGTCTAGTCATTTTAAACAATATTTTGATAAAATTTTAATTGATGCACCATGTTCAGGAGAAGGAATGTTTCGTAAAAATCATGATGCTACGAAATATTGGTCAGTTGATTATCCAAAAGATTGTGCATTCCGCCAAAAAGAAATTATTGCTGAAGCAGTTAAAATGCTTAAACCAGGTGGACAGTTAATTTATTCAACTTGTACCTTTGCTCCTGAAGAAGACGAACAAATCATTGCTTGGATATTAGAAAATTATAATTTTAAGGTTTTACCAATTAAAAAATATGAAGGAATGGTTGATGGAAAACCAGATTGGGCTAATGGAAACACAGAATTAACTAAGACTGTCCGGCTTTTTCCGTATTTGTTTAGGGGAGATGGACACTTTGTGGCTAAATTACAAAATAACGATCCAAAATCGATCAAGAAATTTAATTTGCAAAAATCAAATGTAAAATCTGATCTTCGAAAGGAATGGAAAAAATTTGCCAATGATACTTTCGTTGATTTTGATCCAAAACATCTTTTAAAGTTTGGGAATATGTTATATTCTTTTAATCCTGAGATACCAAATTTACAAGGATTAAAAGTTATGCAACCAGGAACGCAATTAGGTATGGTTAAAAAAAATCGAATTGAACCTAGTTATGGACTTGCACTAGCTATCAATCCTAAAAATGTTAAAAGAAAAGTCCAAATTGACAGAAATCAATGGAAATCATATGTTCATGGAGATACGATTAAAGTCGATAAAGATTTAGAAAAAGGCTGGTATTTAATTCAATGTGATGAAATGGGAGTTGGATTTGGTAAAGTTGTTAATGGAACTTTGAAAAATTTTTTCCCCAAAGGCTTAAGATTTAAAGTATAAAAATAATGCTCTAACCAATGATTAACAGGTTAGAGCATTATTTTTTATTTGATTTCTCTTTGTTTTAAATAACTAAGTAATTCGGGGCTAAGAACTGTTTTTTTAGTACGCAATTCTTGAATGTTTTTAACACCTAAAATAGTAAAAATTGATTTTATTCCATCAATCCATGAATTAATCATAATTTCTGTCTTTTCAACACCATTATCAATTAAGCTCACTAATATTTCACTGGCCACACCAACTGCATCTGCACCCAAATATAATGATTTAACAATTTCTAAGGGATTTGTAATCCCACCAGTGGCGATGATTTGTAATCCATCAACTTTCTGAGCCTCATATAGAGATTGAACAGTAGTTATGCCCCAATTTTCTAAATATTGCATTTCCTTATTTTTACGTCGGAAATTCTCAATTTGTGCAAAGTTAGTCCCGCCACGTCCACCAATATTAACGTATCTAACGTTTATATTTTTTAATTTTTGAAGAGAAGCCGAATCCATTCCAAAACCAACTTCTTTAATAATTACGGGTATGGTCACATGTTCTACAATTTTTTTAATATTCTCAATCCATTTAAATACTGATGATCCTTCTGGCATAATAATCTCTTGAACTGTATTAATATGGATTTCAATTGCATTAGCATTAATTAGTTCAATTGCAGCGTCAACTTCATCTAAAGAAACATCAGCACTCAAATTAGCAATTAAAATTCCTTTTGGGTTAACCTGTCTGACGATTGAAAAACTATCACGTGTTTCAGGATATTTTAAGGCAACCCTTTCACTTCCAACTGCCATTGCGATTCCAGTATTTTTAGCAATTCTAGCTAGTTTTTGATTTAATTTTTTAGTGAACTCGCTCCCGCCGGTCATTGCTTCAATATAAAAGGGAACATTAAATTTTAAATTACTAATTTGTGTCGAAATATCAACTTCGTTTTTGCTAATTTCTGGTAAAGAGTTAGGCATAAAGTGAATATCATCAAATCCAGCATTTGATTGCTCTTGATGAAATTTTTTAGCTAAAGAAACGTGTTCATCTTTTCTATGGGAATGTTGGTTTAACATCCTAAAACTCCTTAATGTTCATAAATACTAATGTCAAGTCTTTGAATTCCATTTTCTTTCCAGTCTTTAATAAGATGATTGATATCACATTCTTTTTCAATTAAAACAATTCCACAATCTCCACCACCAGCTCCAGATGTTTTTGCTGCACCACCAAACTCGTCAGCAATTTTAATTAATTTTGTCAAAGCAGGGGTTTCAATATCAACATGAGCAAATTTACTTAAATTTCGCAATAATAATCGATTCCATTTAATATTATTCATAATTATTCGAATATTATTTTGTCTAAATCCATTTGTAATTTCTCTTACACATTTATTACTATCATGAAGGAATTTTTGGTAACGTGATTTATTTTTTCCTTTTTTTAATTCAACTTTATCAATCAAATTAGATGTTGAAGAAGGGGATCCAGACCAGCCAACTAAAAATTTTAATGAATTGGGGATTTTTAAAGGAATAATTTCTAAATCTGGCCATTGTAATTTGAGAAGCTCTTTAATAGATATTTTTTTGCGGAAATCTGCTAACCATTGTCGGTCAAAAGAACTATATGAAATAATCCCACCAAAAACACTAGATGCCACATCTCCCAATGATCCATTGCCCTGAACAGCAAAATGAGAAATTGCAGCTAATTTAAATAATTCGATTTTAGTAATTTTTAATTGATATAGCTCACAGAGTGCTTTGATAGTTGCTACTGTTACAGCTGCAGATGATCCTAACCCATATTTTTTTCCATCACCATTATCCAATGTACTGTTAACATTAATCTCATATGTTTGTGCAGGAATATTTAACGTTTGAACATATTCTTCTGTAACATTAATAGCAGAAATAATATATTGAAAAGGGTTATCACGATTGTCGACAACCATTTTTGAATCTACTCGATGCCATCGTAACATATGATTTTCATATTGTTTTGAAGTAATCAGTCCAATCCCTGTAGTTTTTTTTAAATTAACGGTAACGAAACGATTAACCGCAGCTATAATAGCGGGATTGCCATTTTCAACAACAGCATATTCTCCAGCAATATAAATTTTTCCAGGAGCCTTAGTTGTAATCAAATTAGTAACTTCTTTCTTATTTTAAATATTTAATTCCAGGACCTGGCGAGGCAATCACAATTTTATCCTCGTCAAAATCCTTTTGTAGTTCTTGACGCAAACTTACTAGATTATGGTCTTCTACTAAAATTTTCACATTTGGACCTGCATCCATAGTAAAGTAACATTCAATTCCTTTTTTACGTAAATTATGAACTAATTTCATAACTTTTAATGAATCAGCATCAAAATAGGTGAAATCTGGATCTGCACTTAACGTTAATGCGTGCATTCGCATAGCATTTTCTTCTGCAATTTTGCCCATACTACTAAAATCATGAGCTTTAATTGCTATTTTAATATTTTTAAGGTCCCGTTTGCAAAGTTTTTTCCATTCAACATAATAGGGAGAGGTGTCTTTTGAAATTTTCATCCCTTGGGTGCTAGTCATTTCTTTTTCTGATTTGTTAACCAAAATTGCAACGACATGAATATTCCAATCAACTTTTTCAATGTAAGGAACTCCAATTGAAGTTTGATCGCCAAATCCTTTTTGCCACTCCACAAATCCACCATAAATAGATCGCGTGGCGGATCCAGAACCTCTTCTAGCTAGTCTCGATAGTTCTTTTTTGTTTAATTTTAATCCTATCGCTTTGCTAGCAGCTCCTGCTAATGCAGCGAATCCAGAAGCAGAGGAAGCTAATCCTGCGGCAGTTGGAACGTTATTTGATGTTTTAACCTCTGCAAAAATATTTTTACCGGCCATTTCTCGGACAATATTTAAGAAATTAATAATTCGGTTTGCCTTATTTCCTTTAATAACTTTACCATCAAATACAATTTGATCAGCTGCTAATTCATTTTTAAATGTTACTTCCGTATCGGTATAAAATTTGTCTAATGTTAATGACAAACTACTAGTGGTCGGAATTTTTAATGATTCATTTTCTTTTCCCCAATACTTTACTAATGCAATATTAGTATGAGCACGTACCTTGGAATTATTTTGATTTTCAACTGTCATGGTTTACTCCTAATCGTTTAATTCTTGTAATGATTGAATCCAAACATGTGCTGCCCCATTTTTTAATAAATCGTTTTTAATATTAACAGCTATTTGTTTATCTGGAGCAAGTGAAATTATACAGCCACCTAAACCACTACCAGTTAATTTAGAACCTACGGCACCAGCTTGTACTGATATTTTTATTAATTTTTCAATTTCTCTTGAACTAACTTTAAGTTGATTTAAATCTTGTTGAGCTAAATTCATAATTTTACCCGTTTGATTAATATCATCAGATAAAATTGTTTTTTTAGCATCTTCAACTAAAACTCCTAAATTATCAATAATTTGTAATATTTTAGTTTTATTATTTGATAATTCAGAACGTACTTTATTAACCGCTATTCGTGTGTTACTAGAAATCCCTGTATCAGCAATCACTAAATAACCATTTAATTTGGAAGGAAAATCATAAAATTCCTTTGCTTCAAATAAAACTGGATGTGTAGAACTAACCGTTTTTGCATCAATTCCACTTGGATTCCCATGTGTAACATTTTCTTCAATATCAGTAAACATTTTTAAAGTATTAACATTTAATTGCTTTTCAAAAAAATTGAAATATCCACGAATAATAGCAGTTGCGATTGCAGCCGAAGATCCCATACCTCTTCCCAAGGGGATTTCACTGTTAATCTTAATGTCTAAAGGGATTTGTTGCGAATTAAGATAGTCATCTAATTTTATGATTAATAGTTTCAATCCATCCATAGTAGCAGGTAGTTTACTAGGATTACCATTAAAATAAGAACTATGAATTATTGACTGCTGATTTTTACTTTTTTTAATAGTTGCACAAACTTTAACTTGAGGTAGGGGAAAGATAATGGCAGGTTTATTATATACTGCACTATGTTCACCCAAAAAAATAACTTTGGCATGACTTTTACCAGAGGCACTATTTTTCATTAATAATCGCTCGCTTTCTTAATAGTCTCATTTTATCACAAATTAATTTATTTCTAGCATTCAAGCATATTGACATTATCGAATATTGCTAACTTGTAGTAAAATTGTTTTAGTTAGAAATGAAAGTTGGTGATTATTACGAATAAAGATACAGTATATTCGGTTGTTGATATGGAAACAACTGGAACTGATATAAATAATGGAGATCAAATAATTCAATTTAGTGCTGTTTTTGTACAAAATGGTAAAGTTATCGATTCTTATTCTACGTACGTAAATAATGGGGAAGAAATTCCACAGGAAATTACAAAACTCACGGGTATCTCTGAAGAAACAATTAAAGATTATCCAACTTTTGATCAACTAGCACCAACCATTTATAAAAAAATAAAAGATACTGTTTTTGTAGCTCATAATGTTAATTTTGATTTCCCTTTTTTAAATAATTCATTGGAAAAAGTTGGATATCCATCTTTATCTAACGATGCAATTGATACAGTAACTCTTTCGCAGATTTTTTTTCCAACACTGACTAGTTATCGTTTGAGTAACTTGAGTAGTCATTTTCATATTTTACATGATCATCCGCATTCATCATTTAGTGATGCTAAAGCAACCGCTGATTTACTGGTAATTATTTATAATAAAATTAAGTCATTACCAATAAATACCATAAAGAGCATTTTAGAAATTAATTTAGATTTACCACAACAAACAAATGATTTTATTAAATCAATTTATCAAGAAAAACTACACACAAATAATAATGATTCATTATCAGATGATTTGATTAATATTGAAGGACTTATCCTACGAAAACATCAAATTAAATTAAATAATAATCAAGTAACTGAAAAAAAATTTCCAAAAACTAAACATCAAAAGCAATTATTATTAAAAGATAAATTTCAATGGCGTGAATCTCAGAGTAAAATGATGAATTTAATTTATCGAAATTATACTGATTCACAAAAAAAAACTAATAACCTTTTAATCGAAGCCCCAACTGGAAGTGGCAAAACACTTGGGTATCTTTTACCAATGGCTTTTATAGCGGCTAAGGGTAACCCTGTGGTAATTAGTACCGCTTCAATAGCATTGCAACAACAATTAAACCAAATTTTAAAGACTGATATTAATGATTATTTTGGATTTGATCTGAATACAAGCATTTTAAAAGGAAAAAGCCATTATATAGATCTTTCAAGATTTATTAATAATTTAGTAATTAAAGATGACAATAAATTATCACAATTTATTAAAGCACAAATTTTGGTTTGGCTAACTGAAACAACTTCAGGTGATTTAGATGAATTACATCTCTCAAATAAAGCAGCGATTTTAAAACAAATCAGTTATCAATCTGGCACCAATAATTTTGATAATGAATTTGGAGAATATGATTTTTTAGAGTGGCAAAAAAAACAGCTTCAAGTTTCAGATGTGATATTGGTTAATCATAATTATTTATTTGAAAATGCAAAAAAAATTCATGATGAATTGCATACCGTTCCTTATTTAATTATAGATGAAGCACATCGTTTAGCAGATGTAGCATTTGATTCCCAAAAAAAATCACTTTGGTTAGGAACAATTAAGTTATATATTGGACGGATTAAAAATGATGTTTTTCAAACTCATAATGAAAATTTAACTGATATCTTTGCCGGCGATGTATCGTTAGATAATGAACTCAAAAAGATTATGAAAAAAATTGATGAAGTTTTTGAGATTAATTCAAAATTATTGAAACAATTTCAACAATATTTTATGCATCATTTATCTCGAGAACAACATGAAATTGGATTAAAAAATAACAAACTCAATAAGTATTTTGAAAACGCTCATAATGATTTAAAAAAACAATTTAAATTAAATGAGCAAATCAAATTAATATTAAATCAAATTAATATTAAGATTTCTCAAAATGAACAAAAGTGGACGACATCAGATTACAAAATTTTTCTTCAATTTAATAATCATATTAATCATATTACTGATTTTATTACTGATATTCAAAAGATAGTCAATCAAGCAAAAGTAAGCTATGATTCTGAAGTTTTTTGGTTAAATTATTCAGATGACATGGATATTAATAACGTTTATCTATCAACTGCTAGATTTGACGCTAGTAGTAATCTTAATAAAAAAGTTTATAAATATTTTGAACCGACAGTTTTTACTGGATCAGTTTTATTCACATCAAAAAAATCGCAATATATTTATGATCAATTGGACTTACATCGAAGTAATACTAGAATGAAACGTCTAAAAAGTTCATTTGATTATGGTAAACAAAGTCAAATAGCAATTTCTAATGAAACACCAATTCCAGAAAATTATGAAAATGATGAATATGTTAATTTTTTGGCAAATTCAATTCAAAAATTATTTAAAGAAAATCCACAACCCACATTGGTGTTGTTTAATTCGTTAAATTTAATTAAAGCGGTTTATGAAAAATTAAATGAAAAAAATGGTGCTTATGCTGTTCTTGCATCGGGTATATCTGGGAGTCAAGAAAAAATTATTAAACGTTTTGAAGCTAATTCAAATTCAATTATTCTTGGTTCAAACGCGTTTTGGGAGGGGATTGATTTCCCAAAACATTATTTAAAATCTATTATTATTCCTAGGCTACCATTTTCTTCGCCAAATAATCCGGTAGTCAAAGCTAGAGCATCATATTTAAAAGAGAAAAAAAAGAATCCTTTCACTAGTTATTCGTTACCACAAGCTATTATGGATATAAAGCAAGGGATAGGGCGATTAATTCGAAATAACCAGGACTTTGGAGTTATTACAATTCTTGATAATCGAATTATAACTAAAAAATATGGAAAACAAATTTTAAAAGCGATTGATAATGGAATAGATCCAGAAATTGGAGAAATAGATATAATTGCGAAAAAACAAGCTGAATTCTTAAAGCAACATCATTAAAAAGTAGCCGTTATTTGCTATAATTAAGCTATTAAGCTAAGAAGAGGATTTTAAGATGCGAAAAAAATGGATTAGACGTAAAAAATTGATGAAAATATTTGAAATATTAGTTATATTTTTAATTTTCTTATTAATAATGGCTGTTATAATTATTCATCAAGCTAAAGAACCACAAGTTAAAACCAAGAAAATTACAGTTAGTTTGGTAGAAAAACATGCTAAATTCCATGGAATTAATGAATTTTATACTTCTAATTTAGACAAAACATATTATTCAGTATCTGGGTATAACCAAGATGGAAAACCAGCTTACGCAATAGTTTCTAAAAATTGGAAAAATATTCAAGTTATCAAACATGATGATGGAATATCTCCCAATAAAGCAAAAAATATTTCTCTTGGTGGAAATAAAAATAAAAAAATTACTAATATTGGATTGTCATTAGTAAAAAACAAACCCGTTTGGATAGTTTCAATGTCTTCTGAAAATAATAAAATGAGTTATGCTACAATTAATTTTTATAATGGTCATATCATTTCTAAAATCAATAATGTTTAGTTAAATATAAATAGGAGGCTGCTATATGGACGATAAATTAATTCGATATTTAAATTTTGGTTCGATTAATGTTTCCGGTTTTTTATTAACTAACTTTTCTAAATTAGGGATTAATTCTGTTGAATTAATAATTATTTTAGAGTTAAATTATTTTCGTATTCAAGGTGATTCGTTTCCGAATGCTAAAAAGCTGTCTACGGCAACTGGATTAACTGAGAATGAAATCTATGAGATTCTACACCAATTAGTAACTAAAAAGTTGATTTCAATTAAAACTAGTACTAATACTAATAAAGACGAATACAGTTTAGATCCATTAGTTAGAAAAATGAATCAGTTTATGGATAATAAAGAATCAATTACTGATTATAAAATGGATGTTTCTAAGACAAAAAGTAATAATGAAAAAAGTGAAAAAAAAGAAACCTTTGATATGATTAGCAAAGAGTTTGGCAGAATGCTTTCTCCACTTGAGTTAGAAACTATTAATGCTTGGTTTGATAAAGATAATTATTCTCCTAAATTAGTTAATTTAGCTCTGAAAGAGGCAGTATTAAATCAAGTCTATAATCTAAAATATATGGATCGAATATTGCTAAATTGGAAAAAGTCTAATATTCAAACTGCAGCTCAAGTTGAAGAACAACGAAATAAAAGGAAAAGTAATATTAAATCAAACAATAGTAATGATGGTCCTAAAATACCAATATTTAAAATTCAAAAAAAATAAAACAAACCCCAGACTTATTAAGTCTGGGGTTTGTTTTATTCTAATTGTTATTATCTTCGCCATTATTATTGGTATTATCAGCATTATTAGGTTGATTTTGAGCATCCTGGTTATTTTTATTTTGGGCATCATTTGGCTGCTGGTTACCATTATTTTGACTGTCATTGGATTGATTGCTATTTGTAGAATTGTTCTTATTATCGTCATTTGGTGTTTCTTCATTGGCAGCCGAAGTCCCGCCATTAGTGTTGTCATCATTGCTTTTTGATTCTGTATTATTTTGTGAATTATTAGAATTGTTATTAACAACAGACTTATCATTGGATGCTTGCTGCGCTTGAGTAGAATTATGTGAAATTTTAGCATCTGAATCACCAGGATAACCAACAATGTAATATTGAGTTGCGTTGTCTTTGTGAGTTTTAACTACATCAGATGGTTTATCCCAATTTTCATTTGGTAGGTTTTCAGAAGCTTTTTCCATTGTTTCTTTATAAAATTTTTGAGCGATCTTAGTCTGGGACTGAGATACATAATGACCATCTTCAAGTGGACGATCATAACCAGTCCACACTGACAATGATAAGTTTTTAGTATAACCAGTAAACCATGAATCCATGCTTGCATCTTTAGGAAACTTACCAAGATAATTACCAGGGTATTGAACGGTACCAGTTTTACCAGCTTCATATAAATCATTAATTTTAGCTGCTGTTCCAGAGCCTTTTGCATCAGTCATGACCCCTTTAAGCATATCGGTCATCATAAATGCGGTAGCAGTAGACATGGCTCTGTGACTAGTAGAACTATAATGCTTTGCTTCGCCAGTTGGAGTAACAACCTTATTAATCATGTAAGGTTTGTGATAAATACCACCATTAGCAAAAGCAGCATAAGCAGCAGCTTCTTGTTCTGTTGAAATATAAGCACCAATACCGTTTTGCAAATCAAGCGGTTGTTTAAATTTCATTCCCAAACCATTAAGGAAAGTTGTTGCTTGGGGAATACCAACTGCTTGTAAAGTTCTAATTGCTGGAATATTACGAGACTCTATAAGTGCTTGCCGCATCGTGATGGTACCCTCATGTTTATTATCAAAATCATTTAACTCTTTACCAGTCCCGGGATAAGTAAATGGTGTATCTTTAATTGGTTGATAGGTTGGATATTTAAGATATTCAATTGCTGGACCATAATCCATTAACGGTTTCATGGTTGAACCACTTGAACGATCAGTTTGAACGGCTCGATTTAATCCAAATAATACATTTTGTTTTCGACTTCCTAACATTGATACAACTTTACCATTATGTGGATCCACCATTGTTGCACCAATTTGAAAATCTTTATTGGGAAAATCCATCCCAGAATTCTTATCATTTGCTAACTTATACATGTGTTTTTGCGTGTTCATATCTAAGTTTGTATAAACTTTGTTACCAGAAGTAAGATTATACCCCTTATTTTTTAATTCTTGAATAACCTGACTAATATAGCCGTCAGCATATTTTTCATCTTTTTGCGTTGGTGTCTTATTAACGTTTTTTGTATGAAGTCCTTTTTTTACACTTTCTTTTTCAGCTTTATCAGCCTGCGAACGACTAATTGACTTATTACGAACCATTGCTTCTAAAACTGTGTCTCTTCTCATCTGAGCATATTTAGGATTGTTAACTGGATTATATGCAACAGGTGCTTGGGGTAATCCAGCTAATAAAGCTGTTTGTGAAAGATCAATTTTATTTAAAGGCTTATGAAATAATAATTGTGACGCTGTTTGCATACCATAAGAATTATTTCCCATATAAACCTTATTTACATAAAATTCCATAATTTGTTGTTTACTATAATCACGATCAACTTTAATGGCTAACCAAGCTTCTTGCGCTTTTCGTTTAAATGTTTGATCTGAAGATTTGGTTGAAAATACAGACAATTTTACTAATTGCTGAGTTAATGTACTTCCACCTTGTAATCCGCCCCCGGCGCCAATTAAATCACTCCCGGCAGCTTCCATAATTCTAATTGGATCTACACCTTTATCAGAATAAAAATGACGATCTTCAATAGAAATAATTGCATTTTTTAAATTATCTGGAATGTCTTGTTGTTTAACATAATCTCTATTTTGCATTCCCAGTCTAGAAATCACTTTTCCATTTTTATCGTAAATAGTAGTAGAGTTATCGCTAGAAAGTGTGTGATAAGAAATATTAGGAGCAGTTGCCGCGTAGTATGCAAACAATCCACATCCCATCAAAATAAGTAAAAAAACAAAGAAAATAATCCACATAATAATGTGAAATACCGGCCCATGATGCCTTTGATTTTTCTTCATCCTAGAATACGTTTCATCTGAGCTCATTTTATTTTCCTCCATTGTTATCAATAATTTTATCAACCGCATCCAAATATGGAATAAGAGGATTGATTTGATAGCTTAGCTTATATCCTGTTTTTTCTAATTCTTGTTTAGAAATAGATTTTCTTTCGCCTTTAGATTGTCTTTCCCAGTAAAAAAACAAATCTGCTCCATTTAGAACGAATAATTCATTTGTTTTAACAAATTTAATTAACGAAAAACAAATTCCTCCTAATTTGTAGCATTGTTGCATATGTTTAATTTGATGTTGATGAAAATTATTCAATGGGAAAGAAGTTTTGTTATTAGTTTCCTTTGCATCGAAATCAATGTATTTTTCTTTGAAAATGCCATTATAGTCAGTTGTTGATGCTTGTTTAAAATAGGCCTCTTTGATAACTGCTGCACTTCGCTTCGGATAATCTACTTTTACAATTTGAATTGGAGTTGGTTTCTTATGAATCACAGCAACTCCTTTATTTAAATAATATTCATTACTTAAATTAATTTCTTGTTCCAAAGACATCCCTCGATCGCCGTAATTAATTCTATTCTTTTTTTTTAACTGTTTGTCTTTTGGTGAATAATCATTTCCATTTGGATAATTGATAGTCAATCTAAGCTCCCCATTAAATAATTCATGCAATCTTATTGCGTAATGTACTACAATTATAGCAATATAATTGATTTATTAAAAATTTTATTGATTAGAGGATTATGAATGAATAGGGTATGGGTAACTGGTTATCGTAACTATGAATTAGGGATTTTTGACAATCAAAGTCCAAAAGCTAGAATTATTAAATTAGCAATTAAGGATCAATTAAAACAATTAATTGAAAATGGATGTGAATGGATAATAACAGGAGCCCAATTAGGGACAGAACAATGGACAATAGAAATTGCAAACCAATTAAAAGAAGAATATCCAAATCAATTTAAAATTGGAATTATGTTACCGTTCAAAAATTTTGGGGGAAAATGGAATGAAACTAATCAAATTAAAATGCAACATTTACTTTCTATAGTTGATTTTTCTGCTTCAGTTAGCAATAAGCCTTATGAATCTCCACAACAATTAAAAAACTATCAAACATTTATGTTAACACATACGGATGGAGCCTTGTTTTTATACGATACTGATAATGAGGGGAAAACAATGTATGATTATAATGCAACTAATTATTATATGAAAAATCATAATTATAAAATGCAGATAATTGATTTTGATGATTTACAAGAAACAGCGAACGAATTACAATCACAAACTGATGATGACAATTTTTCTTAAATATGCTATACTAATATAGTATTTAAATTACAAGAGGTGCTTTAGAATGAACAAAATCAATTTCACACCAAAAGAAATTTTGCAAAAAGAATTCAAACAAAAAATGCGTGGATATGATCCAAACGATGTTGATTCATTCTTAGATGAAGTCATTAAAGACTATGAAAGTTTTCAAAAAAACATCCAAGAACAAGATCAGCAAATTGATCAATTAGATTCTGAAAACAAACAATTAAAATCTAGAGTAGCTGCGTTGACAAATGAATTAACTAATAAAGCGGATTACGTTAAACCTGAGCAAGATGTTGAAACAACACCTGCTGCTCCACAGCCTAAGTCGGTTGAAAATAGTACAGGTAATAACGTAACCAATATGGATGTTTTAAGACGTTTGTCAAATCTTGAGCGTAAAGTGTTTGGTGAGAACACTAACAACTAAATGTATAATTTATAATTGGTGTAGATCCTGAGTAATCGCGGTCAGTTTTTACTGGCTGAGGAAAGTCCACTCTCGCACAAGCTGAGATGCTTGTAGTGTTCGTGCTCGGTGAAAAAATAAGCCGGGGAATTGTAATTTACAATTACGGCGAAAGAATAGACTAAGGATTTTTAATCTATGTCTTAGTATTTCCTAAGGTGCTATAGAGACGATTAATTTGAGAAATCAAATTACTGGAACGTAGTAAACCCCTCGAGCGGGAAACCCAAACTTTGGTAGGGGAGCTTTACACACGGAAATTGAACCAAGTGTAGGGGAAGAATCTTTGATTCTTGAGATAGATGATTACTACTCAATTGTTATTCCTGATATTTCAATTGAGCACAAAACATGGCTTACAGGGGTCTGCACCAATCAGGAAGAGTGGGATTTCCCACTCTTTTTTTATATAATTGAAAGGGTAACTTAATGAAAAAATTCAAATTAATGGCAACTTGTTCTGCTGGATTAGAATCAGTCGTTGGCAAAGAACTGAAAGATATGGGATATGATGTTGAAGTCGAAAATGGAATGGTTTTATTCGATGGTTCTGTTGTTGATATAATCAAAACAAATCTTTGGTTAAGAGCAGCTGATCGAATAAAAATAATTGTTGGAAAGTTTGAAGCAAAAACTTTTGATGATCTTTTTGAAAGAACTAAAGATTTACCATGGGAAGATCTTATTCCAATGGATGCAAAATTTCCCGTTGAAGGACGTTCTCGTAATTCTGATTTACATAGCGTTCCTGACATCCAAGCAATTACCAAAAAAGCCATTGCAACTAAATTAGGCAATTTTTATCATCGAAGAACAAAACTACCGGAAACTGGTGGGTTATTTCCACTAGAAGTTAGAATTTCTAAAAATCAAGTCGTTGATTTACTTGATACAACTGGTCCTAGTTTATTTAAAAGAGGTTACCGAGTGGCTAAAGGCGAAGCACCTTTAAAAGAAAATATGGCTGCTGGCTTAATTTTATTAACAGATTGGAAACCTAAAACAATGCCATTTTTAGATCCAATGTGTGGTTCTGGAACAATTCCAATTGAAGCTGCCATGATTGCACGTAATATTGCACCAGGGATTCAGCGTGAATTTGTTTTTGAAAGTTGGGATTGGGTAGATAAAAAATTAGTTGATGAAATAAAAGCTGAAGCAGATTCTAAGGCAGATTATGACAGTGAATTTGATATTGCAGGATCAGATGTAAATGGTGAAATGATAAACTATTCTAAAGTGAATGCACAAGAAATTGGATTACTTCATGATATTGATTTTAAACAATTAGCTGTTCAAGATTTTCATACTGATAAAAAGAATGGGATAGTTGTAACTAATCCTCCTTATGGTCAACGAATGGGTGACCAAGAAGCAGCTGAAAAACTTTATCGAGATTTAGGCAAAGTTTTTATTCCAATGACAACGTGGTCCAAGTATTATCTTACTAGTGATTTAAATTTCGAAAAAGCTTATGGTAAAAAAGCAACTAAACGACGTAAACTATATAATGGACGAATTAGAACTGATTACTTTCAATATTGGAGTGAATCAAATTAAAAAATAGAGGTATTTAATGAAAAAGAAAGTTGCAATTATTGGGGGAGGAATCGTCGGATCATCTGCTGCTTATTTTTTAAATTGTCTTCCGAATAATAAAAACTTAGATGTTACCATGTTTGATGATAATCAGGGACAAGCCACTAAAGCAGCTGCAGGAATCATTTCCCCTTGGCTATCTAAACGAAGAAATAAAAAATGGTACCAATTAGCAAAAGATGGAGCAAAGTTAATTGCAAACATTGCGGTTACTACCGATATGAATCCCGAAATTTATGCTAGTAACGGAACCATTATTACCAGGAAAAATTCTAACGATTTAAATAGTCTTTTTGAACTAGCTAAGAAAAGAAAATTTGAAGCTCCTCAAATTGGTTCAATTGATATTCTCACTAAAGAGGAAATCACAAAAAAGATTCCAATTATAAACAAGCCATTATATGATGGCTTGTTTATTTCTGGAGGTGCTAGAATTGAAGGGGGCTTATTTTGCAACCATTTATTGAATATTGCGCAAAAAAACAACCTTAAAATTTTAAAAGGCAAAGTTACATTTCAAGATGAGCATAATTTAAAATATAAAGATCAAATCTATTATTTTGATAAAATCATTGTTGCCACGGGAGCATGGGCCAAACAAACACTAGCTCCATTAAATATTAAAGTTAAAATACGTCCCCAAAAGGGACAATTGATTGGAGTTAAGGTCCCATCATTTGAAAATGATCAAAAAATGCCAGTAATGATGCCTGAATCAGAATTTGATTTAATTCCAGTAGGTCGAGGTAAACTCATTATTGGTGCAACACATGATAATGAACAAAAATTTAATTTAGATATTGAAAGATCGGTAACTAATCATTTATTAAAGGTTGCTCGTCATTTTGTAACTAATATTAATACAAATGATGTTATTATGGAAAGAGTG
This sequence comes from Fructilactobacillus sp. YLN 2412, assembly GCF_059488745.1. Classification (NCBI taxonomy): domain Bacteria; kingdom Bacillati; phylum Bacillota; class Bacilli; order Lactobacillales; family Lactobacillaceae; genus Fructilactobacillus; species Fructilactobacillus sp. YLN 2412. The sequence goes on along the minus strand of NZ_CM183165.1, from coordinate 691,406 downwards.
GGAACACGTGCTTATACTGATGATTATGCTCCTTTTTTTGGAGCTATTCCTGGGCACGAAAATATTTTAATTGGAAGTGGATTAGGTTCTTCAGGATTAACTACTGGACCATTAGTTGGAAAATTTTTAGCTGAGCTAATCTTTAATGAAAATCTTAATTTAGATAATTATAGAAAACCAATTGAGCAATATATTAGTTAAGTTCATGTAATGCTTGTTTAGCAAGCATATGTGCTCCTTTATTTTGTGATTCTGGTATCCAATTAATAAAAACTTGTTTAAATTCATTCTCTAATTTTATAATTTCACTAACATATATCTGATAATTTTTGGCATAATGTTTGTTTAAACTATCGGCTAAAATTTTACTATCGGTATAGTATATAACTATTGTTTGTTGCAATTCATTATCATTAATTTTATTGATAAGTGATTTAAATGCAAAAAGACAGCCAATGAATTCAGCTGTATGATTATCGTTAGCTTTCAAAATTGTTTTTAATTGCGTTTGTTGATGTTTATTAATAATAAGGACACCGGCACTGCTTTTTAAATTAATTGGATTTACAGCAGCATCAGAATATAGCTTATAAAGCATAAATTTTCTCCATTTCAAAAAGAGGTATTGTATATGATAACGCAAAAAAGAAAATTTTTGTATCAACCACCATTACTTACAAGTAGTATTTGTTGGAGTTGGACATTAATCGTTATGTTAATTGGTGTAATTATTTGGTTGGAAATAACACATTTTCAAACAATTACTTTAGGTCTTTTTATTGCTTTTGCATTTTTAGCATGGATTCAAATTTATTTTAGAAAGATTTTTGTTAGCAATGGAAAACTTGATATTCATAGTGTATTAAATCCGTTTGGAAAGAAAATAAATATTAATTCAATTACTAATATTAAAACAAAACGAAATAGTATTTCTTTTGATGTTAATGGAAAGAATTATAAATTTTTGTTACCTTCAAATTCATTAATTGAATTACAAGAAATTATTTCAAAAAAATAATAATAGGAATGATAAAAAGTGAGTTTTTTTAAAAAAAACAAAATAAAATATATTTTAATCACAATCATTGGAATTACTTTATTGGTAATTGATCAAATTTCAAAATTAATGATTCGCTCCTTGGTTCCAATTGGGAAAGTCATTAAATTTATTCCAGGAGTCTTATCAATTACAAATTTACAAAATACAGGAGCGGCTTGGAGTATTTTAACTGGAAATTCTTTTTTGTTTATTGTTATTTCAGTTATAGCAATTTTTATTTTTGGATATCTTATTTTTGAATATTATAAAAATTATCGATACGTCATCGGTCTTGTTTTAATGTTAGTTGGGACAATTGGAAATTTGATTGATAGAATTTCTTTTGGTTATGTAACTGACATGTTGCAATTAGATTTAATTCATTTTCCAGTATTCAATGTTGCTGATAGTTGTCTATCAATTGGAGTATTGATTATTATTTATACACTCGTTCGTAAAGGAAAATAAGATGGATAATCGTAAGTTTACAGTCAAAAATAATGGAATTCGCCTAGATAAAATAATTTCTGATAATTATACTGATATCAGTCGTTCTCGTGCTGGAAATTTAATTAAAGAAAATCATGTGTTAGTTAATGGAGAAATTGAAAAACCAAAGTATAAAACTAAATATAATGATATTATTACTGTAATAATTCCTGAACCTAAAAAAATTGATTTAGAACCAGAAAATATTAAATTAGATATTGTTTATGAAGATGATCAAGTAATTGTCGTAAACAAACCGCAAGGAATGGTTGTTCATCCAGCTCCAGGTCATCCAGATCATACTTTAGTTAACGCTCTTTTGTACCATACAAAATTATCTAGTATTAATGGAACTATTCGACCTGGAATTGTTCATAGAATTGATAAGGATACCTCAGGATTATTAATGGTTGCAAAAACAGATATTGCACACAAATCTTTATCGCAACAATTAAAAAATAAGACAAGTCGACGAAAGTACATAGCATTAGTGCACGGCAATATTAAAGAGGATCATGGAACTATTAAAGCTCCACTTGCTAGATTACCTAAAGATCGTAAAAAACAAGCGGTGGTTAACGACGGTAGAAATGCTGTAACTCATTTTAAAGTTTTAGAAAGATTTGGTAATGATTATACGTTAATTCAATGTCAATTAGAAACTGGTAGAACACATCAAATAAGAGTTCATTTAAAATATATTAATCATCCGTTAGTTGGAGATCCATTATATGGGCCTAGAAAAACTATTAAAGGACATGGTCAATTTCTTCATGCTTCAGAATTAGGATTTACACATCCAACCTTAGGAAAAGAAATGGATTTCTCTAGTCATATTCCAATAATTTTTGATACAACTTTAAAAAAATTGAGGAGTCAATATCATAGCTAAAAAGAAGGAGATAAACATGAATAATGAAAAAGTTGTATTAGACAATATGTCAATGCAAAGAGCATTAACTAGAATAACATATGAAATAATTGAAAAAAACAAAGGCGTTAACAACTTAGTATTAATTGGTATTAAAACTCGTGGAGTTTATTTAGCTAAAAGAATAGCTAATCGACTTAAAAAATTAGAAAATACAGATGTCCCAGTAATTGAATTAGATATTACAAATTATCGTGATGATAAAAAGGAAAAGGCTAATAACCAAAAAGTTGCTACAAACGTCGTTGATATAAATGATAAAAATATTGTGTTAGTTGATGATGTTTTGTTTACCGGTCGAACAGTTAGAGCCGCTTTAGGTGCTATTAATGAATTTGGTAGACCCAAACGAATTAATCTTGCTGTTTTAGTTGATCGAGGACATCGTGAACTTCCAATTAGAGCAGATTTTGTTGGTAAAAATATTCCTAGTTCAAAAGATGAAACTATCAAAGTATTAGTTTCCGAAATTGATGATCGTGATGGAGTGGAAATTACAAAAAAATAATTATAAGTATTTTAAAGTAAAGAGGGTGGTTTTTTTGGTGAAAAAATATTTAATCCTTGATGATGGTGCGTCCTTTGTTGGTGAAGCATTTGGTGATTTGGCTACAGCAACTGGAGAACTAGCAATTAATAGTAATTTAAATAATTATCAAGAGTCACTTACAGATCCTTTGTATCACAACCAAATTATTACTTTTACGCAGCCATCAATTGGAAATATTGGGATTAATCCTAAAAGTTATGAATCTATTTTAACTTCTGCTAAAGGAATTGTAGTACATCAAGAGGAAAATATTTCTTTTTCAAACCTAAAAAATTTATCTTTAAATTCTTTTTTAAAGGAACGACATATTCCAGGGATATCTCAAATTGATACAAGAGCATTACAAAAATATGTTCATAATCATAATGTTAAAAAGGCTAGCATTGTTAGCAATAATGATGAACATGCATTTGATCAATTACAAGCATCAGTACTAAGCAACCAACAAATTCAATCTGTTGCTACTCCCAAACCATATCTTGTACCAGGAAACGGTATTACTATTGTAGTGATTGACTTAGGTCTAAGAGAATCGATTGTACGTCAATTATCTAAATTAAATTGTAATTTAATTGTAGTTCCTTGGAATACCAGTTTTTCTGAAATTAAAAATTTAGACCCAGAAGGAGTTGTAATTTCTTCTGGACCAGGTTCTCCAGAAGAAATTGAAGATTCGATAATAGATAATATTTTAGAGATTCAAAAAGAATTACCATTGTTTGGAATCGGACTTGGTCATGAATTAATTGCAATCGTTAATGGTGCAAAAATTGAAAGATTAAAAATTGGTAATTATGGAGATAATCATCCAGTAAAAAAAATTATTACCAATGAAATTGTTTATCCACATCAAGCACAAGATTATGCAATCGTTACTAATTCCGTAGATGATTCAAAATTAATTATTACTTATGTTGATTTAATTAATGGAACAGTTCAAGGACTTAGAAGTCGTGATTATCCTACTTTTTCTGTTCAATTTTTACCAGAAAGTGCAGTAGGAGTGGAAGACAATCTAGATCTTTTTGACGAATTTATTGAAAGTGTAATAGCTCATAGGAGAGTTAAATATGAATTATGAGATTAAAAATATCTTAATAATTGGTGGTGGACCATCTGATGTTGGTCATGAAAATGAGCAAGATGCAGCTGCTTTTCAAGCTTTTTTGATGTGGAAAAAGATTGGAATAAAAACATTTATTATTGATAATAATCCTTATTCGTTATTGTTACAGGAAGCTCCTGCAAGTAATGTATTCGTCAAAAATATTAACACACAAAATGTTGAAGAAATTATTAAAACTAAAAAAATCGATGCAATTACTTCTATTTATGGGAAAAAGGAAGCATTAAAAGTAATTCAAAGACTAAATAAAAATAATATTTTAAAAGAAAATCATGTTAAGATTATTGGTTTAAATGAAAATAACATTTCATTGTTTGGTGGAATTAAGGATAATGTTGATAATAATACCGTATTAGCAAATCGATTGATTGAAAATCATATTCCAATATTAGCATCTAATATTATTAATGATTTTGATGAACTGAGAAGTAACATTGAAAAAATAAATTTTCCTGTATCTGTAAAACCTGTAAATCCAATTAAAGGACAATATCGTAGTGTTTTCCAAAATGTAGAAGAATTAAATGATCAAATTAATGATATTTTTCAACAATCTAAAGTAAATAAAATTTCTTTAGAAAAAGAAGTTGGAACATACAAAGAAATTGGCATGGTTGCACTTAGAGATAAAGCTGGAACTAAAATGATTATTTCATCATTAGAAGATATGAACCCAGTTAAGGTAAATTCAACTGATTCAGTAGTATTTGCACCTGCACAAACATTGAATGATCTAATGCTTCAACAACTTCGTGCGACTACTTTTAAAGTATTGGATTGTTTAGGTATTAAAGGAATTTGTCATATACAATTTGCTGTCAATTCAAAAACTGATGAATTCTACGTTTTGAAAATAAATCCTTTTTTTAATCAAGAAACGGCGATAGCTGCCAAAGCTACTGGTTATCCCTTGGCTATGATAGTTGCTTCATTGATAATCAATCATTCACTTCCAGAAATCAAATTACCTCCTAGATTTAATAAATTAACCCCAATCTTACAACCTATTAATGATCACATCACAGTAAAAACGCCGATTTGGCCATTTGATTATTTAGATATGGCAGACTCACATTTAGGGCCACATGCTAAAGCTACTGGTGCTGCCATCGGAGTTGGTAGAAGTGCTGAAGCAGCTTTTATGAATGCCCTAAGAAGTTCACAGCCTAGTCCCAAAGATGTTTTACCAAGTTACGACTATTTAAGTGAAGATGACTTAATTGAGCAGTTACTGCATCCAACTGATCAACAATTGTTGATTTTGTACGAAGCTGTAAATCGTGGTTATTCAACGACTGATCTAAGTGAGCTAACTAAGATTGATGAATTCTTTTTTGTTATTATGAAAAATATTTTAAAAATCGTTAAGTTTGTAAAAGCGAATCCTTTGGATCCAAAAGCATTATTAGCTGGAGATCGATATGGATTTGGAAATGGTATGTTTTGTCATTATTGGAATGTTAGTAATCAAACTGTGGTTTATCTGCAAGAAAATTTAAGTATTAAAAAGACTTATAAAATGATTGAACCAACTGCAGGTGAATTTGTAGAACATATTGATTCTTTTTATGGTAGTTATGAATCGGAATCTGATAGTAATCAATTAAGTAATAATAGTGCATTAGTAATTGGTAAAGGAAGAAATCATCTTGGACCTAATACAGCAGCCGATACATATACTGCTGAAATGTTAATTCAACTTCATCATCTTGGTTATAAAACCATTATTCTTAATAATAATCCAAATTCAGTTTCATTAATTCCACTTATTAGTGATAAACAATATATTGAGCCAGTTCAACTTGGTGAAATTTTAAATATCATTAAATTAGAAAAACCAAGTTATGTATTTTTACCTGGAAATCGTCATTATTTAATTAGAGAGTTACGTAAGTTAAAAGATAATTTCAAACTTGTTGTTTTACCACCTGACCAAAAAAATGGAATTTGGAATGTTCCAAAAGCCGATTTTGCTATTGATCTATTGGTAAATCGTGATGAAACTATTCCAATTTCTACCGTTGGTTTTAAATCACAAGAAGACATTGATGACGATGAAGTTGATAGACAAACTGATTATTATATACCTTTTGGAAAAGATGCTCTAGATGTTAAAAAAATAGAAAAAATGGCAAAGAATGAAGTTCAGGAACATCAATTAACTGGACTAATTCAAGTATTATTTCATACTAATCATCATACTGGAGGATACGCAGTATCTGGAATTACTCCCTTAAGAATTACCGAAACAATTTTTTTAAGTGAGGTCACTGGTATTAATTGGATAAAAATCTTAATGCAAATGTATACTGAGCATTTTAATCCTTCCTTTTTAAAAAAGTTAATTCCAAGTGTTGACTCAACCAATCGATTTGCAATTATGCAGATAATTTTCCCATTTAAATCACTTGGTATTAGCAATATTCCTAAAAAAAGAGACTTTGAGATTGGAGCAAAGCTTTCATTTGGTAAAACAATTAATGATTCACAAAAAAATTTATTAAAATAAAAACAGGAAAATTAAACATTTTCCTGTTTTTTATTATTTATTTTTAATTGCATTTTCACGAAGATGATTAGTTTTTTCTTTGGTGGGAGTAACATAAACTGTTTTTTGACCTGTATAAGTAACAAACCCTGGTTTAGCACCACTAGGTTTTTTAACTCTTTTTACTACATCATAATCAACAGGAACATTTGCAGAATTTCGGGCTTTAGAATAGTAAGCAGCTAATTCTGCTGCTTGTAAAATAGTTTCATCACTAGGATTGAAAGAACGAATAATTACATGAGAACCATGAATCTTTTGGGTGTGCAACCAGATATCACGTTTGTCGGCTATTTTATGCGTTAACTGATCATTTTGCAGATTATTTTTACCAACTAAAATCACTGTACCATTATCTGATAGAAATCGTTCTGGTCTGCTTACTTTTGATTTTCGTTGTTTTTTTACTTTATTTTTATTTTTCAGATATCCTTCATTTTGTAATTCTATCTTTATATCAGCAAGATTTTCAGGATCTGCAATTTCAATTTGTGATTTGATATTTTCAAAATAATCTATTTCTGATTTGGTGTTTTTCAATTGTTGACTAATAAATTTGATTGCGTTCTTTTTTTTCTGATATTGCTTAAAATACCATTGAGCATTAGCTGAAGGTGATAGGAAAGGTTTTAAATTTATTTTAATTTTATGATTATTATCATAAAAATTTGCTAATATAATTGATTTCTCGCCAGGTTTGACTTGATTTAAATAAGTCATCAAAATCTCACCTTTAATTCGATATTCGTCAGCTAATTTAGATTCTTCGGCTGATTGCTCTAATTTTTTCATTTTTCTTTTATTCTTTTTTAATTCATTTTGAATAATTTGAATTAGTTGTGATCCTTGTTCTCTAACTCTTTCATGTTTTACTTTTGTTTGAAAATATTCATCCAACATTTCACTTAAAGTACCAAATTGTTTTTCAATTTTTTGATTATGGTAAGGGAAGGCTGAAAAATTTAATTTTCCATTTTCATTAATACTAAGAGTTGGATTTGGATTATTAAAATTAGCAAAAAAATTCTGATAATTACTTTTGACGCTTGAGCCGGATTCATGAATTGCAGTTGCTAATGCAGTTGAAGTATCTTTACCCAATCCTTGTAAATATTGTTGTAAATTAGTTGCAAATACACTTACATTAGGAAAATCATGATTAAGTTGTTCTATAGTAGTAAAATCGGTTAACGTGAAAGGATTAATCAAGTCTTGCTTAGGGGGATTAATGTATTTTGAACCAGGAAGTAGGGTACGATAGCGATTTTTTTCTGATCCAATTCTTTTTACAGCATCAATGATCTTACGATTTTTAGCTTCTACTAAAATAATATTACTATGTCTTGCCATAACTTCAATAACCAAAACTAATTCTTCAATGTCACCTAATTCGTTTCTAGTATTGAAATGAAAATGCATAACTCGGTCATTATCAACTTGATGAATCTTATTAATAAAACTTCCCCGTAAGCGTTTCCTTAAGGTCATAGCAAAATTACTAGGTTCTTTGGGATTGGTAAATGGAATTTTTGTGGTTTGGATACGCGCATAAAGGGGATTTGCAGATAAAAGTGTCTGATAATTATCGCCATTGGCACGAACTGTCATCATTATTTCGTTAGGATATGGTTCGTTTATTTTTGTAACTCGGCCGCTCAATAATTTATTTTTTAATTCATTTGACATTGCATGCATAAATGATCCATCAAAAGACATACTAAGACTCCTTGCTTAAATTTATACCTTTATTTAGTATAACTTATACTTGTACTAACTTATAGTAAATTTACTAATTACTCAATATTGTATAACACAATTAATGTTATAATATCGATTGGAGGAATTTAAAATGAAAAACATTTTAAGTGCATTAAATGATGTAAGTAAAATTCAACAACAAAAATTATTAAAAATTACACAAAAAAGTAATTTAACCATTTCAGAGTGGAAATTATTAATTGCCATTAACAACAAATATAATACCCAAGAAAAACTAGCCAAAGAAATGAATTTAGATACTTCAACATTGTCACGACAATTAAAACGATTAGTAGAAAAAGAAATGATTTATAAAACAGCAATTGGAAAGGATAAGAGACAACTTATATATACTATTGATAACAAAGGAATTAATGCTTACAAAAGCATTGAAAATGATTATAAAAAGTTCAAATTACATATTTTTGAACAATGGACAGATGAAGAAAAAAATATGTTGAAAATTTTACTTAATCGATTGGAAAATAGTATTACTAAAAATAATAAATGGAGTGAATAAATTGAAAACAGCTATTGTTACTGATAGTTCAGCATATCTTTCAAAAAAAGAACTCAAAAAATATAATATTCATGTTATTCCACTTGAAATTATTTTTGAAGACCAAAATTTTCAAGAAGGAATCAACTTATCAAACAAAGAATTTTATCAAAAATTAGACAATTCGAAAAAGTTACCAACGACCTCACAACCTCCAATTGGTGAATTAATTAAATTATACAATCAATTAGCAGATGAAGGTTATGATACTGTTATAACCATTACACTTGCTGCAACAATTTCAGGATTATATAACCAAGTAGTAAATGTTTCAAAAATGGTTTCAAACATTAGAATTATTCCCTTTGATTCACAGATTACTGTAAGTTTAATGGGAGATTTGGCAAAATATGCTGCAAATTTGTCAGCACAAAATGTTGATCCTGACACAATCATCGTAAAATTAAAGGAACAACGAGCAACTATTGATGAATTATTTATAGTTTCTGATTTACAAAATTTGGTTAAAGGTGGAAGATTGTCAAATGCTTCAGCATTTATTGGTGGATTATTAAATATTAAACCAATTTTAACATTTGATAATCAAACCGATGAGATTATTGCATTTGAAAAAGTTAGAACCATGAAACGTGCACTTAAACGAGTTGAAAAATTATTTAATGAAGATTTAGAACATATTGATTATCCAATTAAAGTAATTATATATGACGCAAATGATTACAAATCAGGAAAAATTTGGCTAAAAAGTTTCAAAAAAAATTTCCCAAATATAAATGTTGAACATAGTTATATTGGTCCAGCTATTGGAACTCATCTTGGTGAAGGTGCGCTTGTTTTAGGTTGGGAAAAAGATTTAAAATTAAATTAATTTTAAACAAGACTTATTTATGTATTAAAATTAGGGGAAACAAATTTATATATATTATTTCATCTACTTTACATAATATATATTATACGAAGTACCAACAAATGATCTATTCTGTGATAAATGGTAAAATATTGAATAGACTATTTTTATGGAGAATATTTAATTATGGATAAACATCTTACATTTAATCAAGTTTATAAAAACAAATTTCCAAATCCCACTTTTAATGATCAAAAATATATTTATGTTTTAGAATTTAAAAAAAATCATGATTTGGCTTCTGTTATTACAAAAGTTGGAATTACCCAAAATCCATTTAATCGTATTAATGATTTAAAAAGATCAATGTTGGAAAATCATAATTATTATTTAGAAAAAATGTATATTTCAAACACTACTTATAATGATCCTAAAACAATTGAACAAACTATTCATGGTAATTTAGATCAATATCACAGTCACAAACTTAGTTATTCGACTGCTGATAGCGACGGAGAAAGTGAGTTTTTTGATTTATCAGCTTCTAAAATTCTAACATTGATTGATGAGATGAACTTAACTATAATCCCTGTCGATAAACAATTATCATCAAATAAAATATTAAATGGTAGTAGACCTGCTTTATTACCTATTAAATCAAATAAATTAATGGAACGAATTCGTGAAATATTATTAGAAGGAACTTATGGTCGTCGCAACCTTTTTATGTTTGATTTAGGTCTTGCCACAGGATTAACTCCTAATTTATTAATGAGTTTGCAAATTAAAGATTTAAAAAAGCCTAATGATTTGATTATTAGTAATAAAGCAGATATTGACTATCAAGATAACTTAAGTGATGAAATTTTAACTGAATTAAATAACTATTTAACTTGGATTTATCATGAATATGATGACGTAACTGAAAATTCTTATATATTTCCATCAAACAAATCTAATACAGTAACTCATATTAAACAACATGGATTTTATCAAGTAATGCAGAAAATTCAAAAAAAAATTAAAACAGATAAAAAAGTGAATTTTGAAAATAACGTTAAACTCGGAACTTTAACGCCTAGAAAAACATATGGATACCGTTTATATCAAAAGACTAAAGATATTAATAAAGTAAAAAAAGTATTGAATCAAGATTCAATTATTAAAACTAAAAAATATATTGGTTTAATTTAATAAATAATAGATATCGGAGAGATAATATGTACTTGAAAAGATTTATAGAATTATTTATTACCTATGGAATTTCGTTTTTAATCGCTATTTTGGTAATTGGTTATCCATTTAATTTTAATCATTTAGGTCTAATTATTCTAGGAGTAGTAGTCGGATATATTGTTTTAGTTATTCCCCTGACCTTACTTACCATCAAAAAAATGGCTACTCGTAAAAATGCCAGCGGAGTTAACAACCATAAAAACAAATTTTCCAAAATATTAAACGAATTACCTGCTTTTATTTATTTAGCAACTAAGGATAACCGGGGTATAATTAGTAATTCCATCGTTACCTATTCACAGAGTCAAAAGCAAGAAAATGTATTTTATGTTGTAACTTCTATTAATACGAAACGAGTAAATAATATTAATTACAACTCACAAGTTGCAATTGCTAGTTTATTTGACAATAAAACTGGGCTTCGTTTTTCTTCTAACCAAGCAAATGCTGAAACCATTACTGATCACACTCAAATTGAAACATTAGCAAATAAAATTCCTCAAATAAAAAAGTTAGATGAAAATCTAAACGATAAAGCAATTATTATCATTACAATAAAAGCAGCCGTAATTGAATCATTTAGAGATCGCCCTGAAAATATTACATTTTAAATAAAAATCAGATAACAATAGCTTTTATATAAGCTAATATTATCTGATTTTTTAATATATTTTAAGCACATTAAAATTATAATTAATTATTCCAAACATCTTTTTTAAATTGTTTTCTTCCGCCCATTTCTTCAATTTCTGCTCGAAATGGATTTTTTTTGTAAAAATCTTGGTGATAGGATTCAGCTGGATAAAATGGCTTAGCATCTTCAATCTTGGTAACAATTGGTTTATCAAATTTACCAGATTTTTCAAGTGCTTCTTTAGAAGCCTCAGCAACTTGGCGTTGTTCCGGACTATTTACATATATTACAGGACGATAACTATCACCGCGATCTTGGAATTGCCCCATGGCATCAGTTGGATCAGTTTGACGCCAATAAATATCAACTAATTCTTTGTAAGAAATCACATTTGGATCAAAGGTTATTTTAACCGCTTCGGTATGTCCAGTATTTCCATTACAAACTTGTTCATATGTTGGATTAACAACATGTCCACCTGTATATCCTGATTCAATAGATTCAATCCCAGGCATTTCATCAAATGGTTTTACCATGCACCAAAAGCAACCCCCAGCAAAGATAGCTGTTTCTGTTTCACTCATCATCTAACCTCCCAGCTTTTTTAATCACAAAAACTTTTATATTTACCATATCCTTCTTTATCCATCTCATCATAAGGAATAAATTTCAAGGCAGCTGAATTAATACAATAACGTAGTCCACCTTTATCACGAGGTCCATCAGGAAAAACATGTCCAAGATGTGAGTTAGCTTTTGAACTTTCAACTTCTTCACGTATCATGCCAAAAGAATTATCAGTTTTTCCTTTAATATTGTTTTGATCAATTGGTTTAGTAAATGCTGGCCAACCACATCCAGAATCATATTTATCGGCAGAACTAAACAATGGCTCACCACTCACAACATCAACATAAATACCCTTTTTATAAAAATCATCATACTTACCAGTAAATGCTGGTTCAGTTGAAGCTTCTTGCGTTACTGCATATTGTTCTGGAGTTAATTTATTTTTTAACTCTTGTTTATCATAATCATTCATAAATATCCCTCCTATTTATTCTACTACTAATATTAATCAATAATAATTAAATTGCAAGCAATTTAATTTATTTAAAAAGAACCGCACTTAAAAGTACGATTCTAAATTAAAGGTTATTTTTCTGGATCTAATTGTTCAGTTAATGGTGGAACAACTTGTTTCTTTCTAGAAACTACACCTGGTAAATCCATTACATCATTATTAGCAAGTTTATTATTAAATGCTTTTTCTACAAGATCTTTTGGTTCTCCAACCATAATTAATTCAGAATTACTTGTAAGAACATTTGTTGCTAAAACTAAAAATAAATCATAATTTTCTTCTTCAGCTTCAGTTTCCATTGCTTTTTTTATTTCTGGAAGACGTTTATTAATATCATCTAAATCAACTACATTAATTTGATCGATTCTGACATTTTTACCACCTAGAACAAAAGATTTGGCATCACCATCAATTAATTCTTTGTCAGACTTAGCATCAACATTAGTTCCAGCCTTAAGCATTTTAATGCCATATTCCTCATAGTTATCAATTCCAGCAATATCTGCCAATGCCTGTAATGCATCTCTATCAATCGCTGTTGTAGTAGGAGATTTTAAAAGTAACGTATCAGAAATAATAGCAGACATCATTAAGCCAGCAATTTCTTTAGGAATATCAATCCCTTCTTCAGAATACATCTGTGTCAAAATTGTTGAACAACAACCATAAGGTGCAGCCCGATAATATAATGGTTTAGCTGTTTCAAAACCACTTATTCTATGATGATCAACCACATGTGTAACTGTTAAGTCTGCAATATCACTAATACTTTGTTGTGGTTCATTATGATCCACCAACATTACTTTATCAGTTTCAGGTCTTGCAGCTTCAACAATTCTAGGAGCTTTTAACCCAAAATAATCCAATACAAATTTAGTTTCTGCATTAACAGGTCCCAACGCAACTGCCTCAGTATCGTATCCATCTTGTTTTTCTAAATATGCTAACGCAATTGCAGCAGCAATTGCATCAGTATCTGGATTTTTGTGTCCAAAAACTAGCTCTTTAGTCATTTAATTATCTCCTTTAATAACTTTATATTAATTACTTTAACACAAACAAAAAATATTTGGTAAAGGAACCATTAGTTTTTTTCCATTGTTGATTCGCTTACATCATCCAACGGTAAATGATTAATCGAAACTGGTACTCCATCAATCTTTGTATTAATTTCAGTTGAACCATTTGAAGTTCTAGTGGCTATACGATATTCATCTAAAATAACATCATGAGCATTACGATGATCAGTATAAATACGTAACATTTGATCTTCAGAATTGATTTTAACAAAACTAGCTAATAGATTTGGCCGTGTTTTTAAGTCTTTTAATACTTTGATTCCTTTACGTGCTCTAGAGGTAACTGGAACATCATTTGTTTTAATCTTTTTAAAATTACCATCTTGAAAAACAATCCCTAATTCTGAACTATCACTAACAATTTGGGAATTTATAACAGTATCATCTGATCCTAAGTTAATTGATTTAACCCCAGTAGTTTTTGGTCCACTAGTAGAAACTTCGTCCAAGTTATAACGTAATGCTAAACCATGTTCTGTCATGATAATTACTTCGTTATCATGACTATTTTCAAGATATTCGACATTAACAACTTTTTGCGAAGCATCTTTTAATTTTTCATAGACAGCAGCTCTACTTTTGTAAGTTCTACTGGGCAATAACTTTGTAAATTCAGTTTGTTTGATATGTCCAGCATTAGTGGTAATAACAAAATTTCCAGATTGATTAAGATTTGGAAAATCAAATACTGCAATAACACTTTCATTAGCATCTAATCCATTTAATTGAGAAATATGTTCTCCAGTATCTTTCCATTTAACATCTTCAATTTCAAAAACAGGCCGATAAATTAAGTTCCCTCCGTCAGTAAAAATATAAATAGAATCTCGTGTACTCAATTGTTTAATGAAAATTGGATAATCTTCGTTTTTTAACCCATTATCTGATAGTTCAGATGCTTTGTACGAACGTAAACTACTTCGTTTTAAATAACCATCTTTAGAAACCATTACAACTACCTGTTCATCAGGAACAGTGACCTTTTTGCTAACATTCAGATTTTGAATTTCAGCTTCAATACTTGAACGACGCGGACTTCGATATTCCTTAGCAATGTCAGATAGCTCTCTACTTAAAACACGATTGAGTTCTTTAGGATTATCCAAAATTGATTCAAATTTAGCAATTTGACTTGCTAAATCAGCGTTCTCTTTTTTTAACTTGGTAACATCCGTATTAGTCAGACGATATAACTGTAAGGCAACAATTGCATCAGCTTGTTTTTCAGTAAACTCATACTCCTTAACCAAGTTATCGCGGGCATCTTTTCGAGTAGAACTGGCACGAATCGTTTTAATTACTTCATCTAAAATAGATAATGCTTTAATTAGTCCTTCAACAATATGTTGACGTTCCTTCGCTTTATTTAAATCAAATTCAGTTCTCTTAGTTAAGACATTTCGCTGATAATCTAAATAGGTTACCAAAATATCCTTTAAGGATAAACGTTCAGGACGCATTTTTTTTATTGCGACCACGTTGAAATTATAAGAAATTTGTAAATCAGTATTTTTATATAAATAATTTAAGATTCCTTGAACATCAGCATTACGTTTTAATTCGATAGAAATCATCAATCCTGATCGATCAGAATCATCTCTCACTTCTGCAATTCCATCAATTTTTTTGTTCAACCGAATTTCATCAATCTGTTTAACCAGTTGTGATTTATTAACTTCATATGGAATTTCAACCACTTGAACAAGTTTCTTACCGCCACGCATTTCAGAAATAGAACTTCGAGAACGAATCATAACTCTTCCATGACCGGTTTCGTAGGCTTGTTTAATTCCATCAATTCCTTGAATGATTCCACCGGTTGGAAAGTCAGGTCCCTTAATAAATTGCATTAAATCAGCAAGGGTGGCTTCAGGATTACTTTGCAAGTAAATTAATGCGTCAATTACTTCACCTAAATTATGAGGTGGTATTTCTGTAGCATATCCAGCAGAAATACCAGTAGCGCCATTAATCAACAGATTAGGAATTCTTGATGGTAGCACAGTTGGTTCATATTCTGTGTCATCAAAATTTAAAACCCAATCAACTGTTCCTTTATCAATATCTCGCAGCATTTCGCCTGCAATTTTACTTAATCGTGCTTCAGTATAACGCATTGCAGCGGGCGGATCGCCATCCATTGATCCATTATTACCATGCATATCAATTAATGGTTCTCTTAATTTCCATGATTGGCTCATTCTAACCATAGCATCATAGATTGAACTATCACCATGCGGATGAAAGTTTCCCATTACATTACCAACAGATTTAGCTGCTTTTCTAAATCCCTTGTCATATGTATTACCATCTTTATTCATAGAATACATAATTCGTCTTTGAACAGGTTTTAATCCATCACGAATATCAGGTAAAGCTCTTTCTTGAATAATAGCTTTAGAATAACGACTAAATCGTTCATCCATTACAGATGCAAGCGATAAATCTTTAATTTCTGATTTTTTTACCAAAAAATTCACCTCCCATTAACTATTAGTTTTATCTAAAATACTTCCTTCATCGCCAAGCGTAAATTGCACATTATTTTCAATCCAATTTCTTCTAGGCTCAACTTTATTACCCATTAACGTTGAAACTTGTCTCTCAGCAATAACTGCATCATCAATTTGTACTCTAATCAGAGTGCGATGTTCAGGGTTCATTGTTGTTTCCCATAATTGATCGGCATTCATTTCTCCAAGACCTTTGAATCGTTGTAAGGTCATTCCCTTGGGAAAATCTTTTCTAAGGTTATCTAACTCTTCATTAGTCCACGCATATTCAATCTTAGCTTTTTTTCCTTTACCTTCTTGTAGTTTATAAAGTGGGGGAAGAGCTACATATACTTTTCCAGCTTCAATCATGGGACGCATATATTTATAAAAAAAGGTTAATAATAAAATCTGAATATGAGCTCCATCATCATCAGCATCAGTCATAATAATAATTTTGTCATAATTAGCATCTTTTAAAATGAACTCATTACCTAAGCCAGCTCCAACTGTATACATAATGGTACTAATTTCTTCATTTTTCAAAATATCAGCAGTGCTAGCTTTCTCAGTGTTTAAAACTTTCCCCCGAAGTGGCAAAATAGCTTGATGTTTTCGATCTCGACCTTGCTTAGCAGAGCCACCAGCGGAATCACCCTCAACCAAAAAAAGTTCATTTTTACTAGTATCTTTTGATTGTGCGGGGGTTAATTTTCCTGATAATAATCGTTCACGTTTCTTTTTCTTTTTACCATGGCGAGTTTCATCACGAGCTTTTTTAGCTGCCTCACGAGCTTTACGGGCTTTTAGAGCCTTTTGTACTAATGTATTAGCAAAGTCGCCATTTTCCATTAAAAAATATAACAATTGTTCCGAAACAACACTATCAACAATGGATCTAGCTTCTGGTGTTCCTAGTTTTTCTTTAGTTTGCCCCTCAAATTGAAGGGCTTCTTCAGGGACACGAAGAGCAATTACAGCTGTCAAACCCTCACGAACATCATTACCATCTAAATTTTTATCTTTTTCTTTTAAAAGACCAACTTTTCTGGCATATTCATTAAATGCTTTCGTCCAACCACTTCTAAAACCAGCTTCGTGGGAACCACCATCTTTAGTTCTAACATTATTGACAAAAGAAAGCATATTCTCAGTATAGCCATCATTATATTGACTAGCTACTTCAACTTCAATGCCATCTTTTTTACCATCAAAATAAAGTACATTTCCTAATGTACTCTTGCCTTCATTTAAGTATTCAACAAATTCTTTTATTCCGTCATTATACTTAAAAATTTCTTGTTTTTCTTTACCAGGTCGTTCATCTATTAGAGATATTTTAACTCCCTTTAAAAGAAATGCAGACTCACGTAATCTCACAGCTAAGGTATCAAAATTATATACAGTAGTGGTAAAAATTTCCGGATCAGGCTTAAAAGTAATTAATGTTCCGTTAGATTTTTGAGTTTTTCCCAAATCACGTAATGTTCCAACTGGATTACCGCCATTTTCAAAATCTTCTTGGTATAATTCATGATCTCTCACAATTTGAACGGTTAGCTGTTTTGATAAAGCATTTACGACACTTGAGCCAACCCCATGTAACCCTCCAGAGGTTTTATATCCACCTTGACCAAATTTTCCTCCAGCATGTAAAACAGTCAAAATAACTTCTGGAGTGGGTTTACCTGATGAATGCATTCCAACTGGCATTCCTCTACCATGATCTTCAACAGTAACGCTATCATCTTCATGAATTGTTACATTTATCTCGTCACCGTAACCTGCAATTGCTTCATCGACCGCATTATCAACTATTTCATAAACCAAATGATGTAATCCTCTAGCATCGGTTGAACCAATATACATTCCGGGACGTTTTCGAACTGCTTCTAATCCATGTAAAACCTGAATGGAAGAAGCATCATATTTTTGTGAATTATTTTGTTTCGTCATTTCGCAAAGCTCCTTTTTGTCCAATATTTATAATAACTGATTTAAAAATGATTGCAAACACTCATTGAATTAACAATGATTACCAATATTCAACTGTTTTATTCTTTAATTTAATGCTAAAATTATTTTTGTTAATTAATTAATAAAACCTGGAGGAAAAATGATTAAGTTAGTATCTCTTTTAATTATTGCTTATCTTTTAGGATCAATACCAAGTGGTATCTGGATTGGAAAATTATTTTTTCATGTTGATATCAGAAGACATGGTTCTAAAAATATCGGAGCAACTAACACTTTTCGAGTATTAGGGCCGCTAGCTGGAACTATTGTAACCATCTTAGATATTGGGAAAGGCTATCTTGCAACATGGTTGCCAACACAATTTGGAATAAGTTCATGGTATCCACTTATTTTTGGTGTGGCAGCCGTATTAGGACACACATTTTCTATCTTTGATCACTTTAAAGGTGGAAAAGCTGTTGCTACAAGTGCTGGAATGTTAATGGCATATAATTTTGGCTTTTTTTGGATCGCCGCTGCTGCTTTTGCCATCTGTATTTTTGTAACTAGTATGGTTAGTTTGGGAAGTATGCTTGGTTTTGTCATAATTGTGATTGCAGCCTACTTCACACATGATACAGCTTTAACTATTTTAGCATTTGTATTAACAATATTTATTTTTTACAGGCACCGTAATAACATTAAAAAAATCATTCATGGACAAGAAAATATCGTTCCCTTTGGTTTATATTATTGGTATTTAAAATACTTAAAAAACCATTAAATAATAGTTGCTGTTTTGACCGCGAAGAAAACCTCTCAAATTAATTACTAAATTGAGAGGTTTTTATTTAAAAATTTATAAATTTAATTCATTTCTAAAAGAATTTAATTGTAAACTTAGCATAGAAATCTTCCCCACAGCGTAATCTACTAATATCTTTTTTATCCTTAATAAATCCAGTACTTCCTTCTGAATCAGCAATTCCCCACCATGGTTCAACACAAACAAAATCCGACTTTTGTGGATACGTTGACCACAATCCAAAGTATTGATTATTATAAGCTGTAACCGCAACTCCATGTTTTCCTTTGTTAGAAGTAATTTTAAAAGTCGTCTTTTTGTTTTTAGAAACATCAAATATTTTCGCGTCTTCAGCAAATAAATGATGACTAATTTGAAGTGGATCAGTAAATCCTGCTTTATTTTGTACATTGTCAGTTGTTAATCCATCTTTATTTAAACTAACCAATGAATACTGATAATCTGGAATAATCGTAACCAAATAGTCATCAAATGATTCTTTCTCGGGGCACAAAGGAACTCTAAAACCGGGATGAGCTCCAATTGAAAAATACATTGAATGATGATCTTCATTTTTAACCAACATATCAACACTTAAATCATTACCTTTTAAAATATAGGTTACATATAATTTAAATTTAAAGGGATAATGAAGCTTAATTTCATCATTTGGTTGTAATAAAAACACAACTTTTGTATCCGTATGTTCCACAACTTCAAATTCACTATCACGGGCAAATCCATGTTGATACATTTTATAAACTGTTCCATCATAATTGTATTCATCATTTTGTAGTCTTCCTACAATTGGGAACAAAATTGGTGCATGTCGCTTCCAATGGTGAGGATCGGCATTCCATATATACTCAAGGAGTTCATCATTAGTAACTGAAATTATCTCAGCACCTTTTTCGTCGATTTTCACATTTAATTGATTATTTTTTAAAATTACCGTCATCTAAATCTCCCCAAAGTGAAATATAATTTCCTAAATAAAAATATTGAGTATGTTTCTGACTAAAACTTAAGTATATTTACTATTCTATCTTATTTTACTCCTATTAGAAAAGTTAAATTATTAATAAGTATTAATCAGTTTTTAACTTTACTACTTAGAAGATCGTTTAAAAAATTGTTGATAATTTTTTAATAATTTCGCTTTGGTAACATGTGTATAAATTTGTGTGCTTGAAAGATTAGCATGACCCAATAATTCTTGAACTGTTCTTAAATCTGCTCCATTATTTAGCATTTCTGTAGCAAATGTATGACGAAGCATATGTGGATGAATGCTACTATTCATCCCACTTTTTTTCATGATTTTATCCAAAATATATTCAATACCACGACTAGTTAAATGATCTCCATGATAATCAATAAATAAATAATTATGTTCCTTTTGATATTTTTTCATAATTGGCTTACGAGCATTATCCAAATAGTCACGAATGGCATTATTAGCATAACTCCCGAAAGGAATGTAACGTTCCTTATTTCCTTTACCAAGAACTAACATCATATTATTATCTAAATCCACGTGATTAGTTGTTAAATTCGCACATTCACTTACTCGTAGTCCTGAACCATATAAAACTTCTAAAATAGCTAAATCACGTTTTGCTAAACTAATATTTTTATTTTTTTTAGCTGTTTGAAATAGCTTTTCTAATTCTTTTTCATAAAAAAAACGCGGAAGATGATTCAAATGTTTTTTTATATGAACATATGAAAAAGGATTATCTGAGGCCAGTTCATTATTAATTAAGAAATTATAAAAAGAACGTAAAGAAGAAGTTTTTCTTGAAACTGTATTGTTATTATCGCCAAGATCATGCAAATGACCTAAAAAAACTTCAACATCAAAACTGTCAACTTTTCTAAAAGCTTTAGGTTCTCCTGAGGCAATTAAAAACTGATCAAATTCAAAAATATCATCATGGTAAGCACGAGCAGTATCTTTAGAATATTGTCTTTCATTAACAATATATTTAATAAATAAATCGATTAGACTCTGATTATCTCTTTTCATTATTTTCCTCAATATCTTAAAAAGACTGCTCACTAGAACAGTCTTTTTTATTATTTAATTACATCTTCTTCATAATCACCTTCAGGACAAATAACTTGCCAGCCACCACGAACTTTTTTATTAACTAAGAAATGACCACATTTAGGGCAATCTCTACCAACTGGTTTATCCCAAGAAACAAAATCACAATCAGGATATCGAGAACAACCATAAAAAATACGCTTACGTTTAGTTTTTCTTTCAATAACTTGTCCTTCATGACATTTAGGACAACTAACCCCAATTTCTTTTACAATAGTTTGAGTATTTCTACAATCAGGGAAACGGGAACAAGCAAAAAACTTCCCATATTTTCCCATTTTAACTACCATTGGAGATCCACATATTTCACAATCAAAACCTGCTAATGGTTCTTTAATCTGAACGTCTTCCATTTCTTTTTCTGCATAAGTAACTTCCTTGGAAAAAGGCTGATAAAATTGATTAACTACTGCAACCCATTTACGTTTTTCTTCTTCAATTTCGTCCAATTTACCTTCAATATCAGCGGTAAAATCTACGTTAACAATATCTGGAAAATATTCTTCAATCAAAGTGTTGACAATCTCACCTAATTCAGTTGGTACAAAACGTCGAGCATCAAGTTTTACATAATAACGTTTTTGAATCGTCATTAAAGTTGGAGCATAAGTTGATGGTCTTCCGACACCATTTTCTTCTAAGGTTTTAATTAATGCTGCTTCAGTATATCTAGCTGGAGGTTGAGTAAAATGCTGGTCTGGATTATTAGTATCTAATTTAACAACATCACCTTTTTTTAATTCTGGTAAAATATTGTCTTTTTCTTTTCCAGCAGAATAAACTTTTAAATATCCTTCAAACTTCATTTTTGATCCATTGGCACGATAATCAACTCCATTTTGTTCAATGGTAACTGTTTCTGTATCAACTACCGCTGGAGTCATTTGACTAGCTATAAACCGGGACCAAATTAAAGAGTACAATCTAAATTGATCCTTTGTCAGGTATTTTTCAATACTTTTAGGTGTCCTAAAGGCTGAAGTTGGACGCACAGCTTCATGAGCATCTTGTGAACCTTCAGGTAATTTACCTTTTTTAGGATGATTAGCAGCATATTCTGGTCCATATTCCTTGTGCAAAAACTCAGCAGCTTCATGCTTAGCAATTGAAGAAATTCGAGTAGAGTCTGTACGCATATAGGTAATTAAACCCTGACTACCTTCTTTTCCAACATTAATGCCTTCGTAAAGTTGTTGAGCCGCCATCATGGTTCTACCAGTTTTATAATGCAATTTTTTATTAGCATCTTGTTGCATCGTACTAGTAGTAAATGGAAGCGGAGGTTGTCGTTTCTTTTCCCTTTTTTTCACGTCATTAATTTTAAAATCACCTTTAGGATCAAGTCGTTTTAAAATATCTTGGACGTCATCATTATTACTTAATTTCTTTTTTTTACCATTTAAACCATGAAAATTAGCCTTAAATTTTGAACGTCCTTTTTTAAACACTGAATCAATTGTCCAGTATTCTTCAGGATTAAAAGCTTTAATTTCTCTTTCACGTTGAATAACAATCCATAATGCAACTGATTGAACACGTCCTGCACTTAATCCTTTTTTTACTTTTTTCCACAAAATTGGGGAAATTGAATATCCTACTAGGCGATCAACAATTCTTCGAGCTTGTTGTGCATTTACCAAGTTCATATCAATTGTTCTAGGATGCTTAAAGGCATCTTTAACAGTATCTTTAGTGATTTCGTTAAAAGTAACTCGATTTTTATCAGTAACGTCTAAATTTAATACATGCGCAACATGCCATGCAATTGCTTCCCCTTCACGATCAGGATCAGAAGCCAAGAAGATTTCTTTGGATTTTTTTGCTTCTGCTTTTAACATTTTAATTGTATCGCCCTTACCACGAATTGAAATATAATCAGGTTTATAATCATCTGAAATATCTACACCCATTCGACTTTTAGGTAAATCACGAATATGACCTTTACTAGCAATAACATTATAAGTACGTCCTAAATACTTACTAATTGTTTTAGCTTTTGCCGGAGATTCAACAATTACTAATTTCTTTTTGGCATTACGTTTTTTTCGTTTAGTTGTTTTTTTCTTAGTTGGTTTTAAAGTTGTAGCACTTGTGGCCATTAATTCATCCCTCATAAATTTTCTACATATATAATGCGTAAAAATCCGTTTAAATTCTAACACATCATATTGCAGTTTTTTTACGCTGTCAAATAACAACTCTGCCTAACAGATCTCGTTCATCTAAACAAGGCTGGCCTCCAGCGGCAATCAATTCGTTTGCTCCAGTTGAATAATAACTATCAATATTACCAGGAATTGCTAGAACTTCACGATTTTCTCGTAATGCTAAACTCGCAGTGATTAAGCTACCGGATTTTTCTCGTGCTTCTACAACTAATAATTTTTGACTTAATCCAGCAATAATTCGATTTCTCTCCACGAAATGAAATTTTCTCGGACCATCACCTAAGCCATATTCAGATAATACTAATTGCGCAGACATTAATTGTTGCTGCAGTCTTTGATTAGAATATGGATAATAACAATCTAATCCCGTCCCTAAAACTGCAATTGTTTTACCTTGGTTTGCCAAGGTAATTTGATGACTCAATGTATCAACCCCAGCAGCTAAACCAGAAACAACCACAAAATAATTAGTTACTTTGTAAGTAATCGCTTTTTTCATAGCAGAAATCGCATACTTAGAACATTTTCGTGATCCAACCACTCCAAGCATTGATCTTTTGGTTAAAATATTAATGTCTCCTGCATAAAATAAAATAATCGGTGGAAGATAGATTTCTTTCAATTGTTTTGGGTAACTATTATCTAAAATTGAAATCCAATTTTGCTGTTGATTATTTTTTACTAGTTTATCCAATTCAGAACTTGAAAAATTAATTTTAAAGCTTCGCGTTCTCAACCGATTTTCACTTAATAAATGACAAATCTTTTCACATAAAACTGCAAGTGATAAATTTGATATTTCATATTGCTTAATCCAGTCATAGACTAAATTTTCTCCCTTAAGACCAATTCCAGAACATAATTTAATTCTTAGTAATAATTCTCTTTTATTCATAAATAACACTCCATCTTTTTAGACAGATACGTGTTTTATGATTTTAAATTTTTGACTGGTGCAAAACTTTTTCGATGAATTGGAGTTGCTCCAAATGTCTGTAAAGCAGCCAAATGTTGCTTAGTTCCATATCCATCATTTTTTTCAAATCCATATTCTGAATATTTTTGACTATATTTAATCATTAAATCATCTCGAGTTACCTTAGCAATAATACTAGCAGCCGCAACACTAATTGATTTTGTATCTCCTTTAATCAATCTTGTTTGCTGTATGTCAATATCAATTGGCATTGCATCTACAATAATATGTTCTGGAGTTATAGAAAGTCCCTCGATAGCTTGTTTCATTGCAATTTTGGTTGCTTCATAGATATTAACATCATCAATAACTTGGTTTGAAATCTTAGCACAGTTGTAACTCAATGCTTCTTGCTTTATCAATGGAAATAAATCACGACGTTGTTGATCCGTTAACTTTTTTGAATCATTTACTGCAATAACATCAAAATCTTTAGGAATAATAACTGCTCCAGACACTACCGGGCCTGCTAAAGGACCTCTTCCAACCTCGTCTACCCCAGCAATATAAGTTACGCCTTTTTCCCAAATCATAGTTTCATAACGAAATCGTTCATGAAATGTATTAATTTTTTTCTCATTTTTAATGATTCTATTAGATGCTTTTCGAACAATAGTTTGAACCCCTTTACGGGGATCATTTTTATATAACAAAAAAAGCGGGTCTGATAAGTTATTAACCCGCTTAAATTGTTTAGCAATTTCTGTGATTTTCATGAATATTATTCCTTAATAAGTTCACTGGGTTCATCAAGTGTGTAACGACCTAATTTACCCTTACGAATATCATTAATGATTCGATCAGAAGCGCGGTCATAATCATCACGCATGCCAATTTTTTCAGTTATTTTCAATAATAAATCTGGATTATTCAAATCTAAGTCAGAATTAGTTAAATGATATCTTTTAATAATCTCATCTGGATGGTGCTTTTTAAAAAAATCTAAAGCAAAAAGAGCAACATCATCGCTATGGTAAGATTTTTCTCGAATTGCCCCTGTCAATGCTAGCTTTTCTGCAATCTCTTGACTTTGAAACTTAGGCCACAAAATACCAGGTGTATCGAGTAATTCCAAACGTCCATTAGATGTGAGCCATTGTTGCCCCTTAGTAACCCCAGGACGATTTCCAACTGGAGCAGAACGTCTATTAATTAATTGATTTAATAAAGTTGATTTACCAACGTTTGGAACACCAACACAAATCGCTTTGATCGACTTGCGTTCAACCCCTTTTTCATTTTTAGCACGTAATTTATCTTTTAAAATTTCTCTAGCCGCACTTTCAATTTTCTTTCTAACACCATTAACTTTAGAATCAATTGAAATTGCATCGATACCTTGACTTTTGAAATATGAAATCCATCTATTAGTTAAATCAGGATCAGCCAAATCAGACTTAGTTAATATCATCAAACGGGGCTTATCTTTACTAATTCTTTTTACCTCAGGATTAATAGAAGTATATGGAATACGAGCATCAACTAATTCAAAGACAATATCGACTAACACGGTGTTTTCTTCAAATTGTCTGATTGCTTTTGCCATATGTCCAGGAAACCATTGAATATTACTTTTCATTTTGAAAACTCCCTAATCAAGGTAAGCTAAATATTTTTGCCACGCATCATCAAAAATCGTCATAGATGGCAAATATCCAGCATTCTCTTCTAAATATTTAGATAATTTTTGGAAATCATTTTCATGTTTTGGAAAGGTCTGATCGAAAAAAGCATTATTAGCAAACTGTGCAATTTCATCGTAGCTATCAGGATTTCTTTCTGTCATTAAATATTCATAAAAACTTTTACGCACAATTACTCCTTCTAATTTTCCTTACGTTTAAAAATATCAAATTGATGAGGATATTCTGAATTGTTTTTTCCTGGAATTTCTTTTATTTTTTCAAATTTTGAATAATCAATTGGAACCATTTTTGTATCTCCATCAACTTCTTTATCAATAGATGTACGATACAATAAACTCACATATGGAAGTAAAGATTCATAAACTTGTCTTCCACCCACAACAAAAATAATATCGTTTACATAGTTATTTGCATATTGCAAAAAAGATTTCTCATCATCAAATATTTTTACATTTGATGGAAATTGTTTTGGATTACGATGAGTTAAAACTAAATTTTTACGATGTGGCAATGGTCTTCCAAAACTTTTATAAGTAGTATAACCTGCTAAAATTTGATGATTTAACGTTTGATCTTTAAAAAATTTCATATCATCGGGAATATTCCACGGTAATTTCCCATTTTTTCCAATCACATGATTCTTTGCTTCTGCCCATATATAAGCTAACATTAATTTCTCCTATACTGCGACTGACCCTTTAATAGGCTTATGGTGATGATAATTTTCAATTTTAATATCATCAATATTATAATCAAAAATACTTTTTTTGTCTGGATTTAACCATAATTTAGGTGCTTGATATGGTTTTCTAGTTAATTGTTTTTTAATTTGTTCAATATGATTTAAATAAATATGTGCATCACCCAAAGTATGGATAAAATATCCAGGTTTTAATCCACATTCCTTTGCAATTAAGTTAGTTAATAGAGCATAACTAGCAATATTAAATGGAACTCCCAAAAATACATCTGCACTTCGTTGATATAATTGGCAGCTTAACTTGCCATTATTTACATAAAATTGAAACATGGTATGACATGGTGGCAATGCAACATTATCCACATCTTCTGGATTCCAAGCAGTCACAATCATTCGCCTTGAATCTGGATTATTTTTAATCGTATGAATGACACTTTCAATTTGGTCAATAGTATTACCTGTACTAGTTTTCCAATTTCTCCATTGGCTTCCATAAACTAGCCCAAGATCTCCATATTTAGAAGCAAATTTTTTATTATCAAGTATTTTTTCACAAAATATTTGTTTTTGTTTTAAATATTCTTTTTTGAATTTTAAATCATTTTGAGCACGTAATCCAAAATCTGTCATATCCGGTCCATGATAATCTTGAGAATTAACCCATTTTTTAAATGCCCACTCGTCCCAAATATGATTATTATTTTGCAACAAATAACGAATATTGGTATCACCCCGTAAAAACCAGAGAAGTTCACTTTTAATTAATCTAAACGGAACATTCTTAGTAGTTAATAAGGGAAAGCCTTCAGATAAATCAAAACGCATCTGATAACCAAAATAACTAATTGTTCCGGTTCCAGTCCGATCTTCTTTTTTTTGACCATTTTCCAAGATAAATTTTGCTAAATTCAGATATGCGTCTTCTAGCATATTAACTCCTTTTAAATATTAATCTATAAACTGACTTAAATATTCCCATCTGCTAATCAAATTTTCTGATTCATGATTAAGTTCTTCTAATTGTTTTTGCAAATCAGCTAATTTGTCATAATTACTTCCATTTTCTTGCATCAAAGATTTAACTTCACTAATCTGTTGTTCATTATGATCAATTTTAGTTTCAATCTTATCCCATTCTAACTTTTCTGCATAGGTAAGCTTAGTTTTTTGTTTTGAATCAATTTTAATTTTATTAGAAATTGAACTTTTCTTATTTTTAATTTTATTGTTATTTTGATTAGATTCTTTTTTACTATCCAAATAATCAGTAAATACACCAGTATATCTTTCAATTTTTGCGTTACCGTCAAAAATCAACAATTGGTCGGCAACTTTGTCTAGAAAATAACGATCATGTGAAACAGTAATTGTTGTTCCATTAAAATGATTAATATAATCTTCAAGTACCGTAAGCGTTCCAATATCTAAATTATTAGTTGGTTCATCTAATAATAATACATTAGGCTGTTCCATTAAAAGTTTCAGTAAATATAACCTTCTTTTTTCTCCACCTGATAATTTTCTTATTAATGTTCCATGCATAAACTTGGGAAATAAAAACTGTTCCATTAAATTGGTAACGCTAATTTTATTGCCATCCTGATCAACAACATTTTGTCCTACATCAGTTAAATAGCTTATGACTCGCTTATCATCTGGAATTGATTCCATCTGTTGCGTATAATAACCTAATTTAACTGTTTCCCCAATCTCGATAGTTCCAGATTCAATTGGAATCAAGCCAGCAATCATGTTTAAAAATGTTGATTTTCCTGCTCCATTTTCTCCACTAATTCCAATTCTTTGCTGATTCTGGATTAACATACTGAAATCTCTCAAAATTGGCTTATCAGTAATTTTTAAATCAACATTTTTAATTTCAATTACTTTCTTACCCAAACGTTGTTGGCCCATGCTGATATCAACATTTTCATCAGTATTGAGACCTTCCTTTACTTTATCCTGTAAATCATTGAATCTTTCAATCCGGGCATTTTGCTTAGTTGAACGTGCTTTTGCACCAGTTTTCATCCATTTTAATTCTTGTTTATACAACTGTTGTTCTTTATGGCTAGCATCCCGTTGCTCATTAACCAATTCAGCTTTTTTAGCAACATAGGTTTGATAGTTACCTGGATACTCGTATAATCCTCCAAATGAAAGCTCCCAAATATGATTAACAACTTGATTAAGAAAATAGCGATCGTGCGTTACAACTACTAATGAACCTTTATATTTTGCAAGATATTGTTCTAACCATGCAATTGAATCAAAGTCCAAATGATTAGTTGGTTCATCTAATAACAACAAATCTGGAGATTGGATTAAAACTTGAGCCAATCCAACTCGTTTTTGTTGACCACCAGACATCGTCCCAACTTTTTGCTTTAAATCAGTAATTTTCAGTTGGTTTAAAACAGTTTTAACACGGCTTTCAGCATTCCAGGCGTCTTTTTCATTCATATGAGCTTCAGCATTCAAATATGCCTTTTCAAATTCTTTATTATCTGGATGTTTAGAATAATTATTCAAGGTTTCTTCATAATGTCTAATTACTTGAAAAACACTTTGATTACCAGAAAAAACTGCATCTAAAACCGTCATATTTTCAGGTAATTTAGGATGCTGTTTTAGATAACCAATACGATAAGTTTTAGAAGTTATAATTTGACCTGTAACATCACTATCAATACCAGAAATAGTATTCAATAATGATGATTTTCCACTTCCATTAGTGCCAATCAAACCAATTCGATCATGTTCATTAATGGTAAAGTCCAAATCTTCAAATAATTTTTTTTCGCCGTATGTTTTTGTTAAATTTTCCGCTCTTAATGTTTCTACCATTAAATTACCTCATTTACATATTATTACTTATATTTTTTGCTCGTTTTAATAATTGATCAATATCATTATTAACTTGCAAATTAACGACTTCATATTCTAATTGACTTAAGACTTTACCTAAATCTGGTCCAGGATGAAATCCGTTTTTTATTAAAATGCTACCATTAATTTTTAATTCATTTTTATGTTTAATCGGTAAATGTTGATATAAATCATTTATTTGTTTTGGCATGATTGAATTTTCAAATACCGCAGCTACCTGATTAGCTTTTAATAAATTACTTAATCCAATTTTATAAGCTGTCCAAATAGTCAAATTATTTCCAATGATGGCATTACACCCCATCACAATTTCAAGTGTGGTTTCAATCATTTTATTAGAACATTTCCACAAACGCATCATCTTTTTTATTTGTTCATAATTTAGTTTTAATACAATTGCAAATAATGACCAAACTTGTTCTTCATTATCAATATTTTCTGCAATTGGTAAATGAATTAATTCTTTTAAGTTTACAATAAATTGATTAAAAAAAGGGATATTTTTAAACATATTTGTCTCAAGCATTTGCTGAATTCCGCGTCCCGGTGCACAACCTAACATCATTTTAACAAATTCAACATTAATTCTTTCAATAGCAATTTTTTTTAATAAAGCACTATGTTTCTTAATAGCTTTAAAAGTAGCACTTTCAATCGTAAAGTCCAACTGACTGCCAAAACGAACTGCTCGCATCATTCTTAAAGCATCTTCATTAAAACGTTGTTTTGGGTCTCCTACAGCTCTAATTAAATGTCGTTGTAAATCGCCGACCCCATCAAACAAATCAATTACATCTCCATTTTCGCGCATTGCTAAGGCATTAATTGTAAAATCACGTCTTTTCAAATCTTCTTTTAGAGATCTAACAAAGTTAACTTTATCCGGTCTACGGTAATCTTGATATCCCGTTTCAGTTCTAAAAGTTGTTATTTCAAAACCAATATTATCAAACATAACTGTAATAGTTCCATGTTCAATACCAGTATCAATCGTTCGTTTAAACATTTGTTTGATTTCAGCTGGGTAAGCAGAAGTTGCCATATCAACATCATGAATTGGGATTCCAATGATTGTATCTCTAACACTTCCTCCAACAAAATATGCTTCATAACCATGTCTTTCGATTACCTGCAACACTTTACGGGCATCAATAAATTCAACTGGTAAATGTTTAATTTTCAAAGAAGCACCCTTCTTTCATTACTAGATAATAGTTATCTACATTATACCAAAAAGAGGTTAAACAAAGAAAAAGTGCTACTAGTTATCAATAATAGATGATAATTATGTAGCACTTTGTTTTTATTGTTGTTCTAAATCATCTAGCATATAGATCATTTCATCGTCGCCAGGCTCCAATTTTACATATTGCTTTAATAAACCAATAGTTTTTTCAACCTGCCCATTCTCACGTAAAAATAGGATATATTGTTTCAAAAAATCTGGATTATTTTTTAAATCCGGATATGCTTTTTCATAATATACTTGAGCATCTTTAATTTGTTCCAAATGATCATAAGCAATCGCAAGATCCCAATAGATTTGAGAATCAACATCATGTTCTTGTAAATATGGCTTCAAAAAATCAACATCTTCTTGATATTTGCCATCTTTAAGATAGACATCTGAAAGTTTAATAATAACCGCCATATTTTGTGGATTAGCCTGATTACCTTTTTGCAAGTATTCAGTTACTAGCTCTGATTTGCCCAATTCTGCCGCTGTATCAGCTGCTTTTAAATATAAGGCAACATTATACTCGTCAACGCTTATACCTTCTTGATAGGTTCTTAGTGCTTCTTCAGGCTTACCATCTTTTGAAAAGGCCTGTCCTAAATAAACATAAAGAGTAGCATACTGAGGATCTGCATCACGTAACATTTCAAACAATTCAATCGCTTTTTTATAATTTCCCAATTGTAAATAAGTAAATCCAGTTTCAAATTGCACAGAAGGAGTCATATCAATTGGTTTAATTTGTTCCAAATAACCAATTGCTTGTTCAAACCTACCCGCATGTGCATAACAAACCCCTAATCGTTCAACTAAATTAACATTTGAAATACTTAATTCCCCTTGCTTTATCAAATCAAGATAGATAGGGATTGCTTGATTATATTTTCCAGTTGAATAATATAATTCTGCTAAAGCAAATTTAATCACGTTTTCATCAGGAGCAATTTTTTCTGCTTCTAGTAGTTTGTGTTCACTAACTACAAACAAATCCTGTGTTTGATATAAATCTGCTTCTACTAAAAGGGCATTAACATAATAAGGCGAAGATGGCTTAATCTCGTTCAAACAATTTAAAGCCTCATCAGTTTCATCTTTTGAAATTAAAATATCAGCAATATAAGTTCTAATCTCATCTTCATCAGGATATTTTGCCAATAACTGTTTATAAATTTTCAAGGCATCGTCTGAAAATCCTAAAGAATATAGTTCCTCTGCCAGTGAAAAAAGCATTTCATCACTATCAGATTTTAAGGCTTCCCTAAAATTGTTTTTAAATTCTTCTAAATTATTTTTTTGTAATTCATCTAATGCTTTTTCTGAATAACTCATATTATCTCCTCTAACAAAAAAGCCAGTCCGCACATGCGAACCGACTAAATATCAAATAAATAATTATTTGACAGCTTCTTTCAATGCTTTACCAGGTTTAAAGGCAGGTACCTTACTTGCTGGAATTTCAATTTCTTTTCCAGTTTGTGGGTTACGACCTTTACGTGCGGCACGTTCACGAACTTCAAAACTACCGAAACCGATTAATTGAACACGTTCACCTTTAGCAAGTTGATCTTGGATGGCATCAAAAACTGCATCTAAGGCAGCAGTTGCATCCTTTTTAGTTAAACCAGTTGATTTAGCAACGTCATCTACTAATTCTGCTTTGTTGGCCATGAGTGATTCACCTCCTGAAAGATGTTTAAAAAACACCGACTTCTAAGCTCCTACAAGTCTTATGTAGCGGAACTAGATGAAATAATGCAAACATCATTTCGTATTTAAAGATAGCACATGAAAACCGCGATTGCAACGCAATTATAACTAATTTTACTTTAATCCCAATTATAAATTACTATTTTCGACTTCGAGCGATGATATGAATTGGTGTTCCTTTAAAATCAAAGTTTTTTCTAATTTGATTTTCCAAATAACGTTTATAAGAAAAATGTAATAATTCTGGATCATTAACAAACAACACAATCGTTGGTGGAGCAGTCGCAACCTGAGTTGCATAATAAATTCGTAATTTTCTAGTCTTTATAGTAGGGGTTGGAGTAATCGCAACAGCATCCATAATAACTTCATTTAAAGTTGATGAATTAATTCGTTTATTATGATTTTCATCAACTTTTTCAATTAAGTTTGGTAATCGTTCTAATCTTTGCTTAGTTTTTGCAGAAACAAAAATAATTGGTGCATAAGCTAAATATTGAAATTCACTACGAATATCTGCTTCAAATTGCTGTTGCGTATGATTATCCTTTTTTAAAGTATCCCATTTGTTCACAACAATGATAACACCTTTACCAGCTTCATGAGCATAACCTGCAACTCGTTTATCTTGTTCACGAATTCCTTCTTCAGCGTTTAAAACAACCAATACTACATTACTATCATCAATAGCTTTCATAGCCCGCATAACACTGTATTTTTCGGTTTTTTCGTAAACTTTGCCTCGTTTTCTAATTCCAGCCGTATCAACAATCGTAAATTTCTGTCCATCATATACAAACTTAGTATCAATTGCATCTCTAGTTGTTCCAGCCACATCAGAAACAATTACTCTATTATCTCCTAAAATGGCGTTTACCAATGATGATTTACCTACGTTTGGTCTTCCAATTAAGCTAAAACGAATGCTATCATCTGGTTGATTTTCTGGAACTTCTGGGAAATTTTTAATAACTTCATCTAACAAATCACCAAGTCCTAAGCCATGCGCTCCAGAAATTGGATATGGATCACCAAAACCCAATGCATAAAAATCATAAATATCAGCGCGACTTTCAAAATTATCAATTTTATTAACAGCTAGAACAACTGGTTTATCAGATTTATATAAAATTTGTGCCACTCGTTCATCGGCATCGGTGATGCCTTGCTTTCCATTAACCATAAAAATGATTACATCAGCTTCATCAATGGCAATTTCTGCTTGTGCTGTAATTTGTTTTATAAATGGTTCATTAGACACTTCAATTCCACCAGTATCAATCAAATTAAAGTTATGCCCTAACCATTCACCATGTGAATAAATACGATCACGTGTCACTCCAGGAGTATCTTCAACAATTGAAATTCTCTGACCAGCAACCCGATTAAAGATTGTAGATTTTCCTACATTTGGTCTTCCAACAATTGCTACAGTTGGTTGTGCCATAATTTCACCCCTTCTCTAAAAAATAAAAAAGCCTCCATAAAAATGAAGGATTTTTATTAAAAACTATTCTTCTGAATCGTCATCAATGGCTTTTCCTAAAATATCGCCCAAAGTAAATCCATTTTCTTCCTCTGGAGCATCAGAAGTTGAATTATCATCAACGTTCTTCTTAGGAGTCTTCTTTTCACTGTTATCTTCTTCTGGTTTTTCTTCTAATGCTTTGATTGACAAAGCTAAACGATGATCATCTGGATCGATAGAAAGAACTTTTACGTTGATTTTTTCGCCAGATTTAAGTACATCACTTGGTTTGTCAATATGTTTATGAGAAATTTGAGAAATATGAACTAATCCCTCAACACCCGGTAATACTTCAACAAAAGCACCAAAGTCTACAAGCCGTTTAACAGTACCTTCAAGTACGCTACCAACAGCTGCTTTATCTTCAATATCATCCCATGGACCAGGTTGTAATTGTTTAATTGAAAGTGAAATACGGTTTCGTTCTGGTTCTACAGAAAGAACTTTAACATTAACCTTTTCACCAACTTTTAATACATCAGAAGCTTTACTTACATGATCGTAAGAAATTTCTGAGATATGAACTAAACCATCAATTCCACCAAGATCAATGAAAGCACCAAAGTTAGTTAAACGAGCAACAGTTCCTTCAACTACATCGCCTGGTTTAATGCTGTTCATAATCTTTTCTCTTGCTTCTTTACGGTCTTTTTCAGCAATTGCACGATGTGAAAGAATTAAGCGGTTTTCTTCAGGAACAACCTCAATAATCTTAACTTCTAATTCTTCACCTTTATACTGGTTCAAGTCACTTACAAAATGGTCAGTAATCATTGAAGCAGGAATGAATCCACGAACTCCATCAGCATTAACAACTAATCCACCTTTTACTGGACGAGTTACTTTAACGTTAATATTTTCGCCTTTTTCTGCTTTATCTTTAATTTCGTCCCAAATTTTAAGGGCTTCAAGACGACGAATAGAAAGAAGATAACTACCATTTTCTTTATCGTCACCAATCTTAGAAATAACGACAACTTTAACTTGATCACCGACTTTGTATCCATCAGTTGGGTTATCTTCTAAAGTTGCAGAAATTTCTTTGCGGGGAATTACACCTTCGACACCAGCGTTATCAATTCCCACCATTAATTGTTGGTCGTTATCAACGGCTAAAATTTCACCCTTAACTACGTCACCAACGTTCACTTGCTTTATATTGTCAAGTGCGTCTAATAATTGTTTGTTTTCATCTTCACTCATCAAACATTTCCTCCTTGATACTACTCTACCTTTATTTTATCTTAAATAGATTTAGAATACCAGTAAAATAATATTTAAGTTTTAATTTATCCTATTTTTTTAGAGATTAAATCAGAAATTTCATTAACAACCTGTTCAATTGTCATTGCGGTTGTATCAATCTTCGTGGCATCATTAGCCTTTTTTAAAGGAGAAATTTTACGATGTGAATCTTTATAATCCCTTGCCTCAATTTCTCTTTTTAAATCTGTTAAAGACACATTGATTCCGTTTTTTTTATTTTCCAAATAACGTCGTTCTGCTCTTTCAGATACACTAGCGATTAAGAAAATTTTCACTTCAGCGTTTGGTAATACAGTTGTTCCAATATCTCTACCGTCCATAACTACCCCGCCTTCAGCAGCTATTTCTTGTTGTCGTTTAACTAGTTCTTTGCGGATTGTTGGTAATGCTGCAACTGTTGAAACATTATTGGTAACATTTTCTGATCTTATTTGGTTAGTAACTTCTTGTCCATTTACATATACACGTTGTACTGGATTTCCTGGTTTAAACTCAATATTAATTTTTTTCAATAAATCTAAAATTTTAACTTCACTATCTAATTTTAAATGTTCTTCAATTGCTTTTAACGTTATTGCCCGATACATTGCACCAGTATCAACATATATGTAATTAAAACGTTTAGCAACAGCTTTTGCAACCGTACTTTTCCCAGCTGATGCTGGTCCATCAATCGCAACTTGAAGCCCTTTTTTATGCATTTATATCAATCCCTATTTTTATTTAACTTTTAATTTTTGTCCTGGTTTAATAACACTTTGATTATTTAACCCATTAAGGTTTTGTAATTGTGACACTGAGATTCCGGCATTTTTAGCAATTCGATAAACTCCTTGATTGCTACTTGCCACAACATAATTAGCAGAATCATCTGAACTATTTGAAGATTGGGGATTTTGTTGATTATTATCAGCAGAATTTTGTTGATTGTTAGGTTGTTTTGGCGACTGATTATTTGCACTATTGTTAGTTGAAGCTGGAGCTGGCTGCTGGTTAGATTGATTAGAAGGTGTTCCAGTATTATGTAAACCAGTACCACTTGAAGATGTTGAGTTAGTACTTGGTGAAGCAGTTGGGGTTACTTTAGTAGTATTAGCTGTTGATGGAGAATAATTACTAGTATCAGTTTTTGCTGTCTGAGCTGTATTATCACTCTTTGTAGTAGTTTTAGAATCTTTCTTTTTATCAGATTTTACTTTTGATTCATCTTTTTTATTCTTTTTATCACTTTTTTTGTGACTCTTGTCAACTTTTTTATGAGTTGTTACCTTAGAAGTTTGTTGTACTGTGCTTTGCTTAGACATTCCAAATGCTAAAGCAAAAATAGCAATTAAAACAATAATTGAGATTAAAACAGCAACAATTACTTTAAAATTACTTTGACTTTTCCGTAATTCTGTTCGAGATAAATTACCACTTTCATCACGGTCATCAGAAAAAGATTGATTCCATGGTTTGTTTTTTTTATTTTCACTATCGTTATTATTCAAATCAAAACCTCCAAAAAACTATTTATTTTATTATATCATTTTAAATGTTATCTACAGTAAATCATTAATAATCTGTTGCCAATTATTTTCATTATTAGTTAAATTTTCCGTATTATTTTGTTGCTTAAATAATGAAAACTCAATATTATTTTCTACCCCAAAATCACAACACATTTCGTTATGAGAATCAAATTTTTCATCAAAATCCGCTAATAATAATTTTCTTCTACAACCATTACAATGAATATAATCTAGCATTTTCAACAACTCTTTTTCTTTTTGAGAAAATTCATTTTGAAAAATTTTTTGAATTTGTTCAACACTAAAACCATGTTTAAAATAAAAATCCAATAAATTTTTGTGTGATTCTCCGATTCTTGAATATTCTTTTTGTAAATAAAAAGTAATTTCCATTTTGGTTGGAAGTGAGTGATCAATTAAGTTTGCAGCAATTTTTTCGTCGCCTTCTGCATATAATAAAATTGCTAAGCTTTTGTTTCCATCGCGTCCAGCACGACCAATTTCTTGAACATAACTTTCTAAATCCTGTGGCATATGGTAATGGATTACAAATCTAACATCCGATTTATCAATTCCCATTCCAAACGCATTAGTGGCACAAATAAGCTGTAAATCATTATCCATAAATTGATGCTGAATTTTAAAACGATCAGCGCTGTTTAAGTCGGAATGATACGCAGCTGTTTTTAACCCCATTTTTTTATGAATCATGTCAGCCATTATATTAGCCATTTTTTTACTAGAAAAATAGATAATTCCATGTCCATTAAGTTTTTTTAAAATTTCCAAAAGATAATTTTGCTTCTCAACTTCATTTGGAGTTTTATGCACACTCAAATAAATATTAGGTCGATCAACACTTTTTATGACTTTTTGATAATTTTTCAATTGTAACTTTTCAATAATATCATTTTGTACTTTTTTTGACGCAGTTGCTGTTAACATTAATACTTGTGGATAACTAAGCTTTTTTAAAACATTACCTAATTCTAAATAGTCAGGCCGAAAATCGATTCCCCATTTTGAAATACAATGTGCTTCGTCAATTACAAATAAGCCTAAGGACAAACGTTTTATTTTTTGTAAAACTTGCTGGTTGGTAATCATTTCTGGGGAAATAAAAATATAACGATATTGCTCTAGATGTTTTAAAGCAAATTGTTTTTGTTCCCAATCCTGATTAGAATTCAATGCAACAACTTTTTTTTCACCTAAAAAATTCATTCGATTAACTTGATCGCTCATCAATGAAAGTAATGGAGAAACAATCACAATTGGCTTATTAACTAAATAACCAAATAACTGATAAATTAAAGTTTTTCCAGATCCTGTCGGTAAAACAGATAAAACGTTATTTCCAGTTAATAACTTATTAATAGTATCAGTTTGTCCTGACCTTAATTTAGAAAACCCAAATTTTTCTTGTAGTATTCTTTTAATTTTCGTCAATTTCAATTTCACCGTTTATATTTACAAGATTTCTTTTAGTAAGCAGAATTTCTATTAATCTAAATTGAAAAAAAGAAATTTTATGCTTAATATTTTCAGTTAAATCTTCATAATTCCATGTATCAATTTTTTTACCCAACTCATTAATAAGTAATTCTTTATCTTTTTTTGTAACAAAATCTGAATAGGGAAATTTATTAATTGGCAAGCAAATTGCAATTTCCAATAAGTGTTCATAAATCGTGGAAGATTTAATCTTTCGTTGGTTGATAATTTTGCTTATATTATGCGATTTTTCATATAAATTAAAAGTTTTCAATGCACTTTGATTAACTAATGATTTATTTAGTCCATTTAAAAGTGGTTTAAAAACTGAATCTGAATTTTGTTCAACATGCTTAGTAAACAAACAAAATAACGAGAGATCGATAAAATAAACTGCAAAAAGATCCAAATTTAATTTTTGTGCAATTTGTTCCATAGTATTTCCATTATTATGGTAACCAATTAATTCAAATGCAAATAACAAGGCAGTTTTGTTATCTAATTCAGATAAAAAAACAGTTAATTCATTTTTAATCTTTTGTTTTAAGTCGTTTTTTTTTAACGATTTAAAATAGTTTTTTACAAACTGTTTATGCTTTGGATTTATATCCAAAGCATAATAGTGACGTTCACCATGATAATATTCTGAAACAACTTGGATAAAAAGCAGAAATCGCTGTTTAAAATGGATAATATCAATTTTTTGAAATTGTCTTGACCAATTGTCATCTGGAATAACTGTCATTAATTCAGCTTTATCTTTCTTACCTTTATTTGTAAGTATAAAAGAATTATTTGGAACTGCTTTTATTAAATTTTGGTCTAAAAGTTCATCATAACTAAAATTATATATTTCAAAATAACGTCCTACGCCAAAATATTTTAATAAATCATAACGCAATGACCAATAGAGAGTTGCAACAGTTTTTTTACCAGTTACCAAATTTTCTAACAATCTTTTTCGACGTGCTTGTCTTTCATCTAACAAAAACAACGCCAATTTATTTTTAAAATCCATTTATTTTTATACCATTGAGAAATTTTATTCAATATTCTTATTTACTTTGAACTAGTTCAAACAAATCACGAACTTCACGCTTTTTCAAAGGACGCCATTGACCCGGTTCAAGTTTTCCAACTTCAATTCCGGCAAAATTAGTTCTTTTAAGCTTCTCAACCGGATGTCCAATTGCATTAAACATTTTTTTTACTTCGTGATTTTTCCCTTCATGAATTGTTAACTCAATTAATCCACTATGTTCATTATCACCAACTTTTTTAAGCATTTTAGCTTCTGCTGGTGCACTTTTAACATTTGTTTCTAATTTAACACCTTTGCGAATTCGATCCAAATCTTTTTCATCAGGAATACCATCCACCTTTGCAATATACGTTTTTTTAATCTCATGTTTTGGATGAGTTAACAAATAATCTAAATTGCCATCATTCGTTAACAATAATACCCCGCTAGTATCATAATCTAACCTTCCAACCGGATAAATTCGTTCAGTAACTTTATGCTTAAAATAATCTATAACGGTTTTTCGATCTTTTTCATCTTTAACAGATGTAATAATTCCCCTAGGTTTGTTTAAAACAAAATAAACTGGTGTTTCCCTATTAATTGGTACACGATCTACTTCAATTCGATCATTATTATTAACCTTAACTCCTAAAGTAGTAACTACAGATCCATTAACTCTGACATGCCCAGTTTCAATTAACGTTTCACACGCCCGTCTAGAAGCCACTCCTGCATGAGCCATTACTTTTTGTAATCGATCATTCATTATTATGATCCTCCATTGATTTTATTGTTTATCAAACATCTCATTATTATTTTCAAAAGATGTTTCATTATCTTCAGATAAAGTTGGCAATTCAGAAATACTTTTTAATCCAAATGCTTTTAAAAATAAGTCAGTTGTAATATATAAACTTGGGCTGCCAGGATCATCAGTTTTTCCTTTAATCCTAATTAAACCGAAACTCAATAAATTTCGCAGAGAGACAGAACTATTAATTCCACGTACTTCGTCAACTTCAATTCTGGTAACAGGTTGCTTATAAGCAACAATTGTCAATGTTTCTAAAGCCGATTGAGTCAGTAACGAACCATTGTCCTTAGTATATTTCTGAATTAAAGAATCAAAATCTGGTTTGGTCACCATTTGCACTATGTTACCATTTTGTTTGATACAAAGAGCAGAATCAGATTTTTCATAATTCAAAGTTAAATTTACAATATTTTCTCGAATAGCAGCACTTGACGCATTAGTTATTTCTTGTAATTTTTTGATTGTAATTCCTTGATCCCCAGAAACATAAATCAATGCTTCAATTTTATTCCTCAAAGTCATTTTTCAACACCTTTAATTGTAATATCAGAATCATCGCTCTGTTGAAATACTCTTACAATTTTATTTTTAACCATTGTCAATAATGCTAAAAAATCAGTAATCAATTCCTCAATAGGACTGTCTACTGTAAATAAATTAGAAAATTTTATTTCGCTACTAGAACTATTGCAAAGATATTCTTCAATTATTTTAATTTGAGTATTAATTTCATAATTCCATTCATTAATTTGCTCAATTGGGAGATCTAAATTGCTTTGTTGTCTTTGTTTAATTTTATTCCAAGCATTTTGTAAGATATTTATTTGAAATTCATCAGTTTCAATGGCAATATTTTTATTATTTACCAATAAATTCCTTGAATGCATTTTATTATGCTCTTTTTCTCGTTGCTTCAATTCATAGGCTGCCTGCTTATATCTTTTATATTCAACTAGTTGAGTCACTAACTCTTCTCGAGGATCTTCCTCGTAATCATCATCTATTTCTTCAGCTAACAACATTTGTGATTTTATCCGCATTAAATTAGCCGCCAACACAAAGAACTCTCCAGCAATTTCAATTCGCATTTTTTTCATTTTGTTTAAATAGTTGACATATTGCTCAGTAATATCCTTGATATCGATATCATAAATATCCATTTTTGATTGTTTAATCAAGTGTAATAATAATTCTAAGGGTCCATCGAAATCATTTAAATGAATATTTAAATTATCTTCGCTCATTATTACGCTCCCATTTAGTAATAAAATCTTGAGTTTCTAATGTGCCCATAATCATTTCCCCAGGATACATTTTTTGAATACCATCTAGAACACGAAAAACATTAAAAACTGTATTGGAATCTGGTGTCAAAATGATATGTCTTATTATTACACATGATTTATACTTTTCTATTCCGATCACTCCCGACCAATTATTAAACTGATCGTTCCATAAATAGACATTTCGCTGATCCGAGTCATTATACCAATTAAGTTCTTGTTTTAAATATTTCACATTATTATTACGCTTTGAAAGCGATAAAATCCCTAAAACAATTTTTTCGTTATCTTTTTGATATTTATAAAGCATAAATCCTCCTAGAAAAATCTTATTAGGCACGGGGATGATATTTATTATATTCTCTAGTTAAATGCTCATGAGAAACATGGGTATAAATTTGGGTTGTAGAAATATCTGAGTGTCCTAAAAGCTCTTGAACGGTTCTTAAGTCAGCACCGTTTTCTAATAAATGGGTTGCAAAAGTATGTCTTAAGGTATGAGGGGTAACATTTTTTTTAATTCCAGCTAGAGAAACATAATGTTTGATTTTTTCCCAAACACTTTGTCGACTAAGCTGGCTACCATGAGCATTCAAAAATATATATGAAGATTTCCTTTTTTTTAATAATACTGGACGAATTTGATTTAAATATTTTTTGAGCCAATCAATTGCTACTTCATCAATTGGGACAATCCGTTCCTTATCACCTTTACCAATTGTTTGAATAAGATTCATTTCTAAATGCAAATCTTGAAGTTTTAAATTAACCAATTCTGAAACTCGAAGACCAGTAGCATATAACGTTTCTAAGACTGCTCGATCTCGTATTCCGTATTTATTATTAATATCTGGCATTTTCATCAAACGATTAACTTCTTTTTGAGTTAATACCGCTGGTAAATGGGTACCCTTTTTTGGAGTGTCAATTCGATTCATTGGATTTTCAGTTATTAGTTTGAATCTCATTAAATACTGATAAAACTTTCGTAAAGTAGAAACAGAATGAATAATTGAATTTCGAGCTTTACCACTCTGCTTTTTAAATTCTAAGTAACTTAAAATTTCATATTGATCAACAGCAGCAAAAGAGTCAATGTGGGATTTTTTTAAATAATTTTCAAAATCATTTAAATCTTGTCGATAACTTTTAATCGAATTATCAGATAGTCCTCGTTCAACTAATAAATAATGTAAATAGTCTTGAACTTGATTTTGCATTTTATCACCAATTATTTAATTAATTTGATTCCATCTGTTTCTTTTTCAACTAATCCACTTTTCAATAAATTTCCTAATGCACGTTTAAATTGTCCTTTGCTAATACCAAAATAATTTTTAATTTCTTCTGGATCACTTTTATCGTTATATGGTAAAAAATTATTAGGTTTCATCTCTAAAATCCGCTGAATCATCTCTGCATCTTCTCCAATTGATTCATAAGAACGAGGCCGAAGGGACAAATAGAGTGTCTTGTTAGGACGAAGTCCAATAATTCTAGCATTAACTTCTTCACCTAACCGTGGTTCTTGTTCTTCTTCAGATTTATCAATAAAACCCAAGTTATAATGATCAGTCAAAACCTGAGTTCCCATTTTTTTGGTGTTAATTACCCTAGCCTTAACATCATGATTTTTTAATTTTGGGTTATCAACTGGTTGTGAAATAGCCTTAAAGATTTCATTGTCAGCTAATTCACCCCATAATCTTCCCTTATTATCCTTTTTAATAGCAATTAATAATTTATCTCCGACATCGGGCCAAAGGGATTTCATATCAGGTAAATCATCCATTGAAACTGCAATATCTTTGTTTTTTAATCCAATATCAACAAAAATACCCAAACCAAATTTTGTTCCAACTACTTTCCCCCATCCGTAACTATCAATTCCTACCTCTGGAATATCCCGAGTAATTTGCATTTCGTGTTTTTCATTTTCATAAGCAAATCCTTTAAAATTGCTACCTAACTTAAGAGTTTTTTTAATTTCTTTTTTGTTTAATGAATAAGTAATTCCAACTTTTTGTACAAAATATTCTTTCTCATTTTCATCTGTTACTTTACCGGTAATAATTGTTCCATCATCTATATTCATTTTCAATCTCCAATTATTTATCACTTGTTATTCTTATTATAACAAAACAAAAAGACATTCGAATAAAATCGAATG
Source organism: Fructilactobacillus sp. YLN 2412 (assembly GCF_059488745.1). NCBI lineage: Bacteria > Bacillati > Bacillota > Bacilli > Lactobacillales > Lactobacillaceae > Fructilactobacillus > Fructilactobacillus sp. YLN 2412. The sequence continues at coordinate 647,789 of NZ_CM183165.1, read as the reverse complement.
TCTTTTTAAAATAATTAAATTAATTACTCATTTTTAGATTGATTACCTTGGTAAACAACTCCACGACGAGCATCTACAGTGACTAATTCACCGTCTTTAATATTTTTAGTAGCATTGTTAGCAGCAACAATTACTGGAATATTCAATGAAATTCCAACAACAGCAGCGTATGAAGTTAATCCACCATTTTCAACAACAATTGCACTAGCCTTTTTCATAGCTGGCAAGTAATCTTTGTTGGTATCTTTAACAACTAACACACTACCATCAACAGTCTTAGCATCTGCCTCTTTAGCATCACCAGCTACAACAGCTTTTCCAATCACTGTTTCATCACCAATACCTTGTCCTTGAGCAAGTTTGGCACCAATTAACTGAACACGAATTGTGTTAGTAGTACCTTCGTCACCTAAGGGAACACCTGTGGTAACAATGATTTCTTCGCCTTCTTTAGCTAATCCAGTTTCAACAGCCTTAGAAACAGCTAAATTAACCATTTCTTCAGCAGAAGCAGGTTTATCAACGAGTACTGGTAAAACACCCCAGTTAACTGTTAATCCACGACGAACACGATCATCAAAAGTAAGTGCTAAAATATTAGCATTTGGATGGTATTTAGCAATCATGCGTGCAGTATAACCTGATCCGGTAGCTGCAACAATCGTGTGAATCCCCATATCTTTAGCAATACGAGCAACTGATTCTCCAAGAGCTTCAGTTACATCGCTATCATTAAATACAGGACGTGGCGTACCAAATTCATCGAAATGTTTATCAGCTTCTTCATCAATGCTAGCCATCATAGCAACCGATTTAACTGGGTAATCACCATTAGCACTTTCACCAGAAAGCATCGTTGCATCAGTTCCATCATAAACAGCATTAGCAACATCAGAAACCTCAGCACGAGTTGGACGAGGTTCGTCTTGCATTGAATCTAACATTTGAGTTGCAGTAATAACTGGCTTGCCAATTTCATTACAAATCTTAATCAAACGTTTTTGCACAGTTGGTACAATTTGTGGTGGAATTTCAACACCCATGTCACCACGAGCAATCATTAAACCATCTGATACTTTAATAATTTCATTAAAGTTGTCAATACCTTCTTGAGACTCAATCTTAGGAAAAATTTGTACATCTTGCATTCCTTTTTCATCAAGTAATGCACGAATGTCTAAAACATCCTGAGGTTTACGAACAAATGAAGCAGCAATATAGTTGATGCCGTGTTCACAACCAAAACGAATATCATCTGAATCTTTTTCAGTGATACCAGGCAAATTGATTGAAACACCAGGAGCATTAACACCTTTACGTGAACCTAAAATACCATTATTCATAACTTCAACAACGAGTTCGTGGTTTTTAGGATCTTTTTCGATGATTTTTGCATCAAGCAAACCATCATCAAATAAAACATGTCCGCCCACCTTAACATCATCGTATAAGCCTGGATAAGTAACAGCAATCTTTTCTTTAGTACCTTCAAGACTGTCATCCATAGAAATTCTAAACTTGTCACCAATCTTAAAATCAAGTTTACCACCTTTTTCAACAGTAGTTCTGATTTCAGCACCTTTGGTATCAAGCATAATTCCGGCAACTTTACCAGTTTTCTTTTCAGCTTCTCTGACCATATTCATTCTTGCTAAATGTTCTTCATGATCTCCGTGTGAAAAGTTGAAACGAAAAACATTGGCACCTGAATTCAAAAGGTCAACAATTGTGTCGACGTCATTTGAAGCAGGTCCAAGTGTACTTACGATTTTTGTTCTCTTCATAAGTAAAACCTCTCCTTTTTAATGTAAATCAAGTTTAAAACTTAATTTGCTTTTAATAGATTTCAACATCATTGTATCACTTTTAGAAAAAGATGTCTGCTGATTGCTCATAAAAAACTATCTTGTTACAACATTGTTTTTTCCCAGTAAATCACTCAATTCCTGTATTACTTTTGGGTTTAAAGCAATATTAAATTTATGATCTAAAATTTGTTTTTTCTTTGATTTTTTTCGATATAAAATGATTGGAATTGTGCCATGATTTTCAAGTAAAATGTTTTTCAGCTTATCATAAACTATTTTATTATCTTGTTCTTCAGAAATCTGTAAAAACATTTTTTTACTTTTCACATTTTTATTTTCTATCTGATGAACCACATTTGCAGCAGGCTGAATTGAATCAGCAATAATTTGTAATTCTCGTCTTTTTTCAACGTTTCCTTGGACTAACACTACCATATTTTGCTTTAGAGATTGCCCAATTTGAGCATATAATTGTGGAAAAATTGTGATGTCAATCGTTCCAAATTGATCGCTTCCATCGATAAATGCCATCAATTGACCTTTTTTAGTTCTAATAACTTTAATATGCGAAATAAGCAAAATTGTAGAAACATTTTTTTGCCCATTGTGCAATTCATTGGTACGATAAGCATGTTTTTGTACCTTTAAATCATTATATCTTTCAACTGGATGACCAGATAAAAAAGTTCCAAGATATTCATTTTCAAAGTTAACTTTTTCCCAATCTAAAAAATCAGCTTTTCTTTTAATATTTACCTCTAAACCTGGAATTGAGTCTAATAACGAACCTGAAAGTTCAGCAGAATTAATTAATCCAGGAACTGCTTCAATTAATTCCCGTCGATTATAGCCAAAATTATCAAAAGCCCCAGTATAAATTAGCGCTTTAATTTGATCTTCTTTACGAAACTTCTTTTCCATCCGATTAATAAAATCAGACAAACTGGTAAACAAACCACCCGATTTTCTAATCCGAATAACTTCTTTAATAAAATCAGATCTAAGCCCTTTCACAGCATTAAATCCAAATCTAATTGATTCATTTTGATAAATGAATTCTGGATTACTGTAATTAATATCAGGAGTTAAAACTTTAATTTGATCATCTTTAGCTTCTTGAATATAGTTTTTGATTTTATTTTTATTACCCAAAACAGAGTTAAGTAATGCCGCAAAAAAGGGACCTGGAAAATGAGCCTTTAAATACGCAAGTTCAAAGGCCATTTTACTGTACGCAATCGCATGTGATTTATTAAAGCCATAACTAGCAAATCGTTCAATATATTCAAAAGTAGTTTCTGCTGTTTCTTTACTATAGCCATTAGTAATGGAACCATTAATAAACCGTTCTTTCATAGAATCCATTTCATTTCGATGTTTTTTACTCATTGCCCGCCTTAAAACATCGGCTTGCCCAAGAGAAAATCCACCCATTGTCGCTGCTAACTGCATAACTTGTTCTTGATAAACAATAATTCCATAAGTTGAACCCAAAATTTTCTTAATAGCATCGTTTTGGTAATCAACTTTTTCTTTTCCATTTTTTCTAGCAATAAAACTATCAATATTTTCCATTGGTCCTGGACGATACAAGGCGTTAACTGCTGCAATTAAATTAAAACTATCAGGATGCATCCTTTTTAAAACACTTTTTATTCCAGTAGATTCAAACTGAAAAACTCCATCTGTTTTTCCTTCTTGAAATAATTTTAATGTTTTAGGATCGTTTAAATTGATTTCAGAAATTGCAAAATCAAGTTTTTCTTGTTTTTGAATTATCTTTAAAATGTTGGCCATAATTGACAAATTACGCAAACCTAGGAAATCAATTTTTAAAAGACCAACGTCTTCAACATAATATTTAGAATATTGAGTCATCAATAATCCGTCATTTCCATTTTGTAATGGTGCCTTTTCAACTATTGGTTTGTCACTTAAAATCAAACCCGCTGCATGTGTAGAATAATGTCTTGGCAATCCTTCTAATTCATTAGCAGTTTCAAATAAGGTTAAATTGATTTTTTGATCGGCAACAATATTTTTTAACTTTTGCGACTCTTGAAATGCTTTGCTTAAAGTTTCATGAAGATGGTCAGGAATTGCCTTACTCCATTCAGACATTTCACCAGGTGTCATTCCAAATACTCTTCCAACATCACGAATTGATTGTTTAGCACCTAAAGTTCCAAATGTAATAATTTGGGCCACTCTATCATTTCCGTATTTTTCATGAACATATTGCAAAATTTCATCACGTTTGTCATCAGGAATATCTAAATCAATATCAGGCATTTGTGCTCGTTCTTCATTTAAAAAACGTTCAAACAACAAATCATATTCAATCGGATCAACATCGGTAATCTTTAAACAATAAGCTACCAATGATCCTGCAGCAGAACCTCTGCCGGGTCCAGTTAAAATGTTATGAGTATGTGCAAAATTAACTACATCCCAAACAATCAAAAAATAATCATCAAAACCCATTCGATTAATAACATCTAGTTCATGCTTTAGTCGATCTTGATATTCTACTTTTTGTTTAGGATGTTGTTTGATAATCTTTTTTAAACCATCTTCACATAATTCCCGTAAATATTCAGCTGAAGATTCATGAGTAGGATTTTCAAAGTGGGGTAATTGAGGCTGTTCTTTAGGAATAGTAACATTACACGCCTCCACAATCTCTTTGTTTATGTTTAAAGCGGATTTTAAGTCATGATTTAAATAACGGTTTTCAGTTTCGTCTTTGGTTCTTAACCAATCATGTCCTAAATCATTTTTTTGTTCAGGAATATTATTCAAAACTGTCCCAGCTTCAATAGCTTTTAAAACTTTCGTATTAAAATAATCATGTGCTTTTAAATAAGAGACCGAGTTTAATGCTACTAAATCAATTTGTGTATTTTGGCTTAGTTCCTTTTTTTGTTGTAATTGATTATTTTTAAAATCATCAGTAATTCCTAGCTTTACCGCATTAGCATCTGCTAATTGTTTCAAATCATTGATATTAGAAGTTGCATCTTTTACTCGATCATAAGTAATTAAGATATTGGCTTCACTAGTTTCAGGTAACAAAACAAACAAATGATGTAATAATTCCCCCAATTGTTTTAATTTAAGTGGTGAATTAGTTGTCATAGCCAAGGTCGATAATCGCATTAAATTTTGATATCCAATTTGATCTTTAGCAAGTAGAACCAAATCAAAAGAATGTTCTGAAAGAAACGTTCCTTGAACTGATAATGTCAATCCAATAATTGGTTTAATACCATGCTTACTAGCTTCTTTGTAAAACGCAACTGATCCATACATTACATTTTTATCCGTTAAAGCAAGCGCTGTATATCCTTTTTCTTTAGCAGTATTAACCAGTTTCGGTAAAGTATTAGTGCTTTGCAATAGACTATAAGAACTAATGTTTTGCAATAAAGAGTATGACATTAGCAACGCTCCCTTTCATTTATATTATTTCAATTATAACAAATAAATTACTTTTGCTTGATAGGCACGACTTAATTGCATTTGAGAAAAATAGTGATAAACTACTATTAAGTAAGGGGTGTTAATACGATGAGAATAATTGCTGCTAACTTAACAACTTTATTTTGGGGTATTGTTTACGGAGAAATTATTGGTTATATTGGGTCAGCTTTAGTCCAAGTTCCCTTTTCTAAAACAATTGCAATTGATGTTGCAATTGTTGGAGCTATAATCGCTATTTTCGGAGTTAACTTACTCAAATTAGTAATGAAGCCTTAAATAAATTAAAAGAGTCTGATACTTAAATCAGACTCTTTTTTTATGCAAATGTAAATGGATCTGTATTAATATCAGAAGCAATTATTTCAATTTTCCAATCATTTTCTTGATTCCACTTTTGAAATATTGTCTGTAATTTAATTTTACAAATACTTTCAATATGGTGACCGGGATCGATGGCATCTAGTCCATAAGCTAACATATCTTGAGAAGTATGATAATAAAGATCCCCAGTAATATACAATTCTGCGCCTTTTTTTAAAGCAGTAGAATAAAATTTTCCACCACTTCCACCCAAAATAGCTACTCGCTTAATCAAGCGATTTACGTCATTAGCAACTACCCGCAATCCAGAAATTCCAAACTCTTTCTTACATAATTCGCTTAATTCTCGCACACTCATAGAATGCGATAAATTACCAATCCGACCCATATAATGATTGATTCCATTAATATCAGTATCATGCAAAACTAATCCTTTGATATTTTGCAATTTTATTGCTTCCGCTAGCCAGTCATTCATACCACCATTAGCATTATCTAAGTTTGTATGAGCAGCATACACGGTAATATTGTGCTTTAAAATATCGGCATACATCTTATTTTGTGGATTTGACAAATCCAAATTTTTTGCTGGTCGAAACATTACTGGATGATGAGCAAAAATAAAATCAACATGCTTATCAATCGCTTCTTGAACTATTTCTGGCCGTACATCTAAAGTAGTCATCATTTTATGCACATTATTTTTTTTTAATCCAATTTGAAAACCAGTTGGATCGCCATCTTCACGTAAATCTAATGGAGCAAATTTTTCAAATCTAGTAATAATATCATTGACCTTAGTCATTTAAAACATCCTCCATTTCAGCTTTGAATGCTTCCAACTTTTTTATTTTAGTAACAGGATGAGTTTTAGACTTCTTTAATTTATCTAAAATTTCATTAGTTTTCTTTAAACGATGATTCCATTTTGCTTTAAAAATGGGATTTTGTTGTTGTTTTAAAATTGGTCCAAAATCCAATTCAGTTTTATTATAAGAGATTTTTTCAAAAGTATACTGTGCTTTTATTATCTCGTAGTAATGATTAGCATCAACTACTATATTTTCAGCAATAATTTTAAAGTTATGCTTCATTAACCAGTATCTTAAAACATTTTCATCAACATTAGGTTGTAAAACTAATATTGTTTCAGAGTTTAACTTGTCTGTTCCTCGATCTAAGATTTTAGTAATTAATTCCCCACCCATCCCTGCTATAGTGATTACTTTTACTTGATCTTTTGCATGAATAACATCTAAGCCATCACCGAGTCTTGCTTCCATTTTTCCTTGAAGATGGAGTCTTTCAAGTTCTAGTTCTGCATTTTTCAAAGGTCCTTTTCTAACTTCTCCAGCAATTGCAAACTGGATAATCCCATTTAATAATAAATACGCAGGTAAATAAGCATGATCAGACCCAATATCAGCGATTGTTTTAGCTGATGGAACTAAATCTGCAACGGCTTGCATTCGTTTCGATAAATTTTTAGCATCCATTTAATTACTCCTAACTATACTATGTATTAATAAAAAACAGGGACCCCAAGGGATCTCTGTTTTTTATTAATCTAAGAAATCTTTTAATTGCTTACTTCTAGAAGGATGTCTTAATTTACGTAATGCTTTAGCTTCAATTTGTCTGATTCGCTCACGCGTAACTCCAAAAACTTTTCCAACTTCTTCAAGAGTTCTAGTTCTCCCATCATCTAAACCAAAACGAAGTCGTAAAACATTTTCTTCACGATCAGTCAATGTATCAAGGACACTTTCTAACTGTTCCTTTAATAATTCATAGGAAGCATGATCTTCTGGACTAGTAGCATCTTTATCTTCAATAAAATCTCCCAAATGAGAATCATCCTCTTCACCAATGGGAGTTTCAAGCGATACAGGCTCTTGAGATATTTTTAAGATATTTCTTACTTTTGCAGTTGGCATATCCATTTCGGCGCCAATCTCTACTGGCAAAGGTTCACGACCCAAGTCCTGAAGTAGCTGTCTTTGAACTCTAATTAGTTTGTTAATAGTTTCAACCATGTGAACTGGAATTCGAATTGTTCGGGCTTGATCAGCAATTGCTCGAGTAATTGCCTGCCTAATCCACCAAGTAGCATATGTTGAAAATTTAAATCCCTTACGATAATCAAATTTTTCAACTGCTTTCATTAATCCCATGTTTCCTTCTTGAATTAAATCAAGAAATTGCATTCCACGTCCAACATAACGTTTAGCAATTGAAACAACTAATCGCAAGTTAGCTTCTGCCAATTCTTGTTTAGCAGATTCATCACCTTGTTCAATTCGAAGTGCAAGCTGTACTTCTTCATCAGCAGTTAATAAAGGTACTCGTCCAATTTCTTTTAAGTACATTCTAACTGGATCGTTAATCTTAACCCCTTTAGAATTAGAGGCATTTTTAAGTTCTTTTTGAGTAACTTTCTTAGCAGCCTTTAAAGCACGTGCATCAGGTTCACCATTTTCGTCAACAATGCTAATCCCAGAATCTTCAATTTTTTCCATCAACTCATCCATTTGTTTTTTACTTAAATCAAATGGAACTTGTAATTCTTGTTGAAGAACATTATAGGTAATATGGCCAATTTTTTTATATTTCTTTTTTAAAACATCAAAAACTTTTTTATAGCCATCTTTATCAAATTCTTTTTTTAATGCTTTAGTAGTTTTAGATTTTTTAGCTTGGGTTTTACTTTTTGGTTCGGGAGTAGATTTCTTTAATTCTTTTTCTTTTTTAGCTCTTCGTTCTGCCATTTTATAACCTCCCATTACTTTTCAGACGATTTTAGTTGTTGCAGTTTTCTTTGAAGCTCAATAATTTCACTTGCTAACTTAAGTTGCTGCATTTCATCACCAAGTTGTTTAGCATTATCAAAATCAGCTTTAATTTGCTTGATTTGTTCATTGAGTGGTGCATCTTCCATTATTATTTTAACACAATCATCAATACCTTTATCATTATGCTGACTAAAATCATCATTCATTTCGATTTCAGCTAAAATTGACTGTAATTTACGTTCTCCAACAAAATCACTGAATTCAGCTGAATCATACTCATCATGATTTTTGAAAAATTCTTGTGCAAACATATAAAGCTGTTGATAATCATCATGAATGAAATTAAAACCCGAAATATGTTTTACTCGTGTCCAAACATCAGAATCTAATAACATTGCATTTAATAACTGTCTTTCAGCATTTTCAACCTGAGAATATTTTTGCGTATTTTTATTTAAAATTTGTGGATGAAAACTTTGATCAAATTTTTGATTTTTCTCATGCCAATTTTGCTTTGAAAAGGATTTTTGAAAACGAGTTAATTGAACTTTTAGACTTTTACTACTCAAATCCAAAGATGTCGCAATTTCATTCAAATATAAATCTTGTTCAACTGGATTATTTAATTTAGCAATTAAATGTAATACTTGATTAACATATTCTAACTTATCTTCTTCATTAGAAAGATTATATTGCGAACGTAAATAATTAATTTTAAACTTAATGACTGGTTCGCGACCATTTTTAATCACTTTTTGAAATGCTTCAGAGCCCTGTTCACGACGATATTCATCTGGATCGATTCCGTCTGGCATTTGAATTACTCTAACATTAAAGTGGCCTTCTTTTGAAAGTAAATCAACAGCACGATTCGTAGCTTTTTGTCCAGGAGTATCTCCATCATAACAAACATAAACACGATCAGTAACTCGATTAAAATCATAAATCTGTTCGTTGGTAAGACTAGTCCCCATGGAGGCAACTCCATTTTTAACTCCTGCTTGATAAGCAGAAATCACATCCATAAATCCCTCAAATAAAATTAAATCATGATTTTTTCTAATGTTGGGACGAGCTAAGTCAAAATTATAAACAATTCTTCGTTTATTGAAAATTTCAGTTTCAGGACTATTCAAATATTTAGGTAAATCATCATTTTTTTGTAATAGTCGACCAGAAAAACCAATTGTAGCTCCAGAAATATTCCTAATAGGAAACATTAATCTACCAACAAAACGATCACGCAAATCACCAGAAGTACTTTCAGTAAACAAACCTGATTTACGTAATAACTGATAATCCGTTTTATTTTCCGCAAAGAAAGGCTTTAAAACACGATCTTCAGGAGCAAAACCCAAATTAAAAGTTTCAATCATTTCATCACTGATTTTACGTTGATGTAAATATTCAAGTGCAGACTCGCCAAGTTTAGTATTTATTAAAATATGATGATAAAGTTTGGCAGCTTTTTCTTGAATATCTGCTAATGGTTTAGCGGATGCCTGTTTAGGAGACACTTTATTCCAGGTTGCATCTGATGGAAGTTCAATTCCGTCATCCTTTGCAACTGCTTCTACTGCTTGGGGGAAAGAAAGTCCTTGTAAATCCATCAAAAATGTAAAAACATTTCCTCCTCGTCCACAACTAAAACAATGAAAAATTTGCTTCTCTTCATTGACTGAAAAAGAGGGCGTTCTTTCCTCATGAAATGGACATAACCCAAAATAATTCTTCCCAGATTTCTTTAATTGAACATATTTGCCAACCACATCAGTAATATTTGTGTTCTCACGTACTTTTTCGACAAATTCTTCAGGAATTTTAGTCATGAATATCATCACCAACTAACTCATTATCGGTTTTATTATTTAACCATTATTTCTTCTACATTGGCAAAATGATTAATTAATTTTGAGAGTTTAGTTAACTCTTTCAATCGATTATTTTTTACAGTTTCATCTTTCACCATAATCATAGTTTGGTCAAAATAATCATCAATCACGTTGCGTAAATCAGCCAATTCAGTATATGCAGCATCCGCATCCAAGTCCACAAATCCTGAATTTAATTTATCAACCGCAGCATTCATCTTTAACTCAGAATCATTTTCAAACAATGCTGGATCTACAAATAGATCATTTGAGTTAAAACCACTCTTGGTAGCAATTCTAGTAACTCGAGTTAAGGATTCAATAGTAGACTTAAAATCATCATCATATTGATGATGACTTAAAACAACAGCACTTTTAATATTATAAAAAATATCTGTACTGGTTGACAAAACAGCTGCATTAATTAAGTCATAACTAATATCTTTGCCTTCTAAATATCGTTTTGTACGATCTTTAATAAATTTAACTACATCATTAATAACTTTACTTTGGTCAATTTTAGGTAAAACATCTTTCTTTGTTTCATCATCAATTATATTTTGCATTAAAGCAGTCATTGGCAAATCCCATTGTTGCTGTGCAAAGATGCGTACAATCCCAGTTGCCTGTCTTCTTAATGCATATGGATCGTTTGAACCACTTGGAATCATTCCCGCAGCAAAGAAAGTCAAAACACTATCTAACTTATCAGCAATTGCTAAAATAGCACCAATTTTTGTCTCAGGAAGTTTACCATTGGCGGAGATAGGCATGTAATGTTCTCTAATCGCTGTAGCAACAGCTGGATCTTCTCCATTTAAAAGAGCATATTTTTCTCCCATAATACCTTGAAGTTCAGAAAATTCACCAACCATCCCGGTTACTAAATCAAATTTATAAATTTCAGCCGCACGATGTAATAAATCAGTTTGTTTTTGATTAAGCCCAACTTGCTTAGCAATTAGTTGTGCAATTACTTGTACCCGCTGCATTTTCTCATACATTGAGGAAATTTTATCATGAAAACTAACATTCTTTAACTTATTAACAAAATAATCAATGCTATTTTTTTGATCTTCTTCGTAAAAGAATTCAGCATCATATAAGCGAGCTGCTAAAACTTTCTCATTTCCTTCAATTACATTATTTAAGTGTTCAGAATTCCCATTTCGAACTGAAATAAAATCAGGTAGTAAATTCCCATTTTGATTTTCGACATAGAAAAAACGTTGATGGGTTTTCATAGAAGTAATCAAGACTTCACGAGGAATATTCAAAAAACGTTTGTCAAACTTACCCGAAAAACTAGTTGGCCATTCAACTAAGTTATTAACCTCTTCAAGTAGTTCAGGATCAATGTTAACTTTCCAATCATTTTCTTTAGCAATGGTATCAATTTGATGTTTAATTTTATTTTTTCTTTTATCGGCATCAGCAATTACGAACTGTTTTAATAACTCATCTTCATAATCATTAGCATTATTCAATTTGATGGAGTTTCCCAAGAAACGTTGTCCTTGAGTGATTCTGCCTGATTTAACACTTACAATCTGCATTGGGATTACCTCATCATCTAATAAAGCAACCAGCCATTTAATTGGACGAACAAAATGGAACTTATTAGTTCCCCATTTCATCATGGTAGGAAAATTCATTGACTTAATTACATCAACTAATCCCGGTAAGATATCTTCAACCGGTTTCCCTGTAACGTGCTTATTAACAAATGCATAATCAGTACCTTTTACATCTTTAAAAGTAATGTTATCAGGTTCCAATCCTTGTCCTTTAGCAAAACCAATAGCAGCCTTACTCCAACTACCATCATCAGCAACTGCAATTTTTTTAGCTGGTCCTTTAGCTTCTTCATCTATATCAGGTTGTTTGTCTGATAAACCAGAAATTTCAACAGCTAACCTACGTGGAGTAGAATACTTTTTAACTTTATCAAATGAAATTCGATTTTCAGTTAAATATTTTTCAACTTTTTCAGCTAATTCATTGATACTTGGGGTAACAACAGGAGCTGGCATTTCTTCCAACCCAATTTCAAGTAGAAAATTATGTGTCATTATTTTTTATCCCCCTTATTATTCTTTTTTTGTTTTCTTTTTTTCTCTTGTTGATCTTTTTTAGCATATTCTTCAAGTGTTTTTTCACGAATAGCTTCATTCTTAATTAGAGGAAATCCTAATTTTTGACGTTCTTTTACAAAAGCCTGAGCAATTCCATGTGCCATTTTTCTAATTCGTGATAAATAACCAGCTCGCTCGGTAACGGAAACGGCTCCCCGAGCATCTAACAAATTAAAAGTATGACTACATTTTAAAACATAATCATATGCGGGATGAACTAATCCTTCTTTAATTAATCGTTGTGCTTCTTTTTCATAGGCATCAAATAATTTATGAAGCATTTCTTGGTCACTTTCTTCAAAACTATATTTAGAATGTTCATATTCTGGCTCTTTGAAGATATCACCATATTTAACTCCATTTGACCACTCTAAATCAAACACGTTATTAACATCTTGAATATAGGATGCCAATCTTTCCATTCCATAAGTAATCTCTACGGCAACTGGATTCATTTGAATTCCACCAACAACTTGAAAGTAAGTAAATTGCGTTACTTCCATTCCATCTAGCCAAACTTCCCAGCCGACACCAGCACAACCCATTGATGGATTTTCCCAGTTATCTTCTACAAACCGAATATCATGTTCTAACGGATTAATTCCCAGTTTTTTTAATGAATCAATATATAAATCTTGAATGTTATCTGGAGAAGGTTTCATTAAAACTTGGAATTGATGATGTTGATATAATCGATTAGGATTTTCACCATAACGACCATCAGCTGGACGTCTGGATGGTTCAACGTAACAAACATTCCAAGGCTCTGGACCGACAGCTCTCAAAAATGTAAAGGGACTCATTGTTCCTGCCCCTTTTTCTGTATCATAAGCATCCATAATCATACATCCTTGATTACTCCAATATGATTTTAAAGTACTAGCAATATCTTGAACCGACATTGTTTTTGCCATTTTAAATCCCCCTTTTAATAAACAAATAAAAAAGCCTATGCAAAAGTAATAAAACTCATGCATAGGGACGATTTAGTCGCGGTTCCACCCTATTTCTGAAATTAATCAGCAACTCGAAACTTATTGACTTAAAAAGCGCCAACTACTACTCATAACAACCATCTCACACTACCATGGCTTCGCTGAAATTATAATCAATAATAGTCTTCTTTCATTTATGTCAAATATTTAATTAATTATATTATAATTTTCATCCAACAAACAGTCAACGAATATTAATCAATTAGATTTAATTTTCCACTTACGCATCTGATCAAGAAAATTTTTACTTTTTAGATTCAACCCAACTGAATTATCATAAATTTTATCAATTACTTGTCGTAATTTATTTTTGGTAATTTCATTTACTTTAATATTTTCAATTTTTTTTAAATCAATAACTGAAAAAAGACATAAATAATAAATTGTGCGTTGATCCAAATGCATTCGATATGGATCAAGATGAAAATCATTTTGACAAATTAATCCACCATATTTTTCTGAATAATCATAAATTTTATTTTGTTGACCACAAACGGCACAATGCTTAAAATCTGGTGCTACTCCAAAAATAGGAAGCAATTGAATTTCAATAATATTAGTAACAATTTGTGCATCAAAGCCATTATTAATCAAATTTAGAGCATAGAATAATTTATCAAACCAAATTGAGTTGGACACCCCATCATCAAATGCTGCATCAATTAAACTCATAATATAAGTAGCATAAGCATTCAAATAAATATCTTCACTAATTTGATTAAAATGTTTTACACTATCGGAACTATCAATGTATGAAAGACCATCCATTTTTAAAATTCCTTCATAAGTTCCGTAACTAAAAGGCAAAATATCACCAGCCATTTTAAAATTAGCTTTCCTTGCACCTCTTATAAAAAACATTTTTTTCCCTGCTTCAGCAGTAAAAAATTTAACTAACATATCGCGTTCTCGATAATTTTTACGATAAAGTAAAATGCCATGAAATGATTTACTTTTAGTATTTACCACTAAAATCACCTTAACTAATAGTCATTCTTATCACTATAACCCAAATTATTTAAAGCACTATCTTTATCGCGCCATCCAGATTGAACACGAACCCACAGTTTAAGATTTACTTTGCTTCCAAGTAGTTTTTCAATCTCACGTCTAGCACCAATGCTGATATATTTTAACTTTGCACCACCCTTACCAACAATAATACCGCGTTGCCCCACTCGATCAACAATAATAGAAGCCTCAATTTGTAGTTTCCCATTTTCATTTGGTTTCATACCTTCCACGTAGACAGCTACGGAATGTGGGATTTCTTGTCGCGTGTTTTCTAATATTTTTTCTCGAATTATTTCTTGAACAATAAAACGCTCCGGATGATCAGTAACTTGGTCATCTGGATAATATTGAGGTCCTTCAGGAAGATTTTTACTAATGTCCTCTAATAAATCATCAACATTATTTCCTTTTAAAGCAGATATCGGAAAAACATCTTTCCAATCATAAGCACGTTTGTAAGTATCCATAATGGGAAGTAATTCATTTGGATTAATCTCATCAATCTTATTAATCACTAAATAAACTGGAGCATCAACTTTTTTTAGCTGATCAATAATATAGTTATCTCCGGCTCCTCTAGTTTCTGTTGCGCTTACCATAAATAAAACTGCATCTACTTCTTTTAATGATGACAACGCAGAATTATCCATATATTCATCTAACTTATTTTTAGGTTTGTGAATCCCGGGTGTATCTAAAAATACAATTTGAGTGTCTTTAGTGGTGTAAACACCCTGAATTTTGTTCCGAGTTGTTTGAGCTTTGTCACTCATGATTGCAACTTTTTGTCCTACCACTCGATTCAAAAATGTTGACTTACCAACATTTGGTCGCCCTACAATCGCTACAAATCCTGATCTAAAATCTTTTGCTTTATCCATTATTTACCTTTTTCTTTCATTAACTATTAACAAATGCTTTAAATAGCGAATTTAAAACTGGACCAAAAACAATCAATCCAATAATAACTGCAAAAAGAGAAGTTAATAAAACTCCACCTGCAGCAACGTCTTTAATTTTCTTTGCCAAAGGATCATATTTATTTCCCAATACCAAGTCCACTAAATATTCAACTAACGTATTGATAACTTCCGCATTAAGTACTAAAAAACAAGCTGTCAATAACCACATAAAATTATTAAAACCAACTTGAAAAATAATCCCAGCTGCTAAAATAAAGCCAGTAGTAACTAAATGGGATTTAAAATTATTTTCCTTAGTGAAAATAATTTTAAATCCATCCCAAGCATGGCTTAAAGCTTGTAAAAAATCTTTGTTTTTACTAGTTTGATATTTATTTTTTAAGTCCATAAGAATTTAAAATCTTCCTTTGCAATGGAAACATTACTGCTTCATCTTTAGGATCCATGTGATCATATCCATTTAAATGCAAAAATCCGTGAACAATTAAAAATCCTAATTCACGATCTTCAGAATGTCCCAAAAAGTCTGCTTGTTCTTTAACTTTGTCCATACTAACAAAAATATCACCCAGATTTTCTGGAATTTCCGCTTTCATTTCATCACTCATAACAACTGGAAACTCGTCCTTACCTTGATCTTCAATCGCAAAACTAATTACATCAGTTGCTCGATCTACACCACGATATTTATGATTAATTTCCCTAATTTTATCATTATCAACTAAAGTCACAGACATTTCTGTATTATCTTTTAAATTTAAATAATCAGCAGCATAGTCTAGTATCTTTTTGATTAATTTAAGTTGATTAACATTAACTTTTTCGTTAGTAATATCATTAATTTCTAAATCCATATCTACTCCTCAGATTATGCTTTATCATGATTTTCATAAGCAGTAATAATTTTAGCTACTACTGGATTTCTAACCACATCATTAGCACTTAAACGGACAATTTCGATATTTTTAATGTCTTTTAAAATATTAGGAACGGTAACTAATCCACTAGGGACATGACCCTTTAAATCAATTTGCTGAATATCACCATTAACAATCATTTTTGATCCAAATCCTAGTCTAGTTAAAAACATTTTCATTTGTTGATTGGTCGTATTTTGAGCTTCATCAAGAATAACAAATGCATTATCTAATGTTCTTCCACGCATATAAGCTAATGGTGCTATTTCTATTACACCACGCTCTAACAGACGATCAGTATGATCTTTCCCTAAGATAGCATACAACGAATCATACAAAGGACGTAAATAAGGATCCACTTTTTCCTTTAAATCACCAGGTAAAAAACCTAAACTTTCGCCCGCTTCAACTGCTGGACGTGTTAAAACAATTTTATCAATTTGTCCTTTTTTTAAAGCTGCTACTGCCATTACTACTGCTAGATAAGTTTTACCAGTTCCTGCTGGACCAATTCCGAAGGTAATATCATGTTGCTTGATTGCTTGAATATATTGTTTTTGACCAAAATTCTTAACTCGAACTGGCTTTCCTTTATTATCTTTAATTAGAATCTGATTATATATGTCTGGCAAAGCAAAAATATCACCATTTCGTGCCATATTGAGTGCCGAAACAAAATCACTTTCGTTTAAATTAATCCCAGCATGGATTAATTTAAGCATATTTAACAGAATGTCATGAGTTAATTGAACATTTTTTTCATCATGACCTTCTATTTTAATAATTCCATTAGAGTAGCGAATTGACGTACTTAAGCCATCCTCTAAAACATTAATAAATGAATCTTGAGTCCCAAATAAATTATTTTGATCATTAGGATTATTAAGTGTCATTTGTTTCTGATATTCAAATTTTTCAACCAATCAAACATATCTCCTTTGTAATAATTTGCCTAAATTTTAGCATATTATCTAGCTTTAAAAAAGCTATACTTCTGGTTCAATCATGAGTTATTATCTTTCAACTTTATTTTAAAGTATCATTAACTGCCTTTTTTACGTCGTTCCCATCTGCTTTACCCTTAAGTTTACCCATTACAGCACCCATTAATTTTCCAAAATCACTTTTACTTTTAACTCCTAGTTGTTTAGCTATTTCTTCAACTACTTTTTTAACTTCAACAGGAGATAGCTGTTTAGGAGCATATTTCTTCAAAATATCTAATTCTTTAGTTTGTTCTTTAACTAGATCATCGCGTTTTCCAGCCGTAAATTGTTCGATTGAATCTTTATGTTGCTTAATTTCACGATTAACTACTTCTACAGCTTCACTATCTGACAAATCATGACCAAGTTTGACTTTTTCATTCATCATACCTGCTTTTAACATTCTTACAATCGATAATTTTTCTTTTTCACCATTTTTCATTGCATCTTTTAAATCATCATTTAATTGTTGTACTAAATCCATTTTAAAATCTCCCCATATATTTAATTTACTTCCAAAAAAAAGAGCAATCTCACGATTGCTCTTTTTAACTAGAAACTACGACGTTTCTTTTTATTGTTACGTTTGCGTGCTGCTTCAGATTTTAATTTACGTTTTACACTAGGTTTTTCATAAAATTCACGTTTACGAAATTCCTGGAGAGTACCGCTTTTTGAAACGGTACGTTTAAAGCGACGAAGAGCATCATCAAGAGATTCGTTCTTACGAACAACTGTTTTTGACATTTAAAAATCCCTCCCTCCGAGCTCAAATAGTATTAAGTAAGTTCCACTTAACAGATTTAATTATAACTCATGGAATTTGGTACGTCAACGACAACTTTTATATTATTATTAACTGAAAATAGTTTATACTACAGTTGATAATATAATTTAAGGAGTAAATTAATGAAGCAAACATATAATATATTTGTAATTTCCGATTCGAGTGGACAAACTGGAACAACGATTGCTAAAACTGCTGCTGCTCAATTTCCAGAGGCTCACGCGAATATTAGTCAGTATCCATTCATTCAAACTAAATCGATTTTAAACGGAATTCTTAAACTAGCTAAAGAAAATAATGCCATCATTTTTCATACTTTAGTAAATCCAGAACTAAGTGATATGGTAACTCAATTTTCTCAGGACAATCAGTTGGCCAGTTTTGGCTGTATTCAAAAACCAATTGAAATCATTTCACACAGATTAAATGAATCATCTGCTGAAGTCCCAGGACTAGTTCATGATTTAAACGCTGCCTACTTCAAACGTATTGCAGCAATTGAATTCACGGTCCACAATGATGACGGACGCCATCCTGAAAACTTAAAAAAAGCAGATATTGTTATTTTAGGAGTATCTAGAACATCCAAAACTCCACTATCTCTATACTTGGCAAATGAAAGTTTCAAAGTGGCCAACGTTCCAATTGGTCCTAACATTCAGCTTCCAAAAGAAATTTGGGATTTGAATCCCAAAAAAATATTTGGCTTAACCAACTCTGTTTCAAAGTTACACAAAATTCGCTCGTTACGAATGAAAGAATATGGATTAGATGGCGAAACTACCTATTCGGACCCTGAAAATATAAAAAAGGAACTTGACTACGCCAAGAACCTTTATCGAAAAATTGGTTGTTTATGCATTAATGTTCACAACAAATCAATTGAAGAAACAGCAACTATCATTACTGAAAGTCTTCATACAAATAGTTAATTAAACTAAACATTTGCACTCTCTTCAATCTTTTTAATCATATTGGGATCAAATTTCTGTAATCGTAACATTTTAATTTCATATTTATGCGGATCAATTTTAACTTTATCATTAATTTTAATTGGAGCAGTTTCCATAATTTTAGGAACAGCTGCCAATTTTGGATAATGTGCAATATAATCTAGAGCGTTAAAACCAATTGTCCCAAAACCAATATTAGCATGTCGATCTTTATGACTTCCCATAGGATTTTTGTCATCATTCAAATGAATAACTTTTAAACGGTCTAATCCGATTACCTGATCAAATTGCTGCATTACCCCTTCAAAATTATTTTTAACATCATATCCAGCATCATAAGTATGACAAGTATCAAAAGTTACTGATAATTTATCATTTAAATCCACTCCGGCAATTATTTCAGCAAGCTGTTCAAAAGTCGTTCCTAGCTCAGTACCTTTCCCAGCCATGGTTTCAAGGGCTATTTGTACATTTTGGCCAGGTGTAATAACTTCATTTAAACCTTTAATAACTTGCTGTAATCCTGCTTCAACGCCAGCACCTACATGTGATCCAGGATGTAATACAATCTGTGTAGCACCCATCGCATCCGCTCTTTTAATTTCTTCTTTTAAAAAATCAACTGCAAAGTGAAAACTTTGTGGTTTTTTTGTATTACCTAAATTAATAATATATGGAGCGTGTACTACGACTTCTCTCAAATCATTTTTCTGCATATATTCTTTTCCAGCAGGAATATTCAATTCTGAAATCGGTTTCCGTCTTGAATTCTGAGGAGCACCTGTATAAACCATAAATACATTTTCATCATCATTTTTTGCTTCTTCAGCTGAACCCAAAAACATTTTAGGCGCTTTCATACTTACATGCGATCCTATCAAAAATTCATTGTTATTCATCATGATCCTCCGCGGCGTTGTCGTGGCAAAGTACATATTTATCAATCACTCGTTTATATGCTTTCCCATCATTATACGTATTCCACATTTGATTAAATTTATCAAAATTCATGGTTTCATGAGCTTTAATTGCTTGGGCTAATTCTGAAACCTTTGTAATAGGCTTACTAGGAAGCCAGTTTTCAAATCCTTTTTGAATCCCTGGATTATTTTCATAATCTTTCATATCATACATAAAAAACAACATTGATTTTGCTTGGGGCAATAAACTAAAATCAAATGCATACGAAGAGTAGTCCGTAACAAAAGTATCAGCAATTGTCATCAAGTCAGTGATTGAGAATTCATCATAAATTCGAACGTTTTTATGATTAAATTGATCTAATTTAAGTTTATTTCGATCAACTTCTTGATATAACTTAACAGCAACCATTGCATTGGGATCAGATGCTAAAGCTTCGATAGTTCCTTGAGGAGGGTTAACACTATTTCCAGGACGATATGTTGGAGCATATAATATAACTCGTTTCCCCTTTAGCTCTGGGTTAGCTAAATAAACACGATTCCGTACAGTATTAATCCAACGCTCACTAAACAAACGATCAGACCTGGTAAATCCTAAAAATTTCATCTTATCAAAACTTTGACGACAACTATTTTGGAAAACGTGCCCCATAGCTTTGGATGCCACTACAAAGTTATCAATGTGATTATAAAAAGTTTGATGACGATGTTTTTTAAAAAACGATTCATGCATATTTCCTGGATTTTCAAAACCAAAACATTTAATAGTTCCATCCGCGTGCCATAATTGAACAATCTTCATATTTTTGGATGGTAAAATTCCGGCCATAAAAGCATAATAATTATCACAAAAGACCAAACGAGCAGTCATTAATCTGGGAATATGCAATAAAGCAAAACCAAAACTATTTTTCAATGGAATAGCTTTGATCCCAAATGCTTTTAAATCGTACGCAGCTACCAAAACTCGTGGATTGTAAAAAACCACTAATTTTTGTCCATCAGGAAGTTCTGCTGCAATCCGTTTAAGTAAATGTAAATTACTGTCATAGCTCATAATATAATAAACATTCTTTTTTGGCCTGAAATAAAACAATGCTGAAATAATTCGTATAAACCAAACATAAATAAACTTCATTTTAACCCACCAATTTTTAAAATTTTAATTATTATTATATGCCATCAATTTATTTGGGTTTATTCTCATAGAAATGGCCAAATACCTCATCAACATCAACAGCAACCGCAAAGGCATGCGGGTCTGATTCCTGAAGGGCTAAATCCATTTCATTTTTTTCATATCGTGAAATAACCGTAAATAAAATTGTTTTCTTTTGATGGTTGTAAGCTCCTTCAGCTCCATGGACAATCGTAATTCCACGACGTAAGTGATTTTGGATACTTCCAACCACTGTTTTAGGAACATCAGTAACAATCATAACCTGCATTCTTTGTTGCCTAGTATAGGTTAAATCCATTGTTTTTGCATTAACCAACAAACCAATTGCAGAATAAAAAGCATGAGGCCAACCATACATAAATCCAGCAGAAAGTACAATAAACAAATTAAAAATAATATTAATAGTTCCAATTGATTTCCCTGTTTTTCTTTGAATTACAATACCTAATATATCTAATCCACCAGTCGAAATTTGATTTTTCAACGCTAATCCCGTTCCAAAACCATTCACGGCACCACCAAAAATAGCACAGATCAAAGGATCAGAAGTCAAGGTTAGTGGATGTAAAATTTGAATCATAATACTAGCTAAGATAACCGAAAGAAAGGTAAAGATAGCAAATTGATGCCCAATCTTTCTCCAAGCCAATAACAATAAAGGAACATTTAAAACAAATAAACCGACTGCAGTAGAAATTGTGAATGGCATGTAACGTTGTGTTACAGTCGTTAAAAGTTGAGCAAAACCAGTAACACCAGATGAATAAATGTGTCCTGGAGTCCAAAAAAAGTTCATTGCAACTGAAACTAACGTTGCATAAGCAAATGCTGTTGATATTTTTGTAATAATTTGATGTCGCCTAATTACTTTATGTACATCATTCATATAAAAAACCTCTAAATTTGTTTAATTAACCCAAACCAGTATACCATTTACGATATTAAAAAAATAGAAGGCTACAGGGATTCGCAACCTTCTATCTAATTTATTCTTTATCGTCTTTTTTTTCAACTTCAATGCCAAGTTCATCTAACTGTTTCGCTGCAACAGGTGTTGGTGCATCCGTCAATGGATCAATGGCTTTAGAGTTCTTAGGAAAAGCAATTACATCTCGAATATTTCCTCGATGTGCTAATAATCTTGCAAAACGATCTAAACCAATTGCCAAACCACCATGAGGAGGGAAACCATAATCTAAAGCACGTAAAAAGTAACCAAACTGACTCTCAGCACTCTCTTTGGTAAATCCAAGTGCTTTAAACATTTTTTCTTGAAGTTCACGAGTGTGAATACGAATTGAACCTCCACCAAGTTCTAATCCATTTAAAATAATATCATAACTTTGAGCATGAGCTTTATGAGGATCCTCTCCTTCATTAAGATAATGCTCATCTCCTTGATTAGGCATTGTGAAAGGATGATGTGCTGCGGTCCAGCGTTTTGATCCTTCATCATATTCAAACAATGGCCAGTCAACAACCCAAAGGAAATTATATTTATCATCTGAAATCATATTTTGTTCATTAGCAATTGCAACTCGCAAATATCCTAAAGTATCAGCAACTACTTTAGCACGATCAGCTGCAAATAATAACAAATCTCCGGGTTGAGCTTCCATTTGTTCATTGATTTGAGCAATCTTTTCCGGATCTTTAAAGAACTTAGCAACTGGACCAGAAAAACCATCTTCAGTTACCTTCATCCAAGCTAAACCTTTAGCTCCAAATCGTTTTACATATTCAGTATATTTATCAATTTCTTTTCGAGAATAGTCTTTAGCACCATTAGGCACTGCAATAGCTTTTACTTGCCCACCATTTTCAATTGCTGATGTAAAAACTTTAAAATCAGAATCTTTCACAATTTCAGAAACATCTTTTAATTCCATTCCAAAACGCGTATCTGGCTGATCTGTTCCAAAACGATCCATTGATTCTTGCCAGGTAATACGTTTAAAAGGAAGTTTGACATCATAATCAACTGCTTCTTTCATAACTTTTTGAATTAATCCTTCAGTAAGATCTTCAATATCTTGCTGATCCATAAAAGAAGTTTCTAAATCAATTTGCGTAAATTCCGGTTGACGATCACCACGCAAGTCTTCATCACGAAAACAACGAGCAATTTGGTAATAGCGATCAAATCCAGCACCCATCAACATCTGTTTAAATTGTTGTGGAGATTGTGGCAATGCATAAAATGATCCTGGATAAACACGTGAAGGAACCAAGTAATCACGTGCTCCTTCTGGAGTAGAAGCTGTTAAATCTGGAGTTTCGATATCAATAAAACCATTTTCATCCAAATAACTGTGAGTCGCTTGTAAAATTCGATTCCTAATCATTAATCCTTTTTGCATATATGGTCTACGTAAATCAAGATAACGATACTTCAAACGTAAATCACCAGATGCATTTGTGTCATCTTTAATATCAAAAGGCACTGGCTTTGACTTACTCAAAATCTCAGCATCACTCACATGTACCTCAACTTTTCCTGTATATAAATCCGGATTAATTTCTTTTTCAGAACGTGCTACAACACGTCCTTTAATCTGGATAACATATTCGTTTTTCATGGCTTCTGCGACTTTAAAAGCTTGCTCACTATCTTTTTCATTAAAAACTAATTGGACAATTCCTTCTCGATCTCTTAAGTCAACAAAAATTAAACTGCCTAAATTTCGTTTTTTAGCTACCCACCCATCAAGAATTACATCTTGATCTAAAAAAGCTTCATTTGTTTTTCCAGCATATGTTGTTCGTTTCAACTTAGCCACCCCTTCATAAATCATAAAAAAAATACCATACTAAATTGCATCAAGGGCGCAATCAGCACGGTACCACCTTTTTTATTACTTTATTTTTATATTTAACTAAACCTAAATGCATCTTCGATAAATCTGAATTACATCCTCACAGCAGCGGATGCTCTCTGAAAATCAAATTTTATCTACTACTCATTATGATTGGTATATTTTAATTATTCTCAGACTAATAAAAACAAGCAAAAAAGTCAAGTCAATTTATTCTGAGATAGTAGTGTTACAGCTCCCAAAAAGTTATATCATTAATTATGACAAATAACTTTTAAATAAAGGAATCCCATGCATATGTTTAATATTAATAAACGTGGTTTAACTTTCACAATTATAACAACAATTTTAACCATCTTAGTTCTAGGAATATTACTGTTAAGAAATAATGTAAAAATCCCTTGCGATAACCTTCAAATTAAAAACGGTCCCAATCTTTCATACAAAACAATTGGAATAGTTAATCATGGTGAACATGTTCAAATTTTAAGTCACAAAAATAACTGGGTTAGAGTCGTTTACAATCAAAATAAAATTGGTTGGATTCCAGAATGGTTGCTAAACAATCACCATCTAAAACGTGCTAATAATTTATCAGAAGCAACCATTGTTTTAGATCCTGGTCATGGCGGTAGTGATTCAGGTGCATTATCTAATGACAATAAACAAGAAAAAGACTATACTCTCAAATTTGCTCAAAAAACTGCTAATCGTTTACGTGAATCAGGTGCCAATGTAATAATGGTTCGTAACTCTGATAAAACCGTTAGTTTATTTAAACGTCCTTCATTTTCTACTGATAACCATGCAAATTTATTTGTTAGCTTTCATTTTGATTCATCAAATGATAAAAATACCGCCTCTGGTTTTACTAGTTATTTCTATCATCAAGGCAAGTCACAGCAATTGGCAACTGAAATCAATCATAATTTAAATAATCTTTCATTAGATAATCGTGGGATTATGAAGGGTGATTTTTTAGTAATTCGTGATGTGTCAGTGCCTTCTGTCTTACTAGAAATGGGATATATCAATGATGATAATGACTTTAAATTGATTAAAAATTCTAATTATCAAAACCATGTAGCAACTGATGTCACTAAAGGTATTAATCAATACATTAATAAAAATTATTAGGAGGTATCATATGAAAAAATTATCAAATAAATGGCTTGCCCAACTGCCATTAACAAACATCAAAAGTTTAAAACCAGTTGCTGGAGGAGATATCAATGATTCATACGAAATAATAAGTGACGAAGGTCGTTTATTTTTGAAAGTCCAACCTAATCGTGGCAAAGAGTTTTTTTCACACGAAGTAGAAGGAATTAAATTATTATCACAAGCTGCGAATGTTCCAACTGTGATTGATTATGGAGAAATTGAACATGATGGTTTCCTAATTTTAAACTGGATAAACATTGGCAATGGAAACCAATATGAGTTAGGACAAATGGTAGCTAAGGTACACCAAATTCATCATAGTCATTTTGGGTTAGACAATGATTTTACAGCTGGAAAGTTTCCTAAGATAAACAATTGGCAAAATAACTGGTCTAAATTCTTTATTGATCAACGCCTAGAACCACTGATTAAACTTGCTAAAGAAAAAGGCCGCTGGAATCATTCCCGCGACCATCATTATCAAATTTTAAGACAACAAATTATTGAATACGATAAAACACATAAAATAATGCCCAGTCTCTTACATGGTGATTTATGGAGTGGAAATGCAATTTTCACTGATAATCATCAACCAATGTTAATCGACCCCGATGTTTTTTATGGAGATCGTGAATTTGACCTAGGTATTACCACTGTTTTTGGCGGATTTAATGATGATTTTTATCGAGGTTATAATGATACCTATCCACTTAGACCAGGATTCGAAAAACGAGTTGGTTGGTATCAATTTTATTATGTGCTGATGCATGTATATCTTTTTGGTGAAACTTACGGATCATTGTTAGATAGTATCTTGAGTTCCTTTAATTAAAGGAATAATTTCTTTAATCGAATGCACAATAAAATCGGAATTTCCGTCATTTTCAATGATATAATCAAAATCAAACAAAATTGTTGTTACACCAGCATTATTTCCTGCAGTAACATCTAATTCCCGATCCCCAACCATGACTGTTTCATTTACTTCTAAATTCATTTTTTTAATTAGATAGTTCAAAGATTCAGGATTTGGTTTACGAGCAAAAGACTGTTTACTAGTTACTAAGCCAGTAAACAGTTTTTTTATATCATACTTTTCTAATAAGTGCAGTGCTTGATCATCTCGATGGGTTAATAATCCATTTTTACCACCATTAGCAACAATTAATTGTAAAACTTGTTTTACATCATCAAATGGTTTAGCTAAATTAACTTCATCTTGTTCATAAATCCGGTAATCTCTTAATAAAAGTTCTTGATTAATCCCATATAACGCACTAAATTTTATAATCGCAGAACCTAACGAATGAATTCTCATTTGTGCGTAAATTTCATCCGGATTAACTTCAATTGGATCAATTCCATTTTTCCGCAGTGCTTTAGCAAAAGCCGTTACCATATATGGATAGGTGTCAAAAAGAGTCCCATCAAAATCCCAAATAAAATTTTTCATGATTATTGCTCCCGATGATTAAGTTCAAAAGTTGCAGGACCGTGATTTTCTAAATTAACATTCATATCTGCTCCAAAAACACCTGTTTTAACATCAAGACCTTCTGATAAAAGTGCTTGATTAAAGGTCTCATACATTTTTTTAGCAGTTGCTGGATCTCCAGCCTTTTTAAAAGTAGGACGATTCCCATGTGTCATATCTGCCAACAACGTAAATTGTGAAACGGATAACACTGATCCATTTGCTTGTTTAATGTTTAAATTCATTTTTCCCTGTTCATCTTCAAAAACACGTAAATTAGCCACTTTATGAGCTAAATAATCAACGTCGGCTTGACAATCCCCTTCTTCTGATCCTACTAAAATCAAATACCCAGTATTAATTGAATTATATTCTTTATTTTCAATAACAACATTTGCGTGTTTAACTCGTTGAATAACTAATTTCAATATTTCTCATCCTTTAATTTAATGTTCGTTTGACAGTATCGACGCCTGATATCATTTTAATTGTATCGACAACCTGTTCTAGTTGAGATATATTCTTAACGTTCATTACCAATGATACTGTTAATGCAATACCATCATGAATCTTACCATCAATGGAAGTTAGCTTAGCTGGACTATTATTAATTTTTTTTATAATTTCATTCAAAATTCCATTTCGATCATCAGTTTCAATTTTCAACTTCGTTGGATAATCAATTCGATTATTTTGAACATTTCCCCAATGAGACGCAATTGTTCGATTACTGGCATCATTGTCAATATTATTACAATTTAATCGGTGAATTGTAATTCCACGGCCTTTGGTAATATACCCAACAATGTCATCACCTGGAACTGGAAGACAACAATGCCCCATTCTTACTAAAACATTATCAATTCCTTCAATAACAACGTTATCTGCTGGATGATTACCTTGATTTTTTAATTCTTCATTTTTAGTTGAAAAAGATTGATGTTGTTCCAATAATTCCTTTTCGGCTTGTCTTTCATCATCTTTTTGTTGCTCACTACGCAAGTTACTAGTAAAACGATTTATAACTCCATTAACATGAATATCACCAAAACCTAAGGCGGCTAGTAAATCATCTCTTGAACGATAATGCATTTCTTCTAAGACCCGATTCCAATTTTCATTACTTAAAATTTCATTAGTTTCAAATCCAGTTTCTTCCAAATTATCATTCAAGATTTCCGATCCAACTTTAATGTTTTCAGTACGATTTTTCTTTTTAAAGAAAAGTTTGATTTTATGTTTAGCACTATTTGTATGTACCAAATCAAGCCAATCTTTCCCAGGCCCTGTTGAGTTAGCAGAAGTAATAATCTCAACAATATCTCCGTTTTTAATTTGATCATCAAGAGAAACCATTTTCCCATTTACTCGTGCACCAGTAGTTTTATCTCCAACTTGAGTATGAATAGCATATGCCATATCTAGAGGCCCAGCTCCCTTAGGTAACTCCATTACATCTCCATTAGGGGTAAAAGCATAAACATGATCTGAAAATAAATCTCCTTTAACGCTATCCATGAATTCAGAAGCATTATCAGTTTCTTCTTGAATCTCAATAATTCGCTTGAACCAATTTAGCTGAACATTATTTTGATCACTTTTAACTTCGTCTGTTTCGCCTTTTTTATAAGCCCAGTGGGCAGCAACCCCATATTCAGCAATCTGGTGCATTTCTTTAGTTCTAATTTGAATCTCAAGTGGTTTACCTTCAGGTCCAACAACTGTAGTATGCAATGATTGATACATATTAGATTTAGGCATAGCAATATAATCTTTGAACCGTCCGGGCATGGGCTTCCATTCGGCATGTATAGCTCCTAAAACTGCATAACAGTCTTTTACTGTATCTACAATAATCCTAATTGCTGACAAATCATAAATTTCAGCAAACTTTTTGTGCTTATCAACCATTTTTTTATAAATTGAATAAATATGTTTAGGACGACCATAAATCTCAGCATTGATATCAAAATCTTTAATTGCATTTTGAACTTCTTTAATTGCATTTGTAATATATGCTTCACGCTCATCTCTTTTTGATTTCATTGAATGAGCAATTTCATAGTAAGCATCAGGATTTAAATAGCGAAGCGACATATCTTGCAGCTCCCATTTAACTGATCCCATTCCAAGTCGATCAGCAATTGGAGCATAAACATCGATTGTTTCACGAGCAAAACGTTTTTGACTTTCTAAATCCATTTTATTTAAAGTATCCATATTGTCCATTCGGTCAGCAAGTTTAACAATCATAACTCGAATGTCTTGGCACATTACTAATAATAGCTTACGATAATTTTCAGCTAATTGTTCTTTAGTTGATTTATACTTTATTTTGCTTATTTTAGTTACACCATCGACAATTAATGCAACATCATCACCAAACAATTCTCTTACGTCGCTTAATTCAACATTACTATCTTCCACGATGTCATGTAAAAATCCAGCAGTAACTGTAACTGAATCCATGTTTAAATCAGCTAAAATCCCAGCTACTTGAGTTGCATGAGTAATATATTTTTCACCAGAAACTCGTAGGTTATCACCGTGAGCAGTAGCAGCAAATTCATAGGCTTTTTGAATTGTATCAACTTGTTCTGGAGTCATATTTTCAGCTACTTTATTAAAAATTTCTCCTGGTTTCCAACTTTTTAAACTAGCCATTAATTACACCTCCTTAATCCCAAAATTATTTAGTTAGTTCGTATATTAAATAAATTTATATATATTTTATCATTTTAATTCGGAAATTACAGATACAGCACTTAAAAAAAACAATGGAGCCGTTTCAGTACGTAAGATTCGAGGCCCTAATCCAACGATTTGATAATGCCATTTTTCAAATTGTTGGATTTCATCTGGAGAAATACCACCCTCTGGTCCAAAAAAAGCCAATAAACTTTGATGGGGATTTAATTTTGAAAGTACTTGGATCAACTTACTAGTTTCACCCTTTTTTGCAGATTCTTCGTATGCAACGATGCGTTGATCAGCTTTAATATCTTTCAATTGATTAATTCCAGTCAAATATTCAACCTTAGGAACAAGATTACGATGGGATTGTTCAGCTGCACTTTTAGCAATTTTATGTAATCGCTGAATTTTTTTAACTGCTTTGTTATCCCATTTAGCAACTGACCAAGCAGTTGGCACAAAAATTATTTGTCCAACTCCAAGTTCAGTGGCCTTTTGGACTATCAACTCTGCTTTCCCGCTTTTGGGTAATCCACATATAATTGTTACATTAAGTGGAATTTCAACGTTTCTTTCTGACTCACTTAAAATTTTAACAATTGCCTCATTCTCATTAAATAATTCACCAATATATAATCGATTATCACTTGAAACAAATTCAGCTTTTGATGCCACTGTGGCCCGCATAACTCGTATCCAATGTTTACTTATGTCAGATGGCAGACTAACTTTTTGTCCCACTTTTAAAGGTTGATCCAAAAAATAATGTTGCATTTCAAACCTCCCCTTTTGTAGCAATAATAGAACGCCAATTATCAACGGATGTAACTTGATTGATTATAAATCCATACTTTTTTAATTCATCAATCATCTTATCCAGCTTATCAAAATAAATTCCAGCAGTAATAAAATTACCGCCCTTTTGTAAATGATCTGCAGCTTGAGAAATTAGTGGAAACAATACTTCTGCTAACATATTAGCCACGATTACATCAGCTTTTCCAACAATTCCATCTAATAAACTGTTCACTCCAACTTTAATATTTTGCATTCCATCATTCAAAGAAATATTTTTCTTAGCAGATTCAACTGCAGTTTGATCATTATCCCAAGCAAAAATATCTCCGGCACCTAATTTTCTAGAAGTAATACTTAAAACACCTGAACCAGTTCCTACATCAAAAATAGTTTCATTACCACGCAAAATAGTTTCTAAAGCTTGCATTGCCATTTTGGTAGTAGGATGAGTTCCAGTTCCAAATGCCATCCCTGGATCCAATTTAATGATTATTTGATTTGATTCTCTCTTTTCATAATCTTCCCAAGCTGGAACAATCGTTAAAAATCTAGTTACACGTTCTGCATGATAATACTTTTCCCACGTAGTTGCCCATTTAGCATTATTCAAACTGCGTGCAGTAATTTTGGCAGGCGCTGGATTTAATCCATAAGTTGTCAAATTAACTACTTTAGATTTAAGCTTCAATAAAATAGATTTAATATCAATATTATCAGGAAAATAAGCAATTACAGCAACTGTGTTTAATTCCCGATCATCAATTTGAATACCTTGTGCTCCTACTTCCATCAATATGTTCGAAACAGCTGGAACTGCTTCTTGTTTAGTTATTACTTTGACTTCAATCAAATTTGAATTCATATTTATTTCAGACTCCATTAGTTTTATTTAAAAAAAATGCACCCCCTGCAGGATGCAAAAATCACTTATCTAGACCTAAATCGTCAACCTTTTCCTCATGCGAAGATAGATGAGACTCAAGATATTTCAATAAACCATGCTCAGTTTTAAAAATACGAGGATGACGTTGTTTATGTAAACGTAAATCAATTTCTTTGATTTTTTGTCTTCCAGTCCATCCATGTCCATAGCGCACAATAATTCGATTATTTAAATCATCTTTTCCGAATCGAAAAATATAAACACTATCTGGAGTCATAAGTGGTCTAATATAGCCCTTTTTATAATGATAACCGTTATCTCTTAAAAATTGTTTTGTAATAGCTAACATATTATCCCCTCCGTTTCTTTTTAATTCGTATTCTTCCATATAAGCTCTATTCCAATAATAAGGGAGAAACACCAAAATGGCAAGGATTAATGCGGTTTTGACTGTTTAGTTAACAAAAGACAGACGTAATTGCGTCTGTCTCCGTTTGCAAAATAATTCTATTTTACAATTTCACAGAATTCAATTTTTTCATGGTTAGGACCATAAATATTAAAGAAGCGAATTCCCTTTTCCCAAAATGGACGAGTTTGAATTTCGTTATCAATAACATCCAATCCCATTTCTTTAGCTTCTTTTAAAGCAGCATCTGCATCAGTTGTATTTAATGAAATATGATTAATAGCGCCATCCTTGTCAGCAATTTTATCGCCTTCCCAAGTTTCAATCATCAAATTACCATATTTCATAAAAGCACAACGATTACCTTCATACAAGAACTGACCTGCTTTTTCAAAACCTAATTTTTCGTAAAATGCAATTGTTTCATCTAAATTTCCTGCTGGAATTCCAACATGTTGAATTCCAGTAAAGTAATTATCTAAAGCCATTTTAATATCTCCCAATTATCTTTTATTTTTCACCCATGTGAAAGTTGTAACAACTTAATTATAAAGCATTTTTTTAAATTAATAAAGAATAATTATTTAGTTCTTTACAATTACAACTAATAAAACAAAAGCGTATAATATTGTTATACAATGGGAGGGATTTATTTATGTTAGTTAATGTTCCATTTGAAATTGATGCCGACGGAATTCATGATTTAAAGAAAATTGAAGTTACATTACCTTCTGGAGAAGTGGCTGAACTCGGAGCTGCTACTCTTAACGATATTAATCGTGATCACGAACACTTACTTACAATTATTAAAGATGAAAACCATGAACTTGGAACAATTGGTGAAAGCATTTCTTTTGATGAATTTGGAGAAAAGAACTCATTTCCTGGTAATAAAAAAGTTGTTTTTATGGCTATTCCCAAATAATTTGATTAATTGCTATTTTTAAATAAAAAGGAGAGAACTTACGACGTAGGTTCTCTCTTTTAATATAATTATTAACTATTTATTTTTTCTCAGCTGTTCATTAAGACAAATTATAATTCTTAAAGAACGTTGTTTGTTAGTTCTAGTATTTTCAAGAGCTTCATTCGATTCAGTAAAACTATAAAAATTTGTTACCAATATTTCAGTCTTTCCATAATTTTCAGTTAAAATTTTAATGTTGATAGGATAATCATTTGCATATCGAAAAATTCCAAAAAATTGAATTTCATAATTCTGTATTCTGTATGAATGACATATTTAAAGAATTTTCATTTTGTGCTGGAATTCCAACATAAGTAATCTTTCCACCATGACTAATAACTAATATCTTGTTTAGTAATATTTACATTTACCGCAAGTAATACCTGGTTCCATAACTATTTTGTCTGCACGTTTAAATTTAGTAATCTCGTCTCCAACTTCTACAACAATTCCAGAACTTTAATGACCTAAAATCAATAATTTCTTAACTACAAACTTGTAATTTATGCCTATAGCATAATAATTTATTATTATAAATAATAGTACATTTTAATAATTAAAAATAAAATTTTGCTAACGTTTTCAAATTATTTAATAATCCTTTTTTATATTTTCATATAAAGCTAAGCGTACAATAGTTATGTTAGTAAATATAATTTTATAAAAAGGATCGTGTAAAATGAAAAATCAAAAATTGTCACTTACATCATTAATTCTAATGATTTTTACTTCTGTATTTGGATTCGCTAATATTCCCATTGCATATTACTTAATGGGATATGCTTCGATAATTTGGTATGTTTTAGCTGCTATCTGTTTCTTTTTGCCTTATGCTTTTATGCTAGCTGAATTTGGAGCTGCATTTTCAAATTCTAAAGGTGGAATCTATACTTGGATGAGTAATTCAGTCAATTCTAAATTTGCCTTTATTGGGATTTTTATGTGGTACGCATCTTATATAGTCTGGATGATAAAGACCAGTTCAGCAATTTGGGTTCCTTTATCAAGTGCTATCTTTGGTTATGATACAACATCTCAGTGGCATCTTTGGGGTTTCTCCAATGTTGAAATTATTGGACTACTAGCATCATTTTTAATGATTACGATTACATTTTTAGCATCTCGAGGAATTGATAAAATTAAAAAAATTTCATCTATTGGTGGTATTGCCGCTATGTCAATTAACGTAGTTTTAATTTGTGGCGGGGCAATAATTTTATTATTAAATGGGCATGCCCTTCAGCCTTTTCATTTAAGTTCTATTGTTAATTCTCCTAACTATAATTACAAATCAGTTGTAAATATTTTAAGTTTTGTAGTGTATGCTATTTTTGCATTTGGAGGATTAGAAGCAATTGCCGGGTTAGTTAATCAAACTCAAAATCCTAAGAAAACTTTCCCACGTGGAATTGTGATTGCGGCTTTAACAATTGCTATTGGCTATGCATTAGGAATTTTTATGATGGGATCTTTTACTAATTGGAATCAAGTTCTTGGATCAAATAATAAAGTTAATTTAGTTAATGTTCCATATATAGTTATGAACAACTTTGGATATCAATTAGGCATAGCATTACACCTTTCACGTCAGATTTCTATCCAAATTGGAATTTGGGTTAGTCGTTATGTTGGCTTATCGATGTTTCTAGCTCTTAGTGGAGCATTTATTACTTTAATTATTTCACCAGTCACACAATTGATTGAGGGTACTCCAAAAGAAATATGGCCTAAATCTTTTACTAGAAATAATAAATTTAACATTCCTATCAATGCTTTGATAATGCAATGCATTCTAGTGGTTAGTTTGATTCTATTAATTTCTTTTGGTGGAAAAAGTTCACGAGCTTTTTTTAATATTTTAGTAGCAATGACTAATGTCGCCATGACCATTCCCTATTTATTCATAACATATTCATTTTTAGGTTTTAAAAAGAATCATTCGATTAAGAAACCATTTGTTTTTTACAAATATGCTTGGGAAACTAAGCTTGCTGTTGCAATTGTTCTTCTAACAGTTGGTTTAGCAGTTATATTTACCATTATTGCCCCCGCTATTGATGGAGATTACTTAAATAGTATTTGGATGGTTATTGGTCCAATTATTTTTGGAACAATTGGTTATTTAATTTTCAATCGTTATGAAAATTCAAACAAATAATTAATTATTAAATCAAATACAAAAAAGGACTTACGTATGTAAGCCCTTTTTCTCTATTTCATAAACACTTGTACATCATAATTCATTTTTTATATTATTTAATAAACCGTTCGTCCCATCACCATTACAATTAGGAAAGTATACGATGATACAGAATTTTAGCAATCATTTATCAGACTTTTGATCTTCATCTGTTTGGAGTACCGTCATAAATGCAGCTTGAGGGATATCAACTTTCCCAACTGATTTCATTCTTTTTTTACCACGTTTTTGTTTTTCTAACAATTTTGCTCGACGATCGGGATCACCAGTATGAATTTTAGAAGTAACATCCTTTCGATAAGCTTTAATGTTAGTTCTAGCAATAATTTTTGCACCAATTGCCGCTTGAATTGGGATTTCAAAGTTTTGTCGTGGAATAATTTCTTTTAATTTTTTGACAATTTCTCTGCTTCGTTCTTCTGCAAATTGCTGATGTGAAATAAAACTTAAGGCATCAACTTTATCGCCATTCAATAAAATATCTACCTTAACTAGATCACTTTGACGATAACCGTCAATATCATAATCAAGCGATGCATACCCATGAGTACTAGATTTTAATTTATCAAAAAAATTAAAAATAATTTCCGACAATGGCATTTGATAGATTACATTTACCCTAGCATCATCTAAATATTCCATAGTGACAAATTCACCACGACGAGCTTGACACAACTTCATAACTGCACCAACATAATCATTTGGAACCATAATTGATGCTTTCACATATGGTTCTTTAATATCTTTAATAGCCGAAGCATCAGGCATCTCAGATGGATTTTCAACCTCAATCATATCGTTATCATTCATATCAACATGATACGTAACAGATGGTGCAGTTGTAATCAAATCTAAGTTAAATTCCCGTTCTAATCGTTCTTGAATTACATCCATATGTAATAATCCTAGAAATCCACAACGAAATCCAAATCCTAATGCTTCCGAAACTTCAGGTTCAAACTCCAATGAAGCGTCATTTAATTTTAATTTTTCTAAAGCTTCACGTAGATCTTCAAATTTAGCATTATCAGTAGGATACAAACCAGCATATACCATTGGAATCATTTCTCGATAACCAGGTAAAGCTTTTTCTGTCGGATTATTAGCATTGGTCATGGTATCACCAACACGAGTTTGATTAATGTCTTTGATACTAGCGGTTACATAACCAACGTCTCCCGCCATTAAGTAACCTCTAGGAATTGGATGTGGAGAGTTAACTCCTACTTCTGTAACTTCATACTCGCTATTACTATTCATTAAGCGAATGTGATCTCCAGCTTTTACTATTCCATCAAAAAGACGAACACTTAAGACCACTCCACGATAATCATCATAGATTGAATCAAATATTAATGCTTTTAAAGGTGCTTCGATATTTCCAGATGGTGCAGGAATTTTTTTAACAATTTCTTCTAATAATTTATCAACATTTAAACCAGTTTTAGCACTAACTTCGACAGAATCACTAGTATCAATTCCAATCACATCTTCAATTTCTTGTTTTACTTTTTCTGGCTCAGCAGAAGGAAGATCAACCTTATTAATAACTGGTAAAATTTCGAGATCATTATCTAAAGCTAAATAAACGTTAGCCAAAGTTTGAGCTTGAATTCCCTGAGTAGCATCAACAACTAACAAAGCTCCTTCACAAGCAGCTAAACTTCGAGAAACTTCGTAAGAGAAATCGACGTGTCCAGGAGTATCAATTAAATGAAACACATAATCTACTCCATCTTTTCCATGATAGGTTAACTCAACTGCATTTAATTTAATGGTAATCCCACGTTCTCGTTCAAGATCCATATTATCCAATAATTGAGCTTTCATATCACGTTTTGAAACCGTATCAGTCATTTCTAAAATTCGATCAGCTAAAGTAGATTTACCATGATCAATATGTGCTACAATCGCAAAGTTTCTAATCTTTCTTTGCTTTTCTTCCATTTTTTGGTAGTCCACGTTTATTCCTGCTTTCTAATTCGTTATTCCATATAGCTAGCTCAATTATAACAATGGCATTGAAATTAAACAATAAGGGAAGGATTTTCATCCTTCCCTTAGTTAATTATTTAAGTTTATCTTTCAATTTTTCAAAAAAACCTTTGTTTTGTTCAGAGTTATCGCCACTAGCTTCGGCAAAAGCTTTTAATGCTAGCTTTTGATCACTGTTTAATTTCTTAGGAGTTTCAATAGTAACTTTGACTAATTCGTCACCCTTTGAATTTCCATGAAGGCGAGGAGCTCCTTTACCTTTTAATTTGAAAACAGTTCCAGTTTGCGTTCCGGCAGGAATTTTTAATTTGCCATTACCGTAAACCGTTTTAACATCTATTTCATTTCCTAAAGTTGCATCAGTAAATGAAATTTTCTTATTATAGTAGATTGTTGAACCATCACGTTGAAATTCTTTGCTTGGAAGAACACGGAAAACTACGTATAAATCACCGTAAGGTCCGCCATTATCTCCAGCATTCCCTTGTCCTTGTAGACGCATTTGCTGTCCTTCTTCGACACCAGCGGGAATATTAACTTCAACTTCATGTTCTTCTTCAATTTTTCCGGTTCCACCACATTTTGGACATTTATCTTTAATGATTTTTCCAGTTCCACCACATTTTGGACATGGAGCTTGAGTTTGCATTTGTCCCATAGGTGTATTGATTGTTTTAGCAATCATTCCCGAACCATGACATTCTGGACAAGTTTCCGGATGGGTTCCTGGCTTAGCCCCAGTTCCGTGACACTCAGGACATTGAGCTTGACGGTGATATTTAATTTTGGTCGTTTTTCCAAAAATAGCCTCTTCAAACGTCAAGGTTAATTGATATTCTAAATCACTTCCACGACGAGGAGCAGATGGATCCTGTTGTCTTCTACGTCCGCCTCCGAATAAATCACTGAAAATGTCAGAAAAATCACCATAATTAGCACCACCAGCTCCACCAAAACCACTGCCAGTACCACCTCCACCAAATCCTTGTGGACCATCTGCTGATCCATATTGGTCATAGTTAGCACGTTTTTGCTTATCACTTAAAACTTCATAAGCTTCTGTTATTTCTTTAAATTTTGCTTCAGCATTAGGTTCCTTACTAATATCTGGATGATATTTTTTGGATAAGTGCCGATATGCATGATTGATATCTTGTTCAGATGCATCTTTTGAAATCCCTAATACATCATAATAGTTTTTATCAGCCATTATTTTGCCTCCAAATCAAATAGTCGATTTCTAAAGCAAAAAGCCAAAGCATTTCTAAAAGACTTTGGCTTTTCACAAATTATTGAACTTTTAGAATCAGATTATTTTTGATCTTCATCTTTAGTTTCATGGAAATCACCATCAACAGTATTTCCATCATCTTTTTTTGATGCATCGGCATTACCGGCAGCATCTCCACCTTGAGCTTGTTGTTGTTGATACAACTTGACTGCAACGGCTTGAACTTTTTCATTTAAAGCATCTTTTTTAGCTTTCATGTCATCAAGATTGCCATCAGCTTTAGCTTTCTTTAATTCTTCTTCAGCATCTTTAACACCCTTGATTTCATCTTCAGAAACTTTACCTTCAACATCTTTCAAAGTCTTGTCAGTTTGGAAGATTAATTGGTCAACTTCATTGTTTAAGTCAACTTCTTCTTTTTTCTTCTTGTCTGCTTCTTCGTTGGCTTTAGCTTCCTTCATCATCTTATCGATTTCATCGTCAGAAAGACCGCCTGAATCTTTGATAGTGATTTTTTGTTCTTTACCAGTTCCTTTATCTTTGGCAGAAACGTTTACAATTCCATTTTTATCAATATCAAAAGTAACTTCAATTTGAGGAATTCCACGTGGAGCTGCTGGAATATCTGTTAATTGGAAACGACCTAATGACTTATCATCAGCTGCCATTGGACGTTCACCTTGTAAAACATGAATATCTACGGCTGTTTGATTGTCAGCAGCAGTTGAGAATGTTTGTGATTTTGAAGTAGGAATAGTTGTATTCTTTTCGATTAACTTAGTGAATACTCCACCCATTGTTTCAATACCTAATGACAAGGGTGTAACATCAAGTAAAACAACGTCTTTAACGTCACCAGTCAAAACTCCACCTTGAACAGCTGCACCAAGAGCAACAGCTTCATCAGGATTAATTGAATGATTAGGTTCTTTGCCAGTCCATTCTTTAACAGCTTCTTGAACAGCAGGAATACGAGTTGAACCACCATTTAAAATAACTTCATCAATATCACTAGTACTTAATCCAGCATCTTTCAATGCGTTTTCCAAAGGTTCTTTAGTCTTATCAACTAAATCGGAAGTTAATTCGTTAAATTTGGCTCTGCTAAGAGTTGTTTGCATGTGAAGAGGTCCATTATCATTTGAAGCGATGAAAGGAAGACTAATTTCTGTTGAAGTAACACCAGACAATTCTTTCTTTGCTTTTTCAGCAGCATCTTTCAAACGTTGTAAAGCCATCTTATCTTGTGAAAGATCAATGCCATGTTCCTTTTTAAATTCAGCTACTAACCAATCAATGATACGTTGGTCAAAGTCATCCCCACCAAGATGAGTATCACCATTAGTTGAAAGTACTTGGAAAACACCATCACCTAATTCAAGAACAGATACATCAAATGTACCTCCACCTAAATCATAAACTAATACCTTTTCATCTTTATCTTGTTTGTCCAAACCATATGCCAAAGCTGCGGCAGTTGGTTCATTAATAATCCGTTTAACATCAAGTCCGGCAATTTTACCAGCATCTTTAGTTGCCTGACGTTGAGCGTCATTAAAGTAAGCGGGAACAGTAATTACAGCCTCGCTAACTGTATCGCCAAGATAGTCTTCAGCGTAACCCTTGATATATTGAAGAATCATTGCTGAAATTTGTTGTGGAGTATATTTCTTTCCATCAATATCAACAGTGTAGCCTTCTTCACCCATGTGACTCTTAATTGAACGAACAGTATTAGGGTTAGTGATTTCTTGTCGTTTGGCAACTTCACCGACTTGAATTTCACCATCTTTAAATGCAACTACAGATGGAGTTGTTCTTGAACCATCAGGATTAGTGATGATTTTTGGTTTTCCACCTTCCATAACTGCAACAGCTGAGTTAGTAGTACCTAAATCAATACCAATAATTTTATTACTTGCCATTTTAATACTCCTTTTTTAATTTATTTTAATTTTTATAGATAATTGCAACTACTGTGCCACAACTACCATTGCTGGACGGATCACCCGACCAGCAAGTTCATAACCAGTTTGTAAAACTTGTACTACTGTACCACTTGGATGTTCTTCACTAGCAGCAACAGTTTGCACTGCCTGATGAAGTTCTGGATTAAAATCAACATCTGCAGCGTCAATCTCACTAATATTATTATCAGTTAAAGCTTTTTTTAGATGTTTGAAAACCATTTCAATCCCCGATTTTAATTGTTGGCCACTTTCGTCATCAACTTTAACCTCTAGGGCACGTTTTAAATCATCCATTGCTGGAATAATATCCTTTGCAAGTCCTTGAGCCCCAAACTTAGCAAGATTACTTTGTTCTTTTTGATTGCTCTTTTGCATATTTTGAATTTCTGCTTGAGCTCTTAAATAATCATTTTGTGCTTCATCAAGTTGTTTTTTTAAATTTACAACTTCACCATCTTCAGCAGCTACATTCTTATCTTCCTTAGTAACAGCTTCTTGATCTTCTTTTATATTTTCTTTTTCATCTGAATGTTTATCTGCCATAATCATTCTCCTTTACTGATCATAACTGTGATAATAATTTTTGATTTGTTCTTGCATTTCAGTACGAAACGCATCAACTAATCCTAATATTTTAGGATATTCCATCCTAGTCGGACCAATAACTGCAATTCGACCAATACCATGAATTCCAACATCATAAGTCCCTGCAATCAGGCTATAATCTTTCAAAATATCGTCTTGCAACTCAGAACCAATTTGAACTGAAATTGGTTGAGAACTATGATTCAAAATTTCAGTTAAACGCGAATTTTCATTCAAAAATGAATATAACGGTTTAGCATTTTTTAAATCATGATTTTGATTAAATAAATTTAATCTTCCACTTACAAAATAACGATCAGAAACAACTTTTTGGATCAAATACTTAAATGCATTTAGAATAGGAGTTGTATCTTTAATATATAGTTTCAAATTATCAAAAAAACCATCTTGAATTTTAATCATAATTTGGCTCGTCGTTAACCCGGAAAGATGATGATTCAAAAGATTAGTAGACATTTCAATCTGGCTAGCATTTACTTCTTGTTTAACCAAAAAAGACTGACTTTCTACTTGTTCATTTTCCATTACAATAACCGCCATTAAATGGTGGTCATTT
This sequence comes from Fructilactobacillus sp. YLN 2412, assembly GCF_059488745.1. NCBI lineage: Bacteria > Bacillati > Bacillota > Bacilli > Lactobacillales > Lactobacillaceae > Fructilactobacillus > Fructilactobacillus sp. YLN 2412. The sequence goes on along the minus strand of NZ_CM183165.1, from coordinate 606,938 downwards.
AATCGAACCAATTGAAAATGATTGATAATATCATTACTTGGATTTTCAGGACTAAAAGTCATTGCTGCATAATCCGTTACTTGAGAAAGAATCTTTGCCGATTGACGTACAATATCATCAATTTGTCGAAAAGATCCACTCAATGAAGTACTAATATAATCTCGATATTTATTATCAAGAGGTAATGGCTTAGCCAAATTATCCACATAATAACGATATCCCTGAGTAGAAGGAATTCTTCCAGATGACGTGTGCACCTGATCAATTAAATGATAATTACTTAAAATAACCATTTCATTCCGAATGGTAGCCGAACTAACATTAATTGGTAACTTCTTTGCTAAAGCTTTAGAACCAACTGGATCTCCAGTTTCAGAATAATAATCCACAATGTACTTAAGTATCAGGTTCTGTCTCTCAGTGAGCATTCCCATCACTCCTTTTTAGCACTCTCTCTTCCCAAGTGCTAAGGTACATTTATACTTTATCAAGGAATGTAATAAAGGTCAAGAATGATGCTTATAATTTAACAGTTTAATTTAATAAAATTGCGAGCATCAATTTCATCCTGTTGTAATTGTTTAATTAACTCTTTTTTGCCATTATATTTAACTTCATTTCTCATTTTAGACATCCATTGTACCTGCACATGATTGCCATAAATATTCTGGTTAAAATCAAAAATATTTATTTCTAATGTGATTGGGTTTTGACTACCAAAAGTAACATTTCTACCAATCGATGCCATGCCTCCATACCATTGTTGTCCAACCATAATTTTAACAACATAAACTCCTTCAACTGGCATTTGTTGCAAATTACTATATTCAATATTAGCAGTTGGAAAACCTAATGTTCTACCACGGGCAAACCCATGCACCACGGTTCCACTAGTTTCAAATCGATATCCTAAAAGATGATTTACAGTTTCAATGTGACCAGCTTCCAAATTTTTCCTAATCCTAGTCGAACTAATCTTTTTCCGATCAAGTTTATCAGCCGGTACTGTTACAATTTTAAATCGATCTTTAGCGTAGTTAGGCAAATCCGACATCTTAGCATTTTTAGCCCCATACGTGTGGTCAAACCCTGCTACAACTGTTTGAGGATCTAATCTCAACAAAAAATCATCGACAAATTTTTGGGGATTTTGTGACTGAAACTGATAGTTGTAATTTACTTGATAAACAATATCCACACCTAAATCTTGAAATAGTTGTTGTTTTCGATCCCAAATAGTTAAATAACGAGCGGCATTGCCTTTTAATTTATGGTAAACCAATGCGGGATGGTGGTCGTAAGTCAAAACTGCTAAAGGAAGTCCATTTTTATCTGCGATTTTTTTTGCAGTTTTGATAACTTCTTGATGACCTAAATGGACACCATCAAAAAAACCCATTGCAATTACAGCTGGTTTTGTTTTTAAACTATTATTAATTGAATCCGATAATTTAATTACCTGCATAACCAATCCTCTAATCAAGATTAAACATTTTAAATGGTTTATATCTATTATTTTCAGCATCTTTATAATAAAGCGCTCTAGTCTTTTCATTATATCTTAAAACTATTTTAGCTTCAGTAGTATTAACTTCTCTAGTGTCAATAAAACCGCCATGCTGAACTAATTCCCATTGTGATTTGGAAAGTTCAACTTGTGGATAGGCTTTGAGAGCATTATCGATGGGATAAACCAGCTTTTCAATTTCATTGTGCTTGGAAGCTGTTTCTAATTGTGAAAAAGTTACGGTTTGATTTAAATTAAAACCCCCACTTTCAATTCTAGTTAATTGTGACATCACAGCAGGAATATTAAATTGCTTGCCAAAATCAACGGCTAAGGTTCTAACATAAGTACCTTTACCACATTTGACTTCAAAAAAGATAGTTTGCGTTTGAGTTGTTTCGTCAATAATACTATTGCCAAGTTGTTTGAAATAATCAATTTTAATTTTTCGTTTAGGACGTTCAACCTCTTCACCATTTCGAGCATAATCATATAATCGACGCCCTTTAACTTTAATTGCTGAAAACATTGGCGGGATTTGAATTGTTTCTCCAATAAATTTTTTTAATCCAGTTTCTATTTGATTCGTTGTTAGTGGGGTAAAATCATGATTTTCTGCAATAATTTCTCCGTCCAAATCTTCGGTAGTTGTTGCAAATCCAAGAGTAATAGCACCTCGATAAATTTTCCCTGATGCCATTAAATAATCAACTATTTTAGTTCCATGCCCTAAACAGATTGGTAATACACCATCAACATTAGGATCCAAAGTTCCACTGTGGCCAACTTTTTTTTGATGCACAATTCCTCTGATTTTACTTACACATTTAAAACTGGTCATTCCTATCGGTTTATATAATGGAATAATTCCAGAAATCATTTTTATATCACTCCTTACTTAGATATGTACGCAAAAATGACTGAGAAATAAATTCTCAGTCATTTTATTTATTCTTTTTTGTTCAAATCATTAATCATTTGGTCAATTTTACTTCCATATTGAATCGATTGATCACGTTCAAAATGAATTTCCGGGGTAACATAAATGCTCAAACGATGTCCTAATTCACCACGAATTAATCCAGTTGCTTTATCAAGTCCCTTTTGAACGTTTTCTTGTTCTTTTTTGTCATCTGATAAAATACTGTAATAAATCGTTGCTTGTTGCAAATCACCGGTCGCCTCCACGCCAGTAATTGTAACACCTTTAACTCGAGGATCACGAACACGTTTTAATAAAATATCATCGACTTCTTTTTGAATTTCTTGTTGTAATCTTCCTACACGATACTGTGCCATAATTACTCTCTTTTCTAAACCCTATTTAGGGGCTACTTCTTTCATATGGTAAGCTTCCACAACATCTCCAACTTTGATGTCATTATAGTTTTCGATAGTAAGACCACACTCATGACCTTGTTTAACTTCTTTAACATCATCCTTGAAACGTTTTAAGCTTCCAATTTCTCCATCATATTTAACCACACTATCTCTGATTAAACGAACTTTACTGTCATTAGTGATATAACCATCACTAACCATTCCACCAGCAATTGTTCCAACGGCAGCTGCTTTATAAATTTGTCTAACATCAACGTTTCCAGTAACTTCTTCTTCGTAAGTTGGATCAAGTTTACCCTTCATTGCAGCAGTAACATCGTCAATTGCATTATAAATAACTTGGTAAAGACGAATATCGACATTATCAGTTTCTGCCTGGTTCTTAGCCTGTGGAGTTGGACGAACATTAAATCCGATGATGATGGCATTACTTGCTTTTGCTAATGCAATATCACTTTCATTAACAGCACCAACTGAAGCATGAATAACATTGACATTAACCCCTTCAACATTAATCTTTTTCAAACTATCTGCTAAAGCTTCAACGGAACCTTGAACGTCAGCCTTAATAATAACATTAACCTGTTTCATATCTTCTTGCTTCATCGAATCAAACAAGTTATCAAGAGTAACTCGATTATTTTGTTTTCGTTCTTCCATTTTTGCTTCTTTAGCACGTTCTTCCCCAGCAGCACGCGCCGTTTTTTCATCATCAAAGACAACAAAACGATCCCCAGCCTCTGGAACATCATTCAATCCAGTTATTTCAACTGGAGTTGATGGAGTAGCGTTGTCTATATCTTGCCCTAATTCATTAGTCATCGTTCTAACACGACCAAAGGTATCTCCAACCACAATTGGATCACCACGATGTAGAGTTCCTTGTTGTACTAACAAAGTTGCAACTGGTCCTTTACCACGGTCAAGACGAGCTTCAACAACCGATCCAGCACCATTTTGTTTTGGATTAGCCTTTAATTCCATCACATCGGCTTGCAATAGAATCATATTTAATAATTCATCAACATTGGTACCATCTTTAGCAGAGATATCTACGAAAATAGTATCTCCACCGTAATCTTCTGGTACTAATCCATATCCCATTAATTGTTCTTTAACATGGTTAGGATTAGCATCTGGCTTATCAATCTTATTAACAGCAACGATAATTGGTGTTTTAGCTTCTTTAGCGTGATCAATTGCCTCAACAGTCTGGGGCATTACTCCATCATCAGCTGCTACCACTAATACAGTAATATCAGTAATGTTAGCACCACGAGCCCGCATTTCAGTAAAAGCTGCATGTCCTGGAGTATCAAGAAAAGTAATTTCTTTATCATCATGTTTCATTTGGTAAGCACCAATTGCTTGCGTAATTCCGCCAGCTTCTCCAGAGGTGATGTGAGAATGGCGTAAATAATCAAGTAAAGTTGTCTTACCATGATCAACATGTCCCATGATAGTAACGACTGGGGGACGTGGAGCTTGATAGGAAGTGTTTTTTTCTTCTGCCTCAAAGAATTTGTCAATATCTGATACATTGACTTGTTGTTTTTCTTGAGACTTAATTCCATAATCTTCAGCCAAAACCTCAATCGTATCTTTATCAAGCGATTGATTTTGGTTAACCATCATACCTAACATAAACAACTTTTTAATAATCTCAGCTGGTTCACGATGCAAAATTTTACCAATATCTTGAGCATTCATACCATCAACATATACTAAAGTTTCTGGTAATGGACGGTTTTTACGAACCGTAGGCTGTTTCTTGTGATTTTGTCTAATTCGCTGATTTTTAGAATACATATTACTAAATCGGTTATTATGATTATTCCGATTACGACGCTTCTTTTTATTATTACGATTTAAACTACCACCGAACTTACCATTTCCACTACTAGCTGGTTTACTCTGGGTATTGTTATTGCTTGAAGTATGGTTAGTGGGTTTGTTGATGCTATTACTACTGTTACTCGTATGATTATTAGTAGAATTATTGGTACGATTATGATTTACCTTAGTAATTGGACCATGATAAGCATTATGTTGATTATGATTAGAGTGATTATTTCTTGAATTATGATTTTGCTTGCTTTGACTATCACTATGTGGCTTAGGTCTGCTAGTTTGAGTATTCGTTGACTTACCCTTTGTATGTGTTTGGTTTACAGGCTTATTATGTTGAGTATTACTATTTGTAGACTGTTTTGCCACCGTTTTTTTACTCTCCGTTTTATGATTATTTAATGCACCACGAACCTTCTTTTCTTGTGCTTCATCTAGTGAAGACATATGGTTTTTTACATCAAAACCATTTGATTGTGCAATTCCAAGAACTTTTTTGCTTGGTACATTAAGTTCTTTAGCTAATTCATAAATTCTTTTTTTAGCCATAAAATCACTCTCCTTATTTATTTAATTCATTTATCTTCCTCGCAAAACCATTATCTGTAATTCCAACGATTGTTCGACTTTGTCCGATTGCATCACTTAAGTCGTTTTTAGTTATTTCATTATTAAATGGAACATGATAAAAATTACTTTTATTCAAAAATCTTTTAGCACTGGATGTCCCAGCATCATTAGCAATAAAGAGAAATTTAACTTTATTCTTTTTAATGTTGTTCAGTACAATATCTTCTCCAGATACTATCTTACCAGCTCGACGTGCAATTCCCAAAAGATTTAACATTTGACTATAATTTGTCATTTTTCTTCAGTTCTTGACGAGCCTGAACATGGTCTACATATTCAATTAACTCATCATAAAATTCATTAGATAATTCTACATCAAAAACTTGATCTAAAAGATGTTGATCACGCGCTTGTTTTACAGCATCAACTTCAACACGCACATAGGCACCCCGGCCTGATTTTTTCCCAGTGGGATCCAGGAATACATTTAAATCCTTATCCCGAACAATTCTAACCAATTCACGTTTGGGATACATTTCTCCTGAAATAACATCTTTACGCATGGGAATTTTTCTTTTTTTCATAATTAATCCCTCTTTAGAAATTAATCGTCACTTTTAACGATTTCATCATTGTCTGTATTCAACTGATCATCAGAATTTGGTTGACTTTTATCATCTTGATCACTGTTCATTTCTGATTCAGATTTAATGTCAATTCTGTATCCAGTCAAACGAGCTGCTAATCTTGCATTTTGCCCGCGTTTTCCAATTGCAAGAGAGAGTTGATCATCGGGGACTACAATTGTACATGCTTTATCTTCACCATCTTTAAAAATAACATCAATTACATCGGCTGGATTTAAAGCATTGGCGATATACTCGGCTGGATTTTCTTTCCATTGAACAATATCCATGTTTTCACCATCTAGTTCATTTACGATATCTTGAACTCGCTGTCCTCTAGGTCCAACGGTAGTTCCAACTGGATCAATATTAGAATCGTTTGACTTAACTGCTACTTTAGAACGATCCCCAGCTTCCCGTGCAATTGAAACAATTTCAACAATCCCATCATAAACCTCAGGAACTTCTTGCTCAAATAAGCGTTTTAATAATCCAGGAGCTGTTCTACTAACAAAAACTTGTGGTCCCTTAGCAGCATCATCAACATTTGTTACATAAACTTTAATCTTATCTTGAGGACGATAATTTTCATTTGGCATTTGCTCATTTTGTGGCATAACTGCTTCTACACCATCCAAATTCAAATAAACAAATCGATTATCTTGACGTTCTACTTCGGCAGTTACTAACTCATCTTGATATTTACTATATTTGTTATAAACCGTTTCACGTTCTGCTTCTCGAACTCGTTGCATGATAACTTGTTTAGCAGTTTGTGCAGCAATGCGCCCAAAATTTTTAGGTGTTACTTTAAATTTAATTTCATCACCTAGTTCATATCCACGATTAATTTGTAATGCTTCTTCTAAACTAACTTCTAAACGTGAATCAACAACTTCTTCAACAACCTTTTTAACTGCATAAACATTCATATTGCCGTTTTTTTCGTCAAATTCCACTTCAACATTCTGTGCTTGATCATAATTACGTTTATAAGCTGAAACTAATGCTGCTTCTAAAGCGTCAATAACAACCTCTTTTTTAACACCTTTTTCTTGTTCTAACGCATCTAACGCTGTAACTAACTCTTTACTCATTCTTTGTTCTCCTAATTAAAATTCAATTGCCAATCGTGCTTTGGAAATTAACTTTCTTGGAATCACAACATTTTTACGTGCAGTTTTAACTTTAACTGTCAAAGTTAAATCATTTTCAGTAACTTTAGTTAGAGTTCCTTCGAATACTTTCTTACCATTTAATTTTTGGTATAAAGAAACATTAATATATTTGTCAATTGCATTTTGATAATCTTGTTCTTTAAGTAGCGGACGTTCAGCTCCCGGAGAAGATACCTCTAAAAAATAAGGTTCTACAAAAGGATCTGGATTTAGTTCATCTAATTTTTCACTTAATTGATCGCTCACTGTCACACAATCATCAAGTGTAACTCCATCATCTTTATCAATGTAAACTCGCAGGTACCAGCTCCCGCCTTCTTGCACAAATTCAACATTGTATAAATAAAAATTATTTTCATTTAAAATCGGATTAACCGTGTCAGTAACTCTGTCAATAATTTCGCTTACTTCGCTCAACTATTTACCTCCTAAAAGTTTCTAATAAAAAGAGCGAGCATCTCTGCTCACTCCTAAAAGAGTTTTAATCACTAAGTTAAATATAACATAATACTATTGTTTCTTCAATGTAACTACATATCAAACAAACTAAGTTGATTTTCATCAGGTAATCCGTTTAAAACTCCATTTTTGGTCATATATTCTATTACCGTCTTTGAAACACTTCCACGCTTAGCTAGGTCTTCTTTTGAAATAAATGGTTTATCTTCACGAGCTGCTACAATTTGCTTAGCCACATTTAAGCCTAATCCTGGAACCGAACTGAATGGAGCAATTAATTTTTTACCATCCATAAGCCATTCCGAAGCATCCGAACGTTGTAAATCAATCATTTCAAATTCAAAACCACGTTCTAACATTTCATTAGCAATTTGCATTACCGTCAATAGATTTTTTTCTTTAGTTGATGCTTCAGTTCCTTTACCATTAATTTCATTAATTACGTTTTTTACTGCATCTTTACCATGAGACATTGCCTCAACATCAAAATCATCTGCACGAACCGAGAAATATGCCGCATAGTATACCAGTGGAAAATAAACTTTAAAATAAGCGATTCGTAATGCCATCAACACATAAGCAGTAGCATGGGCTCTTGGAAACATATATTTAATTTTAAGACAAGAATCAATATACCACTCAGGAACATTTGCATCACGCATCGTTTGTTGCCATTCATCTTTGATTCCTTTACCCTTACGAACTTTTTCCATAATTTGAAAAGAAGTTTCAGAATCGACACCATAATTAATTAAATCGGTCATGATATTATCACGACAACCAATTACGTTAGAAATTGTTGCTGTTCCATCCTTAATCAATTCATCTGCATTACCTAACCAAACATCAGTCCCATGAGATAAACCGGAAATTTGAAGTAAATCAGAAAAGTTTTGGGGATGTGTTTCTTCTAACATACCACGCACAAAACTAGTTCCAAATTCAGGAATTCCAAGAGTTCCAGTCTTAGAAAAAATTTGATCTGAAGTTACTCCTAAAATCTCAGGACCACTAAAAATTGACATAACTCCTTCATCATTCATTGGAATTGTATATGGATCAATTCCAGACAAATCTTGTAACATTCGAATCATGGTTGGATCATCATGTCCTAAAATATCTAACTTTAAAATATTATCGTGAATTGAATGAAAATCAAAATGGGTCGTTTTCCAAGCGGCACTTTGATCTTCGGCTGGATATTGAATCGGAGTGAAATCATAAATATCCATGTAATCAGGTACTACGATTATCCCGGCTGGATGTTGTCCAGTTGTTCTTTTAACTCCAGTAGCTCCTTTAGAAAGTCGATCAATTTCAGCATTTCTAAAGTTTTTACCAGTATCTCGCTCATAAGCTTTTACATAACCATAAGCCGTTTTATCAGCAACTGTTCCAATAGTACCGGCTCTAAATACATTATTTTCACCAAATAATACTTTAGTATAATTATGAGCAATTGATTGATAATCTCCAGAAAAATTCAAATCAATATCAGGTACCTTATTTCCTTTAAATCCTAAAAAAGTTTCGAAGGGAATATTATGCCCATCTCCCACCATTATCGTGCCACATTTTGGACATTTCTTTTGGGGTAAATCAAAACCCGAACTATATTCACCCTTAGTAAAAAACTCCGAATATTGACAATTAGGACACCGATAATGCGGTGGTAGCGGATTAACTTCTGTGATTCCTGTCATAGTTGCTACTAAACTAGATCCAACTGATCCACGCGAACCAACTAAATATCCATCTTTATTACTTTTCGAAACTAATCGTTGTGAAATTAAATAAATAACTGAGAATCCATTTCCAATAATACTTTTTAACTCTCGATCTAATCGATCTTGGACTATTTTAGGCAATTCATCTCCATATAAACGATGCGCCGTATTTAAGGTTCTTTGCTTAATTTCATCCTCTGCACCCTCCATTTTAGGAGTATATAATTTATCTTTTAGAGGATGAATATCTTCAATTTTATCAGCAATCTGATTCGGATTATCAACTACTATTTGCTCTGCTTTTTCATCACCCAAAAACTTAAAATCTTCTAGCATCTCGTCTGTAGTTCTAAAATGCAATTTGGGTAATTCAGTTCTATTTAATGGATTTGCTCCACCCTGAGAATTAATTAAAATTTTGCGATAAATATAATCGTGAGGATCAAGATAATGAGCATCTCCCGTTGCTACAAGTGGAATTTTAGTTTCATCAGCAACTTCTGACATATTTTTAATAATATCTTGGAGTTTACCACGATCACTAATTAACCCACTATCAAGCAAAGGCTGATAAGCTGCTTGTGGTTGAACTTCTAAATAATCATAAAACTTAGCTTTATCCAATGCCTCTTGCTTTCCCTTTTGCATCATTGCTGTAAACACTTCGCCACTAGAACAGGCAGATCCAACTAAAATTCCTTCTCGATATTTTTCTATTTCACTCCTAGGAATACGGGGAACTCGATAAAAATATTTGATGTGTGCTAAAGAGACTAATTTAAATAAATTTTTTAAGCCAGCTTGAGTTTGTGCCATTAAAATCGCATGAAATGGTCGAGCATGTTTATAAGCATTATTTTCAGTCATATGATCATTTAACTGGTCATGAAATTGAATATTATATTCTTTTTCGGCATCTTTTAAAAAAAGATAATTTAAGTGACCTGTTGTTTCAGCATCATAAATTGCACGGTGATGATGTTCCAAAACTACATCAAATTTCTTTGCTAACGTGTTAAGACGATAACTTTTGTAATTTGGATATAAAAAACGAGCTAATGTTAATGTATCAATGATTGGATTATTAATCTTAGACATTCCGTGACGTTCGTAACCAGTATTCATAAATCCCACATCAAATGTTACATTATGCCCGACCACGATTGAATCATCACAGAATTCCTTGAAAAGTTTAAAAACTTCTTCTTCTGATTTTGATCCTGCAACCATATCATCAGTAATTGAAGTCAAATTAGTAGTTTGCTCAGACAAATGAAAACCTGGGTCAATAAACTCTTCAAATTCTTCAATAACATTATTTCCCTGTATTTTAACTGCCGATAATTCAATTACACGGTCATAAATTGCTGAAAGCCCCGTAGTTTCAGTATCAAATACAACATAAGTAGCATCTTTTAAGGGAACATGTTTGTCATTAAATGCAATTGGTTCTCCATCATCGACCACATTAGCTTCCATTCCATATAACATCTTAATATTATTTTTTTCAGCAGCATTATAGGCATCTGGAAAAGCTTGAACATCATCATGATCAGTAATTGCAATGGCTTTTTGTCCCCAATCTGAAGCTCTTGAAACAAAATCAGAAATAGAATTAGTTGCATCCATTTGACTCATGTTTGAATGTAAATGTAACTCAACTCTTTTTTGGTCACCTGGGGCGGTATCTTGACGTTCCGCATGTGAGATTGGATTAATATCATAAGCATTCATAACCAATTCGTGCGAATAATTATCCTCTTGAATACTTCCTCGAACTTTAACCCAACTACCCTCTTGTAAACCAGCAAATTGAGTCGCTTCATCATCGTTTTTAGAAAATTTCTTAATAGTAAGCGAAGATGTATAATCAGTTACTTTTAAAATTAATAACTGACGTCCAGATCGCAGAGCTCGGATTTCTTTATCAAAAACATAACCATTGACAACGACTGAACGTTCCTCTTCAGTTATATTCTCCATTTGAGTTACATCTACATTATCAGCAATTTTACGCCCAATCATCGCATTTTCAGTACTTTTAATTGATGACTTTTGTAAATTAGCTTTATTCATAGAATCTCGAGCTTGTTTAGCTAATTTTTCATCACGTTCTTTTTTTTCTGCTTTTAAATGTTGAATTTGAGCCTGTGATTCAGTCTCATCAACCATGGTATGAATAGAAAAATTAGGGAATCCTACTTTTTGATATGTTTCTTCAATTGGTCCTAAAGCCTTGTTTGTCATAAAATCTTTGACTAAATCATTAATGGCTAAAAAAGTTACTCGTCCATCTTCTAATTTTGGAACATTATTATTACATAATTCATAAACTAAATTTGATTGAAGCCCTGAATTTTTAACAACCCATTTCCAATAATCACCTAGTTCCCGATTACTTAACTCAGTCTGTTGTGACTTAATAAAAAAGTCTATATTTGCAATTTGGCTAAAGGAAGCTCTCAATTTACTAATAAAATCTACAAAAATAGTATATGGTAAAACTTTTGGAAATGAAAAATGGAATTCCCATTTATTTGATTTTTGATGAACCTTAACCTCATCTATTTGAGCATTTTGATACGCTATTCGCTGATTTTTATCAATTTGAATCTGATCTAACAATTTATCAAATTGTTCTTTCTTATTTAAGGACACTTTAAACTCCTCTCTTGTCTAACAAAAAAGACCAGTTAATGCTGGTCTTAATGCTATATTTCTTTTGATAAAATATGAATTGTATTCTTTAAATCATCAACTCTAGTTTCAACTGTTTCACCAGTTTTTCTAATTTTGACCTCTACAATTCCTTCATCAGCTTTTTTACCAACCGTAATTCGAATTGGAATTCCAATCAAATCAGAATCAGCAAATTTAACACCGGCTCGTTCTTTTCGATCATCAATTAGAACTTGGAAACCTGCATTTTCAAGACCATCATTAATTTTTTGGGCAAGTTCAGACTGCGATTCTTTTTTCAAGTTAGTTGGAATAATATGAACATCAAACGGTGCGATGGATTTAGGCCACACCAATCCGCTACTATCAGCTTGTTGTTCTGAAATTGCTGATAGTAATCTACTTATACCAATCCCATAGCATCCCATAATAACAGGCTGCCGACGACCATTTTCATCTAAAATATCTGCGCCAAGCACTTTAGAATAACGAGTCCCTAATTTAAAAATATGACCAACTTCAATACCTTTAGTAAATTGGAGTACACCACTTCCATCAGGGGAAATATCTCCTTCTTTAACAGTTCTAAAATCTCCGTAATGGACGTTTTGTAAATCACGTTCAGGATTAACCCCATTATAATGTTTATCATTTTCGTTTGAACCTGCAACTCCATTTACAACACTTTTTACATACTCATCTGCAACGATAGAAATCTCTTCATTAACATTAAAAGGTCCAACAGAGCCTGGTTTAACGCCTAAATAATCTTCAATCTGTGCTAATGTACCAAGTTCAACATTCTCAGCATTAAAAAAATGTTTGATTTTAGCAATATTAGCTTCTTGATCACCACGTAATAATACTAATACTGGCTTTTCATCAACTATATAAAGTAAACTTTTAATAATTTGTTTTGAATCAATATCAAAAAATTTTGCAACTTGTTTAATATTTTTAATATCTGGTGTATCTACTAATTCCAAATCATTTAATTCACTATGTGATTTTTTGTTAACAAACATATCTGTAGCCATTTCTAAGTTAGCAGCATAATCACTATCATCTGAATATACAATTGTATCTTCTCCGACAGCTGCTGGTGCAGAAAATTCCATAGAATCTGAACCACCCATGCTTCCGCTATCTCCAATGATGCCACGATAACTCAAACCAATCTGATTAAAAATATTCTCAAAAGTAGTTCGCATTTTTTTGTATACTTCATCTAAATCATCATCATTGGCTGAAAATGAATATGCATCTAACATTAGAAATTCACGACTTCTCAAAAGACCATAACGAGGACGATCTTCATCTCGATACTTAGATTGGATTTGATAGATGTTTAATGGAAGTTTTTTATAAGAATTAACTGTCCCTTTAATTAATTCGGTAACAGTTTCTTCATGAGTTGGTCCTAAAATAAAATCCGTATCATGACGATTTTTTAATTTAAATAATTCTGGACCATAAGAATCATATCGTCCGGACTCTTTCCAAAAACTAGCAGGAATAATGGCAGGTAACAACATTTCATTAGCTCCCGTCTTATTCATTTCACTTTGAATAATTTTTTCTATCTTTTCTAAAACTCGATAAGCTAAAGGCAGATATGCATAAGTTCCCGCTGAAACCTGACGAATATAGCCAGCTCTAATTAACATTTTATGACTAATTGCTTCTGCCCCAGTTGGATCTTGTTTTTGTGTTGGAATCAACATTTCTGATTGTTTCATTTTACCGCTCCTACCTTATTAATGCACAAAATATCGCATAATATCATTCCAAGTTACTAAAATCATTAAAATAACTAAAAATCCAAAACCTATTAAAGTAATAACTGTTTCTGTTTTTTCTGAAATGGGTTTTCCTCTAATTGCTTGAATAACATTTAAAAGAATTTTACCCCCATCTAAAGCTGGAATAGGAATTAAATTTACCACTGCTAAATTAATTGACAGCCAAGCTAATAATGCAACTACTCCTGTAACTCCATAGGAAGTAGCTTGTGAAGTACTAGCATAGATTGCTACTGGACCACCAAGATCATTTAAGGAAAAATGTCCGGAAACCATCGACCACAATGCACCAGCCAACTGAACTGTCGTTGACCAAGTTTTAGTAAAACCAGATGTGATTTTAGCTTCAAAGCTATCGTTAGTGGTAGCTGTGATGCCAATTATGCCAATTTTTTTCTTTTGTACTTGTTGGGAATCTGTTTTCAAAGTAATATTTTTATTTTTTTTGTCACGTAAAACTTTTAATTTTATCTTTTGATTTGGCTTTTTTTCTACTTGCTCTCCGATGGACTGAAATGTCTTAGTTTTATGCCCATCAACTGCGATAATTCGATCTCCTGATTTAATTCCTGCATCTTTTGCTACACTAGGATGATTATTAGGAATATTAACTTGATTAGAATTATTTGATACCCCACCTTGCATAAAAGCCAATACCGTAAATGCAATAATCGCCAAAATCACATTATTAACAATTCCAGCTGCATTGACCATGATTTGCTTAGATACTGGTGCATTTTGAAATTGAACATCTGCTGGTGCAATTTGAACTTCAATTCCATCCCTTTTGATAATTAAAGCGTCATGATCAACTGAAAATCTCTTTTTTTCTTTTTCATCACCATTTTCAAATCCTTCAATCCAAAGTCCATTTACCAAATCGGCATCAGAAACTTGAAATGGTATACCTTTAAACATTTGATTTTTATTACTTAAATCAATTTTGGTAACTAAATCATTATCATTAGTTTGTAATTTTACTGGAGTTCCAGGTTGAATTTTGTCATCTTCGTCATCGACACTTCCAGCAAGTCGGACGTACCCACCAAGGGGAAGCATTCGAATTGTATAAGTGGTGTGATTACGACGATAATAAAATAATTTTGGCCCCATCCCAATTGAAAATTCACGGACCATAATTCCACATTTTTTAGCTACAATAAAATGACCAAACTCGTGTACAAAAACTAAAATTCCAAAAACAATGATAAAACTAACTATAGTTGTTATCAAATCATCACAAACCTTTCAATTATACAATTCCAAATAAATGAAGCAATGGAAGTACAAATAACAAACTATCAAAACGATCTAAAATTCCACCATGACCAGGTAAAATTTTTCCAGAATCTTTAACACCATAAAAACGTTTTAAAGCTGACTCAACTAAATCACCAAGTTGTCCAAACGTTGATAAAATAATAGTAATAAAAAACATTGCTAAAGTACTAAAACCTTCTATTGGGAAAAAGAAAACAAAAATTGTACATACAATCGTTGCAATAAGAGTTCCACCAATGGAACCTTCCCAAGTTTTATTAGGAGAAATATGTTTAGCTAGTTTATTTTTACCAAAATATTTACCAATAAAATAAGCGCCTGAATCAGTACACCATACAATAAACAAAGCATATAACAGGGTTGTTAAACTATCTTGTCTAGCAATAATAAAGTAATGAAACCCAAAACCAATATATAACATTGCCATTGTATAAACTCCGGCGTCATCGAAATTAAATTTATTTTTTGAAAATACCGTTGCTAACAATAACAACATAATTAAAATATAAAACAAAAAAGAGGGACTTAGATAACTTGGCAACAAACCAGAAAAATTTGCTGGAATAATCAATGAAGTTACTCCTATAAAAGCAATCAATGCTTCTACAGAAATAATCATTCTCTTTTTCATAATGAAAATTTCAGCCATTGCAATTAATCCCAAGACAACTGCAGCTGTATCAATCCAAATACCTCCGGCTAAAATAATTGGAATAAAAATTATCAGTGCAATGACTGCCGTTAAAATTCGTTGTTTCATAATTATAAAGCTCCTATTTATTATTTAACCCGCCAAAACGACGATGCCTTTGTTGAAATTCAATAATAGTTTGTTCAAAATCAGACGGCTTATAATCCGGCCATAACTTATCAACAAAAATTAATTCACTATATGCAATCTGCCACAGCAAAAAATTAGAAATTCTTTCTTCACCACTAGTTCTAATTAGTAAATCTGGTTCAGCCCATTTACCCAAAAATGATGTAGACAAATTATCAGAAAATAAGTTGGAATCAATTTGGTCTGCATTTAATTCTCCATTTTCAACTTTTTTTGCCAAAAACTTAGTAGTATCGATAATCTCATCTCGACTACCATAATTTAATGCAAAATTTAAAATCATACCAGTGTTATCTTTAGTATCTGCTTTAGCGTCTGCTACAGCTTTTTTAGTTTTAGATGGAAGTTTAGATATATCGCCAATCGTCATAACCTTAACATTATTTTTAATTAACTTAGGAATGAATCGATTAAAAAAAGTGGTAGGTAAGCTCATGATGTATTTAACTTCATTAGAAGGACGTTTCCAATTTTCAGTTGAAAAAGCATAAAGCGTCAAAACTTTAATTCCCATATCACTTGCAGTGGTAGTGATATCTTCAACGACATTCATCCCTTTTTTATGACCAGCAATTCTCGGGAGATGACGTTTTTGTGCCCATCTGCCATTACCATCCATAATGATTGCTACATGATTGGGGATTCTATTTTTATCTAATTGAATGTCACTCATTAATACACCCCATTTTTAAAGTAAATAAAGGATGAGAACACTCATCCTTTACTTGATTAATCTCCATTCGCCACGATTAGCATTCGCCAACGTGTTGAAATATTTTAGGATTTTGTTTGCAATTGCAGGGCTATGAACTCCTAACAAATTTAATCCTTTACCAGTGGTAATGGGTTCTGCTAAATCAGTAACATCAGTCCCATTTTCCATGGTTGCTTCAGAAAATGAAATAACCCAATCTTTGGCAATTAACTGAGATGCCATAAAAAACAAATTAAAATCATCCGAAATATAAGCAGGCATGACATAAATTCCTTGTTGGATCTCATGTAGTTGCTCTTTACCAAAATTAAATGTGGCAACATTTTCAGCATTAACTGACTCATTGAGTTTAAACACCATTTTATCAAACTCTAACGTCCCAGGTGTTATTTCATGTTCCTTTTCTTGTTTATTAGACATGCTAACACTTCCTAAAAAATTAGTTTTTCATAAGCGCTTCTTGTTTTTCTTTTACAATTTTATCAATTCCACTAATAGCACTGTTAGTCAGCTTTTGAATCTGATTTTCCAACTCATGAGCTTCATCATCGTTAATATCATCATTTTTATTGTCACGTTTAACAATATCCATACTGTCTCTTCTGACGTTTCTAATTGCTACTTTACTTTGCTCCCCAATTGCTTTAGCTTTTTTTGCAATTTCTTTCCGTCGTTCTTCAGTTAATTGGGGAATTTCAATGCGAATGTTATCACCATCGTTCATTGGATTTAGACCTAAATCGGCTTCTAAAATCCCTCGTTCAATATCTTTTAAAGAACTCTTGTCATATGGGGTAATCATCATTATACGAGGTTCTGGAATTGAAATTGATGCTACCTGATTTAGTGGAGTCTGAGTACCATAATATTCAACACTAACCGGTTTTAAAATACTAGCATTTGCTCTTCCAGCTCTCATTTGGCCTAAATCATTTTCCAAAACACTTTGAGCTTTATCCATTTTGTGTTGCGTTTCTTTAATAAGTTCTTTTGAATTTGTCATTTTTATTTTCCCTCCACAATAGTTCCAATATTTTGACCTTCAACAACTTTTTTAATATTTCCAGGTTTATTTAAATTAAAAACTACTAAAGGAATATTATTATCCATTGATAAAGAACTAGCAGTAGAATCCATAACATGCAATCCTTTATTAAGAATATCCATTTGAGTCAATTTATTGTATTTAACCGCATCAGGGTTAGTTTTAGGATCATCTGAATAAATTCCATCCACACCATTTTTAGCCATTAAAATTGCATCGGCATCAATCTCAGCAGCACGTAAAACAGCTGTGGTATCAGTAGAAAAGTATGGGTTTCCAGTTCCACCGGCAAAAATTACAATCCGACCCTTTTCAAGGTGACGAACTGCTTTTCGTCTAATGTATGGCTCTGCAATTTGTCGCATTTCAATGGATGTTTGCAATCTGGTTGGTACTCCAGCAGATTCTAGATTATCTTGTAAAGCTAATCCATTCATAATAGTAGAAAGCATTCCAATATAATCAGCTTGGGCTCGTTCCATGCCCATTTCTGCACCTGCTTCTCCTCGCCACATGTTTCCACCACCAACCACAATGGCAATTTGAATTCCTTGGTTATAAACATCCCTTATTTCATCAGCCATTTTTTTGATTACAGGTGGATTAATTCCAAATCCTTTATCTCCGGCAAGTGCTTCACCACTAACTTTTAATACAACCCGTTTATACTTTAAATCAGACATTAAATTTCCCCCTGAAATTGTTTAATTATTATATTAATTTTAGCATAAACCATTTCATAACAACAGTTTACAATTACCCGACAAAAAAAGACTAGCATAGCTAGTCTTTTTACTTATTTTGTTTCGGATTCGGTTACTTCCTCAACACCTTCACCAACTTGATATCTTACAAAGGCATCTAATTGACCACCTTCAGATTTAACAAATTGAGAAACAGATTGATCTGGATCTTTCACAAAAGATTGATCTTCCAAACAAATTCCAGCAAGAAACTTGTTTAAACGTCCAGCAACCATCTTTTCAACAATGTTTTCAGGTTTCCCTTCATTAAGGGCTTCTTTGGTAAGATTTTCTTTTTCTTGAGCAAGTCTTTCAGGCGCAATATCATCTTTTGACAAGAACTCTGGATTTTCAGCTGCTACATGCATGGCAATATCTTTGGCAACATTTTCATTAGCACCAGTAATTTTTACTAATACACCGATTTGACCACCATTGTGTAAATATGCACCAAAATTCTGTTCATCAGTTTTATTCATTACAACAAAACGGCGAAGAGTAATTTTTTCACCAGTAATTTGACTCGTGTGGATAATTGCATCTTGAATGGTCCCATCTCGTAACGGCAATTCAAGAGCTGCTTCAACACTATCTGGCTGTTCTAAAGCAATTTGGTCAGCTACTTCGTCAATCAAATCTTTGAAATCATCATTGGCAGCCACAAAATCTGTTTCAGAATTAATTTCAACAATTGCTGCTTTATTATCATGGATAGCAACTCGAGTTAATCCATCAGCAGCTGTATTTCCACTCTTCTTTTGTGCTTTAGCAATTCCCTTTTCTCTTAAAACTTCAATTGCTTTCTTTTCATCACCATCTGCTTCAACCAATGCTTTCTTTGCATCCATCATTCCAGCACTAGTTTTATCACGCAAACTCTTAACTTGTTGGGCAGTAATTTTAGCCATAATTCAAGTTCTCCTTTAAATTTTTATTAAAAAGGCCGACCCTGATAGGCCGAATTGGTCTAAAAAAGTCAGCCAGATAATTTTTTTATTTATCTTCTTTTTCTGAAGCTTTTTCGTCATCTTTTTTTTCAAAAGTGTCTTCATTAACTTCATCTTCACCTTGACGACCCTCAATAATAGCGTCGGCCATAGTTGAAGTGATTAATCTAATAGCACGAATAGCATCATCATTAGATGGAATAATGTAATCAATTCCATCAGGATCTGTATTAGTATCAACCATTGCAATAACTGGGATGTTTAATTTTTGAGCTTCTTTAAGAGCAATCTGTTCTTTATGAGGATCAACAATAAACATAACGTCAGGAATCTTAGGCATATCTTCAATACCACCCAAGAATCTTTCAAGTTTCTCAGTTTGTTTAGTTAATAATGAAGCTTCTTTTTTAGGTAATCTTTCAAATGTACCGTCATTAGCCATTTTTTTAAGATCTTTTAGATACTTGATACGTTTTTGAATGGTATTCCAGTTTGTAAGAGTTCCACCTAACCAACGATGGTTAACATAAAATGCACCAGAACGTTTGGCTTCTTCTTCAATTGAATCTTGTGCTTGTTTTTTAGTTCCTACGAATAGAACTACAGCATCATCTGCAGCTTCGCCTTTTAAAAAGTTGTAAGCTACACCTAATAATTTAACAGTCTTTTGTAAGTCAATGATGTAAATACCATTACGTTCAGTAAAAATGTATTTAGCCATCTTAGGGTTCCAACGACGTGTTTGATGTCCAAAATGAACACCTGCTTCTAATAATTGTTTCATTGTTACTACAGCCATAATAATCCTCCAAAATATAGTTTTTCCTCCCCAGAATTATACACAGAACTCAAAGAGCACTACTATGCAAAACATTCCAGGTGCGTATTGGTAATTAATACCGAAATTAATTATACAAGAAAATAAATAAAAAAACAAATTAATTTTAAATCTTTATATGAACTTCAGTCTAACTAAAAAAATTCCTATCAATTATAATAAAAAATTGATTTTTTTACTCCATGTGAAATTAAAAATTGTTCTTTTTTTCTTCGTGATTGATGTTTAAATTTATATTCGGATTTCAAAGCTTCACTTTTAGAAGTAAATTTTTCTGAATAAATTAACTTTACAGGAAGATGACTCTTGGTATATTTAGCTCCTTTACCAATTTGATGTTGATAAACTCGGCGAGCTACATCCGTAGTATATCCTCCATAAAATGATCCATCGCCACATAACAAAATATAAATATAATAATTATTATTTTCCATATAAAACTGCCTTTATAGATTCTGAATAATCATTGCCATCATAAATAAACATTGGTGATTCAACATTTAATCCAGCTGTTTTACCATCTTTAATAGCTGAAATTAATACCATGTTTGCATTGCGTCCCTTTTTAGGATAAACAAACTGAACTTTTTTAGGCGCCAAACGATGAGCTTTCATTTTTTCAAAAATCTCAATTAATCGATCAGGTCGATGGACCATAAACATTTTACCGTTTGTTTTTAATAATTGACTTGAAACCTCAATTACTTCATTCAAGTTTGTTTTAATTTCATGTCGTGCTATTGCCAAATAAGGATTAGGATTTTTTTTACTACTAGGCTGGTCACTAAAATATGGGGGGTTTACCAATACATCATCAAATGATTCTTTTTCAAACAATGTAGCACTATTTTTTAAATCAGTATTATAGACACTTATTTGTTTTTCAAGATTATTTAGATAAACGCTTCTTTCTGCCATATTACACAATCGCGACTGTATTTCAACTTCAAATATTTTCCCATTTGTTTTATTACTGACAAATAAACCAACAGCTCCATTTCCAGCACAAAGATCAATGATTTTAGCATGACAACTTTTTTTTATATTGGCAAAATTTGCTAACAACACTGCGTCGATTGAAAAAGAAAAGACTTCAGAACTTTGAATAATTTTAATATTGTTACTATACAATTGATCAACTCGTTCATCATTTTTTAGGTTAACGTTTCCCACTCTTTCTCCCTTTCCTAAACCATAAGCTTAATAATGCTATAATATTGATTGTACAACTCAAAAAGGAGGATGAAAAGATTGTTTTATTCATTTGTATTTTCATTTGCAAAATGTGTTATCTGGATTTTTAACGGACGTATCAAGGTAACAAATAAAAACAAAATTCCAAAAGGAAACTATGTTTTAATTGCACCTCATAGAACTTGGTTTGATATGATGTATTTTGGAGTGGTTTTATTGCCAAAACAATTTTATTTTTTAGCAAAAAAGGAATTATTCAAAAATCCAATTCTAGCATGGTGTTTGAAAAAATGTAACGTTGAACCAGTTGATCGCAATAATCCTGGAATTGCAGTAGTCAAAAATCCAATCAAAGTTTTAAGAAAAACTAATTTATCGGTTATGGTATTTCCATCTGGAACTAGACATTCAACCAAATTAAAGGGTGGAGCTGCGATGATTGCTAAAATGGCTGACGTTCCTTTACTTCCGGTTGTTTACCAAGGCCCATTAACAATCAAAGAATTACTTTGCCGTAAGAAAGCTTATATTAATTTTGGCAATCCAATCTACATTAACAAAAACGAAAAATTAAATGATGAGTCTCAAGCTAAAATTGAAGAAAAAATGAAAAATGCTTTTAAAAAATTAGACAACGAAATTAATCCAAATTACGTATATATTGATGAGTCGAAAAAAAGATAGTTTGCAAGTAAAAAAACCGTCCGATTAGAAAATAATCGGACGGTTTTTTACAATAATCTTATGATTGTTTGGCATTTCTCTTCATTGAAGTCATCATTTGATTTAATTTCTTTTTAGAAGGTTTTTGTCCCATCTGTAACATCATTGCTTTGATTTGTTCTTCATTAATTGGTGGATTCTCTTTCAAGTATTTTTCCATATACTTACGAGCGCCAAAAAATCCAACTGCTGCTCCACCCACTAAAGCTAATACTATCAATAATATCCATAACCAAGTAGCCATTGTTGTACTCCCTCATCTTTATATTAATCATCTCTAAGATTTTTCTTACGTTGCACTTCTTTAACTTCATCAGAGGTAACTTCATTACCATCTTTATCATACATTTTAGTCATTTCTAATTGACTTCTAAAGTTTGATTTAAACCGATCTAAGTATTCTTTCCTTAACTTCTTTTGTTCAACTTTTTCAGCATCGGTCAATCCTTCATTTTTTGACTTTTTCGATAATTCATTAATTCTTGGAATAATTTTTTTTAATTCTTCATCATCTGCCATTATCATCACTCCTTCATTTATTTATTATATTTATAATACCATGTGCACTAATATAAATAAAATTTATTCTATACGAACTAACGTTTGCAAATATTACTATTTATGATACGCTATTGTTACTATAATACTATTTTCGAGGTGTATAAATGTCATCAAAAGAAAACTCTAAACAAGCTGACATTCTCAGATTTATCTATGAAAATGTTAAAAATCATGGTTATCCACCAACTGTTCGAGAAATTGGAAAAAAGGTTGGATTATCATCAACTTCCACTGTACATGGCCATTTATCAAGGCTTGAAAAAAAAGGGTATATCACCAAAGACCCTACTAAACCTAGAGCTTTAGAAATAACCTCAGAAGGAGTTAAATCTTTAGGTCTTCCTTCTGATGCAAATATTAATGAAATACCATTACTTGGTACAGTAGCTGCAGGTGAACCAATTCTTGCAATTCAAGAAGCAACTGACTACTTCCCGATTCCAAATGAGTTACAAAAAGATGCTGATTCACTTTTTATGTTAACAATTAGTGGTGAGAGCATGATTAATATAGGTATTTTAGATGGCGATCAAGTAATTGTAAAAAGACAAAACACTGCTGAAAACGGTGAAATTGTAATTGCCATGAATGTTGATGGCGAGGCAACCTGTAAAAGATTTTACAAAGAAAGTGATCATTTTAGA
The DNA here is from genome assembly GCF_059488745.1 of Fructilactobacillus sp. YLN 2412. Taxonomy (NCBI): domain Bacteria; kingdom Bacillati; phylum Bacillota; class Bacilli; order Lactobacillales; family Lactobacillaceae; genus Fructilactobacillus; species Fructilactobacillus sp. YLN 2412. The sequence goes on along the minus strand of NZ_CM183165.1, from coordinate 583,669 downwards.
TTGCAACCCGAAAACGATTCTATGTCTCCTATTATTTTAAAAAAATGCATTATTTTAGGAAAAGTAGTTAGTCTATACAGATCTGTCATTAAGTAATTCTTTGTTATAATAGAATATAATGAACAAAAGGAGAATAAGTAATGAAATCAAAAGCATATGAAACGTATAATTTAGAGGAGTTTGAGAAAGCCATTCCCTACAAAATTGGTGATTTAGTAGAGGTTGTTTTCATCAATAATACTGGGTTAGGTGAAAATGAAACTGATTGGTTAAAAGTAATTAGAAAAAACGTTGGAAAGTCAACTTCAATTGATAGTGAATTTGAATTTGGACCAAAATGTGTAAAAGCAGTTAAATCTGATAAAGATTGATTAATTTGTAAATAAATATAAAAAACACTTTTGTAGTAAATTCTTATTAGAATTTATAAACAAAAGTGTTTTTCTATTATAATTAATACTGTCTTTATGAATTTTCATGTGCAATTTTAGCCGATGCTGCTCCAGCAACAGCACCAACAATATCATCAATAAAAGTAGTAACACGAGTTTGTTTATGATCTAATTCTTTCACAATCCCTTGTTTATTAGTGTCAAGACCACAATAATTTGTGATACCGATAGTTCCATAAATATTGGCAATTCCAAGTGCAAGAGTTTCATCAACTCCAAAAACTCCCAAATCATGTTCCACAATACTTTGTAATGGTTCATCTAATTTGTGTTCACTAGCTAATCGATCAATTTCTAAACCAACCATTGCATTATTTAACACTTCTCGTTTGTGCAATACATCCGTTACAATTCGATCAACATATTCCATACTGGGAATTTTAATATAATCTTTTTGTAAATTATAAGTTACCATTGAAATATCTCGAATTGTAACTCCATTTTCATTTAAAGATCTAATCACAAAATCATAAGCTTGTGTATCAGGATATTTATAATCTCTTTTATCTACCATTATCAATCACTCTCCCTTTAAACTATAAACGTAACATCATATTTATTTGGATAATTATCTTCCGTAAAGATTACACTAATTGAAGTCTTAGTTTTAAGGTGTTTTTCAATTACTTCTGGCACAAATGAAGCTGATTTAAAATCTTCCTTAAAATCATCATAAGTTGAAAAATAATCAATTTCTAAATAAGTATCACCACTATTTCCAGATGAATTGATACTATCAATTCGAATTAAACGATTTAATTTCATTTTGTCTAAAATTGGTATTACAAAATCTTTATAAAATTTATTGAGTGATGCAAGTTGGTTTGAAACATCTTTTTCTTCATTTTTCATATCATTAATTGTTTCATACGCTTCATGATCTAAATTTTGCATATTATTAACCAAAAATGATTTATCCCGACTTTTTAAAGCATTTTTAATATCTTCCGTTTCCTGATCTTCGTTTCCATCATTCAAAACACTAGCTAATTGATCAATCGTTTCAACATCATAATCATTTTTTAACTGACGTACGTTTGTAATTTTTTTTAAATATATCTTATTTTCTTGAACCATTTCTGCTTGAACTTTTTGTAATCTATTTTTTAAATTATTATAAAAATTGAACTCTAAAACATCCATCTTTTCCACCCTGTTATAATATTGTAATTAACATCAACATTGTAGCAACTAAATTGTTGGCAAAATGAACCCCTATTGAAACTTCTATTTTATCAGTTTTTAAATAAACATATGCTAAAATCATACCTAAAAAAGCATAAATCATAAAACTAATAATATTACTACTCATATGTCCACACGAAAAAATCAATCCACTAAAAATAATGGGAATCAGTGAGTTAGTTTTTAAAAACAAACCACGAATTAAATAACCACGAAAAACCAATTCTTCTAAAATTGGTGATAAAAATACCATTGAAATACTCATTAAAATTAAAACAGTTGGATTACTTTTTAACATATCAAGAATAGCAGCATTATTCTTAGTTCCAATTTGATGAAAGAAGAATCCATTTAATAATTGCATCACAATTTCAATTACGTAAAAAGTCAACAGTGCAATCACAATTAATTTAAAATCAGTTTTAGTCAGCTTATGCGATTTTTGTCGCCAAACACTCTGATATGCCCAGACTGATAATGAAATTGCAATCACAAATCCAACTATATAGAGAATGACATATAAAAACAACTTAATACCAGTAAAATTTTCAAGCGAAATTAATTGTACCGGTATTTGAACCACTAATACCATGAAAATTAATCCCAATAATATTAAGGTACGTTTTAAATAATCAAAAAAATTTAGCGTTTTTTTCACTTATTTTCCCTCTGTTTGCTTTTCTTTGTTTGCTTTTGTTTTATCATGACGTTGCACCATTACCATCACTATTGGAGTAATTATTAATCTAACTAATACTACACATCCAATTAACATAAACATCATTTTGATGGCATTTTCATTTGAAATCATTATAAAATAGCTAAACAGCATAATTATAATCAAAACAATAATTATTCCAAAAATATAATTTATTTTTTTCATATGTGAAAACTCCAAAACAATTTTAGCTATTCTTAGAATACCACATTTTAAACTATTATTTTAAACTGAATTAATCTCAATTAATAGCAAAATGATATACTAAAACCATTAAACAAAAAAGGAGTTATTTATGGTGATAATTACCGCTGGAATGATTGGGGTTGGTAAAACAACTTTAACTGGAAAAATTGCAAAACATCTCGGGTCTAAACCCTTTTATGAGCCTGTAGGTGACAATCCTGTTTTACCTTTATATTACAAAGACCCTAAACAATATGGATTTTTACTACAGATTTATTTTCTAAATAAACGTTTTTCAATGATTAAAAAAGCATTGCAAGATGATAACAATGTTTTAGATCGTTCTATTTACGAAGATGCTCTTTTTACTAAGGAAAACAATGCTGAAGGAAATATTTCAGACGTTGAACTAGAAGTTTACCTTAAATTACTAGATAACATGATGAAAGAGTTAGACGAGCTTCCTAAAAAACAGCCAGATTTATTAGTTTATGCTGCAACTGATTTTGAAACAATTTTAAAAAGAATTCAAAAGCGTGGCCGTGACTATGAACAATTTGAGGGAAATCCAGAATTAAAAAACTATTACTATAAAATGTGGACAGCTTATCAAAAATGGTATGAAGATTATGATATAAGTCCAAAAATGAAAATTGATTTACAAAAATATGATTTATCTAACGATAAAAACACTGCTATTATTCTTAATCAGATTGATGATAAGTTAGAAACAATTCGATAAAAAAATAAACACCTAAACAGTATTATTAATATTGCTTAGGTGTTTATTTTATTTAAAATGATTTTTATAAACTTTGTGTAATAAAAGCTTGGGATTCTAGAACTTGTAAGATTGCTTCCACGGTATCTAAAGCAGTAAATAATGGAATTTCATGAGAAATTGATGCACTTCTAATTTTAGTACCATCTTTAGCACTATCATTTTCATTAGAAATTGTGTTAACTACCATTTGAATTTTTTTATCCATCATTTGTTGTAGTAAGTTATCTTCCTCACCTAACTTACCAACCGTAGTTACCGGAATACCTTCTTTTTCAAAAGTTTGAGCAGTGCCATCAGTTGCTAGAACTTGATATCCAATATCCCAAAAACGTTTTGCCAATTTACTAGCTTCTTCTTTATCACTGTCCTTAACTGTAAATAACACACGTCCATGATTTGGAACATGCAATTTTGCAGCTTCAAAAGCCTTATAAAGAGCTTTTGGTAGGGTTTTATCAGAACCCATGACTTCCCCAGTTGATTTCATTTCAGGTCCTAATAAACTATCAACATCATTAAGTTTTGAAAATGAAAAAACTGGAGCTTTAACATGAATTAAATTGCTTTCTTTGGCTAATCCAGTTTGATAATTTTGACTATTTAATGATTGGCCTAAAATAACTCTAGTAGCAACTTGTGCCATTGGAATCCCCGTAACCTTACTCAAAAATGGAACTGTTCGACTAGCGCGAGGATTAACTTCAATCACATAAACCTGGTTGTTGTGTACTACAAATTGAATATTCATCAAGCCAACACAATTCAAATCTAATGCTAACTTTTTGGTATATTCAACAATTTGATTTTTAATCTGTTGCGAAAAAGTTTGAGCCGGATAAACAGCCATTGAATCTCCGGAATGTACACCAGCACGTTCAATATGTTCCATAATTCCTGGAATTAAAACGTCTTTACCATCACAAATTGCATCAACTTCACATTCTTTCCCAGTTAGATATTGATCAATCAATACTGGATGATCATTTGAAACTTTTACAGCATTTTTCATATAATTTTCCATTTCAGATCGTTTGTTAACAATTTCCATGGCACGACCACCTAAAACATAACTAGGACGGACTACAACGGGATAACCAATTTTATCAGCAATCTTCAATGCAGTTTCAACATCACTAGCAGTTCCACCCGTTGGTTGCGGGATTTTTAAAGATTTAATAACTTTATCAAACTCATCCCGGTCTTCTGCTCGATTAACATCATCCACACTCGTACCTAAAACTTTTACTCCCTGTTCAGCAAGCGGTTCTGCTAGGTTAATTGCAGTTTGTCCTCCAAATTGAACTACCACTCCTTTAGGCTTTTCCAAATCAATGACATTCATTACTTCTTCAACTGTCAATGGTTCAAAATACAACTTATCAGAAATCGAAGCATCTGTAGAAACCGTTTCTGGATTATTGTTCATAATAATAGCTTCATAACCAGCTTTTTTAATTGCCTCAACTGAATGAACAGTTGCGTAATCGAATTCTACCCCTTGACCAATTCTAATTGGTCCTGATCCTAACACTAAAACAGAAGGTTTATCAGATTTTTCACTTTCATTTTCAGTTTCATAAGTGCTGTAAAAATATGGAGTTGCTGATTCAAATTCTCCAGCACAAGTGTCAACCATTTTATATACTGGAATTATTCCGTGATTTTTACGGAAATCTCTGACTTCGATACTCGACATATCCCAAAACTTACCAATTGTCGCATCCGAAAACCCATTTCGTTTGGAAATTTTCAAAATATCAACATCTTTAGGCGAATCCTTTAAAGATTGAACTATTTCATAAATATGCATTAATTTATCTAAAAAGAAAATATGAATGTTAGTCATTTCAGCCAGCTTATCAATGCTATACCCACGCTTAATTGCTTCATACAAATAAAATAGTCGATCATCTTGCGCTTTGACTATTCCTTGTTCAAGCTCATCTTTACTTAAATCAGCAAGGTCGGGATCGTCTAAATCAGATATATCAATATCCAAAGATCGAACTGCTTTTAAAAGTGAACCTTCAACATTTCGGTCAATTGCCATTACTTCTCCAGTCGCTTTCATTTGTGTACCTAATGTACGATCAGCATTTACAAATTTATCAAACGGCCAACGTGGTATTTTACAAACTACATAATCTAATGCTGGTTCGAACTCTGCATAGGTAGTCTCCGTAACTGGATTCATAATCTCATCTAAATTTAACCCAACTGCAATTTTAGCTGCAATTCTAGCAATCGGATATCCGGTTGCTTTAGAAGCAAGTGCACTAGACCGACTAACTCGTGGATTAACTTCAATAACATAATATTTGTTACTGTTGGGGTCTAAAGCAAGTTGAACATTACATCCACCTTCAATTTTCAAAGCGCGGATGATTTTTAAAGCTGCATCTCGTAACATTTGAATTTCATCATCTGATAACGTTTGAATTGGTGCGAAAACAATTGAATCTCCAGTATGAATCCCTACGGGATCAAAATTTTCCATGTTACATACTACCATAGCATTGTCGTTAGCATCTCGCATTACTTCAAACTCAATTTCTTTTAACCCAGCAATACTTTGTTCAATCAATACCTGGGTAACTGGCGATAAAGATAATCCATTATCAGCAATTTCACGTAAATCCTTCTCATTATTGGCAATTCCGCCCCCAGTTCCGCCCATTGTAAATGCAGGTCTAACAATTACTGGATATCCATGTTTACTAGCGAAAGAAACCGCTTGGTCAACGGTATTGGCAATTGCAGACTCGGGAACCGGCTGTTTTAAATCACGCATCAATTGACGAAATTCTTCTCGATCTTCAGCTTTGTTAATAGCTTTTAGGTCAGTACCTAATAATTTAATATTTAATTCATCTAAAATACCTGAATCAGATAACTCTTTCGCCATATTTAGTCCTTGTTGGCCACCTAATGTTGGAAGAATTGCATCTGGACGTTCTTTTCTTAATACTTGAGACACAAATGGCAATGTTAATGGTTCGATGTAAACTTGATCAGCAATTTCTTTATCCGTCATGATGGTAGCTGGATTTGAATTTACTAAAACAACTTTATACCCTAGTTCTCTTAAAGATAAACAAGCTTGGGTCCCAGAATAATCAAATTCAGCTGCTTGCCCAACAATAATTGGACCTGATCCAATTACCATAATTTTTTTTATATCTGTCCGTTTTGGCATTATTCAACTACCTTTCTCGAATGTTTTGTTTTATTTTCATCCATTAATTTCATAAAATCATCAAATAAATAATCAGCATCATGAGGACCAGGTGCTGCATCTGGGTGAAACTGGACTGAAAATGCAGCTTTACCTGGATACTTTAACCCTTCAACCGTATGGTCATTAATTTCTTCCATATTTACTTCCAATTTTGTAGATGCTACAGAATCTCGGTTCACTGTATAACCATGATTTTGAGACGTAAAATCAATTCGTCCAGTTTCAAGATTGCGAACTGGATGATTAAAACCACGATGACCAAACTTCATTTTAGTGGTAGTGGCACCATTGGCGAGTGCAAATAATTGATGACCCATACAAATTCCAAAAATTGGATATTCCTGTTCAACATCACGAATCATTTTCAATGTTGAAACTGGAATGTTCATCGGATCACCGGGACCGTTAGTAAGCATTACTCCATCTGGATTAATTTCTTTTACATCTTGCAAAGTAGCAGTTGGGGGTAAAACTACGACATCACAATTTCGTTTCGATAATTCACGTAAAATAGAATATTTTAAACCAAAATCAATTACAACCACACGATTACCAACTGATGGAGCTGTATACGCATTGTTAGTTGCACTTTCTTTAATTACTTCTGGATTTAATGTTGTTTTTTTCAATGTTTCTAAACTATCAGTTTTAATCTCATTTAAAATGGATGCCTTCATAGCACCGTGTTCGCGAATATGTTTTGTAATAGCACGCGTATCAATCCCACTAATTCCAGGAATATCCTGTTGAACTAAATATTCTGAAAGCGACATTGTCATTCGCCAATTAGCAGTTCTACGAGCAACTTCGCTTACTACTACTCCTTTACAAGTTGGCTTGGTAGATTCTAAATTATCTCGGTTGATTCCATAATTACCAATGAGAGGATAAGTAAACATTAATATTTCATTATTATATGATTGATCTGTAATTGATTGTTGATATCCAGACATCCCTGTACTAAATACAAGTTCACCAGTACATTCTTGTTTTCCACCAAAAGCTTCGCCAGTATAGATCTTCCCATCTTCTAATAACAAATATCTTTTTTTCATTATTTACCCCTCTTTATGTTATAAAAACAACATTAACTAGCAAAAATATTTTAAGTAAAATAAAAACTACTTACTAAAATTTCTAGTAAGTAGCCAAATTGATTATATCTTTATTAACTCAATTGGTTTCTCACTGGAAACGATTAATTGAAATGTAAATTTTAAATATGTTTAGTGAAAGACAAAGTTCACTTATTTTATCATATTACTAAGCTTGTCAATCTCTCAGGATTGATTTAAAGTACGCCTTTTACTTAATCTATTCTTAATAATAATGAACACACGTGAAAATGTCAAGAATCATCAAATTAATTTACAAAATCCACAGGTAAATAGTTAAATTGTTTTAGAAAAATAATTTAAAATTAAATTTTTATAAATTTTAATGGTGTCCAAATAACTACTAATTGTAGTATGTTCATTTATTTGATGAGAAGATCCTTCTTTATCGGGTCCAAGCAAAATTACTGGCATTTGAGGGTTATTTTGCACAAATATACTTGCATCACTAGCCCCATTATCAACAATTAATTTAATATTTCGATTCTGATAAATATCGCTGGAAATATCAAGAGCAGTTTGCACAAAACCATTATCTTGAGAAGTATAAATTGGATAAAAATTGTGTAAAAGTTCAAACTTCAATTGATAATTTGTTTGTTCGTTAATTTCAGCGATTTTCTGCTTTAGTAAAGCTATTACTTGTTTATTATTAAAACTAGGTGTTGGACGCACGTTACCAAGAAGGGAAGCTTCTGCTGGAATGGTGTTAATTTGATTGCCACCCTTAATCACCGTTACACTATGTTGAACATTTCCTAAAATAGTATCTTTATCAGCATCCTCAAATATTTTTGTCTCAACATTAATAAATTCAACCAACCCTTGAATCGCGTTTATTCCCAATGCAGGTGTAGAACTATGAACGGGTTTTCCGCTACTTTTTACTCGATAATTCAAGCTACCAGAATGCGCATAAGTAATATTTCCATCAGTTGCTTCTCCAACTACCAAGGCATCTAAATCTTTAATAAATTCTTTTGGGATCTGATGAGCTCCAGGCGCTCCAAATTCTTCTCCAGCCGTCATAATCATTCTGACTTTACCATCTGGAACTTGATTAGTTTCAACTAGTTCGATTAAGGTAATTATTTCAGCTGCTAGTCCACTTTTCATATCAGCTGCTCCACGTCCATATAAACGATTACCTTTAATTACCCCAGCAAAAGGTGGAAAATCCCAATCATTTTCATTTACGACTGCTACTGTATCCGCGTGACCAGTAAATCCAAGAACTCGATTGTTATTTTTCCCAATTTCAACAATCAAATTAGCTCTATGATCATTCCCATTTAAAGGGATAATTTTACTTTTTATTCCATATTCTTGCAATAAATTGGAAAAATATTTAGCAATTGCAAGTTCATTACCATTAACAGATTTAATTCGAACTAAATCTTGTAAAATTTTTATTTTTTTAGCTTTTTCCAAAATTCCTTCTCCTTTATTTAAGCTTTAAATTCCAAGCTGGAAGCTGGTTTACCCCAGATACTCTTTTAATAACTTTGGCAGTTTCAGGTGATTGATATGCTTTTACTAATTCCTTGATCTTTTTATCATTCCGATTTTCTTTATTTGATGCAATAAAATTGATCCATTTATGAGAATCCTTTTTTAAAGGTTCGGTAAAAATTGCTTTTCTAGGATTCAAATTAGCAGTTTGCGCATAATTACCATTAACAACAGCTGCTTCTACATCATTTAAAGAACGTGCAGTTTGGCTAGCATCAACTTCTTTAATCTTTAAATTTTTATCATTTTTAATAATATCTTTAGTAGTTGCTAAGTTTGTATGAGACTTAATTTTAATCAGACCAGCACTTTGTAACACAAATAAAGCTCGTGACTCATTATTAGCATCATTAGGAACTGTAATAGTTGATTTAGTGGGAATTTTAACAATACTTTGGTTCTTATAAGAATAAATTCTCATTGGTTCAATGATTGTATCACCGACTGGAACAATGCTAGTATGATTTTTTTGATTCCAGATATCTAAGAAAGGATAATTTTGAAATGCATTTACATCAATATTATTACTTGATAATGCTGCATTTGGTTGACTATAATCAGTAAATCTTTGAAATTTAATTCGAAGTCCATATCTTTTTTTGGCAGTCTTAGCAACTGAGTCCCAAATTTCTTGTTCTGATTTTGATCCGGCCATAATTCCAACTGTAATCGTATTTTTGTTTTGAGTTGCTTGTTTTCCAAAACTTAAATAACCTAAAAAAAGTAAAATAACTAACAATCCAATTCCAATTACATATTTCTTTTTAATTCTCATAATTCTACCTGCTTTCATTTCATACAAAAAACACCCGCCCTTATAAAAGGACGGATGTTCCCGCGTTACCACCTTAATTTATTAATTTATCGCTAAATTAATCTCAGTAAGTTACACAATAACGTATAACCTTGTAGTAGTAACGACTACAAATCCGTTATTAGCTTAATCTTCACTAATAAAAACTCCAAGCCCATCTTCTAAACCTTCCAGCCATCTCTTTTCACCAAATCGAGACTCTCTAAGACATTCCAATTTATACTCAACTTTTCCGTTTTTTTATTTAACAGCTCGTTTCCTAATGGAATTAATATATAACTATTTAAAAAAACTGTCAACAAAAATATTTATTTTGTTAATTCGTAAATGGCTTGACCATAAATTGACATTGCTAATAATAAATCATTAATTGGTTGAAATTCATTAGCCTGATGCATAGTATCTTCTGCACCTGGAAATAATGCTCCAAATGCAACTCCATGCTCCATCATTCTGGCATAAGTTCCCCCACCCACAACTTCTGGTTGGGCAGCTTGTTGATCAGTTTGTGTTTTATAAATATTCATTAATGTTGTAACTAAAGGATCATCTGGACTAACAAAATGAGGTATCATGTCACCAATCAATTTAACATTACCGCCATAATAAGCAGTATTGTCTTGTAATTGTTGTTGGATTTTTTTAACTGTAACACCTTTAGGGTATCTAAAATTAGTATTCACCATTCCACCATTTTGAGTATCATAATTCATGATACCAACATTCATGGTTAAATCGCCCATAATATCATTAGTATATTTTAGACCAAGTTTATTTGCTCTAGAGTCATTTTGTAATTTATCAGCAATAAAACCAATGAAATTTTCTCCGCTTTCATCTAATTTATATTGATGTAAAAATGATGCAAGATATGTTCCAGCATTAATTCCATTTTTAGGTTCCATTCCATGCGCAGCTTTACCAACCACTTCTAATTTAATTTGTTGATTATTAATTTCGTAAGTTCCAGTTACTGGGACATTTAACAGAAAATTTTCAAAATTAGAAGCAATTTGTTTGCAATCTTTAGTATCAATAATTGCCTCAGCATCACGCGGTACCATATTTTCTTTTAAACCAGCGTTAAATGATATTAAACTATTTTCCCCCGGTAACTCTTGACCCTTAAATTCAGTTTCAAAAGTTACATTACCTTTTTCACCATTAATCAAAGGAAATTCAGCATCTGGCGAAAACCCAATTTCAGGTGCAGGCTCTACTTCAAAATAACGTTTCATTCCTGTCCAATTAGTTTCTTCATCAGTTCCAATGATTAATCTAATCTTCAAATCAGGAATAATATTATTGTCCTTTAACATTCTTAAACCATAGTAAGCAGCTAATGCTGGACCTTTATCATCAGAAGTCCCTCGACCAATTACATTTCCATCTTTAATGGTCATTTGAAATGGATCTGTATCCCAACCTTTTCCAGCAGGGACTGTATCTGCATGTCCTAACATTGCAAAATATTTATCACCAGTACCAAATTCAATATAACCAACAATATTATCAATGTTTTTAGTTACAAAACCATCTCTTTTAGCAATTGCCAAAAACTTTTCTAAAGATTTAGCAGGACCAGGACCTAAAGGAAACTCGTCAGTACTATGTTCAATATCTCTAGAACTATCAATTGCTACTAAATCTTTTAAATCTGATAAGTAATCTTTCTCATATTTTTTTGCTTCATTTTTCCAATCAATCATTAAAATCATCCTTTCAATACATTAATTTTAGCATAAATGAAATTCAGATCATGATATAATGACCCCGAGGTGACGGATAATGAAAGAAATCGAACAATCAATTTTAAAAGAAACAATTAAAGTCAGACCAGATAACAGTTTTAAAGGAACCTATGGAAAAATTGCTCTGATAGGAGGAAACCAAAACTTTGGCGGTGCAATTATCATGAGCTCCTTAGGTGCGGTTTATTCAGGTGCTGGACTAACAACTACACTAACTGACAAAAGCAATCAATCAAGCCTGCATTCTTGGCTTCCAGAAGCCATGTTTGCTGATTATAAAAACACTACTGAGATGATTGATTTAATTAAGAACATGAATGTAATTACAATTGGCACCGGATTAGGAACAGACGAAAATGGTTTAACAATTTTAAAAACCGTTCTCAAGACTGTGAATCCAAATCAAATTTTAATTATTGATGGATCTGCAATCGATTTAATCGCAAAATATCAGTTACAACTCCCAAAAACAAAATTAATTTTTACACCCCATCAAATGGAATGGCAGCGTTTATCAGGGATTAAAATTAAAGATCAAACAGAAAAAAATAATTTAATTGCTTATAAAAAACTCTTCAAAAATTCAATTGTGATAGTCAAGTCACACCGAACTCAAGTTTACACTAAAAATGGAGTATATCAGAATACTACTGGTACTCCTGCCCAGGCAACTGGTGGAATGGGAGATACATTAGCAGGAATCATTGGTGGATTTGTTGCACAATTTAAAGATACAGAAAATGCGGTTTTAGCAGCTGTTTATACTCATAGTAAAATTGCTGATATTTTAGCAAAAAAACAATATGTTGTGTTACCACATCAAATTTCAGAATTTTTACCTAAATTTATGAAAGATAATGAAGCCTAAAAAGAGTTGAAACCAAATTGGTTTCAACTCTTTTTATTTTATAAATTTAACTAATATGCAATATATCTCTAATTTTTTGTACCCGTTTACCTAAAACTTCATCTGCTATTCGACTTCTTAATGATAAATACATATAAACAAAGCCACCTATTGAAGCAGCAATAACAGTTACAACCAAACTCATCATTGAACTGAACGGATTAACAATGAAACCAAGTAAAAAATTCAATCCATAAACTGCAACTAATGCTACAAAATACATAACCAATGAATAAAACAAAATCTTAGCCGTAAAATTGCCAATCTTTTCTTCTTGAATACCAAAAGATTTTTTTAAAGAATAAATGATTAATTCATTAGCAACAATGAAGCCAGCCATGGTTGAAATCAAAGTTCCAAATGCACCAAAAGCATAAACCAATGGAAATTGCGTGATTAATTTAACAATGACACCAATCACAAAGTATTTAACTGCTCGTTTGTTTTGTGAGACACCTTGCATAACAGCTGAAACAACTACAAATAATCCAATTGGAATTGATTCAATGGCAGAAAATGCCAATATATTACTACTGAAATCCATGTTTGATGTTCCATAAAAAGTTCGGTTTAAAGGACCTGCAATAGCTGCCATTCCTAAAGCAGCTGGAATCATAATAAATTCAAACAATATCAATGTATTTGAAAATTGATCACGCATTCCTTTTTTATTTTTCTTAGTATATGCTTCTGAAAGTAATGGAACAACTGCAATCGCTAATGAAGAAGCCAAAGAAACTACAATCATAGTCAACTTGTTAGCATTCCCAGCAAAAATTGCATAGTTAACCTGTAATGTACTTTCAGAAAAATTAGTCGCCATTCGCATAATATTGAAAAAAGTAAACTGATCAATCAAGGAAAAAATAGTTACTCCAGCCCCTAAAATTACAAATGGGGTCGCCTGACTAATAATCTCTTTATACAATTGGTTGGTAGGTACATTTAATTTATTGTTACTGTTTGCCACTAGTCCACGATAGTATGATCGACGTCGCCAATAGTACCAACCCAAAATTAAGAAACCAAAAATTGCACCAACACAAGCAGCAAACGTCGATTGAGAAACTGCAGTAACCCAATTACCATGCATAATATCCAAAACCACAAATGCTGATACCAACATATATACTACTCGTGCCAGTTGTTCAACAAATTGTGAAATAGCTGAAGGCGCCATATCTTGATAACCTTGAAAATAACCTCTTGTTAAACTCATAGTTGGAATAATTAAAACTGCTAACGACAATGAATGAATTACAGGAATAACATTATCATCACCATTAGTTAAAAAGGGAGCTGCAAACCAAAGAATCAAGGCACTAAGAACTCCCATCACTATTGCTAAGACTAGGCCACGTTTATATAATTTAACTCCAACTCCATACTCATTTAATGCATTATAATGAGCAACTTGCTTAGCAATCGCAGATGGAATTCCTGCAATTGCAACAATTAAAACAAAACTATATATATTATATCCCTGGGTATAGAGCGAATTAGCAATCGGAAATAATGATACTCCGAAAATTAAACGCCAGGGAATAATGTATAAAGCTCCCAGAATCCGAGATAAAATACTTCCAATCGTCATCCAGGCAGATCCTTTCAACATCTGTCCTTTAGCTTTTTCAGAATCCGCAAACTCGGTTTCTTCTTCAATTTCATTATCTTCAAAATTGTTATCCAAAAATCTAACCTACTTTCACCTCAAAATTCATAAAACATAACTACTTAGCAACAATATTAACTAGTTTATTTGGAACTACAATTACTTTTTTAACTGTCTTATTTTGTAAATTGCCTTTTACAGTTTCGTCTGCAAGTGCCAAGTTTTGAACTTCTTCTTTTGATGTATCAACATTAACAGTTAAATGCGTACGAACTTTCCCGTTAACTTGAACTGCTACTTCAAAACTAGTGTCTTGTAGTTTGTTTTCATCATACTTAGGCCACTCAGTATAATCAATCGGTTGTTTGTGACCTAATTTTTGCCAAATTTCCTCCCCAATATGCGGAGTGATTGGTGACAGTAGTTTAATAAATCCATCAGCATACTTTTTAGGTAATTTTTTAACCTTATAAACCTCATTCACAAAAACCATCATTTGAGAAATAGCTGTATTAAATCGCATGTTTTCAATGTCATCTGTAACTTTCTTTACAGTCTGGTTATAAATTTTATCAAGCGAACCATCATTATCTTCAACAATCATGTTACTCAAAGTATCATCATCATTTAAAAACATCCGCCATACACGTTTAATCCAACGGTTAGCTCCAACAATTCCATCCGTACTCCAGGGTTTTGATTCAGTTAAAGGTCCCATAAACATCTCATACAAACGGAGTGTATCAGCTCCGTATTCATTAACAATATCATCAGGATTAACCACATTACCTTTGGATTTTGACATTTTTTCATGGTTAGTTCCTAAAATCATTCCTTGATTTACTAATCTCTGAAACGGTTCTTTAGTAGGAACTACGCCTAAATCGTATAGAAATTTATGCCAAAAGCGTGCATAAAGCAGATGCAACACTGCATGTTCAGCTCCACCAACGTATAAATCAATTGGAAGCCAATAATCTAACTTCTTAGGATCAGCAATCATTTTGTCATTATCTGGATCGATGTAACGCAAATAATACCAAGAACTCCCTGCCCATTGAGGCATAGTATTGGTTTCTCTTTTACCATGACGTCCATTTTCATCAGTTACATTTACCCAGTCATCCAAATTAGCCAATGGACTCTCACCAGTCCCTGAAGGTTTTAAGTTATCAGTTTTAGGTAATCTAAGTGGCAAATCTTTTTCTGGAACTAAAGATTTAGTCCCATCATCCCAGTTAATAACTGGAATGGGTTCTCCCCAATAACGTTGACGAGAAAAAATCCAATCACGCAACTTATAATTAACTTTTTTGTCTCCTGCATGATGGTCTTGAAGCCATTTAATAATTGTGTCAATCGCTTCCTGTTTACCAAGACCATCAAGAAACCCAGAATTAATGTGAACGCCATCACCAGTATAAGCTTCTTTACTGATCTCTCCCCCTTTAATTACAGGGATAATTGGTAAATCAAATTTTTTGGCAAACTCATAATCTCGTTGGTCATGAGCTGGAACGGCCATAATTGCACCTGTTCCATAAGAAGAAAGAACATAATCACCAATCCAAATTGGAATTTGTTTACCATTTACTGGATTAATCGCATAAGCACCTGTGAAAACACCGGATTTATCTTTATTTAAATCAGTTCTCTCTAAATCTGATTTAGAAGCAATCTTAGCACGATATTTTTCAACTGCTTCTTTTTGTTCTGGTGTCATAATTTGATCAACGATTGGATTTTCAGGAGCTAGTACCAAGTATGAAGCACCAAACAATGTATCTGCTCTAGTTGAAAATACTTCAATCTCTTGATTCTCATTTTCAGCAACCTTAAATTTAACGCTTGCACCTACTGAACGACCAATCCAATTTCGTTGCATTTGTTTAATACTTTCAGGCCAATCTAAATCATCCAAATCATCTAACAAACGATCAGCGTATGCAGTGATTTTTAAAACCCACTGTTTCATTGGTTTTCGATAAACAGGATAACCCCCCCGTTCTGTTTTACCATTAACAACTTCTTCATTGGCAACAACTGTACCTCCCATCAAATCGGGAGCCCAGTTTACCTCAATCTCATCCTCGTATGCTAAGCCTTTTTTATATAATTGTTCAAAAATCCACTGAGTCCATTTATAATATTTAGGGTCTGTAGTATTTACTTCACGATCCCAATCATATGAAAAACCAAGTGATTTAATCTGACGTTTAAAATTAGTAATGTTTTCATGTGTAAATTCTCTAGGGTTATGTCCGGTTTTCATAGCATATTGTTCAGCCGGAAGACCAAAAGCATCCCACCCAATTGGGTGAAGTACATTTTTATTTTGCATCCGTTTAAACCGAGCCATAATATCTGTTGCTGTATAGCCTTCAGGATGACCAACATGTAAACCTTGACCAGAAGGATAAGGAAACATATCTAATACATAATATTTTTCTTTTTCTTGTTTATCACTTGTTCGAAAAGTTTTATTTTCTTCCCAATATTTTTGCCATTTTTGTTCTACTTTTTCATGATTATAAGCCACAATATTCCACCCCTTAACGTAATCAATAAAAAAATCCCATAGAATTACATAATTCTATAGGACGACGTTCCGCGGTACCACCTAAATTTCTCTTTACAATAAAGAGACTCTCAATGATCCTTAACGCGGAATACGTTTAACATACTAAATTCTGTTAAAATTCAACGAGAAGTTCAAAATTATCTGTTTCTAAGCTTACACCAGCCACTTAGTCTCTGTTAAACAGTATAATATCTACTAATTCGTATCTACAATTTATATATTTCATTAAAAGTAACTTTATCAAACTTTTGAAAAAATAACAAGCAATTTTGTTGGTATAATAGCTTTATTAAAAATAATATAGTTGTTTATAGAGGGTAATTCAATATGAAATTAAAATCAGCATTAAATTTTAGTCATCTTTTATTAAAAGATACCATTAAGCAAAATGATACAGTAATTGATGGAACTGCTGGAAAAGGAAATGATACTTTATTTCTTGCTAATCTAGTTGGAAAAAAAGGCCATGTTTATAGTTTTGACATCCAAACCGCTGCAATTAAAACAACACAAAATTTAGTTAATAAAAATAATTGTGATTTACAGACCAAGGTAATTCATGATAGTCATGAAAATATCGAAAAATATATTGATAAACCCATTGCCGCAGCCATTTTTAATCTTGGTTATCTACCTGCTGGCGATCATTCTATTATTACTAAAGGAAAAACTACCATTACAGCAATTAAGAGCAGTATGAAACTACTACAAAAAAATGGTTTGATTATAATTGTAATCTATTACGGACATCCTGGTGGAAAACAAGAAAAAGAACAAGTAATTGATTTTGCAAAAAATATCAATCAATCCGAATACAATATTTTACAATATCAATTCATTAATCAAATTCATGAACCTCCAATTTTATTGGCTATTCAAAAACGTTAAATTTTCTTTTTTGGTTTATCAAAATAATTAACTACAAATGCGGCAATAACCAATAACAATGCAACCTCAAAAACATGGTGAATTGCTGTATACAAAATGTTTCTAAGAATTGGCAATAACTTGCTATTAATCTTGACTGCAGTTTGAGGATTAATTAATTGGTCCATTAATCTCATGCTAGTTCCATGATGTTTTAAAACTCCATTTGCCATTGTATTATTCATCACAATGCCAAAAACTGAAATCATTAGAGTTTGACCTAAAGTTCGACTAAGAGTATTAAAAGATGAAGCAACCCCAATCCGATCTTTTGACACCTCGTTTTGAACCGTAACTGAAGATACTGTAATACAAATTCCAAAACCGATTCCCATGACTCCTGAAATAATAAAGAAAATAAAAAACGGTGTTGAAATTGGTAGGATTGTTAACATAGTTGCCCCAAATGCAATCAAAATTAAACTAACATTAGTAATTGTTTGGGGGCGATATTTAACAATTAATTTGCCAGTTAAAAATGATCCTAACATCCATAAAACTGAACTAGGAGTGATAGCAAATCCTGCCATTGTTGCTTTCAATCCTAAAATTCCTTGTGTCCAATCAGGAAGATAAACCTCATATCCAAAAATAAAACCACTAATTAAAGCCGCAATTAAATTTTGTGTTACAAAAGTTCGATTTTTAAACATATCCATTGGAATAATTGAATCACTAGTTTTTTGTTCTTGTTTAATAAATAAAAATCCGGTTATAAATGCTATAAATAAACACAAACCAATTAACCATAAATTAAGTGGGCTTTCACCCATAATCTGAAACATATACATTACAGATAATAAAAAGATAGCAATTAAGATTACGCCGCCGTAATCAATTTTCCCGGTTCGCTTTTGTTTGGGTTCAAACAAAAAAATACTAATTAAAAAAATAGTCAATAATCCAATCGGTACATTTACAAAGAAAATCCAATGCCAGGAAAGATTATCTACAATAAATCCACCCAACAGCGGAGCTACGATTGAAGCAATTCCCCAAGCTGATCCCAATAAACCCACGACACCTGCTCTTTTTTTAAATGAATACATGTCAGCAACGATCGTAAAAGAAACTGGCATAATTACTCCTGCTCCAATTCCTTGTACTGCTCGCCAAATAATCAGAATTTCCATACTATCTGACAATCCAGAAAACATGGAACCAATGGTAAAAACCAAAACTCCAAAAATAAACACTTTTTTTCGACCTAATTGGTCAGCTAATTTACCATAAATCGGTGTAGCAATTGCATTTGTCAACAAAAAAATGGAAAATACCCAATTCATTAAAGAAACCCCATGAAGATCACCAACGATAGTTGGCATAGCAGTTGAAACAATCGTTCCTTCTACCGCACTCATAAAAGTGGCAATAAATAAAGCAAATGTCACGACTTGTACATTTGTTTTCCTTTTTTTCGTCATTCAATTATCCCCTAATCATTCAGAATAAAAAAGCGACCTACTAAGGTCGTTTTTTATTTAACATTTTTCTTTAATGCTTCAACCTTGTCTGTTTGTTCCCAAGGTAGTTCAACATCTGTTCTTCCAAAGTGACCATATGTAGAAGTTTGTTCATAAATTGGTCGTTTTAAATCAAGCATTTTAATGATTCCAGCTGGACGCAAATCAAAGGTTTTTCTAATTGCTTTGATTAAAGTTTCATCTGAATATTTAGAAGTCCCAAAAGTGTTTACTTCAATTGATACTGGTTCAGCGACCCCAATTGCATATGCCAATTGAATTTCAAGTCGATGAGCTAATCCAGCAGCTACGATATTCTTAGCAATATAACGAGCGGCGTAACTAGCAGAACGATCAACCTTAGTGGCATCTTTACCAGAAAATGCACCACCACCATGATGAGCAGCACCGCCATATGTATCAACAATAATTTTACGTCCGGTTAAACCAGCATCACCATTAGGCCCACCTATTACAAATTTTCCAGTTGGATTAATTAAATACTTGGTTTTATCATCTAAGTACTTAGCTGGAATAGTTGTCTTAACAACCTTTTCAATCACATCTTGCTTAATTTGTTCTTGCGTAACATCTGGATCATGCTGAGTACTCAATACAACTGTATCTACTCGCAATGGTTTGTTATTCTCATCATATTCTACAGTAACCTCAGCTTTAGCATCAGGTCTCAAATATGAAATAGTTCCATCTTTACGTAACTTAGCAATTTTTTGCATCAAATGATGAGCTAAAGAAATTGGCAATGGCATTAATTCAGGTGTTTCGTCAATTGCATAACCAAACATAATTCCCTGATCACCTGCACCAATTTGATCTAACGGATCATCTGCTCCACTCCTAGTTTCTTCAGACTCATCAACTCCTTGAGCAATATCTGGAGATTGTTCATCGATTGAAACCAACACAGCAACATTATCAGCATCAAAACCATAAGCTGGATTATCATATCCTACTTTTCTAATCACATTTCGAACAATTTCTCTAATATTAACATCAGCAGTAGTTGAAATTTCTCCAAAAACTAATACTAACCCGGTTGTTACCGAAGTTTCACAAGCAACTCTAGCATTTGGATCTTCTTTTAACATTGCATCTAAAATTGCGTCACTAATATGATCTGCAATCTTATCTGGATGTCCTTCTGAAACTGATTCAGAAGTAAATAAATGTTTTTCAGACATCTTCATTCCCCCTAGTATTTTTGGTTACAAGGCATCTTCACAAAGTATGTGAATCCTATCGGGAATACACTCATAACTATTCTATATTATCATATTTAAGAAAAAATAAATAGTTGAATAACTTTGTAAAATATTCTAATATTAAAACAATTGAGGTAAAAACATGGAAAATCATTTAGTTTATTTTAAAAAGTTACAAATAGCAATTGAAATAATTTGCTTTATTTTTTTTAATATTTATATTTGGAATATCGCCGCTAACAACAATTTGTTTCAACTTAATTCTTTTAAATCCATTTTTATGTTACTTTGTGAAATTTGTTGGTCAATATCATCTATTTGTATTATAAATTGTATTATAAAAAAATTTAATCCAATGATTTTAATCAGCGTTAATATAATTCCAATTGTTTTAGCGTTAATTAGTTGGTTCCCTATAACATTAATCGGAGCTTTCATCTTAATTGGAATTGTCAACATTTGTATTATGATTCCAAATATGAATTTAAAAAATTATTATGGATTGTTTTGTTTTTCAATTGTTAATTCTGTAATTCCAACTTCAGCTATTAATTTTTTGAACCAACAATACTTAGATCAAAATGTAGTTTTGAATGTTGGCATTTTATGTACGCTGTACTTTTTGTTTTTTAATTTAACTTTTCATCATGAATTAGCAGATTTAATTAATGTAGTCTGTATTATTATCTTTGCTGGATTAGTTTTGGCTAACTTCCCTTTGTTTAAAGATATTTTATTGATTGCATTAGTCCTAGTATCATATGGAATACAAATTTTTTCACGACAAGAAAAATTACTTTACTGTTTAATTTCATTTATAGTAATTTCGATGATTGCTTTTATTTAGACATAATTTAAATATAAAAAACTACCTAAAAATTTTAGGTAGTTTTTTTATTAATTTAATGAAATACCATGCAAAAATTCTTTAACTCTAGGAGCAGATGTACTAAAAAAGTCTTCCTTGGTGCCATCAAAATCTGCTTTTCCATTTTCAATAAATAAGATCTTATCAGCAGCATTTTTAGCAAATTGCATATTATGAGTAACCATAATCATTGATTGACCTTGATCAGATAAGCGTTCCAACATTTCTAGCACTTGCGTTTCCATTTCTGGATCAAGAGCACTTGTTGGTTCATCTAGTAAAATATACTCTGGTTTAACTGCTAAAGCCCGACAAATTGAAATTCTTTGTTGCTGACCACCAGATAATTCACTCGGATAAGCATCAGCATATTCATTTAATCCAACTTCTTTTAATAACTCATGAGCCTGCTTTTTAGCCGCTGTTTTGTTAATTTTTTGAACGTATATTGGAGCTTCAGTAATATTTTGTAAAATAGTCAGATTAGGAAATAAATTCCAATTTTGAAATACCATACTGGTTTTATCACGTAATGCATTAGCAGTTTTATTAGTGAAAGGTTCAGAAAAATTAATTTTCAAATCATCAAATTCAATTATTCCAAAATCAGGTTTAACCAACAAATCTAAAGAACGTAATAAAGTCGTTTTCCCTGATCCAGAAGGTCCAACAATCACAGTTGTCTTTTTCTCTGGAAAAATAGTACTAATGCCCTTTAAAACTTCTTTTTTACCAAAACTTTTTTTGATATCTTTAATTTTTAACATTAATTTGCGTCCCCTTTAATAAACTTTGAAGAACGATGCTCAAGATAATGCTGTAATACACTCAAAATTGTGCATAAGAAGGCATATAACGCTGCCACTTCAACATACATCAACAATGGTTGAAAATTTTGTGCGGCAATCTGTTGACTTACCTGAAACATTTCTGCAATCGTAATTGTACTTGCTAAAGAAGTATCTTTAACAAGTCCAATAAACTCATTAGACAAAGGTGGTAAAACAATTCGAAATGCTTGTGGCATAATAATACGCCATAAAGTTTGTGGCGTACTAAAACCAAGTGTATAAGCAGCATCCCACTGATCTTTACTTACTGACATCAAAGCTGAACGAATCGTCTCTGATCCATAAGCACCAGTATTTAATGAAAATCCAATTACTGCAGCTGTAAAAGGAGGTAATTTAATTCCAATTGATGGAAGTCCAAAAAAGATTATAAATAACTGAACTAACAATGGTGTTGAACGAAAAACCCATACATAAAAGTTAGCTACTAATCGAATTAACTTCCAAAAAATTAAGAGTAATCCATTAATTTTAGGATTTAAAAATTTAATTAATGCTACGCCAATTGCAATAATCATCCCGAATACAAAAGAAATCAATGCCAGTGGAATCGTATATTTAAGCATTGCTTCAATTAAACTAGGTAATGATGAAATGATGATGTTCCACATATCAATTTAGCTCCTATTTGTTTGTAATATCGGTCCCAAAATATTTGATAGACAAACGCTTAATTGTCCCATCACGACGTTCTTCATCAAGAGCTTTATTCATCTTTTTATTTAAAGCACTTGAATTTTTATTCATCATTGGTGCAATAGCATCTGGTTCAATCACATTGTTAGGAATAGTTTTATAAGTTAAATCCGTATTTTTATGACTCTTTTTCCAATATTCAAAAGCTTCACGAGAATTGACCGCAGCACTGACTCGACCTTGATTAATCATATTCATTGAAGTTTGAAAATCCGGAGAAGAAACGGGAGTACTTCCCATTTTTTTAGCATTATTCCAATTATCTGTTCCAGTTCCAGCAGCAACTTTTTGACTTTTAAGATCTTTATAATTCTTTATTTTTGAATCTTTTTTGGTAATAATCACAGATTTAGAATAAACGTATGGTTTTGAGAATCTAAACTGCTTTTTACGTTTTGAATTTTCTGCCATATTATTAAAAATAACATCATAGTTATTTGAATTTAATCCAGCAATCAAGGAATCCCACCCAGTTGTTACAAACTTAGGCTTCATTCCCATTTTCTTAGCAGTGTCTTTAGCTAATTCAACTTCAAAACCAGTTAACTTACCATCTTTTCGATAAGCATATGGTGCATAAGTTCCCTCAAGCCCAATCGTCAAAGTTCCTGGAGTTTTGGTTTCACTCTGTGATTTACCACAAGCAGCTAAGACAATCGTTGTTAATCCTAATATTAATAATAACGGCCATTTCTTTTTCACAATTGCATCTCCCAATTCACTTATTTTTTGTATGTATTATCATTATAACTAAACATTTATTCATTTTCCATCTACACTATATAAATTAAGTTAAAACCAAGTAACAAAAAACGGCTAATCACTGTAAAATTAGCCGTTTCAAGGAATCTAATTGTGTAAAATTATTTTTTAAAGAGTGTCAGTTGTGTCAGCGTCAATTGCATCAGTTTCTTCAGCTTGAGGTGTATCATTATCTTCCATTGGCAAGACTAAATTTAAAACAATTCCAATTACTGTTGCCAAAGCAACTCCAGTAAATTGAAAATGACCTAATTGAAGATAAGCATTTCCAACTCCAATTACTAATACCACAGAAGCAATCATTAAATTGCGTTTTTTATTCATATCAAGATGATTATCAATCATAATTTTAATCCCACTAGAGGCAATGGTACCAAATAACAGAAAACTAATTCCACCAATCACAGGAAGTGGCATTTGCATAATCAAAACATTTAATTTATTCACAAAGGCAAAGGCCATTGCAAACAATGCTGCTCCAGCAATTACATATACGCTATAAACTTTAGTAATTGCCATTACACCAATATTTTCACCGTAACTTGTAACTGCAGGTCCACCTAGAATTCCGGCTACTAACGAAGCCATTCCATCACCTGCTAGTGTCCTATTTAATCCAGGATCTTTAAAAAAGTTTCGATGAGTTAATTCTCCAAGAACCATTAAATGACCCATATGTTCTGTCATCGTCACAAAAGCAATTGGTGCCATGATTAAAATGGCATTGAAATCAAAATGAAAGCCTTTTTCAGTTCCTAAGATTTGAAAATTAGGAACTTTGAACCAAGGAGCAGTTGCAATAGCATGAATATTAACTAGTCCACATGCCATTGAGATTAAATATCCAGCAATGATTGCTAATAAAACTGGAATCATCCCTAAGAATCCCTTTAATTTCATATTAAAAAAGATAGCTAAAAATAGCGTTGCCAATGCAATCATGAAATACATTAAATTATAACTTCCATTTTTCATCATTGCATCTTGAGCAGCACTTCCAGCTAATGATAATCCAATGACGATCACGATTGGTCCAACTACAATTGCTGGTAACAATTTATCAATCCAATTCGTTCCTAACATCCATACTAACATCGCTACCAGTAAATAAACGATTCCGACAGAAATGACACCTTGTTGAACACCAGAAATACCAGTAGTCTTCATTAAAGCTATCATAGGTGTGATAAAAGCAAAACTTGATCCCATATATGCTGGAATCTTCCCTTTAGTGATTAAAATATGGAGCAAAGTGCCAATTCCAGAAGCAAACAATGCAATACTAGGACTTAACCCAACTAGTAATGGAACAATCACCGTGCTACCAAACATTGAAAACATGTGTTGCAGTGACAGTCCAATCCATTTTATTCCACTGGGTTTTTCATTAACATCTAAAATAATATCATCATTTTTTTGCAAGCTGTTTCTCCTCCTAATAAAAAAGACCGTCATCCAGAGATGACAGTCTTTTAGCACAATCAAATTTTTAAATCGACTAAAATCTTACCGCCTCTCTGGACGTTTTTAAAGATTCTTATTATTTATACGATAGTTGTTTTAACCAAAACTGTCAATCTCATTTTTGGATTTTATACTGTCTTTTACTGCCATTTACACCAGAAAATACAACTTTAGCATTGTCGTTCGTGACATCTAGTACAAAATCACCGGCGTCAATTTTAGGCCATTGCAAAAATAAATCTTCGTATTGAGAAACATCTAACTGCTTACGTTGCTTTAATATTGATTCAACTTTTTGCTTTCTTAATTCATTTTTAAAACTGGACTTTAAAATACCTGTGTAAAATTCTCCTTGTGCTCCTGATCCATAACTAAAAATCCCAATTTTATCATTTGATTTTAAATCTATAGTATTATCTAATAAAGATAATAAACTTAAATACAATGATCCTGTGTATAAGTTTCCAACCTGTTTATTATAAACTCTACTAGCTTCAAATTCTTGTAATAATTCAGATTGCTTAGTTTCTGATACTTCTGGTAAGATTTCTCGCAAACCCTTTAATCCCATTTTGGTATAGGGTAAATGGAATACAATTGCTTTTAAATCATCAAGTTGCATCTTATTTTCTTGTAAATAATCATGAATAGTAATATTAAAAAACTTTTGATAAATATCATTCGAATAGTGCCCATCAACTAGTGCATTAGTTTGATTAATTGGTCGCCAAAAATCCATGATATCATCTGAATAAACACTACTATTTTGGCTGATTGACATAATTTGTGGATCAGCAGCAATTGTCATCGCAACCGCCCCTCCTCCTTGAGTTACTTCTCCAGGGGTATTAATTCCATAGCGAGCCACATCTGACCCAATTACTAATGCTTGCTGATCAGGATGCAAATTAACAAAATCTTTCGCCATTTGAATTCCTGCAGTTGCTCCATAGCAAGCTTGTTTAATTTCAAAAGCACGTGCCTGCTTGTTTAAACTCAATAAGTTTTGTAAATAGATGGCTCCTGATTTAGAATTATCTACTCCACTTTCAGTCCCTAAAATTATTAAACTAATCTTCGACCGATTATCATCATCAATAATTTGTAAAGCAGCATTTGCAGCCATGGTTACAGAATCTTGAGTTGGCGGAATAACTGCCTGATTAGTTTGACCAATTCCAATTAAATATTTATTAGGATCTTCATTTCTGGCATGAGCTAAATCAACCATATTAACATAATAATTAGGAGTAAAAAATCCTATTTTATCAATTCCTATATTCATTTCATCACTCCATTTATTGAAATAATCTAATATTTTAATTTTACATTTGTTTATTATTTTAGCAAATCATTTACTACCCTGTTAAAATTTAACTAGTATTAAAAAATGAGGTGAAAATTATGAAAAGAATTAATATTGAATTCCCAAAATCAGGGACGTCAATTGAAAAAACAATCCCCGTTACTGATGGTCAGATTCAAGTTAAATTAATCACTCTAACCAACCAAGGTCCCGATGGATATGCTTTAGAGATTAAGTTTCTTGATGGAACTAGTGAAGACTTCCCAGAAAGAAATACCACTGAATTTTTAGATGGATTCGATTCCAGCTTAGAATTATCAAATGGCGACCTTTTAATTGCTAAAGCACCAAAATAATAATAATCCCCTGAAATTAAATTTTCAGGGGATTATTATTATCCTTTTTCATTAACAAATTGATTAATTCGTTTCATTGCTTCTTCAATCTGATCCATATCAGCGGCGTAAGAGAGTCTTAAATATCCTTCTCCACTTTTACCAAAAGCACTACCAGGTGTAACTCCTACATGAGCTTCTTTAGCTAAACGAAGCGCAAATTCACGTGAATTTTCACCGTATTTATCTGGGATTTTAGCAAAGATATAAAATGCCCCATCAGGACTAATAACTTTAAACCCGAGCTCTCTAAGTTCCTTTGTTACCAAATCACGACGCTTACGATATTCCTTCAACATTGGTTTAGTGTCATCAACACCATTTTCAAGTGCCTCTACTGCACCATATTGAGCTGGGTTAGATGGAGAAGTAACCAAATACCCATGAACCTTATTGACGTTAGTAACTGCTTCAGCTGGTCCTGCTACATATCCTAAACGATAACCAGTCATAGCATGTGATTTTGAAACTCCATTAATGACAATCGTGCTATTTGGGATAAACTCAGCAATTGATGTATGTTTAAGTTCATAAGTTAATTCACTATATATTTCATCAGCAATAACCAAAATTCCTCGGTCTTGCAAAATTTTAGCTAATGCTTTTAACTCTTCATCGGTGTATTCAACACCAGTTGGATTATTGGGATAATTAAGAATAATTTCACTAATATCTGGATTTTCATCCAAAACTTGGATTAATTTTTCACTAGTTAACTTAAATTTATCATCAGAAGTATCAACTGGAACAACAACCCCTCCAGCCATTTCAATCACAGACGTATAGGCAGGATAAGCTGGCATTGGTACTAATACTTTGTCCCCCGGATTTACCGTGGCAAGAAAAGTACTTGATAAGGCCTCAGTTGCACCATCAGTTACTGTAATTTCAGTCTCTGGATCATAATTAATTCCATAACGTTGAGATAAAAAGTTACTAATAACTTCTCTTAACTCTTTCCACCCATTTTGTGGTGAATAATGTGATTTATTTTCAGCAATACTTTTAATTGCGGCATCTTTAACATGTTCTGGTGTGTTAAAGCCTGGTTCCCCAACATTTAAACTAATTAAATCAGGAACATTGCTAATCTCTTTCGAAAAAGATCTGATTTGTGATGGTGTAATACTAGTTAAAACGTGATTATAGGTGTCGCTTAATCTCTCGTCTAATTTTGGCATGATTATCCATTCCCCCAATACAGCACAATTCAATTTATAATCGTTAATTATTAACTATTCAATGATTAATTTCAATGAACAATTTAATTTTAACTTATTCACCAGTTTAAAGGAAAAACAAAAAACTTCAAGATAAACTTGAAGTTTTTAATTGATAATTTTATTTGTCTAATTTATCTTGAGCTTTTTGGGCAGCCACATTCATAATATTCCAAGGACGATCAAACCCAGGTTGGAAAAAGAAATCAGCATAAGCCAAATCGTCAACTGTCATATGTTGTTGAATAGCAAGAGAAATTGTATTCATATTAGCAGTTGTATCCATTTTTGACATGATTTGAGCACCCATGATTTCGCGGTTCTCAGGATTGTAAGTTAATTTAAAATATACCTCAGCATTATGATTAGAAGGTACGAATGGTGGAACCTTTGTATCTTTTACAAATACAGATTCAACTTTAACACCGCATTTATCTGCAGTAACGTCCTTAACTCCCGTAGATGCAAATTTGTAATCATAGACATGCAATGCTGATGATCCAGACACTGCAGTTGTTTTTCTACGCTTTTCATTCAAATTATGAGCGGCAGAACGTCCTTGACGACGAGCATTAGTTGCTAACGCAATTTGTTGCTTTTTGCCAGTTGGTGCAAATTCTACTTCGGTTGCATCCCCAGC
Organism: Fructilactobacillus sp. YLN 2412; assembly: GCF_059488745.1. Lineage (NCBI taxonomy): Bacteria > Bacillati > Bacillota > Bacilli > Lactobacillales > Lactobacillaceae > Fructilactobacillus > Fructilactobacillus sp. YLN 2412. The sequence goes on along the minus strand of NZ_CM183165.1, from coordinate 554,999 downwards.
AGCAAAAATATCTGGTTGGCTAGTTTGTTGATATTCATCAGTTTTTATCAAACCACGTTCGTTTAGATCAACAATTCCGTCTAACCATTCTGTAGCGGGACGAATTCCAGCAGTTTCAATCACTAAATCAGCGTCCCATGAGTCGCCATTGGTTGAAACAACACTAGTAACTTTTTTATCAGAATTACCAATGTATTCTTTAACTGATTGATTTAATCGGATATCAATACCTTCATTTTTAAGTTTATCTGCTAGAATATCAGTAAATTCAGGATCAAGATAAGTCCCCAAAATACTAGGGTTTAAATCAATAATTGTTACATGCATTCCAGCTTTTGCAAAAGATTCAGCAGCTTCAATTCCAATATAACCAGAACCAACTACCGTTACATTCTTAATATCTGGTTTTACTTCTGCTTCCTTAAGTAAAATTGCCCAATCACGTCCACGCATTGCATAAATATTTTGTAAATCTTTGCCTGGAACTGGCAACTGAAATGGAACGGCACCGACACTCAAAATTAATTTGTCATAATTTTCAGTCTTTTCTTTACCGTTATTTACATCTACAACTGTAATAGTATGTGCATCAGGATTAATGTTAGTAACATCTGAATTAATTTTAACGTGAACGCCTTTTTCTTCCATTCCCGGAATGGTAGCATAACTTACAGAGTTAACGTCTTTAACAATTCCTTGGAGATATAATTCCATTCCACATGACAAAAACGAAATGAAATCCCCTTTTTCATACCAATCAATTTCTGCATTAGGAAAATCATGTAAGACACCTCTAACTGCTTCAAAACCACCATGTGATGAACCAACTACTGCAACTTTCATATAATTAAACCTCCTACGGTTATTCTAATTAAAGATATTGTGTACATACAAGTTGTAATCAACCATATCTTTTGTACTAATTGTAAACTAATAAACAATAAAATCCAAACATTTGCTACATTTATTAATTACGTTTTATGTTGTACAATTAAATCAAATATAATATAAGGAGCGTTTTCATTGAAAAAATTATTAGTTGGAAGTTTTATAATTGTTAGTACTTTTGCTCTAACAGCTTGTTCTTTAGATGGAAGTTATCATAAAAACTCATCAAAGCAAAATAATACAAATAACTCTAAAAAAGCTAAAATGCCATCAGAGTCATTTTTTAGAAATAATGAAGCGAAATTAAGTGATAAAACGATTAAAATTACTGGCGTTAAAACCGTTAAAAAAAGTCAAAATAATCCTAATCCGTTAGTTGTTTTTCTTTATACCACCAAAAATACGTCTAATAAAAATATGACTCCCGAAGAAGCTTGGAATACAACCTTCAAAGTTTCTCAAAATAAGCAAAAATTAAGTAAATCAAATTTTACTGATAAATCCATTCCATCAAATCCACAAGAAAATATCGGTAAAAATCAAACTGTTAAAAACTCCATGGTATATGTTTTGAAGAATAATAGTGATCCACTTTCAGTTAGTGCTAGTGAAGGAATTAATAACAATAATATTACTTCTTCAACTTCACAAAACATTGACGGTACCAATTTAGGATCACAAATCTACAATATTAAGAATTAAATAATACTTTCCCTAATAAAAACCACCAATTTTTGAATTGGTGGTTTTTATTTAAAATAATTTTGTTTGTTCATAGTTGATACCTTCAGAGTTCAATATTTTTAAAAATTCAGCTCTTCTATTTGGCGAATCTTTAACATTAAACATTTTTACTGGTTTTTGTAATAATTGAATCCTGCCATTTACTTGATGTGCTTGATATTGATAAATAGTATAAGGACATTTTACAGAATTTGATAAATAACTAACTATTTTACCCTGTTTCATTTTAAAATGCTCTTTTGTCGTAAAAATATGATTTCCAATTTTGTGAACCATACCTAACTTCTTTCTCAAAAAATTATGCAATAAAATATAAAAACACCTTTATTCTCATTAGAATAAAAGTGCCCATATTATTAGTTTAATTAACCAAATACTGAAATAAAAATCCCGGCGGCTACCAACATAATCGCACCACCTAAACGATTACCCATTTGAGCAAATCCAATTAAATTCATACGATCAGAAGCTGCTAATACAGAAATATTACCAGTCCCACCCATTGAATTATTAACTAATCCTGCAGTAATAGCTGATTCAACTGGATAAAGACCAAATAACTTACCAATAAATCCGGCAGCAATCGTAATAACAACAACACTAGTCAACACTAGAATTACAAATTGCCAAGTCAATGAATGACCTAAAACAGGTAAATCTAACTTAGTTAATCCTACACCAGCTAATAAAGCATGAGTTAAATTCTTTGTAATTGAATTACTAAAAGTAACAGCTGATTCTTCATAGTACTTAGGAATCAAACCACCAGCTTTAAAAATAATAACCAATAAAATAATAAAAGCATATTCATTAATCATAGGAATAAAATGATTTAATGTTAACGCAACCATGTAAAAAGCAGTAGCAACCATCAAACCTACACCCATTTTTTGGTATGTAATTTTAATATCTTCTTTAGCAATACTGTCATAGTTTCCAGGCATCATTTTACCATGACCATTTCCTTTGCTATTGGCAAAAAGTTTACTTACTAATCCAGCTCCAATAATTGCAAAGACGTTTCCTAAAATAACAGCTGGCATCAACATTGATAAATAATCAGTTGAGCCACCAAATGCTTGATGATAGATTCTTGAAAGTGGAATTGCTCCAGCTCCAATACCTCCGCCCATTACAGGGAATGCAACAAATAATGCTCCATAATTAAATCCTTTACCAATTAAAGTTGAAACTATTCCAACTGCAAGAAAGGCAATTGCCATTGATAAAAATGCTACTGGCAGAAAACGGACAGATGCTTTTAGTAACATCTTTCGATTCATTCCTAAAATTGCACCAACAATCAGTGAAATAATGAAGAAATCAACAAACCCAGCGCCAGAAACAAACTTATCTACAACATTAATAGTTGATTTTGGAATTAAACCCGTAATCGCCATTAATGCTGGTGCAAATAATGCAAATACAGCTCCACCACCTAAATAACTTTTGAAAATTGGTAAATGGGAACCTAACCAATAAAATACATTTCCTAAAACTACCATTATAAATAAAGCAGCAAAAATGTTACTGGTATTATCTTCAGGTAAGATTCCAAGATACATTACCATTATAAGAATGATAACTAAAATAGCATAAATAACTAATCCAAATCCATCGATTTTAAATTCTTCTAATCGATTTAAAATATTACGTAACCCACTTTTTTTATCTTTCATATACTTTTACAACTCCTTTTCATTGAATTAAACATTATTAAGTATATGATATTTTTCACAAATTTCAATTGTTTTTACTATATTTTTTTGAATTTTATTTATAAAATTGCCAAAAATCAGCAATAATATAGCCTTATTTATTTTTTGATTTATCTTTAAAAATTATTAATTTTAATGTGAAAGTCTTAATTAAATAAGAAAGTTAAAACATTTATTTAGATATTAATCTAAATGGAAAAAGCAAAGTCTTGTTTCTGTTTTTCGAACACAATTAGCAAAAAAATATATCCTTAATTTCTACTCCTAATCCATCAGCAATTTTTTTTGCTAATGGTGGATAAGGATCTTTTTTACCATATAATATTTTACCGATATAACCAGGGTTAGAGTTAATTTTTTTTGCAAATCCATTGATTGAGTAGCCTTCCATGGAAACAGTCTTTCTCACTTTTTCTGGATCTTTTAATTTTAAACTAATCATTAGGATTCTCCTTTCATTATAAGAATAACTATAGCATAACGTTTCTGTTTTTCAATCAAATTTATTTTTTTGTTTCTATTTTCATAATAATTTCAATTCATTACTGTTATACTAAATTGAAAGAAAGGTTTGTATAATAATGAATTCAAAGAATAATGATTTTGGAATAAAAATAAAAGCAATTAGAAATAAGAAGGGTTTTTCAGTTAGACAAACTGCTTTACAAGCAAAGATGTCAAGTTCATATTTGTCTCAAATTGAAAATGGTTTAGTTAATATTCCCAAACCGGCTACTCTTATAAAATTAGCTAAAGGACTCCGAATTTCAAAAATAAATATTTTTAAATTGGCAGGATTAGATATTCATCATCATGAACTTGAAGTATATGATGATGAAAAGATGATTGATGTTCCTGTAATTGGAGAAATTGCTTGTGGAACACCAATTGTAGCGCAAGAAAATATCGAAGAGTATCTCCCAACCTTCAAAAAATCAATTCCAAATGGAGTTAACTTCTATTTAAAATGTAGAGGAGATTCTATGTTACCAACGATTCCAAATGGTGCTTATGTTTTGGTTCACCAACAATACGAAGTTGAAAATGGTAGTCTTGCTGCTGTCTTATTAAATGATAACGAAACAACTTTAAAACGAATTCAGTATCAAGGTAATGAAATTATACTAGTACCTGATAATCATAATCCTAAATACCATCCAATAATTTTAAATGAAGATAATCCTGGAAAAATAATTGGTAAAGTAATTCAAATGCAAGTATATTTTTAAAAGTTAATAATATAAAAACACTCTCTAGTTATTAGCATTATATATAATAACTAGAGAGTGTTTTTATGTCTTTCGAAACTATGGTGCTTATTTGTTATCACTGTTAAGAGCATGTTTACGTAAATCTTCAAATGCTTCTAAGTCAATTTCTTCAGTAGTGTTGTTAGTAAAATGTACATGATATGAAACAATTTTACCTTCTTTTTCACGTGGAGTAATCGAGTTGGCATTGTTGAGATTTACAATTCTTCCGTCACCAGTTTCAAGCAATCCAGTATAGTTATTCATATTATTCACCTCCTTCATTTATTGCTTATTATTATGCCATAAAAATAATAATTAAACAATTATCAATCATAAAAATAGACAATGAAAAGAGACACTAAAATTAATTAGTGTCTCTTTTCATTGCAAAAACTTTTAAATTTTATTCCCTATTCAATTTTAAGAAATTCCGTTAAATCAACGTTTTAAACAGAAATAGCAAAGAATAAAAATGATAATTAAGGAGAGTACAGGATTTGAACCTGCGCGCCGAGTATAAGCTCGGTTCGCCGGATTTCGAGTCCGGTGCATTACCACTCTGCCAACTCTCCAAAGTAATACTATTCAATTATAATTTTAATGAAAAAAATTTGCAAGTTGAATAGTATATATTTATTTAGTATTTCATCAAACTAAAAACATCATAATTTTTAATTTTATCACGGCCTTTAAGATCCATTAGTTCAACTAAGAATGCTGTTCCAACCACAATGCCACCCAAATCTTCAACTAATTTAATCGTAGCAGCAATGGTCCCACCAGTTGCTAATAAATCATCAGTAACTAAAACTCGTTGTCCAGGTTTAATAGCATCAGCATGTAAATATAATGCTGATTGACCATATTCTAATCCATAAGTTGCTTTGACAGTCTTACCAGGAAGTTTACCTTTTTTTCGTGCTGGAGCAAAACCAATATCTAAATCATACGCAACTGGACAACCTACAATAAATCCCCTGGCTTCTGGACCTACTACCACATCAACATTTAATTTTTTAGCATAATCAACAATCTCATTAGTAGCTTGATGATAGGCTGGCCCATTTTCTAGTAATGGGGAAATATCTCGAAATAAAATCCCCGGTTCAGGAAAATTAGGATAACTAGCTACATAATCCTTTAAATTAAGTACCATACAAAAACTTCCTTTCATCACTTGTCATTAATATTTTGAATTAATTTAATAAATTCGTCATGATTAAGATCTAATAATTGTTTTTCAATTTCTAACTCCTGTTGACGTTTTTGATAAATCGGAGCACTATTTAAATCTTGATGTGGTGGATTAAAAACCTTTTTCATAACTCCATTTTGAATTTCTACAAAACCCAATTCATCAAAAACTTGAAACATAAATATCAACATATTTTTATTGATTTTTAAAGTATTAGAAATTTTATCAAGTTGTTTGCGCAACATAACTTTTGGGCGTAGTTGAATAAATTTAAATAATTTAGCATATTGTGCCCGAGTTGGCATTCCTATTTGTTTTATACCATTTTTTTTGTACAAATATAATACTAATAATTCAGTATCTAAATTTTCAAGCATTTTTTGCAAATCAGTTACTTTTTCAGGACAATCAACTATAAAAACTTTTTCATAATGACTGTTTTCAATAACTTGACTAGCCAAAATTGCTTGTGAATCATTTCCTAAATATTTTTCAAGTTTTTCTTTGTTGGCAGGGTTAAAAAACACGTAAGTTCCTGTTTCAGAAAACATTGGTTGAACTAATTTTGAAGTTCGTTTATCTTCAACGATACAACCATCAATTGTTAGATCATCTACCATAATTTGTAATGAGTTTCGCCCACGAAACTCATTTTTGTTAAGTGTCCCCGCCACTTTTAAATTATTTGAAAGATGATAAATTTCTTTTAACTGCTTTCCAATTCCAAAATCAATCGCTGCTATTTTTTGTCTACTACCTAATAGGAAAAACTTTAGATGCGTCTTATCCTGTCCAATAGCTTTAACATCAATTAAAGTATTAGGTTTAATTGAAAATTCAGGTTTTTCATTATCTCTACCAAAAGGACTTAAAACATTAATATTATCGTATAAATCTGAATTAATATCATCAGCAGATATTTGATAATCAATCAACAAAGTTGGCTTTTGTGCAAATGATAATTTTTGATTATCAGCAGCTTTTTCAAAAACATCAGCAATCTTAGTTATATTAGCTACTGGAATAGTCATTCCAATCGCCATTTCATGACCACCAAATGCCGTCATTAAATTCTGATCCGTAGCTAACGCCTTGAATAAATCAAAACCTTCGATACTTCTTCCAGAACCTTTGGCAAATTTCCCTTCACTATCTTGAGTTAAAATGATGGTCGGTTTATTATATTTATCCTTAATTCTACTAGCAACGATTCCTAGAACTCCTGCATTCCAATCTTTACCAACTATTAAAAGTGTCTTACGCTTTTGGTTAGTTGCATTTTGAACTTGCTTTTCAGCTTGTGACATAATTTGAACAACTGCTTCTTTTCGTTGTTCATTTTTCTTTTCAGTTATTTTAGCTAATTTATCTGCTGTTGTCTCATCCGTAGTTGTCAAAAGATCAACACCAGAATTAGCGTCTCCCATCCTTCCAATCGCATTGAGGACGGGAGCAATTTTAAATCCAATGTCTTCTTCATCAACATTTTTTAACTTTATTTTAGCACGTTTAATAAGTGCCTTTAATCCAGGACGTTCAGTCAAATGAATTACGTTTAAGCCGAATTGCACTAAGGCTCGATTTTCTCCTGTAAGAGAAACTAAATCAGCAACTGTCCCAATTGCAGCTAAATCAAGTTGTTCTTGTGGAATCTCATCATTCAGTGCTGTCGCTACTTTAAATGCAATCCCGGCTCCAGATAAATATTTAAACGGATACTCAGGACTTAAATCAGCATGAACAATTGCATAAGCATTTGGTAGTTTTTCAGGCAATTCATGGTGATCTGTAACAATCACATCACACTTTAGTTCATTAGCTTTTTCAATTGCTTCAAACCCAGACACTCCATTATCAACCGTTACAATTAAAGAAGTTCCATTTGCAATAATTTTTTTAAATACTTTCACGTTTGGACCATAGCCATCATTAAATCGATTAGGAATATAGTAGTTAACATTGGCACCAATTTCAAGTAATGTTTCATAAAGAATAGAAGTACTAGTTAATCCATCAGCATCATAATCACCATAAATCGTTATTTGCTCATCATTTTCAATTGCTTTTTGAATCCTTGTAATAGTTTTTTCCATATCATGAAGCAAAAAAGGATCAAGTAAATCTGAGGTATCCGGACTAAGAAAATGTCTAATCTTGTTTTCATCAGTATAACCCCGATTTATAAGTAATTGTGCTACTAACGGAGTGATTCCTAGTTCAGAAGATAACTTTTCAACTTGATCCGTTTTAGCAAGATTAGGTTTTAACTTCCAATTAAATTTTGAAGAAAACACTCAATATCCTTCTTTCAAGTTTTAATTTTGAGCTTTATGGTCTGTATCATTCTTTTGTGAAATACTTTGTTCTTGTTCAAGATGTTGTTTTTCACCACTAACAGCAATGTTCTTTAACTTATTGTTTAATTCTTGAATTTCAGCTTGTAAATTTTCAATCTTTTTTTGGCTTGTTTTCATTTTACGATTAGCTTTAACTGAACTAACTGAGGAAAATAAAAAGATAATCAAAGCACCTAATAGCATCATAATTAGAAGTACTAAAATCAATGGTAATTTAACTGTTGTAAAGCCAAAATTAATAGCAGTATCTTCCATATTTAATAATACAAAAATGGTCATAATAATTATAAGAATAATCCCTGTAATTATTGTAAATTGTTTTTTCATTTTACTTCTCCTCTTCTTTTTTAAATGGAATATCAACTAAGTCAAAATCTTTTACCACTTTTGTGTTAGGAAAGATTTCACGAGCTTGTTTTTGTAACTCACGGGCCATTTTAGCAGTATAACGAGCAGAGATATGAGTTAACAACAATTTTTGTATCTCAGCATCATTAGCCAGGTGAGCTGCCTGTACATTAGTAGAATGATAATAATTCCGTGCTAACTTGGATTCTCCTTTGCCAAAAGTACTTTCATGAACCAATATATCCGCATTTTTTGCTAGTTCCTTAATACTAGCAGTTTTTCTAGTATCACCCAAAACAGTTACAATTCGACCTTTTTGCGGCGAACCAATATAATTTTTACCTAAAACATGGCGTCCATCTGGCAAAGTAACTTCTTTTCCTAGCTTTATCTGCCCATAAATTGGTCCAGCTGGAATATTATCATCTTTTAATTTTTCGACCATCAACTCACCAGGATGGTCATGTTCAACAATCCGATATCCCCAACATTCAATTTGATGATCAAGTCGATCAGCAATTACCGTAAATTTTTTACCTTCATAAATAATACCAGGCTTAGTTAATTCAACATAATTTATTTTATAAGAAAGTTTGGTTTGCGATACCCGTAATGACGTTTGCACAAAATCTTTAATTCCTTTTGGGCCATAAATTGTCAATTGATCATTACCACCTTGAAACGACCGACTAGATAGTAAACCAGGCAATCCAAAAATATGGTCACCATGTAAATGAGTAATAAAGATCTTATCAATTTTACGCGGCTTCAGCGTTGACCGTAAAATCTGCTGCTGAGTACCTTCGCCACAATCAAACAACCAAACTTGATTAATCTCATCTAATAATCTCAATGCCACACTGGAGACATTTCTAAACTTACCGGGGACTCCTGCACCGGTTCCAAAAAACTCTAATTGCATATTATTTACCGTTCCTTTTAGGAAGCTTAAAATTATTTTAATCGTAAAACCTACTATATAATTATATTGTAGCATACCACAAACATAGAAAATCAGGTGATTATTATTAAACTAAATGAATTTAAAGTTTCTTCAGCAGATTTAAATCATGAAAATCTATTATTTCTTGAATGTGCTGGAAAAATAAACCCAGTAACTGACCTTAAATTCAATTCAGATAAAATAATTTTTATTAGTCAGGAAAATAAAAATCCCTTAAATCTTCGAGAATTCATTGCTAAAACTAACAAAACAAACAATATATATTCATTTTTTATAGAAACTCCAAATTTAACTAAAATTTTTGGTTATCGTATTAATGGAAATATGATTATTTTCGGTTAAAAAAGTAGTTAACAATTGTTAACTACTTTTTTGTTAATTTACATAGTTAAAAGTAAAGTCCAAAATCTGGACCACATCTCCATCTTTAGCTCCCGCTTCTCGTAGGGCATCATCAATTCCCATCCCTCTCATTTGTCGAGCAAAGCGCATCATACTTTGGGTGTGTTCAGTATTAGTCATTTGAAATAATCGTTCAATTCGTTTGCCAGATATAATCCATGTTCCATCGTCATCACGATTGATACTAAATGGTTTTTCTGCTTCATCAGCTTCATAAACTACCTCAGCTTGATCTATCATATCCATTTTCTCATCAACTAATGGGAATTTAGGAGTTTTTTCCAACAAATCACTAGTATCATGAATTAATTGGTCTAAACCTTGATGCGTAATCGAAGAAATTGGGTCAATTTTAATGGCAAGCTGGTCATCATGTTTGGATAATTCTTTTTTAAATAAAGCTAAATTTGCTTCTGAGTCCGGCATATCCATCTTAGTAGCCACAATTATTTGAGGTCTTTTCAACAAGGATTTATCAAAATTTTCTAATTCTTTATTTATTTTTTGGTAATCTTCATAAGGATCTTTTCCCTCTATTCCACTCATATCAACTAGATGTAAAATAACTCGTGTTCTTTGAATATGACGAAGAAATTCAAATCCCAATCCAACACCTTTAGATGCTCCTTCAATTAGTCCAGGTAAATCAGCAATCACAAAATCATTGCCCTCGTCATTTCTAACAATTCCTAAGTTGGGTACCAATGTTGTGAAATGGTATTGGGCAACTTTAGGCTTTGAACTAGTAATTGTACTTAATAACGTTGATTTTCCTGCAGAAGGAAATCCAACTAAGCCAACATCTGCTAACAAGCGTAGTTGTAAGTTAACTTCTAATTCATCACCTGGTTCTCCATTTTCAGCAATTTCAGGGGCTGAATTTTTAGCGGTTGCAAAGTGAACATTGCCTCGTCCGCCATGACCACCCTTGGCAATTACAACCGTGTCACCCGGCTTAGTTAAATCTGCAATTGGCTGGTTAGTTTCATTATTTAAAATCGTAGTACCTTCTGGAACATTGATCACTAAATCGTCAGCACTTGCTCCTGTCATTTTTTTGTTGCCACCATTGCCGCCATTTTCAGCCTTAAATAATTTTTTGTATTTAAAATCCATCAAGGTACTCATGCCAGAATCTACTTTGAAGACTACATTTCCACCACGACCGCCATCTCCACCTGAAGGACCGCCATTGGGAACATATTTTTCCCTCCGAAATCCAACCATTCCGTCTCCACCTTTGCCGGCTTTAACTTTAAATTTTACTTGATCTACAAACATATTTTCTCCGTTCTTATTTACTACATTTTTCTCATCCTAGCCACTGGTTTGGAATTTTGAAAAGTATATTTAATTGTCTGAGCAACATTTTTAGGAATGCCAAGTTCCTGAATTTCTTCAACTTTGGCTTCCTCAATATTTTTCATTGATCCAAAGCTTCGTAACAATTTGTTACGGGTTTTAGGTCCAACTCCTTTAATACTATCTAATCTAGATGTCATAGAATTTTTACTATGCAAATCATGATGGAAACTAATTGCAAAACGATGTACTTCATCTTGAATTCTTTGAACAAGATAAAAAGCCTGACTTTGAGGGTTCAAATCAACATGATTATCATTATCACCGAATAATAAATCAGCTGTTTTATGTTTATTATTTTTAACCATCCCTGCCACTGGGATATCTAATCCCAATTCATTTTCAAGAACATCTTTAACGGCATTCATTTGGATTTCGCCACCATCCATTAAAATCAAATCAGGCATTTCAGCATGTTCTTTTAATAATCGTGTATACCGTCTACGAATTACTTCTCTAGTACTAGCAGCTTCATCCGCATGATCAACTGTTTTTAGTTTATACTTACGATACTTCTTGTTGTTTGGCTTTCCATCTTCAAAAACTACCATTGCTGAAACTAAATCAGCACCATCAATATGAGAATGATCAAATGCTTCTATTCGATTCAACTTTTTCAAATTTAATGATTTACTAAGCTCATCCATTGCTCCAACAGTTTTTCTATGATTCATTTCAATCAATCGAAATTTTTCATCAAGAACATATTGGGCATTTTCTTGGGCCATCTTTAATAATGCCTTTTTTTGGCCTCTGATTGGAGTACGTGCCGGAATGCCAGTGAGCTCAGTTATCACACTAGCATCAATAGACTCTGGTACTAATATTTCTCGTGGCTGAATCTGATCTTTTTGATTGTAAAACTGCACAATGAAATTTGTCATTTCTTCTTCAGGAGTACTTAAAATGGGAAATAATCTTTTAACACGTTTCATCAATCGTGCTTGTCGAATATAGAAAACCTGAATTGAAAGCCATCCTTTATCTGCATAAAAATTAAAAACATCTCTCTGAGTATAATCATGTGAAATAATTTTTTGTTTTTCAACAGTTGCCTGAATGTAATTTAATTGATCACGAAGTTCAGCAGCTCTTTCATACTCCATATTATCAGAAGCAACATTCATTCGTTCTTTAATTAGTTTCTTTGCAGCTGCTACATTTCCATTTAAAAATGATTTTATCTTTTTTATTTGTTCATCATATTCAGTTTTTGAAACCTCTTTAAAACAAGCTCCAAGACATTGATCCATATGATAATAAAGACAGGCCCGTCCTTGATAGCCATGGCATCTGCGCAGTGGATACATTTTTTGCAAAAACTTTAACGTTTCATCAGCTGCATAAACATTCGGATAAGGACCATAATAATAAGCACCATCTTTTTTAACATAACTTGTAACCATCATTTGTGGATCTTTTTCATTAGTGATTTTAATGTATGGATATCCACCATTTCCATTTTTTAAACGCACATTATAATAAGGTCGATATTTTTGAATTAAGGTAATTTCAAGTAAAAAAGCTTCTTTATCAGTAGTTGTGATAATCGTTTCATAGTCAGCAATATTTTTAACTAATTTAGCCCTTCTACCATATTGTTTACTTTTAAAATAAGATCGAACGCGATTTTTCAAGTTTTTAGATTTACCAACATAAATAACTTTACCATTATCATCCTTCATAATGTAAACTCCAGGTTTTTCAGGTAAAAGTTTCAATTTATCTTCGATATGTTTAGATGCCATTATCAAGTCCCTCCTTTCTAATGTGTTACTATTTAAATTATAATTAATTTACGCATTATTGTATAACCAAATGACATTCAAATAACTTTTTGCTATGATGAATAAAAGGAGTGAATATAATGGGACTACACATTAACAAGCAAGCTGATTTAGATGAAATGCTCAACAAATTTGCTAAAATCAATCCAAAAAATAACCAACGCAGTGATTTTATGAAAAAAGATAATGTGGATGATAAAGAGATAGAAACTAAAAAAAGAAATAAATTTTTAAAAAGAAATGAAAAAAAGTAAACACAAAATCAGCTGTTAATAACAGCTGATTTTTTTATGCTTTGATTCTATCTTCAATCCAATTCCAAATTTCATCTTTTCCAACTTTTGTTTTAGCGGAAAACATTACCAATTTTTCATTATCTTGTAATTCTAGCTTGTTTTGTAACATTTCTTTTTGTTGTTTCAATTTACTCTTAGGCAACTTATCTACTTTTGTTGCCACATAGAGAACAGGAATATTATAATAATCTAACCAATCACGCATTTGAATGTCATAATCACTTGGCTCATGACGTCCATCAATTAAATTAACCACACCCCGAAGTTCGGTTCGTTGTGTTAGGTAGGTTTCAATCATTTCTGCCCATTTTTCACGTTCCTGTTTTGAAACACGAGCATATCCGTATCCAGGAACATCCACAAAATATAACTGATGATTAATATCATAAAAATTTAAAGTTTGAGTTTTTCCTGGTTGTCCAGATGTATGCGCGTAATCTTTTCGATTAAAGAGGACATTCGTTAAAGAAGATTTCCCCACATTTGAGCGTCCTAAAAACCCAATTTCAGGATAGCTGGTTTTAGGATATTGCTTAGGATCAACTGCACTCATCACTAATTCAACATCATTTACTTTCATTTTTATTCTCCGTTCAAGGACTATTTAACTTCTTTTTTTAAAATCAAACGTGGCTCGCTATGATTTTTTACTGTATTTTTAGTAATTACGACCTCAGAAACATCATCACGACTAGGAAGTTGATACATAGTATCTCGCATTACATTTTCAATAATTGAACGTAAACCACGAGCTCCGGTATTCCTACTAATTGCTTCTTTAGCCATCATTCGTAATGCTTCTTTATCAAAAGTTAATTTAACTCCTTCAAGAGCTAATAATTTTTGATATTGTTTGACTAAAGCATTTTTAGGTTCTGTTAAAATTTTTACCAAATCTTCTTCATCCAATTTGTTTAATGCAGTTAAAATTGGTAAGCGTCCGATAAATTCAGGAATTAAACCAAATTTCATCAAATCTTCTGGGATTACTTGTTGCATAAGATTGTCTTCATTTATTTTAGCAGTATCGTGATACTTTGATCCAAAACCAATTGTTTGATCGCCTAAACGTTGCTTAACAATATTTTGAATCCCAGGAAAGGCACCCCCAACAATAAATAAAATATTTTTTGTATCAATTTTAATGAAATCTTGTTGAGGATTCTTACGACCACCTTTGGGAGGTACATTAGCAATCGTTCCTTCTAAAATTTTAAGCAATGACTGTTGAACTCCCTCTCCAGAAACATCACGAGTAATTGACACATTTTCACTTTTTTTAGCAATTTTATCGATTTCATCGATGTATATAATTCCCTTTTCAGCTCGATCAACATCATAATCAGCATTCTGCAACAACTTCAACAAAATATTTTCAACATCTTCACCAACGTATCCAGCTTCCGTCAAAGTAGTAGCATCTGCAATTGCAAATGGAACATTAATAATCTTTGCCAAAGTTTGTGCGATATATGTTTTACCAGAACCAGTTGATCCAATCATACAGATATTACTTTTTTGAATCTCAGTTTCAGCTTCTAAATCTTTATACGCTTTTTCATCACCATTAGTATCTTCTCTTTCGTGATTAGTCAACTCTTTGATTCTCATATAATGATTATAAACAGCGACTGCTAAAGTTCTTTTAGCTTCATTTTGTCCAATTACATATTGATTAAGACGGTCAACTATTTCTTTAGGAGTTAAAACTTTGATTTCGCCAGTAACATCTTGCTTTTTTGTTTCATCTTCAATAATTTGTTTACATAAGTCGATACATTCATTACAAATATATACACCAGGTCCAGCTACAATTTTTTTTACTTGATCTTGTGATTTGCCACAAAATGAACATGTCACCACTTCATTTTTATCATTATCATCAAACATTTAAAAATTCTCCTCTTTCTTTATCTAAGCCACTTTTTGCCTTCCAAAACTATAACATAAAGAAAAAATGTTTCAAAAGAGTTAGTTTGACACAAAAAGGGTCTACAACAATCAACGTTGAATAGACCCTTTTTCTAAAACTTAATTAAGATTTATTTATCTTCTTTTTCTTCATTATCTGAATTAGATGTAGATTTTGCAACTTGTTTAGCGTTGTCAACAATAACATCAACAGCTTTACGAATTCCAATATCATGTTTTAACATGTCATCAGATAAAGCACCACGAACAGCTTCTTCTTTCATACCATATTGGTCAGCAAGATTTTTTACTTCTTGGTTAACTTCATCTTCTGAAGGATCAATTTTTTCAGCTTTAACGATTGCTTCAAGTACTAAACTAGTTTTAACACGATTTTCAGCACCAGCTGCAAATTGTTTCTTCAAATCATCCTCTGAAGTACCAGTCATTTTAAAGTACATATCAGCTGGAATGCCTTGTTGTTGAATACCAGCAAGATATTGATCCATTTGACGTTGAATATCTTCATCAAGCATAGCTTGTGGAATATCTTTAACTGTTGCATTATTCGTAGCTTCTTCAACTGCATCAGTTTGAATAGTATCGTTAGCAGTTGCTTCCTTTTGTTCTTTAAGTTCTTTTTTAATCTTATCTTTTAACTCATCAAGGGTGTCAACATCTTCATCGACATCCTTTGCAAAATCATCATCAAGTTTTGGTAATTGTTTTTCTTTAACTTCATGAATTTTCGTTTCAAAAAGAGCTTCTTTGCCGGCTAAATCTTTTTGTTGATAATCTTTAGGGAAAGTAACTTTAACATCTACATCGTCGCCAGCTTTATGACCAATTAATTGATCTTCAAATCCTGGAATAAATGATCCAGACCCTAATTCAAGAGAATAGTTGTTAGCTTTACCGCCATCAAAATGTTTGCCGTCAACAGAACCATCAAAATCAATGATTACTGTATCACCCTTTTTAGCAGGACGATCAACTAATACTAATTCAGCTTGAGCTTGACGCATTGAATCTAGCTTTGCGTCAATATCCTTTTTGTAAACTCGTGTATTTTGCTTTGGAACAGTAACACCTTTGTATTCACCTAATTTAACATCAGGTTTTACACTAATATCAGCTTTTAATACCCATGGTTTACCTTTTTCCATTGATTCTACACTAATTTGTGGTTGACCAACTGGATCAATTTTAGAATCTGAAACTGCTGCAGCATAGGCTTCTGGAAGTAAAATATTTAATGCATCTTGGTATAATGCTTCTTCGCCATACATTTGATCAAATACCTGTCTAGAAACTTTTCCTTTACGGAAACCAGGAACTTTAATATTTTTCTTATTCTTATTAAAGGCTTTATCTAAACCTTCTTTAATTTTATCAAGGTCAATTTCAAATTTTAATTCACCTTTATTTAAATCTTTTTTTACCCAATCTGACATTTTAATTCCTCCAACATGAAAAAGATTAAAACTTTTTCAAGTAATAATATACTTAACTTATTTTAACGTATGATTAATAAAATGTAAACATTTTGAATTAAAAGCAAAACAAAAAAGAATTGAAGACAATGTCTTCAATTCTTTTTTTAATTATTAGTCGTCGATTTCAGTAACAGTACCGGCACCAACAGTATGACCACCTTCACGAATAGTGAATTTAGTACCTTTTTCAATAGCAACTGGTTTAGTTAATTCAACGTGGAATGTAACGTTATCACCAGGCATAACCATTTCAGTACCTTTATCTAATTCAATAACACCGGTAACATCGGTAGTATGGAAGTAGAATTGTGGACGGTAGTTTGAGAAGAATGGAGTATGACGTCCACCTTCTTCTTTAGTCATGATATAAACTTCAGCAGTGAACTTCTTGTGAGTTTCAACTGAACCAGGTGCTGCAAGAACTTGGCCACGAACAACTTGTTCACGGTTAAGTCCACGAAGTAAAGCACCAACGTTATCTCCAGCTTCACCCTTATCAAGAGTTTTTCTGAACATTTCAAGACCAGTAACAGTAGTCTTTAAAACATCAGGAACTAATCCAACAACTTCAACTTCATCACCAACTGTAACAGTACCACGATCGATACGTCCAGAAGCAACAGTACCACGACCAGTAATCGTAAATACGTCTTCGATAGGCATCAAGAATGGTTTGTTTTCGTCACGTTCTGGAGTTGGAATGTATTCATCAACAGTATCCATTAACTTCATGATTTGGTCTTCAGCATCTTTATCACCTTGAAGTGCTTTTAAAGCTGAACCACGAATAACAGGAATATTGTCACCATCGTAACCATATTCTGATAATAAATCACGAACTTCCATTTCAACTAAATCAATTAATTCATCATCATCAACCATATCAGTCTTGTTTAAGAAAACAACGATATGATCAACACCAACTTGTTTAGCTAACAAAATGTGTTCACGAGTTTGTGGCATAGGACCATCAGTTGCGGCAACAACTAAGATAGCACCATCCATTTGAGCAGCACCAGTAATCATGTTTTTAACGTAATCAGCATGTCCTGGAGCATCAATATGTGCGTAGTGACGTTTTTCTGTTTCGTATTCAACGTGAGCTGTGTTGATGGTAATACCACGTTCTTTTTCTTCTGGAGCAGCATCGATATCAGCAAAGTCTTCAGCTTTTGCCAAACCTTTTTCTGATAAAACCTTTGTAATTGCTGCAGTTAAAGTAGTCTTCCCGTGGTCAATATGGCCAATAGTACCAATATTAACGTGGGGCTTTGTTCTTTCGTAATGTTCTTTTGCCATTATGAAACCCTCCTATTATTTTCGTAAGACGTTCTTTGGTGGAATACCAAAGTATCTTTATAAATTATTATACTACATTTCTTTAAAATATAAAATACGTTCCATCCAAAGAATTCACTAACTTATTATATATATTGAATTTTAATTTGTAAATACTTAAGACCTATTTTTATTAATTCATTATCGAAGTCATCATTTCATTAACTTTAGTCAACCAAATTGACGCATTCGTATCATTTACTTTCTCTTTTTGATTTACACCCACAACGTCATTTTCAATTTCTTTTAGCCACAAATTAACATTGTCAATTGTCTTGTCAATAAATGGATACAAATTTTGCAAATCCAAATTTATAATTAATCTTAATTGTTCAAACTTAATTGGATCAGTTTGTTCATATTGATTTTTTAATAATTTCATCATTCTTCGATAACTAACGGTATCTTTTGTATCTGTTGTTTTTGCGGGAATAACTTTATACACTTTATTATCAATCCAAAGAAATTTAACTGGTTGTTGATATCCTAATCTCATTAGATTATTTAAAAGTTGAATTCTCCAAATTGGATGAACATCTGAATCAACTATATTAGCCATCGTTCCCTTTACATACTCATCATATGGTAACTGCTCAGCTTGCTGAATGATTAGCTGTTGTTTTTGTGGAGAAAAAGCCCCGAGATGCATAAATTCTCGTGAATTTTCATGAATCGCAGCTGGCTGTTTTTGCTTATATTTAGTTTCAGCAGCCTTAATTTGTTGTAAAAAATCATTCCGTTCTTGTTTTGATAATCCATTCGCAATCATTCGCAAATCGATATAACGATGATTAGTCAATAGTACTTTACATAAAAAATTGGGGTCATCAACTAAAAAAAAGTCGAAATTATCATCAATCAAACGACCAACTTCAGCATATTTTTTTTCATTATACAAAGATTTACCCAATAAACTAACAATATTTGCTTGATCCACTTCATCATACAAATTCAATAAAATATCAGTAGATAATTTATAATTTTGGTCTTTAATTGCAGTTTGCGCTTTTTTGAATTCCTTTAATTGATTTTCGTTCATTATTTTCACCTTGAAACAATAAAAGAACTGAGCTTAACTCAATTCTTTTAACAGCTTAATTTTTCTTTTTATTATTTTTAAATTTTCGATGATGCTGATTTACTTCCATTATAACTGGAAGAATAACTGGACGCCGATCAGTCTTTTTGTATAAAAATGTACTTAATTTTTCACGAACATCTTGTTTTAAATGTCCCCAATCAAAATCTTTATTATCTAAATTATTTTGCACAGTTTTTTCAACTAGATCAGAAGCCTCTTTTAATAAGGGTTTATTCGATTCATCATAAACGAAACCACGAGATGTAACTTTAGGTTTTTCAATGATTTTCTTTTTCTTTCGATCAATTGTTACCACGGCAATAAATACTCCATCTTGTGATAAAACACTTCTATCACGCAATACAATATTTCCTATATCTCCAACGCCGATACCATCAATCATAGTATCAGAAGCTGAAACAGATTGAGCCATCAACATATTATCATCACTAAATTCGATCACATCGCCCTTGGCAGGAATAATAATATTACTAGCGGGGAAACCAGTGGCAATTGCCGCATCTTTGGTAGCTTGTAGTTGTCGATATTCACCTTGAACAGGAATTAAGTATTCAGGTGTTAACAAACTAAGCATCAATTGAATATCACTACGACTAGCATCACTTGATAAATTAAGAGCACTATCTAAGCTTACAACCGTCCCATCAGCTTTATATACTGAATCTCTAGTTTTAGCCCAGGCATTATCCATTGAACGCATTGGAGCCGTGGCTAACAATATCAAATCACCACTCTCAATTTTAACTTGTGGATTCTTTTTACTAGCCATTCGTTCTAATGATCGCATAGCATCTCCTGGCTGACCAACATGTAAAATAATTACTTGAGAAGGATCTAATTTCTTTAAATCGGTAGTTGAATTTACAAAAACATCATCACTAGGCAGCGTAATTTTACCATCTTTTATTGATGCATCAATTATATCTTTAGACTTATCATTAGCAAAAAAGATTCTTCGACCCGTCTGATTAGCAGCATTAATAATTTCTTGCAACCGCAAAATATGATCTGAAAGACATGTTACAATCATTCTCCCATTTTGAAAATCAAAAGTATCCACTAAATAATTACGAACCTTTTGTTCCTCATCAATTTTTCCAATATTTTCAGCATTACGTGAATCACAAAGCAGTGCTAAAACTTTCTTTTTCCCAATCGCTGAAATCCCAGCATAATTAGTCTGATACTGTTTTGGAACCGTTTGATCAAATCTAAAATCACCAGTATAAACTATACTCCCCAACTCCGTGCTAATAGAAATACCAACAGCATCAGGAATCGAATGAGTTACACCAAAGAAACTAACAGTACCATCATCAAAAACAATTTCACTTTCATCATTAATAACATGAAAATCATCAAATTTAGCAGATTTCTTATCTTTTGCTACAATTTGCTTTGCTAATTTAATAGTTAACTGCGTTCCAAAAACAGGAACATTAAATTCACTTAAGAAGTACGGAAGTGCACCAATGGAGTCTAAATGACCAGAGGTTAAAAACACTCCGACAATTTTACTTTGGTTTTCTCTTAAATAAGAAAAATCAGGAATAACATAATCAATTCCTAACATTTCATCTAAAGGAAACTTAGAACCACAGTCTAAAATAAAGATACTATTATTATTAACTTCAACGGCAAATAAATCTTTACCTTCTTCTCGCACTCCTCCTAGAGGAATGATTTTTACATTTTTTTTCATTTTAATACACCTCAAAATTACAAATTGTTTTTCTTTATGAAGACTAAGCTTCAATCCGTCCCAATATAACTTGTAATTAAGTGTAACATAATTATAGAATAATTTGTTTCAAAAAAAGATGAGACAATTAAAATTGTCTCATCTTTTTATCTAATCTTAACGACGTAAGCCTAATTGTTTAATTAATTCACGATAACTTTGAACATCTTTTTTACGAAGATATCCTAATAAATTACGACGGTGACCAATTTTTTTCATAAGTCCACGTTGAGAATGAAAATCCTTTTTGTGAGTCTTCATATGATCATTGATTTCATTGATATCTGCAGTTAATACAGCAATTTGTACTTCTGTAGAACCAGTGTCACCTTCATGCTTAGCGTATTTATTAATAATGTCTGTTTTTTGTTCTTTAGTTAATGCCATTATTATTCCACCTTTCTATCCTTTTTTATTCCTCAAACTGGGTACTACGTCAGTGACTCGCAAAACCAAGATTAAGGTACAGTATTTAATATACCTTATTTAGCTTCATTTAACAAGTCTAAATGATATATCTAGTTAGTATTGCAATTAGAGCGGCTCTTTTGTATAATTAAGACCGTTAAAACTGTGGAATTATTGAATTTATTTCACTAAGTGGAGGTGAACATATTATGCCAGTTATTAAATCAGCTATCGAACGTATGAAGACAAATGAAATCGTTCGTAAAAGAAACGCTTCTGAAAAGAATGAAATGAGAAGTGCCATTAAGAGATTTGAAAAAGCTAGTGCAAATGGTGCTAAAGATATTGAAAAGATTTATCGTGATGCAATTGCTGCAATTGATCATTCTAAATCAAAAGGTCTAATCAAAACTAATAGTGCTAACCGTAAAAAGTCACACTTAGCTAAGATTAAGAATACATTATAAAAATAAAAAAGAACTCGATTTTAAATCGAGTTCTTTTTTTTACTAAATTTAATTGAAAACATTTCAAAAAGTAGTTCTGAATTTTCTTGACTACTTTTTAGTTTGCATTCAATTTGTACTAATTCTAAATATGCCGCTTGTAAATACTCTACTGTAAATGATTCAACAGACTGATAGGCAAGTTTTACACGATACGGATGAATTTTCAAAGACTTGGCAATCATAGCAGCACTATATCCATAATCTTTTAAAACCTTAACTTGCAATAATAATCTAAATTGACTTTCTAAAATTGCATTAATTTTAATTGGATCTTGTTTTTGCTCAAGTAATTCATGATAAAACTGAATTGCCTTTGTCGTTTTTCCTCTCATCAAATAATTAACCAATGAAAAAACATTTTGATTAATTGATTTAGCAACTAGTAAATCAACAATCTCTAGATCAATTTTTTTTTCTTTATTACAATAAATCAAAACTTTATTTAATTCATTAATCATTTTAGAAAGATCACCTTGAGTTCTTGAGAATAGCTCGTTAAGTGCATCATTACTAATTTCATAATGTTTATTGTTAATATATTGTTTTACAAAGTTAATAATTTCGCGTTCAGAAAAATCATTTAAGTTAATCATAGTACTATTTTTTTTTAATTTTTTAGTGATTTTTTTTCGCCCATCCAATTTAGAATACGGTGCAAAAATCAGCAAGACAGTGTTACTAGAAACGTTATCTAAATATTTTTCTAGTTCACTAATGTTATGTTTTATTTTACTTTTATTACGCATTCCAGTTAAAAAAAAAGCATTCTTTACAATTACTACACGTCGATTACCAAAAAATGGAATTGATAAAGCATCATTGATTGCTTCTGACAATGGAACACTATCCATATCATATGCAGCAAAGTTCATCGTTCTTTCTTCTTGTGGAATAATTTTTTTAAGTTGATTGATAATTTGATTTTCCCAATAATCATTTTCCCCAACTACTAAATAAACAGAACTTGGATTTTTAGAAATAGACTCAACTTCCTCAACTATTGACATGTTTTTGATCCTTCCATTTGGTATTAAATTCACCAATATCGTTTGATGAAAATTTATACGTTATCATTCCATTCGTTTGGGTATTAATTGTTTTGATTTTATTGTTTTTCATCGTTTCTAAAGTTTCATCATTAGGGTGTCCATAACGATTATTTCTTCCTGCTGAAATAATTCCAATCTTCGGTTTGATTGCTGCAATAAAGTTAGGGTCAGAAGCAGTTTTGCTTCCGTGATGGCCTAATTTTATTACATCTACTTTCATATGAGGATATTTTTTTAGAACCTTTAATTCTTCATCTCTAGTCAAATCACCTGTAAAAAGCCAGTTTTTTTCATTAATTTTACCAAATAAAACCATTGAGTCTTCATTTTTACCTAATCCTTTTATAAAAGGATGAACGACATGAAGCGGGGTATTGGAAATATCATTGCCATCTTTTACTTCCACCAATTCAAATTTGTGCATAAATGGTTTGATTTTCTTCATAAAATGTTGATTATGACTCATTCCCCAAGGAACATATACATAATCAACTTTCATATCATTTAAATAAGCTGGCAAATCACCAATATGATCTGCATCCTGATGGCTCAAACAAATGTTATTAATATGATTAATACCGATACTCTTTAAGTATCTCATAGATGTCTCAGGGGCTAAGTAAATTGTCTTTTGACCCTCTTTAGCAAAAAAATTAGGTTTCCCACCTGTATCAATTAAAGTTATCGAGGTATTAAATGGTTGTCTTACTAGAACACTATCACCCTGTCCTACATCAAAAAAAGTTATTTCACCTGTTAGTGGAAAATGAATCACTAAAAAAGTAAGTATAAATAAGCTTATTAATATTATTTTATTTTTTAAATTGGGTACTTCTAATATTAACAAACTCAAAATTACCATTCCAATTACGACTAACATAATAGGTTTTCCAAATGTTATTTCGCCAGGAAATCTAGAAACTCCCATCATAATTTTATCAAAAATTGATAATCCATTATCAATTAAATTAACAAACGGCAAATTAAATCTTGCTAAAAAATAACCAATTATTACAATGGGAAAAATAATAACCGAAAAGAAAGGAATTATTAAAATATTAGCAAGTAAAGACAAAATATGCCATTCATAAAGATTGAAAAGGATAAAAGGAAGACCAATCACATTCATCATGATGGTTCTTTTAACAGTATTAAGACGATTAGCATAAATTAATGCAAACGATAACACGTAAGACAATTGGCAACCAAACTGTAATAAGAGCATAGGATTAATTAACAAATTAATCATTAATGCCAATGACCAGATGTCCAAACGTGTAAAATAAAGACCTAATTTTTTTACTCCTAATCTTCCCTCAACCATTAAAATAACTCGTAATAATCCAACTGATGCTCCTGCTACAATAAAATATCCGGGCAAAACTAAAATAAGTATCCACTCAATAGATTCTCGTTTAATGTGTAATAAAGAAAGAAAAAGTATCACAAAATTAATTAAAAAATAAACATGCATCCCCGAAATACTAAATAAGTGAATTAACCCAAGTTGCTTTACACCTAACATATTGTCTTTAAAATCACTATTTTTAAATCCAAACAACAAACTTTGAACATACATTTTGAGTGTTTTTGGAAACTGACTTGTTTTTTGTAATCCTTTATAACGAATTAAATGCATCCATTCACTAATATTTTGCTTAAAATCATATGAAATCTTATTAATCTGCATAACTTTTATTTGACCATGAATTCCTTGTTCACCATAAAATGATTTGGAATCAAACTGATTAAAATTAGGTGCTTTTTCTATCTCAGATAAATCCCCTGTAACTTCTACTAATGACTTAGTTTTAATTGATTTTAATAACTGCTGTTCTTGATTATTCTTAGAAAACCCAAAAAGAACAACTTTTTGATTAATTTTAGGTACATATCCAATTGCATGGAATTTATTTTCGTTAATTTTTAATTCATCTGGTAATATTTCTATTTTAATCTGCTTAGATAGCCCACAATTGTGGTTTAAATCAACCACCTTAGTTGTTTCATTATGTTGATATAAAGTAAAAATCAAGATGGGAATTAACATTAATAACAAATTAACAAATAATATTTTTTTAATCTGAAGTCGATAAATTCTAATTAACCAAATTAAGGTTAAAATTATTCCCCACCAAAAATCAATCAAAATTGTAACGCTAACAAGACTCCAAAGAATAGCCGTAAAAATATAAAAATTTTTTTTAATTATTTATCGATAGATAAGTATTCATCGAATGGTAAATTATCAATTTGTTCTTTCTTAATTTTAATTTTTTCAGCCTTAACATGTTGATTAAGCAATAATTTTTTGGCATATTCACTATTATGATATTCACGCAAATATTTAATGTTTTTGATTCCAGCTTGCAACAACATTTTTGTACATTGTAAACAAGGAAAATCAGTAACATATATTTCTGCATTATCAGTCGATTCACCAAATTTAGCACATTGTAAGATTGCATTCATTTCAGCATGGATGGTTCTCTCACAATGTCCGTTCACTAAATAACAACCCACATCTGTACAATGAACATCGCCTGAAACAGATCCATTATATCCGCAGGCAATTACACGTTTATTTCTTACAAGTACTGCTCCAACCGATAATCTTTCACAAGTACTTCTTGTGGCAGTTAAAATTGCTTGTAACATAAAATATTGATCCCACGGAATCCTTTTTTTCTTCATAATTATCCCCTTACCTATCCTTTCCCTAAGTATAGCAATAATTATTTTGATTTACATTAAACAGTCAGTGATGGTCGCAAATTTGAAACTGTTTTTTCACCAAACCCGGGAACATTTTTTAAATCATCAACACTTTTAAAAGGTCCATTTTGATTTCGATAATCAATAATTTTATCTGCTTTTTTATCGCCAACTCCATTAATAGTTTGTAACTTAGTTTTGTCACTATCATTTAAATTAACTTTATTCCCCATAGCAGAACTCTTTTCATCAGATTCAGGATTTTCAAGGTTAGGTTGTCTACTATCACTAATAGAATCACTTTTGGGAATTCCAACTATTTCACCATGTAAAGGTACATAAATAATTTCTTGATCAGTGACTTTTTTTGCTAAATTAATATGGTTTATATCTGCTGCTTCTGTAAAACCACCAGCAAAATTTACGGCATCAGACCCACGCATACTATTATTCATTTGATATACTCCTGGATTTTTCACTGCTCCTTTTACATCTACAAAAATTTGTTCATTACTATGACTTTTCACTTTAGTTCCATTTTTAGATAAAGTTGTTGGTTGAGTGTCTGTCGCTTGAACTGAATGTGGCTTATTTACCTTCTGAGTAAAAATTAAAAAACCAACTAGTAATAAGATACAAAATACCAATCCGATGACAATTTTAAATTTATATTCCTCAAATATTTCCTGTGCTTTTTCAATATACTTATCCATCTTAATCCCCTTCCTAAACATAAATACGCAAAAAGACATCAAACTTTAATTAGTTTGATGTCTTTTGTTAATTTTTGTTTAGATAATTTAAAGCGTCATCAAATGATGAAACTGGAATAACTTTTAAATGTGGAGCATATTTTTTAGCAGTTGCCTTTGCTACTTGATAATTAGTCTTATGATCAGGTTCCAACATAAGATTTTCTTTGGTTGGTTTTACATAAGGACAAAAGAAAACTTGGGCCCCACTATTATTAGCAGCAATGATTTTTTTGTCAACTCCACCAATCTCACCAACATCACCATTAGTAGCAATAGTTCCCGTTCCAGCAATTTTTTTAAATGAATATTGATGTTCTTGTAACTGACTATAAACTTGCAATGCAAACATTAATCCACCTGATGGTCCCCCGATATCTCCAGGAGTAATAGAAGCCTTAGGATTAGTTTTAATTGTCATATCATCAATCATCGTAATTCCAATTCCATTAAATCCGGGAACAATTTCTCGTTTTTCACCTTTAACAAATTTATTTTTACCATTTCGTTTAAAATGAATTTCTAATTTAGCATTTTTGGGTAAATGCTTAATGTATTTAACATACTCAGTACTTTGCTTCATCCGTTTACCATTGATTGACTCAATTAAATCAGCAGGTTGAAGTTTGTTTTTAAAATCTGAATGTGGTAATACATTCAAAATATATACTCCATGATAAGTTCGTTTTACTGACTTTCTAGCTTTGTGATATCCAACATAAATAGCATTGTTAATTGCACTGTTCATATAAACATTTTGAACATTATTAAACTGCTCGTTATTTTGTCCGCCAGTAATATCATCCGCTTTTTCAATTGATAAATGTGGATCAATTTTAGCTTGTACATACGAAATCGGTCTTGCTTGAGAAAGTGAAACGGCAGTTATCATGAAATGACTTTTTTTAAGCGGCTTTTTGCCATTAATTTTAACCATTGGTTGAATATTAATCGCTTCTCCAGGAGATTCAACTAATGATTTTAACGGCCAAAAAAGAAACCATAATAAAAATAAAATAAATATAATGAATGAAATTAAAAATTTATGTTTTTTAACTTTTTGAATAAATTTATTCACTCGTCTTTTTCTCCTTTAAAGCTTCTTCAACTGGTGCCGGAACAAATTTAGAAACATCTCCGCCAAAACGATTAATTTCTTTTACCATTGAAGAAGATATCAGTTCATAATCACGATTAGCAAATAATAAAATCGTCTCAATATCCTTATCTATCAGACTATTAAGATTAGCATTTTCTTGCTCATAAATGAAATCTCTAGAATCTCTCGTACCACGAATAACAATATTGGTATTTTGTTCTTTAACAAAATTAGCTGTCAACCCGCTATAAGACTTAACTGTCACATTTTTTAGTTCAAAAATACATTGATTAATTAAATCAATACGTTCTTTTACAGTAAATAAACTGTTTTTTTCAGGATTAATACCAATTGCAACTGTTACATTATCAAAAATAACGCTAGCCCGCTTAATAATATTTAAGTGACCATTAGTTAAAGGGTCAAAGCTTCCTGGATAAACTGCATTTTTCATTTCATATCTTCCCCTTGAATTTTTTGATATATTGTAATACTCGTTAGTCCATAATTCTTTTTACGCATTAAGTGATAACCATCAACTTCACCAATCTCAGTTTTATTATCAGTCTCACAAATCACTATTCCATCAACATTTAATAAGTTATAATTGTTAATTTCATTTAATTGCTTAATCATTTGCTGCTTAGCATATGGTGGATCTAAAAATATATAATCAAATTTCTTATTTTGAACAGAAAGTTTTTTAATTGCACGTTCGGCATCCATTTTCCAAACCGTAAAATCAGAAATTTCTTCATTAGAAATCTGAATATTTTTTTTAATGATTTTATAAGCAGCATATTGGTGATCAACCAAAATAGCATGTTTCATACCGCGTGAAATTGCTTCAATTGAAACTGCTCCTGATCCTGCAAATAAATCAAGAAAATTACCCCCATCAAAGTAAGGTCCAATCATGTTAAATAATGATTCCCTAACTTTGTCAGTAGTTGGACGCGTTTTGTTACCAGGAACGGGTTGAACTTTTCTACCGCCATATTTTCCAGAGATTATCCGCATAACTAACTTAACCTTCCTCTTCTACATTTTGATTTAATTCACTAAAATCAATTGCTAAAGCTGGAGTTTTAGAAATTTCGACTTTCTTAACAAAATGCTGTTTCTTTATTTCTTTAATTATTTCATCTAATTTTTTACTATCAACAAACAAAATCACATAATGCATTTTATTTGAAATAAAACGAATATCACCATATTTTTGTAATGTTTTAGCCTGTTTAATAGCAAAAACGGAAATTATTAATTCCGTTCGATTTTCAAATTGTGACAAAAAATCACCTCGAATGTTTCAACTTATGTTTGTTTTTCATTTTTTCAATTCGACTAATATTCAAAACCATTCCCAAACAAAGACTTAAAGTTAGAAGACTAGATCCACCATAACTAATAAATGGTAATGCAACTCCAGTTAATGGAACAATACCAACAGCACCACCAGCGTTAAATAACGTTTGGATAACAAAGTAAGCTGCTGTCCCATAACAAATTGAACTGTAATAAATGTTAGTAGTTTTAAAACCAATGTCTATGATTCTAACAATCATCACAAATAACAATCCCAAAACAACTATTACTCCGATAAGTCCCAATTCTTCTGAAATAATTGGAAGAATAAAATCTGTATTCGGTTCAGCTAGATAACCCATTTTTTGGATGCTATTCCCCAAACCTCTACCAAAAATACCGCCATTACTAATTGCATAATAAGAGTTAATTAATTGCTGCCCTGAACTTTGTGCATGTAAAAACGGATTATTAAACGATACAAATCGTTGTAATTGATAACTATGACTATTAGCAGCCCAATTTGCAATTGGATTAATAAATACCCATAGCAATAAACAAGGTCCTGCAAAACAAAGAACTGCCCAAGTAAATACTGATTTTGTACTTTTACTAGCAGCAGCAAACATAGCTATTATAATAAACAAATTAATAGCAAATCCACCAGTATCTGGTTGTATTAAAATCAATCCCAACATAACAGTAGGAATAAAAAAAGGAAGAACATTACTGATTGATGCTTTAAATAACCCGATACTAACAATTTTTTGCTGCCTTTTCCAAAACAAATAAGCAAAATAGATAATAAAGAAAAATTTACACAATTCAGCTGGTTGCAAACTTACTCCACCAAACGAAATCCAACCAGCAGCACCATTGATAGTAGCACCTTTAAATTTTAAATAACAAAGCAATGAAGCCATAATCAAAGTAAAAAAAATAATAAATTTTTGACTTCTTAATATTCTAAAATTGATTCTAGACATAGCCAAAAGAGAAATAACACTAATCACAACAAAAATCAGCTGCTTAATCATATATGATTTAGCTACTCCACCATGCAGTAGTCCAATCCCAGCACTAGAAGAATATACCATCACTATTCCAATCCCACACAATAAAATATAAGGAAAGAATAAAAACCAATCAATCTTACTAAAAAACTTTCTCATAATCAATCTCCAACGATACAATAATTTATCCTAATATAACTATTGTACTAGTATTATAAGCTAAAAAAAAGACTACTCATAATGAGTAATCTTAATCCAATAATTAATTATTGTGTTTTTGTTTTTTGGCTGACTTTTCACGTTCGTTAGTGTTTAAAATACGTTTTCTCAAACGAACATGATCAGGTGTTACTTCACAAAGTTCATCACTATTTAAAAACTCAAGTGATTCTTCAAGAGTAAGATGAACCGGTGCTTTAACTTTAGCAATATCTTCTGATCCCGCAGCACGGACATTAGTTTGATTACGTCCTCGAGTAATATTAACTGAAATGTCATTATCTCGAGAATTTTCTCCGACAATCATACCCTCGTATACTTCAGTAGATGGATCGGTAAAAATCTTACCACGATCTTGGACAGCCATGATTGCATAAGTCGTAACTTTACCAGTATTAATAGATACCAATGTACCATTACGACGGCCAGGATCCCAATTCTTAACAACTGGAGCATATTTTTCAAAACTATGGTTCATAATACCATAACCATGAGTAAGTGAAAGGAATTGAGTTGAATAACCAATCAATCCTCGTGAAGGAACTAAGAAACTCATCCGAGTTTGTCCGTTTCCAACACTTTCCATATTCTGCATTTCACCTTTACGTTGTGATAAAGTATCAATAATTGAGCCAGAATACTCTTCTGGAGTGTCAATTTGAACTGATTCAAAAGGCTCACATTTAACACCATCAATTGTTTTGTAAATAACTTCAGGACGAGAAACTTGCAGTTCAAAACCTTCTCGACGAAGGGTTTCAATTAAAATTGATAAATGAAGTTCACCACGTCCAGATACTAGCCATGCACCTGGGTCATCAGTTTCTTCAACACGAAGAGAAACATCAGTATGAAGCTCTTTTTCAAGACGATCAATTAATTGACGAGCAGTAACAAATTTTCCATCTTTACCAACAAATGGAGAAGTGTTTGTACCAAAAGTCATTCTCATAGTTGGCTCATCAATTCTAAGAATTGGTAGTGGCTCTAATTTTTCAGGAGAAACAACTGTTTCGCCAACATTAATGTCTTCCATACCAGAAACAGCAATTAAATCACCGGCTTTTGCTTCGTTAATTTCAACTTTATTTAGACCAACAAATCCCATAATTTTAGTAACACGGAAATTTTGTTTTGAACCATCAAGTTTCATAACGACAACGCTGTCACCAACTTTGATTTTACCACGGAAAACACGACCAATTCCAATTCGACCAACAAAGTCATCATAATCAAGCATGGCTACCTGAAATTGAAGTGGCATGTCTGAATTATCAATAGGTGCAGGAATATTATCTAAAATTGCATCAAAAACTGGTTTCATTGTATGTTCTTGTGCTTCTAATTCTGGTTTGTCGCTTGAAGTACCATTCATAGCTGAAGCGTAAACAACTGGGAATTCAAGTTGACTTTCATCTGCACCTAATTCGATAAATAAATCAAGTACTTCATCAACAACTTCTTCAGGACGAGCACCTGGCTTATCAACCTTGTTGATAACAACAATTGGAGTCAAATGTTGTTCCAAAGCCTTTTTCAAAACAAATCGTGTTTGTGGCATAGTGCCCTCAGCAGCATCAACCACTAAAAGTACACCATCAACCATTCGCATGATTCGTTCAACTTCTCCACCAAAATCAGCATGTCCAGGTGTATCTAAAATATTAATCTGCTTGCCATCGTATTTAACGGCAGTATTTTTAGAAAGAATAGTAATTCCACGTTCACGTTCAATTGGATTGGAATCAAGTGCACGATCTTGGATTTTATCATGTCCATCTAAAGTGTCAGATTGTTTTAATAATTCATTAACCAATGTCGTCTTACCATGATCGACATGGGCAATAATCGCAATGTTTCTAATATCATCTCTTGTTTTCAAAAATGTTTCCTCCTCAAAAAGCAGTTAAAAAAGTGAGCAATCAATTTTAGATAGACCATTTACAAGATAAAAAGCCGTGATTATCTCACAGCTCATTCAATTGCCTATTGTTAATCTAAAAATTAACTTGCACTCTTTTAAATTCGCTATTAACACTATTTATGATGATATCACATTAGAGTGAATTACGTCAATACTGCTAAATCACGTCTAATCGTTTTGTTTAATGTTTTTAATTTTTGGATTTTGCTCTGCTTTTTTTAAAGTATGATAAATATCAAATCCAGAATTCCTTTCAAATTCACGACGCAAATTATTTTGCTCCGTTCGAGAAGGATTAATTTCTTGAAAACGTTTAAAACTGTTTACTAATTTCTGTCGATTAACTCCATTTGGCAAATCATAAGCCCGTTCAACATTACGGAAAAACTCTGTTACCTCAGCTAATTCTTTCGTTGACCAGTCTTCAACGATTGGATAAGAATAAGTTTCATTAGTCTTTCTTACCATGTGCTTTACCTTCTTTTATATTTTCAATTATATTAGTCGCCCATTTTAAATCATCATCAACTTCTTTAGTTTCGTCATCAGAAAGCTGTAAATTAATTGATTGAATAATCCCATTGTGATTAATTAACTTGGGTGAGAGATCCAAACTAAATTTATCATTTTCTTTATTTAAACTTACAACTGAACAGATTAATGATTCACTTTTTGAAAGATAATTTAATAATTTTATAATTGCTTTCGCTTGAATCATTAAATTTGTGACGATTTGTGGGTCAGAAATCATTTCTTGTACATCTGTAATTAATTTCGAATCAAAATTATTATTATCACTAGCAATATAAGATAATAAAGTAGCAGGGCCAATATAAACTCTACTCCATGCCACTAAATTATTAGTACTCAATCCCAAAGTATTTACGTTGATATCTTCATCACTAACCTTAAATTCTTTTACTAATTTTTCCCTTAATATCATTTCTTGAGGTAACGTACCAAGTCCAATAATTTTATTAACATCAAATCCAGAAAAATATGCTGCAAAATAAACAAAAACTTCATCATGAGGGGCATCAAGGATTATTTTACCTTTAAAACCACGTGAAATAACATCATTAATGGTATCTCTAAATTTATCAAGCTCATCAGAAATATCTTCTGCAATTCTAACTGCGTCAGTAACTTTAGGATTATAAAAATCAGTATTTGGTAGATAAATCATAGCATCAAAATCATCTAACTTAGATTCAGAATTAATTTCTTTAATATCAAGATTTTGACACATTTCACTCGCTAAAAAGTCACTGGAAAAATTTTCTTCATCATTAACTAATACTGACAACGCCAAATCACTCATTATTAATGAATGAAGCATGGCAGAAACACGTTTAGTATCCCCTTTAATTAATATCTTAGATTTAAAAATGGTAATCCCCCTCGTCTTTTAGACTGTCTTTATATAATCTAACATTATAAATCATAAAAAGTAAAATTTTCATTAAATTTCCACTAGTCTTACAATAATTACGTAAATGCAATATAATTGATTAGTAGTTATTGAAACGAATGGAGGTAATCTTTTGTACCTAATGAAAGATATTACAAGAGATGGAAACCCTGTTTTGCGAAAACAAGCTGAAACAGTTAAGTTTCCACTCAGTAAAGAAGATCGTGAGCTGGGCCAAAATATGATGAAATATTTAGAAGTCAGTCAAGATCCAGAAAAATGTAAAAAATATAATTTGCGAGCAGGAGTTGGCTTGGCAGCACCACAAGTCGGCGTTTCTAAATTAATGGCGGCGGTTTTAACCCCACCAGAAGAAGATGGACAAAAATCACCATTTAAAGCCATTATGGTTAATCCAGTAATTATTTCTAATTCTGTGCAAACAGCAGCTTTAACTGTTGGTGAAGGGTGCTTATCTGTTGATAAAGATATTCCAGGATATGTTCCACGTTCTGATCGTGTAACCATCAAATACCAAGATTTAGACGGCAAGGAACACAAAGTAAGATTGAAACACTACCCTGCTATCATTGCTCAACATGAGATTGATCATCTACATGGAACTTTATTTTATGATCATATTGATACAAAAAATCCATTTAATCAGACTGAAAATGAAATTTTTATAGATTAATTTAAAATAACAGTGCATTAAATAATGCACTGTTATTTTTCATCCATTTTTTTAATATCCTTAACGTATTCATAAGTAGCTCGATTTCGTTCATCAGCCACATCAAACACTAAAATATGATTGTTAAGCCAACAGTCAGTTAAAATCAATTTAACGTTACCGTTTTTATCAACAAAATTATCTTGTTTGGCTTGTTTTCGCAATTTATTGTCAATGGTAGCACGAGTATACTTTAAATCCTGATTGGTTTTCACATGACATCGATATTCAAAAACCATTACTCCCCGTCCCCAAACACTCGTCAGAACATTTGAGTTAATAAACCGATCAATGACTAAAACATTTTTTTCATCTTTTAATTCAGAAATAATTTGAAAGACTTCGTTATCAACCTGCTTTTTTACAGCAATTTGATATTTGCGATCAGGAATGGTCACTAAGAAATGATGCAAAATATTGTAAATAATAACAGCAACCACAAATCCAATCGTTAATTCAATAAAAATTTGCATATTTATCTCCAGTTTAATATTTTAGTCTATATTATCACGTTCCGTATATAGTTGGTAAGTTAACGAAGATATACTTATACATTTTATTATGGTAGAATGTTACACAATAGTTGGTAATTACCAACAATTAGTTCGACACTTAAAAGTTTTTAGAAAAGGAGTAATCATTTTGATTTTTAAAGTTTTATACCAAGAAAAACCTCAAGAAAATCCTAAACGGGAATCAACTAAGTCTTTATATTTAGATACTGAAACCGAGGCTAAAGTTAGAGATTTAATTGATGAAAATACTGATTATACAATTGAATACATTCAACCTCTTGAAGGTAAACATTTAGAGTTTGAAAAAAATGAACCAGATTTTAAAATTACGGAGTTTAATAAATAATGAATAAACTAAACGTCAAAAATAATGAAACTGCAATCTACGGCGTTGGTGGACTAGGCGAAATTGGAAAAAACACATATGGGGTTCAGTTCCAAGATGAAATTGTTTTAATTGATGCTGGAATTAAGTTTCCAGAAGATGGACAACTAGGAATTGATTATGTTATTCCTGATTATCAATATTTAGTTAAAAATCAAGATAAAATCAAGGCTTTAGTTATCACTCATGGTCATGAAGATCATATTGGTGGAATTCCATTCATTTTACAGGCCATTAACGTGCCCGTATATGCTGGACCATTAGCACTTGCTTTAATTAAAGGTAAACTTGAAGAACATGGCATGTTAAAACAGGCCGAGCTTCATGAAATCAATGAAAAATCTGTTTTAAAGTTTAAAAAAACTAGCGTTTCTTTCTTTAGAACTACTCATTCGATTCCTGATGCACTTGGAGTAGCAGTCCATACTCCGGATGGAGTAATTGTTGAAACAGGAGATTATAAATTTGATTTAACCCCTGTTACTAACACTCCACCAGATTTACAAGCCATGGCAAAACTGGGCGAAGAAGGTGTTTTATGCCTAATGGGTGATAGTACCAATGCTGAAAAACCTGTTTGGACCAAATCTGAAAATTATGTTAGCAAATCTGTTAGAAAAATATTCGATAAAGAGCATGGACGAATTATTTTTGCAACATTTGCTTCAAACTTATCGCGTGTAATGACAGCAATTGATTCTGCTTACAAACATGGTAGAAAAATTGCTGTATTCGGACGTAGTATGGAAGCAGCCGTAGTAAACGGTAGAGAATTAGGATATATTAAAGTCCCGGACAGTGCTTTTGTAGATGCTGCTCAATTAAAATCACTTCCTGCTGACAAGGCTATGATTTTATGTACAGGTTCTCAAGGAGAACAAATGGCTGCTCTTTCTAGAATTGCCAATGGAACTCATCGTCAGATTGCAATTGAACCTGGAGATACCGTAGTTCTTTCAAGTAATCCAATTCCTGGTAATGTAATTAGCGTTAACCGAATTGTCAATGAACTTGAAGAAGCTGGTGCTACGGTAATTAAAGGTTATGAAAATCATATTCATACCTCTGGACATGGTGGTCAAGAAGAAGAAAAATTAATGATTCGATTAATGAAACCTAAATTTTTTGTTCCTATTCATGGTGAATATCGAATGCAAAAAATTCATATTGGTTTAGCCGAAGAATGTGGAATTCCTGCTGATCATTGTTTTATTCTTAAAAATGGTGAAGTATTAGCTCTTACAAAAGATACTGCTAGAATTGCAGGTAATTTTGCTGCTGGAGATGTTTTTATTGATGGTAATGGAATTGATAGTGTTAATGAAAATGTGATCAAAGATCGCCAGATGCTTTCTGAAGAAGGTTTAGTAGTTGTTGTTGCAACAATTAATTTAAAGGATAAAGAAATTCAATCTGGTCCTGATTTGTTGTCACGTGGCTTTGTTTATATGAGAGAATCAGGAGAACTACTTGATCAAGGAAGAAAATTAGTTTTCAAAACTATTCGTCGCACTATGAACAATAAAGATGCTTCTGAAAAAACTATCAAAAAAGCAATCGTTGATGAACTTTCAAATTTCCTTTATGAAAAAACAGAACGTAATCCTTTGATTTTACCGATGTTAATTATGAATGATACTGAAAAGTAAAATATAAAAACAGGAGAATTTTTTTAATTCTCCTGTTTTTATAATAAATTATTAACAAAAAAGTCACTTAAATTTTTTAATTTAAGTGACTTTTTTACTATTTTTCTTTCACAATTTTATCAATTTCTTCTAATTCATCTGGTGTAAATTCTAAATTATCAAGAGCCTTTAAATTATCGTCTAAATGAGCTACTTTTGAAGCACCAGTTACCACACTAACAACAGTCGGATCATGTAATAACCATGCTAATGACATTTGTGCCAAAGTCTGATTACGATTTTTAGCTAAATCATTTAATTTATTTAATTTAGAAATGGCCTTTGCTTCCCCATTTTCTAAAATAAAATTATTCGTCCAATGTAAGTGAATATCACTTGGAATACCATTTAAATACTTGCTAGTTAATAACCCTTCAGCTAATGGACCATACGCGATGAAGCCATCGTCATTTTCAGCCAAAGTTTTTAAAGTACCGTCGTTTTGTGGTTCACGATTTAACATATTATATGAGCTTTGATTTACAACAAAAGGAGTATGCAATTCTTTAAATAATTCAATCATTCGAGCGGTTTGTTCCCCATTGTAATTAGAAATACCAATATACAAAGCTTTTCCAGCCCGAACAAGACCATCTAAAGCCTCTGCTGTTTCTTCCAAACGAGTATTTGGATCGAAACGATGAGTATAATAAATATCGACATAATCTAGACCCATTCTTTGTAGACTTTGATCTAAAGCAGCGACTAAAGTTTTTTTAGATGAAAAGTTGCCATATACGCCTGGCCACATATGAAATCCAGCTTTGGTTGTAATAATTAATTCATCACGATAAGGCTTTAAATCTCGTTGATAAACTTGACCAAACATTCTCTCAGCAGCACCAGAACCTGGGCCATAATTATTAGCTAAATCAAAACTAAAAATTCCACGATCAAAAGCTGCTAACATAATTTTTTCACTATCTTCAAAATTAGCAGTGTCTCCAAAATTATGCCATGTTCCAAATGAAAGAGCTGGTAATTGCAAACCAGTATTTCCAGCCCTTCTAACCTTCATATTATCATAACGATTATCATTAGCTTTAAAAACCATTATTATCCCTCCAAATTAGAATAAAACGTGAGTTGATTTATTTTCCTGTATTAATTTTAACGCTTCTCCAATTAAATTACCGACTGAAATAACTGAAATCTTTTCCATTTGATCCTTTTTTGGAATCACAATTGAATCGGTTACAATAACCTGTTCAATATTATCATCTGCTAAATTATTTTTTACAGCATTTGAAAAAACTGGATGAGTAGCAGCAACATATATTTTATTTGCACCAGCTTTTTTTAACGCAGCAGCAGAAACTTTCATCTTACGTCCTGTCACAATCATATCGTCAACAATTATAGCATTTTTACCTTTCACATCACCAATTACTGAATCTGGAACATGATCACTATCATCAGGCTGACGATTATCAACAATTGCAATTGGCAAATCCAATCGATCCGCGACATTCCTTGCCCTCCCGACTCCATTATGGTCGGGTGCAACAACCACTGCATTTTGATCCAAATGATGTTCATGGAGATAATCACTAACTAATTTATCAGGCTGAAGATGATCAACTGGAATATCAAAAAATCCTTGAATTTGGGCAGCATGCAAATCAAAAGCAATCACTCGATCAACCGAACTATTTTGTAAAAAAGAGGCAATTAACTTTGCAGTGATTGGCTCACGTGATTTTGCCTTACGATCAGAACGAGAATATCCATAATAAGGAATAACTACATTTATGGTATGTGAACTCGTTCTTCGAACTGCATCAATCATAATCAATAGCTCCATTAAATTATCGTTAACTGGATCTGATAATGACTGAATAATATAGACATCATCACCGCGGATACTTTCATTAATCGAAATCTTGATTTCACCATCACTAAAATGGTTAATTGTGGCATCCCCTAAAGGCATTCCGCTAACCTCTGAAATTTTTTTAGCTAACGGTTTATTAGAATTTAACGCAAATATTATTGGTTTGTGTGCTGTTTTACTAGGCATTAGTTTCCCCTTATGACTGCTTTATTTATATTATTAATTATAATCAATTTAACCCAATTTTTCATCAACAAAATCTGTTGGCGTGATTCCATCCATTCCAATCATCGGATCTATTAAATGATTAGCAATAGCTGCTTCTGTTAAAATATAATCTTTTGGTGTAGAAGTGATTGATTTTAAACTTTCTTTTTCGTCAATAGTATTTCCATCAATCTTAAATACCTGTTGTAATCTTTCGTTTAAGGTAGTTTTACGATTACTTGATTCATGGTCAACACATTCTTGAAAAGAATTAACGTCACCCACCATTACTAACTTTTGGGAAGCTCTAGTAACTGCCGTATACAATAAATTTCTTTCTAACATTCGTCGATATTGTGGAACAATGGGTAAAATTACCATTTTAAATTCACTTCCCTGCGCTTTATGAATTGACGTGCAGTAAGCTAGTGTAATTTGATTCCAATCATTTCGACTATAAGTTACCTCAGTTTGATCAAATGCAATTATTAATTTATCCAAATAATGTTTATTATCACGATTAATTTCAATTCCAACAATCTTACCTACATCACCATTAAACACATTACTGTCAGGATCATTAACCAACTGAAGTACTTTATCGCCAATTCGATATTTAGTGTCTCGAAATTCAACTTCTTTTTGACTAGCATTTTGTTTAGGATTCAAAATATTTTGTACATCAAAATTTAACTTGTCGATTCCTGCTTCCCCACGATACATTGGCGCAAGCACCTGAATATCAGTAGCTGAAAATCCTTTATTTTTTGCCTTAGAGACAATTTGGTCAATTAAACCAACAACTTGGTGAGTATTACATTGAATAAAACTTCGATCCTGCTCTTTTTGAAGTAAATTTGCTGGTATTATTCCATTTTTTACGTCATGAGCAAGTTCAATAATGGTTGAACCATCACCTTGACGATGAATTTGATTTAATTCCATTTTAGGAATAGTTTTTGATCTAATCAGGTCAAAAAAAACTTGTCCAGGACCAACAGATGGAAGTTGATCTTTATCGCCAACTAAAATAACTTTCATACCGCTTGGAATTGCTTTCATCAACTTTGTAAATAATTCAGTATCTACCATTGACATTTCATCAATAATTAACAAATCACCATCAATTGCATTTCCGTCTTCATCATCTGTTCCATTTAAACCTAACAACCTGTGAATAGTACTAGCAGGAATATCTGTTGATTCACTCATCTTTTTGGCAGCACGTCCAGTTGGCGCAGCTAATAATACAGGATAGGTATCTTCTTTATATTTATTAATATCTAAAGAAAGATTATTGGTTTTAGCATAGGTTTGAACAATTCCATTAATAATGGTAGTTTTCCCCGTTCCAGGTCCACCAGTTAAAATAAAAATTTGATTTTTCAATGCGTTATTAATTGCTTTAATTTGGGAATCATCGTATTTAATACCAATTTTTTTCTCAACCTTATGAATGATTTTAAAATAATCATCTGGTTGCTCTTTACTTTTTGCAGCAAAAATTCTATGCGCATTTTCAGAAATTTTCCATTCATCATCGTAAAGACTT
Source organism: Fructilactobacillus sp. YLN 2412 (assembly GCF_059488745.1). Lineage (NCBI taxonomy): Bacteria > Bacillati > Bacillota > Bacilli > Lactobacillales > Lactobacillaceae > Fructilactobacillus > Fructilactobacillus sp. YLN 2412. The sequence goes on along the minus strand of NZ_CM183165.1, from coordinate 514,779 downwards.
CTAAGATAAATTTTACCGTCATCCACTTCAACTTTTTTATCTTTAACTAACTCTTTGAGTTCTTGAGCTAATTTTTCATTATCAATTTGTTGCTGGTGATCTGTATCTAAAACATTAAAACTATCATTAATTAACTCTTTAGAATTAGAATAGGTATTACCATTTCTAATTGATAAGTTAGTAAGGGTTGTCAATAATCCAGCTCGAAGTCTTGCTGGAGAGTTATACTCAATCCCAATTTTTGCAGCAATTTGATCAGCACGTTTAAAACTAATATTTTTGATATCTTCAACTAATTGATAAGGATTATTTTGAATTACTTCTAATGATTTTTCTCGATATTTTTTGAAAATTGCTGCTGATAAAGAACTTCCAAACCCATAACTGTTTAAACCAACAATCACTTGTTCAGCTCCATTGTTCTTTTTCAATGAATTGATAATTGTATCACGTTGTTTTGGTTTTAACCCTACTTTATTAAGAATTTTGGGATCGCCAATAATTTTTTCAATTAGATTCGTTCCTAATTCATCAGCTACTTTTTGGGCAGTTTTTTGCCCAATCCCCGGAAAATCAGCTCCAGAAAGATATTTAACCAATCCTTCTTTTGAACTTTGATTAGTTCGCTCATAATTTTCTGCTTGAAACTGTTTCCCGTACTTCGGGTGATCAACTAATTTTCCTACAAAACGATAACTAGTATCATCTGCAATATCTGCAAAATTACCAGTTACCACAATTTCTTCTTCGTCCCAGTTAAAATTTGTTTTTTCAACCTTTACAAGTAAAACTTTATAAAAACTATCAGTACCCTCAAAAAAAGTCGTAATTACCTTTCCAGTTAACGACGGCTTAGTTTGACTATTATTCACTTGTTCATCATCAAAAAGACTAATCGAATTAGACAAAATAATCTCCTACTTTTTTTTGTTTCTCAGTTGAATAACTTTTTCAATATCAGTAATCTGCCCCTGTTTTTGATCAAAATTCTTCTTGTCATATTTTTCCGCTTTATCAAAATATGATTTAAAATTTTCTCCTAAGACCATTGCAATTAATCCACGATCAAAATTAGCTTGTCCATCAGTTGGATTTGCTGCTAAAACTTTATCATAAAATTCAGCCGCTTGTTCAAAATTACCCAATGCAATTAAACATTGTCCAATCATCATATTAATCTTTACATCTTGTTTAGCTACTTCCTGAGCTGTTAACAAAAATGCCAGTGCTTTTTTATAATTCTTTTGAGCCATATAACTTTGAGCCATCATAACATAAGCATCTGATTTTAAATTTTCATCAGTTACCTGTTGAAACTCTTGAATAGCTTGTTCATATTTACCAGCAGAATAATATACGTTTCCTAACCCATAAGTAAGCATATTTTTTGCCTTAACACTTCGATTCGCAAATAATCCCATTGCTTTCATCAACAATTCCTCAGCTTGAGTATAACTATGTAACTCAACTAAAAACACACTTAAATCATAGTATGTCCGATAGTCATTAGGATGATCATCAATATCTTTAACAAGCTTATGAAGGGTTTCTTCAGCTTGTTTTTGTTTTTTTTCTTGATCAATTTCTTTTTTATTTTCTGTCATTTTTCCTCCTAAATTATATCTGATTTTTCAGTCTTATGATTTAAATAACTAGTATCATTCCATTTTACTAATTTAAAAGTATGTCCATGATTATTTGTTTCTAATACCGTAGTTCCAGTATTTGCAAGCCCACCTCGTTTTCGTAAATCCTTTAATGGAATGCCTAGTAGCGAGTTAATCAATGCATTTAAAGCTGCTCCGTGACTTACAAATAAAATATTGTCATCATTAGAAAAATTACTAGTTACTTCGTTAATTTTACTACTCATCCTTTTAATCAATTGTTGAAAGGTTTCCCCATCAATTTCAGTTGGATTATATTGATCAGGATGATTTCTAAAATTATCAAATTCTCGTGGATATTTCTTTTTTACATCATCAAAAAGCATTCCTTCCATCTTACCCAGATGAAATTCTTCTAATCGGTTATCTAACGAAATCGGAACATCTTGATTTAAATTTTTTTGAATAGTAAAAGCTGTTTCACGTGCTCTTTTAATTGGGCTGGCATACAGATGTGAAAAATCAACATGCTGTAAACTTTTAGCCACTAAATTCATTTCAGCATAACTCTCTGGCAATAATGGAGAGTCTCCGCCTGCACCTTGATAGCGACTTTCAAGATTCCATTGTGTTTTACCATGTCTCACAAAGTATAGTTTCATTTTATTCACCTATTTTTTAATCTATTGTTATTATGCCAGTTTCCTAGTCTTTAATCAAAAAAGCTCGACTAAAAAGTCGAGCTTTTTCTATACATATTGTAATTTTTTCTCATTCTTGTATGCTGCATCAATCGTTGCTACACCAAGACATTCCTGGCCATCATAAAATACAACTGCTTGACCGGGTGTAACAGCTCGCGCTGGTTCGTCAAATTCCACTCGCACATGACTATTATCATCAGAAATATGAATTTTTACACCAACATCCTTTTGACGATATCTAAATTTGGCAGTGCAATGAAAATCATTTCCACGCGAATTACCATCAATCCAAGATAAATCAGAAGCCGTTAAGTAATCTGCATATAGATAAGAATTTTCATAACCCTTTCCAACATAAAGAATATTTTTAGAAAGATCTTTACCAATTACGAACCAAGGTCGATTATCTTTTCCATCTCCCCCAATCCCCAAACCTCTCCGTTGGCCAATTGTATAATACATTAGTCCATTATGATTACCTTTAACTTCTCCATCAAGTGTCATCATTTTACCAGGTTTAGCAGGTAAATACTGACTCAAAAATTTATCAAAATTACCAGGTCCAATAAAACAGACGCCCATTGAGTCCTTTTTATCAGCTACATATAAATCAGCATCATGAGCAATCTGTCTAACCTCTGGTTTTGTCATCCCACCAACTGGGAACATCACTCGATCTATTTGTTCTGATGAAAGCTGACTCAAAAAATACGTTTGATCTTTATTTAAATCAGTTGAACGCAGCAAATGATTTTTACCAGTATCATCACGCTTTAACTGCGCATAATGACCCATAGCAATATAATCTGCGCCTAAATCCATTGCATAATCTAAAAACGCTTTATATTTAATCTCCGTATTACAAATTACATCGGGATTAGGTGTTCTTCCACGACGATATTCATCTAAAAAGTAAGTAAATACTCGATCCCAATATTCCTTTTCAAAATTAACCGAATAATAAGGAATACCAATTTGATTAGCAACATGTGCTACATCTTTATAGTCTTCAGTTGCAGTACAAACACCATTATCATCAGTATCATCCCAGTTTTTCATGAAAACACCAATAACATCATATCCTTGTTTTTTTAAAAGATAAGCTGCAACCGACGAATCAACACCACCACTCATGCCAACTACCACACGAGTTTTACTGTTATCTTTCATTTGATCACCATCATTCTTATAGATTCAGAAATCCACGATTTGAAGGTCGTAATTCCAGTAGTAATAATAATACGCTATTCTATCAATAGTTGGCAAGCAAAAGAAACACCCGGTATTTTTTAATCTCTAAGTAAAACTTTACGCAACATCAAAGTATGCATTAAAAAATCAAATTGTTCTTTTTCGTTAACAAATTTATCACTTGAAAAAATGTCAACTATTTTTAATCCACTACCATCAATAATCGCCATTTTAAAATTTTTCAAATCTTGATTAATGGTTATTTTAATTTTTATTGCATTTTTCAAGTATGGAGAAGTTGAATTCAAAGAATGCTGATATTCAAAATTACCATTTCTCGTTGTTTCAAAATTTAAATCTCTGAGGGTAAATAATTTAATTTCAGGATTTAACCGATATTGATGTACATCGCCCTTTAATTTAATTTTAGTTGCAAAAGCCATTATTTAGCCTTCCTCGCTTTAATCCGATTTACAATTTTAGTAGTTTCATCAATAAATTGATTAATGTCAGCTTCTGTTGTATAGCGACCAAAGCTAACCCTAATTGACTCTTCAATTTTTGGATTATCTTTTCCAAACATCGCAATTAACACATGAGAAGGTTCCAAACTTCCAGCTGTACAGGCAGAACCACCAGAAACTGCAATACCTGCTAAATCAAGATTATTTTGCATAATGTAAGTTGAAATACCTTTAATCCAAAGATTTAAAACATGAGGAGAACTAGTTTTATCATTTGATCCGTTTACTTCAAAATCAATTTGATTAGACTTTAATCCATTAATAATTAAATCCTTGAATCCTTGGAATCTTTTTTTCCTAGCCAATTTTTCTGATTCAGTCAAACTGGTAACTGCTGCAGCAAAACCAGCAATTCCAGGAACATTTTCTGTTCCGGCACGTCGCTTATCTTCTTGATCTCCACCCATAATATAACTTGAAATTTTAATTTCATTTGAACGATACAAGAATCCCATCATCTTAGGACCATTGATTTTATGTGCTGAAGTAGACAATAAATCAATATGATCGCGTTTAACATCAATATCTGCTAGGCCATATGCTTGAACTGCATCAGTATGGAACCATGCTTGATGATCCTTTAAAATTGCTCCGATTTCATGAATTGGCATGACACTACCAACCTCATTATTAACTGTCATGATGGATACTAAAATAGTATCATCATCCAAAGCTGCTTTAAAATCATCCAAAGATATATTACCTTCTTCATCAACAGGTAAATAAGTAACTCTAAAACCTTTTTTTTCTAAGTAATGCATGGGTTTTAAAATGGCTTCATGTTCAATAGTAGTTGTAATAATGTGGTTGCCTAAATTTTTTCTGGCTTCAGCAGTTTTAATTACTGCTGTATTATCACTCTCGCTCCCGCCACTAGTAAAAACAATTTCGTTATCTTCAGAATTGATACTATTGGCAATTGTATGGCGACTATCTTCTAAAATCTGCTTTGCTTGTCTGCCTAGTCCATATAAAGTTGAAGCATTCCCATAGATATTTTTATATTTGTCATTTAATTCAGCAAGCACTTCGTCTGAAATAGGAGTAGTTGCTGCATTATCTAAATATATTTCACTCATTGACTACATCCTTTTTCATTAAATTATTCAGCTAATAAATTTAATAACATCGTTGCAGATTGTTTACCAGCTTCCACAATAAATTCACTAAAACTTTGATTAGCATTTTCATCACCTACATCTGACATAGCTCGTACAACTACGTAAGGAACATCAAATTGATGAGCAACTTGTCCGACAGCAGCACCTTCCATTTCACCAGCTAGAGCATCGGGGAAATGTTGTAAAATTTTATCAATCATGGCTTTTCCAGCAATAAATTGATCGCCAGTAACAATCAAGCCATAGTGAACATTCATATCATTTTCTTTTGAAGCTTCACCAATTTTCTTACCCCACATTTTTGAAGCTTTAAAACGGGCTGGTTGTCCAGGAAGTTGACCATAAACTTCTCCATCTGCCGTACAGTCAACGTCATGATAAGCTGTTTCAGTTGAAATAACAATATCCCCAACTTTTAAATTCTTACCAATCCCAGCAGCTGATCCTGAATGAATCAAAATATCAATCTTAAAATTAGTTAATAGTAAAGCAGCCGTAATTCCTGCTTCAACTTTACCAATTCCAGATTTAACTAAAATAACAGATTTATGATTAATTTGCCCTTTATAAAAAGTTACTTTTCCAACCTCAATCTGTTCTTCATTTTCAAGAGCATTTTTTAACTCTTTAATTTCTTCATCCATCGCGCAAATAATTCCATAAGTTTCCATGTTGTAATCTCCATTTTTTTAGTCAATAAATCTCATAATACAAAGAACCAGTACTAATAAAAGTGCTAAAACCAAGATGATCAGATTTAATCTTCGCCCTAATCGTTTTTGTTTATATTCAACAGTGTCACGTTCCGACCTACTTTGGGTCATTTCAGAATCGGGGGTTTGTGATGGTTTAACATATTCATCAGTTTCTGATTGATTTTCTTTCTTTTCCTTATCTAGCAAACCAAATCTATTTTTACGAGTTTGACGTTTGAATTGTCCACGTGTCATCTTATTTTGGTTATTATTATCGTCATACTCCACTTTCATAACCTACTTTGTCATTAATTCCCAATATTGAATTGCCATAATCGTTTTAGCATCCTCAATATTTCCATTAGCAATCATTTTTTTAGCTTGTTCAAGCGTATATTCATCAATTTCTAAAAATTCGCCTTGATCTCTAGGCAGTTCTTCAGAGACTCTTTTTAATCCTGTTACTAAATAAAGATACATATACTCATCTGTAAATCCACAAGATGTGTAAAAAGAATACAGTTCTTTGATATTTTCTGCCCGATACCTAATTTCTTCATTTAATTCTCGTTGAACCGCATGAACTTTATTTCCCTGATCACGAGCGTCTAACTTTCCAGCTGGAATTTCAATCATCGCCTTTTTAGCTGGTTCACGCCATTGTTTTTCCAAAATCATTTTATGATCTTGAGTGATTGCTAACATAGCAACCGCTTGTGCATGATGGACAACATCACGATTTGCAGTTTTACCATTTGGTAACCTTACCGTTTCTTGATCAACTTTAATAATTTCTCCATCATATTTTAATTGATTAGAAATTTCTATTTCTTTTAAGTCCATTAACTGCATCTCCTTATCCATTAATGAATATACTAAAACTATCTTGCTAATTCAATTTTAGCAGCTTGAAAATTATGGGGTCCTTTGGCTTTAACAAATTTAACTTTATCTCCTGGCTTAATTTCTTTTGGTGTTCCAGAAATTATTCCTGTAATATGCATAAAAATGTCATTGCCTTCAGGATCTTTAATATATCCGTATCCATGATCCGTATCGTAACTCTTAATGATGCCTTCCATAATATCCTCCTAATAAAAAATCGAGATTAAAATCTCGATTTTTTAGTTTATTTTTCTTCAAATCCTTCAGTTGCAGTTTCTGGGAAATCAGCTTGTACAATTTGAGCACAACGAGCACAAAATTCTGGATAATTAGAATTACTACCTACATCTGTTTTAATCATACGACAACGTTCACATGTCATACCATCAGCATGTTCAACTTCAATTGCTAATTGATCACCAAAGGTTGAAACATTATCCTCAGCATCTTCAATTGGCTTAATTTCTAATTGAGAAACCATCAAAATCTGTGCCACATCAACATCCAAATTATTTAATAAACCTTTCAAGTCATTGTCCACATACAAAATTAATTTTGCTTCAGAAGGTTTTCCAATTACTTTGTCATCTCGAGCGTCTTCCATCGCCTTCAAGATATCTTTTCTAAGTTTCAAGAAACTATTCCATTCTGATTCGATTTCTGCTTCATTATCAAAATGTTCAGCAGATGGCATTTCTGCTAATTGAACAAACTCTTCTGGTTCTTTTAAAAATCCCCAAATTTCTTCAGTGGTATGAGGAATAATTGGTGTCATTAATTTAGTTAAGGCAACTAAAGCTTGGTATAAAACTGTTTGCATTGAGCGACGACGTTTACTATTTTTAGGATCAATATACAAAATATCCTTGGCAAAATCTAAATAAAAAGCAGAAAGATTTACCGTAATAAACTGCATTAGTTTTTTATTAATTGACATAAAGTCATAATTATCATAATCACTTTTTACGTCTGCAATCAACTTGTTCAATTGGACTAACATAAATTGATCGACAGAATTCATCTCACTATAACTAACTGAATCTTGTTCTGGATTAAAATCACTTGTATTAGCTAACATATAACGAATTGTATTACGAATCTTTTTGTATGAATCCCCAATGGTCTTAAAGTTCCCCATTGAAACTCGAACATCAGCTGAAGTATCAACACTTGTAACCCACAAACGAATAATATCTGCACCCATTTGTTTAATTACATCAGCTGGAGCAATTGTGTTACCAAGTGATTTACTCATTTTATGTCCCTTACCATCTAAAGTAAAACCTTGTGACAATAATGTTTTGTATGGTGAGATTCCATCATATGCAACACTGGTGATTAAACTAGAGTTAAACCATCCCCGATATTGGTCAGAACCTTCTAAATATAAGTCTGCTGGATATGTTAGTTCAGGACGTTCAGCTAATACACCTTGATGAGATGAACCTGAATCAAACCAAACATCCATGATATCAGTTTCTTTAGTAAATTTACCATTTGGTGAATGTTCACTAGTAAATCCATCTGGTAATAAATCTTTAGCATCTCTTTCGAACCAGATATCTGATCCATATTTACCAAACAAATCAGCAACATGATTGACAGTCTCTTTAGTGATAATTGGTTCCCCGTCTTCACCATAAAATATTGGAAGTGGAACTCCCCAAACTCGTTGTCGAGAAATAACCCAGTCGCCACGATCTCTAATCATATTATACAACCGTTGTTGACCCCAATCAGGCTTGAAATCAACTGTTTTAATCGCATCTAAAATTTGATCTCTGATTTTATCAACCGAAGCAAACCATTGTGGCGTTGCACGATAAATAACTGGTTTTTTGGTTCTCCAATCAAATGGATAACTATGTTCATATGGCATGTAATATATTAATTGACCTTGTTCTTTTAACTTATCAAGCGCAACTTGATTAGCATCTTCGTAAAAGACTCCTTCAAAATCAGGACCAGCTTCTTTACTTAAATATCCTTTATTATCAACTGGTGCAAAAATTGGCAATCCATATTGTTTACCGATATTATAATCATCTTCCCCATATCCAGGGGCAGTATGAACTAATCCAGTACCTGCATCATTAGTAACAAAGTCGCCTTCCATGGTAACTAATTTTTTGTTTTTATCAAAAGGATGTTCTGCTAAAACGTTATCTAAATCTTTACCTTTAACAGTTTTTAAAACGCGAACATCTTTCCAGCCAAACATTTCAGCATCTTTATCTAATAACTCTGTACCAATAACATACTTTTTGGGATCATCATCATGCTGCACGACAGCATAATCAAAATCAGGAGCAACAGTAATTCCTTCAGATGCTGGAATCGTCCATGGTGTAGTAGTCCAAACTAACATGTAAGTATTTTCATCATCAAGAACGCCTTTTCCATCGATAACTTTTTCGGCAAAAAATGCTGATGGTGATTCTACATCATGGTATTCAATTTCTGCTTCTGCTAAAGCAGATTCAGATGACCATGACCAAATGACCGGCTTCAAACCTTTATAAATAAGACCTTTTTCGGCCATTCTCCCAAAAACTCGTGCTTCGGCAGCTTCATATTCAGGCATTAAAGTAAGATATGGATTATCCCAATCACCTTGCAACCCTAAACGTTTAAATTCTGTTCTTTGCCGATCAACTTGTTTCAAAGCATAATCATGACATAGCTTTCTGAATTCATTAGTTGACATCTTTTTTCGATCATAACCGGCTTTTTTAAGTTGTTGTTCAATTGGAAGACCATGTGTATCCCACCCCGGAACAAATGGTGCTCGAAAACCATTCATTGATTTATAACGAACGATAAAATCTTTTGTGATTTTATTCATGGCATGACCCATATGAATATCACCATTTGCATAAGGAGGACCATCATGAAGTACGAATGATGGTTTTCCTTCGTTTAATTTTTGTCGTTGTTGATAAAGCTGATTATCTTCCCAAAGTTTTTCACGTTCTAATTCTTTAACTGGAAGATTTCCTCTCATTTTAAATTTAGTTTTACCTAAATTTAAAGTATCTTTAATCCGCATCTTACTTTTCCCCCTTTAAAATACAAAAAGACTCCGTCAGCAAGGGACGAAGTCTTCGTGGTACCACCCAAATTCAGAACCAAATTGATTCTCTCATTTAAAATTATTCAAAAAATGATAAAGTGATCTACCAATCATAAGTGACAACTGAGCTCACACTATCCTCAATTCGCTAAAGTTTTTATAATTGATTTGCTGTCTTCATCAAAGTGATCGAATTTCACCATTTGGAAAAATTAATACAGTTGGATTCTCAAACTTAACATGAGCATTGTTAGCTGGAATCTCATTATCATCAAAGTCTACACTGTCATTATCTTGTTTGTCAAGACCTGATACGATTTCTTTAATATCATCAAAATTTTCAAAATCGGCACCATCCAACAATTGAGACCATTCAGAATTTTGAGCAAAATCTAATTGACTTTGTAACATTCCAATCATTTTTTCTCTAAAAGTTTTAATATTTGCACGAAAATCATTCGTCGATATCGCTAAAGCAGCTGCTTTTTTAGAACCATCAACAATTACTCGATTGGCCTCACGAGTGGCATTATTTACTAATTGATTAGCTTTATTTTGCGCAGCGGCAAATGTTTGCTTGGCATCTTCGTCAGCCTGTTTTTTAACTCGGTCAGCAGCTTCTTGAGCAACTAATATTGACTGATTAAGAGAACTTTTTAAATCGTCATAGTAAGCTAATTCTTCTTTGGTCTTTTTTAAAGAACTTTTTAATTCCTGATTATTATCTTTTAGAATTTGGTAGTCTTTAGTAATTTGATCAAGAAAATCATTTACTTCATCAATATTATATCCTCTCATTTTTGTCGAGAACTTTTTATTATGAATATCTTCTGCAGAAAGTACCATGGTAATCCTCCATCATTTGTTTTTTATAACATCAAACTCTACTTTTAATTTTCCTTTTTTTGAAAATCCATTGTTTTTATTAAATCTGACCCTACCAAATCCACGAATTGAAATTAAATCATGAACAGCCAAAACATAGTCAGGTTTATCATATGTAAACCAATTAAGACGAACTTTGCCGTGTATAATTAATTCTTTAGCAATCCCTCGCGAAATATTAAATATACTTGCAACCACAACGTCAAGTCTCAAAGAAGGAAGCGTAACATTAACAGTTTTTGCATCATTATTTACTTGCACAACGTTGTTAGGTAAATCCTCAGTTAGCGTAACTTTGGTTTTTCCAATACGGTCAACATTATTAACTAAGAAATCAATCATTTTTGTTTCTACAAAAAACTGCCATCGTTCCTTATCAGTAATAATATCACCAATTACGTTTCTTTCAATCCCGCTTCCCATTAAAGTTCCAAGTATTTGACTATGTTTTAAGGTTGCAAACTTAATTGGATAGTTAATCGAAATAACTGAAACTTCAAAATCTTTTAGTTGAGGTTCAAAATAAAGTGGATAAATAACTGCACGTTGCATTTCTGCATTTTCGTACCCACCCCAACTCGAAATTTTTAAATCATTATAACGATTAACTAAAATTTCTAATAAATATAGTTCTCGATCATTGACAAAATCGGTCAAAATTGGACGATACTCAGAAAGAGCTTGATTAATCAAATCACTAGCTTGATGCATAAAAGGCAACTCATCTTTACGAAAATGTTGCTGAATATTCTTATCTAATGCCATTATTGAACCAAATTAATTAAAAAATTAGAAATACCAACTACCCCATATTGAATAAACCATAATACTAAAATTGCTAACATTGGTCCAAATCCCAACATGCCAATATGAGCAAAGTTAAAATAGGCTAAAAATGGTTCAACAATTCTAGTTAATAACTGTCCCAATTTTGAACTAGATGCACCAGGTAGCCAACTTAATAGCGCATAGATAACAATTAAAAACATATATATATCAATTGCATAATATAAAATTGTTGAAATTCCACTAATAATTGTAACCATTAATCTTTACTTTCCGGACGATCATAGAGCTGTTGCTTGATATCGCCATCAATCGCATAACTTTTAGGAGTACATAGATAAACTTTATCATCAATTTGTTGAATGTTTCCGTCAATTGCAAACACGGTTCCACTAATAAAATCTACAATTCTTCTAATCGTAGTTGCATTAACGTTTTCCATTTTCATTAAAACTGCATTCCCACTCATTAATTTATTGCCAATATTTTTTGCATCAGCAAAAATACGAGGTTCAACAATATTAATTTTACTATCTGGAATCCTTTTATCACTCATCGCAAGGACCTTTCGTGGATTAGCATTTTTGACATCATTTTGTTGGTCAAAAACATTATTATCGGCATCTTCATTAAATCCAAAAAGATTATTTAAAATACCTTTAGCCATAATACACCTCTTATCTAATTATCATTACGGTATTTGAAGTTGAAAGGAGGGATGTCATCATCATGTTCGTCACTGTTACTATCATCATTGCCAGAACTAAATGGTTCAAATTCCTTTTTTTCAACGTTTTCAAATCTACGATCATCTTTATCAGTATTAAATGTTTGCTTATTGGTGTTTGTTTTTGAATCCTCACCAAAATTATTATTAGGCTGAGGACTAACAGAATGTGTAGGTTTAACTACTTGGTCATTTGGCTTATTAGTTGCCGTTCTTAAATTTTTAACATCACTGATAGGATCAAGATCATCTTCAATTCCGGTTGCTATTACAGATACTCGGATTTCGTCACCCATATTTTCATCAATTGAAGTACCAAAAATAATATTAGTATCATCAGAAGTTGCATCTCGAATAATATTAGCGGCATCTTGAGCTTCAAAAATTCCTAAGTCCGTTCCACCAGTAATATTCAATAAGACTTGTTTAGCTCCATCAATTGAAACTTCAAGCAATGGTGAATTAATTGCTTTTTTAGTTGCTTCAGCAGCTCGATTTTCACCATTTGCAGATCCTACTCCCATTAAAGCAGTACCTTTATCTTTCATAATGGTAGTCACATCTGCAAAATCAAGGTTGACGTATCCTGGACGTGTAATTAAATCTGAAATTCCTTGAACACCTTGACGTAAAACATTGTCGGCATCATGTAAAGCACCTAAAAAGGTTGTCTTTTTGTCTGCCATTTCTAACACTTGGTTATTTGAAATAACTACCATTGTATCAACGTTCTGTTTTAAAGCAGAAAGGCCTTCAATAGCATTATGAGAACGTGCAGGTCCTTCAAAAGTAAAGGGACGAGTAACAACAGCAACTGTTAAAGCTCCGGATTGTTTAGCAATCTTTGCAATAATAGGTGCAGCACCATTTCCAGTTCCACCACCCATACCAGCAGTTACAAATACCATGTCGGCACCTTTAAGAGCATTGGTAAGATCTTCTTGACTTTCTTCGGCGGCTTTTGCTCCCACCTCTGGATTTGAACCAGCTCCAAGACCCTTAGTTAATTTGGGCCCTAAGTTAATTTTAGTTTCAGCTTTTGAAGCATTTAGGGCTTGAACATCAGTATTAGCTGCGATAAATTCAACCCCTTCAACTCCATCTTCTATCATCCGGTTAACGGCGTTTCCACCACCACCACCAACACCTATTACTTTGATATTAGCTCCTTGACTGGCGTTTTGATCAATTGAATAATCCATAATTTTTAGCCTCCGTGTTTATTCAAAGAAATTTTTTAGAGAAAATCCTGAGGACTTTTTCTTATGTTTCTTCTTTTCTTCCTTAGCTTTTCTTCGAGGGAACAAGAAAGCACCATCATCTTCATTATTATCATGTTCATCAGAAATATTTTCATTTGTGTTTTCATCGTAATCATTGTAACTAATTGAGTTATCATCTGGTAATCGATCTTCACTAAATGAAGAGCGTACCACTCGTTTAATATCACTCAACTCACTTTCATAATTAACTAACGAAAGGGCCAATGAAAAGGAAGGATGGCGTAATCCCATCTGGTCAGGAATGAAAAATCGAACATTAACCCCAAACGTGTTTGCGGCCAGTTCTGCGATACCCTGCATTGAAGCAACCCCGCCAGTCAATACTATTCCTCCAGGCATGTTTAAAGCATTAGCTTCAGTGAGTTTGTCTTTTAATCTGCCGAATATTTGATCCAAACGAGCTTCAATAATCTCAGCCAACAATTTTTCGTTAATTTTTACAGGCTGGCTTTGTCCAACAACATTTACAGAAAATTCATTTTCATTAGAAGCCTGATTTACATCAGCAAATCCATATTCACGCTTGATATTTTCAGCTTCTTTAAGTGATGTATTTAAAACCGAAGAAATATCTTTTGTAATATATTTTCCACCTTCATGATCAACATCAACATACTTTAATTCATAATTATGAATAACTGCCACTGTGGACTGTCCGCCACCCAAATCCAAAATAATTGTTCCAAAATCTTGTTCTGGATCATTTAAAACTGTTTTACCTTCAGCTTCGGCATTTACAACCATCATATCAATATCCAAACCAGCCTTGGAAACTGCTTTTCTTACATTATGAATAATGGTTTTAGGTCCGGTAATAATACGACCTTTCATTTCAAGACGTGAACCTACCATTCCTCTAGGATCAGGAATACCATCAAATCCATCGATTTTAAACTCTTCCGGAACTAAATCGATTACTTCTCGCTCTTGCGGAATATTATTTGAAATTGCAGAATCAGCAACTGCCACAATGTCTTGATCGTCAATTTCACGAGAATTATCATCAATATTAGTCATTCCAGAACACCGATCAATACTAATCATATCCGCTGGCAAGCCAACAACAACGCTTGAAATTTTTACGCCAGATTTTGTTTCAGCCTGAGTAATTGTTTTTTTAATTGTTTTAGCAGCTTTATCAATATCAACAATGATACCGCGACTAACGCCCTCAGACTTCTCATTACCGACTCCGATAACATTTATTTGTCCATCTATTTTTTGAGCAACAATTACTTTTATTGAAGCAGTCCCAATATCCAAACCAATATAAATATCTGAATCATCCATCGTTTTGGAACCTCCCGATTACCATTTTGAAAATGGTTTTATTATGCTACTTTAATACCTAAAGTCTACCATAGATTTTATGCATTTAAAAAGACATCAATCACTTAATTGGTGTGGAATAAGCACCAAATTCCATATTAATTAAACTTTTTCGTTTTAAAGTAGTTTTAATATTAGAATAATATGCCATTTTTTTTGCAATATCTTTATCTTTAACTGTTACTTGATTACCATCTTTCAATTTTAATTTAACCCTTTGTGGGTCTCCAGCAATCGGTTCATTTTCAATACTAACAATATTCGTTTGAATTGTTTTAGGTAACCTATCGTATTGCTGTAACACAGTTTTGATTTGTTTCTGATTATTAAATCCTTTTAAAAGAAGGGTCTTATTTTTATTTTTTATTTTAATGGCATGATTATCAATTACTCCCGATCGATAAACCGGATAATCATTTTTGCCCCTATTAACATATGCCTTAGTTTGATAAAAAATAACTTTCACTATTAAATGATTAATATTTTTTAAATCAATTTTAACACTTTCAATTTTGGGATCTGAAGCTTTAATTAATTGCTCAGCATTTGCTTTATTTTTTTTAACCACCAATAATGAATCACCAACTCTAAATGGTAATTGTTGTTGAACTTTATTTTGATCTTCACTAGCGTCAACTTTAATTGATCGAATCTTACTGTATGGAGATACTAAAAAACCAGAAATTCCAGCAATTATTAACATTAGCAGCAATAAAGGAACGACTGTTTTTAAAGTTCGCTTATGTCGATTACGTTGAATGGCTTTGTTTTTTCGTCCCACTCGCAAACGACTATACGTTTTCTGCTTCTTATATTCATAATCATCTCCATGATCATGAATATCTAATCTAGCGTTAGTCTGTTTTTTTGATTTCATTTAATCACCCAAACAGTTAGTTTTTGTGTTCATTAATCGCAGTTTTACAAACACTTAATAATTTATCAGCTGCATCAACAACACCCATTTTCTTAGCATTTTCAGCCATCTCTTGACGTCGTTGTTTATCTTTCATTAACATATCAACATTTTGTGTTAGTTTTTGTGCATTTAAATCAGCTTCCGTCACAATGATTGCTGCTTGATTTTTAACTAAACTCATAGCATTTTTAGTTTGATGATCGGCAGTTACATAAGGGCTAGGAATTAAAATCGATGGAATTCCCAAAGCCGTAATTTCAGCCAAACTAGTCGCACCAGCACGTCCAACAATCAATGAAACACGTGGTAAAACTTCGGGCATATTTGCTATGTATGGCAGAATTTTAACATTATCGTTAATTTTTACATCTTTTAAATCTTTCATTACATCATCATATCTGTTTTTGCCGGTCACAAACACAACTTGATATTTTTTTTGATTAAACATTGGAATTGCCTTTGCAGTGACACTATTGATTTTTAAAGCTCCTTGACTTCCACCAAAGATCAACACCGTTGGTTCATCATTTTTCAAACCAATTTGATCCCAATTAAAGCTACTTTTAATTTTAGCTACCTGTTGTGCTCGAGGATTTCCAGTAAAAACAACTTTATTTTCTGGAAATTGAGTTTTAGCATCTTCAAATGCAATTCCAATTTTATCTACATAGCGACTTAAAAATTTATTAGTCCATCCAACTACACTATTTTGTTCATGTATTACAGTTGGTATTCCCATTTTAGCAGCGGCATAAAGAACGGCACCAGAAACGTAGCCGCCTGTACCTACCACTACATCTGGATTAAAACGTTTAACAATTTTTTTAGCATGTTTAACACTTTTCAGAAATAAATAAACCGTTTCAAAATTGTACAAAGAAAATAATTTACGCTTAAATCCTTGTATTTTTAGTGCGTCAAACTCAATACCTTTTTCAGGAACAATATTTTTTTCCAAGCCACGTTCAGAGCCAACATATAGTATCTCTGAAGCAGGATCTTGTATTTTTAATGCTTCAACTAATGAAAGGGCTGGATAAATATGGCCACCAGTCCCTCCTCCAGAAACAATCATTTTCATATTATTTTTCCTCCTGTTTCCCAGTTAATTTCTCTACATTTTTAATAAATCGTTCACCGCGATCACGATAACTGGGGAATTGATCCCAGCTGGCGTTGGCTGGAGAAAGTAAAATAATGTCACCAGGTTCACTCATCTCATAGCCTGCTGGAACAGCTTCATCAATATTTTCTACTACTTTAATTTTTTTTATACCAGCCTGTTCAGCACTTTTCTTTAAAATTGGAGCAGTTTCTCCAAATAATACAATTCCGGACACATGTTTTTTAAATTCTGACTCTAATTTTTCAAAGGTATAGCCTCGATCTAACCCCCCTGCCAACAAGATTACAGGCTTTTTAAATCCGGCAAGTGCCATTTGAGTAGCTTCTATATCTGTTGCTTTTGAATCATTATAAAATTCGCGCCCATTAGCAGTTAGTACAAATTGATTCCGATGTCTAACCCCACCAAAATCTTTTAAAATTGTAACAATTTTTTTGTCAGACACGCCAGATAGTTTAGCTACAGCAATTGCTGCTAAAGCATTTTCAACATTTTGTTCTCCAGGAATGCGGATATCTTTTGCATCCATAATATAATCATCACGAAAATATAGTTTCCCATCTTTTTGATACGCACCATCTTCATAATTCCCTTGGACAGAAAATGGAACAACACGAGCCCGACTTTTTTGACTTAACGTTCGCCATTCTTTTTTATCAAAGTTCATTACTAAAAAGTCATCACTGGTTTGATTTTTGGTGATTTGCATTTTAGCATTTACATAATTTTCTCTCGATTTGTGGTAATCAAGATGATTAGAATAAATATTAGTAATAACTGCAATATGAGGATGTAATTTGGTCGTTCCAAGCAACATAAAGCTTGATAATTCCAGTACAATTTCATCATTTTTAGTAGCTTTTTCTGCAATCTTTGTAGCAGGAATCCCAATATTCCCAGCACGATAAGCTGTTCCATGATTATTACCAGCTGCAAGCATTTCAGCAATCATAGTCGTAGTCGTAGTCTTACCATTACTTCCCGTTACACCAACGATTGGGGCTTCAGATATTTCAGCTGCAAGTTCAACTTCGCAAATAATTGGTAGGTCCTTTTGTTCCGCTGCTTTTACCAATGGAACGTCATAAGCAATTCCAGGATTTTTAACCATCAAATCAACGTTGTCCAATAAAGAAAGTGGCGATTCTCCCGCAACCACCTTAATTCCTTCGTTAATTAATTCATTGTAATCATCAATTTCAGATGCTTTTTTTGCGTCAGTTAATGTTACATTTGCTCCAAGTTTTACTAACAAACTAGCGGCATTTGTGCCACTCATTCCTGCACCGAAAACTAAAACATTTTTATTTTTATAAGTATCAATACTTTTCATGAAAGAATCTCCCAAATCATTAAATCATCACCATTACGCCAGTTATTGCAGTGATTAAACCAACTATCCAAAATACAATATCAATTTTCCATTCACTCCAACCACTCATTTCAAATGAGTGATGAATTGGTGTCATTTTGAAAATTCTTTTTCCTGTCAGTTTAAAAGAACCAACCTGTAACATCACGCTTAAAGTTTCAATAACAAAAATTAATCCAATCCACAACAATGAAAATTCATGATGCAATAGAATTGAAACTGCAGCCAATGATCCTCCAAGTGCAAGAGATCCCATGTCACCCATGAAAATTTTTGCAGGTTTATGATTAAACAATAAAAATGCTAACAGTGCTCCTACAACTGACATACAAAAAATCTGAATCTCATATTGATGTTGATAAAAAGCGACTACCGCATATGCTGCAAATGCAATAATACTTAAACCACTGACCAATCCATCTAGCCCATCCGTTAAGTTAACTGCATTGGAAAAACCAGTCAGCCAAAAAACAATAAAAATAACATAAAAAATACCGAGATGAACATCGCCAAAGTTAAAGAAGCGAATAGCCATTGGAAAACCATTTGCTTCATAAACCCAAGCAAAAACCAATGCTCCAAAAACCTGCAAAGCAAATTTTTGCCAAGCTTTAAACCCTTCATTTTGACGTTTGAAAAGTTTAATACTATCGTCCCACATGCCAATCAAACCATAGAATAATAAAACAAATAATAAGATTAAAAGTGTTGATTTTAATTGATTAATCAGTATTCCATATATTAAGCAGGTCACAATAATTGCGACGATAAAAGTTAATCCCCCCATTGTTGGGGTTCCACTCTTACTTTCATGCCAACTTGGACCTTCATCGCGAATCATTTGCCCCTCTTTTTTTGCTCTAAAATACTTAATTAATTCCGGGGTGAATAACAACGTAATCACAAATCCACCAATTAACGGAAACATCCAGTTCATTTTTTTCAATCCTTTCAATCTAAAATTTATTTGTTTAATTCAATATTTAAAGTACTATGTTCATCAAATTCTTGTGCTGGCTTGATACTTTGATCAGTCACTTTACCACTGCCACTAAAATTAACTTTCACATTTAATAAAGAACTAAGATCCTGCACATCTTCTTTACTCCAACCATTCATATCTGGCATAGTCATTTTTCCGTCAGTTACCAAGATTACTCGACTAGCCAAATCTTTAGGAGCATCCTCTCCAGGAGTTTGTTTTATTACAGTTTGTCCATTTCCAACCGTTACATTTTGAATCTTTTTTTGATTTAACTCATCCTGTGAATCTTTCAAATTTTTACCAACTACATTCGGTATTTTAACCTGGTTTGCTTTACTAGTTGTTTTAGATAATGCTTTTTTCATTACTACATTAAAAATTTGAGCCAAAACCTTAGTTGGTGAGTCAGATCCTAAATGTGGCTGCTTCATCGTTACATACATAATATATCTTGGATTCTTGGCAGGAACCATTCCCGCTACAGAATAGAGATAACTATCAGCCCCATTTTCATATTGCCCGTTATCCCCGGTAACTTGAGCTGTACCAGTTTTAGCAGCTACACGATAACCTTTAATTTTAAAGTCTTGCCCAATCCCGTAGCTTTTATAAACAACATCTTCCATATGTTTTCTTACCGTATCGGCAGTAGAAGCCTTAATTGGTTGTCCGACGACTTTTTTAGGATAATTTTTAACAACTTTTTTATTTTTTGAATCAGTTACATTAGAAATAAATCTAGGCTGAATCATTTGTCCATGATTAGCAATTGCCGAAAATCCTTGTAACATTTGTAATCCGGTCACTTGAATTCCTTGACCAAAAGCTGTGTCAGCCTGTTCAATTGGACGCTGGAATTGCATGCTTCCCGGAGTTTGTCTGTCGATTATTGAAGTATTGTTCTTTAATAATTGAAACCGATTGATATAATCATGCCACGTTTTAGGTCCCATATTTTGTTCCAAATGAGCCATCGCAACATTACTAGAAAGAGCAAATCCCTTATTAAAAGTAATATCCCCCCAACCATTACGATCCCAATCAGGAACTGTTTGATTTCCAATTTTATAAATACCTGAATGATATTTATCTGAACCATTGTAATGACCACTGTCAATGGAGGCAGCCATCGTAAATATTTTCATTGTTGACCCAGGTTCATAAGTATCTTGAGTTAAAGTATCCCGCCATACTCCACCTAAACCTTCTCCGGTCTCAGGATTAAAGGTAGGACGTTGGGCAGCGGCAACCACTTTCCCAGTCTTAACATCCATCATCATTGCATTTAAAACTTTGGGATGAACCTTAGCATCAACTTTATTCATTTGATTCTCAAGTAATAATTCCAATCCTGGATCAATTGTGGTGTGTACATTATTACCGTCAACTGCCTTTTTAACTCGTTTTTCTTCAGAAGGTAATTGATAACCAAAATTATCGTGCTGCGTATTTTTAAATCCATTTTTCCCAGTTAAAAACTTGTTAAAAGATTTTTCAATACCCATTTCTCCGACTAAACTAGTCTGCTTGGTTTTTTGATTCATTTCTGAAACTGCTAAACCTACAACATGTGAAGCAAAAACTCCATTGGGATATAAACGAGCTTGTTGTGGAATAAATTTAATCCCAGTTAAATGTTGAGCCTGTATTTTTTGTTTGGTAGAAAGAGAAATATTGTTTCCAGCATTCCCAAATTCAACTTGGAAAGTTTTTCGCTTTGGAGTCAAGATTTTTTCTGCTTTTTCTTTGGAAATTGAAAGATTATCAGAAAGTACTTGTGCTGTTTTTTGTGTATTTTGTACGTATTCCGGCTTTCCTTTTTCATTTTTTTGACTTTTATCAAGAACTGCATATATGGAATATGTATTGGTATCTTCAGCTAATGGGTGTCCTTTGGAATCAAAAATAGATCCTCGATGAGCTTTTAAAATACTATTATGGCTATATAATTTTTGAGTCCGTGCTACTAAATTAACATTATTAGCCTTTTTAAAAATTGCTTTAAACGAAAAAGAGCTGATAATCGCAAGAAATACCAAACTAACAAGGATTAATAAAATTCTACCAAAATTTCTTCTAGTCCTTGTAGCTTCCCTTTGATCATCCAGCTGATTTTTTTTATTTTTCATCGTGTAACGTCCCTTACGTTAGTATCTGAAAGAGAAAGTTTATCTTTCTTAACTATCCGATTAATGGCATTATTTTCAATTCCATCGAGTTCTTGATTCAAACTCTGATTTTGATTTCTAACTTTACTACTTTGAGTTGATAAAGTTTGGAGAGAACGTTCAGAAGCGTTTAAAGAATTCTTAATAGTTATAATTGAAATCATCGTTGCCACTACTAAAACAACACCAACTATCATTAACATCTTCTCAAAACCGGATAAATGTAATGATTTTTGTGCTTCAATTTGTTCATTCTGCCTAATCGAATGTTGATAATTTTTTCTAGAATATGTATTTGTTGAAGATTGTTTTCTTGCTAATCCGTCTTGTGCCAAAACTTCCACCTCTTATTTGATTTTTTCGATAATTCTTAATTTTGCACTATGTGATCGACGATTTTTAAGTTGTTCTTCCGAACTTGGTAAAATTGGCTTCTTTTGAATCATTTTAAAGTGAGGCTGCATTTCAGCGGGAATTATAGGAATATTAGGCGGTAAATTTTCAATGGTTGTTTTTTCTTTAAACATTCGCTTTACTAATCGATCTTCCAAAGATTGAAAAGTAATCACACTAATACGCCCGTTAACATTTAATAATTCCAGCGCTTGCTCTAACGACTCTTCCAATGCCCCTAGTTCATCATTGACCGCAATTCGAATGGCTTGAAAAACCTTTTTTGCAGGATTACCGCCATGACGACGGGCTGCTGCCGGGATAGCTTCTTTAATTATGTCAGCCAACTGTGTAGTTGTATCAATTGATTGTTTACCACGAACTTTCTCAATCCTTCTAGCAATTGGCTTTGCAAATTTTTCTTCGCCGTAGCGAAAAAAAATCCTAATTAACTGTTCGTAGGACCAATGATTTACAACTTCCCAAGCATCTAATGATTGTCTTTGATCCATCCGCATATCAAGACGAGCATCTTTTTGATAACTAAAGCCACGATCAGCAACATCAAATTGTGGTGACGAAACTCCCAAATCATAAACAATTCCGTCAACTCCATGAACCCCATAATCATTTAAATTAGTTTTCAAATTACGAAAATTATCATGAATAAAAGTTAGTTCATTATTAGCAAGATATTTTCGTAAATGTTGCTGATTGTAATCAATAGCAGTTTTATCCTGATCAAAAGCATATAGATGACCATCGTTTAATTCGGAAAGAACCAAGGCACTATGCCCTCCACCGCCTAGGGTACAATCAACATAAGTACCATTGGGTTTTACATTCAAACCAGCTACTGCTTCTTTTAATAAAACAGTTTCATGCTTAAATTCACTCATCTATACCTTTCCCTTTCAATCAAAAGTCTAATAAATTTTCTGCAATATCATTAAAATCATCTTGAGCTTGATCATTATAATCATCCCATTTTTTTGCATCCCAAATTTCAAATCGCGTTGAAACACCAGTTAATACACAATTTTTAGTTAATTTTGCATACTTAAGTAAAGGCTCAGGGAGATTGATTCTTCCTTGCTTATCAATTTCACACTCAGTAGCAGCAGAAAAAAATAATCGGGCAAATGTTCGAGCATCACGTTTATTGAAAGGAAGTTTATCTACTTCATCTTGAACCTTTTGCCATTCAGATTCGTTGTATCCAAACAAACAACCATCAAGACCTCTCGTCACGATAAACTTATTACCTAGTTGTTCTCTGAACTTCACAGGAATGATAAGCCTGCCTTTTGAGTCAATATTATGACGGTATTCACCCATGAACATAGCTAATCATCCCTTTCCCTAAACATACTTTAGTCTACCACAATCTCCCACTTCCAACCACTTAAACACCAAAATTACCCACAAAAAAATAAAGCCATTCGAGAATGTAATCTCAAATAGCTTTATGATAGCTTTATAAAAATTTCATAAACAAAGCAAACTAAATAAATAAACAACCAATATAAATCGGCCAAACGCCAAAATGCAATCATAAATCGTTTAATTATAACCTCACCATTACGCATTAATAAATAAATAATCCAAATGATTCCAATCAGCATCCAGCCACAAATAAAAATTGGCAAAAAAGTTGTCCCGTGGCTATTCATGGTAATTTGATGAATAGCCACAACTGCAAAAATAGGAAAAAAATCGATTACTTTTATTTTTTTAAAAAATTTAAATTTAGTAATTCTATTAAACAAACTAAATAAAAACATTACAATTATTAAAGTAATAAAAGGGACTAATTGAACTCTAAATAACGCCTCAATTGTTTGTGGATATGAAACTAACTGCATATTTTAATTTCTTCCTTCCTTATGTGATGTGATTTGCATTGTTTTAGTCACACGGTTAAAATTATTATTATTATATTGAAAGTGGTGTTTAAATTGACAAAATGGAAAGATAAATCAACTTTTCAAAAAATCTTATACGTTTTTGTATGGATTATGATTATTGTAACAATCGGCGGAGTTATTTTAGGTTCTGCCGCAGCTTTAATGGAATAATAAAAATAACGACTTGAAGAAAATTTCTTCAAGTCGTTATTTTATGAATCAGCTGAAGAATCTTCTTGCTTATAAACAGTCCTAGGTGTGCTCCCACGTTGGGGACCAACATACCCCCTTTGTTCCATATCGTCAATAATTCTAGCAGCTCGATTATACCCAATTCGAAACCGTCGTTGCAACATTGATGTACTTGCCTTATGTTCCTTAACTACAAAATCCAATGCTTCATCAAATAACTCATCTTTCTCTTCTTCTTTTTCATCTTGAGTTATTTCTTCATCACTAATTATCATATTTTCATCATAATCTGGATCGCCTTCTTGTTTAACAAAATCAACAACGCTCTCGACATCCTGATCAGAAATAAATGATCCTTGAATTCGAAGTGGTTTATTACGATCAATCGGTTCATACAACATGTCACCACGACCGAGCAATTTTTCAGCTCCATTAGCATCCAAAATAGTTCTTGAATCCGTTCCACTTGAAACTGCAAATGCAATTCTAGATGGCACATTAGCTTTAATCAATCCTGTAATAACATCAACGGAAGGTCGCTGAGTAGCTAAAATCATATGAACTCCAGCTGCTCTTCCCATTTGTGCCAAACGAATGATAGCACTCTCAACTTCATTTGAAACTGTCATCATTAAATCAGCCAGTTCATCAACAACTACTACAATATATGGCAAGGTTGGTAGATCCGTTCCCTCTTCTGCATTTTTATGTTTAATAAATTCATTATAGGTACTGATTTTTCGTTGACCGGCTTTTGCAAATAGCTCATATCTTTTTTCCATTTCAGCAACTACTTTTCCTAAAGCTCGAGTTGCTTTTTTGGGTTCTGAGACAACTGGAGACAAAAGATGTGGAATTCCATTATAAACTCCTAATTCAACTTTTTTAGGATCAATCAACATCATTTTCACTTGATCTGGAGTCGCCTTTAACAAAATACTAGTCAAAATTCCGTTAATTGCAACTGATTTACCACTTCCGGTTGATCCAGCAATTAGTAAATGGGGCATTTTCGTTAAATCACAAGAAATTACATTTCCATTTACATCTTTTCCAAGTGGAACACTAAGCACATCATCACGCGTTTTTTGGGATTGAGTCTCAAAAACATCCCGAAAAGATACCATCGAAACCTCTTTATTAGGTACTTCAATCCCAATTAATGATTTCCCAGGAATAGGAGCTTCAATTCGAATATCCTTTGCAGCTAATGCCAACGCTAAATCATCACTTAAATTTACAATTTTACTAACTTTAACTCCTATGGCTGGATGTAATTCATATTCAGTTACCGAAGGACCAAGACTTACATTTTTTACCTCGGCGTCTACTCCAAAACTTTTTAAAGTCTTTTGTAAAATTTGAGTGTTTTTATCAATCGCATGATATTCAGTTGTTTGATCAGTCGGTGGAATTTTAGCTAATAAATTAGTAGATGGTAACTGATAATCACCATTAGAAGTTTTAACTGGTGAAGTATTAAAAATTTGCTGATCAGTTGTTTGATTATTACTAGCCATTCTAATATTGGGTTTTTCATTAACTTTAACATCTTTGGATTGGACGACAGATTTAGAAGGATGCTCTGTTTCATCTGGTTGAATTGTTTCTGGATGCTTGGTCACTTCAGATTCAATAACAGTTGGCTTTTTAATCGATTTTCGTTGTAAAATACGACGATGGTGGGCTGCTTTAATGGTTCCAAACCATTTGTGTATCCAGTTAAACCCATTTCTAATAATTTTCATTACGGGAACATTAAAGAAAATTAATAAACCACTAAACATTAACAAAACTGCTAATATGTTAGTTCCAATTAAAGAAATTAATTTTGCAAAAATGGTTAGCAAACCAGCTCCAATCATTCCACCACCAACATTGGCAGTAGTTGATCCTTTTACAAAATCATTCATCAAAGTTTGCCAAGTAGTCCCCCAATATTGAAAATGCTGATCTAAAGCATTAAACATCGAAAGCGAAGCAAAAATCAAATATCCAGTAAAACTAACCCCAGTCCCAACTAAAAAACGATCTTTAATTTTGGGAAGTGGATGTTCTATTAATAAAAAGATGCCCCAAATTCCAAATAAAGCTAATAAAACTTGATATGAATTTCCAACTAAGATTCGAAATAAATTAGCAAAAAACGTGCCAATAATCCCTAAACTAAAAAAACTTAACAAAGAAATTATTATTACTAATAACCCCAAAATGTTACTTTTTCTTTCCAAACAGAATTGTAAAAATCGTTTACTAAATGTATTTCTTACATTTTTCTTACGTTTAGTTGGTCGCTTTTTGGTACTTTTTTTTCTAGTTGTCCTTCTTGTGGTCAAAAAAACACCTCACTCTTATTTTTTAAAATCTTTTAATTTATCATGTTGATAGTTATGAACCTTAGCTAGCCCATTAAATTGTTGTTGTCGTAATGCTTCATATATTACGATGGCACAAGTATTTGATAAATTTAAAGCACGAATATGTGAATCATCTTGCGGTATTCTAATTACCTGTTCAGCATATTTTTGCTCAAATTTTTCTGGTAATCCAGTGGTTTCTTTCCCAAAAATAAAATAATATTCTTGGTTAGGATCACTGTAATCATGATCCGTATAGGTATACTTTCCGAACTTAGAAACTAAAAACATTTGTTGTTGATTTGGAACCGTTTTTAAAAAAGCAGGCAAATTGTCATGATAATTTATTTGGACTTTATCCCAATAGTCTAATCCTGCTCGTTTCAAGTGTTTATCGTCAACAGAGAATCCAAGTGGTTTAATTAAATCTAAGACCGTATCCGTACCAGCACAAGTTCTAGCAATATTGCCAGTATTAGCAGGCATTAATGGTTCAAACAAAACAATATGATTAGTCATGAAATCGCTCCAAAGCTTTCAATTTTAGTTTCCAACACTTTATTATACCACGCCATTAAATTTTTCATTTCTTGAATTAATGTTTTTTACATAAAATCAAGGTATAATTAAAAAACAAGGAGATGAACTAAATGACGTTTATTGAACCATTAATTGATTGTTTTAGTGCAATTCCTGCAGCAACTGAAATATCCAAAATGCGAATTGCAATTGCAAATAATGAAATGACACCAAGTCGTGGACTAATTGCTGAAGCAACCAAGTATGTACATGAAAATCAAAAAAGTCTAGATGTCTGGGTCAATGCCAATCAAGAAACCAGCATTTTTAATGATTCTGAAATCAAAATTATGGAAGATGATTTATTTCAATGTCAAGAATTAGGTGTAGATGGAGTTTTAATTGGAGCCACTACTAGGAACAATCAGATTGATCAAGAAGCAATGCAAATCTTAATCGGTGCTTCCGATGGAATGGAAATGTTCTTTTCACCATCTTTTGATGTAATTAATGAAATAGATTGGGATAAAAGTATTAAATGGTTAATCGATAACCATTTTGCTGGAATTATAACTTATAAAAATTTTGAAAAACTCCAAAATAAATTAGCTAAAGAACCCACTTTACGAGTAATTCCGATTACATTTAATCAAGATGAATTAGTTGAGATAGAAGATAAATATCAACCACTAAATATTATCAATAAAAAATAACCTGACAAAATGTCAGATTATTTTTTTTGCAATTCATTAAAATAAGTAGGAATAGGAGTAGTAACTTTAATTGTTTTTTCATCCAATGGATCATAAAACTCTAACTCGTAACAATGCAATGCTTGATGATCTAATAGTTTGTTAGTTGGATTGTACAACCAATCCCCTATTAAAGGATGTCCAATAGCTGCAAAATGAACTCTAATCTGATGAGTTCTCCCAGTATGAAGTCGAACTTTAACAATTGAATAGTCATTATTAACTTGCTGAGTCCAAAACTCAGTTCGGGAATATTTTCCCAAAGTAGTAACACATCGCTCAATAAAAGAATCAGGCTTACGTCCCAAGGGTAAAATAATATTTGCATGGTTAATATTTAATTTACCTTGAACCGCAGCGAGATAATATTTTTTAACTTCATGTTGTTTTAATTCTTTATCCATCACAGAATGTGCCAAACTATTTTTAGCAAATATTACCGGTCCGCTTGTTCCTCGATCTAATCGATTTACAACATGAATGGTTTTATTAGAAAAATCATTACGCAGAAAATATCCTAAAACTCGATTTGCCAATGTGTCATTTGGATATATTCGAGAAGGCACAGTGGCTACTTTGACATCCTTATTAATGATTAGATAATTATCATTTTCAAACAAAATATCAAAAGGCAAATTAGAAACATTCAGAAACTCGTTTTGAGTCTCTGGCGGTAGTTTTATTCTGATTACATCACCGAAGTTTAACATGTAGTTAGTATATTGTTCTACATTATTAACTAATGTACATCCACCATGATATTTAATCCGCTTTAATAAAGAGCGGGTTACACCTTTATTTAGTAAAAAAGTTCTTAATTTAAGTGGAGTGTGATTATTATTTTCCCAAGTAAATTCAGTCATCGATTGATTCGCCGATAAATGAATTACTAACTCGTTTCCAGAAATTAGTATGACGATATTTAGCAAAATAAATTCGCCGTTTGGAAATTTGATATGTAATCGACTTGATTGGTCGATCCATTACTAACAATTGATCACAAGTTAAAACATTGTGTAAAGAAACCTTGGGAACAATCGTGATGGTTTCCGTTGGCGGAATAATAATAGGTGATCCAATCGTTCGAAATACGCGATTATTAATCGACGCCATTTCCGCAACTTGAACAGCATTAAACTCAGGTGAAATAATTGCTCCTCCTACTGATTTATTATAAGCAGTAGATCCGGTGGGAGTGGAAATACATAAACCGTCCCCTCTAAAACTTTCAAATAACTGATCTTTAATATAAACTTTAGCAACCATCGTTCCAAATAACTTTTTTACGGTTGATTCATTTAAAGCCACCATATAGTCAGGACGACCGCCATCTGAATATCTAATTTCAATACTCAACAGTGGATAACTCACACTTTGCCCATTATCGTGTTCTAAACTAGCAACCAACTGTTTAACTTCGTTATCTCGCCAATCAGTATAAAATCCCAAGTGTCCGGTATGAATCCCTACATACCTAACTTTTTCCATTAAATCATCATAATGATGGAAAGCTGATAGCAACGTTCCATCTCCACCAACCGAAATAACTACTTCTGGGTTTAACTCATCGAGTTCCAGCACATCGGATTTATTAATCAGTTCTGATAATTCCGATGCGACTTGACTCGACATTTTATTATCATTACCATAAATAGCAATTCGCATTACTTTTCTTCCCCTTTAGATTGATCTTTTTCAGCATCCTTAACTAACTCGTTTCTAATTTGCGACATCTCTTCATCCAGTTTAAATGCCGTTTCAGAAGCAGCCTGCAATCGTTGATGAACTTCTGCAGGAAACGCATTAGGATGTTTATAATTCAGTGAATGTTCCAATGTAGCCCAAAAATTCATTGCCAAAGTTCTAATTTGAATTTCTACCAAAATATTACGTTGCCCATCTACCAACTGTAAAGGATAACGAAAAATAATATGATAAGAACGATACCCGCTTTCCTTTTCATTATTCACATAATCTCGCTCAGAAATAATGTCAATGTCATTTCGTCTGCGCAAAATATTAACAACTTCATAAATATCATCCAAAAAAGGGCACATAATGCGTAGCCCACAAATATCTTCCATATCCTCTGTCAGACGTTCCGGTGCAATATTTCTACGTTTTATTTTTTCTTTAATACTGTCAATTGATTTAATACGACTGGTTACGAATTCGATTGGAGAATGTTCGTCTAATTGTTGAAATTCTTCTCGAATTCCACGAAGTTTCACTTTCCACTCTTTTGCGGCTTGATTATAGGGAAACAAAAATAATTCCCAATTTTCAATCATAAAACCACTCCATTCTGATTTATAAGTTTGATTTTATCATATCATATTTATTTGTAGATTATTTTACAGGTTTTAAAACAAAATTATTGAAATTTAATGAAAATTTAGGTATTGTAAATAATGCATTATTATTTAATTTACTGAAAGGAGCTAGTTATGATTGAAATGTATTTATTCGTTGAACCATCGTGTTCAGAATGTTTGCATGCTGAAAAAACAGTTACTAAGATAGCTAAAAATATTTCAAGTAATATTAGTTTGAAATTTATACCATTCATGAACTTAGGTGTTTTAAATCCAACAGATCAATCAAAATCGAACTCCTATGAGATTATTCTTGATTACAAAGCTGCTTTATTTCAAGGATGTAAAAAGGGACGTCAGTTTTTAACGTCATTACAACAAAAAGTATTTATAGACGGAGCTTCATATAATAAAAATCTGGTGTATAACATTGCAAAACAAATTAATTTAGACTTGGAAATGTTTAAAGAAGATCGTGATTCACAATTAGTTATTAATACGTTTAAAGCTGATCAAAAATTAATGGCTGAAATGAATATAGCAGATCATGGTAATCTAGTCGTTTTTGATTGTACATCCGCTAATAATGGCTTATTGATTAAAAAAGTCGATTATTCACAACTACATAATATTTGTCAAAAAATAATTAACAAAGATTCTTTGAAAAATTTAAAAGCAACTCATAATTTACGTGTATTATAAAAAGCCTAAGCGATTAATAAATAATCGTTTAAGCTTATTTTTTTACAATAAATTTTCTAATTGGTCAAGCCGCTTGGCAAATTTTGCAAATGCATTGTCCAAATAATCACCATTCAACATGTCAACTCCAGCTGACTTCATGATTTCAATGGGTGTTTTTGAACTGCCAGATTTTAAATAATCAAGATAATTTTGTAAATCTTTCCCATTTCCATTAGTAAGCTTAGTTGCTAAATTTGAAGCAGCCGCAAATCCCGTAGCATATTGATAAACATAAAAATCATAGTAAAAATGTGGAATTCTGGACCATTCTAATTTAATTTCAGGATCAGAAATGATTTGATCACCATAATATTTTTGATTTAATTTTAAATATTTTTCATTCATAAAATCGGCAGTTAATGAACTCCCATCTTTTGCCGCTTGATGAATTTCATTTTCAAATTCGGCAAACTGTGTTTGTCTAAAAATAGTCCCTTTAAACCCTTCAAGATATGAACTCAAAATATATTTTTTTGTTTCTGGATTCGTTGTATTTTTCAATAAATAATCGGTTAATATATTTTCATTAGTAGTTGACGCAATCTCCGCTACAAAAATTGAATAATCTCCATATTGATATGGCTGATAATGATTAGAATAATAACTGTGCATACTATGCCCAGTTTCGTGAATCAAAGTATAAATGTTATCCAAGTTATTTTGCCAATTTAACAATACATATGGATTAGTATCATACATCCCGGAAGAATATGCACCAGTTCGCTTTCCCCGGTTTTCTATCACATCAATCCATCGATTATCAAATTCTTCACGAACGTGCTTAAGATAATCATCCCCCATTACTTCTAAAGCATTTAAAACAATTTGTTTACCTCTACTAAAGGTAAAATTAGTTTTTGGAACTTTAGCTAGTGGAACATACATATCATACATATGCATTTCCGATAAATCCAAAATTTTCTTTCGCAAAGCAACGTAACGATGTAATAATGGCAAATGCTGATTAACACTTTTTATTAAAGTTTCATAAACGGTAGTTGGAATTTCATTTTCATGCATTGCCATTTCACGAGCAGACGCAAAATGATGAACTTCTGCTTGATAGTTATTAACTGAAACTTCAGTCGATAAAGTTGATGCAAGCGTATGTTGAAATTGATCAAAGACTGTATAAAATTTTTGAAAAGCATTTTTACGAACTCTTCTATCAGAAGATTGTAGTAATAAACTATAAATTCCATTAGAAAGTTTAACCATTTTGCCAGCTTCATTTGGAACTGTTGGAAAAGAAAAATCAGAACTATCCAAAATCCCAAAAATTTTTTCTGGAGAATCAAAAATAGTGGCTGCACCCGATAATAACTTTTCTTCATTTGGTTTCAACACATGTTCTTCATCTTTTAAAATAACCGCAAAAAATCGATGATATTGTTCTAACTGTGGTTCTTCTTTGATGAATTGTTTAATCTTTTTACTGCCCAATTCAATTATTTCAAAATCAAACCAAGCTTGAGCTTTATTAACTTTAGTTCCTAAAGTTTCAACTTTATCCATATCAGCTTGTGTACTTCCATTAGAAGTATCAACATCATTACTTAATTGTGCATACACATATAATTTTTCAAACATTCGATTTAATCTAAGAACTGTTTGAACAACATATAATAAAGATTTACCGTTCAATTTTAGTTTCCCGTTTAAATCATCAACTTGGGGAACCATTTCACTAACCTGTTTAAACAAATTTTCAAATTCGGTATGATTCCTAAAGATCGTAGTAAGATCCCAGGTTAATTCCTGAGGAACATCTTTACGATTGGGAATATTTTCAATGCTCATTTTTTGACTTCCTTTGTAATCATTTTGATTGCTTTAATTTTAGCATAAGTATCTTGATACCATATAAAGTTATTAATTTTTAGCACTACCCCAGCTTTAATTTGAATAAACCGTTTTTCACATAACATATCTATAAAATCAATAAATATCTTATGACGAAAACACTTAATATTTTTAATAAAGGGAAAATTATATTCAAAATTATCCTTTAAAAATATTGTTTTATATAATTTTTCAATTGTAATATTGGTCACTTCATTTAATTTCAAGACAATTTCAATACGCCAATTTAGCCAATTATTACCACAAATTGGTGGAATAATCCGCGGATAATGACAAACTAAAGGGCATCCGCTGACAGAAACACCTTTTGAATAACAATGATTTTGTAATTTTATAAAGTTATGATTAGAACTTCTTAAATTCATTTCAATTAAATTTGTAATTCTTAACAAATCGGTTGCGTTTCTTCTTAAAGTTGTAGAGTTTTGCAAAAAATTAAGTAATGATCGCCAATTTGAAAATAACTTTTCTGAATAATAAATTTGATTATCAATTTGGTGAATTTGATATCGAAGTAAATATTTTTTTTGAGTAACTTTTAAAAATACCAAATAAAAACCAACTGTTTTTTTATAACGCATAAATCGTAATACAGAAATACTATTAGCACGTTTTTTTGAATAACCCGATCCTAAAATCCAAAATGAAACAATCCCTAAGTGATGATATCCTTCAATTCGCTCTTGCAATCGTTGGTTCGTAATAGGACTACATTGAAATTCGATTGCCAAGTTTTTAATTAAAATATCAGGTCGCTGTTTAATTGTTTTTAAATACTTTTCAATTTGAACATCTTTTTCAAACCTAATTAAATCATTAAATAAATATAATTTCCCCTGCAAATGTTGTTCTGTTTCTGGTTCATTATTTACACACTCGGAATAATTCTGATGAGCAAAATGTGCCATATTTTGTAATCCATGTTTAAAAATTAACTTTTCTCCACAATCAGGGCAAAAATATTTGTTTTTATTAGATGCTTTAGAAGCCATTACAAGTTTATGATTATGATATGCCATGAGCATTATGATCCCCTAGCATAATACGAAAAAAGATCAACAAAAGTTGATCTTTTAATCAAAATAACTAAGCAAAGTAGGAATTGCAACATCCTTAATTATTAATTTAGCTTCTTGTGAAACTTTACTGGATCTTATCTTACTTAACTTTCCATATTCATAAATTAATGCTAATTGATCATCAATTAACGACAATGAACTAGAAATATTAGTATTACCTGCCAAAATTATATATTTCATAATTAAGTAATATTCGTTTCCTTTTTTATACATATCAGAAACAAGATGAATACCTATTAAATTCTGAAAATTATTTATTTGTTCGACAGCAAAAAGTAAATTTTCAAAATTATCAAAATGGACTGGAACAGTTCTAATCATTTTATTTCTATCAAATTCATCAACTGGTTTATTTTTTTCTTTCAGAGTTTCGAATCGTTTCCGAGTTTTATCAGAAGTAAAATTAACATTTGCTTCAGTTAATTTAGAAACCATATCACTATCTTTACTAATAATCATTTCAAATCCACTTTCAATTGGCATTACTTGAAACGAGACTAAATCATTATTTTGAAATTCATGGTTAACATCCACCTCTTCCAATATTTTATAAAAAAAGTGTTCAATTTTGTTTTGATCATCAACTAAATCTAAAAGATTAACATTTCGTTCCTTTAAATCATTTTTCGTAACCCAAACCTTAATAGTATTTTTATTAGTTTTTTCAAATTTCAATTGAGATACCTCTTTACTATTTATAACTTAATCTTCATCCCAACCTTTGGAAGAACGACATCAACTTTACCATCTACAGCTTCTTTAGTTTCTGAAAACAATTGGTGAAAGTCATTTACTTGCGGCAAATGACTAATCAAAAGTTTCTTTACTTTTGCCTTTTTTGCCAATGCACCTACTTGCGCAGTAGTCATATGCCAAATTTTACCAGTTTTATTAGCAAAAAAATTTGTGTCCGCAATCATTAAATCTGCATTTTGTGAAAAAGGAATAAGTTCTTCAAAGAATCGTGAATCTGAAGTATAAACTAATACTTTTCCGTTGTCTCGATTTTTGATTCTAATTGCAAATGCAGAAACAGGATGCACGGTTTTTAAAAAACTAATATCAAATGGCCCAATATGATTAACCATATCTGGGTTAAAAGCGACCTTTTGAGTAGCATTGGCCCATGTTAGTGCATCAAACTGTATCTTATCTAACTTATGCCCGTAAATTGGCAAAATATCAGTCTGATAACGCTTTTCATGGAGTTGCCAGTAATATTGTAAAACTCCAACATCAGCTATATGATCAGCATGATAATGAGATAAAATAACGGCATTTAATTTTAACGGGTTTAACTCATTTTCTAAAGACATTAATACCCCACTTCCACAATCAATCAGTAAGTTAAAATCTTTAGTTTTCAATAAATAGCCGCTTGTGCCAATATTATTATAAGGATAACCTCCATAAAAACCTAAGATTGTTAATTCCATGTTTACACCCCATTTATTATAAATAAACCTTTTCCCTTTTAACTTAACGTACTTTATTCTAAACTTAAAGTAAATAATAAGATTGGAGTATTAACTATGATAACAAAAATTTCTGTTACATTTGGTTCCAAAGCAGTACTTGATAAAATTATCAAAAAATATCCAGAACGGCATTTAGCCTTATTTTCTGCAAGTAACAACGCTAGTGGATTAGAGCTAGTGGATTACTCAGGTAAAGATTCAATTTTTAGTAACCCAATAGTTTTTAATGTAGTATCCCATACAGGTAAAGATAATTGGAATCACTATATTGATTATGTAGAAGTAGTACCAGACGCTCAACAACGTAAAATTCTTGATGCTAAAGTAAGTAATTTTATGACTGATGTTAATCATCCAAATGGAATGTATAGTGCATATTATATGACATCAGCAGAAAATCCAGACAAAAAGGTCTTATTAACTTTATGGAAAGAACAATACGACTGTATGCAATGGAAAAAGAATGAAAAAGATAATTTTATTACTTATGATAAATTCAAAGATGATTTTACAGTAAATTATCACAGCGCCGGTTATGAAAGAATAACACCAGATAATTAATTTCTAACATTAACTCAATAATATTTAAAAAACATAATTTTGGTTATTTATAAAATCAAAATTATGTTTTTTATTATTTTATATTAAAATAAAAAAACACTAAATTATTAATTTAGTGAATTAAATTCAATATTTCTATTATATTTTTACGGTCTGTACGAGACTCGAACTCGTGATCTCCTCCGTGACAGGGAGGCGTCTTAACCAACTGGACCAACAGACCAAAATTGCGGGGGCTGGATTTGAACCAACGACCTCCGGGTTATGAGCCCGACGAGCTGCCAGACTGCTCTACCCCGCGATAATTATAATATCATAGATGACCCGTACGGGATTCGAACCCATGTTACTGCCGTGAAAGGGCAGTGTCTTAAACCACTTGACCAACGGGTCATGAAAAAACGGAGAAGGAGAGATTCGAACTCTCGCGCCGCTTACGCGACCTACACCCTTAGCAGGGGCGCCTCTTCAGCCAACTTGAGTACTTCTCCAAAATGGGCCTAAGTGGACTCGAACCACCGACCTCACGCTTATCAGGCGTGCGCTCTAAACCAGCTGAGCTATAGGCCCATATAAAAGCGGGTGACGAGAATCGAACTCGCGACAATAGCTTGGAAGGCTATGGTTTTACCACTAAACTACACCCGCATAACATATTAAAAATAAAACAAGTGGCGCGGGACAGAATCGAACTGCCGACACACGGAGCTTCAATCCGTTGCTCTACCAACTGAGCTACCGAGCCATTTTAAAGCGGTCCGTACGAGACTCGAACTCGTGATCTCCTCCGTGACAGGGAGGCGTCTTAACCGACTGGACCAACGGACCAAAATTGCGGGGGCTGGATTTGAACCAACGACCTCCGGGTTATGGGCCCGACGAGCTGCCAGACTGCTCTACCCCGCGATAATAAAGGAGGATGAGAGATTCGAACTCTCGCGCGATTTGACTCGCCTGACGGTTTTCAAGACCGTTCCCTTCAGCCAGACTTGGGTAATCCTCCAATAGACAAATAATATTGTAACATATATATAAATAAAAAACAATGGCCGCTAAATAAAAAATTTAGCCTATGGATCTTGTAGGACTCGAACCTACGACCGGACGGTTATGAGCCGTCTGCTCTAAACCAACTGAGCTAAAGATCCAAGACCTAATCGCGGCAGAGGGGATCGAACCCCCGACCTCCCGGGTATGAACCGGACGCTCTAGCCAGCTGAGCTACACCGCGATTTATAGATAATAATATCTAATCGGGAAGACAGGATTCGAACCTGCGACCCCCTGGTCCCAAACCAGGTGCTCTACCAAGCTGAGCTACTTCCCGATGAAAATGCACCTAGTAGGAGTCGAACCTACAACCTTCTGATTCGTAGTCAGACACTCTATCCAATTGCGCTATAGGTGCATAAATGCCGAGGACCGGGATCGAACCGGTACGGTCATTACTGACCGCAGGATTTTAAGTCCTGTGCGTCTGCCAATTCCGCCACCCCGGCATAGAATTGACGCAAAGCGGAAGACGGGATTCGAACCCGCGACCTCCACCATGGCAAGGTGGCGTTCTACCACTGAACTACTTCCGCATAATGCCGACTAGAGGAGTCGAACCTCCGACCTCCTGTTTACAAGACAGGCGCTCTAGCCAACTGAGCTAAGTCGGCATTTGAATATTTATAAAACTAATGAGCCGTGGCAGGTTCGAACTGCCGACCCTCTGATTAAAAGTCAGATGCTCTACCGGCTGAGCTAACGGCTCAATGGAAGATACAGGGATCGAACCTGTGACCTCCTGCTTGTAAGGCAGATGCTCTCCCAGCTGAGCTAATCTTCCATCAATTGCGTGGCAACGTCCTATCCTCGCAGGGAGCGATCCCCCAACTACTTTTGGCGTGCTGAAGCTTAACTTCTGTGTTCGGCATGGGAACAGGTGTATCCTTCAGGCTATCGCCACCACACTTTACTTATGCTTCCATAAGCCTGAGCGAACTTCGTTCTCTCAAAACTAGATAATATCTTCTCTGTTCAACTTTGATTTAACCCTGTGTCTTCCTTGGTTAAGTCCTCGACTGATTAGTATTAGTCCGCTTCACATATCACTATGCTTCCACTTCTAACCTATCGACCTGATCATCTTTCAGGAGTCTTACTTCCATATAGGAATGGGAAATCTCATCTTGAGGCGAGTTTCACACTTAGATGCTTTCAGCGTTTATCTCATCCATACATAGCTACTCAGCAATGCGCCTGGCGGCGCAACTGATACACCAGCGGTATGTCCATCCCGGTCCTCTCGTACTAGGGACAGCTCCTCTCAAATTTCCTGCGCCCGCGACGGATAGGGACCGAACTGTCTCACGACGTTCTGAACCCAGCTCGCGTACCGCTTTAATGGGCGAACAGCCCAACCCTTGGGACCAACTACAGCCCCAGGATGCGATGAGCCGACATCGAGGTGCCAAACCTCCCCGTCGATGTGAACTCTTGGGGGAGATAAGCCTGTTATCCCCAGGGTAGCTTTTATCCGTTGAGCGATGGCCCTTCCATATGGTACCACCGGATCACTAAGTCCGACTTTCGTCCCTGCTCGACCTGTTTGTCTCACAGTCAAGCTTGCTTTTGCCTTTACACTTTACAAATGATTTCCAACCATTCTAAGCAAACCTTTGAGCGCCTCCGTTACTATTTAGGAGGCGACCGCCCCAGTCAAACTGCCAACCAGACACTGTCTCCGAGCACGTTAAGTGCTCAGGGTTAGAGTGTTCACATAGCAAGGGTAGTATCCCACTGACGCCTCCACCGAAACTAGCGTTCCGGCTTCTATGGCTCCTACCTATCCTGTACAAGCTATGTAAACACCCAATATCAAGCTACAGTAAAGCTCCATGGGGTCTTTCCGTCCTGTCGCGGGTAACCTGCTTCTTCACAGGTATCTTAATTTCACCGAGTCTCTCGTTGAGACAGTACTCAAATCGTTACGCCTTTCGTGCGGGTCGGAACTTACCCGACAAGGAATTTCGCTACCTTAGGACCGTTATAGTTACGGCCGCCGTTTACTGGGGCTTCATTTCGAGGCTTTGCCGAAGCTAACCTTTCCACTTAACCTTCCAGCACCGGGCAGGCGTCAGCCCATATACTTCATCTTACGATTTTGCATAAACCTGTGTTTTTGATAAACAGTCGTTTGAGTCTTTTCACTGCGGCTGGCCGTGAGGCCAGCACCCCTTCTTCCGAAGTTACGGGGTCATTTTGCCGAGTTCCTTAACGAGAGTTCTCTCGCTCACCTGAGGATACTCTCCTCGACTACCTGTGTCGGTTTGCGGTACGGGTAATTAATTACTAACTAGAAGCTTTTCTCGGCAGCGTGACATGGGTTACTTCTCTACTTAAATTTCGATCCTCATCATCGCTTGTCAACCCGGCTACAAGCATTTAACTCATAACCTGACTTACGATTTGAACATACATATCCATCAGTATGCATAACTTAGCCTTCTGCGTCCCTCCATTGTTCAAACATAATTAACTAGTACAGGAATCTCAACCTGTTATCCATCGCCTACGCTTCTCAGCCTCGGCTTAGGTCCCGACTAACCCTGGGAGGACGAGCCTTCCCCAGGAAACCTTAGTCATTCGGTGGACCAGATTCTCACTGATCTTTCGCTACTCATACCGGCATTCTCACTTCTAAGCGCTCCAGCAGTCCTTGCGGTCTGCCTTCATTGCCCTTAGAACGCTCTCCTATCACGCAACGTAGTTGCGTCCGCAGTCTCGGTAATATGCTTAGCCCCGGTAAATTTTCGGCGCAGAATCACTCGACTAGTGAGCTATTACGCACTCTTTAAATGATGGCTGCTTCTGAGCCAACATCCTAGTTGTCTATGCAACTTCACTACCTTTTCCACTTAGCATATATTTAGGGACCTTAACTGGCGGTCTGGGCTGTTCCCCTTTCGACGATGGATCTTATCACTCATCGTCTGACTCCCGGACATAAATCAGTGGTATTCGGAGTTTATCTGAACTCAGTAATCCTAGATGGACCCCTTGCTCAAACAGTGGCTCTACCTCCACGATTCTAATTCCGAGGCTAGCCCTAAAGCTATTTCGGAGAGAACCAGCTATCTCCAAGTTCGTTTGGAATTTCACCGCTATCCACACCTCATCCCAGCACTTTTCAACGTACACGGGTTCGGACCTCCGGTGCGTATTACCGCACTTTCATCCTGGACATGGATAGATCACCTGGTTTCGGGTCTACGGCAACATACTAAAACGCCCTCTTAAGACTTGCTTTCGCTACGGCTCCGCTTTTTCGGCTTAACCTTGCATGCAACTGTAACTCGCCGGTTCATTCTACAAAAGGCACGCTATCACCCGTTAACGGGCTCTAACTGCTTGTAGGCACATGGTTGCAGGAACTATTTCACTCCCCTTCCGGGGTGCTTTTCACCTTTCCCTCACGGTACTGGTTCACTATCGGTCACTAGGGAGTATTTAGCCTTGGGAGATGGTCCTCCCGGATTCCGACGCCGTTACACGTGTGGCGCCGTACTCAGGATCCTGAACTGAGGGTATTCGATTTCATTTACGAGACTATCACTCTCTTTGGTGCAGCTTCCCAGCTGCTTCAATTATCAAATACTTTTGTAACTCAAATGTTCAGTCCTACAACCCCGGACCATAAAGGTCCGGTTTGGGCTATTCCCAGTTCGCTCGCCGCTACTTTGGGAATCGAAATTTCTTTATATTCCTGTGGGTACTTAGATGTTTCAGTTCCCCACGTCTGCCTCTGCGCAGCTATGTATTCACTACGCAGTGACCAGTCATGACACTGGTCGAGTTTCCTCATTCGGAAATCTCCGGATCAAAGCTTACGTACAGCTCCCCGAAGCATATCGGTGTTAGTTCCGTCCTTCATCGGCTCCTAGTACCAAGGCATTCACCATGCGCCCTTTTTAACTTAACCTATAATCCTTCGGATTATAAATTATTGAGTTTAGCGATTAAACTATTAATTTAAAAAACTCAAATAACACAATGGTTATTTCTCGGTTGAAATTATATTAAAAATATAATTTTTACAGAAAATAATATTATCTAGTTTTCAAAGAACAAAGTAGACACTTACGTGTCAATGGAGAATAGCGGGATCGAACCGCTGACCTCCTGCTTGCAAAGCAGGTGCTCTCCCAGCTGAGCTAATTCCCCATAATATTCAACTAACCGATAAGATCGGTGATGGGCCTAAGTGGACTCGAACCACCGACCTCACGCTTATCAGGCGTGCGCTCTAAACCAGCTGAGCTATAGGCCCAAAAAGCGAATACTATGAATATATGTATATAAGAGTAGATACTCTCAAAACTGAGCAAGATTTTGATCGGTGTAAGTTCCGAATTTTTCCTTAGAAAGGAGGTGATCCAGCCGCAGGTTCTCCTACGGCTACCTTGTTACGACTTCACCCTAATCATCTGTCCCACCTTAGGCGGCGGACTCCGTAAAGGTTATCCAACCGACTTTGGGTGTTACAAACTCTCATGGTGTGACGGGCGGTGTGTACAAGACCCGGGAACGTATTCACCGTGGCATGCTGATCCACGATTACTAGCGATTCCAACTTCATGCAGGCGAGTTGCAGCCTGCAATCCGAACTGAGAACGGCTTTAAGAGATTAGCTTGACCTTGCGGTTTCGCAACTCGTTGTACCGTCCATTGTAGCACGTGTGTAGCCCAGGACATAAGGGGCATGATGATTTGACGTCATCCCCACCTTCCTCCGGTTTATCACCGGCAGTCTCTCTAGAGTGCCCAACTTAATGCTGGCAACTAAAGACAAGGGTTGCGCTCGTTGCGGGACTTAACCCAACATCTCACGACACGAGCTGACGACAACCATGCACCACCTGTCATTCTGCCCCCGAAGGGGACACCTAATCTCTTAGGTTAACAGAAGATGTCAAGTCCTGGTAAGGTTCTTCGCGTAGCATCGAATTAAACCACATGCTCCACCGCTTGTGCGGGTCCCCGTCAATTCCTTTGAGTTTCAACCTTGCGGTCGTACTCCCCAGGCGGAATGCTTAATGCGTTAGCTGCGGCACTGAGAGGCGGAAACCTCCCAACACCTAGCATTCATCGTTTACGGCATGGACTACCAGGGTATCTAATCCTGTTTGCTACCCATGCTTTCGAGCCTCAGCGTCAGATGCAGACCAGACAGCCGCCTTCGCCACTGGTGTTCCTTCATATATCTACGCATTTCACCGCTACACATGAAGTTCCACTGTCCTTTTCTGCACTCAAGTTATCCAGTTTCCGATGCACTTCTCCGGTTAAGCCGAAGGCTTTCACATCAGACTTAGAAAACCGCCTGCGCTCGCTTTACGCCCAATAAATCCGGACAACGTTTGCCACCTACGTATTACCGCGGCTGCTGGCACGTAGTTAGCCGTGACTTTCTGGTTAGATACCGTCACACCGTGAGCAGTTGCTCTCACGGCCGTTCTTCTCTAACAACAGAGTTTTACGAGCCGAAACCCTTCTTCACTCACGCGGCGTTGCTCCATCAGACTTTCGTCCATTGTGGAAGATTCCCTACTGCTGCCTCCCGTAGGAGTATGGGCCGTGTCTCAGTCCCATTGTGGCAGATTACCCTCTCAGGTCTGCTACGTATCATTGCCTTGGTGAGCTATTATCTCACCAACTAGCTAATACGCCGCGGGTCCATCCAGAAGCGATAGCATAAAAGCCATCTTTCAAACGAGAACCATGTGGTTCTCGTTGTTATACGGTATTAGCATCTGTTTCCAGGTGTTATCCCCTTCTTCTGGGCAGGTTACCCACGTGTTACTCACCAGTTCGCCACTCGGTCAGATCTATCGTCAAGCTGATGCAAGCACCAGCTATCAGTTAGGAGACCTCGTTCGACTTGCATGTATTAGGCACGCCGCCAACGTTCGTCCTGAGCCAGGATCAAACTCTCATTTTAAAAATGAGAACTTTACTAGCTCTTATTTATTTTATTTCTTAAAGCAAATTGACTTTGCATAATGTTTTAATCTTTAAACTAAGTTTAAAGATTACCTTACACTTTTGTAATCAAAATCTTGTTCAGTTTTCAAAGATCTACTCAAGTCATCAATATTTTCCTTTTTTGACAACTTCATTAGTATATAATGTTTCATTTTTTTTGTCAAGATATTTTTAAAATTAAAAATTTGATTTAATTTATATAGATATCAGCGACATAAACTATAATATCAAGTTTAAATAAATTAATCAATAGTTTTTTCAAAAAAATATAAAAATGACTATCATCATTTAATTTGAACAATAAAAAACCATCATAACGTTATTGAAAGCTAACGTTATGATGGTTTTTATTTTTTAATAGATTATTTCAATTCTGGTGCATCAGTCTTAAAATCGGAAACAGTTGACTTACCACCATTTTCATTAATTAAATCAGTCTTTTTCTTTTTATCTTCTTCTTTAAGTCTTTTAAGTGCTGTCTTCTTATTGTAATCAAATGTTTTCTTGTCAACATCTTTGTAACCTTTTATATGATGGAAACGTAACAAATCACCATAAACAACCTTATCAGAATTTGATAATGAATCATTTACATATTTTTGAATGTCATTCACTTGTTTCTTTTGTGTCTTATTTAATTTCAATTCTTTACCAGTTTTGGTATCAAAAATTGTTCCACCAATTTTAGTATATTGCTTACTTACAAAATCACCATTTCTAAATGGAACGATTTGTTGATTCTCAGGACTCAATAAATCATGTCCAAATTGAACCATATCATTATTTTTAATTCCCAATAAATGCTCAAGAGTTGGTAAGACATCAATCTCTCCGCCATACGTATGATCAACATGACCATCAAGGTTACTTCCATTAATCATAAATGGAACCTTTTGGAATTGCGCTAAATCATAATTATTAACACTCTTTTTGTGTAACAATTTAGCAATAGCTGGTCTATGATTATTAGAAATACCATAATGATCACCATAAAGCACTACAACACTATTCTTATCAAGTCCTGTTTTATGAAGATAATTTTCAAATTCACCAAAAGCTTGATCAAGATAATGAGCAGTTTGAACATATGGATCAACGGTACTATCCCCAGTATTAGTTGCTGGAAATGAAGTATTAGCCTTATCTAATTCATAAGGATAATGGTTCGTTAAAGTAATCATCTTTGCATAAAACGGCTGTGGTAGCTGTTGCAAGTAGGGAATCATTTGCTTAAAGAATATTTTATCTTTCATCCCATATCCAACATTATAATTGGATTTATTCTTATAGTAAGCATCACTAAAGAAATAGTCATATCCCCATGACTTGTAAGTATTATTTCGATTCCAAAAAGTAGGAACATCACCATGAAAAGCAGCAGTAGTATATCCTTTTTGATCAAGAATTGATGGAGCTGCTTGATAAGTATTTTGTGCCCCATAACTAACCATTGCTGATCCTTGAGGTAAACCGTAAAGTGAATTTTCCAACATCATTTCTGCATCAGAAGTTTTCCCCTGTGCTACCTGATGATAAAAATTATCAAAGGCAATAGTATGCTGGTTTCTGTAAAATTTATTAAGGTTTGGCGTAACTTCTTTGCCATCAACTTTGTAGTTAATCAAAAATTGTTGGAAACTTTCTAAATGAATAATAAAAACATTTTTACCCTTTTCTTTGCCATAATAGCTAACATTAGGGGAAACCTGATTTTTATTTATAAATTTTTCAACACCCTTTAAATCTTTTGCTTTAGCATTGGCACGAGTTGAACTTTCCTTTTGGGTTTGATAAATATTAAAAACTGCATATTCATTCAAACCTAAATATTTAACTATGTAGTTATTATCAAACGTCCTAGTTAATAATCCTGATCGGTTGGCATTAGCAGCACTATAT
Source organism: Fructilactobacillus sp. YLN 2412 (assembly GCF_059488745.1). NCBI lineage: Bacteria > Bacillati > Bacillota > Bacilli > Lactobacillales > Lactobacillaceae > Fructilactobacillus > Fructilactobacillus sp. YLN 2412. The sequence continues at coordinate 470,308 of NZ_CM183165.1, read as the reverse complement.
TCTCCAAACATTAACACAAGCGAAAGAATTGTAATACTAAATGCATATCTAAACTTAAGTGGATGACGATCAATTTTAATTACTTTAAAAAGCAGTAATATAATTAATACTACAATATCAACATATACAATAAAATCACCAGGTCGAAGAATCTCTAGAAAACTTTTCCCTAAATTATTTTGGACATTTCCTGTGCCTTTAATAATTCCCAATGAAAGAAAATCAGAAAATTCACGATAATAAAGAATATTAGCGAAAATCCAAGTTGATTGTAAAAAATCAATAATCAACATTAACCAATAAGCTAACTTACCTCTAAAATACAAAGCAATTCCAAACAATAACATCGCCGATGGAATTGGGTTGACAGCTAACAGAAACTGTTGCATTCCTCCTGAAACACCTAAAGTGAAATCAGTTTTATAACAAATATATGTTTTTAGCCAAAACAAAAATACAACTAGAATATAAAAACCAATCGTCGTATTTAATAAATTACGAATGCGTTTAAAAAAACCTGACATTCTAACTTCCCCCAAATTATTTATGTTAATTAATTTTTATTTTTATTCAACATTTTGCTTGGTTTAGCAACCAATGCGAATGATCCCAATATTAATCCTAAATAATAAGTGAGAATTCTCCACAATATCATTGCTAACACTAGTTTACTACCACTAGAAATGTAACTCTTAAACAACATTTCAAAGCTATATTCTGCTCCACCAGCTCCACCAGGAATTGGAAAGATTGAAATAACTAAAAATATCAACACATTTAAACTAGTAATCATCATTATATTCGCATTATAGTAACCTAATGCCAGCATAATGAAATAAGGAATCAAATAATAAAATAACAACTGAAAAAAAGTCAAAACAAAAATTTTTAATATCAATTTCCATTGATGACCAATTCTAACACTCTCAGTATAAAAGATATCAATTTTATTATTTAAGCTGTGTTGCCAACGAAAATATTTTTCTTCGTTAACAAACAGATGAATCGGTTTAAAACAAAGATTAACCAATTTTTTAGTAAAAGAGTACCAATACATAACCATTAACAAAGCCACAATTACAAACAAATGAATTAAAAAGCCAAATAAAACAAAAATAGCCAAAGCATGAACTTTATCAATCAAATAATCAAAACCAATAATTAAACTAAAAATAAAGTTTATTACTATCATTGCTTGATAGACTACAAACTTCATTAATAAAGCAGAGGTGGCTTTCCCAGCATCAACTCCTGACTGCATTAAAACAACTAATTGCGCTGGCTGACCACCAGAAGAAAAAGGAGTGATTCCATTAAATAACTGTTCAACAAGCGGGACTCGGATTGCATCACGAAAGCTAAAATTTGGTGTACTACTTTTAACCAAAATATAAGTTACAACTGCTTCTAAAAAGAAATACAAAAGAATACAGCCAAGCGCCACAATCATCCACCAAAGGTTAATTTCCGTAATATCATTAATTAATACACTAAATTTAATATCACGAATTGCATACCATGAAATTAAAAATCCCAAAGCTATCATCACAACAAACGAGATTTTATTTCTTTTTGACATTCAAATCCCCTTTCGATTTACTCAGTTTTGCCTGTTCGAAATAAAAATTATGCCAAATTTCGGCCAAATGGTCTTCTGAATAAAACTCTGAAGCCTTTAATGCTTTACCATGGTATTCATTCCACAATTGATTATCACTTTCGATGTTATTTATGATTTGGTTCATTTGTGTTTCATCATCTGCAGCTAAATAATAACCATCAATGATTTTTCGATATAACTCCAAATTCCTTAAAACTACTGGCACGCCACAAGAAAATGCTTCTAAAACAGACATAGGAAATAATTCATTATAAGATGGCAAAAGAAAAAGATCAGCTAAATTATAATAATCTACTAACCTATCCCGACTAACAATTCCAGGAAAACTAAGATTTGCAGGTGGATTTTCAACTAACTTTTTTAATTCTGCATAGCCAGCTGTCATACTCCCAAATGAAAAACCACCAACCCATATAAATTGATATTTAGGATTTTCACGTGCCAATCTAACAAAATCAAGTACCCCTTTACGCGTCTGTACCTGTCCAGTACACAATATCGTAAATTTATTAGGATCATATCCATATTTATGTTTTAATGCTTCTTTAGTTGTTCTTGAAACCGGATAAAATTCTTTTTTGCTGACAAAATTAGGAATGTAAGTAATTTTATTTTCGGGAATTCCATATGCTACTAACTTAGGAATGAAAGTTGGATTAACCACAACAATATGATCCATTCGTTTGTAAAAAGCAATTACATACTTATAAAACAACTGACGGAATGGCATTGGAATTTTTAAGCTTCCTTCTAAAGTTTCAGGCAAAAAATGAACATAACCAATTTTGCGACCTCTTTTACTTGAAAAAGTAGACAAATAAAAAGTGGGATTAATGGTGTGATAATGACTAATGTCAGCTTGATTATATTTATTTATTTCGATGTCAAAATCATTGGGAAAATGTTTTTTTAACATTCCAATTAATTCTGTATATGCACTACCAACTCCCTGACCTTTTACCTTTGTAGCCGTAGAAAACATATCAATTTTGAGCATTAGTTACTCCTTATCATCAACTTGATAGCTGTTAATCGCATCAACATAAAAGTCAAAAACTTGATCTACAAAATAACTAGCAGAAATATCATGCAGTTTTTGTTTACGCAAAGATGCATTATCTGGATAGTCATTAGGATGTTTTAGATATAAAACAACATCATCAACAAAATCAGCATCAGTTTTAAATGTTCTTCCTAATGACTTATCATTAATTAAGTCATCCGTATAAGGACTAGCAGAAACCACAACTTTAGTATCAGCCGCCATCGCTTCAATATAAGTTAGTCCTTGTGATTCTGAATTTGAAGTTGATACAAAAACGTCAGCCATCTTATAGTATGAACTAACGTCCTTATTTTTAACTTCTCCAGTAAAAATAACGTTATTAACAAGTCCTTGCTTCTTAACTTGTTTTTGTAAGTTTTCTCCAGCAGGTCCAGCACCAACAATTACTAATTTAGCGTTGGGTACTTTTTTTAGAATTGCAGGAAAATCATCAATTAATCCTGTTAAATTTTTTTCATAAGACAATCGACTTAGGGAAAGCATCACAGGAGCATCAGCAGGAATATTCCACTTTTTTCTAATGTTTTCATTATTTTGTTTCTCATAGTGATTGATATCAACCCCAGTTGGAATAATACGAATCGGACTCTTTACACCATAATTGGTCAATTTATCCAATACACGTTTACTAGGTGCAATTATTCCATTCAAATGATGACAGAATGCTAAAGTTCCTTCTTTTACATGAATTGGTTTTAACAGTTTGCCATTGGCAACATAATGAAGATAATCTTCATACATTGTATGGTAAGTATGAATACAAGGGATACTCATATTCTTAGCTACAAACTTACCAATCATCCCCATCGAAAATTCTGTTTGAGTATGAACGATATCAAGTTTAAGACTTTTGGCAATCTGAGTTGCCTGAAATAAACCGCGAACTGCAATTCGCCTTTCCGTAAATGAAACGAAAGGAATACTCGAAAAACGATAAATTCCCTGTTCGTCATCTTTGGCATTGGGATCTGTGGTAGTAAAGATATAAACATTATTTCCACGACGCTCTAGCTCATCTTTTAAGGTTTTGATAGATGTCGCAACTCCACTAACTTGTGGAAAATATGTATCTGTAAATAATCCAATATTCAAGCAAATCTTCACCCTTCCAATTTGAGCTAAACAAATGTAATTATATGTTTTTAATACTCAGTTTGCAAACATCTTCATAAAGAAAAAGAGCTGCATCAGCAACTCTTTTTAAACAATGAAGATTACTCGATTAAACCTTCTTCTTTCATAGTCTTGGCGATTGCATCAAGTGCTTCTTTAGCATCGTCACCTTCGGCTGAAATAGTTACAACAGCGTTTTGACCAACACCAAGTGACATTACACCCATGATTGATTTCAAGTTAACCGTTTTATCATCATATTCTAAACTAATATTTGAATCAAACTTGCTTGCTGTTTGAACTAAGAATGTAGCAGGACGAGCGTGAATACCGGTTTCTGCTGTAATTTTAAATTGACGTTTTTCCATAATAAACGCACCCCTTTATTGACCTTATTTATACTTTAAGCGTACCAATATCTAACCAAAAATACAAGTTTTTAAAACTACAAGTTAAATTACTTGAATCATTAACTATTTTGGGCATAATGATAAATCACGACCCCTTTATTACCAGCTTCTCCTACAATTCGTTTTCTAGTTTTATAATCCATAAATGCTTGTTGAAATATAAAAAATTCACTAGGAGTAATGGTTAAAGTTTCAATTTCACCGTCACGGAGTTTATTTAATAAAGTAGTATATTCTTCTTTTGTTTTAACCAACGCACTTCCCCCTGTCATTTGTTTAATTTTATCATATTATAGTAACTCGAATTAAAAAATTATAGCAACAGTCCAATTACTTGAAACACGCTAACTGGAGTGTATAATATTTGTAAAAGTCAAATAAGGTCAAGTAATCATTTATAATTTATGAGGAGGTTTAATTATGGAAGGACAACAAGGAGCATACGGTTTTGGTAGTCTAGATGACTTATTAAAATCAATGCAAGGTGGTAATTCCGGATCAGGTAGTTTTCAAATGCCACCACAAGGAACTAATAACATTTTAAAAACCTATGGAACTGATTTAACAAAATTAGCACGGACTGGAAAATTAGATCCAGTAGTTGGCAGAGATAAACAAACTGCTCGTGCCATCGAGGTCTTAAACCGTCGCTCTAAAAATAATCCAGTTTTAATTGGTGAAGCCGGAGTTGGGAAAACTGCTATCGTTGAAGGATTAGCCCAAAAGATTGCCGACGGAACGGTACCACAAAAATTACAAAATAAAAAGATAATTCAAATCGATATGGTTTCAATTATTCAAGGTACAGGTATCCGTGGTCAATTTGAAAAAAAGATGCAACAACTAATTAAAGAAGTTAAAGCAGATAAAAATATTATTCTATTTATTGATGAAATTCATGAAATTATGGGTGCTGGTAATTCTGAAGGCGGATTAGATGCTGGAAACGTTTTAAAACCTTCTCTTGCCCGTGGTGATTTTCAACTAATCGGATCAACTACCATGAAGGAATATCGTGATATTGAAAAAGATTCAGCTTTAGCTCGTCGCTTTCAACCAATCAAGGTTGATGAACCAAATGAAGAACAAGCTATTAAAATTTTAAAGGGATTACAAAAACGTTACGAAGATTATCATTTAGTGCATTATACTGATGACGCAATCAAAGCAGCAGTTAACTTATCACAAAGATATATTAACGACCGTTTTCTACCTGATAAAGCTATTGATTTAATGGATGAAACCGGATCACGAAAAAACTTAACTCTTAATATTATTGATCCTAAAACAATCGACAAAGAAATTGCTAACGCTGAAAAAGAAAAGGAAAGTGCTCTTAATAAAGAAGATTATGAAACTGCAGCATACTTTAGAGATCGTGAAAAACAATTAGAAAAACAACGAGATCACAATGCTCAAGCTAAAAATAAAAATAACACGGTTACTGAGAAAAATATGCAACAAGTTGTAGAAGAAATTACTAATATTCCAGTAGGTAATTTAGAAGATCAAGAAAAACAACAACTCAAAGATCTTGATAAGAATCTTGAAGCTCATGTAATTGGTCAAAATGAAGCGATTCAAAAAGTCGCTAAAGCGATTCAAAGAAATCGTATGGGATTCAACAAAACTGGTCGCCCAATTGGATCGTTTTTATTTGTTGGACCTACTGGAGTTGGTAAAACTGAACTAGCAAAACAATTAGCAAAACAACTCTTCGGTTCCAAAGATTCTTTGATTAGATTTGACATGTCAGAATATCGAGAACCACAATCAGTTGCCAAATTAATTGGCGCTGCTCCTGGATACGTTGGTTATGATGAAGCTGGTCAATTAACTGAAAAGGTTCGCAGAAACCCTTACAGTTTGATTTTGTTAGATGAAGTAGAAAAGGCTCATGCAGATGTTTTGCATACCTTTTTACAAGTGTTAGACGATGGTCGCCTAACTGATTCACAAGGAAGAACCGTTTCATTTAAAGATACTGTTATTATTATGACTAGTAATGCCGGTGCAAATACTGGTGCCAATGTTGGATTTGGAGCTGAATCAAGTGGAAATACTCATTCCGTACTTGATAAACTTGGCTTTTATTTCAAACCAGAATTTTTAAACAGATTTGATGGAATTGTGGAATTCAACTCTCTTGATAAAAATAATTTAACTAAAATTGTTGAAATTATGTTGAACGAAATGAATAATACGTTGGCTGAAAACGGAATTAAAGTTAACGTCTCTGATGCTGCTAAACAGAAATTAGTAGAATTAGGATTTAATCCTGCGATGGGAGCCCGCCCTCTCCGCCGGGTAATTCAGGAACAAGTTGAGGATCAAACTGCAACTTATTTACTTGAACATCCAGAAACCAAGGAATTACTTGCTAACACTGATAAAAAAGGTAACATTCAAATTACAGCAAAATAAACAAAAGCCCGAATGCAAAATGATTCGGGCTTTTGTTTACGAAAATGTTAGAATTAGTTTAATATCTAACGGAGGAATTTATCTTGTTAAATTTTATCAAAAAATTGTTGAACCATAATCATAAAAAGAATTCAGTTGCTAAACATTCTCACTATAATAACAAGGAGACGGAATTAAATATCAAGACTGTCCCCAAAAAACACCCTTCTCAACAAACAATAACAACGACGAAGACTAATAAATCAGAGTTACCCATTTCAAATACTAAAATGCCCACTACAGTTTTTGTAAACATTGTTGATGAAAATAAAAAACTACTTAAATCCCCTTTAATTATTAAAACCTATTTAGGTAATCCCATGAACATTGATATTCTTTCTATTCACAATTACACTTTTAAAAATATTTCTGGAATCAGTTCAACTGTTATCATTCCAAACCAGATTGTTACGTTACATTATGTAAAAAAGATGGGGAAACCAGTTATGATATATTGTTTTGATTTTGATACTGGCGAATTATTAAAAACCCCTAAATTCATAACTGGAAAATTAGAAGAATATTTCAACCTTCAATTACCTCAGTTAAAAAATTACAAAATTAATCTTTTAGTTGGTGATTTAAAAGGTCAATTTACCAATAAATCACAAAATATAATTTGTTATTATCGCCATGATAGTTGGAAAACTGTTCAACCAGTTAACTATCAAGTTAAAATTGTGGCAAAAACCAAAGTATATCAAAAACCAAATGGAAAAATACCTTACGACATTCAACTACCTATTGGATCAACTTGGAAAGTATTTAAAGAAGTAAAAACAAGTCAGACTGTTTGGTTATCATTAGGTGGCGCAGAATGGATTAGTGCTGATGATACTAAGCTAATTACAAAAACTAAGCCTAAATTAACTAACTAAAAAATACTTGAGAATTAAATTCTCAAGTATTTTTGTTTATTCTATAAATTTTTATCCATGTTATAGGTAAGTTTAGATAGAGTTAACCCTTTTGACATTAATTCATGCATCAAATTTTCAACTCGAGTTCTCATCTCAGCTACCAAACTTTGATTTTGTTTTTGTAAAAATGCAGATATATTTTTGGGATCACGATGCTTAACTTGATCAATTGTATTATCAACATGAGTTAAAAACATTTGGTTAACATCCGTTTTAAAATCTCGATCCATTTGAATAAAATGACTGTAATGTGATTCGACTAACATTGATAACTTACGATACATCCAATATGCACTAGTATTATCCATTTTCAATGGTGTATTTTCATACGTAGGATCAGTAGCGTTTACATTTGCAAAAAAGGGAACATAAGGACTAAATGCTGGAACTCCAAAATTTAGCCACATAATTGCTGACCAAGCAGCGTCAACATCGTTTCTAATCTGCAAAACATGAGAATTCTGCGTTCGATTCATTGAAATTGGTCTAAACTTAGTTTTTAAATCTTCAGGACCATTACATAACGGATCATACTCAGTTTCATTATAATGAGAACTCAAAATAAATTCGACATCCGTTACCGCAATTTTGCGATTAGCTTTTCTAATAAATGGCAAGTCAGAAGAAGTTGGTGATTGTTCAATTTCTGGGTTCAAATAACGCTGTCCATACCAGACTCGAGGAGTATTGTAATGACGATCTTTTTCATTACTGGTTCCAAAAATATGTCTAAAATTAAATCCTTCAGCATCCGGATTTAATCGGTGTTGTGCAACAAATTCTTGAATCCCATCTGAAAACATAAAATTATCAGGATCATCAAAATCAACTTGTTGAATTGCAACTTGATTAGCAACAACAGCATAGCTATCATCAGGAATTCTTTGAGCAACCCACTGATGTCCAGTAACAATTTCCATGTACCAAACTTCGTTATTATCACTAAAAAGAACCCCATTTCCCTCTGGAGAACCATACTTTTTAATTAAGCTGCCTAAATATGAAACTCCTTCACGGGCTGAATTAATATAAGGAAGTACCATTGATTGTAGCGAATCTTCAGCTAATCCATTTGTAACCCATGGATCATATGCTAAAGTGTGTAAGTTTCCATAAACACTCTCAGTTGCACTCATCGCAACGTTTTTTTGATTAAAACCACTTTCTGCATAAACGCCTTCTTTAGCAACATCCGCATTAGGTGTTAATAAATAACGATATCCAGAAGTTGGCATTGTCATGGTAAATCCATTTTGATTGGATTTCCAAACCTTATTCTCATTTTGATATGCTGGTTCAACACAAAAACGTTGTGGTGTTAGTGGCAAAAAAGTGTCATCATTTCTAGCAATCATAGTTGAACCATCAACACTAGCGTCTTTACCTACCAAAACACTCGTACAAGCTGATAAATGTTTCATATTTTCTCCTTTTTATAACTTGGCTGTTAATTTAACATCCGGATATTTATCTTTAAACCAACGTTCAGCGAACTGATTTTCAAATAAGAAGAGTGGGTCTCCATTAATATCTTTTACCAAAATATTTCGTGAAGACGACATCTTTTCATCTAATTGTTCAGGATCAATCCAACGAGCAATTTTATTTCCCATCGGTTCCATCAAAACATCTGAATTATATTCATTCTTCATTCTAAACTTAAATACTTCAAATTGTAACTGACCCACAGCCCCTAAAATATATTGGCCAGTTGAATAAGTAGTATAAATTTGGATAGCACCTTCTTGAACAAGTTGTTTAATTCCTTTGTGAAATGATTTTTGTTTCATTACATTTTTAGCAGAAACCCGCATAAATAATTCTGGCGTAAATTGCGGTAACTTTTCAAATTCAATTGGATGTTTACCCGTATAAATTGTATCACCAATTTGAAAATTACCAGTATCATAAAGCCCAATAATATCTCCAGCAACTGCTGTTTTTACGTTTTCACGTGTGTTTGCCATAAACTCAGTAACATTAGACAAACGAATAGATTTTTGGGTCCGATCAAGGGTAACATCCATTCCCTTTTTAAATTCCCCAGAACAAATTCTCACAAACGCAATTCGATCACGATGATGTGGGTTCATGTTAGCTTGGATTTTAAAAACAAAGCCGGTAAAGTTTTCATCAGTTGGCTCAACTTCACTACCAGACAAAGTTTTATGCGGACCAGGAGCAGGCGCCATCTTTAAATATGCATCTAAAAATGTCTGAACGCCAAAATTAGCTAATGCAGAACCAAAGAAAACTGGAGTTTGATCTCCCTTTTTGATTTTTTCTGCACTAAATTCGTTTCCAGCTTCAGAGATTAAATCCATTTCGTCCTTTGCATCTCCATAGATATCATCGTCTTCTAGCTGATTATCGCCTTCAATATTACCATTTTTATCTAATTTTAAGAATTTTTGTTCATCACTTTCAGGCTGAAATAATTCAACTCGGTGATTATAACGGTCATAAAGTCCTTTGAAAATTCTTCCAGAACCAATCGGCCAGTTCATCGGATAGGCTTCAATTCCCAAAACATTTTCTAATTGATCGACTAATTCCATTGGGGGACGACTATCACGATCAAGCTTATTCATAAAAGTAAAGATTGGAATTCCCCGCATTTTACATATTTGAAAAAGTTTCTTAGTCTGTGGTTCAATGCCTTTGGCAGCATCAATTACCATCACTGCAGAATCAACTGCCATTAAAGTTCGATAGGTATCTTCAGAAAAATCTTCGTGTCCAGGGGTATCCAAGATGTTAATTCGTTTTCCTTGATAATCAAATTGCATTACGGAACTAGTAACAGAAATTCCACGTTTTTGTTCAATTTCCATCCAATCTGATTTTGCAAAATTACCGCTTTTACGAGCTTTCACGGTTCCCGCTTCTCTAACAATTCCACCAAACAATAGTAACTGTTCAGTAATCGTTGTTTTCCCAGCATCAGGATGAGAAATAATCGCAAATGTTCTTCGTTTATCAACTTCTTTTGTTAATTCTTTTTCATTCATTAGAGTCCTCCTAGCAAAATTATATAACATCTTATAATGATAAAAAAATCCGGATTCCCCGGATTTTAATTTACTATTTAATTATCTGAATCAATATCAGATTTTTGGTCGTGTTGAACCTGCCAAATACTGTAAAAGTACTCAACAACTACTTTTACAATCGCATAAATTGGAATTGCTAAAATCATTCCTAATAGTCCTGCAATATTACCAGCAGCCAACAAAATTAAGATAATTGTTAATGGATGAATGTTTAAACTTTTACCAATCACGTTTGGATAAACAAAATTGCCATCTACCTGTTGAACTATCAATACAACTATAATTGTCCATACTACCTGCATTGGACTCACCACAATCGCTGCAAATAACGCTGGAATAATTCCAATATAAGGCCCAACGTAAGGAATTAAATTACAAAATCCAGCAAAAACACCTAATAGCAAAGCATATTTTTGACCAATCATCAAATATCCAATTGAAGTAAATGTACCGACAAATAAACATTCAATCACCTGGCCTCCAATATAATGAGAAAGCGTTTTGTTCATCTTTTTTAATAAGACCTCAGATTGATGACGATGCTTATCTGATAAAGTTGGCAACAAACGTTCAATACTTGGTAATAAACGATCACCATCTTTTAACATATAAAAAAGAATGATTGGAGCTGTAATAATCGTAACTACTACTCCTGCAGCAGTTGAAATAATATCACCAGCACTATTAGACAAATGATTTAACATCGATTTTAGATATGCCGAATATGATGATTGAATCTTAGATACAATTGGATCCCAATCAACATTTTTTAAAAAACCATATTTAGTCATTTTAGCTAAAGAACGTTCTTGATGAGCAGTGAACTGTGGCATTGTACTTGCTAAATTAGTAATCTGAGAAACTAATCGAGGAATAAATGAAACCAAAATAAATCCGATTACCCCGATAACAGCTAAGAAGATAATCGTTGTTCCCCAGGTTCGATTAATTGTTTTAGTCTTAGTAATTTTAATCTTCATTAATAGGTTTAAAACTGGGTTCAACATGTAATAAAGAAAACCTGCAATTAATAATGGTGCAAAAATAGTTGAAATAAAAACGCCAATAGGATAAAAAACAAAATTAATTTTAGTACTTAAAAAAATAATTCCAATTACTAATAATACTTCAACTGTCCAAAAAAGTAGTCTTGAATCTTTAATATTTTTCATTCATTAACCTTCCAAATCATCTAAAAATTGATCAATATCATCTAAATCAAAGCCTTTTCTGTACAAGGCTTGTTTAACTTTTTGTCGTCGCTGATAGGAATCAGCAGCATGATATTTTTCCCATAGTTTAGTACCGGATTTTTTTAAGATTGAATTTTGATGTTCTTTATCAATTGTTTTGTTAATTAAAGCTAACACTTGATCAATATCATCAAAACCAAAACCTTTTCGTACCATTGTTAATTTAACTTTTTCAATTCTTTTATTATATGGGTAACGATTATAATGGTCAAATAACTTTTGAGCAATTTGTTGAGCATTTTGAATTATTTTCGTTTTTGAATAATATTGATTTATAGCATCATTAATCGTATTTTCACTAACTCCCTTTTGCTGCAAATAATGGGCTGCTGCTCCAGGTCCTTTGTTTTTTCCATCTGCTACTTGTCTAATATAATTTTTGGCATAGCTTTTATCATTAATTAAATCAATTTTAATTAGTCGTTCAATTACTTTAGCAATCATCGTTTCATCATCAGTTAAGTCTCTCAATTTCTTTTCTACTTCAAACTGGGTACGTTGCCGATATGAAATAAAATCAACTGCTTTTCCATAGAGTTTTGCAAGATTATCAGCTGTTTTAATCTGTTCGATATCTTTAGGCGTGAATTCACTACCTTTAAATATCATATATTTTATTAAAACTTCTTCACTGATTGGAAATGCGTATTCATTATTGATATAAATGTTATAGCGACCAGGACGCTTTTGTGCTTCTACTCGACTAATTTTTAATTTTTGTGAACCCTTTTTCATAACTGATTATCCTTTCTAAATTCACAATTTAATTCTCTTCTGCTATACTAACCAGATAAATAGTAAAGGAAGTTTCGTGATGACAAAAGCACATGTAGTTTATGCAACTATTACCGGAAATAACGAAGATGTAGCAGATATAGTAACTGAAGGTCTAGAAGATTTAGGGATTGATGTAACCGAAACTGAAATTTCTCAAACAGATGCAGAGGAATTATTAGACACAGACATCATAGTTATATGTCCGTATACGTACGATGAGGGAAATCTTCCTGAAGAAGGAATGGATTTTTATGACGACTTAGCTAATCTTGATTTAACTGGTAAAATCTTTGGTGTTGCAGGCTCTGGTGATGTTTTTTATGAAGAGTTTTACAACGTGGCTGTTGATGCATTTGCAAAAGCTCTCCAAAAAGCCGGAGCAATTCCCGGGGCACCCAATGTTAAAATCAATCTAGACCCAGATGAAAATGATATCAAAGTACTGGATAATTTTTCAAAACAACTTGTTCAAAGTGCTAATAAATAACTATCGTTAAAGCCTTTTTTTAAGGGCTTTTTTTTCTAAAGATTTTAATTTGCTATGCGATTCATCAATTCCACCTAAACAGTAGTCATGTACACTAGCATTAATAACAGCACCAAATAAAAGCACCATTCCCATAAAATAAAGCCACAGCATTACCACAATAAAGGTCCCCAATGTTTTATAAGCTGAAATATTTCTGAAAAAATTAGCAATAATTAAAGAAAAAATCTGAGCCAAAATTGCTAAACCCACTAATGAAAAAATGGAACCAAATAAAGTATATTTAAATCTGGTTTTCAAACTTGGAACAAAATAATATAACATCAATAAAACTAAAAATGACAAACTTAAAATTAATGGTAATCTAGCATTTTCTAAAGCTGTAATAATCACACTAGAAACATTAAAAGTATGTTGAATGAAGTTTAGGAGTGCTTGTCCAAAACCTAATAACAACATTAAAACGAAAAGAAACAGCACTAACAGTAACATCCATAAAAATGAAATAATTCGATTCATCAATGCACTTTGATTATCTACTCCATAAGTACGATTAACAGCTCTTTGAAATGCTGCCATTGCACTACTAGCAGACCAAATCACTAATACAAGACCAACAGATAAGTTACTACCGCCATGCCCACCAGCAAATGCTGATTCAAAAATCGGTTTTAATGATAAGTAAATTGAATTTGGCATTAATGGTCTGATGTAAGCAAAAACAGTATCAGGATTAGCATTTAAGATCTTAATAACCCCACCAATAATAATCAATACTGGAAACAAAGATAATAAAGCATAATAAGCAAAAACAATGGCAGAATCAGAAACATTTCCCATTTTAAAATGGTGTAAAAATATTTTCAAAATGGGACTTACTTTGTTCTTTAAAATTAATCTAACCTTTTTCACGACTTAATCTCCTGGAAAATTTAATTATTAAAAATTACACACTAAGTTGAATTATATCAGAATCTTAATCTAAATCCGTTACAATTTAAGTTTAATTAATGCTAAAATTAAGATTAGCTTAAGCAAACAAATTAATTTGTTTGTTTTTTTATGAGGAGGAAATGATTTGGAAACAATCAGTTTAATTGTTCCATGTTATAACGAACAAGAATCAATTAATTTATTTTATGATACCGTAGAAAAAGTCTTTAATGAAATGAATAAAAATGGCAAAAAATATATTCCTGACTATTTATTTATCAATGATGGTTCTTCAGATAACACTGGGGAAATATTAAAGGAACTTCATAGTCAACACCCAGAAACTGTTCACTTTATTTCTTTTTCTAGAAACTTTGGTAAAGAATCAGCAATGACGGCCGGATTACGTAACGCTCATGGTGATTATGTCGCACTAATGGATGTCGATTTGCAAGATCCGCCAGAATTATTACCAAAAATGCTTAAAATTATTAATACAGAAGATTATGACTGTGTCGGATGCATTCAAACCAGTCGAAAACAAAATCCAATCCGAGCATTTTTATCATCATCATTTTATAAAATCATTGATGCATTATCTGATGTAAAAATTCAGCCTAATGTGCGAGACTATCGTTTAATGTCACGTCGTTACGTTGATGCTGTTAATGAACTAACTGAATATAATCGTTTTTCAAAAGGAATTTTTAGCTGGGTTGGTTTTAAAACTAAATACATTAAATATCCAGGACAGCCTCGGGCCGCAGGAAACTCACATTGGTCAATCTTTCAGTTATTTGAATACTCAATTGAAGGTATTATTGACTTTTCTGATGCTCCTTTAAGAATTGCCACTTTCATTGGTGGATGTTCTTGTTTCTTAGCTGTAATTGGAATTCTTTTTGTAATTGTCAGAGCAATTTTCTTTGGAGGATCAGTAGCCGGATGGCCTTCTCTAGTTTCAATTATTCTACTAATTGGTGGAATTCAATTATTCTGCTTAGGAATTGTTGGTAAATACATTGGTAAGATTTACTTGGAAACCAAGCATCGACCACAATATATTATTGAGGAGCAGGAATAATGCAAGCAATCTTGAACCTATATCATAAACATAAGGATGTAATTCCCTATTTATTTTGGGGAGTTGCTGCTACCGCCTTTAATATCATTGTCTTTTTCTTGTTACAAAAATTTACCCCGCTTGGTTATTTATTAAATTACTTAATTGATTGGTTCTTTACAGTTTTATTTGCATTCTTTACCAATAAATATTTTGTTTTCCATGCTGAACATCACACCCACAAAGAATTTTGGTATCAAATGGCAACGTTCTTTGCCGGACGATTTGTTACTTGTATTATCGGTGCTGGAATTATGTTTTTGGGTATTAGTTTATTAAAATTTAATTCTAGTTTAGAACAAAATGTTATCAATATTTTACAAAATATTGTTGTAATTATTTTAAATTATTTCTGGGCAATTTTAATTTCATTTAAAGATAAAACTAAATAAAGACAAAATAAAAAGACTCTGATTGTTTTCAGAGTCTTTTTACTTATGCACCGACAAACATATTTAAAATTAATACCATTATCAGACCCACAACTGAAATCACAGTCTCAAGCGTGGTCCAAATTCCTAGAGTTTGTTTAACATCTAAATCAAAGTATTCTTTAAACATCCAAAATCCAGCGTCATTAACATGTGAAGCAGCTAATGATCCAGCACCAATTGCAAGTGCCATCATAACTGGGTTAACGTTTAGAGAAGCCATTAATGGCATTACCAATCCAGCAGCTGTCATACCGGCAACCGTTGCTGATCCAAGTGAGACACGAAGAATAACGGCAACTAACCAGCCTAAAATAATTGGTGATAATGATGAATGCATCATCATGCCTTTAACAGCATTTCCAACTCCACCATCAATCAAAACTTGTTTGAAAGCACCACCACCAGCAATTACCATCAATAACATAGCAATTGACTTAATAGCATCAGCAATACTAGTTGAGATTTGTTTCATATCTTTACCACGATGGAAGCCCATAGACCAAATTGCAAACAAAAGTGCAATTACCATGGCAATCATTGGATTACCTAACATTGAAATGACGGCATCAAATCCAGTAGGTTTAGCAACCGCTTTCCCACCGTGCGCTATCATTTGGTAAATGGTATTAACTGCCATAAAAATAGCTGGCAATAATGAAGTTAGAGCAGATAGTCCAAATCCAGGAGTATCTTTTAGATCATATTGTTTAACTTCACCAAATGCTGGTAAACTTTTCTTTACCACAAAAGCATTCGGGAAAAATCTTTGAATCACTTTTGTCCAAAGTGGACCTGCAACAATTACTGCTGGAATAGCTACAATAATACCAAAGAGTAATACTTCACCAATATTAGCACCAAGTGCAGTAGCAACAGCTGTAGGAGCAGGTTGAGGAGGTAAAAATCCCTGAGTTGCTGATAAAGCAGCAGCCATTGGAATTCCTAAATAAAGAAACGGAACATCTGCTTCTAATGCAACTGCAAAAACAATAGGAGTTAATAAAACTAAACCAACTTCGAAGAACAATGACATTCCAATAATAAATGAAGCAATAACGATTGCTAACTGCAAACGCTTTTTACCAAATTTATCAATTAACGTCTTAGCAATTCGATATGACCCACCAGAATCTGAAACCAAACGTCCAATCATAGCACCAAAACCAAAGACGATGGCTAATTCTCCCAGTGTACTTCCAATTCCCATTTTAATCGAAGTAGCAATTGAAGCTGGATTCATTCCCAGTCCCAAAGCAACTAAAATGGCAACAACAATCAATGAAACGAATGTATTTAATTTCAATTTGATAATTAGAAATAGTAATAAAGCAATTCCTAAAAATAAAACAACAAACGGCATCATTTGTGATTCCTCTTTTCCACATATAAGTTTTAACGACATTCTTAATTGTATGCGTTTTCATTAATTATTACAATACATGACTAACAATTTATAATAGAAAACTTTTAATTTATTTTTATTAAAAAGAAGCCAATCACTAAAGTGATTAGCTTCTTTATTGATGACCCCACTCAGACTCGAACTGAGATCGACCGCTTAGGAGGCGGCTGCCCTATCCAGTTGTGCTATGGGGCCATATTCCAACTATTTAATTTTCTCACGAAATCTTACATTCGTAAAGAAACGGTTGAAATATAACTTACTTTTTATGTTTTCCTTTATTTTTTTGATTCCTTTTCCGATTCTTTTTTTTATGCTTTTTTGGAATCTCAGGCTGAATCTGTCCAGTCGGTTTATTGTTATTTTGAATCTCAACCTTTTTAATTTTTTTAGTCGGTTCCTGATCAATATGATCAACTAATTTTCCATCATAATAATAAATAGGTTTAAGTTCATATTCTTCGTCTCTAAGTAATTTCTTTAAATCACGTAAATCATGATCATCACCAAAATTAATTACTAACCCTGGTTCTCCCATTCGTCCCGTTCTCCCAACACGATGAATATAAGTAGTCGCATCCGTCGGTAAATCATAATTAATAACAGCAGGGAGTTTGGGAATATCTAATCCTCGTGCGGCAACATCAGTAGTCAACAATAACTTGGTTTGACCCCTTCTAAAGTTTTTTAAAGCTCGCTCACGTTGAAGTTTGTTTTCCCCACCACTTAGTTTTTCAACTGGAGCATGCCCTTGATGCTTAAAATAATTGTAAGCCCGATTCAGATTTTCGCTTTGATTAAAAAAGACTAATGCTTTAAAATTAGTTAATTTTGCTAATCGATTTAAAACGTCATTTCGTTTCCCTCTAGAAACTTCAAACAAACCATGTTTTACAACTCCACGACTTTTATCTGTGTTTCGAACATCAATAATACGAGCTGGTTTCCCCATATATTCATTTAAATGATGTAAAACTTCGCTATCAGTTGCTGAAAAATAAGCCACTTGTGCATCGCGAGGGACAGCTGCTACAATTTGTTTCACCTTATCTAATGAATCATCTTGTAGTAAATCATCGGCTTCATCAACTACTACTTCATCCACACCATTGACTTTTAATTTATGTTCAGCAAGCAAACTTAAAATACGACCAGGAGTTCCAATTACAATCTCAGGTCGTTTTTTTAATTGTTCATGTTGACGTTTAACATTGGCTCCTCCAATTAAGGGTAAGATTTTAATATTAAACGGTTTAGCCCAATCACGAATGACATTTGTCACTTGCATAGCTAACTCTTGTGAAGGTTCAATTATAATTGCTTGAACTCCTTCTCCTGGCATCATATTTGCCAATAGTGGCATTAAAAATGCAACCGTTTTTCCTGATCCAGTTGGTGATAAACCAACTATATCTTCACCACCATCAATCATTGGCTCGTAAACGGCTTTTTGAATCTCTGTTTGTTCTTGATATCCCAATTTTTCAAATCTTTTTGCAAATTCTTCTAACACAATCTTTACTCCTTCATTTTACTAGGATATTCAATTCCTGCCGAAGCAGCTAACCGTGACATCACTAAGTTAACTTGTCGCATTTGCTTCATCCACTGAAAATATCTTTTTTTACTTTGTTCATCTGCTGGATGATTAAGTACTTCTGCAAAATCAGTTAGTTCAGGAATCATGGGATTATTATGATAGAGCGGACTTAACTTATCAACTGCATCACCAGATACTACTGAAGCTGCAGTAAATTCTCCAGCGTTATCAATTGTGATTGTCTTTTTACCACTATATACTTCTGAATTATGGGTAGATGATGAAATCTTACTAAAGTTTAAAATAACATCAAACTGATCATAATTTAACACAGCAGTTCCCTTGCCATCCACTCCAGTTTGAATAAACGTTGGAAAATATTGTTGCTGCTGTGGTAATCCAAACAAGGAGACTGCTGCATACAATGGATAAACTCCCAAATCAGCCAAAGCACCGCCGCCAAATTGCGGATTAAATACATTTGGTTTCATTCCAGCTAATACTTTATCATATCGAGATGAATATTGACTAAAAGTAAAGTTACCTCCATCAATATGGTCTAAATTATCAATCGCTTGTACAACTGCTTTAAAAGCAGGCATGTGGATATTACGTGCCGCTTCAAAAAGATGTAATTGTGAATGGCGTTCTAATTCATCCATCACACTCTGATATTGATAAGTACTTAAAACCATCGGCTTTTCAACAATCACATTTTTTTCATGACGTAGGGCCTGCATAATCTGTTCATAATGAAAAACATTTGGCGATGCAATATAGACCGTGTCAAAAATGCTGGAAGCAAAAAAATCATTTAAATCAGTATATGTTTTTTGACAATGATTATTGGTTGCAAACTGTTTTGCTGTTTTCAAATGACGCGAATAAACAGCAGTTAATTTATATTGTTCAGTAGTAATTGCTGCATCTATCATTCGTTGTGTAATCCAGTTAGTTCCAATCGTTCCTAATCTAATCATGCAATCCACTCTTTTCTAAATCATCGCTTTTAAGTTTTTTTAAATACTGTTCCCATTTTACCTTATTTCCATCAAAAGCAGACATTTGATAATCACTAGATTTACCATTATCGTAAATTTGATTTGGTTTGCTTAAATTAATAAATTCCACTTTTTTCAAATTATGATTACTATCTAAGGAAAATTGAACATGGTTAATATTTTTTAAAATCTGGTAATTATTAGAACTAGTTTTAAGCAAAATTGGACGATGATATTTGTGATATAAAAATGATGTCATCTCACTAACCTTATTATGTAGTTTTTGGGGATTAACATTTTCAGAAGTATAATCACCGTAATAGCTAATATCTATGCCGATTGGTAAATCTCCTATATTACTACCGACTGATTTTACAAAGTTTTGTTCTTGAGTTTTAACTGAACTACCAAAACCAAACTGGTGATAAACTCCAATTTTCAAGCCAGACCCAATGCTACGAGAATAATTATCACTAAAATCATCATCCGTAAAGTTAGCTCCCTGAGTAGCACGGATATAAGCGTATTTTACCCCTCGTTGATTAGCTTCTGTAAAATCTACATATGAATCATTTTGATCAATTATTAATCCACGGACAGGATATTGTGCAATTAATTTTTGGCGCTGTTGCTCTTGTTTTTCCAAAAAAATAAAAATTCCAAACCCAGTCGCAAAAATAAATATTACTATTAAAATAAGTATAAACCATTTTTGCAAACGACTTTTTCGTTGTTGTTGCTGATATAACTGTCGAGTTAATTTATGCATTTTAATCCTCACGAAGCTTATATAAGTTAATCTAATATTATCATTATTAACAGTGTCTTGCTTGAAGTTCATTCCTTATTTCAATATAATGAAAGCGTTACAAAAATTTTAAATAATTGAATTTAACTGTTTTAAATATGTAGTTAGGGGAAATATTATGGAATACGTAATTGGTGTTGATATTGGTACCACCAGTGTCAAAACAGTTTTGTATGATGATAAAGGCCAAGTTAAAGGTTATTCAAACGATCTTTACACACTTTATCAAGATACAGCTGATATGGCTGAAGAAGATCCAGAAGAAATTTTTAGTGCTATGCTTGAAGGTTTAAATCATGTTCTTGAAAAAGCTGATTTAAAAAACGGAACTTTAAAAGGAATTTCATATTCTTGTGCAATGCACAGTGTAATTTGTTTAGATGAAAATTATAAACCGTTAACTCGTGCTATCACATGGGCTGATAATCGAGCCGTAAAATATGCTGATGAGTTGAAAGAAAATGGCGTGGGAATGGAACTTTACAAAAAAACTGGAGTTCCAACTCATCCAATGTCACCGTTAACAAAAATCATGTGGCTAAGAAATGAAAAGCCAGATATTTTCAATAAAACTAGATGGTTTGTCGGCATTAAAGAATATATTAACTACAAATTATTTGGGGTCTTAAAAGAAGATTATTCCATTGCTAATGCTACTGGTTTATTTGACATTTTTACAATGGATTGGGATCCTCAAGCCCTTGAAGTAGCTGGAATTAAACGTGACCAACTACCTGATCTAGTTGATACTACTTACCAACTTAAAGGTATGAAAGAACATTATGCCCAAATGATTGGGATTAACCCAGATACTCCATTTGTAATCGGTGCCTCTGATGGTCCTTTAGCAAATCTTGGAGTGGATGCCATTCAACCTGGTGTGGTAGCTGTTACAATCGGAACATCTGGAGCTGTTCGAGTTGTAACTGACAAACCAACTATTGATCCTAAGGGACGTGTCTTTTGTTACTACTTAGCTAAAGATATGTGGGTTGTCGGCGGACCAGTTAATAATGGTGGAATTGTCTTCCGTTGGGTTCGTGATCAACTCTGTCTTCCTGAAAAAGTAACTGCAGAACAAATGCATATTGATGCTTATGACTTATTAACTGAAATTGCTGCTAAGATTCCAGCAGGTTCTGACGGATTAATCTTTTTACCATTCTTAGGTGGTGAACGTGCCCCTATTTGGGATGCTGATGCTCGTGGAACTTACTTTGGTCTTACAAGAAAACATACTAGAGGTCATATGATTCGTGCCGCTTTAGAAGGAATTGTATATAACTTATATACCGTTATGTTAGCGCTTGAAGAAGTTGTTGGTGATCCAAAGAGTATTCAAGCTACTGGAGGTTTTGCTCGTTCAGAATTATGGCGTCAAATGCTAGCTGATGTTTTTGAACAAGATGTAAATATCCCCGAAAGTTTTGAAGGAACAGCACTTGGAGCTGCTGTCTTAGGAATGTACAGTCTTGGTATGATTAACAGCCTTTACGATGTTAAAAACTTTGTGGGAGTTACTAATACCCATAAACCTAACCCTGTTAATTACGAAGCTTACCGTGAATTAGTTCCAATTTATATTAATTTAAGTCGAGACTTGAAACCAGAGTATAAAAGTATTGCTACTTATCAACGTGAACATGCTTCTGAATGGAATGAAGAAGAAAATTAGAATTTTGAATATTTAAAAAGACACTCAGTTTTTGAGTGTCTTTTTGATTTTCTATAAATCAATCTATTTTTATATAAATTATTTATTTGCATCCTAAAAACTTAAACGCATATCTCATTATATCTATAATTTAATGTGATTGTTAAGCCAAGTAATCCTTAAATAGTTTTTGATAAATTTCAATGAAATCAAACCACATCTGTTCAGACGCATATTCATTGGTTTGGTGCATTTTCAATGGGTTGCCTGGTCCAAATACTGCATAATTGGATCCTGTCAATTTATCTTTAAGAAGTTCTGAGGCATCTGTCCCACCAGCTCCACTCAACACATCAAATTTATCATTTGAAAAAGGATTAAATCCTTGCTTAGCTTGCATTTCTTTCCCTTGTTGTTTTTCTAAGGGAGTATATTCCATATTTTTCATGTATGGAGTCGCAAACTTAATAATATCTTTTATTAAGTTTGATTCTGGATTTCCTACAACTGGCGGAATGTTCATTAGAATTTCAAATTTAATTTCACCATCATGGGTTTGATTAAACTCATCAACAATTGTTTTAACATCCGCTATTACTTGATCATTATGATATTCGGGAACAATTCGCGTATTAATTTGAGCTTCTGCGTTTGCTGGAATTGCATTAATTTGAATTCCGCCTTTGAAAATATCAATTGTAAAGGTTGTTTTACCTAAAATATCATCTTGATTTTGATTGGCGCGAACTTCGACCTTAGTTTTAATTAATTCCAAGACATCCATCAAGTTTTGAATAGCATTAATTCCAAAGTTAGGGCGTGAACTATGTGCAGCTTTTCCTTGTGCAGTAATTTTAAAGTCAACTTCACCCTTATTGGCATAGACCGTCCGATACCCAGTTGGTTCCGCAATTAAAAGCGTATCTGAATCATGCATTGCTCCATCAGCATGTAATTGACGCGAACCGTGCATATTGGATTCTTCCCCAGAAGTTAAAACTAAACATAACGTTCCATTCAAAGGAACTTCGGCATCCTTTAAATGAATCATGGCAAGCACTAAGGCAGCAACGCCACCCTTCATATCAGTTACACCACTCCCATACATTTGTCCGTCTTTACGCACCAAAGTAAATGGATTAGTATCCCATTTTTTCACATCGACTGCCACTGTATCTAGATGCCCACTAATGGTAAAAGCTGGTTTTTGTCCATTTCCAATTTCAGCAATTAAATTAGCTTCGTGATTACCTAAATTTTCAATTTCACTTTCAATTCCGTGTTCTAATAATAAATCTTGAAGATATTGCGCCTCGGCTAATTCATTACCTTCTGAAGTATTAAAACTAACTAATTTTTCTAAAACAGCTAATTTTTCTTCTTTATTCATTCATCTCACCTAACTAATGATTATTTTATAACTTTTTGACCATGACTAAATCAGTTTGAGGATCATTGCCTAAATCAAAGGTGTGAGTAGTAGTCTGTTTAAACCCAATCTCATGATAAAAGGCTAAAGCTTTATCATTATCACTCCACACTCCGAGCCAGAGATACTCAGCATGATCTTGATTAGCCGTTTTTTCCGCAAATTCTAATAATTGCCGGCCAAGTCCTTGCCGTTTAAAAGCTGGCAAGACATATAATTTTTCAATTTCAACTGATTTTCCATCATAAACTTCTGTTTGGGCATCGTCAAAATTTAGTTTCATATATCCTGCTGCTTTCTCATCTTTCATTATAAAGTAAAAAGCACAATTTGACTGCTCTAATTGAATTGCAATTTGTGTTAATGAATATGAATCTTGGAGATAATCAGCAATATTTTGATCAGCACTAGAGCCACGATAGGTATCCCAAAAAGTATCGACAATCATTTTATGCAATTTTTGAACATTTTCGGATGTATTAGTAATCTTTTTAATTTCAGTATCCATTAAGTTTATGACCTTTCAGTAATACGACTAAAGTTCGATTTTTACTAATATATACCCCAAAAACAATCAATGTCAATCACTTATTAAAGGCTTTGATTGTCAACAAAAAGATCAATGTTCGGTTTATACTAAAATCAAATGACTCTTCCGTAACTTTAATTGATTAATTATGTTTCTGAAACTTGTACTACTAAGTCAGATTATATTTTTTGAAATATTCTTATTAATATATTCCACCTAATAAGCTATTAAAAAAGACTATGGAATCAACATTCCACATTATCATTGTAGGAAAATTTCTAGCTTTTTTCTTCCTAGTTTTCAACAAATACATGTGGGAAAATAGTTTAATTTTAAAATATGCAAAAAGACTACCAAATCAAACAGGATTTGGTAGTCTTTTGTCATGTTTATTTAAATTTATTCCCGAGAAAATACCGTGACACTTTCAACGTGCGGCGTTTGAGGAAACTGATCAACAGGTTGAATTGGCTGCTTAATTTGATATCCTCCAGCAATCAATAGTTCGGCATCACGAACCAAGGTAGCCGGATTGCATGATACATAAACTAATCGTTCAGGACTCATTTGAATTGCACTTTCAATAAAACTAGCATCCAATCCCTTACGAGGCGGATCAACTACGATTACATTAGCTTTAATTCCATCTGCTTCCCATTTTTTCATTTGATCTTCGGCTTTACCAACGACAAAAGTAGCATTTTCAATGTGGTTTAACTTAGCGTTTGTACGAGCATCTTCAATTGCTTCTTTAACAACATCAACCCCATAGACATGTTTAACCTCGGGTGCCATTGCAAGCGAAATAGTTCCAATCCCACAGTATGCGTCAATCACAATATCGTTTTTAGTTAAATTAGCTTTTTCAATGGCAAGTGAATATAATTTTTCAGTCTGCTCGGGATTAACCTGATAAAACGACAATGGAGAAATCATAAATTTTGTATTTAACAATTCATCCATAATGTATTCTTTACCAGCTAACATGAGATTTTTTTCGCCTAATAAACGATTCCCCTTACTCATATTAATGTTGAGCACTAAACTATCAAGGTTTGGTAATGCTTTTTCAATGTCAGCCACAATCTCCGCTGCATGAGGTAATTGTTTCCCATTCATGACTAAAACAATCATCATTTCATGACTAAACTTACCATAACGAACCATAACGTTTCGAATTAAACCTTGATGAGTTACTTCATTATAAGCAGGAATTTGATATTTTCTTAAAATATCCCGAACAACTAAAATTGCTTTATCAATTTGTGGATCTTGAATATAAAAATCTTCAATTGGAATCAAATCATGACTATGACGACGATAAAAGCCGGTTTCTAGTTGTCCCTTAATTTCTCGAACTGGAATTTGTGCTTTATTCCGATATTTTGAAGGATTTTCCATCCCAATTGTAGGATCAACCTGCACATCAAGATGGGCCTTTTTGAATAGCTCTGCAATTTGATGTTGTTTAAATTCTAATTGTTTTGGATAACTTAAATGTTGTAACGGCGCAATCCCTGATTGAGTATAACGTTTATCTTGAATTTCTACTCGATCAGCACTTTTTTTCAAAACTTTAATCAACTTACCAAATGCAAAATTCTTTTTAACTTTAATAATTTTGATTTTTACTTCTTCAGTTGGTAACGCATCTTCAATAAAGATTGGAAAATTATCAACTTTAGCAACTCCTAATCCTTGATAAGTTAAATCAGAAATTGAAACGGTTAATTCTTCATTTTTAGTCACTGGTGCTATAATTTTTTTGCTCATTTTTTCTCCCTAATAAAAAGTTTTGTCGAAAATATCGACAAAACTTACTTAATCATCAATTCTAGTAACTTTATCTTTTTTTAAATTAGCAAAAATTGAGATTCTTTCCTTTAAATTCACAAACTTCATCGGTGCATTCCCACCAAACTCGCCATCAAGGTTAATTGGCATCCGACCATCTTGAGGAACCACAGAAAAATTACGCGTCTTCTTATAAATAATTCGTGAGTCATTAACGTGTCGTCCCCCGTTTAAAGCTTTAGTAATTAACTGAAGAATTTCAACCATATTACCAGTTTTAACAATAATCATAGTAAAATTACCATCGTTTAAAGCTGCATTAGGAACTGCTTGTTCCAAGCCTCCAACTGAATTAGTCATGGCTAGAAAAAACATGGATGCCATTCCTTCATATTCACCACCATCATATGTGGCTTTTATATTCATTGGTTTTGCCTGCGGAATTAATTCTACTGCTTTTAACAAATAAGCCATATAACCTAAAATAGTCTTCAGATCAGATGGAACATCATAAGTTAGTTCAGTAAAACGACCTCCAGCAGCAATATTAATGAAATATTTGGTAGTTTTATCATTATAAGCCTTACCAACATCCATGGAAGTTAATTTACCATTAGTGATTACTTTGGCAGCTTCTACAAAATCATCGCGGGGAATTCCTAAAGCTCTTGCAAAATCATTAGTTGTACCAGCCGGAATGATACCTAATTTGGGACGATTTTCCAACGGTGCAATCCCGTTAATAACTTCATTAATCGTTCCGTCTCCGCCAGCGGCTACAACTAAATCAAATCCATCCTTTGCAACGCGAGCTGCTTCATCTTGGGCAGAATTAGGCTTGGAAGTAGTCGCAAACGTACTAGTTTCATAACCTCCCTGCTCAAGAACATCTAAAATATCAACCAACTTGGTCTTTAAAGTCTCTCTTCCAGAGGTTGGATTATAAATTATCCGTGCTCGCTTTTGCATTCTTACACCACTTTCTAGTTATTTAATGATTTCATCAAAAGTTGATTAACAACTTGAGGATTTGCTTTTCCGTGCGTTTGTTTCATGATTTGTCCGATTAAAAATCCAACTGCTCGATCTTTTCCATTGTGAAAATCTTCAATGGATTGTTGATTATTTTCTAATACTTCATCAATAATTGGTTGAAGCTTAGCTGGATCTGATAACTGTACCAATCCTTTTTCTTCAACAAATTTTTTAGGATCTTTTCCTTCAGTAATGGCTTTAAAAACCTTTTTAGCCATCTTAGTTGAAATTGTTTTGTCCATAATCATCTTAATCATAGCAGCCAATGCTTCTGGAGTGATTTTAGTATCTTCTAAAACCACTTGGTTGTCATTCAAATAAGCATTCACATCACCTTGAAGATAGTTAGAGGCCATTTTAGGATCACTACCAAGTTCTACTAATTTATTAA
Organism: Fructilactobacillus sp. YLN 2412; assembly: GCF_059488745.1. Taxonomy (NCBI): domain Bacteria; kingdom Bacillati; phylum Bacillota; class Bacilli; order Lactobacillales; family Lactobacillaceae; genus Fructilactobacillus; species Fructilactobacillus sp. YLN 2412. Next base: position 443,072 of record NZ_CM183165.1, on the reverse strand, counting down.
AGAAATCAGACATTTCTTTAGTTTGTGTCAAAACCATGGCATCGTATTCTGTTAACCCTAAATCATTTACATAACGTTTGCGACGACTAGCAGGCATTTCTGGTAATGCTTCTCGTAATTCGTTAATCCATTCATCAGAAATATCAAGACTGGGAAGGTCAGGTTCTGGGAAGTAACGATAATCATCTTTTCCTTCTTTAACCCGCATTAAATAAGTTTTGCCAGTTAATTCATCAAAACGTCGTGTTTCAGCTCCGATAGTACCACCAGACATTAAAACTTGAGCCTGACGTTCTTCTTCGTAGGCTAAAGCTTTACGAACGTAATTAAAAGAGTTCAAATTTTTTAATTCAATTTTTTGGCCTAGTTGGTCGCTTCCAATTGGTCGCAGCGAGATATTACAATCAACTCGCATTGAACCTTCTTCCATTTTAACGTCAGAAACGCCAGTAAATTGAATTCGTTCACGCAGACCTTCTAAATAATCATAAGCCTCTTGTGGTGATGACATTTCTGGTTTAGAAACAATTTCAATCAAAGGAGTGCCTTGACGATTTAAATCAACGTATGAATAGTTTTTACCGTGCGTATTTTTACCGGCATCTTCTTCTACATGCATTTCTTCAATTCCAATTTTTTTCTTACCATCTCCGCTTTTAACTTCAATCCAGCCATTAGTAGCAGCTGGAGTATCATTTTCAGTTACTTGGTATCCTTTAGGGTTATCAGGATAAAAATAATTTTTTCGGTCAAAATGAGGATGTTTTTGAATGTCAGCATGAAGTGCAAGTGCAGCTGTAATACCATTTGCAATTACCTGTTTATTAACAGTTGGAAGAGTTCCTGGATAACCCCAATCGATTACATTTGTGTTTGCATTGGCTTCGGCACCATATTTGACTGGGGAAGGACTGAAAATTTTCGAATTAGTTTTTAATTCAACATGGACTTCTAGACCAATAGTAGTTTCAAAATTCATAATTATTTACCTCCCAACTGTGGTTTTTCTTTATGAAAATCAGTATTTTGTTCAAATGCATATCCAGCTTGATAAATTGTACTTTCATCAAATGGACGTCCAATTAGTTGCATTCCAATTGGTAATCCATTGCTAAATCCAGCTGGTAATGACATCCCTGGTAGTCCTGCTAAGTTAACTGGAATTGTCAGAGTATCATTCATATACATTTCAGTTGGATCAGTTGATTCAGCACCAACTTTAAAAGCAGTCGTAGGTGTCGTTGGTCCCATGATTAAATCATGATCTTTAAAGACCTTTTGAAAATCATTTAAAATAATCGTTCTGATTTTTGCGGCCTGTTTAAAGTATCTATCAAATGATCCAGCTGAAAGTGAAAATGTTCCTAGCATTATCCGACGTTTAACTTCGTTACCAAAACCAGTAGAGCGAGTTTTAACATACAAATCATCAAGGTTTTTAACTCCATCAGCTCTGTATCCGTAACGAATCCCATCAAAACGTTCCAAGTTAGATGAAGCTTCAGAAGAAGCTAATACATAATATGCCATCACACCATACTTAGAATTAGGTAATGAAACTTCATCCACTGTTGCACCCAATTTTTTGTATGTTTCAGCGGCTTGTTTAATAGCAGCTTTAATTTCTGGATCAACTCCTTTACCTAAATATTCTTTAGGTAAAGCAATTCGTAGTCCTTTTACACCAGCATCAATATGTTCGGTAAAATCAGGTACTTCTTTTTTAGAAGAAGTAGCATCATGTTCATCATGGCCCGCAATTGCATTTAACATATGAGCATTATCTTTAACATTATTAGTCAAAGGACCAATTTGGTCAAAACTTGAACCAAATGCAATTAATCCCCAACGAGAAACTCGTCCATAAGTTGGTTTCAATCCAACTACTCCTGTAAATGAAGCAGGTTGACGAATTGATCCACCAGTATCAGAACCTAAACTAACTGGAACCTCACCTGCTGAAACAGTTGCAGCAGATCCACCAGAAGAACCACCAGGAACTGTATCAAGATTCCAGGGGTTACGTGTCGTCTTAAAAGCTGATTTCTCTGTAGAACTACCCATCGCAAATTCATCAAGATTAGTTTTACCAACAATTATAACTCCAGCTTTTTCTAACTTTTCCACAACCGTTGCATCATAAATTGATGTGAAATTTTCTAACATTTTAGAAGCAGCCGTTGTCTTCATGTTTTTTGTGACAATGTTATCTTTAATAGCAATTGGCATCCCAGAAAAAATGTTATCTGGATCAATTCCAGCGGCATCAATTGCTTTAGCTTTTTCAACTGCTTGATCATTCATTGATAAATAGGCCTGAATGTCATCAGCTTCAGAATTAATTTTATCAATTGTCTGCTTCGTTAATTCTTCGGAAGTAATATCACCATTAACCAATTGTTGGTGAACTGATTCTAAATCATTATCAAAATAATTCATTATTTATCCTCACTTTCATCAATGATGGTTGGTACTCGGATTAATCCATCGACTGCTTCGGGAGCATTATGCAATAACGCATCTCTTTGTCCCCAATTATCCGCAACATCTTCACGCATTACATCAATTTGGTCAGTTACAGTATAAGTTGGTTCAACCCCTTCGGTATCTATAGCATCAATTGCATCTAACATTTCCAACATATCGTTAAGTTGTTCTGTGAACTTTGGTAACTCTTCTTTATCAATACTTAACTTTGCTAAACCAGCAATATGCTGTGTTTTTTCTTCATTTACTTTTTCAGTCATTTTGTTCCTCCAATCCAATTTTTGTAATTAATAATTATTAAAAACGTGTGAACTAAATTTCTTAGCATTTTTGCTTCGACTTAGATAACTTTGTACTCCGTTTGTTGATCCAACGTTGATTTCAATTGGCGTATTTTGAGGTAAGTATTTTTCTGCCGAAGTTTGCAAATACTGAGTAAAACTATTGATTTCAGTATAACTATAAAATTGGGTAGTAACATCGATATGCATTCCAGTTAAGGAACCGTTTGTATATTGAGCTTGAGCAGTAATCCCACTTAAATTAGGGAAATAGCTTTGTGCTTTTTCCTTAAATTGATTAAAGGCAGTTTCATCATTTGCGTTTGGTGCCTTTTCTCCATTAGCAGTTGGGAAAACATAATTCTTTTGATCAATCTTATTCCATGAATTAACTGAATCAGACCCAGGATTATTAACAGAATAAGCAAAGAAATTACCCCCAACCAAACTATCATCTGGAGCTGCCTTGTATAAGGCAATTACAATTGGAATGTTTTTCAGATTATTTTGTTTTCGTAATCTTGCTAATACAATGTTAGCCAATTCCTTACCTTGCTTTTCAATCTCAGCACTGTCAAGTTTCTTTGAATACTGAGCACCATATTTTTCTTTGGTATAGTAATAGATTGAATTAAGTCCTAATCCAACGGTCATACCTTTCAGCTTCATCTTGCCGCCTTCAGGTTGAAGATAATCTTGTTCATCAATCTGTTGCAGATATTCTGGAACTACCTTTTTCTTAGGTTGTTCTGGATTCAACCCATCAGGATTATCTTTACTTTTTCTTCCTAACCAATTTTGCGTAGTTTCAGTTGAAATTTCTTGTCCCTCTTGAAAAACATACTTATCAGGAGAAAATTCTTTTTTAGAAATATCTAGTAATCCATGTTGAAAACCTTGAAGATTGAATTGGTTGCTAGTTTGTTGATCATCTACCCCGGATGATTTACTGACTTGGTAATGACCGTCTTTAATTAAACTTTGGTAATTAGTACTAGAATCGCTACCAGTTAGCTGTGTTTTATTAGAACCGCTATTAGTCCCTAATTTATTATTGCTTCCACAGGCAACTAAGACCACTGAGCTAGCTGCTACCATCAAAATCATACTTAATCGTTTCACTGTTTCACCTTCCACAACTTATTGTTTTTTAGCCATTTCCTTTTTAAACTTTGTTTCATCCCAGACTGGAATTTCCAACTTCTGAGCTTTAGTTAACTTGCTGCCAGCAGCTTCTCCTGCTACTAATAAATCAGTTTTTTTAGAAACACTGCTGGTTACTTCAGCTCCCTGATTTTGAAGCCACTCGGAAGCTGCTTCTCTAGTCATACTAGTTAACTTACCTGTTAATACTACTCTTTTATTGGTGAAAAATGTATCTGGTTGAGCAGTTGGGTTAGGCCCAGTGTATTTCATATTAACTCCAACTGTTTGGAGTTCTGCAATCAAATCCTGACTATTAGGATCAGAAAAGTAAGTTACCACACTATCAGCAATAATATCACCGATTGAATCAATTGCAGCAATTTGATCGCGAGTTGCTTTCATTAAAGCATCTATAGAACCAAAATGTTGTGAAATCAGTCTAGCAGCCTTATTACCAACATGACGAATCCCTAAGCCAAACAATAATCTCTCCATTGAATTACTACGACTTTGATTCAGTGCTGTTAACAAATTTTGAGATGATTTTTCCCCAAATTTATCTAAATCAATTAAATCTGTTTGTCTTAGTTTGTATAAACTAGCTACATCTGAAATCAAATTCTTTTTAAAGAGTTGCTTTACAATTTTAGGACCTAAACCATCAATATCCATTGCATTTCTAGAAGCAAAATGAGTAACCTGCTCAGCTAACTGGGTTGGACATTTTGGGTTGATACAGCGTAAGGCAACCTCATCATCTAAATGAACTAATTTTGCCCCACAAGATGGACAAGTATTGGGAACAAGATACGGTTTTGAATCAGCAGGCCGAAGTTCTGGCAAATATCTTTCCACTTCAGGAATAATATCACCCGCCTTATAAAGAATGACGGTATCTCCAATTCGTATATCCTTCTTTTCAATATAGTCAGCATTGTGAAGCGAAGCACGCGAAACAGTCGTTCCAGCTAATTTAACCTTATTCATAATAGCAGTAGGAGTAACCACTCCAGTTCTCCCAACTGTCCATTCAATCGCATTAATTTTAACTTTAACTTCTTCTGGAGGGAACTTGTAGGCAATTGCCCATTTAGGGACCTTAACCGTATGCCCAATCTTCATTTGTAATGGAAGTGAATTAGTTTTAATCACAATTCCATCAATTCCATAACTTAAATCATTGCGCTGTTGCTGATACTTATCAACATACTGATTGATTTCATCCATGTTATGAGCAACTTGAAAATCTTCGTCAACTGTAAACCCAAGTTCTTTTAATTCCTTTAACATTCCACTTTGAGTTGTGGCTTGTAAGTCGCTATAATCTGCCACATTATACATAAATGTACTTAGGTGACGCTCAGCAGTTACTTTGGGATCTAGTTGTCGCAAACTACCGGCTGCAGCGTTGCGAGGATTGGCAAAAGTAGTTTTGCCATCAATTTGGCGACGTTCATTTAACTTAAGAAATTCCGTTTTACTCATATAACATTCGCCACGAACTTCAATATTGATTGGCCGCGTTAACTTTTGCGGAATTGAAGGAATCATTTTAACGTTTTTAGTAATATCTTCCCCAATTTGACCATTCCCACGAGTGGATCCTTGTACTAAAATCCCATTTTCATAACGTAGAGCAATCGATAAACCATCAATCTTTAATTCACAATTAAATTCCTGATCTTCCGGATATTCCTTTTGCAAACGTTCAATAAAATTATTTAGTTCTTCTTTCGAAAAGACATCCCCTAAAGAAAGCATCGGAATCGGATGTTTTACCTTAGTGAAATCAGAATCAACGTTTCCGCCGACGTGTTGAGTTGGGGAATCAGAAGTTACAATGTTTGGAAACTGCTCCTCTAAATTCAACAATTGGTTATAAGTTCGATCATATTCGGAATCTGGAACGGAGGGATGATCATTTTCGTAATATTCTTTACCCCATTTGATTAATTGAGGTCGCAGTTCGTCAGCAGTCTGGCGAGCTTCTTGTTCAGTTAACTTTTCCGATGAAAGCTTGTGCAAATCACTCACCGCCTTTATTTTTCAATCTTTTTGATTGGAGCAAATGCAGCTAGCAATCGCTTCACGCCCTTGTCCTTAAAGGCAATATCCAATTCCATATCTTCACCCGTGCCATTTATTTTAACAACCGTTCCTTCACCCCACGCTTTATGACTAACTTTATCATTAACCTTCCAAGCCTTTTGTTCTGCCCCAGTTCCTGCTGGCTTAGCAACTCGATGTTGCGGCTGTTGATACGGTGTACTAAAGGCTCTGTCACTATTACGTTGATAAGCATTATTATCAAATGGAGTTTTAGGTCCTTGAGATCTCATTGCATTTTCATTATTAAGCAGCTCTGGATTGATTTCCGTCATAAATCTTGACGCTGGATTATTTTGCATCCGTCCATATAACATGCGAGAAAAAGCATTGGTAAGATACAATTTTTGCTTCGCTCTAGTAATTCCAACATATGCCAAACGACGTTCTTCTTCGAGCTCATCCGGTTTCTCAGCAGCTCTAGCAAGCGGGAAAATCTTTTCTTCCATTCCAACCATGAAAACCACTGGAAATTCCAAACCTTTAGCAGCGTGGAGTGTCATTAAAGTGACTTGTTTAGCATTTTCATCAACATCATCTTGAGCAGATACTAATGCTAAATCTGCTAAGAAATCAACTAGTCGATTTCCGGTTTCACTATCCGATGCATCGTATTTATCATCAAAATTTTGTGTAACAGAAATAAATTCCTCGATATTTTCAATTCGAGCCTGTGATTCTAAATTATCGGCTGCTTTTAAAGATGCCATATAACCAGTTTTATCAAGAATTTCTTCTGTAATCTCGGTCACCGTTTTATCATTGGCATTAGCTTGCAACGAAGTCATTATTTGTCCAAAATTAGCAATTGCATTGCGTGATCGAGCGGGAATCTCATTAGCCATTACCACGTTATTGGCTGCTTCAGACAAGCCCCACTGATTATCATTTGCGTAAGTTCTTAATTTTTCAAAACTACTAGCCCCAATTCCGCGTTTAGGAACGTTGATAACTCGTTCAAAACTCAAAGAATCATTGGGATTAGCAACTAACGTTAGATATGAAAGCAAATCCATAATTTCTTTTCGTTCATAAAACTTATGACCACCAACCATAGTATAGGGAATATTAGCCTTTAAAAAAGTTTCTTCAATTACTCGCGATTGTGCATTGGTTCGATATAAAACTGCAAAATCATTATAAGAAAACTTTTTTTGCTGCATCTCTTCTTTAATCTTAGAAACTACATATTGTGCTTCATCTCGTTCGCTTTGGGATCGGTAGTACGTGATCTTGTCACCTTGTCCATTTTCAGTCCACAAATTCTTATCTTTACGCTCTTCATTATTTTTAATAACTGCGTTAGCAGCACTCAAAATCGTTTTGGTAGAACGATAATTTTGTTCCAACATCGTAACATGAGCAGTTGGGTAATCATTTTGAAAATCCAAAATATTATTCATGTTGGCGCCTCGCCAGCCATAAATACTCTGATCAGCATCTCCCACAACACACAGATTATGATATTTTCCAGCTAATAATTGAACTAAGCGATACTGAGCTTCATTTGTATCTTGATATTCATCTACATGAATATAATGAAATTTATTTTGATAATAGCTAAGCACATCTGGAAATTCTTCAAATAATTGAATTGTCAGCATTATCAAATCATCAAAATCAACTGAGTCATTTTGTCTTAACCGTTTTTGATACTCAGCATAAACATCCGCAACCACCTGATGAAAAGGATTTCCATCATTATGATTATTTTGATAATCAAACGGGGTTTCCAAATCATTTTTAGCATTCGAAATTGCTCCTAAAATTGCTCGTGGATCATTTTTCTTTGGATCAAGATTCAAATCACTCAAAATTCTCTTAATCAAAGTCTTTTGTTCACTAGTTCCAGCAATGGAAAATGCCTGATTATATCCCAATTTTTCAATGTTTCTGCGTAAAATTCTAACTCCTAAAGCATGAAATGTTGAAACCCACACATCATCTCCGCCGACATCCAATAAATTACTAACTCGTTCTTTCATTTCACGGGCAGCCTTATTAGTAAAGGTAATTGCTAAAATATTCCAAGGCTTAACATCTCGTTCTTCAATTAAATAAGCAATGCGATGAGTTAACACACGAGTTTTCCCACTACCAGCACCTGCCATAATCAAAAGAGGTCCATCAACACATTCAACGGCTTCTTTTTGTTTATTATTCATATTTTTTAACAGGTTTGCTTTAGCCATTATTATTCGTCCTCTCAAAATTCATTGTTAATTTAATTATATCAAAAAAGAGAGCTAGCATAATTGCTAACTCTCAATTTATTTAATTATTCTCCCAGATTTTAGTCGCAGCGAGTGCCTCTAAAGACTTTGTAACTGATTTAGTAGGTATCAAGATACAGCCGGAATAATCATCATCAATCGCATCAGATTGATAATCAAATATAAAATGCCAGTTAGGTTGTTTTAACCGTTCCTGAATAATGGCTGAAACTTGTCGTTTAGTAAAAGTTTGCATAATTACATCACTATATTTAGTAACATCAGCTAACGGAATTCCAGAAATAGCACGTAAATGCTGACGGTATTCGTTTATATTCATTGCTAAATTAAATAAATAACCATTTTTGCTAACCGTTGGAGTAATGCCACAAACGTATAACGCACCATCTTTGGTAAGACCAAATGAAACTTCATACGCTCCTATGTATTGAATATTATTCCCAATCACATCGGTAATTCGAGTCATTTCGTCAATGACTTCATCGTCAACTTTATCTAATACCGTGTTTATTGTTTGTGGTTGAGTATTAACAAATTCCGTTATCACTGGCGGAAATTGTTTAATTTGATTTTTAACATCTTTAGCTGCAATCACTGAAAAAAGTTGTTGGTAAGGAACGCCAGACTCTAGAATATAAGCTCCATGATCAAATAAACTTCCAATCAATTGAATATCTTCCTTAGTCTTGATTTCAAACTGTTGACAATTTTTAGAATTCTTTAAAATAGGTTTTAAAGTTGCTGGATAACCAATTGCTTCAATTGCTTGATAAACGTCACTTAAATTAACTACCGTTGCATATGGAGCACTATTAACATTTAACTGTTCAAAAAATGCATGCTCAATCGCACGATCCTGAACCATTTCTAATAAACTAATTCCTTGCGGAACTTGAGTAAATTGTTGAATAAATGCTAGAATTTCGGGATCAATAAGATTAGAAACATATGTAACTACATCACATTGTTCGGCAAAACGTTGGAGTTGTCCTTTATCATTCAATTCTCCAACAAACGCAATATCTGCTTGTCGCTGTACTTGACTGTTATCGCGAGTACTATATGTAGCAATTCTAAGCCCAGCATCGCGAGCCGCATTAATCAATTGTGTAGTGCTAAAATAATTCCCGATAATTCCGATTGTATTACCTGGTTGTAATAAAGTTGAATTCATATTAAATTCTCCCTATTTTTGATTTTTATCATATTTATTTAGATGGTACTTTTCAATAATCTGAATAATTTTTTGAGCATAAGCTGGATCTGTTGCGTAACCGTCAGAACTAAGCCCAGCAGCCGACTGTTTGTAATTATTAGCCTGCACAACTTCCTTGTATTGCATATTATTCCAGTCGGTTCCGTGAGCTAATAGTTGAGCGTGAGCTTCAATTGATTGATTCCAATCGTCATAAACCCGAAAACGACCAGTAACTGTTTGTGGTTTTCCGTTAGTATACTCAGTCGTACTTAATTCCACGCCCTTTTGATTAGAATCAGCTTTCACGCCAAATAAATTATTGTATTTTGAAGCTAACTGACTTTGCCCCCAGTTTGATTCTAAAATAGCTTGTCCAAGCGTAATACTGGCTAAAATTTTATATTTTTTCTGCACATCAATTGCCGAAGGAAGAACTTTGTTAATAAATTCTTGATGTTGCTTGCTAACTCCATTTTGAGTATAACGCGTAAAAGATGGTGAATTAACAAATTTAATAGCACCAATTGCTGTTGCCATCAATACTACAATCAAAATGATTAATCCATATCCCGTAATTTTACTCTGTTTTGCTTTTTTAGTACGCCGTTGCGGACGCTTACGTCTTCTTTTTTTTGCCAAAAGCCAACCTCTATATAAACTATGTACTTAAATTGTACTACAAAATGGTTTAAAATTGACAAATGTTGAATATTCGTTTATATTTCATTAGTTAAGTACATTAGGAGGTGATTAGTTTGCCAAAAAAGAATGACGAAGCAACTGAAACAGAACTATCACCGTTTGACATTGGTGATGAGGTTAGTTTTGAAATTAAAAAACAAAAATTCACTGGTTTTATTGATAAGGCTTACAAAAATGCCTTTTTAGTAACCTTTGAGAGTGATGATCCAGAGATTATTGATAGCTATCATAGTAAAACGGTAGTTAACTGGAAAGACTTAACTATGATTAAACAGGCTCCAAGAGTTGAAAAAGAGCCTGAAGAAGACAAAGAAGATTCTGATGAAAATAAAGAATAATTTTTTTGCAAAAAGCTGACTGGGATTTAATTCCGGTCAGCTTTTTGTTATTTCAAAATCGAGTAAGCTTAAACGGAGTTAAATCAAATTCATCTGGTTTATTTTGGGCTCGATCAGCGACAATTTTACCGAGAACACTGGCAAACTTAAAGCCATGACCACTCAATCCTGTAATTACTTGCACGTTGGGTTGACCTGGGACGCGATCAATCACGAAATCTTCATCGGGGGATAAATCATAACTACATGACGCTCCGTGATCAAGCCCTGCTGTTCCGGTTAAATGTTCGTTTAAAAGTTCATCAACTTCATGTTGATCACTATCATATTCCCCAAAAGGTAACCGGCCGGCTCGTTGCTCAATTGGTTGACCTCCATCATGATGACCAATTTTAATCTTTCCATCTTTGCCAGGAAATCCATAATAAGTTTCACCCTTCTTTGTCTCAGCGGTAAAACAACTAAAGCCTTTGTCTTCGTTAAGCTGCTGATCATTAATTTTGAACCAACCAAAAACCTTCCGCAATGGTTGAATTGGTAAATTAGGTAATAACTCTTTGGCCCAAGTTCCCGCAGTCACGGCAACTTGATGGGCTAAATAAGTCTGTTGCTCCGTTTTAATTTCAACTAAGTTTGGTTCAATTTGTTTAATCGACAACACTTTAGCAGAAAAATTTTGCGTTACTCCCTGATTTTCAGCACCCGCCAGATAGGCTTTAATAGCATTTTCCGATAATAAATAACCACTATCTTTTTCAAAAACGCCGCGGTAATCAGCATCAAAATGCCAGTTCGGCCAACGTTGCTGAATTTCAGTTGCCGTTAAATAGTCAACGGGTAAATGATATGCTTCAGCCGTTTCAGCCACGTTAGTGATAAATTTAGCCTTTTTAGGTCCAATATTTAATACTCCAGTTTGATGAAAAATATCCTGTCCACTTTGCGTTTGTATATTTTGCCATAATGCTTGGGCTTTTAAAACTAATGGTAAATATTTTTCTCCTTCCCCATATGCATGGCGAATAATTCTTGTTTGCCCATGATGGGAGCCTTGGTCATGTGGTGGTCGCGCTAAATCTAATTCTAAAACATTTAATCCAGCTTGACTCGCATAATATCCAGCTGCTGAACCAACCGAACCAGTTCCAATAATTGCTAAATCAAATACTCTTGTCATCATCATTTCTCCTTTAATTTTTGATAAATAAAAAAGCATCCGCCCTAGTAAAAGGACGAATGCTTTCGTGATACCACCTTTGTTCATAGTCGACTCACGTTCAACTATCTCAAAATAGGTTGCTCCACCTGGGAATAACCTTGCGCTGGTATCGGATGCAAAACCGTCATCAGTTAATTATCACTGATAATAACTCCAAGCCCATTTTCAAAATCAACTTATCATTCCCTTTCACCAACCAGGAACTCTCTGAGACAAATTAAATTTTTACTCTGCTCTTCCGTTTTGTTTTATTAATCATTTTTTATTTTTATCAATATACCTTATGACTTATAAAGTGTCAAGGTCTTTATTCATGTAATTCAATGGGTAAACCATCAGGATCGTAAAAAAATACCATCTTTTCACCAGTATAATCATCTGTTCGCAACGTTTCGACTTTGACACCTTGTGTTTTAAGCATCTCAATATCAGATTCAATCTGAGTAGTAGAAAATGCCAGATGCCGTAAGCCTTGTGCTTCTGGATAATTAACTCGTTGAGGTGCATCAGGCTTAATAAATAATTCTAATTCGGTAGCATCATTGATTTTTAAATCAATTTTCATATCCGCTTTATCTGGACGGTGATGTTCTTGAATCACAGAAAAGCCTAAGATATCACGATAGAAATGGAGAGATTTATCGTAATCTGATCCAATAATGGCAATATGATGAATTTGGTTAAAATTTACTTTTTTCATGATTATTTAGTTTCGTTTGTTTTTTGCATTTTACTAAAAGCAGCTAACTGACCGTATAAACTATTGCTTTCATTTGGCACAATAATTAAGTTTCCATCCTCACCCGCTTTTCGCAATGCATCAATTGATTGCGCATTGAAAAACTTAGAATCAGAAGCAGCATATGCTTGTTGTAATTCGTTAATTCGATATTTTTCAGCATCTGCCCCAATCTTAGTGGCATAAGCAGCTGCATCAGCTTCAATCTCGGTCTGTTGTTTGTCAGCTTTAGAAGTTGCAATTTTTGCAGCGTTTTTTGCTTCGGTGTTCAGGCGAATCTGTTCGGCATTCCCTTGTGCTTCTGAAATTGTTGCTTGTTTATTTTTGGAAGCTGTAATTTGATTTTCCATTGCTTCACTAACTCCTTTAGATGGAGTTAGGTCACCAATTTGAACCCGTTCAATCATCACACCATAAGTGTTAGTAAGGTCACCGATATTCTGCATTAGCTTCGTATTGATTTTATCAGTGGAATTTAAAACTTCATCTAAATCCAAACTACCAATAATATCACGAAGCGTTCCGCTAACTTGGTAGGCCATCGATTGAATCGAATTACTGTTGCCAAACGTATAACGTTCAGCATTCGTAATCCGGTAGTTCAAAGTTACTTGAATGCTGATACTAGCATTGTCCTTGGTAATCCCAGTTTGAACTGGCAAAGCTAGTGGTTGTGATTGTAAGCTAACAATTCTAACGCGTTCTACAATTGGAATATAAAAGTGAAGTCCACTTTCAAGTTGGTGAGAATACTTTCCTAAAAAAGTCACTAATCCAACATTGTTTTGTTGCACAATCTTAATTCCGAGCATGGTACTCTCCTTTATCGACTAAATAAACTTTTTGGTCGGTCACATCAGCCACTACATAAGTCGCTTTTGGCTTTAATGTACTGCCGACGAGTTGGTAAAAGTATAACACACCGTTAAGTTTTACAATTCCATCCGCTTGCAATTGCTTACCGCTAATTTCGGTGCCAACTAAATCCGGCATCCCAATTAGTTCTGGATTAGCAAAATGTTGGGCTATGATTGACTCAATTTCGGCAGCCACAGTAATTCCTTTGGCGTTGGCTAGCAGTTCAAGAGTGTGGGCGTTTTGGGAATTGAGAGTGATGGTGATTTTATTTTTCATTTAATAGTTCCAAATATTCCAATAAAATTTGAATTTGTATATAAGTTTTATCTTTTAATGAAGTTTTGCTAATTAGTTTTTTACTACCATGAGTGCTTAAATTCAAAGAAGCCATAAAAGCCTTTTTTTCTTTATCTGTTGCAATAGATTTTCCATAACTTTCAAGTGTTTGTTTATCTGATGCATCATATTTAGATTCAACTAATTCATTAAAATAAGATAAGTCTGAAATGACTTTATCATAATTTCTTTTAAGCATTGCTTCTTTAGGAAGATCTCTTTTATCAAGAATATCATCTACTACCAATTCAACTAGCGTTCTAACTGATGATACAAATGTATACTGATAATTATAATTTAAAAACAATTCATTTAGCTCTTTAATAAATTGTCTTATCTCGTTTGGTAAATTATTACCTTTAGAAACCGGCAATCTTATAAACTCTTCTTTTGATTTACTTGGATTTTTAATTTTATTGAATGAAGAATTATTAACTTTAAAAAACAGCTCTTTTTTGATTGTTTTTTGGTTTTTTTTATCTTTTACGGTATAAATTATTGAGTGTTTTCCAGTAACAAAGAAGGTTAAAGTACCTTTAACTTTATTTAAGTTTATTGAATTATCATTATTTAAGTTTATAGATGGTTCTAACCCAACATCTTTTTCATTTTTACTATTATAAATTTCAGCTAAATCGTCAATTTTATTTTCTTTATTTATTTCAACACTAAATTGTATTTGTTTAATATTTGGCTCATTATTTATATCATCTAAATTAGTAGAATGATTGTTAGAACTTAAAGATGATGTATTTATGCTAGGACTATTTTCTTGTTTAATAGAATTATCTATATGACTAATTTTATTATTTTTTAAAATTCTCTTAGAATTATTAAATAATTTATAATCTAAATAATTTTCAGTTACTTCGCAACTAACATATTTTTTTAACTTGAAATTATCATTTATTAAATCAAGCGCACTTTTTTCATCTTTAATTTTACCATTCTTTATTTCGTCAATATTTTTTAATATTTTTGAAAATCCACTAAATTTCAATTCATTTTTCAATTCTGATCCAGTAATTTGTATTTTTTTATTTAAATTAGTTATATCTTTTATAATATCATCTGTTAAATAGTTTTGTGAAAATTTAGTTCTATCAGAATTAAATCTTATATTGCTACTATCACTTGTTATACTTATAAATCCTATCATTTGAGGTAAGCTTAATCCACTTTTCACTTCTCTCATAGCAGACGCATTAAAAATAGAATAGTTATTGAACAAATTATCATTAACATATACTAAAGGTGTGATTGCGAAAGATTCTGGATTAAAGAAAAGTCTATTTATCTTTTGTTTACCACCTTTTTTAAAGGAAAAAATTTGTATATCAGTATTCAAATTATATTTATCGCTACTTAATTGGAAATCCAATTCATAGATAAAAATATTGTTATTATAAAAACATATTTTTTTATTCAGACTATCATATTTAACTCGTAATAATTGACTATTTTTACTTTCATTCTGGATATCAATTTCATTTGTAGTTTGAACAATATCACCATCTATCAATAAGCTAATGATGAAATCATTATCTATTTTTAAACTAGGATTTTCATTATTCCCTACCCAATTAATATTATCAATCAAAAATGAATTCACTATTTTTTTTGAATTTATTTCATTTTCAAAATATTCTTTTAATATTTTGAAATTATAATCATCTATTGCAATTCTTATTTTTGTTCCATGATTATTTTTATCTTTACCCATTTTATCCACTAATAAGTGATAATTAGATGTGTCATCTAAATTAACTAATTCATCAAAATTTGCACTAAACTTTAATATTTCATTTTTATTTGTTTCCCAATTAACTTCTTTACCAAATTTAAAAACAGATAAAAATCCAAGTCCTTTAGAACCTTGAACAAATCTATTATTATCCGAATTATTAACTCTAAATTCTTTTCCATACTCTTTATCGCTAAAAGATATATGAAATAATTTTCTTATATCTTTTAAATCCATTCCTTTTCCATCGTCTTCAACGCTAAGGGCTTTATTTTTTGAATCTAAAGATATGTTAACGTATGTTGCTCCAGCATCATACGAATTTTTTATTAATTCGTTTATAGCTATAATATTATTTGGTATTTTTTCTGATAATTCACTTATAATATTTCCACTAAAAGTAATTCCAACTTCGTCATTCATATTTTATTCTCCTTTTTTCATAATCAGGACATATTCCGTATTCATAGAACTAACCGAATGATTTCTAACTCTAGACAATTTTCTTGGCATTCTTTTAGATGGTATGTTTCTAGTTAACTTAGTTTCAAAAATAAATCCGTTTTCTTCTAAAAATTCTTGTGTTATTTCCGTTAATGGTACAATTTTATTGTCAACCCTTCTATTACCAAGGGTTAAAATTATAAATTTATTTTTTTTTAGTTTTATTTTAAGCTCTGATATAACTTCTAAGTAATCATCTATAAATTTTATAACCTTTTTTCTCTTTCTTTCAGCAATCGATTGAATATAATTATCTACAGTACTTGACTCATAGTGAAATTTGTCATTTAAATTTTTACCACCTAAACTAGCAGAATCAATACTAGAATAATTTTTAATTAATTTATCATCAAAAACACCTAAATCTTTCCTATCTATCCAATAAATTGGTAACATTGAATATTGTCCGTACGTTACGGTCGTTCCATTATCTCCGTAAGGAGGTGACGTACATATTAAATCAATACTTTCATTTTCAATTTCTCGTGTTAAATTTATTGAATCACCTATAAATAAATTTATTTTTTTATTGTTTGAAAAATCAGGAAGAAATTGATAATAATTTTTTATGTTTTTTAAAAAATCTTCAATAACATTATTTTCCATTAACTTAATATCGATTTCTTTTTTTATATGTAGTTTAAACGTAGAAGTTCTTGTATTTGAATATTTTTTTACACTAGATATTAAACATACCCAAAAATATTGACGTATATTAGAACTTTTTTCTAGTTTAATTGCTTCTCTAATTTTACTCAAACTTAAAATTACATCATTTCTAAACCACTTATCAATATTATTAAAGGAATGAAGTTCAAATTTAAACTCATCATCACTTAGTAACTTACTTATAGTAAAAATAGAATTTTTTATTTTATACTTATCAACTCCTTGTAATTTCACTTTAGTAATAAGATTAGCCAAAGGATTGATATCAAATCCTATTGGAAATAATCCTTGTCTCATACCTTCAACTAAGGTAACTCCTGAGCCATGAAATGGATCTAAAATATTTTTAACATATTTATCATTCTCTATAACAGATTTTATTAATTCAGCCTGCATATCAGGAACCATTGTAGCTGGATAAGGACTAATTTTGTGTATTCCTTCTAATTTTGAATTTTTAAAATCCCAGTAGTTTATACTTTTATTATCTAAAATTTGTTTTAATGTCAATTAAACTCTCCATTTTTTATTTTAATTATAACAAAAACACTCACCCTATGAGTTAGTGTTTCAATAAAACACTAACTTTACGATTTTCCTATTTCCAATCCCGCTTCGTCGAAGTAATTCCAATTCCCAGATTAAACGTATTGGTTGGATCACATTCTTTGTAATATTCCACTAGATTTTCGAGAGTCGGGAGCATGGTACAAATGTCCAACATTATGTTCAGCTGGATATTTAGCACCTCGTTTGTCTAAAATCTTCAACATTTCTTGATTTAGTTCATGAGGATCAACACCTTTTTCCAAGATGTAATCTTGATGCATAATGTGATCCAAGAAGTGTCCATAGTAAAGTTTGTATTTAATCTTATCATCAATTTCTTTTGGTAAGGTTTCAAACCAGTCTTCTTCGTTTCGTGGCAAAGAAATATCCAAAAGTAATATTTGAATATCATCTTTTTGATGAGTTTCTGCGTAACGAATGGGAACAGCTGCTGTTACATAACGATGGTTGCAGCAACTTTGGCTTCTTTAGGCGTACATTCAAAGTACCCACCCTCATGATCTTTGAAAAATTCCTGCAAATAATCACGAGCTTCATCGATTCCTTGATCTGCAACCTTTAATTGGAGGTAATGTTGATATTTGTCATGAAAATCTTCCATCCATTTTGGTAATTGGTCAGGAAAAATTCCACTAATTTTTTGGAGTGTGCGATCTACAAAATATAGTTTAAATGTAGGGATATGATGCAAGATTCGTTCACTAGCTGCTCGAGCATTAAACAAGAATGGAAGTGGCTTAGTCCCAATGTAAAAGACTTTTTCTGCTTTGGGTTTTGGATAAGTATCTAATCGAACGGCAAAGTAACTAATTTACCGGCAAAACCAGAAACTTCATAAAGTTCCTTGGAATCAGCATTATAACGAGTTGGAGTGCTTACATCGACATCACAACCCCGACTTTCGTAGTTACGATTATGTCCCACGCAATCTTAGCTATAATGAATAGACTGATTATTATAATTATGCTCTTTCATGTTCGTTAAAATTTCTTTAGGAGTTGTTCCTAAATCAATCCCCAAATGATTTACTAAACTTAACTGATTATTTTTATCAATTTGAGCATACAAAGCTAGTTCTGTATAAGCAGGTCCATGTTGAATTAAAGCACAACCTGAATTATTGTTAATCCCGCCGACCATGATAGCACCAATTGTTGATGAACTAATGACAGAATGTGGATTACGATTAACTTTATCAAACATTGCTTCTAAGGCATGTAAAGTCGCTCCTGGAAAACAATGACTTGTTGATTATCATCAATTAATTGAATTCCCTTCATTGGTAATGTATTAATCACTACAACATCACGATCATAACCATTTTGGTTAGGGCACAGACCCTTCTGTCAAACCAGTATTAGAAGCTTGCATAATTACAATCAAATCATGCTGATGTACAATCTCCAATACATTCCTTAATTCCAATAAAGTTTTAGGGCGAACTTCAGCTAAAGCATCTCCATGCCCGGAACGATAACCTTCACGGTATTGTTCAGAGCGTTCTTTTGAAGTAATTACATGCCTTTTTCCGAACACATCTGCAAGTTCATCAACAATTTTCATTTTTCAATCCTTTTTATATCATAATCCAATTTAGACCTTTCTTGTATTCTTTTATACAAGAAAATGAAGTAATAAAGACTATTTTTAATAACAAAAAAACACCCATGCCAAAGCATGAGTGTCCGAAATAAGCATATTCGAAATATATCTTAACGTTTTGAGAATTGACCAGCCTTACGAGCTTTCTTAAGACCTGGTTTCTTACGTTCTTTCATACGAGCATCACGAGTTAATAAACCAGCTCGTTTGAGTGCTTCTCTGAAATCTGGATCTACATCAAGTAAAGCACGAGCAATTCCTAAACGAACTGCACCAGCTTGACCAGAGAATCCACCACCATTAACGTTAGCTAATGTGTCATAGTTACCAAGAGTTTCAGTAACATTGTATGGTTGTAAAATAACTTCTCTTAAGTTTGGGAAAGGAATGTATTCTTCAACGTCTTTACCGTTGATAATAATTTTTCCTGTGCCGGGTACTAAACGTACACGAGCAACTGAATCTTTACGGCGACCTGTGCCAGTATATTGTACTTTAGCCAATTGTGTTTCCTCCTTAAATTAGGTTGTTAATATCTAAAACTTCTGGTTTTTGTGCATCATGTTTGTGATCTTCACCTGCATAAACGTGAAGTTTCTTAGCAATCTTACGTCCTAATGTACCATGAGGAAGCATACCTTTTACAGTTTGCTCAATTAACTTATCTGGCTTTTCGTCGCGTAACTTGCCAAATGATTCTTGTTTAATTCCACCAATGAATTGAGTGTGATGATAGTGCATTTTATCTTTTGCTTTACGACCAGTTAAGGCAACTTCTGAAGCATTGATAACAATCACATTGTCACCAGTATCAACGTTGGGTGTAAATGTTGGTTTATTTTTACCACGTAAAATTGAAGCAGTAACACTTGCAAGACGACCTAGTGGAACGCCTGCTGCGTCAATAATATACCATTTATGTTCAATTTCATCGGGTTTAGCCATGTATGTTGTACGCAATATTTCTTCCTCCATGTTTCTGTGTTTGTTCGACACCTTATAAGTTTCCGGGGCTTATGTGGGGCAAACAATACCAACTACCATGATACAAATTATCAACTAAAAAGTCAATATTCTTTCGAGATTAATCCCATTGTTAATGTTTTTTCATTGAATGTTTAGAATCATCACCTGGATAATAAACTTTTTTCAAATATAATCCATTAGCTGGCATCGTTAAGCGGGCTTGTTGTCGATCTTTGACTTTCAATAAACGCTGAATATCATGAACTGGGCGTTTGCCCATCCCAATTTCAACCAAAACGGCAACCATAATTCTGATCTGATTATACATAAATCCATCTCCATAAAACTCAAGCTGAATCTCATCATTAACCTGATCGTCAATTGCATTAACCGCAAAAATTGTTCGAACTCGACTTCCAGGTTTAGCACCAGAAGCAACAAATGAAGAAAAATCATGTTTTCCCACAAAATCATGAATTGCCGTATCAATAAGCGAAAAATCAATGGGCAACCGCCAATGTGCCGTATAATTTCGTTTGAAAGGATCAGTAAATCTGCTTCGAGATATTCGGTATAAATACTTCTTTCCGGTTACATCATAACGAGCATGAAAATCATTGGATACTATTTCAACATCTTTAATTTCAATATCCAACGGACACATACTATTTAACCCTTTTAGCATATTATCAGCTGGAATATCAAACGGGAAATCAAAATGAGCGACTTGAGCTAACGCGTGTACTCCTGCATCAGTTCTTCCCGAACCATATACTGCAATCTCTCCATCTGCTCGCTTAGCCATCTTATTTACAATTCTAGTTAAAACACCTTCAATAGTTCTTTGCCGAGGTTGTTTTTGAAACCCAGCAAACTTTGTACCGTCATATGCAAATGTAATTTTATATCTATTTGTCAATTAAATCTTCCTCAAGAATATTACTAAAATCCCTAATAGCAAAACTACTAATAAACAAAGAGTATCAGATATGGTCCAATGAAACTGCTGATAACTACTACGAGATGCATTTGACTCATATCCACTAGCACTTAAAGCATCTGCTAGATTATCAGCATGTCGAAATGATGATACCAAAATAGGAATAATCAGCGAACAAATACTTTTAACCCGTTTAATAATTCCACCGCTATCAAAAGAAACTCCTCTTGATTTTTGCGCATTCATAATCGTATGCAGTTCATCGACCAAAGTTGGGATGAATCTTAATGCAATGGATATCATAATACTAATGGTTGCAACTGGAACTCCAAGATATTTTAAAGGACTAATCAAATACTCTACTCCAGTAGCAATCGCATTTGGAGAAGTCGTCAATGTTAAAATTGTAGCTTCAATAATAATCAAAGTAAAGCGAACAAAAATTAAGACAGCCGTTTCTAATCCTACTGATGTAATCTTAATTGGTCCCCATTGCCAATAAATCATTCCTTGATTACCGAATAAAATCTGAATCAAAACTGTAAACATAATTAACCAAAGAAACGGTCGAATGGCTTTAAAGACGGTCCTAACTGATGTAGCCGACAAAATAAGCTGAAGTAAAATAAATATCGCTAATAAACCATAATTTAACCAATTATTAGCAAACAACGTCCAAGTAATTAACAATAAAACTGCTAAAATTTTCAGAGCAGGATTGAGCCGATGAACAAATGAATTTCCCGGAAGATAACTTCCAAATACAACTTGATTCATTCAACTTCACCTCACCATTTTTAATTTCTGCATAATCAATTTTACCAGTTCATTTTTAGTCATTGGCAGTTCATCTAATACAAGTCCATCTTGTTTTAATAACTTATACATTTTAACAGCATCCGGAAGAATAAGTGTATCCTGATAATCTGCAAAAAAATTTTTTGGAGTAACGTCAGCTTCAATTTGTCCCTTTTTCAAGTAAACAACTCGATTAGAATATTCACTCACAACATTCATATCATGTGTGACCATAATGATGGTTGTATTATTTTTAACATTTAAATTTTTAATTAATTCTAAAATGCTTTTTTTTCCGTTAACATCTAATCCAACGGTAGGCTCGTCTAAAACCAAAACCTGAGGCTGCATTGCTAATACTCCTGCAATTGCTACCCGCCGCATTTGTCCCCCTGACAACTCAAAAGGAGAGCGATTAAATAAATCAGATTTAATCCCCACTGAAAGCAAAGTCTTTTTTGCTAAAGTTTCTGACTCTTCTTTTGAATATCCAAAATTAATCGGCCCAAAACTAACATCATCTAAGACTGTATCGGCAAATAACTGTTTTTCTGGCGATTGAAAAATCATCCCAACTTGAGATCTGATTTTTTGTAATTTTTTCTTTTTAGTCTTGGAATTAAGCTTGACTCCATTTATCTCAACTATTCCTTTTGTAGCTGTTTGTAATCCATTTAATAATTTAATTAAAGTTGATTTCCCACTACCAGTTGACCCGATAATTGTTAAAAAATCTCCTTTTTTAACTTTTAAATTAATCCCATGTAATGCTAAGTGTACAAATGGGGTGTTAAGAGCATACAAATAATCAACATTATTTAAATTAATTTGGTAATCCATTGTGCTAATTCCTCATCATTTAGATATTGGTTCGGTAACTTAATCCCTCGACTAGTGAGTTCTTTTTTTACTTGTTCACTAAACGGCGGTTCCATGTCCATTCTTTTCATCAAATCTGTATATTGAAATAATTGTTGTGGATCACCTGAAAAAATAATTTGTTGCTGTTGAATTGCAATCACATTATCAACTTGATCCAACATTTCTATGTCATGTGTAATGATTATAATCGTTAAATCAGTTGTTGTTTGTAACTTTTCTATAATATTTTTTATTTCTTGTTTTGAAACTGGATCAAGCATGCTAGTTGCTTCATCCAATATTAGAATTGATGGATTAATTGCTAATGCAGCTGCTATGGCTACTTTTTGTTTTTGTCCGCCAGAAAGTAAATTAGGATCCTGATTTTCAAATTCATTCATTCCAACTTTAAATAATGCTTCTCTAACCATCTTATGCATGTTTTTATAATCAATATTTCGATTTTCTAATCCAAAAGCAACATCTTCAGCAACTGTAGCACCAATAATTTGGTCATCAGGGTTTTGAAAAACAAGCCCAATTTTAGTTCGTATCTGAGCTATATTTTTTGTACCAATCTTTTCCTCATCAATTTTAATTGTCCCAGAATTAGGCACCAGTAATCCGTCAATTAATTTAGCAATCGTACTTTTTCCGCTTCCATTTTTTCCAACTAAAGCATTAGTTGTTCCCGCTTTAATTTTAAACGAAACATCTTTAAGTACCTCAACTTGATTATCATATTTAAAAGATACATTTTCAAATTTAACTTTTGACGGCATTAAATCCACCTACTTCTAATATTATGTATAAAAAAATCACTAAAAGATTAAGGCGCATGGTTTTAACCACATTCAAGCTAGACTTGGAAATCCATCATCGTAACGCTTTATACCTTAATCTTAGTGATTCAGTGAAATATTAAATTATCCTATTATTTGCTAATTAAACAAATTCTAAGATTACCATTTGTGCACCGTCTCCACGACGAGGCATGGTTTTAAGAATCCGAGTGTATCCACCATTACGATCCTTATATTTAGGAGCAATTTCATCAAATAATTTTTGTAAAGCAGATGTTACTTTAATGTCATCGCCATCTTCTTTAACATCAGCAATCATATTTTGTAAGTATGCAGCTGCTTGACGACGGGCATTTAAGTCTCCACGTTTACCTAAAGTAACCATTTTTTCAGCAGAAGATCTTACATCTTTAGCTTTTGCTTCCGTAGTTTTAATTCTTCCATTAACAATTAAGTCAGTAGTTAAATTACGAAGCATGGCACGACGTGGTCCTTTTTCACGACCAAATTTACGATAACTCATAAGTTGGTATCCTCCTTTTTATTTAATCTTCTTTACGAAAAGATAATCCAAGAGCTTCAAGTTTTTGTTCAATTTCTTCAAGGGACTTACGACCAAGATTTCTCACCTTCATCATATCAGCCATGGATTTATCTGTTAATTCTTGAACAGTGTTAATTCCAGCACGTTTCAAACAATTATATGAACGAACTGAAAGATCTAATTCTTCAATTGACATTTCAAGCATTTTTTCTTTATGGCTTTCTTCTTTTTCAACCATTACGTTAGCTTTTTGAGCACGATCAGTTAAATCAACAAACATATCAAGATGTTGACTTAAAATCTTAGCAGCTAAACTAATAGAATCTGAAGGAGTAATTGAACCATCAGTCCAAACATCCAAAGTC
This sequence comes from Fructilactobacillus sp. YLN 2412, assembly GCF_059488745.1. Classification (NCBI taxonomy): domain Bacteria; kingdom Bacillati; phylum Bacillota; class Bacilli; order Lactobacillales; family Lactobacillaceae; genus Fructilactobacillus; species Fructilactobacillus sp. YLN 2412. The sequence continues at coordinate 419,062 of NZ_CM183165.1, read as the reverse complement.
AATTTATCAAAATCATCACGTTGTCCAACACGTGTATCTTCCACTTGGTAGTTAACACGTTCGATTGGGGTATAAATAGAATCGACTGGTAATACACCAATTGGCATATCATCGTTTCTAGCTTTGTTTTCTTCAGCTGATACATATCCACGACCCTTGTTAGCAGTCATAGTCATGTGTAAAGTAGCACCTTCAGCAACAGTTGCAATATGCAATTCAGGATTCAAAATGGTTGTATCGCTATCAGTAACGATGTCCCCAGCTGTTACATCTGCAGGGCCGGTTACATTAATACTCATAGTATGGAGATCATTATCATCAGATTCAATCTTTAACTTGATTTTTTTCAAGTTTAAAATAATCTTAGTAACATCTTCTGTAACACCTTTAACAGTTGAAAATTCATGCAAAACACCATCAATTTGAACACTGGTTATGGCAGCACCAGGTAATGAAGCTAACAAGATACGTCTTAACGAATTACCAAGGGTTGTCCCATATCCACGCTCTAATGGTTCTACAACTACTTCACCATAGTTATTTGTTTCTTCAATTTTATGAATGTTAGGCTTTTCAAATTCAATCATTCTAATTTCTACCCCTTTCAAACCGCGTTGAGTCTTTTACAAAATTAACTTTCATTAAAAATTAAACTCTACGACGTTTTGGAGGACGACAACCATTATGAGGGACTGGAGTAACATCACGAATTGCTGCAACTTCCAAACCAGTGGTTTGTAAAGCACGGATTGCTGATTCACGTCCAGAACCTGGTCCTTTAACAGCAACTTCAACTGATTTCATACCATGTTCCATTGCTGATTTAGCAGCTGCTTCAGCAGCCATTTGTGCAGCAAATGGAGTTGACTTACGACTTCCACGGAAACCTAAAGCACCAGCAGATGACCATGCAATTGCATTTCCTTGAATATCGGTAATCATAACCAATGTATTATTAAAAGTTGAATGAATGTGAGCAACACCAGATTCAACATGTTTTCTTGCTTTACGTTTACGAGTATTTTTAGTCTTTACCATATGAACTGATAACCTCCTTCTTAATTATTATTTCTTGGTTCTCTTACCTTTTCTGGTACGAGCGTTATTTTTAGTGTGTTGACCTCTAGAAGGTAAGCCACGGCGATGACGCATGCCACGGTAAGAACCAATTTCTGAAAGTCTCTTAATATTCATACTAACTTCACGACGCAAGTCACCTTCAATGGTGAATGAGTCAAGAGCAGCTCTAATCTTATCTTCTTGATCAGGAGTTAAGTTTTGAGTACGAACGTCTTCAGAAACACCAGCTTCTTTTAATACTTCTTGGGCAGTTGTTTCACCAACACCATAGATATATGTTAATGCAATTACGATTCGTTTGTTACGTGGTAAATCCACTCCGGCGATACGAGCCATTAATGTCCACCTCCTATTATATTAATTATTTTCCTTGTCTTTGTTTGTGTTTTGGATTTGCTGAACAAATTACCATCACACGGCCTTTTCTTTTGATAATCTTACAATGTTCACACATCTTTTTTACTGATGGTCGCACTTTCATATTATAAACCTCCTAAATAAAAGACATCACTTAAATCTATAAGTAATTCTGCCTTTAGTTAAATCATATGGTGACATTTCAACAGTTACACGATCTCCTGGAAGTATCTTAATGTAATGCATTCTAATCTTACCAGAAACATGAGCCAAAATAACATGACCATTTTCCAATTCAACTTTAAACATTGCATTAGGTAAGGTTTCAGTAATCTTTCCTTCGATTTCAATTACATTATCTTTAGACAAAATAGTCCTCCAAAATTAATGATTAATTCAATATTCGTTAATTATTATAGCAAACTTAAATATAGCACATACTTTTAAATTCTACAATCAACTAACTAAAAAGTTAGTTTAAATTAGTAAGAATTTTATTAATATTTTCAGTAACATTTGCAATGTCTTGATTACCATTTACTGTATGCAATAAATTGAGTTTTTTATAAAAATCAATTAATGGAGTATTCATTTTAATATTTACTTTCAATCGATTTTCTACAGTTTCAGGTTTATCATCGCTTCGTTGATAAAACACATGTCCACCACAAACATCACACGTACCTTCGACTTTAGGTTTTTTGTACAATTTATGATAAGTGGCACCACAATTCTTGCAAATGAAACGGCCAGATAAACGTTGTACCAAAGTATCTGGATTAACATCAATGTTAATTACAGCATCTAGTTTTTTATCAAGTTTATCGGTGATTTCTTCAAGACTCTTTGCTTGATCTAAATCTCGTGGAAATCCGTCAAGTAAATAACCATTTTTAGTATCATCTTGTTTTAGTCGTTCTGCAACAATTTTACAGGTGACCTCGTCTGGAACTAATTCACCTTTATCAATATACTTTTGTGCTTCAATACCTAATGGAGTCTTTCCTTTTATAGCAGCTCTAAAAATATCACCAGTAGAAATATGTGGAATTTGATATTTTTCAACTATAAATTCAGCTTGAGTTCCTTTACCGGCACCTGGAAGACCCATTAATAATAAATTCATTGACATTTATCTGTCCTCCATTACTAATTGCCTTTAGGTTCATTTTGAATAAACCCAGTATATTCTTGTCTCATAGTTAGCCCTTTAATTTGTTGCATGGTTTCAATGGCAACTCCAACTATAATCAATAAGTTAGTTCCGCCTAGTCCAATAGAACTATTTAGATTCCAAACATTTTGTGCGATTAACGGAATCAAAGAAACAATACCTAAAAACAATGCACCAACTGTACTCAATCTCATCAAAAGACGAGAAATATAAAGCTGAGTTTCATGTCCAGGCCATACACCAGGAATATAACTACCTTGCTTCTGCAAATTTTCAGCTAATTTTTCAGGATTAACTTGAACAAATGCATAAAAGAAAGTAAAGATAATAATTAAAACAGTATAAAACGTAGCACCCATTGGAGTCTGCATATTAAATAATTCCGTTAAGAACTTAAACCATCCAGCTCCACCATGATTTCTAGTAAAGAACATCAAAATAGTCTGAGGAGTAGAAATAAAAGCACTAGCAAAAATAACTGGAATAACACCAGCAACATTAACCTTCAATGGAAGATAACTTGATTTAGCAGACCCAGCAGCTCTTCTAGTATATTGAATTGGAATTCTTCTTTCAGCTTGCTGAACCCATGTAACAAAAGTAACAACTACTAGGATGGCAATGATTAAAACTGCAATAAATAAAGCGGGTCTCCACATATCATTCATTGGTGTACCTTGAACATATTCACGGTAAACACTTTCAAATCCTGTCGGAATGTTAGCTACAATTCCGGCAAAAATAATCATTGAAATCCCTTGTCCGATTCCTTTATCAGTGATCATGTCACCCATCCAAGTGGTTAACATGGTACCAGCAGTTAAAATCAAACCAATACTTATATAAGTTCCAATACTTGGATTTTCAACCAAATGCAAACTACTTAATGCATTAAATCCGGCTGTAATCCCAATTGACTGACAAAAAGCTAAAACAATTGTAAGTCTTCGAGTAACTTTATCTAACTTTAATCTCCCGACTTCACCTTGCTTACCCCATTCAACAAATTTTGGAACAATATCCATTTGTAAAAGCTGAACAACAATTTGAGCAGTAATATAAGGAGAAACACCCATGGCAAAAATGGAGTAATTAGTCAATCCTCCACCACTAAACATATTTAAAACATTAACTAACCCAGAAGAAGCTACTTCTTGAAGAGCCTTAGCATTTACTCCAGGAACTGTAATATAAGCTCCTAATCGAAATATCGCTAATACAAAAAGAGTAAACAAAATCTTTTTGCGAATATTTTTGTCTTCAAAGGCACTTTTTAAGGTTGATAACATTAAATCACCTCAGCTTTACCGCCGGCATCTTCAATAGCTTTTTTTGCACTTTCAGAAAATTTGTTTGCTTTTACATTCAAATTCTTTTCAAGTTTACCTTCACCAAGAATTTTAACGCCATCTTTGGCATTTTTAATAATTCCAGTTTCAATTAATACATCTGGAGTAACTTCAGCACCATTGTCAAAACTATTAAGTTCATTAACATTAACAATCACGATATCTTTACGGTGAATGTTAGTAAATCCACGTTTTGGAATTCGACGGTATAATGGCATTTGGCCACCTTCAAACCCTAAACGTGTCTTTCCACGTGCCTTTTGACCCTTTTGTCCACGTCCAGAAGTCTTACCCTTACTTGAACGTCCACGGCCTTTTCTAGTTCTATCACCACGTGAGCCTTCAGCAAACTTTAATTCGTGTAACTTCATAAAATTGCACCTCCTCTTACTTTAAAATAATTAATCTTTAATTTGTTCAACATCAACTAAATGAGCAACTTTAAAAATTGCACCACGAGTTGCTGCATTATCAGGTCGAATAACACTACTATTAATACGACCTAACCCTAAAGCTTCCACAATCTTGCGTTGTTTAGGAAGACGATGAGCAGCGCTATGAACTAAAGTAATCTTTAATTGAGCCATCTGATAATCCTCCTTATTCAGCTAAATGATCAACAGAAACACCACGAAGTTCTGAAACTTCATTAGCATTTTTGAGGCCTTTAAGACCTTCGAAAGTTGCACGAATTACGTTGATTGCTGTATCTGAACCAAGACGTTTACTAGTAACATCACTGATACCAGCTAATTCCATGACAGAACGAACAGCACCACCAGCTGCAACTCCAGAACCTTCTTCAGCAGGTTTTAACATAATCTTACCACCGCCGTAAACACCAACTATTTCATGAGGAATAGTTGTTCCAACGATTGGAACCTCAATCAAGTTCTTTTTAGCAGCTTCAACTGCTTTACGAATTGCTTCTGGAACTTCTTGAGCTTTACCAGTACCAAAGCCAACGTGACCGTTTTTATCACCAACAACTGCTAAAGCGGCAAAACGTAATCTACGTCCACCTTTAACAACTTTAGTAATTCGGTTAATGGCAACAACGTTATCATCTAAATCCAATTTGTCAGGATCAATATATTTAGCCATGTAAGTAAATTCCTCCTTTTATTAAAATTCTAATCCATTTTCACGTGCAGCGTCTGCAAGTGCTTTAACACGTCCATGGTATAAGTATCCTCCACGATCAAATACAACTTTTTTAATTTTGTTGTCATTAGCGCGTTTTGCAACTAGTTTACCAACACTAGCAGCTTTTTCAGATTTATTATTACCAGTTACTTCTTTATCAAGAGTTGAGGCACTAGCTAGCGTTACACCCGCTACGTCATCAATAACTTGAGCGTAGATGTTTTTGTTAGAACGAAATACGTCTAAACGTGGGCACTCAGCAGTACCAGCAATTTTAGTACGAACACGTGTATGTCTTACTTGACGTGTTTTGTTTTTGCTTGGTTTTGTAATCAAAATAGTCACCTCTATATTATTCTTTAATTATTACTACTTACCAGTTTTACCTTCTTTAAGAGTAATACGTTCTTCAGCATAACGAATACCTTTACCTTTGTAAGGTTCTGGTGAACGAATTGCACGAACTTTAGCAGCAAAATCACCAACATTTTGCTTGTTAATCCCACTAATTTCAATTGTAGTATTATCTGGAACTTTAACTTCAATATCTTCAGGAACTGGAACTTCAACTGGATTAGAATAACCAACATTTAAGGTTAATGTCTTCCCCTTTAATTGAGTACGGTATCCAACACCCACTAATTTCAAAGTTTTGGCAAAACCATTGGTAACACCTTCAACCATGTTAGCAAAGTTAGCGCGTTGAGTTCCATGCATTGCACGCATTTTGTTATCATACTTACCAGTTGGTTCAAAGTTAACTTCATTGCCATCAACTTTCATTTCTACATTTGGAGCAAAAGCTTCAGTTAATTCACCTTTAGGACCCTTAACTGTAACTTGATCATCTTTGCGTTCAATTGTTACGCCTTCAGGAATAACTACCGTTTTATAACCAATTCTACTCATTTATTAGACACCTCCATTTCATTATAAATTTTACCAAACGTATGCTAATACTTCTCCGCCGACTTGTTTGTCACGCGCTTCTTTATCAGTAATAACTCCATTTGATGTTGAGATGATTGCAATTCCTAATCCATTAAGTACCTTAGGAACATCATCTGATTTAACATATGAACGTAATCCAGGTTTTGAAATTCGTTTCAATCCTGAAATTACACGTTGATCATTTTTACCATATTTAAGATAAACACGAATAACGCCTTGTTTGTCATCTTCAATGTATTCAACACGACTTACAAAACCTTCGCGTTTTAAAATTTCAGCAATATTTCGTTTCATTTTTGATGCAGGAACATCAACTGAATTGTGACGAGCCATGTTGGCGTTACGAATTCTAGTTAAAAAGTCTGCAATCGGATCTGTCATTGCCATAAACGTGAAACCTCCCTTTAAGTTTGTTTATTCTACCAACTAGCTTTTTTCATGCCTGGAATCTGACCTTTATGAGCAAGTTGTCTCAAGCAAATTCGGCATAAGTGGAACTTTTGGTAAACCGCACGAGGTCGACCACAACGTTCGCAGCGAGTATATGCTTGTGTAGAAAACTTAGCTGGACGTTTGCTTTTTTCAATCATTGATTTCTTAGCCAATATAAAACCTCCTATTTAGCGAATGGCATACCGAATTGTTTTAATAATTCGTGTCCTTCTTCATCCGTTTTAGCAGTTGTTACCAATACGATATCCAACCCTCTAACACGGTTCACATCATCGTAACTAATTTCTGGAAAAATCAATTGTTCTTTAATACCAAGAGTGTAGTTTCCACGACCGTCAAATGAACGATTTGGAACACCATGGAAATCACGAACTCGTGGCAATGAAACATTAATTAATTTGTCCAAAAAGTCATACATTTTGTCCCCTCTAAGAGTAACTTTTGCACCAATTGGCATACCTTCACGCAAACGGAAAGTGGCAATTGATTTTTTAGCCTTAGTTACAAGAGGCTTTTGACCTGCAATTAAAGTCAATTCATTAACAGCTTCGTCTAAGTTTTTAGAGTTTGTTACTGCATCACCAACACCCATATTCAAAACAATTTTATCAAGTTTTGGTCCTTGCATAATTGATGAATAGTCAAATTTCTCTACTAGTGCTGGGAGAATTTCTTTCTTATATCTTTCTTCTAAACGAGTAGACATGAAAATAGTTTCCTCCTTTCACTAACAATCTTAATCGATTGCTTTATGTGATTTTTTTGAAATACGAATTTTTTTGCCATCTTTAACTTCCATACTAATTCTAGTAGGTTCATTAGTCGATGGATCAATCAACATAACGTTTGATGCGTTAATTGGTGCTTCAACATCAGACACGTTACCTTGTGGATTTGCTTGTGAAGCCTTTTGATGTTTTTTAACTTTGTTGATTCCCTCAACAACTACGCGATTGTCAGCAGCAATGGTTTTGATGATCTTTCCATCTTTACCTTTGTCTTTACCAGCAATAACACGAACTTTGTCACCAGTTTTCAAGAACATTAATCTGGCACCTCCTTGATTTGCAATAGTATTAAAGTACTTCAGGCGCTAATGAAACGATCTTCATGAAATTATTATTACGTAATTCACGAGCAACCGGTCCGAAAATACGGGTCCCCTTAGGACTCTTATCATCATTAACTAAAACTGCAGCATTTTCGTCGAAACGAATATATGAACCATCAGTTCTATGTGCAGCTGATTTAGTTCTTACAATAACAGCTTTAACTACGTCACCTTTTTTGACAACGCCACCTGGTGTTGCTTGTTTAACAGTAGCAACAATTGTATCACCAATACCTGCATATCTAACTCTTGAACCACCTAAAACTTTAATTGTTAAAAGTTCACGTGCACCAGAGTTGTCAGCAACCTTTAATCGACTTTCTTGTTGGATCATAAGTAAGTGTCCTCCCTTCTTAAACTAAATAAATATACGATAAAAATGAAACAAGACTAAATAATTACGGCCTTTTCAACAACTTTAACTAAACGAAAATGAACATTTTTTGATAATGGTCTAGTTTCCATAATTTCAACAATATCGTTCACTTTTGCTTCGTTATTTTCATCGCGAGTCATGTACTTTTTAGTATACTTAATGCGTTTCCCGTAAGTTGGATGCGTTTTAGTGGTTTCTACTGCAACAGTAATAGTTTTATCCATTTTGTCAGAAACAACACGGCCTCTATATGTCTTACGTTCATTACGTTTTTCGCTCATATAATAAACCCTCCCTTTTATCGTATTTTATTTATTTAATTCTTTTTGTCTTAATGCAGTCTTTAGACGAGCAATTGTTTTGCGAACAGTTCTTAGACGAGCAGTATTCTCTAATTGTCCAGTGGCTAATTGAAAACGAAGATTGAACAATTCTTTTTTGTAATCTTGTTCTTTAGCACGCATCTCGTCAGTGGTCAACTTACTAATTTCTTTAGCCTTCATCTGAATCGCCACCTACTTCCTCACGTTTAATAATCTTAGTACGAACAGGCAACTTGCTTGAAGCCAAAGTTAAAGCTTTAATGGCTGTTGCTTTATCAACACCACCAACTTCAAAAAGGACTTTGCCACGTTTGACAGGTGAAACCCATCCAGCTGGACTACCTTTACCTTTACCCATACGAACACCAATACCCTTTTCAGTATATGATTTGTGTGGGAAAATTTTAATCCAAACTTTTCCACCACGTTTCATACAACGAGTAATAGCAATACGACAAGCTTCAATTTGTCTGTTAGAAATCCAATGTGAATCAATGGCTTGTAAGCCATATTCACCAAAGGCTACACTGTTTCCACCTTTTGAGTGGCCACGTAATTTGCCTCGATGCTCACGACGATGCTTAACACGTTTTGGTACAAGCATATTTATTTACCTCCCTTACGTTTTTCCTCAGGTTTATCAGGTAAAACTTCACCACGGTTAATCCAAGTTTTTACACCGATTGCTCCATAAGTGGTGTGTGCTTCATTCCATGAATAATTAATGTCAGCTCTTAAAGTATGAAGAGGAACTCTTCCTTCTGAATAACTTTCAACACGAGCCATATCAGCACCGTTCAAACGACCTGAAGATTGAGTTTTAACACCTTTTGCTCCTGAACGCATAACACCTTTCATACTTTGACGCATAGCGCGACGGAATGCAACACGACCTTCAAGTTGTTTAGCAATGTTGTCACCAACAAGGTCAGCTTCAAGATCTGGCTTTTTAACTTCAACAATATTGATGTGAACACGACGTCCAGTTAATTTGTTTAGTTCTTGACGAAGACTTTCAACTTCTGACCCACCTTTACCAATTACCATTCCTGGTTTGGCAGTATGAATAGAAATGTTAATACGTTTTGCAGCTCGTTCAATGTCAATTTCTGATACTGATGCATCAGCCAAACGTTTTTCGAGGTAGTCACGAATCTTCAAATCTTCATTTAAGTATGAAGCGAATTTATCATCATTGGCATACCATTGTGCTTGCCAACCACGATTAACGCCAATTCGCAAACCATTAGGATTAATTTTTTGACCCATGTTCTATCCCTCCTTCTTTTCTGATACTACGATTGTAATGTGACTTGTTCTTTTATTAATTGGTGAAGCTGAACCCTTGGCACGGGGACGGAAACGCTTTAAGGTTGGACCTTCGTCTGCGTATGCTTCACTAATAACTAAGTCTTGACCATCAAGATCAAAATTGTTTTCTGCATTTGCTACAGCTGATTTCAAAACTTTTTCTACTACTGGAGAAGCACCACGAGGGGTGAACTCTAAAATAGAAGTAGCTTCTGCTACGTTCTTTCCTCTAATAAGATCTAAAACAAGGCGGACCTTACGAGGGGCAATACGAACAGTTTTGGCAATAGCTTTTGCTGATGTAACTTGTTCAGCCATTAGATATCCTCCTTGTTTAAACAGTTTGCTTGTCGGCACCTTTGCCACCTACATTACCATGACCATGGAATGTACGAGTTGGTGCAAATTCTCCAAGTTTATGACCTACCATATCTTCTTGAATATAAACTGGGACATGAGTTCTTCCATTATATACAGAAATAGTGTAACCAATGAAACTTGGGAAAATAGTTGAGCGACGTGACCATGTTTTAATTACAGTCTTTTTTTCTTGATCTTTTTGAGCATCAATTTTCTTTAATAAAGATTTGTCAGCAAATGGTCCTTTTTTTAAACTACGGCTCATTAATAAAACCTCCTCTTCAAAGTACTTGTTAATCTAAATGTAAGTTATATTACATCTTTGAACCTTTACGACGACGAACAATAAACTTACTTGAACGTGCTTTCTTAGAACGAGTTTTCTTACCAACAGTCTTCTTATGCCATGGAGACAATGGAGATGGATAACCAACTGGAGCTTTACCTTCACCACCACCATGTGGGTGATCGTTAGGGTTCATTACAGAACCACGAACATGAGGTCTTTGACCACGGTAACGAGTTCTACCAGCTTTACCCCAGTTAATAAGTGAATGTTCACCATTTCCAACAGCACCGATGGTAGCACGGCAAACTGAGAGAACCATTCTAACTTCGCCAGAAGGTAATTTCACAAGTGAATACTTGCTATTTCCTTCATTACTAATTAATTGAGCTGAGTTTCCAGCAGAACGAGTCAATTGGCCACCTTTACCAGGTTTTAATTCAATATTATGAATAATTGATCCAACTGGAATATCTTTTAGTTGAAGTGCATTACCAGGCTTGATATCAGCATCTTTCCCTGATTCAACTACATCACCAACTTTTAATCCTTTAGGAGCAATGATGTATGATTTTAATCCATCAGCATATACAATCAATGCGATGTTTGCACTTCTATTTGGATCATATTCAAGCGTCTTTACAGTTGCTGGAACACCATCATGATTACGTTTGAAATCAATAACACGATACTTATGTTTGTTACCGCCACCACGATGACGAACAGTCATACGACCAGCATTATTACGTCCAGCAGTATGTGCATTAACTGCAAGTAAACTCTTTTCAGGCTTGTTAGTAGTGATTTCACTGTAATCAATACTAGTCATATTACGACGACCATTAGTCGTTGGTTTATATTTCTTTAAAGCCACGTTATTTCCCTCCTATTCAAATATTATTCTTCAGAGAATAACTTAATTTCATCTGAATCATCTGACAAAGTAACGATAGCTTTACGACGTTTTTTAGTCATTCCAACATATCTACCTTGTCTTTTTTCTTTTCCTCTAACATTCATGATGTTTACTTTAACAACCTTAACGCCAAAGATTTCTTCAACAGCATCCTTAACTTGGTTTTTGTTTGCTCGTAAATCAACATCAAATGTATACTTTTTGTCGTCCATGCGGTCAGTTGAAGCTTCTGTAATAACCGGACGTAAAATAATGTCTCGTGCTTCCATTATGCGAGCACCTCCTCTACTTGAGAAAGAGCAGCCTTGGTGATGACAACTTTTTTGTTATTTAATACATCAAGTGTATTAACACTCTTACCATTGATTACTTGAACATTATCAATGTTTCTTGCAGAGCGAATAGCATTTTCATTGTCGTCTTCCAAAACTACTAATGTCTTAGTAGCTGCGTCAATATTTTTCAATAATTCAGCAAATTCTTTAGTTTTTGGCTTGTCAAATTCAATTGAATCAACAACAATCAAGTCACCATTGGCAACTTTTTCTGAAAGAACTGATTTAACAGCTAATCTAGTAACTTTTTTAGGAAGATGGTAGCTGTATGAACGAGAAGTTGGTCCAAATACTACTCCTCCACCAACCCATTGAGGTGAACGAATGGAACCTTGACGGGCACGACCAGTACCTTTTTGTCTCCATGGCTTTTTACCACCACCACGAACTTGTCCTCTGGACTTACTTCCATTGGTACCTTGGCGTTGTGAAGCTCTTTGCATCACTACAGTGTCAAATACTACATCTTCATTTGGTTCAATGTTGAAAATAGTTTCATTAAGATCAACTGTACCGTTCTTACTTCCATCTTGTTTGTATAATGATACGCTTGTCATTTACGGTTCCTCCTTTCTATTTTCTTGATTCACTAACTGCAGTGCGAACTGTAACTAGTGTTTTGTTAGCTCCTGGAACATTACCTTTGATTAATAATACATTGTTTTCTGTATCAGCTTTAACAACTTCAAGGTTTTGAATAGTAACAGTATTGTTACCCATTCTTCCAGGTAATTTCATGCCTTTAACAACACGGTTGATAATAACACCAAGTGAACCAGGACGACGGTGATATCTTGAACCATGAGTAGTAGGTCCTCTACGTTGACCATCTTTTTTAATGTTACCTTGGTAACCATGACCTTTAGTAGTACCCGTTACATCAACGAAATCGCCTGCTGTAAATGTATCAGCCTTAACTTCGTCTCCAACTTTGTATTCACCTAAGTCAACATCGTTGATTTCACGAATGAAGCGCTTAGGAGTTGTATTTGCCTTTTTAACATGACCCTCTTCAGGTTTGTTGCTTAATACTGAGCGTTTGTCATCAAATCCAAGTTGAATTGCTTCGTAACCGTCAGTTTCGTTGTTTTTAACTTGCAAAACAACATTTGGGGTTACGTCAACAACAGTAACTGGAACTAATTCACCGTTTTCAGTAAAAACTTGTGTCATTCCGACCTTTTTACCTAAGATTCCTTTTTTGGTCATGAGTACACCTCCAATGTTTTGTAATGATTATAATTTAATCTCGATGTCTACACCACTTGGCAAGTCTAATTTCATTAATGAATCAACCGTTTTAGGGGTTGGGTTCAAAATATCAATCAAACGTTTGTGTGTTAACATTTCGAATTGTTCTTGAGCTTTACTGTATTTGAATGGTGATGCCAAAACTGTGTATAAAGTTCTTTCAGTTGGCAATGGAATTGGGCCAGAAATGTTAGCTCCAGTTCTTTGTGCAGTTGCTACAATTTTGTCAGCAGCTTGATCCAAACTACGATGTTCGTAAGCCTTTAAACGGATACGAATTTTTTCTTTTGCCATAGTTATCCCTCCTTCGTCTATTTTCCAAAATAAGACTAACTCCGTAGAAATTACCGACGTACCTTGCCATGGCAAAGCGGCCGGGTGTGCCGCAACCTTCTACATCAATGCTAATTTTTATGCCTTTTTTGAGCACACTAGTCCCTCAAAGTAAGACACTATTATATAATACCGAATAATTGCCATTGTTTCAAGGGGTTTAGTCTAAATAAATAAAAAAGTCTGTTAATTTCTATTTCAGAAATTAACAGACTTTTTATAATTTTTAATTATTCAGCGTTTCCACCATTTTTCTTAATAATATCTTCTTGAATATTCTTAGGAACAGCAGTGTAATGATCGAATGACATTACAAATGTTCCACGTCCTTGAGTTGCAGAACGCAAATCAGTAACATATCCAAACATTTCTGCCAATGGAACCATAGCGTGAATATCTTCAGCACCATCACGTGCTTCCATACCTTCAATATTACCACGACGAGCAGTAACTTGACCCATAACATCACCCATGTATTCTTCTGGAACTCGAATATCAACTTTCATAATTGGTTCCAAAATTTTAGGATCAGCTTTTTTAGCAGCTTCACGCAATGCTAATGAAGCAGCAATTTTAAAGGCAGCTTCACTAGAATCGACATCATGATAACTACCATCGTATAACTTGGCCTTAATATCAATCAATGGATATCCGGCAATTACACCATTTTCCATAGCTTCTTTCAAACCTTGTTCAACAGAAGGAATAAATTCACGAGGAACAACCCCACCAACAATGGCATCTTCAAAAGTAAATCCATCGCCTTCAGCACTAGGTGTAAATTCGATGTAAACATCACCATATTGACCTTTACCACCAGATTGACGAACGAACTTACCTTCTGCTTTAACAGGTTTTGAGAAAGCTTCACGATAAGCTACCTGTGGAGCACCAATTGTAGCATCAACATTGAACTCACGTCTCATTCGTTCAATAATGATGTTCAATTGTAACTCACCCATTCCGGCAATAATAGTTTGACCAGTTTCAGGGTCTGTATTTGCTTGGAACGTAGGATCTTCTTCAGAAAGTTTCTGTAAAGCGGTATTCATTTTATTTTGATCAGCTTTAGTCTTAGGTTCAATTGAAACTTGAATAACTGGTTCAGGGAATTCCATTGATTCTAAGATTAGTGGGTGATCGGGATCAGTTAAAGAATCACCAGTAGTAGTGTTCTTCAAACCAATTGTAGCAGCAATATCACCAGAAAATACTTCTGGGATTTCTTGACGTTGATCAGAGTGCATTTGCACTAAACGTCCAACACGTTCACGTTTGTCTTTAGTTGCATTCAAAATATATGAACCAGCACCTAAAGTACCACGATAAACTCGGATAAAAGTTAAACGACCAACATAAGGGTCAGTCATAATCTTAAAGGCTAAGGCAGCAAATGGACCTTTGTCGTCAGCACGAATTTCAACTTGTTTGTCTTCATCTTCAGGATCAGTAGCCATGTATGGACGAACTTCCAATGGTGATGGCAAGTAATCAATCACACCATCCATCATCATTTGTACCCCTTTGTTCTTGTAAGCTGATCCAGCATAAACTGGGAACATCTGTAAGTTCAAAGTAGCACGACGGATACCGGCTTTGATATCCTCTTCACTGATTTCTTCACCATCAAGGAATTTAGCCATTACTTCATCATCAACGTCAGCAACTGCTTCAACCATATCATCATGAGCTTGTTGAGCCTTTTCTTGGTAGTCGGCCGGAATATCTACAACATCCCAGTTTTCCCCTTCTTTATCTTCATCGTAAAGGTAGGCTTTCATGGTAACTAAGTCAATTACCCCTTCAAAATCAGATTCAGCACCAACTGGTACTTGAACAGGAACAGCATTAGCATGCAAACGGTCTTTGATTGTTTGAACTGACCAATCAAAGTTTGCACCCATTTTATCCATTTTATTAATGAAAACAATCCGAGGAACACTAAAGTCAGAACATTGACGCCAAACTGTTTCAGTCTGAGGTTCAACCCCTGCTTCACCATCCATTACCACAATACCACCATCAAGCACACGAAGAGAACGTTCTACTTCAGCAGTAAAGTCCACGTGTCCAGGGGTATCAATAATGTTAACTCGGTATCCTTTCCATTCAGCAGTAGTAGCAGCTGATTGAATAGTAATCCCACGTTCTTTTTCTTCATCCATGAAATCCATTTGTGAAGCACCATCATGGGTTTCACCAATTTTGTGAATTCGTCCAGTATAGTAAAGGACACGTTCAGTAGTAGTAGTTTTACCAGCATCAATATGAGCTACGATACCAATATTACGTGTTTTTTCTAAGGGAAATGCACGTTTGTTAGCCATTTTTAACTCCTTTTATGATTCAATAATTCTAAAAAAGTGGCTAAAAATTTAGCCACCCTTGATTTACATTTAAACGAACAACTGATTACCAACGATAATGTGCAAAGGCACGGTTAGCTTCAGCCATTTTATGAGTGTCTTCACGTTTCTTAACTGCGGCACCAGTATTATTTGAAGCATCGATAATTTCTTTTGCAAGACGTTCAGTCATTGTATGTTCACCACGAAGACGAGCATAGTTAACCATCCAACGTAAACCTAAAGTAGTTCTTCTTGCTGGACGAACTTCAATAGGAACTTGGTAGTTAGAACCACCAACACGACGTGCCTTAACTTCAAGTACTGGCATTACATTTTTCATAGCTTCTTCAAATACTTCAACTGGATCATTACCAGTTTGTTCTTTGATTTCATCAAATGCACCATACAAAATTTCTGATGCAGTACCTCTCTTACCATCTAACATCAAGTGATTGATTAATTTTGAAACCAATTTTGAGTTGTAGATTGGATCAGGAAGGATTTCACGTTGTTGAACTTTACCTTTTCTAGGCATTTAAAGGACCTCCTAATTAAATATTATATTATTTCTTGTCTTTTGGTCTCTTAGTACCGTATTTTGAACGTCCTTGACGACGATCTTGAACACCGGCAGTATCTAAGGCACCACGGATAACATGATATCTAACTCCAGGTAAATCCTTAACACGACCACCACGAATTAAAACAACACTATGTTCTTGCAAGTTATGTCCAATTCCTGGAATGTATGCAGTAACTTCATACAAGTTTGAAAGACGAACACGAGCATACTTACGTAATGCTGAGTTAGGCTTTTTAGGAGTCATAGTACCAACACGGGTTGCAACTCCA
This sequence comes from Fructilactobacillus sp. YLN 2412, assembly GCF_059488745.1. NCBI lineage: Bacteria > Bacillati > Bacillota > Bacilli > Lactobacillales > Lactobacillaceae > Fructilactobacillus > Fructilactobacillus sp. YLN 2412. The sequence continues at coordinate 402,750 of NZ_CM183165.1, read as the reverse complement.
CGTTTTTGTGGTGAAGCATTTTGTGTATGTTTCTTTTTGTAACTGTTATATCCGAAGCCAAGAGCTGGGGACTTTGATTTAGAACTTCTAGATTTACGACCTTTTCTTACTAATTGGTTAATTGTAGGCATCTAAAAAGTCCTCCTTTCATAAAATTGTTTTAAGTCCACACATCCAGGCGGACCATTTTTAGAGATAAAAAAATCGCTTAACTTGAATAAGCACAATGAATAGATTAACACGTCTAAAATTAAGTGTCAATAACATCTTTACGTATTTTAAAATAGAGGTGACAAAATGAATTTATATTGGTTTATTTTTGGGTGCGTTATTGGTTCATTTTTAAATGTATTTGTTAGTAGATCATTGAATAAAACTAATTTTATTAATGGTCGTTCCCATTGCGATAATTGTCAAAAAAAATTGAACTGGTACGAACTAATTCCGATGATTAGCTACATCATTCAGTTTGGAAAATGTCGTAGCTGTCAGACTAAAATTCCTAAGCATGTTTTTATTTTTGAATTAACCATGGGCATCGCTTTTTTAGAATTTCATCCCTGTAATATTAATAACCTTTTATTATTAATATTTATTATAATCGTACAAATCATCAGTACTTTTGATTGGCTCACATTTCAGTTTAGCAGTTATTGGTTATTGCCATTATTAATCATTGCTCTTATTTTAACTAATTTATCACCGTTAATATTATTAACTATTTTTATAGTATATTTTATTTTATTGATGATAAATCATCGCTACATTATGTTAGGTAATGGCGATATAGATTTAATGATTTTAATATTAATAGTGTTTGGATACACTTCTATTGTTCACATCACATTGATTGCTTCATTACTAGCCTTGTTTTTTGCCATTATTAAGAAACAAAAATTAATTCCTTTTCTTCCTTTTTTATACTTTGGTATTTTAATAATGAATAGTAATTTCCTTAATTGCCTAGGAATTTAAAACAGCGTAATATTATAATTAAAATTGAATAATATCGCCAATTATTAGGAGGATTTCATGAAAGCACTAAAAACGGCCATTGAAGAACATGGAACAGTTTTACCAGGAAACATTTTGAAAGTTAACTCATTTTTAAATCATCAAGTTGATCCTGATTTAATGTATCAAGTAGGAAAAGAATTTGCTCGATTATTTCAAATGGAAAAAATTACTAAAGTTATTACGGTTGAATCCTCTGGAATTGCTCCAGCTGTGATGACCGGATTAGCCTTAAAAGTCCCAGTTGTGTTTGCTAGAAAAAGCAAATCACTAACTGTTCGCGATGACGTTTATACGGCTGATGTTATCTCATATACCAAGAAAACTAATAATCAAATTTACATTGAAAAGAAATTTATTAATTCAGACGATCATATACTAATTATTGATGATTTCTTGGCTAATGGTGAAGCAGTTAAAGGCTTATTACAAATTATTAAAAAAGCTAATGCTAATTTAGCAGGAGTTGGAATTGTAATTGAAAAATCATTTCAGCCTGGGGCCCAGTATTTACAAGATCAAGGAATTATCGTACATTCTCTTGCTCGAATCAAATCACTAGCTAATAACAAAGTTACTTTTATGAATGATTAGTTTTAAAAATTTTATATACAAAAAGAACGTTTGCGAATTAATTCGCAAACGTTCTTTTAATTTACACTCTATTTACTTGATTTCTCGTTATCTGATTCTTCAACAACCTCAGAGTCAGCTATTGCACTTTCTCCAGCAGGTTTGCCGATTTCTTCTGGTTCAATATCTTCATATTCATGAACACCAGTACCAGCAGGTAATAATTTACCAATGATAACATTTTCCTTCAAACCAATTAATGGATCTACCTTACCACGAATAGCAGCGTCAGTAAGAACTCTAGTTGTTTCTTGGAAAGATGCAGCTGATAAGAAACTATTCGTTTCAAGAGCAGCTTTGGTAATTCCAAGTAACACTGGACGTGCTGTTGCTGGTGTTTTACCAGTCATAACAGCATCTTTATTACGTTCCTTGAAATCATCAATATCAATCAAAGTACCAGGCAAGATATCAGTATCACCAGGATCCATTACCCGAACTTTACGAAGCATTTGTCTAACCATGATTTCAGCATGCTTATCATTAACTTCTACACCTTGACGACGATAAACTTCTTGAACCGCCGTTAACAAGTAAGTTTCAGTAGAAAGTGTATCTCTAATTTTAAGTAACTCTTTAGGATCAATTGAACCTTCATTCAAAGCATCACCACGTCGAACTTCATCACCTTCAGCGACTCTCATTCGAGCATTCAAAGGAACCTTATACTTTCTTGTATCAGCTTTTCCTTGAATAGTAACTTCTTTAACGCCTTCAGCAGGGTCTTCTTCAATCAATTCCACAACACCAGTAACTTCACTAATAGTTGATTTACCTTTAGGATTACGAGCTTCGAAAATTTCTTGTACTCGGGGAAGTCCCTGAGTAATATCAGTATTACTTGCAACCCCTCCAGTATGGAAAGTCCGCAATGTCAACTGAGTACCTGGTTCACCAATTGATTGAGCAGCAACAGTTCCAACTGCTTCACCAACACCCACTTCATCACCAGTTGCTAAGTTTTGACCATAACACATTTCGCAAACACCATGAGCAGTATTACAAGTGAAGGCAGAACGAATTTCAACACTGTCAATTCCAGCATCAACAATTTGTTGTGCCTTTTTATCGTCAATCATTTGATTTCGCTTAACGATTACATCACCAGTTTGAGGATTCTTAACGGTCTTCATTGCATTTCTACCTAGAATTCGATCGTAAAGAGGTTCAATCATTTCGTTACCTTCTTTAATGGCACGAACAGTCAATCCACGATCAGTTTCACAGTCTTTTTCACGAACAATAACGTCTTGCGCAACATCAACTAAACGACGAGTCAAGTAACCTGAGTTGGCAGTCTTCAAGGCTGTATCAGTCATACCTTTACGAGCACCATGGGTTGAAATGAACATTTCCAAAACTGACATTCCTTCACGGAAATTAGAAGTAATTGGAAGTTCCATAATCTTACCATCAGGAGAAGCCATCAATCCCCGCATTCCGGCAAGCTGAGTAAAGTTAGAAATATTACCACGAGCTCCAGAATTACTCATCATGAAAATTGGGTTTTCAGGATCAAAAGTCTTCATTAACTTATCTTGAATTTCATCTCTGGCATCGTTCCAAACGTTTACAACACGTTCGTAACGTTCTTGATCAGTGATTAATCCACGACGGAATTGTTTTGTAACTGTTTCAACTTTTTTATGAGCATCGGCTACAATTTCTGGTTTTTCGTGTAAGTCGGTAATATCAGACATACCAACTGTTAAACCAGATTTAGTTGATTCATCATTCCCAAGATCTTTAATTCGATCTAATAGTTCTGATGTTTCAGTAACCTTATATTGATTGTAAACTTCGGCAATAATATCTGATAAAAAGCTCTTCTTAAATGGTTTAACTAATTCAGCATCCTTAATGTGCTCATGAATATCTTCCCCAGGCTTTAAGAAATACTTATCAGGTACATAACCATGAAGATTAGTGGCAGTGGGCTCGTTTAAATAAGTAAATTCATTTGGCAAAATTCCATTAAAAATTACTTTACCAACTGACGTAACCATAATTTTGTCTTTTTGGTCATCAGTAAATGGTTTGTCTGGAAAGGCTGAGGCAGGAATTCCAATTCGACTGTGCCAATGAACTAAACCATCACGGTAAGCTAATTCAACTTCAGCAGGATTATTGAAAATCATCCCTTCACCTTCACGACCAGGTTCTTCCATCGTCAAATAATAGTTACCAATAACCATATCCTGAGAAGGAGCCACAACTGGTTTTCCGTCTTTAGGTGCCAAAATATGTCCGGCAGCAGCCATCAATAAACGTGATTCTGCTTGCGCTTCGTCAGAAAGTGGAACGTGGATAGCCATCTGATCTCCATCAAAATCGGCATTGTATGCGGCACAAACCAATGGATGCAAACGCATTGACTTACCACTAACTAAGACGGGTTCAAAAGCTTGAATTCCCAATCTATGCAAAGTAGGTGCACGGTTTAAAAGAACCGGATGTTCTTTAATAACATCAGGAAGAACATCAAAGACAACATCATCTTTACGTTCGATTTCTCGTTTAGCATTTTTAACATTTGATGCTAATCCGCGTTTAACTAATTCATGCATGATAAATGGTTTAAATAATTCTAGTGCCATTGAAACTGGTAGTCCCATTTGGCTTAATTTCAACCATGGACCAACATCAATAACTGAACGGCCTGAATAATCAACTCGTTTACCAAGCAGGTTTTGTCTGAAACGACCTTGCTTACCTTTTAGCAAGTGAGAAAGTGATTTCAATGGACGGTTACCAGGTCCTGCAACTGGACGACCTCGACGACCATTATCAATCAAAGCATCAACTGCTTCTTGTAACATCCGTTTTTCATTTTGCACAATGATGCCGGGAGCATGTAAATCTAATAAACGTTTCAAACGATTATTACGATTAATTACTCGTCGATATAAATCATTTAAATCGGAAGTGGCAAAACGCCCACCTTCAAGTTGTACCATCGGACGAAGATCAGGTGGCATAACTGGAATTGCGTCCATTACCATCCATGAAAGCTTGTTTCCAGAAGTTAAAAAGGCTTCCAAAATATCCAAACGACGAATTGCTCTCGTTCTCTTTTGACCAGTAGCTTTTTTTAACTCTTCTTTTAATTCTTTAACTTCTTTATCTAAGTCAACATCGTCTAACAAAGTTCGAATTGCCTCAGCACCGATTTCAGCGTGAAAACGATTACTATATTCCCGTTTCTTATCACGGTATTCTTGTTCTGTTAACAATTGTTTCTTTTCCATTGGGGTATTTCCTGGATCAGTTACAACATATGCTGCAAAGTAAATAATTTCTTCCAAAGCTCGTGGACTCATATCCAAAACAAGTCCCATTCGACTTGGGATTCCTTTGTAGTACCAAATATGAGTAACTGGTGCGGCTAATTCGATGTGTCCCATTCGTTCACGACGAACTTTTGAACGAGTAACTTCAACTCCACAACGATCACACACAATTCCTTTATAACGAATTCCTTTGTATTTACCACAGGCACATTTCCAATCCTTAGTAGGACCAAAAATTCTTTCGTCAAATAACCCATCTTTTTCTGGTTTTAAAGTTCGATAATTAATCGTTTCAGGTTTTTTAACTTCTCCAAAAGACCAACTACGAATGGTTTCAGGTGAAGCTAAGCCAACCTGCATACTTTTAAATTTATTAACATCAACCATTGGCATTACCTCCTTTTTTAATTATTGTTTTCGTCTTTATTTTCATTGGAAGCATCTAAATTGGCTGCCTTAGCAGCTTCTTCTTTCTTTTTCTCTTCCTTTTTTTCATCTTGTTCATGGGCAATCTTGTTAAGCGCGTTAACGTTTACAACATCGTCATCATCATCCATATCACGAAGATCAATTGGTTGATGGTTAGATCCAAGGACTTTCATATCAAGTCCAAGAGCTTGTAATTCTTTTACAAGTACTCGGAATGATTCTGGAACTCCTGGTTTTGGAATTGGTTCACCTTTAACAATTGCTTCATAAGTCTTTACTCGACCTACAACATCATCTGACTTATAAGTTAAAATTTCTTGCAATGTATGAGCAGCACCGTATGCTTCCAAGGCCCAAACTTCCATTTCACCAAAACGCTGTCCACCAAATTGAGCTTTACCACCAAGTGGTTGTTGGGTAACTAATGAGTAAGGTCCAATTGAACGGGCATGAATCTTATCTTCTGACATATGATTCAATTTAAGGTAACCCATAACACCAACAGCAATTGGTTTATCAAATGGTTCGCCAGTTCTTCCATCATAAAGAATTGTTTTACCATCATGAGACATTCCTGCTTCTCTAACCGCAGACCAAACATCATCAGAAGTAGCACCATCAAAGACTGGAGTAGCTACATGAATCCCAAGTTTCTTAGCTGCCATTCCCAGATGCATTTCCAAAACTTGTCCAATGTTCATACGTGATGGAACACCCATGGGACTCAATAAGATGTCAACTGGGGTGCCATCTGGCATGTATGGCATATCTTCTTCTGGAATCACGATTGAAACCGTACCCTTATTACCGTGTTTACCAGCCATTTTATCTCCGACTTGTAATTTACGTTTTTGAGCAATATATACTCGAACCATTTTATTAACGCCAGGTTGAAGTTCGTCTCCATTTTCTCTTGAGAAAACTTTAACATCTTGAACAACACCATCAGCACCATGAGGAACTCGTAATGAAGTGTCTCGAACTTCACGTGATTTTTCCCCAAAAATGGCGTGAAGCAACCGTTCCTCAGAAGATAATTCTGTCACACCCTTGGGAGTAACTTTACCAACTAAAATATCACCATCATGAACTTCAGCCCCAACTCGTACAATTCCTTCTTCGTCAAGATCTTTCAAAGCATCTTCACCAACATTAGGAATTTCTCTAGTCATCTCTTCAGGTCCAAGTTTAGTATCACGAGTTTCTGATTCATATTCTTCAATATGAATTGAAGTATATGCATCTTCTTTTACTAATCGTTCGCTAATAGCGATGGCATCTTCGAAGTTATATCCCTGCCATGTCATAAAGGCAACCGTTGGATTTTGACCAAGAGCAAGTTCACCATTTTCCATTGCTGGGCCATCGGCAATAATTTCATCAACGTCAACATGATCGCCAGTTTTAACAATTGGTGATTGGTTGTAGTTCATACCATTATTAGAACGCATGAATTTCGTTAATTCATAAGTATCTAAAGTACCGTTATCACGACGAATCTTAATCACACTGGCATCAACATATTCAACAATTCCGGCATATTTAGCAATTTTTGCAACTCCAGAATCATGAGCAGTTTTGTATTCCATTCCAGTTCCTACTAAAGGAGCATGAGGATTAATCAATGGAACGGCCTGACGCTGCATGTTAGAACCCATCAAAGCACGGTTAGAATCATCATTTTCCAAGAAAGGAATACATGCTGTGGCTACTGAAACAACTTGCTTAGGAGAAACATCCATATAATCAACATTGTTAGTATTAGCTTCAACATATTCTGATTTATCCCGAGCCATAACGTGTTCTTCTTTAAAGGAACCATCATTATTTAATGGCGAGTTAGCCTGGGCAATCACATATTTATCTTCATCACCAGCAGTCAAATAATCAATTTTTTCAGTAACTTTATGTGTCTTCCAATCAACTCGACGATATGGAGATTCAATAAATCCATATTTATTTACTCGTGCATATCCTGAAAATGAGTTAATCAATCCAATGTTAGGACCTTCAGGAGTTTCAATCGGACAAATTCGACCATAGTGAGTGTAGTTAACATCTCGAACTTCATATCCGGCTCGATCTCTGGTAATACCACCAGGTCCAAGTGCAGAAAGACGACGTTTGTGAGTTAACTCTCCTAAAGGATTAGTTTGATCCATGAACTGTGAAAGTTGTGATGAACCGAAGAATTCTTTTACAGAAGCAACTACTGGACGAATATTAATCAATTGTTGAGGCGTAACTGTTGCCGTATCTTGAATTGACATTCTTTCGCGAACAACACGTTCCATTCTGGAAAGCCCAATTCTAAATTGGTTTTGTAATAATTCACCAACCGAACGAACTCGACGATTACTCAAATGATCAATATCATCAACTGATCCGATTCCTTCTTGTAAATCAAAGAAATAATTAACTTCAGCCAACATATCAGCAGGAGTAATGTGTTTATAATCAAGACTGATATTATCGTTACCAACTACAGGAACGACCTTTTCAGGGTCTTTATTTGAATATACTTTAATAATTTGTACTGTAACTGGATCTGTCACAACTGCTTCTGCAGATGGATTAAAGGTATAAGCTTTAAAGTCTTTATTATCTAAATGAGGAGCAAGTTTTTTCATCAACTCTTTGTCGACAATATCACCTTTATTGGCAATGATCTCCCCAGTTTCAGGATCAGCCAAAGTTTCCGCAAGTGCTAGCCCCATTAAACGATTTTTCAAACTCAATTTTTTATTAGTCTTGTAACGACCAACAGGAGCCATATCATAACGCTTAGGATCAAAGAAGCGAGTCGTCAAAAGGTTTCTAGAAGATTCTGCTGTCTTAGGTTCGCCAGGACGCAATCTTTCATAGATATCTTTTAAGGCTTCTTCAGTTCTAGAATCGCTAGAATCTTTATGAACATCCTTTTCCAAAGTAAGGTTCAAGCTATCATTTGTACTACCAAAGATTTGGGTAATATCATCATCAGACCCAAAACCTAAAGCTCGAACTAGTTCGGTGATTGGGAGTTTTCTAGTCCGATCGATTCGGATATAAGAAACATTTTTGGCATCCGTCGCAAATTCCATCCAAGCACCACGATTAGGAATAACAGTTGCGCTATAAATTTCACGACCATTTTTATCTAATTCTTTGTGGTAATAAGCACCTGGAGAACGAACTAATTGAGAAACAATAACTCGTTCGGCACCATTAATAATGAAAGTTCCTTGATCAGTCATTAAAGGCAAATCACCAAAAAATACGTCTTGTGTCTTAATTTCACCAGTTTCATGGTTAGTTAATTTGAGCGTAACGTGTAGTGGAGCTGAATAATTAACTTCGTGAGCTCGTGCTTCAGCAACAGTGTATTTAGGTTCTAATAACTGATAATCTACAAAGTCCAACGAAAGTTTTCCTTGGAAATCATCAATTGGCATAATGTCTTTAAACATTTCACGAAGACCTTCGTCTAAGAACCAGTTATATGAGTTAGTTTGCACCTCAATCAAGTTTGGAAGATCCAAAACTTTTTTGATTCGTGCGTAACTTCTTCGCGTACGGTGTTTACCATACTTAACCACGTTTCCAGCCATTGCGTCTTCTTGTTTTTTTTCTTGAACGTTTCCTGCCAAACTGTTCACCCTCCTTAAAAAATCCTTCGAAAAGAAATGTTACATTTGTGTTACAAATTGGGTAAATTCCAATTTTTGAGCAAAAAAAATCCAAAAATAAGATCTTTTTCTTACTTTTGGTTTTCTATAAACGCCATCACGGACAATAGATCGCAATGACTCATTTCAATTCATTTTTATATACTACTTAATAATACAACTGTCAAACAATTTCGTCAACAAAAAAGCCACTGCATTTACAGTGACCTTTTCATTATTCTTTAACTAAATTTCGATGTTTACTAGTAATCGTAATTTCATTTTTACGAGCGCCAATTGAGATCTTATCGCCTTGCTGGAATTTTCCAGCTAACAAGTCTTCACTCAAAGGATCCTCAATTTTAGTTTGAATAGCTCGACGCAACGGACGAGCACCATATTCAGGATTATAACCACTCTTTGCAACCACATCAATCGCTGCAGGAGTAATTTTTAATTCATAACCTTGTTTTGAAACTCGAGAAATCAAATCCTGTAACATCAACTTCACAATTCGATGCAGCTCGGATTCAGTTAATGAATGGAAAGTAACTGTCTCATCAATTCGATTTAAAAACTCGGGCCGGAAAAAATGTTTAACTTGTTCATCAATTACTTTCTTCATGGCAGTTTCATCAGATTGCGTACGATCAGCGTCAAACCCAACTGTTTTTTTATCACGAAGTGCTGAAGCTCCTAAGTTTGAAGTCATAATGATAACTGTATTCCTAAAATCGACTTTTCGACCTTTAGAATCGGTTAAGAAACCATCATCTAAAACTTGAAGCAATAAATTGAAAACATCTGGATGGGCTTTTTCAACTTCATCTAACAACACCACTGAATAGGGATGTTTACGTACTTTTTCAGTTAACTGACCGCCTTCATCATATCCGACGTATCCAGGAGCTGATCCCACTAAACGACTAGTTGAATACTTTTCCATATACTCACTCATGTCAACACGAATAACCGAATCTTCAGAACCAAACATGGTTTCAGCTAAATCTTTAGCCAATTCTGTTTTTCCAACCCCAGTAGGTCCTAAAAACAAGAACGAACCAATGGGACGGTTAGGATCTTTCAAACCACTTTGAGCTCGACGAACCGCTCTAGCAACAGAAGAAACGGCTTCATCTTGACCAACTACTCGCTGGTGCAGAATGTCTTCAAGATTTACTAGTCGATCAGCTTCAGACTTTTTCAAATGAGTAACTGGGATTCCCGTCCATTCTGCCACAATTGCAGCTACATCTTCAGAATTTTCAGCTAACGTATACTGATGCTGTTGATTCTCAGCTGCTCGTTTAGCTTCTTCGCTTTTAGTTAAATTTGAAACTTCTTGTTCTAATTTTTGCTCTTTAGAACGAATTGCAACTGCTTCATCAAAACGTTGTTCTTCAATTGCCTGATCTTTTGCTTGACGAGTCGAATCCAATTCACGTTGCTTTTTCGCTAAAGCAGATGGTTTACCCATCTTATCAATTCGAACTTTAGCAGCTGCTTCATCCATTAAATCAATTGCTTTATCGGGTAAAAAGCGATCGCTAATATACCGGCTAGCAAGATCTACAGCCGAATCAATCGCATCATTAGTAATTTTTACATGGTGATGTTCTTCATATTTTGGTCGTAAACCTTTTAAAATTTTCTTTGATTCGTCAACACTAGGTTCTTCAACTTGAATGGTAGCAAACCGACGCTCTAAAGCAGCATCGGATTCAATGTGTTTTTGATATTCATCTAAAGTAGTAGCCCCAATCAATTGGATTTCTCCTCGAGCAAGGGAAGGCTTTAAAATATTTGAAGCATCGATTGCCCCTTCAGCACCACCTGCACCAATCAGGGTATGCAATTCATCAACAAACAAAATTACATTGCCGCTTGCTTGAACTTCGTTAATAACTTTCTTTAAACGGTTTTCAAATTCACCACGATATTTAGTTCCAGCTACCAATGATCCCATATCAAGCATCATAATTCGTTTATTAAGCATATCTTCTGGAACCTTTTTTTGGACAATTTTTTGAGCTAATCCTTCAGCAATCGCAGTTTTACCAACACCAGGTTCACCAATTAAAACCGGATTATTTTTTGTTCTTCGACTTAGAATCTGAATTGCACGTTTGATTTCTGTATCGCGACCAATGATTGGATCTAAATTACCATCTTTGGCAACCTTAGTTAAATCTTTAGCCAGGGAATCAAGCGTTGGCGTAAGCCCCTTTTTATTGCCAGATTCTCCTTCTTTAGGAAATCCCTGATCAGGAACCCCCATTTTTCGAATTGTAATTTTACGAACTTCTTCAGGACCTACACCTAAACTAATTAAAATCCGAGACGATAAAATTGCATTATCATTCGTCAAAGCTAGCAATAAATGTTCTGGACCAACTTTTGCACTACCATATTGTTTAGCAATTTTCCCAGCTAAAGCAATCACATCTCGCATTTTTGGTGAATATGACAAATAAGTGTTTTCGTCAACCTGTAAGTTGCCATATCCAGCTAATTGTTCAATTTCTTCTTTGACATCTTGCTCTGTAATTGATAGTTGATTTAAGGTTTGATATGCAATTCCACTTTTTTCAATTGCAAGAGCTAACAATAAATGCTCAGTCCCCACAGCTTGATGACGGAAATTACGTGCCTGTTCTTGAGCAATTTCAAGTACTTTTTTAGCGCTAGGCGTCAATGAATCTTCCATATTAGAATCTCCTTTCGGCTAACATTCATATTTAAGTCGGCATAATAAAGCCGACAATACGTTTGCACGAACTTTTTCTTCAGTTTCAGGATCAGAAACGTTGATCGCATCGTGAGTAAGAATTGATGCAACCATATTTACCTCTCGATCCGAGAGTAAATCATTATTAAAGAGAGTATGCAAGATATCTTCTTCATCTTTTTGACTGATACGGTCACTAATCGAATTAATCAAACGATCAAAAACATCTGAATCTTCCATTAAGTTAATCTTTTCAATTCTAATATAACCGCCGCCGCCTCGTTTGCTTTGGACGATATAACCGTCTTGAAGCGCAAAACGAGTTTTTATGACGTAGTTGATTTGAGAAGGTACCACATCAAAATGTTCCGCAATATCGGAACGTCTAATTTCGACCTCTTCTTCATCTGAACTAACCAGCATTTGTTTCAAATATTCTTCAATAGTATCTGACATACTATGGCTTGCCATAATCTCATCTCATTTCTGACTAATCTTGACTTTAATTATATAAACAACTCAATTAAATGACAAGTAAAGTAACTTGAAATACTTTATTTAAGTATATAAAAATACCGCCAAATTTATTATTTAGCGGTATTTTAGTTGAACTATTAAAATAATCGGGAAGACAGGATTCGAACCTGCGACCCCCTGGTCCCAAACCAGGTGCTCTACCAAGCTGAGCTACTTCCCGATGAAAATGCACCTAGTAGGAGTCGAACCTACAACCTTCTGATTCGTAGTCAGACACTCTATCCAATTGCGCTATAGGTGCATATTATTATAAATAAAAATGCCGCGGACCGGGATCGAACCGGTATGGTCATTACTGACCGCAGGATTTTAAGTCCTGTGCGTCTGCCAATTCCGCCACCGCGGCAAAATTACTAGATGTTAAAAGCGGAAGACGGGATTCGAACCCGCGACCTCCACCATGGCAAGGTGGCGTTCTACCACTGAACTACTTCCGCATAATGCCGACTAGAGGACTCGAACCTCCGACCTCATCATTACTAGTGACGCGCTCTAGCCATCTGAGCTAAGTCGGCATAATAGATAATGCGGACGAAGGGACTCGAACCCCCACGTCACGAAGACACTAGAACCTAAATCTAGCGCGTCTGCCAATTCCGCCACGTCCGCATATATGCTTATTATTAAATTGTACAAATGAGCCGTGGCAGGTTCGAACTGCCGACCCTCTGATTAAAAGTCAGATGCTCTCCCGGCTGAGCTAACGGCTCAATGGAAGATACAGGGATCGAACCTGTGACCTCCTGCTTGTAAGGCAGATGCTCTCCCAGCTGAGCTAATCTTCCATTGAATGGGATGAGGCAAAAATTAACAACCTCGTTTTGACAACTATTAAATAGTACCATCATAAAATTATTTCGTCAAGCAAAATTTTAAATAAATTAGATTGACCAACTAGTTTTGTTTTTGACTACTATATAACATGAAAAAGTCTCAATAAATGATATAATGTAAGTGTATCATTTATTGAAACTATCTTGAAAGGATGATTATTTTGGCTGAAAAACATCAAAAAGTTGTTTTAGTTGGTGACGGTGCTGTTGGTTCTTCATATGCATTTGCCATGACACAACAAGGTATCGGCGAAGAATTCGTAATCGTTGATATTAATAAAGAACGTACTGAAGGAGACGCACTTGATTTAGAAGATGCAACTCCATACACATTCCCTAAGAACATTTATTCAGGTGACTACCCTGATTGTAAAGATGCCGACTTAGTTGTAATCACTGCTGGTACCCCTCAAAAACCTGGTGAAACTAGATTAGACTTAGTTAACCGTAACTTGAAAATTTTATCTTCAATCGTTAAACCAGTAGTTGACTCTGGTTTTAATGGTATTTTCTTAGTTGCTGCTAACCCAGTTGATATCTTAACTTATGCTACACAAAAATTATCAGGTTTCCCTAAAGAAAAAGTTATCGGTTCAGGTACCTCACTTGATACTGGTCGTTTCAGAGTTGGCGTTGCTAAAAAACTTGGTATCGATCCTGCTAGTGTTGATGCTTACATTTTAGGTGAACATGGTGATTCAGAGTTTGCTGATATCGATGAAGCTTCAATTGGGAACGTTCCTTTAGTTAAATTTGCTGCTGATCGCGGTGTTTCAAAAGATGATTTACTTAAAATTGAAGACGAGACTAGAAACAAAGCATACCAAATCATTAACTTGAAAGGCGCTACTTTCTATGGTGTCGGAACTGCATTAATGCGGATTTCTCGTGCCATTTTACGTAACGAAAATGCTGTCTTACCTATTGGTGCACCAATGAATGGCCAATATGGGTTAAATGATATTTATATTGGTTCCCCTGCAGTTATTAATGCTCAAGGAATTGCCGATGTAATTGAAGTTCCTCTTAGCGATGATGAAAAAGCTAAAATGGCTGCTTCTGCTAAAACTTTACAAGAAACTGCTCATAACGGTATGAAAGCAACTGGTATCGAATAAGCTTTTTTAAATTAAATAAAAACGGACAATTAAAAGATTGTCCGTTTTTTTGTATCTAAAAAATTAATTTAAATAAGATTGTAGCCGTTTAATGGCCTCATGCAAGTTATCCATACTAGTTGCATAACTAGCCCGTACATATCCTTCTCCGCCAGGTCCAAAACTAGATCCAGGAATCATTCCAACTCTAGCATTTTGGGCAACATCTAAACAAAAATCATAACTATCTTGATTATATTCTGCTGGAATTTTAGCAAAAATATAAAATGCGCCTTCAGGTAAGTGATTTTCAAAACCTAAGTCAGCTAAAGCATTGCTTAAGTAATCACGACGTTTAACGTACTCTGCAACCATGGGCAGTGCATCATCTTTTCCATTTCCAAATGCTTCTTCAGCAGCATCCTGAGCTGCAGTCATAACAGAAGTAGTCACTAATTCGTGGACTTTAGCGATTTCTGTCACTAACTCAGCTGGACCAGCAAATAAACCAATCCGCCAGCCAGTCATGGCATGCGATTTTGACAGACCATTAAACAAAATAGTTTGATCTGGTAAATATTTTGCAATTGAAGTATGTTTTTTCCCATAAGTAAGTTCACTATAAATCTCGTCGCTTATTACTAATAAATTGGTATTAGCAATTACATCAGCTAATGCTTTAACCTGACTCTCTGAATATGTTCTCCCAGTTGGATTAGACGGAAAGTTTAAAATTAATGCCTTAGCATTCGGATGTTTTGCAATTACATTTTGAAGTTTTTGCGGCGTTAATAAGAAATCGTCATCTTGGGTATCAATTGCAACTCGTTTGCCGCCATTTAAATCAATTAAAGAATAATAAACAGGAAAAGCAGGAGTAGGAATTAGCACTTCATCTCCATCAGAAATCAACGTTTCCATTGTGTCATACATTGCTTCCGTAACACCGTTAGTAATCACTAATTCGGTGTCAGGATTATAATCTAACCCATATTTTTGCTTTAAAAAATCAGCTGCTGCTCTTCGCGTTTCAATCCGACCCCAAGTAGCTGTGTAATGACTATCATTGCTTTCAATTGCTGCAATAGCAGCTTTTTTCACATGTTCTGGCGTCGCAAAATCAGGTTCCCCCAAAGTTAATTTGATTAAATCTGGAATTTCAGCTAATTTTTCACTAAACCCATAAATATTTGATAATTTTGTATTTAAAACGTTCTTTTTGACTTCTGATGTCAGTTTCTCTGTCATGATATTATTCTCCAATTTTTAATTCGTTATCTTTTTCACTACTAATTCTACACTATTACATCCTAAAGAAATTAAATAAGGTACAATGTAGAAAAAATAAAAGAGGTGCTCAATGAAAATTAATCAATTTGCACAATTACATCCAGGGATAACCACTGTCAAAAAAGAATTAAATACAATTGGTTTTCCTACTTCAGCAACTACCATAACCGCCTTATTTAAAAAGTTTTTACATACAATCTTTTGGCAATTTCCTGCTGAAAGTAGTTTTCATGCGGAACTAGATCAATATTTAGCGACACCCAACACCACCTTGGGGCATTTTATCAAAGAAAAAAAGCCAATTACAAACGAAGTCTTTTATCTCGTTGCTTTACAGCTACTTGATTTTGAAGCTGGCAATGATTTTGTTATCGAGTCACCCATTACTAGCATGAAAAAATTGGGTTTATTACACCTAAAAAATATTAAAACCACAAATAATCTCGTGACCGCTTGCTATGACTTACTAAATACTCATACTAAAAATGGTTTAACTTTAATTGATAAACTAGCAGCTCAAGGTTATTATGCCCAATCTCGTTTCAACCAAAATCAACAATTAATTTTTAACGGAAAAGCTCAGGCTACTTTTTTAACCCAAAATTTCATTTATGAAACTGTTTATGTTCAAACTGACTTTGATTCTGATTTTGATGGAAAAAACGATTTAATCAAAGTTGAAATTACTCGGCCCAAAACAAATATGAAAGTTGCAGTAGCTTATACTGCTTCTCCATATGATCAAGGGACTAATGATTTATTAGGCGAAAAACTAACTCATAACGTTAATGTTCCCATTACTAAGAAGGCTGCTGGAAAGAATAAACTAACACAAACATCAGCTTTGGTAAGTGGGAAAAGTCCTCTAGCTCAAAAACAAGCTGCTAAAGCCACTCATACACACACTCCTAAACCCGGCTATACACTCAATGATTATTTGTTAGTTCGCGGTTTTGCCAGTGTTTATGCAGCTGGAATTGGTACCATTGATTCTGACGGTTTGCAAACTTGTGGCGACCAACAACAGACTGCTAGTACCACCGCTGTAATTGAATGGTTACATGATGATCGGATTGCATACACCAACCGCACGGATCATGTGCCGGTCAAAGCTGATTGGAGCAATGGTAACGTAGCAATGACTGGACGTTCATATCTTGGAACCTTAGCAGTTGCCGCGGCAACTACCGGAGTTAAAGGTTTAAAGACCATTATTGCTGAAGCTGCGATTTCTTCGTGGTACGACTATTATCGAGAAAATGGCTTAGTAATTGCTCCTGGGGGTTTTCAAGGAGAAGATGCCGATGTATTGGCAGGAGAAACTTTCTCTAGAAGTCTACGACTTGGCGATTATCATAAAATCAAGCCAGCTTTTGAAAAAGAATTAACTCGTTTAACAACCGATCAAGATCGAAAAACTGGTAGTTATAATCAATTTTGGCATGAACGTAACTATCGGAATAATTTAAAAAATATTAATGCTGATATTATGCTAGTTCATGGCTTGAATGATTGGAACGTTAAACTTAAAAATCCAGCTAAGCTATGGCAAGGAATTCAACAATTACCTATTAATAAAAAACTAATCTTACATCAAGGACAACACGTCTATATTAATGCTTTCCCTTCGTTTGATTTTTCTGACATAGTTAATCTGTGGTTAACTCATGAATTATATGATATTGATAACCACGCTGAAAAAATCATTCCCAATGTGATTGTTCAAGACAATGTGACTGCTGACACTTGGAAATCTAAACCGAATTGGTTATCGCAAGTCACTACTAATTTCCCGCTTAATTTCTCAAAAACACAGTTTAAAAATGAAATAGAACTACAACAATTTACTGAATATTGCCAAAATCCTAATACATGGCAAACTGATCTACTAAATCTAACTAATAACAAACTTCATGATAACCAAATTAGTGCTCAGATTGATATCAATCACGAAACTAATATCAACGGGAGTGTAAAAGTTAACCTCAGAATTAAAAGCAACCAGGATATTGGAATGATTAGTGCTCTCTTGTTAGATTCAGGAAATGCATACCGCTTGCAGGAATCACCAACTATCTTAAAAAAGAATGGAGTGCAACTTGGTTATCGTTGGTATACAGATGATTTACGTGAATTAATGCAAAATAAACAGGCGACGTCCTTTAAAATAATTTCTCGAGCCCATCTAAATCTCCAAAACCGTCATGATTCGTCTCAAAACGAAGTTGTCGAACCAGATAAATTTTATGATATTAGTTTCGATTTACAGCCAGCTTATTATCATTTGCCTGCCGGCAGAAAATTAACTTTAATTTTATATGCAACTGATTTTCAAATGACTACTAGAGGAAATCAGGCAATTCATTATACAATTAATCAAGAACATTGTTCACTCGACATTCCCTTTCAATAACCATTTTCAAGCCTTAATCTCAATGAGATTAAGGCTTTTTTATTATTAAAAATCCAGACAAAAAACAGTAGAATTCAACTTGAACTCTACTGTTATACAAAATTATTTTAATTTTTATTCTAAGCCTACACGTTTAAAAATTTCATCTGCATGGCGAATCTGATAATGATAATCAAAAATTTCATCAATTTCTTCTTGAGACAATTTTTTACTGATTTCTTCATTATTTTCAACCAATGGTTTAAATTGTTGATGTTCGTCCCAAGCCTTGGCAGTCAAAGGCTGAACTAAATCATAAGCCGCTTCACGACTCATACCCTTTTCAATCAATTCAAGCATTACACGTTGACTAAAAATTAATCCATAAGTGATTTTCATGTTTTCTTTCATTCGGTCTGGGAAAACTACTAAGTTACTTAAAATCCCGTTAAAGCGATTTAACATGTAATCTAATAAAGTAGTAGCTTCTGGAAGAATAATCCGTTCTGCAGAAGAGTGCGAAATATCCCGTTCATGCCATAAAGAAACATTTTCATAAGCAGTAGTGATTAATCCTCGTAAGGTCCGTGCTAAACCAGTAATATTTTCTGAGCCAATTGGATTCCGTTTATGCGGCATAGCTGAAGAACCCTTTTGACCCTTATTAAATAGTTCTTCAACTTCATGAATTTCAGATCTTTGTAACCCACGAATTTCAGTTGCAAAGTTTTCTAAACTTGTACCAATCAATGCAAGAGTGGCAATGTATTCAGCATGTAAGTCACGAGGTAAAACTTGGCTAGTGATTTCTTGAGGACGCAACCCAAATTTTTTACAAACATATTGTTCAATTTCAAGCGGCATATATGCATAAGTTCCAACAGCACCAGAAATATTACCAGCTTCAACCCCTGCAGCAGCCTCGTCAAAACGTTTTAGATTTCGTTTCATTTCTGAATACCAACGTGCCATTTTCAAACCAAAGGTAGTTGGTTCGGCTTGAACACCATGGGTTCGACCGATTTCAACTGTATTTTTGTACTTCAATGCCATTTTTTTAATGGTTTCCATTAACATTTCGATATCACTGCGTAAAATCTGATTAGCCTGCTTCAAACGTAATCCTTGTGCGGTATCGACTACGTCAGTACTAGTAATTCCATAATGAATCCAGCGTTTTTCAGGTCCTAATGATTCAGAAACATTGCGAGTAAAAGCGACAATATCATGATGAGTTTCTTTTTCAATTTCTGCAATTTTATCAACATCAAAAGTGGCATTATCTTGGATTTTTTTAATTTCAGCATCGGAAATCATTCCTTGTTGATTCCAGGCTTCATCAATTGCAATTTCAACATCCAACCAAGTCTGATACTGATTTTGCATACTCCAAATTTTCTTCATTGGTGCTCGTGAATATCTATCAATCATCTGCAATTTCCTCTTTTATTTCAAAATATAGTTTTGCAATAAGCTACAAAATAATTATACGCTACCAGTTTAAAACAAACCGGTAATTTTTTCGTCGTTATCGATTTCAATATGATTAGCAGCAGGATCTTTAGGCAATCCAGGCATTGTCAAAATATTACCAGCCATTGCAACCAAGAAGCCGGCACCTAGCTTAGGCACAAATTCACGAATGTGAATCACAAAATCTTCTGGTTTCCCAATTTGTTTTGCATCATCTGTTAATGAATATTGGGTCTTGGCAACAATAATTGGCAACTTATCCCAACCTAATTTCTCAAAGTTAGCAACTTGTTTTTGGGCTTTGGGTGACAATTCAATTCCTTTGCCACCATAAATCACTTGAACGATTTTATTTAATTTAGTCGTAATACTGTCAGCTGGTTGATATAAAGGCTTAAAGTCAGCTGGTTGTTCAGTAGCTGCAACGACTCCAGCTGCTAAATCAGTAGCACCTTGTCCACCTTGACCCCAAACATCAGCAGGATATGACTTTACACCTTGTTGGTTCGCATAATCCTCAATCATTTTTAACTCGGCATCAGTATCATTAGTAAATTTGTTAATAGCTACTACAACTGGGACACCATAACGTTTCATGCTGCTAATATGTTGACCTAAGTTTGCCAAGCCTTTTTGCAATGCGGCAGTATCTTCATGGTTAAGCTCTTTTTTATCCATCCCACCATGCATTTTCAAAGCTCGAACAGTAGCAACAATCACAATTGTATCCGGATGCTTTTGCAAAAGCGGAGTTTTGACATCTAAGAATTTTTCTCCACCTAAGTCAGCCCCAAATCCTGCTTCAGTTACAGAATAATCGCCCATTTTCAAGGCAATTTTAGTAGCTTGAATTGAATTAGTTCCCTGAGCAATGTTTGCAAATGGTCCCCCATGAATCAAAGTCGGTGTATGTCCCATCGTTTGTACCAAGTTGGGCTTAATTGCATCTTTTAATAAGGTAGTAATAGCACCAGCAACGCCTAATTCAGCAACTGTAACAGGTCTTTTATCATATGTATAACCCACCACGATTTTATTAATTCTGCGTTTCATATCATTTAAATCAGTTGACAAAGTTAAAATTGCCATTAATTCTGAAGCAGCCGTAATATCAAAACCACTTTCACGAGGAACTCCACTCGTTCTTCCTCCTAAGCCAATTACAATATGACGCAATTCACGATCATTAACATCTAAAACTCGTTTTAGTAATACTTGGCGAGGATCCAAATTTAATTTGTTTCCTTGATAAATACTATTATCAACCAATGCCATTAAGGTATTTTGCGCAATCGTCAAAGCATGAAAATCACCAGTGAAATGTAAGTTAATATCATCCATGGGCAACACTTGTGACATGCCTCCACCAGTTGCTCCACCTTTCATCCCCATGACAGGTCCAAGTGAGGGTTCTCTTAGTGCCAACATGGTTTTATGATGAGTTAAGTTCAAGGCATCTGCCAAACCGACAGCAACAGTTGATTTTCCCTCTCCAGCAGGAGTGGGATTAATTGAAGTTACCAATATCAACTTACCATTTTCATTTTTATGAAATTTTTCATTGATTTCAATCTTAGCGGTATTTTTCCCATAAGGAATTACTTCATCTGAAACAAATCCAGCTTGTTTAGCTACCTTTTCAATTGGCCACATAGTTGCGGCTTGTGCAATTTCAATATCACTCTTCATTTTTCCACCCCAAAAGTTATGTTGTAGTTAGTTATTATTTAATTTACCAATATCTTGCCGATATTCCAAATTCATTTTTGTATTATTTAAAATGGAGTAAATCTTTTCTCTTGCTAATTCTAAAGTTGGAGCATGAACAACCGTGGTTAAAATTCGCCCGCCATCACTAACTAGTTGACCTCTTTGTAACTTAGCACTCGCATAATTAATTAAAAGATCATCTTTCAAATTAGGAATTTTATATAGTTGCTGATTAGCAGCTGGATAATTAGGATTTACTAAAACAACTCCTAGATAAATATCTGTCTGCTGCCATTTAGGCTGAACATGTCTTCCAGCCAATAAATCAGTGATCAAAGTATAAAAATCACTTTGCAATTGTGGCAATACCACTTGTGTTTCCGGATCACCAAATCGAACGTTAAATTCAATTACTTTAGGACCCGACTTCGTCAGCATCACCCCAGTATATAAAACACCGTAAAACGGTGTGTTTTGTTGTTGCATCGCAGCCAGTGTTGGCATTACTAATTGCTCAATTGCTAATTTAACATTCTCTTTTGAAACGTTAACAACTGGACTATAAGATCCCATTCCACCAGTATTTGGACCACGGTCATCTTCAAAACGACGTTTATAATCATGAGCAATTGGCGTATGAACAACTTGGTATTTTCCAACTAGAGAAAAAACAGAAAATTCAAAACCTTCTAAGTATTCTTCAATTACCAATTTAGCTTTAGGCTGTTTTTGATATAGCTTGGTTAAAAATTCATTGGCAGCAAGTTGATTTTTGTGAATAGAAACGCCTTTACCAGCTGCTAAAGCATCTGTTTTTATCACAATTGGATAACCTAATTCATCGGCAACTTGAAGAGCAGCGCTCAATGAAGTAACAGTTTTAGATTTAGCAGTTGGAATATCAGCATCAGCTAACAGTTTCTTCATGAATGCCTTTGATCCTTCTAGCTTTGCCGCTTGCTGATTAGGACCAAAGATAACTAAGCCGGCTGCTTCAAAGGCATCAACGATTCCGGCAACTAATGGTGCTTCATTTCCAACAAACGTTAAATCAACATGATGTTCCTTTGCAAATTTAATGAGCGCTGGGAAGTCAGAAGTGTCAATGGCGACTGGTGAAATACCAGCAGTTTCCATCCCGTCGTTTCCTGGAGCTACAAATATTTGATCAACTTGTGGACTACGTTTAAAGGTTTGTGCAAGCGTATGTTCACGTGCTCCCGATCCAATAACTAATACATTTGCCATTGATAACTCCTTAGTGTTTAAAGTGACGATTACCAGAAAATACTAGAGCAACCCCTAATTCATTAGCTTTATCAATAGAATCCTGATCTTTGATTGATCCACCTGGTTCAATAATAGCATCAATTCCATGTTTAGCAGCATATTCAACCGAATCGTCCATTGGGAAGAAGGCGTCAGAAGCCAGTACTGCATCTTTAAAGCTTGGTTTTGTTTGAGCATGGTCAATCGCAATTTTAACTGAATCAATTCGATTAGGCTGACCTGCTCCGATTCCAAGTGTTTGACCTTCACTAGCAACCACAATTGCATTTGACTTTACATATTTAACTGCAGTTTGTGCAAACAACATTGCTTTCATTTGCGCTTCAGTCGGCTGCTTTTTAGAAACTACTTTTAAATCATCCATTGATTCTGTTTCTAAATCACGATCTTGCATTACCGCTCCACCTAGAACAGAAGTTGTTTCAATTTTTTGTGGAATTTGGTTGGTAAAGGGGAGTGTTAACAAACGAAGATTCTTTTTTCGAGCTAACTCTTCATAAGCGTCATCATCAAAACTAGGAGCAATTACGATTTCAAGAAAAATACTGTGTAATTTTTTAGCAGTCGCTAAATCAACAGGACGATTTAAGGCAACAATTCCACCAAAGATAGAAATATCATCACCTTCATAAGCTTTATCCCAGGCTTCTTCAATATTTTTTCCAATTCCAATTCCAGCAGGATTCATATGCTTGACAGTCACAACTGCTGGATCAGAAAATTCTGCAATGATTCGTAAAGCCGCATCTGCATCACGAATATTGTTATAAGAAAGTTGTTTACCATGGAGGATATTAGCGTTTAAAACCGAATAAGGTTCAGAAATTGCATCCCGATAGGCAGCCGCTTTTTGTTGTGAATTTTCACCATAACGTAATGGTTCAAATAAATCATAAGTATTAGTTACCTTTTGCGTAAATTCTGGACCAGTTAAATATTGAGAAATTAAAGCATCATAAGCAGCAGTGTGTCTAAATACTTTTGCAGCTAGTCCTTTTCGAAATGTGGGGGTATCAGTTTTGTCTTGAATTGCTTGTAACACTTTTGAATAGTCAGCTGGATCAACAACTGCCAATACATCATGATAATTTTTAGCACCAGAGCGAAGCATTGAGGGACCACCAATATCAATTTGTTCAATAGCATCTGCTTCAGTAATGTCTGGTTTCTCAATCGTTTCTTTAAAGGGATATAAGTTAACTGCTACTAAATCAATCGGTTTAATTTTTTCTTCCTTTAATTGTTGCATATGATCTGAAACATCGCGCCGAGCTAATAGCCCTCCATGAACATTAGGATGAAGTGTCTTAACACGTCCATCTAACATTTCGGGAAAATTAGTTACATCTTCAATTGGAATAACTTTAACCCCAGCATCATGTAACGTTTGATAAGTTCCTCCGGTTGAAACAATTTCAAAATCAAGCTTTTCCAATCCTTTTGCAAATGAAACCAC
Source organism: Fructilactobacillus sp. YLN 2412 (assembly GCF_059488745.1). NCBI lineage: Bacteria > Bacillati > Bacillota > Bacilli > Lactobacillales > Lactobacillaceae > Fructilactobacillus > Fructilactobacillus sp. YLN 2412. The sequence continues at coordinate 378,931 of NZ_CM183165.1, read as the reverse complement.
ATCGGTTTTGTCTGAAACACTAATTAATGCTCTTTTCATGATTTAAATACTCCCTCTGTAATCAACTTCTGTAATGTTTTTGGATATAACTGATGTTCAACAGCATGAATCTTCGCTTCTAAAGAAGCTAACGAGTCATCCGCTGCAATTCTTACTGGTTCTTGAGCAATAATTTTTCCACTATCAACGCCATCATTGACATAATGAATGGTGACTCCTGTGACTTTCACTCCATAATTATATGCATCATCAATTCCCTGTCGTCCGGGAAAGCTGGGTAATAAAGCTGGGTGAATATTAATAATTTTTTGAGGATAAGCTTGAACAAATTGTGGCGTTAAAATCCGCATATACCCCGCTAACAAAATCCCATCGACTTGATCAACTGCTAATTGTTGCAAAATCTTTGCTTCAGCGACTTTACGATTAGGATAATCTTTGTAGTTAATAACGAAGATTGGGACGTTTTCCTGCTTAGCAATTTGGATTACTTTGACATCATCATGATCAACGACCAAACGAACAATTTGTGCAGGTAACTTTTGTGATTGAATATATTTTAGTAAAGCAGCAAAATTAGTACCATTTCCAGATGCCATAACCGCTAGTCGAGTTATTTTTTCCATGGAGACTCTCCTTCAAAAATAACTCCAGAATCAGTTGGGTCAGTTTTAGGTTGTAATTTGCCAATTTCATAAACTGCTTGATTAATATCTTTAAAATGAGTCATCACAGCATTTAAATTGTCTGGTTTTACAATTAAAATCATTCCCAAGCCATTGTTAAACGTTTTTAACATGTCTTTTGTGCTTAAATCGCCAGTTTGTTGTAACAAATTGAAAATATCTAATACTGGCCAACTCCCCCATGTTAACTTTGCCTGTAAATTTTTACTAAATGCTCGAGGCAGATTGCCAACAATTCCACCGCCAGTAATATTACTAATTCCAGTAATTTGATGATTATCAAGTAATTTACTAATCAAAGGATAATATAGCGTAGTTGGAGTTAATAATTGGGATTGCAAATCTTTGGACAATTTTTGAAAGTCCTGAGAATTCTTAATTCCAAAAACTGAGCGAACTAGCGAATAGCCATTGGAATGAATTCCAGAAGATGGCAATCCTAGCAAAATATCTCCTACTTCAGCATTTTGGGGAGAATCAAGAATTTCATCTTTTTCGGCAATTCCAACCCCAAAAGCTGCTAAATCATAATGTTTTTCTGCATAAAGACCCGGAAGTTCAGCTGACTCACCGCCGATTAGCGATGCTCCAACTGCTTTAGTAGCCTGAGCAATTCCACCAATAATTTCAGCTGCTGTTTCAGGACGCATTTTATCAACCGCTAAATAATCTTGTAAAAAAAGGGGCTTGGCTCCTTCAGCAATAATATCGTTCATTACCATTGCCACTAAATCTTGTCCGATAGTATCATGTTTATCAGCACCGATTGCTAATAATAATTTAGTCCCCACTCCGTCGGTTCCACTAACTAAAACTGGATGCTGGTACCCAACCGGCAATTCAAAAACTGATCCAAAACCACCTAATCCAGCTAGTACTTGAGGAGTATAAGTTGCTTCAACTGCAGAACGCATTTTTTGGACTGCTTCGTCACCAGCATGAATATCAACTCCAGCTTTGGCATAAGCATCTTTTCCCATTCCAATCCTCCTTAACTATTTCTGTCCCACTTCGGGATCGAAAGTAACTTCTCCTGTTTTTTCTTTCGCAGCTAATTCAGGTTCATAGTCATAAATGGGAGAAGGATAATGACCATCAAAATAAGCGGTCGTTAATCCGGTTCCCTTATCAGCATGCTGTAATCCAATTGAATCAACCAAACCTTCAGTTGATAAAAATTGAAGCGAATCAGCCCCGATTTTCTTTCGCATTGCTTCAGTTGAATTATTTGCTGCCATTAATTCCTTACTAGTTTGCATATCAATCCCATAAAAAGAGGGATATTTAAAAGCTGGAGAAGCAATCCGAACATGTACTTCTTTCGCACCTGCTTCACGAAGCATCCGAATAATGTACTTTGAGGTCGTCCCTCGAACAATTGAATCATCAACCAAAACCACTCGTTTCCCTTTTAAAACAGAAGGAATTGCACTTAATTTCATCCGTACAGCTCGTTCTCGTCTCTCCTGAGTTGGTTCAATAAAAGTTCTAGCAATATACTGGTTCTTAATCAATCCCATTTCATTAGGAAGTCCAGAAGCTTCAGCATATCCCATGGTAGCTGATAATGAAGAATTAGGAACGGCTACCACAATATCAGCGTCAGCAGGAGCCTCTTTAGCTAATTGTTCTCCCATTCGTTTCCGAGCTTGGTGAACGTTTACTCCATAAATGTCAGAATCAGGACGTGCAAAATAAATGTATTCCATTGAGTCAATGTTTAACGTGGTATCAGTAGTATAGTGATCAATTTTCATTCCTTGATCATTAATTGTAATTAATTCACCCGGTTGAACATCACGAACAAATTTAGCTCCAACAGCATTTAATGCAGCTGTTTCACTAGTAGCTACATAAGCTCCATTAGGCAACCGACCAATCACAAACGGACGATAACCATGTGGATCTAAAGCAGCATAAATGCCATCTGGAGTCATTAACAAAACTGCAAAACCACCATGAATCTGGTTCAGTGCTTCTTTTAGTTGTCCAACAAAAGTTGTTTTTTTCGAACGACGAATTAAGTGCAACAAAATTTCAGTATCTGATGAGGATTGAAAAATGGCACCTTTATCTTCTAACTCTTTACGCAAAGTTTTAGCATTCGTAATATTTCCGTTATGAGCTAAAGCAACCTGCATATCGTTAAAGTTCACCATAAACGGCTGAATGTTTTCTACTCCACCAGATCCAGCTGTTGCATATCGAACATGTCCTAATGCTGCATCACCTTTTAAATTTTTTAATTTTTGTGGATCTTCAAACACTGTACTAAGTAATCCCAAACCACGTTCCTGCCATAAATGACCGTGATTATTAGAAACAATCCCTGCTCCTTCTTGTCCCCGATGTTGTAAAGCATGTAACCCGTAAAAAGTTAATTCTGCGGCGTTAGGCATCCCCCACACTCCAAAGATTCCACATTCTTCATTTAAAGAATTAGCAGATTTTAATGGTTCAATTGCCATGTTATCGCCTCCTGATAACCTTTTTCAATTTTATTTTTAGGTACTGAAATATTCTGATCGCGAGCTTCAAGATTTAATTCATTATTTTTCGTTACCTTGCCAATTAAGTTGGCTTGTTTTCCAGCCAATTTTTCAAATTGTATCTGGTTTTCAGGTTTAACTGTTACTACAAACAACGAGGGGGTTTCAGCAAAATACCAGCTAACCGGCATATCTTGTTTAACATTTGCACCTAGGTTCGTATTAAAGGTCATTTCAGCAATCGCAACTCCTAACCCACCTTCAGCTACATCATGAGCACTGTTAATCAGTCTTTGATTGATGCCAGCTAAAACTAGTTGTTGATGTTGCTTCTCTTTTTCCTTATCAAAATCACTTAATTTACCAGCGATTTTACCAGTTTGCATTTTTTGTAATTCAGTACCATTAAAGTCTGGTCTAACTTCACCAACTAAGTAAATTAAATCGTCAGCGTTTTTAAAGTTAATCGTAGTTGCTTTTTGAACGTCATCAAGCAAACCAACCATTCCAACCATTGGTGTCGGATAAATTGCCTGTACATCAGTTTCGTTATACAAGGAAACATTTCCAGAAATAATCGGAGTATTCAGCATTTTTGCCATATCGTTAATTCCTTCACACGACTGTGCAAGTTCATAATAAATTTCTGGATCATCAGGGTCACCAAAATTCAAACAATCGGTAATTCCAATCGGGGTAGCACCAGTTGCCACAATGTTGCGAGCGGCTTCTGCGACCGCTAATTCTCCTCCAATTTTTGGATCAAGATAGGTATAACGTCCACTAATGTCGGTTGTCATTGCAAGTGCTTTAGATGTTCCTTTAATTCGAACTAAGGCAGCATCGCCACCAGGCTTGATAACAGTGTTGGTTTTCACCATACTATCGAAATGTTTAAATAAATCGGCTTTAGAGGCAATCGTACTTTGCTTTAATAAGGACATTAAAGTCTCACTAGCATCAGTTATTGGGGGCTGGTATTGATTATCAGATTCATAACTAAGATGCTGTGGTTTGGTCTGTTCCATTACTTGTTTAGGTGGATTAGTTAGATAATTAACATCCACATCCGCTACTTGTTGGCCTTTAAATGACAACACATATTTTCCATCATCAGTAACTTCACCAATATCAACTGCTGAAAGTCCAGCATCAGCAAACACTTGAGAAACTTGAGCAACGCAATCCGCTTTTACAACTAACAGCATCCGTTCTTGTGATTCGGATAGCATTAATTCATAAGGAGTCATATTAGTTTCTCGTTGTGGAACTTTATCTAAATCAAGATGAATACCAGTACCAGCTTCGTCAGCCATTTCAGCAGATGATGAAACTAATCCGGCAGCCCCCATATCTTGCACACCTACAATTTCGTCGCCATGTTCTCGGATTGCTTTAATAGTAGCATCCATGACTAATTTTTCTAAAAAAGGGTCGCCGACTTGAACAGCAGAACGATTTTTTTCAACCCCGCTATCAAAGTCGCTAGAAGCAAAAGTAGCCCCGTGAATTCCGTCTCGTCCGGTTTTAGCTCCCACGTATAAAACTCGGTTACCAATTCCTTCAGCTTTACCAACTTGCATATCGGCTTGATTTAACAATCCGACTGCCATTACATTAACTAATGGATTTCCTTGATAAGTAGCATCAAATCCGATTTCACCACCAACCGTTGGAATTCCAATTGCATTTCCATAACCAGCAATTCCTGCGATGATCCCATTGACTAAATGTTTAGTATCGTTATTGTTCAATTCCCCAAAGCGTAAGCTGTCTAAAACAGCGATTGGTTGAGCTCCCATTGAAAAAATATCACGTAAAATTCCACCAACACCAGTAGCAGCTCCTTCGTATGGCTCAACCGCTGAAGGATGATTATGTGATTCTGCCTTGAAAACTACTGCTTGTTGGTCGCCAATATCTAAAACTCCAGCTCCTTCACCAGGACCTTGCAAAACACGTTCATTTTTAGACCAGAACTCTTTTAAAACTGGCTTAGATTTTTTATATGAACAATGTTCCGACCACATGGCAGCAAACAATCCTGTTTCTGTGTAATTTGGTAATCGATGCAAATGTTCACAAATTAAATCGTATTCCTCAGTCGTCAACGCCCAATCGCGGTAAATTTTATTTTCTTTAATTTCTTCTGGAGAAGGTTCATTTCTCATTGGTTCTGGAACTTTTCCCATAACGCACTCCTTGTCTTCCAACTAATTATCTAAAATACTTTCAAATAATTTTCTGCCATCAGTATTTCCAAGAATTGCTTCAATCGCACGTTCCGGATGAGGCATCATTCCTAAAACATTTCCCTTTTGATTTGTGATTCCAGCAATATCATCACTAGAACCATTGAGATTTGTTTGATATTTAAATACAATTTGCTGATTTTTTTCCAGTTTAGTAATTGTCGCCTGGTCTGCATAATAACGACCTTCGCCATGTGCAACTGGTAAAGTTAGCTCATCTGTTTGGTATGCCTGACTAAATTCAGTGTCCGCATTTGTGATTTTTAATTTAACCTCATCACAGATAAAACCTGGGTGTTCATTTTGCATTAATTGTCCTGGTAACAACCCGGCTTCTGTCAATATCTGAAAGCCATTACAGATTCCTACAATTGTTTTCCCAGCTTCATCAGCTTTTTTTACGGCATTCATAATCGGCGAAAAACGAGCAATTGCTCCTGAACGTAAATAATCACCAAAAGAAAAACCGCCTGGCAAAAAAATTGCATCGTAGTCGGATAAATCAGTTGCATTATGTGATACTAATGCGGCATCAACTCCAAAATCTTGTAAAGCATGCATCATGTCCATATCACAATTAGAACCTGGAAATTGAATCACAGCAGCTTTCATGCCTAGTCCTCCAATTCTTTTAAGTCATAACGATATGTTTCAGTGTTGGCATTAATCAAAAGCGCTTCAATCATTTTCACTAATTCTTGTTTAGCCTGTTTCATATCTGTGGCTGCAAATTTAATTTCAAAATATTTACCTTGTTTAACAGATTCAATCTTGTCAAAGCCCATATGTGTTAATCCAGACTTAATGACTTCACCTTGCGGATCTAACACTGATTGTTTATATGAAACGTAGACTCTTCCAAAATACATAATTATTCTCCTAATTTTTGTTGCAAACGGTCTAATACCACTGCATAACCATCAAGTAAATTACCAGTTTCTTTTCTAAAGACATCTTTATCAAGCGATTTACCGGTTTCTTGATCAACTAACCGCATGTTATCAGGTGAAAGTTCATCGCCTAAAACTAAATCACCAGTTTTAGTAGTTCCAAACTCAAATTTAATGTCGACTAAATCAATCTTAATTTGATCAAAGAGCGTTTTTAATGTTTCATTAATTTTCAAAGCTTTAGTTTTTAATGTTTTTATTTGTTGTTCATCGGCAATTTTCAAAGCAATAATTTGAGAATCATTAATCATCGGATCGTCTAATTCATCAGATTTATAATAAAATTCCTGTACTGGGGGATTTAATTTCAACATATTAGGAACTGCAAATCGAGTGACAAAATGACCAGAAGCAAAGTTTCGCACAACTACTTCCAAAGGCATCATTTTCAAACGTTTTACTAAAACATCAGTATCACTTTCCAAACTAAGAAAATGAGTTGGTACAGCTTGATCATTTAAATATTGAAATAACAAGGAGCTAATATGGTTGGTGTAGTATCCTTTTTGATTAATGGCTACCTTCTTTTTACCATTCAAAGCAGTGGCTTGATCTTTACTGTGAACCCATAAAACTTCCGGATCATCAGTTGCAAAAATCACTTTTGCTTTTCCTTCGGTGATTTGTTCCCCTTTTTTAATTGCTTTCATGATGTGCCTTCTCCCATGTTTTTAAATCATTACTATTATTTTGCCCTAAGACGGTAATATGACCCATTTTTCGTTTCGGTTTAATTTGATCTTTTTGATAATCATGAAAATGCCAGTCTGGATGATTAACTAAATCATCGCGTGCCTGAGTCATTTGATTACCTAATAGATTAATCATGCAAATTGAATCACTCAATTGTTCAATCTTGGCAATTGGCAATCCAGTAATGCTACGAATATGTCCTTCAAATTGAGAAACGTTACAGCCTTCAATTGAATAATGACCAGAATTATGAGGACGCGGTGCTAATTCATTAACATAAACTTCATCGCCAACCACAAACATCTCGATTCCTAGAACTCCGCTTAAATTCAAATTTTTTGCGATTTTTCCCGCATATTCATGAGCTTTCTGAACTAATTTTTCAGATAATTTATCATTTACATCAGTAATTTTTAAAATATGATCTTGATGCGTATTTTGAGCAATGGGCCAAGTTCTAATTTCCTGATTTCCATCACGCGTTACCATGATACTGATTTCTTGATCAAATGTTAGTTTCTTTTCCAAAATCAATGGCACATTAATTTTTCCAGCTAATTTATGTAAAACATCCTGCATTTCGGTTTCATTTTCAATGTTCCATTGACCATGCCCATCATATCCACCACTGCGTGTTTTCAAAATGGCCGGATATCCCAATTTAGCAGTTTCCTGTGGAAGTTTTTCAATTGTTGCAACATCTACAAAATCCGTTACTGGAAGCCCAGTTTTCTGGATAAATTCTTTTTCCAATAATCGATCAGAAGTAATTTCCAATAATTTAGTACCTTGTGGCACACTAACTAAACCGGAGACTTGTTTCAAAGCATTTGTATCAACATTTTCAAATTCATAAGTTAAAACATCACAACGTTTAGCTAAATCAGTTAAAGCAGCAACATCATCATATTCCGCCACAATTTGATCATCTGAGACTTGTCCAGCAGGAGAATTAGGTTGAGGATCTAAAATAACCACGTTATATCCCAGGGGTTTAGCTGCTTCTGCCATCATGCGACCTAACTGTCCGCCGCCAATAATTCCAATTGTAGCTGGAGGAATAATTTGATTATTCTTCATCTAACTTTCCCTCACTTTCAAGTACTGACTGAGCCGCATTTTTTCTAAAATTAATGACATTTTCTCGAATTGATTTATCAGACATAGCTAGTTGCTGGGCAGCTAAATATCCAGCATTTTTGGCACCGGGAGTTCCAATTGCTACAGTCGCAACCGGCACACCTGATGGCATTTGTACAATACTTAGGAGTGAATCTAGTCCGTTAAGGGCTTTACTTTTAATGGGAACTCCAATTACTGGAACAATTGTATTAGCAGCAATCATACCGGGTAAGTGAGCTGCCCCTCCTGCACCAGCAATGATGACTGAAATGTCTTCATCTAAAGCACCCTTTGCAAATTCAGTTAATAAATCGGGAGTTCGATGAGCTGAAATGATTTTCTTGTCATAAGCAACTCCTAAATCATCCAAAACTCGAGCTGTTTCTTTCATCGTTGGCCAATCTGAAATAGAACCCATCACAATCATAACTTTTGCCATTGATATTCTCCTTGTAATTCGTCTTTTAAACTATCTTTCATACAAATTAAACCACAAAGTTCTCATATCTGTCAATTGATGTTAACTTTTTGACGTGTTTTTAATTTTAACGTTCGGTTTTTGATAATTAAAAAACAGAATCTTAGCATATTTAAATATTGTTTTTACTTTCAAATATATAATTCTTAAAATTGCTTAAACAAAAAGCGATTGAATTCACTAAGAATTCAATCGCTTAATGCGAAAACACTTTATTCAAACATTTTATTTATTAATAAGATTAACAGAGAATCTAAATTATAAATAAAATTATTTATCTTTTCTTTTTTTAGTTTTTGCCAAACCAAAAATTCCAAGAAGAGTTAATTCCATTATACCCAATAACTCTAGAACACTATCACTTTGACCAGTTTGTGGAAGAGATTTTTTATTTTCACTGACTGATTTATTACTATAATGTTTAAAATTATCTTGATCGTTAATAATATTAATAATTCCGTCATCAGCGGCTTTCCTAATCTCGACTGGAGTAACGGCCTTATTAATTTGGTCCTTAGCCTGATTAGCATCATCAGTTACCTTCTTAACGGCATCTTTCTTTTCAGCTGGAGTTAAGTTAGGTTCGTTATTAATGTGATCAATTGCATCTTTAGCGGCATGATCTACATCATCACTAGCTGACTGCTTATCATTACTAATCTTACTATCACTGGCAGCTTGTTGACTATCAACAATCTTATCAATATTACCTTCACTGGTAGTTAAGGCACTATCAACACCGGCGGTGTCACTGGCATTATCAATATTTGCAGAACCATTAGCTACTTCTTTATCAATTGCTGCATCAGCTGAACTGATTTGGTCGCTGCTCAAACCTGGCATCTTAGCAATCTTGTCTTTTGCGGCTTGACCGTAATTTACTAGTTCGCCTTTAGCCTTGTTTTTAGCATTTTGCAAGTCGGCTGCATTTTGATCGTTAGTAATGTTAGTAATTCCGTTATCAGCGGCCTTCTTAATATCATCTGGATTACCAGCGTTATTAATCTGATCTTTAGCTTGATTAGCATCATCAGTTACCTTCTTAACGGCATCTTTCTTTTCAGCTGGAGTTAAGTTAGGTTCGTTATTAATGTGATCAATTGCATCTTTAGCGGCATGATCTACATCATCACTAGCTGACTGCTTATCATTACTAATCTTACTATCACTGGCAGCTTGTTGACTATCAACAATCTTATCAATATTACCTTCACTAGTAGTTAAAGCACTATCAACACCGGCGGTGTCACTAGCATTATCAATATTTGATGAACCGTTAGCTACTTCTTTATCAATGGCTGCATCAGCTGAACTGATTTGGTCGCTGCTTAAACCTGGCATCTTAGCAATCTTATCTTTTGCAGTATTACCGTAATCTACTAATTCGCCTTTAGCCTTGTTTTTAGCATTTTGCAAGTCAGCGGCATTTTGATCGTTAGTAATGTTAGTAGTTCCGTTATCAGCGGCCTTCTTAATGTCATCTGGATTACCAGCGTTATTAATTTGGTCCTTAGCCTGATTAGCATCATCAGTTACCTTCTTAACGGCATCTTTCTTTTCATCTGGAGTTAAGTTTGGTTCGTTATTAATGTGATCAATCGCATCTTTGGCGGCATGGTCTACATCATCACTAGCTGACTGCTTATCATTACTAATCTTGCTATCACTGGAAGCTTGTTGACTATCAACAATCTTATCAATATTGCCTTCACTGGTAGTTAAAGCACTATCAACACCGGCGGTGTCACTAGCATTATCAATATTTGATGAACCGTTAGCTACTTCTTTATCAATGGCTGCATCAGCTGAACTGATTTGGTCGCTGCTTAAACCTGGCATCTTAGCAATATTATCTTTTGCAGTATTACCGTAATCTACTAATTCGCCTTTAGCCTTGTTTTTAGCATTTTGCAAGTCAGCGGCATTTTGATCGTTAGTAATGTTAGTAGTTCCGTTATCAGCGGCCTTCTTAATGTCATCTGGATTACCAGCGTTATTAATTTGGTCCTTAGCCTGATTAGCATCATCAGTTACCTTCTTAACGGCATCTTTCTTTTCATCTGGAGTTAAGTTTGGTTCGTTATTAATGTGATCAATCGCATCTTTGGCGGCATGGTCTACATCATCACTAGCTGACTGCTTATCATTACTAATCTTACTATCACTGGCGGCTTGTTGACTATCAACAATCTTATCAATATTGCCTTCACTGGTAGTTAAAGCACTATCAACACCGGCGGTGTCACTAGCATTATCAATATTTGCAGAACCGTTAGCTACTTCTTTATCAATGGCTGCATCAGCTGAACTGATCTGGTCGCTGGTTAAACCTGGCATCTTAGCAATCTTGTCTTTTGCGGCTTGACCGTAATTTACTAGTTCGCCTTTAGCCTTGTTTTTAGCATTTTGCAAGTCGGCGGCATTTTGATCGTTAGTAATGTTAGTAATTCCGTTATCAGCGGCCTTCTTAATATCATCTGGATTACCAGCGTTATTAATCTGATCTTTAGCTTGATTAGCATCATCAGTTACCTTCTTAACGGCATCTTTCTTTTCATCTGGAGTTAAGTTAGGTTCGTTATTAATGTGATCAATTGCATCTTTAGCGGCATGATCTACATCATCACTAGCTGACTGCTTATCATTACTAATCTTGCTATCACTGGAAGCTTGTTGACTATCAACAATTTTATCAATATTACCTTCACTAGTAGTTAAAGCACTATCAACACCGGCGGTGTCACTAGCATTATCAATATTTGCAGAACCGTTAGCTACTTCTTTATCAATGGCTGCATCAGCTGAACTGATTTGGTCACTGCTCAAACCTGGCATCTTAGCAATTTTGTCTTTTGCGGCTTGACCGTAATTTACTAGTTCGCCTTTAGCCTTGTTTTTAGCATTTTGCAAGTCGGCGGCATTTTGATCATTAATAATGTTAGTAGTTCCGTTATCAGCGGCCTTCTTAATGTCATCTGGATTACCAGCGTTATTAATCTGATCTTTAGCTTGATTAGCATCATCAGTTACCTTCTTAACGGCATCTTTCTTTTCATCTGGAGTTAAGTTAGGTTCGTTATTAATGTGATCAATTGCATCTTTAGCGGCATGATCTACATCATCACTAGCTGACTGCTTATCATTACTAATCTTGCTATCACTGGAAGCTTGTTGACTATCAACAATTTTATCAATATTACCTTCACTAGTAGTTAAAGCACTATCAACACCGGCGGTGTCACTAGCATTATCAATATTTGCAGAACCGTTAGCTACTTCTTTATCAATGGCTGCATCAGCTGAACTGATTTGGTCACTGCTCAAACCTGGCATCTTAGCAATCTTATCTTTTGCGGCTTGACCGTAATTTACTAGTTCGCCTTTAGCCTTGTTTTTAGCATTTTGCAAGTCGGCGGCATTTTGATTATTAATAATGTTAGTAGTTCCGTTATCAGCGGCCTTCTTAATGTCATCTGGATTACCAGCGTTATTAATCTGATCTTTAGCTTGATTAGCATCATCAGTTACCTTCTTAACGGCATCTTTCTTTTCATCTGGAGTTAAGTTAGGTTCGTTATTAATGTGATCAATTGCATCTTTAGCGGCATGATCTACATCATCACTAGCTGACTGCTTATCATTACTAATCTTGCTATCACTGGAAGCTTGTTGACTATCAACAATTTTATCAATATTACCTTCACTAGTAGTTAAAGCACTATCAACACCGGCGGTGTCACTAGCATTATCAATATTTGCAGAACCGTTAGCTACTTCTTTATCAATTGCTGCATCAGCTGAACTGATTTGGTCACTGCTCAAACCTGGCATCTTAGCAATCTTATCTTTTGCGGCTTGACCGTAATTTACTAGTTCGCCTTTAGCCTTGTTTTTAGCATTTTGCAAGTCGGCGGCATTTTGATCGTTAGTAATGTTAGTGATTCCGTCATTTTCAGCACTCGTAATCGCATCTGGAGTAGTAGCGTTATTAATCTGATTTTTAGCTTGATCGGCATCATCAGTTACCTTCTTAACGGCATCTTTCTTTTCAGCTGGAGTTAAGTTAGGTTCGTTATTAATGTGATCAATCGCATCTTTTTCGGCTTGATCTACATTATTAATAGCAGCTGTTTTATCACTACTAATCTTACTATCACTGGAAGCTTGTTGACTATCAACAATTTTATCAATATTGCCTTCACTGGTACTTAAGGCACTGTCAACACCTGCGGTGTCACTGGCATTATCAATATTTGCAGAACCGCTAGCTACTTCTTTATCAATTGCTGCATCAGCTGAACTGATCTGGTCGATGGTTAAACCTGGCATCTTAGCAATCTTATCTTTTGCAGCTTGACCGTAATCTGCTAGTTTGCCTCTAGCAATATCTTTAGCATTTTGCAAGTTTTGCAAATCAGCTGCATTTTGATCATTTTTAATGTTAGTGATTCCGTCATTTTCTGCACTCGTAATGTCATCTGAAGTAGTAGCGTTATTAATCTGATCTTTAGCTTGATTAGCATCATCAGTTATCTTATTAATTGCACTATCTTTTTCATCTTGCGTCAAGCTGGAATCGTTATTATTGATATGATCAATCGCATCTTTTGCAGCTTGATCTACATTATTAATAGCAGCTGTTTTGTCACTACTAATCTTACTATCGCTGGCAGCTTGTTGACTATCAACAATCTTATCAATATTACCTTCACTAGTAGTTAAGGCACTATCAACACCGGCGGTGTCACTAGCATTATCAATATTTGCAGAACCGTTAGCTACTTCTTTATCAATTGCTGCATCAGCTGAACTAATTTGGTCGCTGCTTAAGCCTGGCATCTTAGCAATCTTGTCTTTTGCGGCTTGACCGTAATTTACTAGTTCGCCTTTAGCCTTGTTTTTAGCATTTTGTAAGTCGGCTGCATTTTGATTATTTTTAATGTTAGTGATTCCGTCATTTTCAGCATTTGTAATCGCATCTGGAGTAGTAGCGTTATTAATCTGATCTTTAGCTTGATTAGCATCATCAGTTATCTTATTAACGGCATCTGTCTTTTCAGCTGGCGTTAAGTTAGGTTCGTTATTAATGTGATCAATCGCATCTTTTGCGGCTTGATCTACATTATTAATAGCAGCTGTTTTATCACTACTAATCTTACTATCGCTGGAAGCTTGTTGACTATCAACAATTTTATCAATATTGCCTTCACTGGTACTTAAGGCACTGTCAACACCTGCGGTGTCACTGGCATTATCAATATTTGCAGAACCGCTAGCTACTTCTTTATCAATTGCTGCATCAGCTGAACTGATCTGGTCGATGGTTAAACCTGGCATCTTAGCAATCTTATCTTTTGCAGCTTGACCGTAATCTGCTAGTTTGCCTCTAGCAATATCTTTAGCATTTTGCAAGTTTTGCAAATCAGCTGCATTTTGATCATTTTTAATGTTAGTGATTCCGTCATTTTCTGCACTCGTAATGTCATCTGAAGTAGTAGCGTTATTAATCTGATCTTTAGCTTGATTAGCATCATCAGTTATCTTATTAATTGCACTATCTTTTTCATCTTGCGTCAAGCTGGAATCGTTATTATTGATATGATCAATCGCATCTTTTGCAGCTTGATCTACATTATTAATAGCAGCTGTTTTGTCACTACTAATCTTACTATCGCTGGCAGCTTGTTGACTATCAACAATCTTATCAATATTACCTTCACTAGTAGTTAAGGCACTATCAACACCGGCGGTGTCACTAGCATTATCAATATTTGCAGAACCGTTAGCTACTTCTTTATCAATTGCTGCATCAGCTGAACTAATTTGGTCGCTGCTTAAGCCTGGCATCTTAGCAATCTTGTCTTTTGCGGCTTGACCGTAATTTACTAGTTCGCCTTTAGCCTTGTTTTTAGCATTTTGTAAGTCGGCTGCATTTTGATTATTTTTAATGTTAGTGATTCCGTCATTTTCAGCATTTGTAATCGCATCTGGAGTAGTAGCGTTATTAATCTGATCTTTAGCTTGATTAGCATCATCAGTTATCTTATTAACGGCATCTGTCTTTTCAGCTGGCGTTAAGTTAGGTTCGTTATTAATGTGATCAATCGCATCTTTTGCGGCTTGATCTACATTATTAATAGCAGCTGTTTTATCACTACTAATCTTACTATCGCTGGAAGCTTGTTGACTATCAACAATTTTATCAATATTACCTTCACTGGTAGTTAAGGCACTATCAACACCGGCGGTGTCACTGGCACTATCAATATTTGCAGAACCGCTAGCTACTTCTTTATCAATTGCTGCATCAGCTGAACTGATTTGGTCGCTGCTTAAGCCTGGCATCTTAGCAATCTTGTCTTTTGCGGCTTGACCGTAATTTACTAGTTCGCCTTTAGCCTTGTTTTTAGCATTTTGTAAGTCGGCTGCATTTTGATCATTTTTAATGTTAGTGATTCCGTCATTTTCTGCATTCGTAATCGCATCTGGAGTAGTAGCGTTATTAATCTGATCTTTAGCTTGATTAGCATCATCAGTTATCTTATTAATCGCACTATTTTTTTCATCTTGCGTTAAGCTGGAATCGTTATTATTGATATGATCAATCGCATCTTTAGCAGCCTTATTGACATTATCACTAGCTGTTTGCTTATCATTACTAATCTTACTATCGCTGGAAGCTTGTTGACTATCAACAATTTTATCAATATTACTTTCACTGGTAGTTAAAGCACTATCAACACCGGCGGTGTCACTAGCATTATCAATATTTGCAGAACCGCTAGCTACTTCTTTATCAATCGCTGCATCAGCTGAACTGATTTGGTCGCTGCTCAAACCTGGCATCTTAGCAATCTTATCTTTTGCGGCTTGACCGTAATCTGATAGTTTGCCTTTAGCAGTGTCTTTAGCATTTTGCAAGTTTTGCAAATCGGCTGCATTTTGATCATTTTTAATGTTAGTGATTCCGTCATTTTCAGCATTCGTAATCGCATCTGGAGTAGTAGCGTTATTAATCTGATCTTTAGCTTGATTAGCATCATCAGTTATCTTATTAATCGCATTATCTTTTTCATCTTGCGTCAAGCTGGAATCGTTATTATTGATATGATCAATCGCATCTTTTGCAGCTTGATCTACATTATTAATAGCAGCTGTTTTGTCACTACTAATCTTACTATCGCTGGCAGCTTGTTGACTATCAACAATTTTATCAATATTGCCTTCACTAGTAGTTAAGGCACTGTCAACACCTGCGGTGTCACTGGCACTATCAATATTTGCAGAACCATTAGCTACTTCTTTATCAATCGCTGCATCAGCTGAACTGATCTGGTCGCTGCTTAAACCTGGCATTTTAGCAATCTTATCTTTTGCGGCTTGACCGTAGTCTGCTAGTTTGCCTTTAGCAGTGTCTTTGGCATTTTGCAAGTCAACAATTTTATCAATATTGCCTTCACTGGTACTTAAGGCACTATCAACACCGGCGGTGTCACTAGCATTATCAATATTTGCAGAACCGTTAGCTACTTCTTTATCAATCGCTGCATCATTTGATTTAATCTGGTCACTAGTTAAACCTGGTATCTCAGCAATCTTATCTTTTGCGGCTTGACCGTATTTTGCTAATTCATCTTTGGCTTCGTTTTTAGCATTTTGCAAATCAGCTGCACTCTGATCATTTTTAATGTTAGTAATTCCGTCATCGGCGGCATTCTTAATGTCATCTAGACTACCAGCGTTATTAATCTGGTCTTTAGCTTGATTAGCATCATCAGTTATCTTATTAATCGCACTATCTTTTTCATCTTGCGTCAAGCTGGAATCGTTATTATTGATATGATCAATCGCATCTTTGGCAGCCTTATCGACATTATCACTGGCCGTTTGTTTAGCATTTTTAATATTGGTATCACTGGTTCCTTGTAATCCATTAACAATCTTATCAATGTTGGTTTCACCATCTTTCAATGAACCCATCATTGCTTCTGGAGTTTGGGAACTTTCAATATTATTAACTCCATCATTCACTGCATCATCAACTGCTTTTTGGCCATTGCTAATCTCTTGAGAGGTCAACCCAGGCATATTGGCAATCTTATCTTTAGCAGCCTGTCCATAATTTTTAAGTTTGTTGATAGCTGCATCTTTATCCTCTTTTGATGGGGTATCAGCAAGAAATTCAACTACCCGAAGTGCATTACCATTATTTTTTAAAGTAGAAATAATTGCCTGATTGTCTGCATCTTGTGAACTGTCATCTAGATTCGTCAAACTATCAGTTTTACCTATAAAGTTATCAATTTCGGATCTAGAGATAGTTTGTAAATCTTGAACATCTGTTACTATTCCATTTTGGAAGTACAATGTAACTGATTTAATTGGAATCGAATAAGTACCATCTGATAATTTCAGCTCCGCATTAGTTACTTTTAATGATCCATTCGTCAACATCGTAGTTCCAGAATTAGTGTTTTGCGTAGTATCAACAATAAATATACCTGGGTGGTCAACAGTAAAGTTTCCTGAATTTTTAATTCCAAAAACTTGAATTTTTCCATTACCATCAACATTAACTTGGAAATTACCATTTTGACTAATCGAGAAAACCCCAGTTCCATCTACATGGATAATATCACCAGTATAATTACCAAGATTCTTTCCATTGTATATAAACGATGAACTGTCTGAAACATTCATTGTTGAACTATTAGTCAAATAAATTGGCTCAGACTTTGCTTGTCCATCAGTCTCAACATTTAATTTTCCATTATCTGCGATATTGATTTCTGATGTACCCCTGAGTTGAATAGCTCCAGCCGTCATCCCTTTATCTGCAGGCTGACTGTCATCAGCAATAATATTCAAAGCTGCATTTTTTCCAATTGATACATTAGCACTAGTAGCTTTAATAGCATAAGCAGAACCATTGCTTATGTTTTCACCACTAGTATTGGCGCCATGTGGATGCAAAGTAACAGTAGAATTGTCTTCCAAAACAGCACCTTTTCCACCAGAACTTAATTCAATAACGTTTCCATTAACTGTGGAAGCATCAAAAGTACTTCCGGAAGTAAAAGTAATTGATTCCCCTTGAATTACTTGTTGTCTATTAGGAACACTAGTTGGAGTACAATCTTGAGTATACTTTTCACCACCTGAAAATCCATTGTTATATGTTGTAACACTTGCAGACTTAACATTATTATGAATATAAATATCAGCACTTGGTGAATAAATTAATTGAGATCCAGTATAATCCAAATTACTAAGATCGTATCTACCTGCTCTAGAAATAATTCCATAATAGCTACGACCAAAAGCCTTTAAATTTTGAATTGTAACATTAGCGTTACTGTTTCGTATTCTAAAAGCATAGGGACCTAAATCTACAGTATAAATCTCACCAGGAGCGGATTGAAGAACTACATTATCTCGCAAATTTTGCATTGTTACTTCAGTAGGGCCTGCACTAGGAGCCAAAGTGCTAAGATCAATATTAGCTCCAACATTGATTGTAGGGGCAGTACCTGTTCTTAAAGCATCATAAAATTCTTGTGCAGTAGTCACAGTTACAGAATCAGCATCAGTCGCTGCTAATCGTAATTGAGCTTTATTATATAAGTCATCACGATCATCAACATTTTGATTTTTTGTAACATTACTATTATTTGGATCATCAGTAATTGAATTAGCTACTTCAAGATTTTTAGACTTATCTATTACACTATCATCATTTTCTGGTGCATCATTAACATCTTGTTGTTCATCTGTTGAACCGTTTTCGTTTTTAGAATCAGCATCAGTGTTTTCCTTATTAACAGATGATTCTGTTGTTGCTGTTTGTTTTTGTTCTTCCAGTTTTGCAAATGTGTTTTCATTTGCTGCTTGGTCATTATTTGAATCAGAAGCGGTACTTTCTTTAGTAGCCGCTGTTTCTGTTGTTGCTACTTGATTTTGTTCGTCTGATTTTGCAGCTGTGTTATCATTTTCTGCTTGATCACGATTTGAATCTGTGGCTGTTTTTTCCTCTGTAGCCGCTGTATTCGTTGTTGCTGCTTGTTTTTGTTCGTCTGGTTTTGCAGCTGTATTGTCATTAGTTGCTTGGTCATCATTTGAATCAGAAGCGGTACTTTCTTTAGTAGCCGCTTCCGTTGTTGCTGCTTGTTTCTGTTCTTCTGGTTTAGCAGCTGTATTATCACTAGCTGCTTGATCATCATTTGAATCAAAAGCGGTGCTTTCTTTAGTAGCCGATTCTTCTGTTGTTGTTTGTTTTTGTTCGTCTGGCTTAGCAGCTGTATTGTCATTAGTTGCTTGGTCATCATTTGAATCAGAAGCGGTACTTTCTTCAGTAGCCGCTTCCGTTGTTGCTGCTTGTTTCTGTTCTTCTGGTTTAGCAGCTACACTGTCGTTAGCTGCTTTATCATCATTTGAATCAGAAGCGGTGCTTTCTTGTGTATTGCTATTACTTTGACCTGTGCTTATTTTTTGTGCTTGAGTCAAACTATCAACATCGGCATGCACATTATTATTATTTAATAATAATGTGCCACCTAATGCAGCAATTGAAAACATTGTTACAGTAATCGCACTATACATCCAGTGCTTGCCTGCTTTATACATTTTATAATGCATCTTGTCTTCACTATTCCACATATAAAATCCCCCCTAAAAAATATTCAACAAATATTATAAAAAGTGATGATACTATCACTTCTATAAATCATTTTTAAGATAACATAAATTATTTTGATTGTCTAACAAAGTAATTATTACAACATAGTTTTAATTAATACACCTTTATTTTCTTTATTAATATAGAAATAATCATAATTAATAAGCAGAGTGACTTTGGAAGCAATTTATAGTATAAAAATAGAATGCTCATTGCCGATATTATTTTGGCAATGAGCATTCTAAAAATTAATTTAATTTTTTGGATTTGTTTTTTAAATAATACAATTTGGTTCATTATAAAGTTTAAATTTTAATAATGAATTATTAAAATAATTCTTGTTTAGTTATTTTTTTCATTCCATGCATATATGGTTGTAATACTTCAGGAATATTTACTGATCCATCTTCGTTTTGGAAATTTTCCAAAATAGCAGCTACTGTTCTTCCCACTGCTAATCCAGACCCATTTAGAGTATGAATATATTGTAGTTTTCCATTTTCATCGCGATATTGAATATGAGCACGCCGAGCTTGAAAATCAGTCGTATTTGAACAACTTGAAATTTCACGATAACAATCTTGTGATGGCATCCAAACTTCAATATCATGAGTCATCGCAGCAGTAAAACTCATGTCGCTACTAGTAAGAGTAATAACATGATAAGGAATCCCTAATTTTTTAAGAGAGCTTTCAGCTTGGTGGGTAATGTTCTCTAATGCATCCCATGAATCTTCAGGTTTCGTAAATTGCACCATTTCTACTTTATTAAATTGGTGTAACCGGATTAGTCCTTTTGTATCTCTACCTGCACTTCCCGCCTCTGATCTAAAAGCAGGACTCAAAGCAGTGAACTTAACTGGTAATTTTTCACTTGGAATTACTTCATCACGATAAAAGTTAACCAAAGGTACTTCAGCGGTGGGAATCATCGTCAAATCACTGTCTTTAATTTCAAAACCAGCTTTATTTTCTTTGAACTTAGGAAACTGTCCAGTTCCAAACATCGAAGCTGAATTAACCATATAAGGTGGAATGATTTCTGTGTAACCGGCTTTATCATTTTCATCTAAATAAAAATTATAAACAGCTCGTTCTAACATCGATCCAGCACCTAAATAATAAACAAACCGGCTACCAGCAACTTTAGCACTACGTTTAAAATCTAAAATATCAAGATTTTCTCCAATTTCCCAATGTGGCTTAGGTTTGAAATCAAATTTACGCGGTGTTCCAACTTTACGCAATTCAACTGCCCCTTCTTCAGTTAAACTAACTGGAACTCCATCATGTGGAATGTTTGGCAAATGAGCTTCAAGATCATCTTGTTCAGCCTTAACTTGCTCTAATTGCTCATCAAGTTGTTTAATCTCTGATCCAACTTCACGCATTCGTTTGATAGTATCATCAGCATTTTCTTTATTCCGTTTTAATTGTGAAATCTGATCTGACACTTCATTTCTTTCGGCTTTCAATGATTCACTTTTTACAATTAAATCACGACGCTGATTATCTAATTCCATCAATTTATTGATGGTTTCTGCTTCGACCCCACGTTCAGCCATCTTATTTTTATACCAATCTACGTTTTGTCGAATCATTTTCATATCTAACATTTTTATTTCCTCCTCAAAAATAAACAAAAAGACCCTCGTCAATTGGGACGAAGGTCTTTTCGCGGTACCACCCAAGTTCCTGTAATTATCACAGGCCCTTAATTTTGATTAATAACGGAATCGCCGTGCAGGATTAACTGCCATTTTGCATACCGGAATTTTCGAATGATGACTCTCAGCAACGCCATCTCTCTGTATTTCTACTTATAAATATGCCTTTTCTTAATTATACAATAATTATTTATTTTAAACTAATACTTCTTTAATCTTTTCATCTAACATTTTTATAACCGCTTTTTGCGCTTTTTCATTTGCAACGAAATCATATTTATCCCCATCAATCTCTATTTTAGGCGATAAATCATATTTCTCATACCAAGAACGATAACGCTGATTTAATTCGTGATAATAATCATATAAACTAGCATCATTATCCAACTGTTCATATGAGCGACCTCGTTTTTTGATTCTTTTTAGCATCGTATCAAACGAAACCGAAATATAAATTAATAAATCAGGTGTCTTTTGAAACGTACTGTTTGGAATCTTCTGTAACATATTTTCTAACAAAGAGTCATAAGTTTGTACTTCAATGTCAGTTGACCGTCCTAAATCAGCATTAAGATGAAACAGTAACGAATCTTCAAAAATTGAGCGGTCCATCACGCTATATTTATTATTACTAGCCTCTTTAATACTATCAAGTCGTTTATTCAAAAAGTAAATTTGTAATAAAAATGCATATTTTTTTGGATCCTTATAAAACAAAGGTAGAATCTGATTATCATCTACTGATTCATAAAACGCTGGTGCATTTAGATGTTCTGCTAACAAAGTAGTTAGCGACGTCTTTCCAGCACCAATCGTTCCTGATAAAACTATCATTTGATTATCTCCTTTTAACGACATTCGTTTAACTCGCATTTTTAATTGTAGCATTAAAAATCAAAAGCTAGTTTATCTTTTTTACTTTTTGTTTTCATTTTCAAGATTAGCTGGAGACACATCAATTTCGTCTAACGGTATCAAATGAGTATGGTGAGTAAACTTATAAGCAAAGAATAAGATAATTACTAATGGAACACTAATATACGTGATAGCAATTTCAAACCAATTTCCATTAGCAAAAGCACCAATATCTTGACCAAAGATTACTACAATACATAGTATCAAACACATAATTGGTCCAACTGGGAATAAAGTAGCATGATATTCTAATTCATCTAAAGTATGACCCTGCTTAATAAAAGCTCGTCTGAAACGATAATGCGAAAGTGCAATCCCAAACCAGGCAATAAAACCAGTTAAACCAGAAGCAGCAACTAACCAAAGATAAATTTTGGGTCCTACAAAACTAGTTAAAAATGTTAACAATGCAATTACCGTAGTAGCTAATAATGCAGCTGCTGGGATGCCACGTTTATTTACTTTACCAAACAGTTTTGGTGCATATCCTTCTTCTGCCATAGAATACAACATTCTTGTCGAAGCATACATCCCTGAATTAGCAGAAGAAATCACAGAAGTTAAAATGACTGCGTTCATCACACTAGCAGCTGCCGCTAATCCTGCACGTTTAAATACAATCGTAAATGGACTAATTGCAACATCAGACGCCGAAGAACCTAACAAATCAGGACTGGTATATGGAATGATAGCAGCAATCACAAAGATGGCTAAAAAGTAAAATAAAATAATGCGCCAAAATACTTCATGAATTGCTTTAGGAACACTTTTATGAGGATCATCGGCTTCACCTGCTGTGATTCCAACTAACTCAGTTCCTTGAAATGAAAATCCTGCAACAACAAAGACACTAATAATTCCAGGAATCCCATTCACAAATGGAGCTTGTTTATAGGTGAAATTACTTAACCCAGTGGCATGTCCGCCCATAATCCCTAAAATAGTTAAAAAGCCAACTCCTAAAAAGATAAAAATCGTAATTACCTTAATTAACGACATCCAAAATTCTGTTTCACCAAAAGCTGAAACCGCTAAAATATTAATTGCAAAAATAATTGCTAACGCTCCTGCACTCCAAATCCATGCAGGCAGATGAGGGAACCAAAAGGCCATTACCAACGCAACAGTAGAAATGTCCACCGCAACTGTAATTGCCCAGTTAAACCAGTAATTCCATCCCATCGCAAATCCCATTGCTGGATCAACATACTTCGTAGCATAAGTAGAAAATGATCCAGAAACCGGAAGATTAGTTGCCATTTCCCCTAAACTAGTCATTAGGAAATAAACCATAATTCCCATTAAAATATAAGCAACTAAAGCTCCTCCAGGTCCAGCATTGTGTACTGCTGCTCCACTAGCAACAAATAATCCCGTTCCAATACAACCACCTAAGGCAATCATCGAAACATGACGTGATTTTAATCCACGCTTTACATGTTCTTTTTTTTCAGCCATCAACGTATCCTCCTATTTTTAAGTAAGCACTAAACTAAAAAAACTCTTCTGAATTAATCCAGAAGAGCCCACTAAAATACATTTAATTTCTAGTTTTAAAAGCGCTCCGTATTTTGCAATACGACAGTGTTTGATTTATTAAATCAAACCCCAACAAAATAGTTACCATTTATTTTGTTTCGGCAGCCTTCCCTTTTACAATCTGTCATCAACCTAGGAAGTCTCAAAATTGTTACTAATAAAAGCTGCGCCTCTTCTTAAATTTATTATTCAATTATCTTTAGTATAAGTTCTTATTAAAACGAATGCAATACTCTTTTATATTTCATGTGTACATACTTGTCATTAATTATTTATACATAATCATCAAAGATAAATTTATTATAATTAAGTTGTTACTTTCGTATCATAATAATTTACATATTCAATCAAAAAATTACAAACAAGGGAACAAAAAAATACTAGGTAACATTTTAATGCATGAAAAGTTAAATAAACCTTAGATACTTCAATAAAGTAAATATAAAAACAAAATAAAAAATCATCAAGATGTTACTTTATACTATTATTCCAAATCTGGTATATACTTGTGCCAGTAAAATCCAAGTAACCCATTCAGGAAAGGTCGAGTTAAAATGAATATATTAAATGAAACATACACTCTTCAAAATAATGTTAAAATTCCCAAAATAGGATTTGGGACTTGGCAAACTCCTAATAATATTGCAGCTAAAGCGGTTGAAACTGCAATTAATAATGGATACCGATTAATTGATACTGCAACTGTTTATAAAAACGAAGCTGGCGTCGGTGAAGGAATTAGAAATTCTAAAATTGATCGTTCAAAATTATTTTTAACTACTAAGTTGCCTGCTTCAGTTAAAACATACGATCAGGTAGAAATAGAATTTGAAAAAAGTTTAAAGAAACTAGGAACTGATTACGTCGATCTTTATTTGATTCATGCACCTTGGCCATGGAATGATATTGGTTCTGATCATTCTATGGAAAACCAAAAAGTGTGGCAAGCCATGGAAGAAATTTACAAATCTGGAAGAGCAAAAGCAATTGGAGTATCTAACTTCAATATTTCAGATCTAAAGAATATTTTTGATGTTGCTTCTATTGAACCAATGGTAAATCAAATCCAATATTATATTGGTTACACCGAACCAAATATAACTAAATTTTCTAAGGAAAATAATATTTTGGTTGAGGCATATTCACCATTGGCAACCGGAGATTTGTTAGATAATAAAATTATAAAAGGTATCTCTGAAAAATATGGTGTTTCAACTTCTCAAATAGCATTAAAGTTTATTATTCAACAGCATGTTCTTCCTTTACCAAAAGGCATTAATCCAAAACATATTAAGCAAAACACAGAGCTTGATTTTGAAATTTCTGACGAAGATATGAAAAAATTAAGTTCACTTAAAGATGTGGCACCAAATCACAACCATAATTTTACTCAAGGATAAAAATATAAAACGAATACCTTAAATTTAAGGTATTCGTTTTATATTAAAGGGACATCAAAAATAACATAGGAGGCTCATTATGAGTAAAAAAGCATTGTTAATTATTGATTATACAAATGACTTTGTAGCAGACAATGGTGCTTTAACATTAGGCAAAGCCGGACAAGACTGCGAACCAGAAATCATTAAATTAGCTGAAGAGTTTAAAACTAATGGCGATTTGGTTATTTTACCAACTGATGTACATCGCAAGGGAGATTCTTATCATCCTGAAACCAAATTATTCCCACCCCATAACGTACGTAATTCCTGGGGACGAGAGCTTTATGGTGATTTAAAATCGTGGTATGAAAATCATAAACACCTTGAAAACATTTGGTTCATGGATAAAACTCGTTATAGTTCATTTGTGGGAACTGATCTAGATTTAAGATTACGTGAACGTCATGTTGACACGCTTCATTTAGTTGGAGTTTCATCAGATATTTGTGTACTGCATACGGCAATTAGTGCCTATAATTTAAACTATCATCTAGTAATTCACGAAAATGCAATTGCTAGTTTCGAGTCTAAAAACCAACAATTTGCTTTAAATCATTTTAAAAATGCATTAGGAGCAAAAGTTATTAAATAATTTTAAAGTTTTTATTGACGACCATAGGAAGCCATGCTATGATTGTAAAAACTTAAATATTGACGTGTAGTTCAGTTGGTAGAAACACCTGACTGTTAATCAGGATGTCGCTGGTTCGAGCCCAGCCACGTCAGTTTCAAAATGATTCTTTTTTAGTTGTTTTGAATGACTTATGATTTAAAAACTAAATATTGACGTGTAGTTCAGTTGGTAGAAACACCTGACTGTTAATCAGGATGTCGCTGGTTCGAGCCCAGCCACGTCAGTTGCTAAAAAGATCAAATTCAAATGAATTTGGTCTTTTTTATATCGATGTAAAAACATTACTACTTCCTAATTCTCATTTAGATAAGAGTATAATAATAAATTATCGTAAACAAAAAGTGATAAATTCAAATGAATTTATCACTTTTATTATTTAATACAAAGAACGAATAAAAATTCGTCGCTCACTTAATTCTGGTGCATAACGTACATATAGATACTCACAAATTTGTAACCAGGTATAAGCAAAGAATGCTCCACCAATTACATCAGAAGGAAAATGAGCATTTAAGTAAATTCTAGAAACCATTACCAAAATAAGCCAAATTCCTAAAGCAGTTCGCATAATCCAAACACTTGATTCCTTTTTTAGCATTGGTGCCACTATAATCCATAACACACTAATAACAAAAAAAGTTCCAACAACGTGTCCACTAGGGAAACTAAAACCAGTATCTTTGGCTAAATGCATGCTTGGCCTAGGTCTCGATACAATGTGTTTTATTAAAAATGCAACTACATTCCCACTAACAATCAAAAATAGTGCGAAAAACGCTGGAACTTTGTAACGAAATCCCCACAATATGAACGCAATGACTAACATCCAAAGAATATCCATCTTCGGACTGGCCAAAAAGCTAATAAACGTGAAAATCTTCGTTTCAAAACCTGATTGACCATGTTGAACACTACCTACAATGACAGTATCCAAAAAATCAATAAATCCAAATCTCATTTTTACAGCTACTGCTAGCAAAACAGTTATAACTAATGAGATGCTTAACTTATAAGGACGACTAGGGTCCTGTTTAATTATCATATCGCTTACCTCCGCGAAATATATAATTAAAGTGTACCATAAATAGTTATTTTTAAATATAAGCGCTAGTAATCACAATAAAAATTTAATAAAATTAGTAGTATAAAATTAAATTAAAAGGGAGTTCCAATATGCTTAATAGTATTTTAATCATGCTATTTGTAGGAGTCTTTGTTGGTATTTTAGGATCAATTCTCGGTATTGGCGGCGGTATGATTATTACCCCCGTTTTAACACTTGGTTTTGGTCTTGATATTAAATATGCCATTGGTGCCAGTATCATTGCTGTCATTGCAACCAGTTCTGGTGCTACAATTGCCTATTTAAAAGATAATGTTTTAAATCTTCGGGTAGCCATGTTTTTAGAAATTGCAACCTCAATTGGAGCAATCGTTGGAGCATTACTAACAGGAGTTGTTAATCCTATCTTTTTATATATTATGTTTGGATTGCTTCTCTTCTTTTCTGGTGCAAATATGATTCGTAAATTACGTGGAAAACAGATTGAAACCAATGCCAACTCTGATGACAAACTGGCTCGCAAACTGAAATTAAATGGCTCATACTATGATAAAAACTTGAAAAAAAACGTTGACTATAAGGTTACTAATGTTCCAACCGGATTAGGAATTATGTTTGGAGCTGGAATTGCCAGTGGTTTGTTAGGAATTGGTTCTGGAGCTTTTAAAGTAATTGCAATGGATACATTCATGAAAATGCCATTAAAACCATCTAGTTCTACTAGTAATCTTATGATGGGTGTCACAGCGGCTGCAAGTGCTACTATTTATTTTTTTAATGGCTCAATTCTTCCACAAATTGCAGTTCCAATGGCTCTTGGTATTATTGTCGGAGCTGCAGTGGGTTCAAGAGTCATGCAAATTATGCCCTCCAAATTAATTAGAATCATTTTTATTCCTATCTTAATTTATCTAGGATTACAAATGATTCTCAAAGGATTTGGGGTGAGCATTTAATGAAACAAAATTCAGAAAAACAAGCATTCAAACAAAATCATGCACAATCTTCAATAAATCGGATTGAATATACGATTGGCAGTATTTTACGCTGGGGTGTAATAATTTCGGCAATCATTATGATACTCGGTCTGTTTTTATACATTATCAAAGATAGTTTGGGTTACCCAAAGGGATACTATGCTAAATCATTTTCCCAGATTATTACTGGAATTATCGAACTGAAACCTTATTCCATCATGATGCTCGGAATTTTTGCTTTAATATTAACACCAGTCTTACGAGTAATTGTTTCAATTTATTCCTTTTATAAAGAACATGACCGTCTATACGTTATTATTACTTCGGTTGTTTTGTTAATTTTAATTTTTAGTTTTGGTTTGGGACTATTTTTACACCTTTAATCAAAAAAGAAGAAAAAACGCTTATGCGCTTTTTCTTCTTTTTTTTAGATTTCGTTTTAGATAATTATATAACTGAATCACTAATTCTGATAGCAAGAATCCCATTGCTAGGGCTCCCGCAATCATCAAGACCTGCATCAAATAAAAGAACGCCAAATGCGGACGATTCATAGCTACATATTTCATAACTTGATAAGCTTGGCCTCCAGGAACTAACGGTACTAAAGCTGGGATATTAAAAATAATGACTGGCATTTTTTTATATTTAGCTGCTAACATACCACAAATACCAATGGTAAAAGCTCCAAACACGTTTGCACCAACATATCCCCCGATAAAGGTGAAATAGGCTAAATAAATCAGGTATCCAGCTACTCCTACCAATCCACCAAGATTTAAAGCTTTGGGTGAAACATTGATTAGGATTGCAAAACCTAAGGTAGCAACGTAAACCCCTAATATTACAATTAATAAATGCATTTAATTCACCCTACCCTAACCAAACTAATGACAAAGATACTCCAAATCCAAGAGCACACGCACAAATTAACGCTTCAATTCCACGCGCTGGTCCGCTAATCAAGTTTCCAGTAATCAAATCTCGTACCGCATTGGTAATTTGAACTCCAGGAACCAATGGCATGACCGAACCAATAATAATATTATCGGTACTCTGCCCTAAACCAAAGCGGACTGCTAAGATTCCCATGGCTCCAATAGCAGCTGCAGCCACAAATTCACTAATAAAACTTGCGTTAACTCGCGAAACAATCGCATGAAAAATCCACCAGCCTAACATTCCAACTAAGCAAGTGATAAGAAAATCATGAATATCATTATTAAATACCACCGTAATACAGCCGGATAATAAAGCTGCTGACAAAAGCATCATCCAGAATGGATAATAAAATCCAATGTGCTCGACCTTTTTTAATAAGCTATAAAAACGATCCAAGGATATTTTATGCGCAGCAAATTGCCGCGAAAGACGGTTAACTGCTGCTATTCGGCGTAAATCAAAATTACGCTTTTCAATTTCACTGATTTGTGCGCCAGCTTCATCGTTGGCGGAAATCATCAACCCGGTAATCGTTACATAAGCATGTAAATCATCTAAGCCTGCATTTTTAGCGATTCGCTTAATAGTATCTGACACTCGATTTAATTCGGATCCATTTTCAATTAAAATTTTCCCAGCCAATAGACAAGTCTGCACTACTTTATTTTTATATTCTCGTGAATTTTTGGGTTCATGTTTTTCCGCCATTTGACTCACCAGCTCTCTTTTGAATTATTCTTCCATATAAAACCTTACTATAAATAATCGGATTTTTAAACATCTTTAAAAAATCATTTTACGTATTAAGCAGATACCGCTATAATTAACATACAAGTTGCGTTTGAAACACAGGAGGAAATTGTATGAGTGATAATTTATCATTTAAAGATTTAAGTTCACAAGCACAGGAAAAAGCAATCAATGAATTCGTTCCATTTTATATTGGTCTACTTCGTAACAAAGAGTTAGACGTTATGACTACCTTTGATATGAATCATGTGATGGCAGACATCAATCGTACGATTTATACTGCTAGCAACAAAATCCCCGAAGATTTATACGAATATGTTATTAACTTTAACAACGATGACTATCACACTTTAATGAGTGAATTACCACAAACTTACTTTGATAATGGTAATCCAACTACTAACTGGAGTGAGTGGTACGTTGCTGAAACTAATAAATTAGATCCAAATGCTACTCTTTAATAAAATAATAAATTCAGCTTATTTTTAAGAACCTATTCGATTGAAAAATTGAATAAGTTCTTTTTTTATTGAAATATCAAAAAAGATTCCAGTTAAAAATTAAAGACATAATTTTTAACTGGAATCTTTTTTCCAAAATAATCTATAAATTTCTAAATATCTTTATCTTTATCATAGAAAAAGTCTTCATCTTCGCCATGGGTAGTTTCCGGCTGAATCGTAACATGGTCAATGCCATATTTTCCTTTTAATAACTGATTAATCTGATCATAGATATGTTGTACTTGATTAAGTTGCATATTTTTCATATTTACATGAGCCGAAAATACGATACTATTTTCATCCACCATCAATGCATGCACGTGATGGACGCTAGTAATACCATCTATCTTCAATAAATCATGATTAATTCCTGCGTAATCAAGTTTTGGTGCACATTCCATCAAGATAGCAATTGTTTGATGCAGTACTGGCCAACTTTCCCACAAAATATAGCAAGCCACTAAAATAGTAATAAGGGGATCAATAATGGTCCAATTAAAAAGTTCAATCAAAATTCCTCCAACAATGATTCCCATTGAAGAAAGCGTATCACTTAATAAATGAAGATAGGTGGCTTTCATATTTAGATTATGCTTTGCACCACTACTTAGTAGCAATGTTGAAAGCAAATTAGCAACCGTTCCAACTACTGCAACCACTAACATGACTAAGCCATTAATTTTTTCTGGATGCTGAATCCGATCAATGGCGCCAAAAATTAAGAAAATTGAAAGAATTATTAAAAAAATTGCGTTAAAAAGTGCTGAAAGAATTTCAGCTCGCTTAAATCCATAAGTATTAGTCTTCGTTTGTTTCCGTTTACTAATCACATGCGCAACATAACTAAATATAATTGATAACGAATCACCTAAGTTATGGACTGCATCCGACAATAACGATAAACTCCCAGAAAGAATCCCACCGACAAATTCAAAAACAGTAATCAAAGCATTTAACACCGTTACTTCTAAAAAGCGTCGCCCAGATAATTGTTCCTGATCCATTTCAAAGTCTCCTTTTTACAATCGACTTCTCTAAATAAACTCACCATCATATTCATTAGCTGGCATTTTACTAAAATCATATTTTTCTACATCTTCACCAGTTTTTAAATAAGCATGCAGGCTTTCAGAGATCATTAAATTAACAGTATTGTCCTTTTGTTGAAAAACCACAACTGGCTTTCCCATTTGAACAGCCGCACCAATTTCATAGGCTGTTCCACTATCAACATTATCACCTACAAAATCAATCACAGCAACTACTGCATCAGCTGCTTCAATATTTTCAATGTCGCGTTGATAAATTTCTTTAGCCCAGGGTTTAGTAAACTCTTTATTTTTTGCCTCTTGGTGTTTACGGGGTGAATAAAAATCAGCTACCGTGGGGTTATTAGTAAGTGCTTTTTCCACTACTTCAATCCGTTGAATTTGTTCTTCACTAAAAAACGGACTCGCTAAATAAATTTGTGCCATTTCAATTCTCCTTATTAATCTTCAACAATCCGCCAGTTGCCTTCGCCAGCTTTGGCAATTTGATTTAAAAAGTGTAAAACGTTCTCTGCTCGACTCTTATCATGTTTAGCTAACAAGTTTAAACCAGTTCCGGTATTCATCGGCTGACTCAGATTAAAATCGCCTTTTGTTCCTAAGATTCCTTCTGAAAAAGCCATTACTGTTTCACCTGTTTTAATTTTAGTAACTACAAAAAACAACGTAAAATCGTCATCTTCCGTCATATAAACCGGCATTGCCCAAATCCCATCGGCAATCTCATCCATTTGGTATTCCATGAATTTATAATCTTTATGATTTTCCTTAGTAACTGGCGTCTTTAAAGTAAACATCATCTTATCAAAAGCCGAGTTACCAAGTTGTATATTATCTTCCAAGGATTTTCCCCTTTCGTTATTTATACATATTTTAGCATATCAGCAGGCACCGCAGCTTTAAAACTTAATTCTCGTTTTTGAAATGGATCATAAAATTGTAACGAAATCGCATGTAAAGCCTGCCGTTCAATTCCTTGATTCATAGGCCCGTGATACAGTTCATCGCCTAACAACGGATGCCCCGCATCAGTAAAATGAACTCTAATTTGATGAGTACGACCGGTATGTAACTTAACTTCGAGTACAGTAGCAGTTGCAAGTCTATTTTTTACCCAGTATTCTGTTTTAGCGTCCTGCCCATCTAAAGTTACTTCACGAGCAAAATTATTACCAACTCGTCCAATCGGCAAATTAATCATCCCGTGATCGGATTTTACCCGTCCTGCAACTACGGTTAGATAACGTTTATCAATCTGATGGTCTGCTAATTGTTGGTTAGCATAACTATTCGCAAGTCGATTTTTAGCTACCAATACTAATCCACTCGTAAACCGATCCAAACGTGTAATTATATGTGGGCGTAAATCACTAGCGTGTTCAGAAACTAAATGCCCTTTAATTCGATTTACTAACGTATCAGTTCGATTAGAAGGTCCCGGAACGGTCGTTAATCCGGCTGGCTTATTAACTATCATCCAGTTATCATCTTCGTAAATAATCTCTATCGGCTGATGACTGATTAAGACATTTGGATCAGCAGTTTCTGGGGGAAACACAACCGTTAACGTTTCACCACTACTTATCTTTCTTTGCGGGGTAATCTTTTGATCATTAATTTTAAAACTATCATCACAATTTTTTAAAGCAGAATACATTCGATGACTAACACCATGCCTACTCAAAAATTTTTTTAATGACATCTCGCTTTGCGTTTCATTTTTCCATTTAACTTGCATCAAGACACCACCTTTTTACGGTTTAAGCATGATAATTCTTTTTAATTTTATCAGACAAATGCGACTGCAACAAGATTTCTAATTAGGGTATAAAAAAATCCGATAACAAAAATGTCATCGGATTTCCTTAATATAAATTAAGATTGATCATCAACTAATCCTGAAGTAATCAAATAGTTATAAGCATCAGCTGCTTTTTTATATTCATGTTCCTTCGAACCATTCCAATCTTTAGAAATTACCATCCCGGTATCTGAAATATAGTTCGTAAAAGCACGGACAGCAACTACATCATCAGCTTTGGGTGTAGCTTTGACAGCCTGTTGCAAACCATCAGTTACGGTTCCTAAAATATCAGCATCAGTAGTATTTTTATTAACCGTTAATCCAATTTGTTCAGCATCTTTTAGTAGTTGTGAATAGGTTTTATTTTCCATGTTATTAACTCTCTCTCTAATAATAGTTTATTTTCTATTATAACCTTAATCACTCTTTTTTCATATGCAGAGTTAAGGCGTTTACGGCTACAATGACAGTCGATAATGACATAATAATTGCACCAACTGCTGGTGAAAGAATGATCCCCCAAGGTGCTAAAATCCCAGCAGCTAAAGGCATGGCAATAATGTTATATCCAGCTCCCCACCACAAGTTTTCAACCATTTTACGATTAGTGGCTTTGGCAAGGTTAATGAAATCAACAATATCTTCTGGATCACTTTTTACCAAAACAACATCAGCTGAATCGATGGCAACGTCAGTTCCAGCACCAATTGCTACTCCAATGTTAGCCCGAGATAAACTAGGAGCATCGTTAACTCCATCTCCAACCATCATGACATCGTATCCTTTAGCTTGATATTGTTTGATAATTTTTTCTTTGTCACTTGGAAGTAGCTGTGCTTGATAAGCAATGTCTCCAAGTTCATGAGCAACCCGTTTAGCAGACAAATCATTATCACCAGTTAACATTACCGGAATCAAGTGCATCTTGCGAAGATTTTTAATTAATTCAAATGACTGTGGTCGAATCACATCTCCTTGAGCTACCACTCCTAGAACCTGATTATCACTAATTAAATAACTAACTGAATTTCCAGCACTCGCTAATTGATTAAATTGATCAATATCATAACTAATTTGATGTGATTTTAGGTAGTCAGCTGTCACAATCAAATAATCTTTACCGGAAATTGTACCTTGTAACCCAACTCCTTGAATAATTTGAACGTTAGTTGCTGATGTAGGTTGAATACCATCCTTTTTAGCCTGATTTAAGATTCCTAATGCTAATGGATGACTCGAATTTAATTCCAAATCAGCTAAGATCGTTAAAACTTCTGTCTTACTTAAATCAGAAGTCGTTTCAAGGGCATTAACGTTAAACACTCCTTCAGTCAAAGTACCAGTTTTATCCATGAAGACATAAGAAAGTTTTTTAACTCTTTCAATTGCTTGACGATGTCTAATCAATAATCCATTTTGAGCAGCAATTGATGTACTACGAGCAACCACTAGCGGGATTGCTAAGCCAAGAGCATGGGGACATGCAATTACCAGTACTGTAACCATCCGTTCCAAGCCATAACTTAACCCACTAACAATTGTCCAAACAACTAATGCTAAAATCCCAATACTTAAAGCTCCATAAAATAACCATCTTGAAACGTAATCAGCCATTGTTTGTGCTTTAGATTTCTCTTTTTGAGCTGATTCAACTAACTTAATTACCTGTGCCAAATATCCATTGGATCCAGTTGCTGTAACTTTTTCGACTAAGCTGCCGTTACCATTAATGGATCCACCAATCAATTTACTACCAGGCTTTTTTGTTACTGCTTTTGATTCCCCAGTTACTAATGCTTCGTTGACTGCACTAGTACCTTTCACAATCACACCATCAGTTGGAATTTTTTCTCCAGCTTGAATCAAGACTTCTTGACCCACTTGTAATTTATCCAGCGGAACTGCTTTTGTTGATCCGTCTGGTAACAATAAATGAGCGGTATCGGGAAGTAATTCAGCCATCTTCTTAACAGCACTTCCGGCATTCATGACAGCACTCATTTCAATCCAATGACCTAGAAGCATGATTACAATCAAACTTGCTAGTTCCCAAAAGAAATTCATAACATGAGCATCATGATTAACAAAAGTATTGATAATAAATGAATAAACACTGTAAACATATGAAACACTAATTCCCATCGTAATCAATGTCATCATTGCTGGGGCATGATTTTTTAATTCTTGTTTTGCACCTTTAAAAAAAGGTTCGCCACCATAGAAAAATAAAATTGTAGCCAAAATTAATACAATCCATTGTGAACCGGGAATATCACGCTGATATGCAAAGGTAATTCCCATTAAGGGAGACAACAACATAATGGGAATTGCTAAAATTAAAGAAATCCAAAAGCGACGTTTGAAATTTCCCATATTCATCATTTGTCCACCACCCATGTCCATTGATCCACTGTGGTGCATCTGCATTCCATTCATATCACCATGATTTGAATGAGACATATTCATCTTTTTCAAAAATATCACTCCTCTTAACTACATTCTCCATTAGGTAAACAATTACAATCGATTTTAGTGGGTGACGTCTTCTTCTTTTGGATTAAAAGACGTTCTAGTTCATCCAAATCACTTTGTGTCATCTTTGTCTTTTTAACTAGATCAATAATTGACTGTCCTTTTTTCATAGCACAAAGTCTAGAAAATAATTCTTCTGCACTTTGATTCATAGCTGCTTGTTCTGCCACTATCGGAACATATACAAAATGACGTTCAACTTTTTTACTTCGTAAAAAACCTTTTTTGGTTAATCGAGTTAACAAAGTCTTAATGGTGGAATCTTTCCAGTCAGATTCACACTGTAAGTTGTCGATAATCTCGCGTGTTGTACAAGAACCAAGCGACCAAACAATCCGCATCACATTCCACTCTGCGCCAGTCACACTTTCATTCTTATTTGTCATCATTGTTCACCACCATCGTTTACAATTGTAAATACAAATCATATTATAGTTTACAGTTGTAAACGATGCAAGTAAAAAAGAATGAACTGAAAAGTTCATTCTAAAAAATTAATATTTGCGTAAATATATTTTATCAATCGCATGACTTTGACCCTTATGAATTATGACATTAGCTCGATCTCTTGTTGGTAAAATATATTCATTCAAGTTAGGAAGATTAATCGTCTCCCAAGCTTGCTTAGCCATTGCAATTGCTTCATCTGGTTCGGATTTAGCATATTTATAAAAATAATTTTTGGGATCTGTAAAAGCGGTTTCCATCAGTTTCTTAAATCGATTCAAATACCATTCTTCAATCAAAGTGGAATCAGCATCAATATAAATGGAAAAGTCGGTAAAATCACTTACATAAATATTTTGTCCCGCAGGAATCTGCAAGGTATTAATGCCTTCAATAATCAAAACATCTGGATTAGTAATAATATCAAATTGATTCGGAATAATATCATAAACTTGGTGAGAATAAACTGGTGCTTTGACTTCTGATTCCCCAGACTTGATTTTTATCAAAAAATCAATCAATGCTTTCATATCATAACTTTCTGGAAAACCTTTTCGCTCTAGAATTCCTTTTTTTTGCAAAGTTGCAGTTGGATACAAGAATCCATCAGTTGTAATTAATTGAGTCTTGCGATTCGGTAGCAAGTAGTCAAAAAGATATTTCAATAATCGAGCCGTAGTTGATTTCCCAACCGCTACACTGCCAGAGATACCAATAATAAATGGCACTCGAAAGGGCTTTCGTTGTAAAAAATCGCTCTTTTTAGTTTGCCATTGCCGATAACTATCCAATGCCAAACTAATATAATGTACCAACGGCATATAAATTTTAGTTACATCTTCTAAAGAAACTTGATCATTAAAGGCTTTTAAATTTTCTAAATCAGCTCGAGTAATCGGATTTAAATTAGTGGGATAAAACTGTTCCCATTTATTTTTGTCATATGCATAAAAATTATCCAATTTTCACTCCTTTATTAGGCGGTAGTCATCCTTAGGAACTTTAGCAAATAATGGCGATGGCTTCCCTATTGAAATAATGTCTAAACGATGCATTGCTCTTGTACAAATTGTATAAACCAATTTATCATCATTTTGATCTGGATAGTTGGTGGCAGATCCATCCCACATTATTACAGCATCAAATTCAAGTCCTTTAGCTAAGTATGCTGGTACTACAATCACACCATTTACTAGTCTTTGATTCTCGGTTTGTATCAGGGTTGCTTGAATCCCACGATCTTGTAATTTTTGATAAACATCCTGACATTCTCCCAGAGTTTTACCAATGATGGCTGTAGTATCTTTAACTTCATTATTTAATTGGAGTTGTTTAGCTAACACCGTAATTCCTTGTTTTTCATCGTGAACCACTGTGATAACTGGTTTTTCTCCAGTACGTGCATATGCTTCAATATCTCCACCATCAGGAATCAGATACTTAGTAAAATCTGTAATCTGCTTGGTAGAACGATATGACTTCATAAGGTTAATCACTTTAATTTTTTCAGGATCAAACATCTGCTTCAAATCTTCCATTATTGTATGGTGATTTTGATGGGTAAAGATTGCCTGATTTAAATCTCCTAACAAAGTAAACTTAGCGCGTGGAAAATTCCATTTCAAATATGCTAACTGAAATGGAGTGTAATCTTGAACTTCATCAACAAAAAGATAACGCATCTCTGTATCTGGACGCTTTCCAGTCACTAAGTCAAAAAGATATAGATAAATTGAAACATTAGTCATACTAATGTGACCAGCTTTAAACCGCTCAATGGTTTGCTCTACACTTTGTTGCCATTCAGTTTCGCTAATTCCCCATTTACTTAAATCAGTCATCTTAGGCACACTGCGCAATAAGTTTACAAATTGACGATTAATACTAAAAAAGCGATTTTTCATAATCTGAACTCTAACTTTTTTAAAAGCATCCGTCACAATTTGTTTTGCTAAAAAGTTATATTCTTTATCGCTATCTTCAATTTTTTCTCCATACTTCGCATATAACATTTGTAACTGTTGTTTTGATAGACTTTCAATTGTTTCTTCAACCCAACGTTTCTTCATTTCACTACTAATATGTCGATTTAAGATCTTTAATAATTTTTCTTTCGTTCCAGTAAGTCGATTACGCAAGTTATAATTTTCATTAAAACTATAATAAATTTGTTCAATTTCTTGTTTCGAAATGAATACCTTACCTTGAAACATAATATTTTTAAACTGAATATCTGATTGATTCAAGTGATTAGCGTAATCTGTCACTAATTTGAAAAAGTCCAAACTATTTTTAAAATCTGCAATATTTCGTTGCTTAATATCTAAATTTTCATCGAATCGCTGCTGAACAGTTTCCACTTCTAAATGGGGTACTCTACGATTAATAAACTGATAATAAGTCATCTGCACCATATTTTGTTCGCCAAGTTCGGGCAAAACCTGGTTAATATAGTCATTAAATAATTGGTTCGGTGAAAACAAAATCAGCTGTCCTGGATTTAAATTACCGCGATAGCGATAAAGTAAATAAGCTACTCGTTGTAGAACCGCTGCTGTTTTTCCAGAACCTGCTACTCCTTGAACAAACAAAAGATCAGAACTAGTATCTCGAATAATCGCATTTTGTTCCTGCTGAATCGTAGCTACAATACTCTTCATTTTGGTATTGGATTGATGCCCCAAATTTTCTAGCAACACCCGGTCACCAACTGCTTCATCCGTGTCAAAGACAGTTTCAACCACTCCGTCTTTAATTTGAATTTCACGTTTTAAAGTTACATCAACTGTCTGCTTACCCATTGGCGCGTTATAAGTCATTTTCCCCATACCGCTGTCATAGTAAACGCTACAAATTGGCGCTCTCCAGTCGTAAATCAAATAATTATCTGGATGCTCTGGATCTGTGAACGAAGCTAACCCAATATAGATTTTTTCTGGATTTTGCTCTCCATCTTCTTTCAAATCAACTCTAGCAAAATAAGCATTTTGATCTAGCTTTTGTAATGTTTCCAAATCGCGAGTTGCAGTTTGCCAGCGATTCTGTTTTTGCGACAACATTTGTTGCTGTTGTCGCACTGAGACCCCTGTGTCCATCTGACCAGCATAAGTGCTGGTTTTAATGCGAACATCATTATAAAAGTTTTTTTCTAAATCTTTTTGGCCGGTCTTTGCTCGCTTAATTATCTTTTCAGTTTGCCGTTCGGCTATCCCAATTTGATCTCGAACAAAATTCAAATGTTTTTGTTCATATTGTTTCATTGCTTCATTCGACTCGCTCATCACGCACCTCCAACTCGTTAAACTCGATTAATCATTCTAACATACTTACTGCACAAAGACGACGATAACAAAAGGAATGTGATAAAATTTAGGAAAAAGCACACGAGGAGGAATTAAGATGGATGGAATTAATTTATATTTCGTACGTCACGGTCAAACTTTTTTAAACCGTTATCAAAGAATTCAAGGATGGGCTGATTCAGGATTAACCTTGAAAGGGATAAACGAAGCCATTAACGCTGGAAAAGCACTTTCAAAAATCAAATTTGATCAGGCTTACAGCAGTGATACAAAACGGGCCAGTCACACTGCTCACATTATTTTAAAAGCAAATCCGTCAGAAATTGAAGATGCAATTCAACGACCTTCATTGCGAGAAGAAAACTTTGGTTATTTTGAAGGAAATGATGCTGCCCAAGCTTGGAATATGATTGGCGGACCACATGGTGCTTTTAACTATGCTGAAATGATTAAAATGTTTGGAATGGAAAAAACACGTGATAGGATTGCGGATGCTGATCCATATGGAGAT
The DNA here is from genome assembly GCF_059488745.1 of Fructilactobacillus sp. YLN 2412. NCBI lineage: Bacteria > Bacillati > Bacillota > Bacilli > Lactobacillales > Lactobacillaceae > Fructilactobacillus > Fructilactobacillus sp. YLN 2412. The sequence goes on along the minus strand of NZ_CM183165.1, from coordinate 339,509 downwards.
GCCGAAAATGATCAAAAATTTTGGGGACGGTTGCAACCTGGTTTAGATGAAATTGTTGCAACTGCACTTAATGGACAAAATATTTTAGTCGCTGTTCATGGTACTTTGATTCGTAGTATTATTAGTAAATTTAGTGATCTTGATATTACAGAACCAATTTTAAATGGTAGTGTTACCAAAGTAGTTTACAAAGATGGTAAATATAATGTTGAATTTTACAACAAAGTTTCAGATATTAACTCCTAAGGAGACCTAATGGAAAATAAAACCACTCCAGTAATTACAATTGGCTTAAATGTCAATAATTCTCATTTTGATTACTCAATGGAAGAATTACAAAATTTAGCATCCGCTAATCATATGGAATCAATTGAAACTGTGGTACAAAAATTAGATCATCCAGATTCCGGAACTTATTTTGGTAAAGGAAAAATTGAATTTCTTGCCCAATTAATCCAAACCACAGATGCTGATACAATTATTGCAAACGACGAACTGAGTCCTAGTCAGATTAGAAACATTGAAAAAGAAACTAATGCGACTGTTATAGATCGAACCGGTTTAATCTTGGAAATTTTTGCTAATCGTGCTCAAACTCGGGAAGCTAAACTCCAGGTACAAATGGCAAAGTTAAAATATCAGCTTCCCCGTTTACGAACTAGTACTAGTCAACGACTTGATCAGCAATCTGCTGGAAGTGGATTGGCAAACCGTGGTTCTGGAGAAACCAAAATTGAATTAAGTCGCCGAAATATCGAACATCAGATTGATCACGTCCGCCGTGAACTAAAAGAAATTGACAAATCGCATCAAACTCAAAGTAAGCGACGGAAAGAATCCGATCTAAAAACAGTTGCCTTAGTCGGATATACTAATGCTGGTAAATCAACTATCATGAATCAACTGGTAAAAAAATTTGGTGAAAACGAAGACAAACAAGTGATGGTAAAAAACATGCTGTTTGCCACCTTGGACACTAGTGTCCGTGACATTAAAATGGCTGACAATAAACACTTTCTTCTTAGCGATACAGTCGGATTCGTTAGTGATCTTCCTCATCAGCTAGTACAGGCTTTCAAGTCAACGCTAGCTGAGGCTGCCAATGCTGATTTGTTAATTCAAGTTGTTGATTACTCGGATGAAAACCAGGAATTAATGATGCAGACCACAGAAAAAACTTTAAAGGAAATTGGGGTTCCTAATCTGCCAATGATTAAAGTCTTCAATAAAGCTGATTTGGCTGGAGCTTCATTTCCTAGTCATGAGGGTGATAACTTGATTCTCTCTGCCTTGGACTCACATTCAATTGATCTATTAATTAGTGTGATTCTTGAAAAACTTTTCAACGATTACGTAACCACGACTTTTTTAATTCCTTTTGATCAGGGAGATTTAACTTCAACTTTTAATGAAAAGTTTGCTGTCCAAGAAACAAAATATACTGAAAACGGAACTGAATTAACTGTGAATCTTCCCCAAGCTAGTGCTAAACGTTATTCTAAGTACGAAATAAAAAAATAAAATTAATCGTTGACAATTAAACATTAGGCATTTAGAATATTGTTAATAACTTAAAGAAAAAATTTAAGTAATGCTTCTAAGAGAGTCTGATTCTTTCTGTAATTCAGATGTTGCATCTTAATTAGCCGCTTTAAGTTTTTCAACTTAAAAATTAATTAAAAGTGCTTTTACAGTTTGTAAAAGAATCTGGGTGGAACCGCGCTTTAGCGTCCCTGACAATTATTTGTCGGGGGCGTTTTTATATTTTTAAGTTGTATGTTTTTAACTGTATATTTAGTAACATTTTTGAAGAAAATTTAAGTTAGGATTCTTAAAGAATTAGTTTGTTGCGATTATGCTATCCTAGTTTAATGGAAAACTTCAATTGATTAATTGAATAGTTAGATTTTAAAGTGCTTCTACATTTGTAGAAGAATTTGGGTGGAACCGCGTTTTAACGTCCCTGGCAAGTTTATTTGTCAGGGCGTTTTTTATTTAAAGGAGGAACTATCATGGAAAAACCACATAAAGAAGTTGAACTAAATCGATCACTTGGTCTTTGGTCGGCACTTTCATTAGTAGTAGGAACCATCATCGGAGTTGGAATCTTTGTTCGTCAAGCTGCCGTAATTGATGATGCTGGATCACCAACTGCTGCATTATTAGCATGGTTAGCAGGAGGATTACTTACTCTAGCTGCTGGTCTCACAATCGCTGAACTAGCTTCACAAATTCCTAGCACCGGTGGACTATATGCTTACATGGAAGAAATTTATAACAAATTTTGGGGCTTCTTATCTGGCTGGATGCAGATTATTGTTTATGGTCCTGCCATGATTGCTGCTTTAGGTTCTTATCTTGCAATTTTATTAGGTGATTTTTTCCATATTAATCCCTTTTGGAACATTCCAATTGCAATCAGTGCCGTCTGTTTAATTGGTTTATTAAATGTTTTCCCTAATCGTTACGGAGCAGCATTTGCAATTATAACCACCATCTGTAAATTAGTTCCTGTTGCTGCATTAATTATTTTTGGACTTTTCTTTGGTCATGCCGATGCCCTTTCTCAAAGTATCAATCATGTCCACACCACTGCAGGTGGTTTTGGAATTGCTATGTTAGCAACTTTATTTGCCTTTGATGGTTGGATTTTAGTTGCTAATCTAGGGGGCGAAATTAAAAATCCTAAAAAAATGCTACCACGGGCAATTTCATTGGGAATTATTATTGTTATGATCGCCTACTTATTAGTTTCATATGGAGTTTTGAAGAGTATTGGGGGCGAAAAAGTCCACGAACTTGGAACTGCTGCTATTCCATATATCGCACAAAAGGATTTTGGAGTACTTGGCGGGAAAATCTTAAGTATTGGAATTATTATTTCCATCGTTGGTTGTATGAATGGAAAAATCATGACATTTCCAAGAATTATGTATGCAATGGCCAAAGAAAAACAACTTCCCTTTGCTAAACAGCTTTCATATCTTAATGAAAAAACTAGAACTCCAATTTTTTCTATCATGGTTACATTGGTAATTGCTGGAATTATGATTTCCTTTTTTGATGCTGATCGACTTTCAGAATTATGTATTTTTACAATCTACTGTTTCTATGTAATGGCATTTGTTGGGGTCTTCATCTTACGAAAACGTAATCCTAAGCAACAACGAGTTTTCTCTGTCCCATTGTTCCCATTTGTACCTCTTGTTGCCATTGGCGGATCACTCTTTGTAATCATTTCAGAAATTATGTCTGATCCAATCGGAGTTGTTTGTTCATTAGGAATTGTAGCTCTAGGAATTCCCGTTTATTATTTCGAAGTAATGCGTAAAAAATAAAGTATAAAAAAAGTTATCGTTAATAACGATAACTTTTTTTAATCGCACTTATTTTTAATAGTACTCGTAATTCTAAGACTGATAACCCGTTTCACTAGAATTCATTTTCAGTCACCTTTATAATGAAACAAAACGAATGAAAGAAGGAATAATAATGAAAATAATGATTATTGGTGGATCCGGACGAGTTGGAACTGCCTTAACAGAAGACTTTGCTAAAAATACTGATGATGAAATCATGGTGGCAGTCGCACATCCTGAAAAAGTAACTCAGTTTAATGATTTTCCTAACGTAAATGTGATTAAATTTGACTTCGCTAACCTTAAAATTGCACAAATCACAGATATGTTAAAGGGGTATGATGCAATCTACTTCGTAGCTGGTTCACGTGGTAAGAGTCCCGTACAAGTAGATAGCTTTGGTGCCATCAAAACGATGATTGCAGCACAAAAAGCTGGCGTGAGTCGTTACATCATGTTAAGTTCTTTTGGCGCTTTACAACCAGATCAATGGATTGGTAACCCTAAATATGGTAGTTTACAAGCCTATCAGGCAGCGAAATTCATGGCTGATCATTATTTAGTTCATGATACTGACTTAAACTACACTATTTTGCAGCCTAGTTCACTAACAGAAGAATCCGGAATTGGAAAAGTAGCTTTAAACGAAGATGAAAAAAGTACTGAAAATCCAATCCCAGATGTAGCTGAAGTTCTCTTTCAAATATTGAATAATAAAAATACCTATAAAAAAGTTATTTTAATGCACAGTGGAACTACTCCAATTAAAACTGCTTTAGATAATTTGAAATAATCTTCAATCAAAAAGGATCGCTAGCTTAATCAGCTAACGATCCTTTTGTTTAATTAATTTAATTTTTGTTTCTTCTTTTTATCCCAAATTACATATCCAACAATCAAAGCAGCAAAGAAAATCACTGTTGCAATTACTGAAATCCTAGTTTCAAAGTTAAACATTAAAGTCACCAAGACAGCGAGGTAAAAAATAATGGTTGCATAACTAGAATATGGGAAGAATGGCATTTTAAATGTGTCTAACGGATTGCCAGCCGTTTTCTTATATTGAATATGAGTAATCATAATAATAATCCAAACAAAGATGAAGCTAATAGTAGCAACTCCTGTAATCAAAACGAAAATTTTACTTGGGTAGAAGTAGTTCAACAATACAATTCCTAAGAAAACCATTGAGGAAACTAAGATACCCACGTATGGAACGTTATTACGTGATAACTTAGCAAATGATTTAGGAGCTTGTCCGTTTTTACCCAAGATGAAGAGCGTTCTTGAAGTAGAGAAAATTGCTGAGTTCGCAGCTGATAATGCCGACGTCAAAACAACAAAGTTAATGATATTAGCAGCATAGCTAATCCCTAATCCAGAGAAAACTTGTACAAAGGGTGATTGATTAGGATTAATTTGATTCCAAGGGTAAACTGACATAATCACAATCATTGATCCAATATAAAACAATAGAATTCTTACTGGAACCGAATTAATTGCTTTAGGAATATCTTTTTGTGGATTCTTAGTTTCTCCAGCAGTCAAGCCAACCATTTCAATTCCTGTAAAGGCAAAGATTACCATTGGGAAAGCAAGAATAAATCCAACTGCACCAGTCGCAAAGAAACCACCATGATCAACCAAGTTTGCTAATGAAGCAGTGTTCCCCTGCGTATGGAAACCAACTGCAATCATTCCGACACCAGCAACAATCAAAGCTAAAATAGCAAAAATCTTAATACTAGAAAATGCTGATTCTAGTTCACCAAACCAGGCAACATTAATTAAGTTAAATGCCACTAGAATTGCAACTACAATTAACGGAGTAACCCATTGCGGCAGTTGTGGGAACCAAAATCGCAAATAAATCCCAGAAGCAGTTAAATCTGCCATGGCCAAACTGGCCCAACTTAGCCAATAAGCCCACCCAATCGCAAATTCCCATCGATCACCTAAATATTCTCGTACAAAATCAATGAAAGAATGTAATTTGGTGTTTGATAATAATAATTCACCAACGGCACGCATCATTAAATATGAAAAAAGTCCAGTAATTAAATATGCAAGAATTAATGCAGGCCCAGCAGATTTGATGGCCGTCCCAGAACCCAAAAACAATCCGGTTCCAATTGCTCCCCCAATCGCTATCATTTGAACATGTCGCGAAGTTAAACCTCTTGATAAATCTTTATCATCCTGCTTTGTTTGATCTTTTTCTGTCACTAATATCACACCTTTCTAAAAAGAAAATGTCTGCGTTTCAAATCAAATCAATTTGGCGTCAAGACATTTCTATGATTAATTATTAAAGTTTCCTTAACTTAAGCAAATACAATACTATCAATTTTATAGTATAACGTCAACTGTTCTGCTAACAACCTAATTTAACATTTTATCAAGTATAATATTTTTATAGAAGTCACTAAATCATTAGGAGTTATTATGAATAGCCAAAATCTTTTTCAATCAAAACCAGTTTTTTCCTTAGAAGTTTTTCCACCACAAGTACAATTAAATAATGAAGAATTTAATGAGAAATTAGCGATTATTAAAGACATCAATCCTGATTTCATTTCAGTAACCTTTGACGCTGGCGGACAAATCAATAATCAAAACCCACTCAAAATTGCGGACTTAATTCAACAAAAACTACACGTTCCGGCTATGGCTCACATTACCGGCTTATATCAATCGCAATCACAATTATTAAAACAACTATTACAATTAAAGCAACATCATATTACAAAAGTTCTTGCTCTACGTGGAGACTATCGACCCGGATACCAACAACTAGGCGATTTCAAACATGCAGATGAACTAGTTGCTTTTATTAAGAATCACGGCGATTTTGAGATTGCTGGGGCTTGTTATCCACAAAGTCATCCAGAAGCAAAAGACACAGAAACAGAAATGTACTATTTAAAACAGAAAATTAATGCCGGATTAAGTTGTTTGATTAGTCAAATGGTATTTGATAACGAAAATTTTTATCACTTTCGAAAACAATTAGCAGAAAATCAAATCCAAATCCCAATCGAAGTAGGAATTATGCCTTGTACTAGTCAAAATCAATTACAAAAAATCACTCACTTAACTGGAAAACCACTGCCTAACAAACTAATAAATCTAATGAACCGTTATCAATCTAATCCAAGCTCAATGCGTCAAGCTGGAATTGAATTTGCTGTACAGCAGATAATTGATTTAGGTAATCATCACGTTACCGGGATTCATTTATTTACCATGAATGATGTCGAAGCTGCCAAATCAATTTGGGATGCAACTCAAACTATCTTTAAACTATAAAAAAACTATCAGACTTTTTAGTTTGATAGTTTTCTTATAATTAAGTATTTTAACGATTTACCTGAACCGTTACCACACCTAAACCATTATCAAAATTAGCCTTCCAAGTTCCCGATGTTAATGATTCAGGCAATAGAAAGGTCCCGCTAGAAACCCGTTGTCCAGATTCTAATGGTGTTCCTTGTTCATCTAATTTTTTAACCAGCCATTGTAGTGATTTCAAAGGATTACCTAGTACTTCTGATGATTGTCCTTTTTTCAAAAGCTTTTCATCATGAACTAAGTCTGCATTTACGTTTTCTAAATCCTCGACTTTTTTAAAGACCTCATCAGTATCAACTTCATCACCATGAACCACATAACCACCAACTGCTCCATCTGCCATCACCAGGTTTTTGGGTAATTTTGGAAACCATTCTTTAAATCTAGCATCTGGCACTTCAATTGCTGGTGCTACCTTTGTTTTATGCAACAAATCTACTAAAGAATCATCACTCGTTAAAGGTTCTTTGGCGGTAAACATTAATTCAACTTCTGCTAACGGATCCATTAGTTGTTCTTTGGATAGTTCAACACCAGAGGGGACAAAATGTTCTTCTACCTGTGCTCCATATAAAGGAGAATCTGAATCAAACATATCCTGAGTTTCTTTACTTGTTAATGAGACTTTATAGCCACCGACATTTTTATTTTTCAATTCCATCACGCGGCGTTGGACTCGATAAGCAGCTTCATCATCTTTTACTAATTTCTGTACGTCCTGCATGTTTAAAGGCTCCTTGGTTTGGTATGCCTTAAAAAGTAATTCTGCTAGTTGTTCTTCATTTTGATTTAATCTTTTTTCTGTCATTGTGGGTTCCTCCAATATTGTTAGTAGTAAACCCGCTTTTTAAAGTAAGGCGGGTTAAAAGCGTATCTTATAATCTGAATGGGACTAATATCTCCTTGATCACTAATTGCTTCCATTTTCCCACCTCCTTTTTTATTTATCATTAATACAAAAAGACGCCCCTAATAATCCAATTGGATTATTAAGGGCGTCTAAAACGCGGTACCACCTTTTTTATGATTTCAATATGAAACCACCTCATACATACGGCACTTATTGCGATATGCTGACACGATAATGGGTGTACCCAATGTAATCTACTCTAATAATTTCGACGCATAACTCGGAGCTGATAATCTTCTATCTGAATCAACTACTTCTCACTAGCCAGTAGCTCTCTGAATCATCATGATATTTGATGTGCTCGTCATCGTTTTTAAATGAATTAATGATTGTTATTAAGTTACTCCAACTTATTTAAGTTGTCAACACAAAAATGAAAATACTAACCCAATAATTTTTATTATTTATTGTTTGCTTCAATCATAAAATTAGCAAAACGATAAATTAATTGATTTTTAGCAGCAAAATAATACTTGCGAAGTGGATGTAAATGATTGTTACGGCTAATCCAAGGTTTATCAAAACAATTATAGTGGATAATAACTGGATGATTGATGGCCTCAGCTTCACTAGCTCTTCTTTCAACAATTGGATTAAAGCCGTTTTCCCGCCGTACTAAATGGGTTTGTAAATTATACTTGGGGTCAAGACGTTCCCAGTCACCATCAACGACTGCATTTAAAGCATCTTGATCTTGATACTTTAATAACTCAGGTTCATCGTTAGCAATTTTTCGAGAACGCTGTGAAATTTGTTCTTGATTCCATTTTTTAACATCAATCAATAATAAACCAGAATTAAAATAACGTCCCGATTCTTCACTAACTCCCATTTCTTTCAAACGATTAACATATCCTGAATCCTCTGCTGCCCCAAAGGCGTGTCCGTGCAAATCAGTTTGCCAAAGTTTTTCAAGATTGCCGCAACAAATCATATCTGCATCTAAATACAAAATCCGAGGAACGTCTACTTCAAGAGGTATTTCGATTCGATAGTAAGCGTTAATTTTAATATCACTATCAGGAGAATTAATATTAGCATTTTGGTATCGAGCTGATAACGGCTCAAGAAACTTAATCTGATGACAATTTGGATAAATAATCTGAATTGATTGTAATAAATTAATACTTTGCTGAGAAAGTTTTTCTTTGACAATATAAAAATCAAATTCCGATTTTTGATTGTTTTCCAAGATTGACGCATATTCAACGGCCAATGGAATTGCCATATTATTATCAGTAGTAGAAGCAATTGAAATCATATATCGTACCCCATTTCTAAAAATTATTAAAAGATAAAAGACACCGCCAACTTCATTAAGCAATGAGATGGCGATGTCTTTTAAAATTATTTAATTAAACTTCCTTATCTTTCTCTGTTTCAACTCCAACACCTTCATACTCATCAAGAATCATCTTCTTTAAATCAGCAATGAGAGGTTCTTTAGGGTTAGCAGTTGTACATTGATCAGCGTAAGCAAGTTCTGCCAAGTGTTGCGCAGCTGCTTCAAGATCTTGTTTGTCAACTCCTTGACTCTTCAAGCTGAGCGTTACTCCAACTGAATGTGCCAAGTCGATAAATTTCTTAACTAATGCTTCTTTCAATTCCTCATTAGTGTTACCAGGTAATCCTAGGTAACGAGCAATATCTGCATAATCTTGATCAGCTCTAAATGATTCATATTTAGGCCAAGTAGCAATCTTCTTAGGCTGCTTGAAGTTATAACGAATAACATGAGGCAAGGTAATTGCAATTGCAAGACCATGAGTAATTCCGAATTGTCCACCAATTTTATGAGCAATTGAGTGAGTAATTCCTAAGAAAGCATTAGCAAATGCCATTCCGGCAATGGTTGAAGCAGTATGCATCTTGTCACGTGCTTCCATATTGCCGTTATAAGAATCAGTCAAGTTGTCAAAAATCATTTTGATTGCTTGTAATGACAATGGACGAGTGTAATCAGATGCCATTACTGAAACATATGATTCAATTGCATGTGTCAAAGCATCTAATCCAGAAGCCGCAATGGTTCCCTTTGGAACTGTTTGTACAAATTGAGGATCAATGATAGCTACATCAGGAGTTAAAGCATAATCAGCTAATGGATATTTAACGTGAAGTTTTGAATCTGTAATAACTGAGAATGGTGTTACTTCTGAACCAGTACCTGAAGTACTTGGAATAGCAACCATTTGTGATTTATTAGCCTTATCAAAGCGGTAAGCTCGTTTTCTGATATCCAAGAATTTTTGTTTTGCTCCAAAGAAATCAGTTTCTGGGTTTTCATAAATTAACCACATCATCTTAGCAGCATCAAGTGGAGATCCCCCTCCAAGTGCAATAATGGTATCAGGCTTAAATGCTTTCATTTGAGCAACTCCGGCATTAACTGTGTCCGTAGTTGGTTCCCCATGGATATCATCAAAGATGTAGTATTGAACACCATCTGGTCTAGCATTTAATTCATCTAAAACTTTGTCAACGTAGTGATATTTAACCATTGAAGGACTAGTAACAATGAAAGCCTTCTTGATATCTGGCATATCTTTAAGGTAACGAACAGAGTTCTTTTCGAAGTAAATCTTAGGTAATTTAATCCATTGCATATTATTTCTTCTCTTTGCGATAGTTTTGATATTTAACAAGTCATAATCAGTAACGTTATGTGAAATTGAGTTTCGACCCCATGATCCAGTCCCAAGTGTTAAGGAAGGTGTCATGTTGTTATAAAGATTTCCAACTCCACCTAACCCAGCTGGTGAGTTAACCAGAACTCGAGAAGCTTTAACAGCTACCCCAAAGTCGATAGCTAACTGATCATTACTAGTTTGAATAGCAGCAGTATGACCTAAACCACCATAGTTCAATAATTTGGATACAATCTCAAAAGCATCTTTATGATCTTTTGATTTGTAAACTGAAATTACAGGAGAAAGTTTTTCACCAGACATTGGGTATTTAGGACCAATTCCTGTCATTTCAACAGCTAACACCTGAGTATCCTTAGGAATTTTAATGCCAGCCATATCAGCAATTTGTTGTGCAGTGGCTCCAGCAATCGGACCTTTAACACTCAAACGAGTACTATCAAACATTGCATCAGTTAATTTTTGTTTTTCATCATCAGGAACGAAGTAAACTCGATTTAACTCTAATTGTTCTTTAACGTCCTTGTAGATTGATTCATCAATAACCGCACTATTTTCAGTAGCACAGATCATTCCGTTATCAAAGGTCTTTGAAAGCACCAAATCATTTACGGCACGAGGAATATTAGCTGTTTCTTCGATGTAAACAGGACCATTACCAGGACCAACACCTAAAGCAGGTTTACCACTGGAATAAGCAGCTTTAACTAAACCAGGACCACCAGTAGCTAAAGTACATGCAACTCCTGGGTTTTGAATCAAGGCGTTGGTTGCTTCACGACTTGGTTCAGTAATCCATTGAATAGCATCTTTAGGAGCACCAGCGGCAACCGCAGCATCACGCATAATTTCAGCTGCCTTGATTGATGATTTTAAAGCTTGTGGATGCAAACTAAAAATAATTGCGTTTCTTGTCTTCATTGAAATAATTGACTTAAATAAAGTCGTTGAAGTTGGATTGGTAACGGGAGTGATTCCGGCTAAAACACCAAGTGGTTCAGCCACTTTGATTAAATCATCTTCTGAGTTTTCTTCAATCACACCAACAGTTTTATCGTTGCGGATATCATGCCAGATTTCTTCGGTTGCAAAAAGGTTTTTAATTGCTTTATCTTCGGCAACCCCACGTCCGGTTTCTTCGTAGGCCATCTTACCAAGCATTTGATGAGCATTAACCCCTGCAATTACCATTGCGTGAGTAATATTATCAACTTTTTCTTGGTCAAAGTTACTCATTTCGTCTAAGGCGACATGAGCCTTTTCAACCATTGTATTAATATTGTTTTTTATTTCTTCTACATTTGGTTGTTGCTTTGCTGCACTTGCTTGTTTCTTTTCTGTCATAATTTAACCCTCCGGTCATTAGGCATTTGTTATCTTATTCACATACTTATAATAACATATCAGTTTGAGAACGCAATCATTTTGTTTAGTTTTTATTTAAATTTTGTTTTTGCCGTTTTAACGGCTTTTATAACTATATAAATCAATTAAAATTATCAAAAAGATAATTGTTACCAATTACACATATTCTATATTATGATGTTAAAAAAGAACCCTTTCAAACCGAAATAATCCGATTGAAAAGGTTCAAAAATTAACTTTATTTTTCATCACCAGTAAAATCAAAAACTACTCGTCCTACAATTTTACCTGCTTTCATTTCATCAATTACTTTATTAATATTTTCTAGTTTATCAGTTCTAACGATTGGTTTAAGGTCACCAGCAGCACCAAAATCAAATGTTTCACGAAGATCTTGTCTAGTTCCAACTAATGAACCAGCAACTTTAATTCCATCTAAAACTGTTTTATCAATGTTAAGTGCCATATCACCTTTTGGAAGTGCAACCGCAACTAACGTACCATTTGGTTCCAATGAATTAACAGCATTAGTAAATGCTGGAGCACTAACAGCAGTTACGATAGCATCGTGAACTCCGCCATTTGTACCTTTAATAATTTGTTCCGTAGCATCGTCATCGTGACGGTTAACCACTAAATCAGCTCCATTATCTTTAGCAGCTTGTAATTTTTTGGGATCTCCGTCGGTTACTACTACTTTAGCACCAAAAACATTTTTAGCTAATTGAACGGCAAGATTTCCTAAACCACCAGCACCAACTACTTCAACCCATTCACCCGGTTTGGTGTCACCTTCTTTTAATGCTTTATAAGTGGTAACACCAGCACAAGTTAATGAAGTTGCTTGAACTGGATCTAATTCTTCAGGAACCTTAACGGCATATTTAGCATCAACGATACATTCTTCTGCCATAGCACCATCAACAGTGAAACCAGCATTTTTAACGTTTCGGCATAAAGTTTCATTTCCAGTTACACAGTACTTACAAGTCCCATCTGCTGAGTAGAACCAAGCGATAGAAACACGATCGCCAATTTTTAAATTATCAACATCTTTACCTAGTTGAGTAACACGTCCGACACCTTCATGTCCGATAATTCTACCAGGAACTTTACCAAAATCACCTGAAGCAACGTGCAAGTCAGTATGACAAAGTCCACAATATTCAACTTTAACCAATGCTTCATTATCTTTGATGGGTCTTAATTTAACATCCTTAACATCAACATACCCATCTGAATCAGGTCTTACAACTGCAGCTTTAACCATAACAAGTAACCCCCATAATTGTTTTACTCAAATATTTATCTTCATTGTTATATTAACGTTCATTCTTTCACATGTCAATTATAAAGAGACTTGTTTTGGCTGATGGTTCGCGAAAGAAAGCGATTGCAAAATTTAATTGCAGCTTGCTATTTTAGAATAAAACAGACTCCATAAATCCATTTTCATAATTGCTGATATTTAATTTTTCTTCAATTTGTATTATTCTAAAGTTGGGAAAATTAATAATATTTTTAGCCCTATTATTTATTGCTACATATTTAGGAGGACGTTTTTAATGAATACTTCTCAAAGTAATTCACACTTGCCAAAATCTTCCGATGAATTAAGGAATCGAACGCCCGTTCATTACCTTTCTTTTTTTGGATTTTTGTCAATGACCATTTCGATGGTTGTAGCACTTTATGAATATCCGACTTTTGCCACTGCTGGATTAAGTTTAGTGTTCTTCCTATTATTAGGAGGATTTTTATGGTTCATTCCAGTAGCTCTTTGTGCTGCGGAATTTGCTACCATTCCTGGTTGGGAAACCGGTGGTGTCTACACGTGGGTCAGCGGGACATTAGGACGCCGCTGGGGCTTTGCCGCTATTTTCTTCCAGTGGTTTGAAATTACAGTTGGTTATTTGACCATGCTGTACTTTTTAACCGGAGCTTTATCATACGTAACTGGTATTTCAGCAATTCAAGATAACAAATACGTTAAATTAATTACTTTATTGGTTATCTTTTGGGGAGTGTTGTTAACTCAATTACGAGGATCAAAATATACTGCTACGATTGCCAAAATCGGTTTTGCAGTTGGAATCTTGCTTCCTGCTATTGTGCTTTTCGGATTAGGTTTCCACTATGTCTTAGCTGGTGGTCAAATTCATACTCCAATTTCGCTTCATGCGCTTATTCCTGATTTTTCTAAGCTCTCAACTTTAGTAGTTTTCGTTTCCTTCATCTTAGCCTACATGGGTGTTGAAACATCTGCTAGTCACGCGAATGCTTTGAAAAATCCGCGAAAAGAATATCCAACTGCAATGTTCGTCTTAGTTATCTTAGCCATTATTTTAGATACCTTAGGTGGATTGACAGTTGCTGTAACCATTCCACAAAAAGGACTCTCTTTAAATACCGGAGTTTTACAATCTTTTGATATTTTATTAAGTAACATTAATCCCGGATTAGTTTGGATTGCCCGCATTATTGCACTTTTGATTTGTTTAGGAGTGATTGGCGAAATTGCTTCATGGGTAACTTCACCTTCTAAAGCTTTACATGTTGCTGCTGTTGATGGTTTATTACCTAAATATTTCCGTTACGAAAACAAAGAACAAGTTCCAGTTCATTTAGTCGTTGCTAACGGAATTGTGGCAACTATTTGGGCAGTAGTTTTTACTCTTTCGGGAGGCGGCTCGAACTTAGCCTTTTTAATCGCTCTTTCATTAACTGTTGTAATTTACCTAATGTTATATTTCCTATTTTTTATTGGTTATCTTAAAATGGTTATTAACGATGCTCTTCACAAAAATGATCACAGCAAGAAGGAGCGCAGTTATGAGGTCCCAGGCGGAATTGTTGGAAAAGTTCTTGTTTCTGGAGTTGGACTATTAACTTCAATTTTTGCCTTTGTAATCTCATTCGTACCACCAGCAAGTATTGCTGCCAATCAACACGGAATCTATGAAGTTAGTTTAATAATTTCATTCTTGATTGTTTTATCAATTCCATTTACGATTTACGCATTTAGAAAACATTTTAATTAAGGAGTAAATTAACATGAATCAAACAGAATTAGATCAATTAGTTGAAAAAAACTTTAAATATTATAAAGATGGTCATGTAGCTGATTATATTCCCGCTTTAGGACGTGTAAATCCTAAACAATTGGGTGTAGCACTTTATGATATTAAAAATAACGCTCAAATGTCTGCCGGACAGTCCAATGTTCGTTTTGCCATTGAAAGCATTTCAAAAGTTCCTGTTTTACTTTTAGCAATTAAAGATCGTGGTATGAAAGCTGTTTTTGAAGCAGTGGGAGCCGAACCAACTGGATTTGCTTTTAACTCGATTTTGAATATGGAAATCAATCATTTAAAACATCCGATGAACCCCTTTGTAAATGCTGGGGCTTTAATGACATCATCATTAGTTAAAGGTGATACTGACGAAGAACGTTTTAGTCGGATTTTAAGTTTCATGCAGGAATTAATGAATGATGACGATATTACTTTAGATGATGAAATTTACGAATCAGAACACGCTACTTGTAGTATCAATCGTTCCCTTGCTTACTACGAACTTGGCAATAACATGTTCCCATTTGATAAAGATGTTGAAGAAATCATTGATGTTTATTGTAAACAATGTTCAATCTTGGTAACTGCTGAAGATCTATCTCGTTTAGGGGCACTGCTCGCTAACAATGGTGTAGCTCCTTGGAGTGGTAAGCGTTTAATCAGTCAAGAAGCTGCTACTATTACAAAATCCATCATGACGACTGCTGGTCTTTATAACCAATCTGGAGATTACTCATTCCATGTGGGAGTTCCATCTAAATCTGGTGTTGGTGGTGGTTTAATGGTTGCTAGTCCCCAAAAATATGGAATTGGTACCTTCAGTCCTGCTTTAGACAAAGATGGTAATAGTGTCGCTGGGATTCACTTATTGACCGATTTAGTGCGTGATTTAAACTTAAATATTTTTGAATAAATCTTAAAAAGACAGTCTAAGGTGATTTTTATATCACTTGTAGACTGTCTTTTTGTTTGAGTTTAATTTATTTATTCATTTCCTGTTGCTGAATTTTAAGGACTTGAGAATAAGCATTGTCCATCCACTCTAAATAATTTTTATCAGCTGGGATTGTTTCAGTAACTTTTACAACTGGAACATCATGTTGGTTAGCTAGATCCACTAATTGTTTTACCATTTTGCTATCTGCCTGGGTATTATCAACAAAGAAAGCAATCCGATGCTTAGTAATATCATCTTTAATTTTTTTGATACTTTTTGGCGACGGATCAACTTCTTTTTCAGTTGCATTCGCAAATTCGGGGTTATTCACCTGATATCCCATATAGTTCAGAGCATCGTCAAAAACCGGTTCACTTACATCTACCTTCTTATTTAAATTGTTTTGGGCTAAATTATTTTTAGCAGTATCAGCCTGTTTTTTCACTTTGTTATATTTTTGTAAGTATTTAGCCCCATTTTCATGGAAATACTTTTTATTATGAGGCTGACGAGCACTGTACACATTTTCTAATTCATGAACTAATTTTTCGGCAGTTTCAGGATCATACCAAAGATGTTCATTATCACCATCTTTTTTGTGCATAATTTTACCAACATCCACTACTGTAGTGTCATCATTGCCATTTTTAAGTAACTTATTCATCCAATTATCATAACCAATCCCATTTTCAACTACGACATCCGCCCCTGATACTTGATTAGCGTCACCAATAGAAGGCTCAAAGTCATGCGGATCACCACTACCTTTAATAATTGGTTTTACGGTTCCTTTATCTCCTAAAACCGATTTGGCAATTTGTCCATAAAAATTAGTAGACGTTACAACTGATATCTTATGATCTTTCTTTTCAGTAGTAGCTTGTTTCCCACATCCTACTAATATAACACCACAACATAAAACTAAGAATACCATGATTCTTCGGCTTACCTTTGTCATCTCCAATTTTTCCTCCTATAATTGACATATATCTTTTTTATCAAAATTATTTAACAATATCGCTTAATTAATATAACACTGTTATTTAAAAATATGCAACTCTTAAATGGAGGAATTTTCATGGCTAACATTCGTAATCAGGATCAAACTCACAAACAACTGCTTGATGCCGGATTTCAAGCCTTTTTAAAAAATGGTTTCGATAATACCAAAATTCGGGAAATCTGTCGTGATGCTAATCGAACTACTGGTTCTTTTTATCAGCATTTTAAATCAAAAGCTAAGATATTAGATGAAATTTTAGATCCATTTTTACACCAGCTTGATGCTGAATATAACGAACAATTTAAAATTGGAATGCACAAAATCAAACAACAAAACGTCCAACAAGTGTGGCAACAAAATATTTTGAACATGAATGGAATTATTCAAACCCTGAATGCCAATCCTAAGTATAAAGAACTAATCTTATTTAAAGCTGATGGATCCAAATACGACCGATTGTCAGAACTTTTAACCAAATACTTTACCCAAAAAATAATTATTGCTATTGATACGATGCAGGAACGCAGTATCATCCCCATTAATTTTAAATTTAATTACCAAGAATTACACTTTCACGTATTTGCTTTTTATGCGACGTTTGTTGACATTCTCAAACACCAATACAGTGAATCAGAAACTATTATGTTGTGTAATAATCTTTATACCTTTTTTTATCCTGGTTGGGCAACCTGGCTAGAAATTTAATTGCATTTTAATAACATTGTTATTTTATTTCAAAAAATCAAAAGTTAAATTCAACCTTTTACCCTCAGACCGTGTTAAAATCTACTTGTAAAGGGGGATTATCTGATGAAAATTATTGCATATGGAATTAGAAATGATGAAAAACCTTATTTAGACGAATGGGTCGCTAAACATCCTGATGTTGAAGTTAAAAGCGAACCAAAATTATTAGATGAAGATACCGTTGATGAAGCAAAAGGTTTTGATGGAGTGGTAGCATACCAGCAAAAACCTTATACAGCAACAGTTTTAGATAGATTAGGCAGCTTTGGAATTAAATCATTATCATTGCGTAATGTTGGTGTTGACAATATTGATGCAGAAGCTGCTAAAAAGAATGGCATTAAAGTTTCCAACGTACCAGCTTACTCACCTGCTGCGATTGCTGAACTAGCTGTAACTGAAATGATGCGTTTATTACGGAAAACTAAGAAGTTCGAAGACAAAGAACGTCATGGTAACTTAACTTGGGCTCCTGATATTGCTGAAGAAATGAATCAACAAACAGTGGGAGTTTTTGCGACTGGACGAATTGGTCGTCAAGTAATTGATATCGTACGTGGATTTGGTGCTAAGGTAATTGCATATGATCCATACCCTAATCCTGAATTAAAAAAAGATGGTATTTATGTTGATACCCCCGAAGAACTTTACAAAAATTCAGACATTTTAACATTGCATGCTCCCGCATTAAAAGAAAATGAACATATGATTAACGATGAAACCATTAGTCAAATGAAAGATGGAATTAGAATTATTAATTGTGCTCGTGGTTCTTTAATTGATACAGATGCTTTAATTCGCGGTTTGGATAGTGGAAAAATTCAAGGAGCTGCCTTAGATGTTTATGAAGATGAAGTTGGCATATTTAACGTTGATTTTGGTAGTTTTGACAAAATTCCAGATGCTAGACTTAAAAATCTCATGGAACGCGACAATGTTTTAATTACTCCCCACATTGCTTTTTACACCAAAGTAGCAGTTAAAAACATGGTACAATATGCTTTAGATGCTAATGTATCATTAATTAAAACTGGTACTTCAGATAAAGAAGTAAAACTTTAATCGTCATTATCAAAAGACGCCCAAAATTTTTGAGCGTCTTTTTTACATATTTTTAGCCAAACCAACCAAAAACTTTTATAATGATAATCTGTGCTGAACTCATTTAGTAATCAACATTAATAACTTGGAGGACCCCATGAATCAAATTTCTTTAGTAGTAATATTGTTAGCAGCATTGCTAACCCCATTGGTACTTAATCGTTTTCACATTTCGGCTCTCCCTACTTCGGTAGTCGAAATTTTGGTGGGAATCGTATTAGGTCCTAGTTGTTTCGGACTAATTTCCAATAATGTTCCAATTTTACAATCCCTTTCTAGTATTGGTGTGATTGTTCTGTTGTTCTTAAGTGGAATGGAAATTGATTTTAGCTTATTTAAGCCAAAATCTAAAAATCCAACCGAATTACAGCAAAAGACAAATGCTAATGCTTCAAAGTACTCACCAGTACGCTTAGCCATTTACGGTTATCTCTCTATTATTGTCCTTTCATTTTTACTGGGAGGTTTAACCGTTATAACTGGTTTGTTTAGCGATATCTGGTTAGCTTCAATTTTATTTATGACCGTTTCGCTTGGGGTTGTTATTGCGGCGTTAAAGGAACGTAATACCCTTGGAACTGCCTTTGGTCAGACCATTCTTTTAATCTCTGCCTTAGGTGAAATCGTTCCAATTTTAGGTTTGACCATTTATGCTTCTATTTTTGGTACCGATTCAAAATCACTGTGGCTAACTTTGATTATCTTTGCAGTGGCAGCTCTCTTATTGATTAATTTTCGCAATTTCTTCCATAATTTAGAAGAAGTAAATAAATCTACCACCCAAATCGATATCAGACTGGCTTTTTTCATTATCGCTTTACTTTCAATCATCGCCGTAAGTGTTGGTTCTGAAGCAGTCTTAGGAGCATTCGTCGGAGGAATGGTTTATAAATTACTCCAACCTTCTGAATCAACTAAGGACAAATTAGATTCTATCGGATATGGCTTCTTCATTCCTATTTTCTTTATTATGAGTGGTGTTGGGTTGGATTTGAAAAAAATCTTGGCAGATCCAAAAGCTTTAATTTTAATTCCAGTTATTCTAGCAAGTTATTTACTTGCTAAATCTCTGTTATATCCCATCTTTAGATTACGTTTTAACAAAAGAAACTCGCTAGCTGGAACTGCCCTTCCGATGGCTACTATAACTATGGTATTGGCAATTTTAAGTGTCGCTAATAATATGAAAGTAATTACGTCACAGCAATCAGGTGCCTTCCTACTAGCTGCCATCATTACTTGTATTGTTGGTCCGCTTATCTTTAATCAACTTTTCACTCCGGATGCCGATATTTATCAAAACATTAAAGTTCATATTTTTGGTGTTAATATTATGACAGTCCCAGTTGCTCAACAGTTACAAAAGAGTTGGTACGACGTCAATATCTACACCGATAACTCAAAGAATTACGAAGCATTTAATTCTGAAACAAATGTTACTTTCTTAAAATCTTTAGATCCTAAATATCTCATTCAACAAGGATATTTTGATTGTGACATTGCTGTCTTTTCTTACTTTGACTCTGAAACAAATTATCAACTTGCAAAGGCTGCTGAAAAGTATGGAGTCAAGCGAGTGATTGCTCGTTTTGAAGATCGAAATATTCTTAATAGTCATGAAAAAGAATTAACTCAAATTGGCGTAGAAGTTTACAATACTTTTGCCGTTAATATTGCCATGCTGCGGGAATTAATTGAAGTTCCTTCAACCTTTAACATGATTAAATCCAACAGTGTGGAACTTCATGAAGTTACCCTCCGTAACCGTAACTTTGCGGGAGTTAAAATCAAAGACTTGCCTTTCCATTCTGAAATCACTATTAATCGAATCTTTAGAAATAAGCAAATGATTCATCCAACTGGTGATACTATTCTTCAATTAAATGATAAAATTATTTTTTCAACCAACTCGAATGATAGTAATAAGATTCGAGAAGCACTTGCAAAACTAAATTATTAAATTCAAAAAGAGACTTCCAATTATGTTGGGGGTCTCTTTTTTTGGAAAAATTTATTCAACTCCTTTAGTTGATGCAATCATTATGGTGGAATCATCAAAGCCCTCCCTGGGATCAGTACTCGCACTCTCTCTACTAGATTAAAGATGTTGGAACAAACAGGGATTGTAACTAGAATCGTTTTTAATACTAATCCACCGACCGTTGCTTATAAGCTAACTAAGAAAGGGCTGGATTTGGCGCCTATTTTAGTTTCAATGAAAAAATGGTCGGAAACATATAAATAAAAATAGCCTCAACTCTGCTTAGAGTTGAGGCTATTTTGAAATACATCTATTTTTTCTGATAAGCAATTCGTAACTCGATTTGATAATTTTTGGAATCTGTCATAATTCCAGTACGACCCATCATTTTATAAGTTCCACCAGTTAAATAAGCAGCAGCTAAATATAAAACGAATTCCTGTTGATTAATTTGACTAATGGATTGTAAACCCACCGTTTTAATTTTACCAACTGATCGAGCTTCAGCTTCATTGATTCCAGCATAAATAACGTAATCGTTATTGAGATGTTTCATAGAAAAGTAAGGGATAAGTGCCCCTTTTCCAATTGCATAAATTGGTTTTTTATTCTTTTTTAACAAACTATTTAATCCACGTTCCCCAAGTCCGCCATAATCAGTAGTCAATAACTTATTCTGAATCATTTCCTGTGCCAGAGTATTAATAAATTGCTGTTCATTAGGCGAAGATATCATCGTTGCTGGCATGGTTTTACGAGCATCAAATAATCCATTAGCAGGAATATCACGATACTGCATTCCTGATTTTTGTTGTGTTTCTTTGGGTTTGATGTGTAAAACTTTATAAATCCAAGGTGTGATATCAAACTTGGATGTTTTATTTAAAAAATAATACACAAAATTCAAGTATAAAAAATAAGCTAAAATAATCGTCACAGATAAAAGCATCAATCCCCACCATATATTGCCATTAGCAATAAACCGATAAGAAATGTAAGCCATATATAATTCACCTAAAAAACCTAAAATAACATAAAGTCGTGCTTTGGTTTTAGCTTCAATATTGATATATGAAAGCCAGGAGTTAATCCCATCTAAGAAACTAAACATTATTGATTACCTCCTTGGCTAGTAGTGGTACTGGCAGCTGGTTTAGTAGTTTCATTGGTATTCGCAGAACTACCACCATTATTATTGGAATCATTGTTGCTCGTTGTATCTGTCTTATTACTTTCTGTGTTTTTATTACTATTATCAGCATTATCTGAGTTAGACGTTGTACCTGAATTAGTGTTAGATTTATTGCCATCGTTATCATTATTATCAGTTTTGTTGGTATCTGTTTCGTTGTTATTTTTAGTCGAGTTATTGTTATCGTTTTT
Organism: Fructilactobacillus sp. YLN 2412; assembly: GCF_059488745.1. Taxonomy (NCBI): domain Bacteria; kingdom Bacillati; phylum Bacillota; class Bacilli; order Lactobacillales; family Lactobacillaceae; genus Fructilactobacillus; species Fructilactobacillus sp. YLN 2412. The sequence goes on along the minus strand of NZ_CM183165.1, from coordinate 317,650 downwards.
ATCAGTATTATTTTGGTTGTTATCAGTTGTATCTTTATTATCATCCGTTTTTTTATCTGGATTAGATGTGGTTTTATTATCGTTATTATTCTGATCCGTTTTATTATTGGTGTCGCTATTCGAATTTGTCGTCTTAGTAACTTTGGCACCTTCTTGTGTGTGAGTTACCTTATTTGTTACCACGTTAGTAGCACCCAATGCTAAACAAATCGCAAAAATTGCAAAAGGCGTTAAAAATGGAGGAACTTTATTCATGTACTCATCTCCTTCAGTTTAGTAGCTTTTATTATTAACCTTTTTAATTAAAAAGAAGTTAATTATCCGTTAATTTTTTAATAATATTATCAAGTTGTATTTCGGTTTGCTGCCAATTTTCATTAATAATAATTTCTGCTTTTCCAACTAGTTGTTTTGGCAAAACTAAATCACGAATATCTTCTTTACTCTTAATACGGTGTTCGACTGCAGCAGGCTTATCACCCCGCTTTAGCATTCGTTGTCGTAATTCATTTTGATTATTAACCTGCATAAACAAAATAACTGCATGTTTTCCTAATTCTTTTTTGTAGGTAATAGCACCTTTGGTATCCAGTACTATTGAAACGATATTATTCTGCTCTAATGCTCGATGGATTGCTTCCCATGAAGAACCATATTGATGACCAGCATATTCCACTTTTTCTAGTAAGTGTAATTTAGCAAAACTAGCATCGGTTTCAAAATAATATTCAACTCCGTTTTTTTCGCCTGGACGTGGCGGCCTAGTGGTATGTGTGATAACTCGTGGAATTCCATATTTTTGTTGCAGATAATCCTGAGCTGATGTCTTACCGGTTCCTGCCGCTCCCGTTAAAACAATTACATATTGATTGTTATTCATAATGACTCCTAATGTACTGATTAGCAGCAGTTAAAGGTGGTTTTAAATTATCATAAGTTACTAATGTTAATGCTTCTTGGTAAGTACACCAACGATATTCACTGATTTCCTCCACTTGGCGCTTAACACTTACATCAGTTGGAACTTCCGCTACAAAGAAGGTAATAATTTTATGATTGCCATTTTTCATATCATACTCAACCTTAGTAGTGAAATTCGGATTAATTGTGGCAACTAATCCAGTTTCCTCTTTAATTTCTCGCTGAGCTGCTTCCACTAATGTTTCATTTCCTTCAACGTGTCCTTTAGGATAACCCCAAAAATCACTAGTCGCACTTTTTAATAACAAATACAACGGTTGTTTATCTTTCATCATAAAAACAAATGCACCGCCGTCAATTTCGTTTGTCATATTAATCGCCTCGCTTTATCTTTACAATAATTGTAACTTACTTTCACTTTGTTCACACGCTCTTAATACTCCATTTCAACATAATTGGTGACAAAATAGTTGTCAAAATTACTACTAAAATAATTTCAGAATATAGACTTGCAGATACCAAGTGACTCGACAAACCAATTTGAGCAATAATTAAAGCCATTTCGCCCCGTGAAACCATTCCCGAACCAACAATATTACTATCATGCCAATCAAAGCCGAATAATTTGGCTCCGACACCACAACCAAGCCATTTAGTTAGAATTGCTAAAATTGTCATAACCAATACTAGCAACCAGCCTTGCCATGAACTAACCATTTTTAATTCTAATCCCACCGAGACAAAAAAGATGGGAATAAAAAACGAATATCCGATTAAATTAGTACTATGAATTACTGTTTTCTTCGCAGACGTCATAGCTACCGCAATTCCTGCAAAAAAGGCACCTAATACTGAACTTAAGTGGGCTTCTTCCGCTAAATAAGCCATTAAAAAACATAAACAAATACCCACAATCGAAATTGCAATATCATCATTAAAATGAGACGTCAATTTAATAACTTCCGGTACTATCCATTTGATCATCACAATGATAAAAATCAAATATAACAGCTGCATACCAATGATTACCAGTGGACTAGCTGCTTGAGATTCAAAAATACTAGAAAATAAACTTAAAAGAATAATTGAAATCACATCGTCAACTACGGCAGCGCCTAAAATCACTGCTCCGGCAACCGTCTGCAATTTATCAAATTCCTGTAAGACCGCAACACTGATTGAAACCGAGGTTGCAGAAAAAATCACTCCCCAAAAAAGTGCATCCTTTAGTCCTTGATTCATTAATAACCCAAGTGCAAGGAAAACCAGCATAGGCAAAATCACTCCACAAGCTGCAATCCCAGTTGCTGATTTTAAATATTTTTTTACCTGTTCAAAATCACATTCCAAACCAGCTAAAAACATTAGTAAAACAATTCCCAAATTCGAACCAACTGAAATTAAATGATTGAGTTGCAAAATACCTAAAATTGCTGGCCCTAAAATGATTCCCGCTACAATTTGTCCAACTACCGTTGGCAAACCAATCCGACTTGCAAGATATCCCATTAACAATGCGCTAATCAAAATTAGACACATACCACTTAAATATTCCATAATACTCCTTTTAAAATGTTATTATCTTTATTATATTACATTCTAATTCACTGCTTTAAACCCAAAATAAAGACTATCAGCTCCAAATCGAAACCGATAGTCTTTTAAAAATCAATTTATTAGTTAAGTACGTAATCATCCATAAATTGTTCCAACTGTTTTTTATATGTCTGATATTCAGGATGACTAATAACATTATGAAACGAAATACTTTTTTCCGTCAAGGGCTGCAAACCACAATACTTCATTGCGTAATACAATGATTGCAAGACATCATCGACACTAGCTCCAGCAAAAAATTTGGTTGGATCATTAAATGCCGTAATGGGCGCATTCCAAGTTGTCGAGAATAAAAATTTCTTTCCTTGTAATAATCCTCCACGTCCATATTCAGACGAACCTGCGTAAAAAATTCCATGTTGTAAAACTCTATCTAAATATAATTTTAGTTTACCAGGAACATTGAACCAATAAACCGGAAACTGAAATATGATTAAATCAGCCCATAAAAATTTATTGATTTCTGCTAACGTATCATAATCTTCTACTGAAGATAATTGCACTTCTTCGTTTGCATCACGTAATTTTTTTACCATGACACCTATAAGTGATTGATTTAACTCACCTTTGTTACTAGGTGCTTTTTCATGGCCATTAATAATTAAAACTTTCATGTAATTACTTCCTTTCTTACTTATTATAAGTCTTTTGAAATATTAAGCGTCAATTACATTAGCAAATTTTCCGCTCCAAATTTTTTCATACCAATGATTAATTTGTTGTGCAGTTAATTTATCATTATCAAAAGTTGAAACAGAATTCATTCTAACTTGAATGTTAAATCCAAGATGAAAAGCAACCTTAACAGTAGTATCAATGCAGTACTCAGTTTGTGCCCCGCAAATTTCAATCTTTTGTAGGTGATTGATTTTCAAAAACATTTCTAAGCCAGTATTAAAAAAAGCATCTGGATAATATTTATTAAAATACGTATCACCATTCAAATTATGTAATTCTGAAAATAATTTCCAATCATTACTGAAAATGGCCATCTCATCATCAATATGCTGAATAAATACAACTGGTTTATGTTGATGATGATAAGCATCAATTCTACTATTAATGTTGTATACAACTTTTTCTTTGTTAGCAATACTTTCTAAACCGTTTTGCATATCAATTATTACTAAAGCATCCATTATTATTCCTTTCGTTGAATATTTTTAATAATTCCTTCTAGTTATTATTAGAATAATACACTAAGATTTAATATATAAGGAGAAAATATATGGATTTTAAAGATTTTAAAAAACAGTATTGGTACAAAACAGATTTACAACAATTGTGCCGTAAATATCATTTACCCACATATGGTACCAAAGCAGAGTTAGAAAATTACATAACTTTATATTTAAAAGGAACTCCTGCTAATCAAATCAAACCAGTTAGAACCGCTCCTAAAAATATTAACCGTTTAAATTCTAGTCAGATTACAACAACCACTAAATTATTAAATTCAGGTTTTAGTCTAAATAATGAAGCACGAAAGTTCTTTGCTGACTATTTTGCTGTAGATAAGTTTAATTTTAAAAAAATTATGGCAATCAAAATGAGAGAAGTTCAAAAAAATCAAGATCCAATGGCAACTGTTCAAGATTTAATTAACTTAGTTAATAACCCAAATTCCATGTCATCATTAATTACAGCTGAAGAAAAAACATATCAATGGAATAATTTTGTTAAATACTTCCGTAGTGACCCACAATCGAATAACTTTACACAACCACTAAAAGTGGCAGCTATTTTATGGAAAATAACCAAAAACAATGAACAATCTTCAAAAAAATATGTTCCTACAATGATTAAATCAAATTTCATTTACATAAAAAAATACTTAAAAAAGGAAAGATAATCGATGCTTAACTATAACAATCAGCCTAATTGGCCTAACAATTTTGGCCAACAACAATCTCCCATCAATTTAATCAGTGATAATGCTAATTTTCATCAAATGAATATTCCTTTCAAAATAACAAAGCCTTATAATTTTATGACCGAAAAAGACGATCAGACAACTATTAAACTTCTAGGAAACGGTTCAGCAATAATTTTCAACCGTCCTTTCCAATTCGTTCAAACCCATTTTCATTTTCCTAGCGAACATTTAATTAATGGAAAAAACTTCCCTTTTGAAATTCATTTAGTACATCAAAACGAAATTGGGCAAACTGCGGTAGTGGCCCTAATGGTTTCTTTAGGAGATCCCAACTCAAATATTCAATCAGTGATAGATAATTTTGCTACAAAGTCAGCTAAATCTATTCAAATTAATCAACTAGATTGGTTTCCGGATAATCCAACTGGATATCATTATCTCGGCTCTCTCACAACGCCTCCATTAATTGAAGGTATCGAATGGATTGTTATCGATAATCCTAAACTAACAATTAGCATGGATCAGTTAAAATGGTTTGAAACTCACTTTCAACCTAATAATCGCAACATTCAGTCGTTAAACCAACGGTCAGTAGATTTATATTCAAATTAAATTATTTTTGCCCCACTCATTTAATTCTTTCATAATTGGAATTAACCCTTGAGCTTTATCAGTTAAGCGATATTCAGAACGAAACGGCGCTTGGCTGCCAAAAACTCTTTTTGAAATTAATTTTTCAGTAGCAAGTGTTTCTAGAGACCTAACAAGCATAATATTGGTAATCCCGGGTGCTTTTCTTTTTATCTGGTTAAATCCAATCCCATCATTTTTATAAATCAACCATAAAATATTCAATTTCCATTTCCCAGCAAAGATATCCATTATTTTTGATATACCACAATCCCAATTAGATGTTGATTGCATTGTTATTCTCCTTTTTTAATTATAAGTTCAAGTTACAAAATTGTGCGTACTATTCATATTTGTTTTTTCTATTTATAGTGAAATTACTATAACTAATGGAAAAGGACAAATAATTATGAATTTTTTAGATAAATTAGACCAACGCAAATCTGTACGACATTTTCAACCCAATGTTGAAATAAAAGATAATGAAATTATCGATATATTAAATCATGCAGCCAATGCTCCTTCTAACAATAATTCTCAACCTTGGAAAGTAATTGTTATTAAAAATCAGCATATCAAAGATAAGCTAAAAATATTTTCGTATAATCAAGAACATGTTTCCGAAGCATCAGCACTCTTTTTAATCTTAGGAGACAAACAAAATTATAAAATTGAAAATTTGATTAATGCGAGTTTAAAATATCATCTCATTACGAAATCACAAGTAACAGAAAAACAGCAACGAATTAAAAAATACTTTTCTGTTCATCCAGAAGATCGAGAAGAAGAAGGCTTAAGATTAGATATCGGTTTGTTTAGTATGAATCTCATGCATGTATTAAGAGCTTATGGCTATGATTCAGTACCAATGCGTGGAATTGAATTTGATAAAGTTATGAAATATTTAGATTTACCCAATAATTGGTCACCAATCTTACTTTTACCTGTAGGAAAAGCAAATAATGATGGTCATCACCATAGTCGTGAAAATGCCGAAACTTTTACAAAAATCATTCACTAATTTTAATCATAATTGAAACATTCCAACCACTTACATTTTGTCGATAGTGGTATCATGGTAATAAATTTAAAAAGTAGGTGTAAATATGAAACAGGGAACAAAAATAATTACATTAGACAATGGCTATCACTTATGGACTAACACACAAGGCGAAGGCGATATTCATTTACTAGCTTTACATGGTGGACCTGGTGGAACTCACGAATATTGGGAAGATACTGCTAAACAACTTAAAAAACAAGGCTTAAATGTCCAAGTTCATATGTACGATCAATTAGGTTCTTGGTATTCAGATACTCCTGATTGGGATGATCCTAAAGTTGCTAACAATATTGAAACTTACGAATATTTTGTTGATGAAGTTGAAGAAGTTCGACAAAAATTAGGCATCGACAAATTCTATTTAATTGGCCAATCATGGGGCGGAGCATTAGTCCAAATGTACGCTGCTAAATACGGTGATCACTTGAAAGGTGCCATTATTTCATCAATGGTTGATCGCATCGACGATTACACTAAGCATTTAAATCAAATTAGAAAAGAAGCTTTGACTCCTGATGAACTAGCTTACATGCAAAAATGTGAAGCTGAAAATAACTACGATAACGATCGTTACCAAAAGTTAGTTCAAAAATTAAACGATCAATATGTTGATCGAAAAAAACCAGCTGCAATTGCTCATTTAATCGATACTATGAGTGTTCCACTTTACAATGCTTTCCAAGGCGATAACGAGTTCGTTATTACTGGAAAACTAAAAGATTGGAATTTTACTGATCATCTTAAAGATATCAAAGTACCAACTTTAGTTACCTTTGGTGAACACGAAACTATGCCAATGGAAACTGGAAAACGAATGGCAAAGATGATTCCAAATGCTCAATTCGTTTCAACTCCTGAAGGTGGTCATCATCACATGATTGATAATGCTCCTGTTTACTACGACCATTTAGCAACTTTTATCAAACAAGTTGAAAATGGTACCTTTAATCAAACTAAATAATTAAAAAATGCTTCCGAATCATTATCAATCGATAATGTATTTCGAAAGCATTTTTATTATTTTGTAGTTTCAAACTCGGAAATTTCTTTTAATATTTTAGCTTTAACTGTTTCATCTGCAAATGAGTGACGCATGGCATTCTCATTACACTGTCGTAATTGATCTTTCGTCATGCCATTATATTTAGCCATATGGTAATATTCTTCAGTTAAATTAGTGTCAGAAACAGTCCGATTATCAGTATTGATACATAATTGTTGTCCTTGTTGCATCCAATGCTGAAATGGGTAATCAGCTAAACTAGCGATTGCTTTAGTTTGAACATTGCTAGTCGGACAACCCTCAATACAAATATCACGTTCTTTTAATAATTTTTCAACTTTTTCATCACCCTTAACAGCAATTCCGTGACCAATACGTTTACTTCCAACCTCCACGGCTGCCTGTACATTTTGAGGACAACCACATTCACCAGCATGTAAAGTTAACTGGACATCTTGATCATCAACTACCAGCTTTAAAGCATCTTGATAAGTTTTTACAAATCCGTCTACTTCTGGACCAGCTAAATCCATCCCGACTATTTTTTCTGACATAGATTGTTGAAAAACCTGCATTACTGCTTGTTCATCATCTGTACGCATACCACAAACTAAAATATTACCAAACATTTTAAAATCATGCTCGGCTTTAGCAATTCCTTTAGCAACTGATTCAATTGTTTCTGCAACTGTTAGTCCTTGCTTAGTTGATAAACTTGGAGCAAAACGAATTTCAATGTAACAAACACCATCAGCATGTGCTTGCTCCATCACATCGTAAGCAGCCATTTCTAATGCTGGTGCAGTTTGTAAAAACTGGACAACAAAATCAAATGTTTTTAAATAGTCATTTAAATTTTGGACATCTTTGGAACTTACCATGGCATCCGTCACTTCCAGCATGCTAGCATCAACTAATTTTCCTTGTCTTCTCGCAATTTTTCGTAAAGTATGCGGCTTAATGGATCCATCTAAGTGACAGTGAAGTTCGGCTTTCGGAAATCTTTGAATCTCAGCTCGTGATAACATTGCGATTCCTCCTTATTTCATTTTCGATTAAATTGTCACTATCCTACCGAAAACTACTCTTTTTTGCAATCTTTACAACCTATTAAATAAAACAAAGGCGAACCTTTTAAAGGTTCGCCTTTTAGCTTATTCGGTTTATCTTAAACTTAATTTTTCAACATCAATTTTTTTATCAGCTAAGCCTTCATAAAAACTTGCCTCATGACTAACCACAATCGCATTTCCAGGGAAATTCTTTATTGCTTTTTTCAATGATTCTTTCGTTTCATCATCCAAATGATTAGAAGGTTCATCAAGAATTAAGAAGTTGCTAGGCACAAATTCCATCAGCGCCAACTTAATCTTCACTTGCTCTCCCCCGGATAAAGTACTAATTTTTTTAAATGCATTAGAAGCATCTAAACCAGCTCGTGCTAGTTTACTTCGAATCTCTTTTTGTGTGAGTTTCGGATATTTATCCTGAATAATCTGCATTGGTGTTGCATCCGGATTATCCCATACCAAGTCCTGGCTAAAATAATTAATTTTGACTGAAGGGGAAAAAGTAGCAGTTCCACCTAATGGTTTAATAATTCCTAAGATACTTTTAATTAAAGTTGATTTACCAACTCCATTAAATCCTTGCAAACCAACTTTTTGATCAGTATCAACCGAAAAAGTTACTGGACTTAACAACGGTTTGTCATAGCCAACGGACAATTCATTAACCACCAAAGCGTTTTGAGACCCAGTTTCTTCATAAGGAAAATTAAATTCGGCTTTAATATTACTCTTAGGCGGCTCAACCACATCCATCCGATCAAGCATCTTTTCTCGTGATTTAGCCAAGGTTGAACGACTACCAGCTTTAAACTTCTGAATGAACTTTTTAGCTTTGCCAATCTCAACCTGTTGTTTTTCATATTCACGTTGTTGGGTTTTAATTTTTTCATCCTTTTGCCGCATTGCAGACTTAAAATCACCTCGATATTTGGTAATCTTGCCAAATGCTACGTTTACAATACAGTTTGTAACGGGTTCTAAAAAATCATAATCATGGGAAATGATGATGGCTGCCCCTGCAAAACTATTCAAGTAATCTTTTAACCATTCAATATGTGCCGTATCTAAATAGTTAGTTGGTTCATCCAGCAAAAGCACGTCCGGATTTTCTAAAATCAGCTTGGCCAAAATAATCTTAGAACGTTGTCCTCCACTCATGTTGGAAATCTCATGATCTCTGCCAATATCATCAAGCCCTAAACCTGTAATCACTTGTTCAACTTTAGTTTCAATGTCATAAAAATCGTCCGCTTCCAATTGTTCTGAAATTCGTCCGGCTTTTTCCAGTAAATCATCGTCCATTGTTTCTGCATATTCATTATATAACTGCGTCATTCGCTCGTTTTTTTCATATAAATCAGCAAAAGCCGTATGCAAAAATTCAATTAGTGTCATTCCATCTGGAATATCAACATACTGATCCAAATATCCAACTTTGGTTCCTTTTTGCCATTTAATCGAACCTGATTCTGGTAATTCCTTCCCAGTTAAAATCTTAATTAAAGTAGATTTCCCTACTCCATTTTGACCGACCACTCCCATATGTTCGCCTTTATTTAATTGAAAGCTTGCATTGGAATATAATTTTTTATCTGCAAAACTCATACTTAAATCTGTTACATCTAATAGTGCCATTTATTCACCCGAATTCCTTTCAATACCTAACTATAACAGTAACATGCGAATTAAATTGGAGTCAATTTAGGATTAATGTTATACTAGTATGTATCTTTTTGAAAAGGAGCTGAGATATTTGAGGGTACAAGACATAGATTATATTGAATTAACGGTTGACGACTTAGAACAAGCAGCCCGTTTTTACCATGAGGTCCTCGACCTTTCAATTATCTATGAAGAAAATACTAAGATGATTTTTCAATTAGGTAAACAAAAATTAGTTTGTCGAACTCCTGATGATAAAGATCTCACTGCTGATCATCCAACAGTTGGTTCGACGACATTCAGTATTCTTGCAAAAGATTCTCTTCATACAATCCAACAACATTTAGCAAATTATTTTATTGAAATTATAAAAGGGCCGGTAAAAAGTACTTTAAAAAATAAAACTGCTATTTCACTTTATATCAATGACCCTGCTGGAAATTTGATTGAGATTAGAGAATACGAAAAATAAAACTTATAGATTTTAAGAAAGGAATTTAATTTTATATATGACTAAAAATAACAACAACGGTGTAGCAAAGCCAAAAATGTCTTTGTTTAGTGTCGTAATGTTAGCTTTAAGTTCAATTATTGGTTCAGGTTGGTTATTTGGATCATGGGAAGCTGCAAAAATCTCTGGTCCGGCTGCTATCATTTCCTGGATTATCGGTGCCATCGTAATTGGTGCCATTGCTTATATTTATATCGAACTAGGTACTATGTTTCCAGAAAGCGGAGGTATGAGTAAGTACGCTGGCTATACGCACGGCCCGCTACTTGGTTTCATTGCTTCTTGGGCTAACTGGGTTTCATTAGTAACACTGCTTCCAATTGAAGCAGTTGCTGCGGTTCAATACATGAGCTCATGGCCTTGGTCTTGGGCAAGTTGGACTCACGGATTTGTTGCCAATGGAACCGTTACTACAGTTGGTTTAATGGTAGTCTTCATTTTTATTTTAGTTTTCACGCTATTAAATTATTGGTCAGTTAACTTATTAACTCGTTTCACGAGTTTAACCTCTATTTTCAAATTAGTAGTTCCAACTATTACTATTATTATGTTAATTATTTCTGGTTTCCATACTGGTAACTTTAATAATCCTCATTTTGGTGGTTTCTTACCATATGGAACTGCCCCAATCTTTGCTGCTACAACTGTTTCTGGTATTATTTTCTCTTACAATGCCTTTCAAACTGTTATTAATGTTGGGGATGAAATCACTAATCCTAAGAAAAACATCTGGCGTGGAATTGTGATTGCATTATTAATTAGTATTGTGATTTATGTAATGCTCCAATTCACTTTCATTGGTGCTTTAAAGCCATCAATGATTGCCAAATATGGTTGGCATGGTATCAACTTTGAATCCCCCTTTGCCGACTTAGCAATTATGTTAAACATTAACTGGTTGGTTATTCTGTTATACTTAGATGCCTTCGTATCACCATTTGGTACTGGTGTTTCTTTCGTAGCATCAACCAGTCGTACTTTAGCTGCTATGACTCAAAATGGTCATATGCCAAAAATTCTTGGAAAAATTGACAAAAAATGGGGAACTCCACGAGTTGCCATGATTGCCAACTGGATTATTAGTTGTATTTTAGTTTCTGTCTTTAAAAACTGGGCAATTTTAGCCAGTGTTATTTCAACTTCTACTTTGATTGCTTACGTAACTGGTCCAGTTACTTTGATTGCTTTACGTAAACATGCTCCTCAATTTAAACGTCCGGTTACTATTAATATTCCAAATATTGTAGCACCTTTCTCGTTTGTGTTAGCCAGTTTAGCAATTTACTGGGCAATGTGGCCTACTACGGTTGAAGTTATTTTAGTAATCGTTTTAGGTTTACCATTCTATTTCTTCTACGAAGGAAAAATGAATTGGAAAAACTGGCGTAAAAAATTCAACGGAAGTTTATGGATGTTAATTTATCTAGCCTTCATGTCTGCCTTTTCATATATTGGCTCTGCACCATTTGGTGGACAAAACTGGATTCACTATCCTTATGACTTTATCGTTATTATTGTTGCTTCATTATTCTTCTTCTATTGGGGTGTTAACAGTTACCAAAACACCAAAGAAATGGATAATGCTAAGACTGTTAATGACAAGATTAAAAATTAATAGATAACATTAATAATGACATGAGTCTTTTTAGACCATGTCATTATTAGTCTCTTGGAATGGATGGAGGAAATTATGAAAAATCAAGATCCAGACTCAAGATACCAACGTTACGATTTTAATGTTGATGGTCAAAAACGAAGAACTCATAAAAAGGCATTAATTTGGCCTTGGATTTTAGGTATGGCTATCATCGTTTTGGCATTGGCATTTGGTATTAGATATGAAATCAATAAACACACGAATTCACAAACCAAGCCTACAACTGCAAAAGTCGCATCCAACCAAAAATCAACTACAAATCGAAAGTCTGACACTAAAAAATCTAAGCCTAAGGCTCTTAATAAGACAAAATCTAAGCAAAATGATTCTAAAGCTACAGACCCTGAACCTGCATCTTCTTCTAACAATAATCAGAATAATGTGACCAACGATGCTACTACTCAAAAACCAGCAGTAAAAACCAGCCCCCAACCTATAAATTCGACCTTTGCTCAACCACGCACCTTCAATTCTGTAGAAGATGCTAAAAATTGGGCTAAAACAACCCAAAGTCAATGGCTTGATGCTGGTTATAATAACTACACAATTACTCAAAATGGACAAGGATTTTATGTTCTAACTTTCGTTAAATAAGGAGTTTTCGGACTCCTTATTTTTTATATTCATTTATTTTTAAGTTATAATAAATTTAGGAGGAATTGATTATGAAAATTAATGTTCCACTAATAAATGGATATTTACCAGATAAATATACTAAACATGCACCTGCTAAAGATAAAATTGGTTCCAATCCAATTATTTCTTTCCCAATCAAAATTGAATCAGTACCAGAACAAGCTGCTTATTTAGCTCTTGTTTTATTAGATGACGATGCTATCCCAGTTTGTGGTTTTACTTTCATTCATTGGGTTGCAGCTAATATCAATCCAAAAACAACTCAAATTCCCGAAAATAGTAGTCAAGACGGTTCTATAAAAATGACTCTTGGGAAAAACAGTCTTGCAGGTGGTTTAATTAATGAACAAAATCCAGTTTTAAACGAACATTATACTGGACCTACACCTCCTGACCAACCGCATAATTATCATTTATATGTTTATGCTTTAGATCAGGTATTAGACCTACATGATGGATTTTGGTTAAACGAATTACAACAAAAAATAAATCATCATCTTTTAACTACTGCTGAACAAGTGTTGCCAGTAAAAAATTAATTGGAGGATCATTATGTTAAATGAATACAAACGTATCTTAGTTCCTGTCGATGGTTCGAAACTTTCTGAAGATACTTTACTCAAGGCTGCAGAAGTTGCCATGCGTAATCAAGCCCGTGTCGATGTTTTAAATGTACTAAATACCACAAGTTTTGGATTTAGTTATGGAGTGATTGATAGCGATGCCATTACACAAATGGTTGATGATCAAATCTCTTACCTAAAAAATTTAGTTAAAATCACCAAAGAAAAAACTGGAATTACTGATATTCATATGCATGTTCGTTTTGGTAGTCCTAAAAATATTATTACTTATGATTTTACTCATGACTACGATACCGACTTAATTATGATGGGAGCAACTGGTAAAAATGCTGCTGAAAGAATCTTTGAGGGTTCAGTTGCCAGCTTCGTTAATAGTCATGCCCCTTGTGACGTCTTAATTGTGAGAACTGGATTAGATAATAAATTATTACCTAAAAAATAAGCTTTTAGGATCAGAATGCCTACTGGAGGAATTCAGTAAGCTTTTTTATTGCCTAAAATTATTAATGAAAGGGGAAAATCATTGAATCTTGCGGAAAAATTAAAACAGACTCGCCAGCAGCAGAATTTAACCCAATCAGAAGTTGCTAATCGATTAAATGTATCAAGAAAAACCATCTCTAGTTGGGAAACTGGTCGCAGCCTTCCAAACTTTGATCTCGTTAATCAACTAGCGGATTTATATCATATTCCTACTAGTCAATTAATTAGCGATGGCAAACAATCAAATCATGATGCGAAAATAAGTTATCGTACCAAATTAATTCGTTATAAACGTTGGGGTTATATTAGTAAATATGCGTATTACTTTGACCTAGTTTTAATTTTGGCTAGTTTAGTGATTTTATTAACTCCATTTTCACTTAAAAATCTCTGGATTACACCACTTTTAATTATTGATTTATCAATTATTTTTCTCTATGAAAGTCATTGGAAAACAATTACTGATAATCAGCCGCTGATGCGGAAATTAATGATTGTCGTTCCCCTAATCTTTCTTGCGGTTTTTGCAACTGGATATATTTTAAATGTTTATATTTATCACAATTTTGCTTTATTTCATAATCCAGCAAATTTAATTGGCATATTGATTCTAACTTTAACTATGACTGCTAGTATCTTAATAGCCATTATTTTCCCGCTTAAACGACTCACAGTAAAATGACCATGTAACATTTGTCTAAGCCCATTCTAATCAGTAATGTAACCTTTTCTTAGACAAATGTTAACCTGTTTTAGCTGGAAAAAAATGGGATTTCACGTAAAATAGAAAGTATAGAAATTTTAAATTCTGATTTAATTAAACAAAGGAGTAAATAATATGTGTGGATTTACTGGATATATTAATCAAGATGGCATCGCCAATAAAGAGACCATCAAAAATATGGCTGATAAGATTAAACATCGTGGTCCTGATGATAGCGGATATTTTCAAAATGAAGATGTTTCAATGGGATTTCGTCGTTTATCAATCATTGATTTAGCTCACGGAGCTCAACCAATGTATGGTGATGACAAAACCGATGTTTTAACCTTTAATGGTGAAATTTATAATTACAAAGATTTACAAAAAGAATTAATTGAAGCTGGACAAACTTTTAAAACTGATTGTGATTCAGAGGTATTGATTCGCGGTTATGAAGCTTGGGGTCCTAAAAAGTTGCTTAGCAAACTTCGAGGTATGTTTGCCTTTGTAATCTATGATCAAAAGAAACATCAAGTTTTTGGTGCTCGTGACCACTTCGGTATCAAGCCGCTTTACTATTATGATGATGGCAAAAACTTTATGTGGGGATCAGAAATCAAATCATTTTTGCCTAATCCCAACTTTAATAAACAATTAAACGAAGATTTATTGGCAATTCAACTTAGTTTTGAATTTATTCCTTCTAAGGAAACAATGTTTAAAAATGTTTATAAAGTAATGCCTGGTCAATATTTCGTTTACAAAGATGGTAATGTAACCACCGATACTTACTACAAATATAATTACGACCACATTGATCATAATCAAACAATTGATGAAGATGCTAAAAAAATTGAAGGCTTAGTAGCTGATTCTGTAAAAGCACATATGATTGCAGATGTTCCCGTTGGTAGTTTCTTATCTAGTGGAGTTGATTCTAGTTATGTCTTTACTGAAGCCGCTAAACTACAACCAATTCATTCTTTCTCAATCGGATTCAATGACTCTAAATTTAGTGAATTATCCTGGTCAACCAAGTTTGCCAAAGAACTTGACCAACCTAATACTGCTTTAACCATGACTGGTGATGATTACTTTGATTTCTTACCAACAATGATGTATTACATGGATGAACCACTTTCTAATCCATCTGCACCACAACTCTTTTATCTTTCCCAAGGAGCTAGAAAAGACGTTCCTGTTAGTCTTTCCGGTGAAGGTGCAGATGAATTCTTCGGCGGTTATAACACTTACCTAGAAGCATTTACTTTTGAACGTTATCAAAAATTAGTTCCTGGATTTATTCGTAGTGCTTTGGGTAAAATTGCCGCTAAGTTCCCTCGCTTCCATGGACGTCGTTTCTTAATCCGTGGTGCTGAACCATTGTGGCGTCGTTACTACCGAGTTAACTACGTCTTTGATGAAGTTGATCGTGCTAAAGTCTTAAAGAATCCAGCGTTGAATCGTGATACTGCTGAATATACCAAACACATTTTCGATGATGTCGCTAACCAAGACGAAGTAACACAAGAACAATACTTCGATATTAATACCTGGTTGCCATTTGATATCCTGCATAAGGCTGATCGAATGAGCATGGCCAACAGTTTAGAAGTACGAACTCCTTTAGTTGACAAAGTGGTTGCTAACTTCGCTGCTACTATGCCAACTAAAACTCGAATCACATTTGAGGATGGCAAGCCGGTTACCAAAGTTTCATTTAGAAAAGCCGCTGCTTCCCAAGTTCCAAAAGTCGTAGCCGACAAAGAAAAACTTGGATTTCCATCTCCAATTGCACAATGGATTAATGATCCAAAATATCATGAACGAATTGTAAAAGCCTTTCATTCTGATATTGCCCAAAAATTCTTCAACGTGGACAATTTGGACTATATCCTTAAACAACATGCTGAAGGTAAATCAAGTATGCAAAAGATTTTCACTATTTATACTTTTATTCTCTGGTATGGTGTTTACTTCCCTGAAAATACCAATATGAATTATGCTGATGAAGTAGTGCTAACACCAACAGATCGTTAAACAAAAATCCTGAATTCCAATTGGAGTTCAGGATTTTTAATCTTAACTATGAAAATAAAAAACGATTAGGAATCTGAATTTACCACTCTTCCGATTCCTAATCGTTTTTTTATGCGCCCGTAATAGCAGCATTAATATAACCTAAAATAAATAACACCTTTTCATCACTTAAATCAGGACTAAATGATACTCCAACCACTGACAAACGGGTTTGAGTTTTATCATCTTTATCTGGCTCTGCTGTTAACTTAATTTGGATCTTTAATGGATCTGGAATAGCATTAATCCCAATTTCATTTGATTTCTGGACAATCGCTGCAAATTTTTTATCCCCTAATTCATCCATAATTACTCGAACCTGCTGGGTAATAAATTGGTTCCAAAAGCGCACAAACTCTTCGTTGCCAGCTTCTGAATTCAAATCAAACGGACCAACTACATTAATATGACCCTCGCTTACTTCAATATCAACATCCATCGTAATCTCTCCCTCTTATGTTTCACTTTAATTATAGCCAATTTTAAAATTAATTCAGCAAAAAAAGCAAAATAATAACAATCCGTGTTAAATTTATACTATGATATTAGTTAAATTAATAGAGGAGATAGAGTTATGACAACAGAAAATTTATTAGATCGTTTTTTACGTTACGTTAAAACCAATACCCGCTCTAATCCAGATTCTCAAACCATCCCATCTGATCCTAAAGAAATTGCTTTCTTGAATCAATTAAAACAGGAAGCTAGCAAAATGGGACTACAAAGGGTTCGAACTAATCCTAAAGATGGCTATGTTTTTGCAGAATTACCAGCAAATGACACCCAAAAACGTGACAAAATTGGCTTCATTGCCCATGTGGATAGTGCTGATTTTAATTCAGAAAATATTCAGCCACAAGTTATCGAATCCTATGATGGTCATTCTGTAATTGACTTAGACCAAAATGGTCAATATCAGCTTGATCCTAGTGTTTTCCCCAGCTTAAAAAATTATGCCAATCAGACACTCATCACGACTGATGGCTCGACTCTTTTAGGTGCTGATGACAAATCTGGGGTTGCCGAAATCATGGATGCTATGCAGTATTTAATTAACCATCCAGAACTTAAACATGGCGATATTGTGATTGCTTTTGGTCCTGATGAAGAAATCGGCACTGGGGCTGATCATTTTGATGTTAAAGACTTTGGCGCTAAATATGCATACACAGTCGATGGTGGTCCCCTAGGAGACCTAGAATATGAAACATTTAATGCCGCTGCTGCTGACGTCAAATTCAACGGTACTAATGTTCACCCCGCAGAAGCAAAAGATGTAATGGTAAATGCATCACAATTAGCGATGGATTTTCACGAACAGTTACCTGACAATGAACGTCCAGAAAATACCGAAGGACGCGAAGGTTTTTATTTATTAACTGATATGAAAGGAACCATCGACAATGCTACCTTAAATTATATTATTAGAGACTTTGACCATGATCAATTTGAAAAACGAAAAGCTGTTATTAAAGATTTAGCTGACAAGTTCAATCAAAAATATGGTAAAAATCGGGTTGAAATCAATATTTATGACCAATATTACAATATGGCAGATGTCTTAAAGAAGGACTTAACCCCAGTTAACTTAGTGGAAACAGCCATGAAACAAGTTGGAATTACACCTCATATTTTCCCAGTGCGTGGTGGAACTGATGGCTCAAAAATCTCGTTTTTAGGCACCCCAACGCCAAATATTTTTGCTGGACCAGAAAACATGCATGGTCGTTTTGAATACGTTTCATTACAAACAATGCAAAAAGCAGTAGAATTAATCGTTCAAATTGTTCAAGATGTCCCTGTTAACAAATAAAACATTAAAAAAACTCATTCCCGCAATCGGGAATGAGTTTTATTTTTATCGAGTAGCTGGATGACGCTTCGTTAATTCAGCAACTTTCTTTTTAGCCTCATCTAATTGATCCTTATCAGTTGGATGATTCAAAACTTTTACAATTAATTCAGCCACTGTAGCAGCATCAGTTTCATTAAAACCACGACTAGTAATTGTGGGAGTCCCAACGCGAATTCCTTCCATCGTATCACCAACTTCGAGAGGTAATAATTCTTTATTTGTTGCAATCCCAACTGAGTATAATAAGTCGGCTGCTTCTGCGCCAGTTAGACTAGTTGCATTCAAGTCTAAAGTCATTTCATGATTTTCAGTCCCGCCTGAGACCAAACGAATCTGATCTGATTGTTTAAAAACAGCTGCCATTGCCTGAGCGTTTTTAATAATTTGCTTGGTATATTCTCTAAATTCTGGTTGCAGATCTTCTTGATAAGCAATTGCTTTGGCTGCTACCACCTGTTCTAAAGTTCCACTTTGCGAAACCGGGAAAACAGCATGATTTAATTTTTCAGCATACTGTCGTTTCGCTAAAATCATTCCTCCCCGTGGTCCGCGCAATGTTTTATGCGTAGTGGAAGTTACCACATCCGCCACGTCAACTGGATTAGGATGAACTCCACCAGCCACTAAGCCAGCAATGTGTGCCATATCAACCATTAAATAAGCACCCACTTCATCTGCAATATCTCTAAATTTCCACCAGTCAATCACGTAACTATATGCTGACGCTCCAGCAATAATTAATTTTGGTTGTACTTCATGGGCAATTCGAGCAATTTCATCATAGTCTAATCGCTCAGTTTGAGGGTCCACTCCATAAAAATATGAATCATATAGCTTACCTGAGAAATTATGCTTTTGTCCATGAGTAAAATGTCCACCAGCGTGTTCGCTCATTGACAAAATTTTATCCCCTGGTTTTAAAAAGGCAGAATAAACCGCTTGATTAGCTTGAGTACCTGAATGAGGGAAAACATTAGCGTATTCAGCATTGAAAAGTTTTTTAGCTCGGTCGCGAGCAACATTATCAATCACATCAATTGCTTCATTGCCAGTATAAACTCGACTTTCTGGGTAACCAACTGCATATTTATTTGTCAAAACTGATCCTTGAACCGCTCGAACGGCCTTGGATGCCAAATTTTCGGATGCAATTAATTCAATAACATCTTCTTGCCTTTTTTCCTCTTTTTGTACCGCGTTCCAAATGGTCGGGTCTTGCTTTGAAAAATCATACATATTGCTTTCCTCCTCAAAAAATATAAAAACAAAAAACGCTCTCGTACTTTCGTACAAGGGCGTTTATAACACTGTTCCACCTTATTTTATATTAAGCTTACACTTAATACCTTAGTGTCTTAATTTTAATTAAGAACATTTAATTTATTTAATCAAGCTTGACTGCCTTCATTCCCCATCACGGTATTCCATTTCACTAATTCGAATACTCGCTATACGTAATAAAAAGAATTACTACTTTCAAGATGTTTTTATGTTAAATTATTTGAATTTAGTTGTCAACTTATATTTAATTAATTTAAGCTATTTGTTAATACATCTATCTAAATTGAGTTACAATAAACTTGGTTGTGCAAAATATAATGATGCTTTAATTGAAAGGAAGCTCTATCAATGAAAAAAACTTTAACTGCTTTAACAACTGTTGCTGGATTATCGATTGCGTTAACTGGTGTTGGAATCAGCGCACATGCTGCAACTAATCAATCCAATAATAACATGAATAGTGAAATGTCCAAAAACGGTTCAATGGATAATATGAATATGGATATGAAAATGAAACATAAAAATTCATTGCCAACTGATTTAAAGAAAGCTAATGATCCCAAATATAAAGTTGGATCAAGTGTAAAATTAACTGCTGATCATATGACTGGTATGAAAGGTGCAACTGCTAAAGTGACTGGGGCATACGATAGTCCACTTTATGTAATTGATTACACTCCTACAAATGGCGGCCAAGAAGTTAAAAATCACAAATATGTTGTTAAAACCGAACTTAAAGGTGACAAAAAGAACTTTAAAAAAGGCGATAAAGTAACTGTGGAAGCAAACCATATGAAGGGTATGAAAGGTGCTAAGGGAACAATTGTCCAGGTTTGCAAAGGACCCGCTTATGCTGTTACCTTCACCCCAACTAATGGTGGTAAAGAATACGTTAACCATAAATGGGTAAGCCAAGACGAAATGGAAGCTAAATAATTTAATAATTTAAAAGAGGATTCTGACATACAGAATCCTCTTTTTTTATCTATTAAATTGAAAATTGATCTCGATATAACTGAGCATAAAATCCATTTTGTTTTAATAATTCTGCGTGGTTTCCACGTTCAATAATCTTTCCATCCTTAAGTACTACAATCTCATCGGCATTTAAAATTGTTTTTAAACGATGGGCAATCACAAAACTAGTCCGTCCATCAATTACGTTATCCATGGCTTTTTGTAGTTTTTGTTCTGTCACCGTATCAACGTTTGAGGTTGCTTCATCTAAAACTAATAATGACGGATTGGTTAGGATCGTTCGGGCAATACTAACCAACTGTTTCTGACCAGTACTAAAAATAGAATTATCATTATCAATTTTAGTGTCATAACCGTCAGGTAAACTCATAATGTAATCATGAATATTGGCCTGCTTAGCAGCATCAATCATATCTTCATCAGAAGCTTCTGGTCTGCCAAATTTTATGTTATCACGAATTGTCCCAGAAAATAAAACTGCTTCTTGTAAGACTACTCCGACTTGTTTACGCAGACTAGCTAAATTCAGCTGACGAACATCTGTTCCGTCAAACGTAACTGATCCGGAATCTACATCATAAAAACGATTTAATAAATTAATGGTGGTTGTTTTCCCAGAACCAGTTGGACCTACCAATGCTACCATTTTACCTTTTGGAGCTTTCATTGAAATCCCATGTAAAATTTCATGATTTTGATCATAACCAAAGTGAACATCATTAAATGCAACATCATGCTTGATACCGGTTATCTTCTTACCATCCTTTGGACTAATTTCAGATTGCTGATCTAATAATGAGCTAATCCGTTTAGCACCTGTCATCGCAAGCTGTAACATATTATACTGTGAAGAAATTTGAGTGATTGGTTGATAAAATTGGGATGAATATTGAACGAACACCACTATCAAACCTAAGGCAACCACTCGATTTCCACCTGAATGCAATGCTAACCAACCACCAAAAAAGATTACAACGGCTGTATTAATCAGTGACATTCCCTGTAACAATGGAAATAAAATTCCGGAAAAGACTTGTCCTTTATACGTCGCTGCTTTAACTTTATTATTTTCAGTTACAAAACCAGCAATTGTTTCATCCTGGAGTCCATTCGTGATAATTATTTTTTAACCATTTATTTTTTCATTAATGTACCCATTTAATTTACCAACTTCAGCTTGCTGTAAATTAACATAGTAGCGTGCTTTTTTAATAAAATAGGCAATTAACAATAATGAAATTGGGACAGTTGACATCGTTACTAGTGCCATTGGGATGCTTTCTTTAAACATCATAAAAATGATTGCCGCAAACAAAATAATATTGGCCATAATTGACCCCATGGCTTCATTCATGGCATTTGTAATATTGTCAATATCAGAAGTGAAACGACTTAAAATATCACCATCAGAATGAGTATCAAAAAATCTGATTGGTAAAGTTTGTAGTTTAGCAAATAAACTAATTCTCATTTTGTTGGTAGCATAACCCGTTACCCGGTTTAACAGCCAATTATATGAAAAAGTTGCACAAGTTGAAAGAAAAAAGAAAATTCCTAACAAGGTTACAACCTGAACAAATTTACTTTTATCATTAATTCCTTTATTAAGTTCAATGGCATAATTAGCTAATTCAGAAATCGCTTTTCCCATATATAAAGGAGCAATTACCTGCATCGCAGTTGCAAAAAGCACTAAGATGACACTCAAAAAGAAGAAAAGTTTGTATGGTTTTAAATAATGATAGAAAAATTTAACTACTGTTTTAAAATCCTGCATTACTGATCTCCTTCCTGTCGTTTCCCTTTTTGCGTTTGATAAATTTCTTGATAAATTCGATTATTAGCTAATAATTCCTGATGAGTGCCAAATCCAACTAACTTTCCTTTATCCAATACCAGAATTCGATCTGCGTTAATCACAGAGGAAATTTTTTCTGAAATAATAAACGTGGTCGTATGATTCATTTTTTTATCTAAGGCTTCTTTAACTAATTTTTCTGATTTGGCATCCAAGGCACTAGTTGAATCATCCAAAATTAACACACTCGGATCTCCAATCACTCCTCGTGTAATCGATAACCTTTGCTTTTGTCCTCCAGAAAAGTTACTACTCCGTTCTTCCACTGGAGCTGCAAAACCTTGTTCACGAGTATCAATAAATTCGCTAGCTTGAGCAATATTACTAGCTCGCTTCATTTCGGCTTCATTAGCATCTCGTTTTCCCTGTCGCAAATTATCCGCAATCGTACCTGAAAATAAAATCGGACGTTGTAAAACATAAGCTACTGCATTGCGTAAACTAGTTTCATTAACGTCTTGGACATTAATACCACCAACTTTGACAACTCCCTTAGTCGCATCAAAAATTCTCGGAATTAACTGGGCCAATGTCGTTTTCCCAGAACCGGTTGCTCCAACTATTCCGATTCGTTCCCCAGGATTCACATGAAAAGAAATATTTTTAAGGGTTGACTTTGTTTCATCAGGATATACAAACGAAACATTGTCAAACTCTACTGATCCATCAAGTTTTTGAATTGGTTTATCAGGATATTTTAACATTGGATTAGTATCCATAATTTCTTTAATTCTACCTAAAGAAACAAAAGCACGGCTGGCCATCATTGACATCATACCTCCAATAATTAATGCCATCATGATCTGCATTAAATAGTTAGTAAACGATGTAATAGCGCCAACTACATACGGATTAGCACGTACTAAATCACCCGCAAAATAAATGGATACAACAATCGCCATATTAGCAACTAACATAAATAATGGCATTAACATTGAAAAAACATTGCCTACTAAAATGTTTTCATGCATTAATTGATCACTAGTATTCGCAAATCCTTGAGTTTGTCTTTTTTCCTGTACAAATGATTTTACTACTCGAATTCCCATCAAATTTTCTTTAGCTAATTCATTCACTTTATCAATTAGATGCTGGATCTTTTTAAAATGTTTTCCCATCACTCCAAAAGAAAAGAACGTAATACAGCCAATAATGATTACCAACAAGACAATAACCCACCACAGTTGGGGAATCGTAATCATCGCTAAAATAAAACTACCAATAAACAATAACGGAATTCGAACCAGTGATTGTAATAAAATCATAATCAAATTTTGAATTTGATTAATATCATTAGTCAACCGCACAACTAAATTTCCACTAGAAAATTGTTCGATATTACCAAAAGAAAATGTTTGAATTTTACGAAATGCTGCCTCACGAATCTCAGCTGCCATTCCCTGCGCAACCTTAGCCGACATAATGGTATTAATAACTCCTGCAATTAAACCAATCACAGCAATCGTAATTAACCAGAAGCCAATGCTCATAATTTTATTAGATTGTTGCTTCATAATCGCATTAATAATACTTTGCAATAACTTTGGTTGCCAGAGAGTAGCTAACACCATCAAAGCTGCTGCCAGCACTGCAAATATAATTGAAATGTGAAATTTCTTACTGGCATTTTTTAAAATAGTCATCTTATCATTCCTTTCAGGCAATTAAGAGCCCCTAGAATTAACCTAGGGGCTCTTAATTATTATCGAATTTAATAGTGTGATTAAGTATAATGAAAAAACAAAAAGAGAGCAACAATTCTGTCGTTCTCTCAATGAATAATTTAATAAATCAATCCATATCTAGAAAATATCATCTTTTAAAACGAATACAGAAAAACATTCCAATAAACGAAACAACTGCTGAACTTAACATAGCTGCTTTAAATCCGTTAGCAAACAATAAATCTGAAATGATGCCTCCAAATTTATAGAACACAATTACCGCAATTGCAGTACCAACGGCTCCACCTAAAAGACGAAACACATTATAAATTCCAGATGCTTTCCCGATTTCTTGTTTATTAACAGCATCAAGAACTGCCTTTTGTAAAGCAGGACCAGCCATTGATAAACCTGCTCCAGAAATTATCAATGGAATTACCATTACCGCGTAAGATGTTTGCGCTGTAACAAAAATTGCCAATAAAAGATATCCTAATCCCTGTAATAACAAACCCAAAATGGCGATAATTTTCTCACCAAATTTATCAACTGCTTTACCAGCAAAGGGAGCTATTACTACTAGGGTTCCTGTCCAGGGTAACATCTTCAATCCTGCCCCTAAAGCATTGTTATGAGCAACTGCCTGTAAAAACTGAGGTAAGAAAAATACAACTCCATACATTGAAGCATACAACATAAAGGTTGCAATATTACCTCCTGAAAAAATGCTAGATTTGAACAAACTCAAAGGAATCATAGGATATTTTTCATGATGTTGTCTGATGATGAAACAAATCCCAATTAAAATACTGAACACACCAATGGCTAAAGGAAGCATGATATTTTTAGAAGTCGTGACTTCAGTTAAAGCTAAAATCATTGTAGCAAAACTAATAATTACTAACAAAGCATCTAAAGGCTTGATTGGACTACTTGAACCCTTGCTCTCAGGTAGAAATTTATTTGATAAAAAGATTGTTACAATTCCAATAGGAACATTAATCCAAAAAATCCATTGCCAAGATAATTGAGAGACAATCAGTCCACCTAATGATGGGCCAATAATTAATGCCAATCCACCAATTCCACTCCAAATCCCTAAAGCTTTTCCTCTTTCTGCATCAGGAATTGAATTAGTTAAAATTGCCATTGACATTGGAGTCATTACAGAAGCACCTACACCTTGAATAATTCTAGCAGTAATTAACATAACAATATTGGGTGATAACGCACATAACACCGATCCAATGGTAAACACCAAAATCCCTAAATTATATATCTTTCTTCTACCGTATTTCTCTCCAAGAGCAACTCCTACTAGCAACACCGCAGCAATTGTAATGTTGTAAGCATTTAGCGCCCACTGCAACATATCAACTGAAATATGGAAATCATTTCTAATTGCGGTTGATGCAGTAGTAACAATCATGGAATCCATCATGGACATAAAGAAGCCCAGTGAAGTTAAAATTAAAATCCATTTTGGATTATATTTTCTTTTTATCATTATTTCTCCTTTTTAAAATTTTTAGTAATAAAATAGTTCAAATGTTTTTGTACTATTTTAGATTAACACGTATTTTAAAATCAACAAGAGCAAATAATTGTTTGATGTAATTACAATATAGATATATTATAAGTTAATATATTTTGTAATTTTAATATTTATCTGTGATTTTATTATAAAAGTGGAGTTGTTATACATGAAATATTTATTTTTTTATGCGAATTAGTCTGTATTTGTTTATGGATTATGTACGGAACAAGGGAGTTATGGATAAAAATAATTGTTATTATATTAATTATTGCATGTTCCCAATTTGCTCATATTATTTTTAAGGCGAGGTAAACAATAATGATAAAAAATTTAAATGATGTTGTTAGATTCTTGTTTTGTAAAATATTTACAATTTGTTTGATTGTAAAAGCTGGAATAAATATACATTCTTTAACTATTGGTTTGATTTTACCAGCACTGATTTTAATTTACTGGGGTATGTTAATGGCCCCAAAATCAGATCATAGATTAAAGAGCATTGGAAGAATTTGTAGTGAAACGGTTATTTTTTGGTAGCACTGGAATATTACCGTATTTATATATTTCAAAAACATTAGGTATTATTTACTTGGTAGTTACATCAATCAACACTATCTTAGAACACACTTTAACTTCAAATTTAGAATAAATATTTGAAATAAAACAAAAATCATATCAGAACACATTAATGTTTAATGTGCTCTGATATGATTTTTATTAACAACCTAATTAATTATTTATATGGATTACCATATTTTTTACAATATTCATAAAATCCTAATCGATATAATTCTACACTTTCATGAATTTTTTCTGGAATGTTAAATTTAACAGCTTGTAAAACCAATTCAGTAAAATCTAATGGTGCAGTACCATTGGCAGTTACTAAATTACGATCTTTTATAGCTTGTTTTTCATAAAAATCGTTAGAATTAATATAATTTTTATAATTGCTCCAAAGAAACTGAGCATTTCCAGTATGTTTATAATTTGTTAGAAGACCATTTTGGGCTAAAAAATCAACAGCACCACAAATTGCACCAACGGTAACATTATCAGATAATGACTTTTTGATGATATCTACTAATTCATCATTTTTTAGATTCCATGAATTTCCCCCAATTAAAATTAATAAATCAAAATTAGGAACAATTTGGTCAATTGACATATCCACTAATGTTGTAAAACCACCAATAGACTTCACCTTTTTATTAACAGATGCATTTTTAACTTGCCAATTACTATCTTGATTTAGTTGGCTAGAGAGATAAGCACCTTCCCAATCAGCATAATCATTTAAAATAATGAATAGTGCTTTTTTCATACGTTAGCTCCTTTGACGGTTACATAACATTATTAAACTTAACTTTTTAAATACAAAAGAGACAATAATTATAAAAATACAACTAAGATTTATTTTCTAACTTCATAGTTTCTATAAGTTATTCCAAAAATTAGTAACATATTTTTCAAAAGTAGCTTGATTTAACTTGATATATTTTTCTCTCGCATCTTTGCGAGTCGTAATCAAATCAGCTTTTTCCAAAATTTTGAAATGATAAGATCCCGAGGTTTTACTAATTTTCATTACTTTCCCAATTTCTCCACAAGTTATTTCTGAATCAGTTTCCTTTAAATATTTAATGATCTCTATCCGCAAAGAATCAGATAATGCTTTGAAAACAGAAATAAGTTGTTTTTTATCGTCTTCATTAAATGTATAATTCACAACTTTTTCCTTTCGTTAAATCAACTCAATATTTAATGCGCCCCCTCGGAATCGAACCGAGATCATGAGGACCGAAATCTCATGTGCTATCCATTACACTAAGGGCGCCTGTTACTATTAACTTTAATAAATATTATACAAAATTACAACTACTATCTACCAGCAACCACTTTATTAGCAGCTTCTTCTAAGTCAAGCGTCATTTTGAAAGCATTATTCTTAAATTCATCTACCAAGCTAGCTGACTTAGTTTGATATATTCCCAAATGTTTGCCAGTAATACTAACAATTTCAAGTGTTTGCTGATCAACGGCTTTGACTGAATCATAGTGTCCTTCTTCAGCAGCATCAAGATAAGTTTGTAATAAGTCTTGAACAGTTTGATAAATTAACTCATCCTCAGTTATTTGATGGCCCTTTTGCTGCATTTCGTTCAACAAAGCATGAACTTGTTCCATTGTTTCAGGAATTCCCGTTCCCATCTAAATCCCTCCCGCAACATAAAATTTTCATCTCCATTATAAACATAAGTGAGATTCGTTTGCCACTATGCTAAAGTTAATTAGAAAGGAAGTCTTAAACATGAATATTAGTATTATTGGAGCTGGTCCTCGCGGCTTAATTATTGCTGCTAATCTTATTAACAAAGCTAATTCAAATGACAAACTTCAACTCGATCTTTATGATCCGTGTCCAATCGGCGGTCGAGTTTGGCAAACAACTCAGTCATTAGATTTAATTATGAATTCATCTGCGCAATTAGTTACTTTATTTAATGACTTTGGCAAAAACAAAGTAACTGGTCCGACTTTTTATGAATGGACGCAAAGCAAATCTGCTGTTGAATTTATAAAAGATCGAGATTATGAACAGAATTTTCTATCAGTCATTAAAAAATTAAATCCAAATGATTATGCTCCTCGAGCTCTTTTTGGCGTTTATGCCCAATGGTTTTACACTCTATTAAAAGATAATCTTCCACAAAATATTAAGCTTAATTTTCATCAGGAAAAAGTAAATGGTGCGCAAAAAATTGACGATAAATTTAAGCTTGCTACCGAAAAAAATATAGTTACAACTGATTCATTAGTGTTAAGCACTGGTAATTCTACTAATCAACTTTCAGAAGATGAAATTTCATTAAAAAAATATGCACAAAAAAACAATTTACAATATTTTTTGCCAACTTATCCGGCTGAAGCTAACTTTACAAAGATTCAACCGCATGAAAAAGTGATTATTCGCGGAATGGGATTATCGTTTTTTGATTATTTAACTGAATTAACCATCGAACGAGGTGGAAGTTATACTAAAAATACTGATGGTTCCTTAACATACCATCAATCTGGTCGTGAACCGCAAATTTATGCTGGTTCACGTCGTGGTGCTCCTTATTACCCTAAGGCACTTAATCAGCAAAAAGCTGGTGAAAATCGTCCTATTGTCTTTTTAAATCAAACTACGATTCAAAAAAATCTGGTGAATGGAAAATTACCATTCAATAAATTTATTGAATTATTAAAAGCTGAAATTGAATATTTATACTATCCTTTATTGATTAACGAAAAGTATCCTCAATATGAGGCTAAAGATTTTGCAGATGGCTTTTTAAAATCAGATGATCGGTCCGCTTTCATTGGTAGTTATCACTTTAAAAGTGCAGATATTTTAGATTGGGATCTCATTTTAAACCCCGTTGCTGGCGTCTCGATTTCAACAATTGAAAGCTATCAAAAAATCATTTTACAATGGATGGAATTAATTATTAATGATGCCAAATTAGGTACAAAAGCAGCTCCAGTAACTGGTGCATTATCAAAAATAGTTGACTTGCGAACTACCATTCAAAAAATAGTTTCTCAACATTTATTGTCCGATGATGATTATGTCACTAAATTCTTACAGCTGTTTAATTCATTTTCTGGTTTTCTAACCTCTGGTCCACCATTACTACGCTATCGGCAATTACAAGCCTTGATGAAAGCACATATTGTCACTATCTTAGGACCACAATTACAAGTTATTGGAGCCAATCAAAAGTTTATTGCACGGTCTAAATTATATCCAAAAGAAGTTTTCCAAGTTAATGCTTTAATTGAGGCACGAGTTCCAAAACCTAATCTTGAAAAAACTAATAACCCATTATTAATCAACTTACGAAACCAAGGATTAATAACCGCTCACTTGTTTCACTTAGCTGATGGACAACAAACAGCTAGTCCAGCAGTTGATGTTGATTTAATGACTTATCAGGCAATTAACTATAATGGTAAAACAGAAAATCAATTATTCATCTGGGGAGTTCCATTGCAAGGCTTAGAATGGATGACCACAACTTTACCACATCCATTGTCTGACGATCATAATTTTGCCGTCGCTGATATCATTACCAACCAAATTCTAAAATAAGTTTTTAAAAATCAACTTGATTTACGTTATAATGAAGTCACAGCATTTTTAGGAGGAAAACAATGGCCTATATTGATGAAGATTTCAGTAAAATTGCTACTGATTTAATCAAGTATGAAGAAAAACATGATATCGATGACAATCAAATGGCAGTTAATTTACACATGACAGTTGAACGTTATCACGCAATTAAAAGTATGTGGGATAAACCA
This sequence comes from Fructilactobacillus sp. YLN 2412, assembly GCF_059488745.1. Lineage (NCBI taxonomy): Bacteria > Bacillati > Bacillota > Bacilli > Lactobacillales > Lactobacillaceae > Fructilactobacillus > Fructilactobacillus sp. YLN 2412. The sequence goes on along the minus strand of NZ_CM183165.1, from coordinate 287,632 downwards.
ACTCCTGATGAAGTTAAGTTTATCAAAGAGTTTTTAATTCATAACAAATAAAAAATGGAAAATTCTGAATATAATCAGAATTTTCCATTTTTTATCTTCGCTAGAAAGGTTCATTTAAATGCTAATTAAAGCTAACTACCAATCACCGCTTGGTCCAATCACTTTACTAAGTGACCAAGCTAATCTGCTAGGATTATGGTTTATAGGGCAAAAATCCTATGGTGCACAGTTTGACTTATCGAAAATAATAGATGGTCAAACGTTAATAATTAAAAAAACCACCCACTGGTTAGATGATTATTTCGCTGGCAACAATCCTAACCCTACAGATATTACCATCCATCTCCAAACTACTAAATTTCGTCAAAGAGTTTTAAATATCATTAAGTCCGTCCCAACAGGAAAAGTTGTGACCTACCAAGATGTTGCTAACAGTTTACATCAACCCCACGCCGTCCGAGCTGTAGGTAGTGCAATCGGTCACAATCCCATTTCAATTATAATTCCATGTCATCGGATTGTAGGTAAAAACAACAAATTAACTGGCTATGCTGGAGGAATTGAACGAAAGGTCAAATTATTAGAATTAGAACAAGTAGATTTAAATTCTTTCATCCCATAAAGTAAATGCTAATTAATTCCCATAATCCGTTTTCTAGCTAAAACTGCTTCTAAATAATCAAACGCAATTTCATCAATCTCGCTAATATTCATGCGCTTTCGTTTTGTAGCATATGGATTATTTTTATCAATATAACGAAGTGAAATACGATCTGATCCAATCTTAAATGGAACGCCAAAATAACTTTCTCCATCTTTGGTTTTAATCCGTAAAAAACGTTTAAAAACCATTGCTTGGTTTAACAAAGCTTCAAACATATTAACAGAATCATCAAAACTGCGCTCATCATTTAAAATCGGTTGTTTATAAGTATTGTTGGCTAAATTAAGCGAGACAAAATGATTAATAAGTCGTAGATAATCGCTTTTAAGCACCAACTCGCCAATTTCATCAAGTCGGATTAACTCATAACCGCCAAACTGACCGTTCATATCAACGACAGAAAAAATAACAGCCTCTGCATTTACCGCTTTAACTTGACCAATGAAAAAAAGTTCCGGATTAATTTTAGGAATCATTATAATACGACGTCCGCTTTCCATCGCTCTTTGCAAGCTAGCATAAATCTGCAACTGTTCGTTAACCTCAACCGTTTTAATGTGATTAGTAAGCAAAAGCTTTTTAGACTTGCTCAGCAGATTTAATTCCAAACCTAAAAATTCAATAGAACGAACTTCAGATTTTAAAACATCCGCGTGTCCTCCATTACTGCTATCAAATTTATCAAAAGTTGACAGCTGTACTTGTCGCTTGCCTAAAGAAGTTACGAATCCTTCCATCATTGCTCCGTTATTTTTAATTAATAAAATAGGTTGCTGATAAACAAATGAATTTCCTAACACCTGTGTTAGCAAGTCTACTTTTTGATTTAATTTGATTTCAGCTGGTTTAATCCCAATTAAATCCAACTTTTGAGCAGCACCAATTCGAGCTTCCATTTTAGTAATATCTTCACTATAAAAATCAACATCAGAAATGTCTTCAAAAGTTAAATATGCCAAACCATTGGCTAATCCGTCCTCAGTATACGTAGTTAAAATCACACCATGATTATCAAGTGCAATCACCATTCCGGTGTAAAAAATTGACGAGCTGCCCTGAATCACATTAACTAACGTATGATTCTGGAGAGAATCATGTAAATTTTTAATTAGTTCACTACTTTGATAATTATTCATTATTTATTTCCCCCAATTCTATTAGGAAATTACGTTGGACATATATTCCTTTAATTGGTCGCCAGTCTTACCGGCACTAAGTCCAACAATTAATTTAATTCGTGCTTTAGGACCATTTAAATTTTCACTAAAAGTAATCCCCATTTGTTGCAGTCTAACTCCGCCACCTTCGTAAGCATAGACTGGTTGTGCATATCCCATAAAACAGCGCGATACCAAAATCACAGGAATCTTGTGTTGCAACATCTTTTCAACAGCTGAAACTGTCTTTGGTGGCAGATTACCGGCGCCCATCGCTTCAATCACAACTCCTTTAGTATCAACCTTATCAATCGCTTTAAAAAGCGTATCAGTCATTCCAGTATAAGTTTTTAAAAGATAAACTGGTTCAATCACATGGTCAATATCGGTTGTTTCAGTGCCAATGAGTTCTTGAGCAAAAATCACACGCCCATGCTCAATGGTTCCTAAAGCCCCATAAATAGGTGCTTTAAAAGTGTCTACACTAGTAGTATGGGTTTTAGTAACATAACGAGCTGCATAAATTGCAGAATTAAAAACTACTAATACCCCTTTATGTTTCGATTTATCTGAAGCTGCGACTTGAATAGCAGATTTAAAATTAAAAAAACCATCTGACCCGACTTCGTTTGAAGACCGCATTGCACCAGTTATTACCACTGGAATGTCATTAGGAAGCGTTAAGTCAAGAAAATAAGCAGTTTCCTCCAAAGAATCAGTTCCGTGAGTTACCACTACCCCATCAATACCTTCTTCAATTGCCTTTTGAATGCGATTTTTTACTTGTAGCATAATTTGCGGTGTCATGTGTGGTGATGGTAAATTAAATAATTCTTCATTAATTACATTAATATTTGTTAATCCTGAAATTTCATTACTAATCGGATTTTGTGTGTTGGGAACGACAGCACCACCTTTATCTTGTGACATCGAAATAGTCCCGCCAGTATGAATTGCTAAAATATTTTTCATAGTATCTTGTTGCTCCTAAACTCGTAAAATAGTCATATTCTATAGTATCACATCCGACATTAACATAATGCTTTTACGCTAAATTGGTTTCATTTATTAACTATCTCGCCTATACTACTAATACGAGGTATTTAAATCATGTCTAATAATAATGAAGAGAGATACTATCATCCCACAGACTCAAAAGATGCCATGCGGGAAATTCAAAAATTGTTTAATTTGTATTGTAATGAACCACTTAATAATGAATTAGTTCAATACCATTTAAAACTACAAAATCAAGTCAAAACTAACATTTTGCCTGCTGCTGAACAAGAGAAAATTCCTAGCCGAGTAACAGCTGCACGAAGTATTATTACTACCATGGAAGAATGGTTTAAAATTAGATTAGCTGGCAAACCATATAATGGTAAAATGAAACATTTTCACTTTGTCGGTAATAATGAAAAATTAAGATATAAACGGCATAGTATCAAAGTCAAAGGTAGTCATAATCTTCGCAGCAGTCATCATTAAAGCTATCATTTAATTCCAAACTATTTTAAAATAATCATGAGGTGAAACGAATGTCTAAAAAGAAGCTTGAACGTCAAGAACGTGAAAAAATTGCGATTGATATGAATGATTTCTTAATTAAGTATGCTGAATCAATCTTAGGTCCCAAACCTGATTTAGCCCAACAACTTTATGAAGCCGGGAAAAATGATTTAACTGGTCTTGATAAATTATTAGAAGATGATGGTTATGGGCGTAAAAATCAATATGAAAACCTAGCTCAAGGTTTCATTTGCGATTTCTATCATATTGAACCCGAAGACGGTCAGCAAGAAAAAACAAAGTTAGCTAAAGAAGCAATCAATTATCTAGGTAAAAATGCTAACAAATTCAATCAATGGGCAGAAGAGTAAAGCAACTTTCCGAGTTGCTTTTTTTCTTTGTCATTAATCAAGGGAGGTGTAATTAGTGAATAAGATAGGAGTCAGAGATCTAGTCGGCTTTATTTTACGAAGTGGTGATTTAACTACCAGTCTTAGTAGTATGAACACGGCACAGACTGGCTCTCGCATTCATCGCAAGCTGCAAAAGAAACGATCAAGTGACTATCAAGCAGAATATTATTTAGAAAAAATTGTCCAAATTAATGGTCATGAATTTTTAATTCACGGTCGTGCTGATGGGGTAATTCTTGAAGAACAGACCGCTACAATTGAAGAAATCAAAACATCTGACATTGAATTCAAGGATATTCCTGAAAATAAATTAAAGCTCTACTGGGGTCAAGCACAAACCTATGCTTATTTACTAATGAATACCCATCCAGAGTTAAATAAAATCACATTACAACTAACCTATGTGCAAACTCCTGATGAAATTATTACTAAAACCGAAAAAAACATCAGTAAAACTGAAGCTACAAAATTTTTTGATCAGTTGGTTAACGATTATGAAGAGTGGTTACAGTTACAAGATCAGTTAAATGCGGAAAAAATTTCTTCAACTACTAATTTAACCTTCCCTTTTGGAAAATATCGTGCTGGACAACATGAATTGGCTGCTGCTGTTTACAAATCAGCTTTACTTAATAAACATCTCTTTGCAGAAGCTCCTACTGGAACTGGGAAAACCATTTCTACTCTCTTTCCTGCTGTCAAAATATTAGCAACTGAAAAAATTAAACGAATCTTCTATCTGACTGCTAAACAAAGTACGCGGCGAGTAGCTGAAGAAGCAATTAGTCTTATGAGCGATAATGGTTTAAAAGTTCGAAGTATCACGTTAACTGCCAAAGATAAAATCAAATTCCCAGAAGAACAAGAAGTTGCTCCAGAAGAAAATCCTTATATGATTGGTTACTATGATCGACTAAAGCCGGCCTTAAAAGAACTTTTGTTAAATAATCATCAAATCGATCGTGCTGTAATTGAAAAGTATGCACGCCAATATACCCTTGATCCGTTTGAATTTTCATTAGATGCTAGTTTATTTTGCGATATCATCATTGGCGATTATAATCATTTATTTGATCCTAAGGTCCATTTACAACGTTTTTTTGAAATTGAAAATAAGGAAAATTTTTATTTAGTTGATGAAGCACACAACTTAGTAGATCGCTCACGAGAAATGTATTCTGCTAATTTATCTAATTCTGCAATTACTGACTTGCTATCGTTGCTACATAAAGACAATGAAAACGATCAGCCAGTAATTACTAAACTACGCAGTCTCCAAAGAAATTTCAAAAGAATCGCAAAACCACTTCACGAGGAACAACAAACTGAGCATGACTATTTGGAAACGGACGAAAAATTCACTAAGTCAATCACAAATTTAGTTCAGGTTTTGCGTAAATGGCTCGCAAAACAAACCCCAGGTGATGTTACCGACAAAATACTCGATTTTTTCTTTCAATGTACAACTTATTTAAAAATTGATGAGTATTTTGGCCCTAACTTTAAATTTAGAATACTCCTTAACGAGAATCAAATTACTGTTCGTTTATTCTGTATGGATCCCAGTCCTTTTATTGCCGATACTCTTGATTTAGGTGGTGGCGCCGTTTTATTTTCTGCTACCCTATCACCCATGAAATATTACACAAAAGTATTAGGTGACGAGCCCGAAAGTTTAAAATATCAATTACCATCACCATTTGACGCTAAGCACCAAAAAATCATCATTACTTCTTATATTGATACAACTTATCATAGACGCGAACAAAGTCTTGATAAAATCATTGACTCAATTTATGACCTCATTAAAGAAAAAAAAGGTAATTATTTAATTTTTGCACCATCAAATGTATACTTAGAAATGGTTTATGATGCTTTTAAAACCAAGTTTCCCGAAATAAATACCATCCGTCAACAAACCAACATGGATGACAAACAGCGAACTCAGTTTTTACAAGCATTTAATTCCCCTGAAAAACATCCAGTGGTTGGATTTGCACTGCTTGGAGGTCTTTTTTCTGAAGGAATTGATTTGGTTGGAGACAAATTAATCGGCGTTGGAATTGTTGGTGTTGGATTGCCTGGCTTAAATTCAGAAACAAATTTAATCAGAGATTATTTTGATGCAGACAATGGTCATGGTTTTGAATATGCTTATAAGTTACCTGGATTAAATAATGTTTTTCAGGCAGCAGGACGTTTAATTCGTGGATATCAGGATCAAGGAATCATTTTACTGATGGATCGCCGATTTACACAACGACGCTACACTGAGTTGTTTCCTCCAACTTGGCGCAATTATCAGATTGCTCACAATCCTACCGAACTCAAAAATGAAATTAAAAATTTTTGGAAATCAGATTCATAGTGTTTATTATTTGAAATTTATGCCTAAATAGGAATATACTGTAATGTACTAATAGGTTGTACTATAGTGAATTGTGATTTAAAAAATACGTTTAGAATAGAGGTGTCATTATGACAGACAAACGTTATGAAAATGCAATGAACCGTTTGAAAGAAAACAATGTTCGGATTACACCACAACGTCAAATTATCTTAAAATACATGATTGAAACTGATGAACATCCTTCCGTTGAAACTATCTTTCATATTTTGGAAAAAACATTTCCTAACTTAAGCATGGCAACTGTTTATAACAATTTGAGATTATTCAAAAAGTTAAATCTTATCATCGAAATGCCTAGCGTTGATGGTGGTTATCGTTATGATTTTTACGATCATCCTCACTTTCATGCTACCTGCGATAATTGTAATAAAATTATCGATGTTGATGATCCCGAATTCCCAGAAATTGATAAACATTTAAAAGAAGCTGCTAGTAAAGATGGTTTTAAACCAACTGTTACTAGTGTGGAAGTCCATGGAATTTGTAAAGAGTGTCAAGAAAAAGAAGCCAAATAATTTAAAATACTCGCAACCAAAGTTTTAGTTGTGGGTATTTTTTGATTACATACAAAATTCAGTCTTAATATTGAGGTGTATATCTTGAATTTATATTCATACGATTATTTAAAACATAATTACAACATTACTAACCAGCTTTTTATCGGTTTAATGGCTTTGATTTTCTTTATTATCGTCGTGGTTGGTTTATTTTACTATCGAAATCGTAATAATCCCCGCTTTAGAAATCTGTTTATTCTAGTATCACTTTCCGGGGCGTTAGTGATTGCAATTCAAACTGGGCAGATTCTTGAACAACAGAATTCTGATAGCAAAACTGGGCAGACTGTGCAGGTACTAAAAAAGATTGCTGATCAAAAACATGTCTCAGTAGATGATGTATATGCCAGCAGTAACGCTCTAAACGACGGAATGACGGTTCAGATTGGCAAAAAATATTATGTAGTTAATTTCAATAATGATCAATCAAATTACAATCTAAAGGAAACTCAGTTAGTAAATCCTCCTAAACATATTACTAAGGCTCAATTTAACTTTGGGTTTGGCGGGACAGACAGTAATGGCGTCGATTATGGGTCGATTGCTCTGAAATTTATTGTCGGATTAATTATGGTAGTATTACAAATTAATCTATCCGGTAAAGGTAATCTGGCTCCTTCCAATGCACTTGATCAACTTCAAAATTATATTCTTGGTGGAATAATCGGAGGAATTATCTATAACTCACAAATTACCGTTTTACAATTCGTTGTCATTCTTTTGATTTGGTCTGTAATTGTCTTTACAATCAAATTTTTAACCGGTCAGAGTAATTCGATTAATAAATTAATTAACGGAACACCGCAAGTTTTAATTTTGGATGGAAAAGTAAATGTAACTCGTGCTTTAAATACCGGCGTTAACGCTAATGAGCTAGCCTTTAAGCTTAGAACTGATGGAGTTAGTAATTTTCGCGATGTCAAGAATGCAACGCTAGAACAAAATGGTCAGCTGACTGTTACTACTTTTAAAGATCAGGCAATTAATTATCCAATTATTGCTGATGGTCAAATTAATAAATTAGTAATGGAACGTGCCGGAATCACTGAACCACAACTAGTTGAAATGCTCAAAAAACAGCATACTATCATTCCTGATGTTTATTTAGCTCAACTAAACAACGGAGAATTGAATGTAGTTAAGTATCCCATGAAATCGAGAATTCTTCGAAAATTCAAAAAATAAAAACTGTTCATATTCTAAAATACCCCATAAAGTTTAGACAAAAAATCTAATTTTTATGGGGTATTTTTTTATGCTATAAAATTAAATTTAATTAACTATTTACTTTCGTCATATTTTTAGGTAAAATATAACTGTTATGATTTTATAATAATTATAGATAAGAGAGGCTCGATCATTATTATGGAGAAAAAACATAAATTTTCGTTAGCTCAAAAAATCAATGTTCTACGTGCAAGTGTAATGGGTGCTAATGATGGCATTCTCTCAATTGCAGGAATTGTATTGGGGGTTGCCGGAGCTTCAACTAGCCACTGGGCAATCCTGGTTTCTGGATTAGCTGGAATGCTGGCTGGAACAGTTTCAATGGCTATGGGAGAATACGTCTCAGTTAGTAGTCAAAAAGACTCTGAAAATCAAGCCATTGAAACTGTTAAGGACCAATTGAAAACAAATTATCAAAAAGAATTTGATTTCGTCCAGAATAAATACGTGGCAACTGGGATGAATCCTGAATTAGCCCATAAGGCTACTACTGAAATGATGAATGAAAATGCTTTAACAACCACCGTTCGAGAACGTTATTCATTTGATCCTAGTAAATTCACCAGTCCTTATGCAGCGGCCACAGCCTCAATGATCTCATTTCCACTTGGATCATTATTACCACTCATTTCAATCTTTGTTGGGCCCCAAAGTCTGCATATCATTACTACTTTCGTTGCTGTGATTATTGCTTTAGCAATCACCGGTTACCTGGCTGCCATTCTTAGTCAAGCTAATCGTGTTCGTGCGGTATTACGTAATGTAATTTCAGGAATCGTTACCATGTCAGTAACGTACCTAATTGGATTTCTAATTGGAATGGTCGCTTAGGAGATAAAAAATGATTTTTAAAAAACATAAAAAACAAACTTTAGATGAAAAATTAAATAATTTAAGAGCCGGTGTGCTTGGCTCTAACGATGGAATTTTAACTGTGGTTGGAGTATTGTTTTCTGTTGGAGTTGCTACTACCAATCCTTTTACCATTTTCATTGCTGGTTTATCAGACCTGCTAGCCTGTGCCTTCTCAATGGCTGGAGGTGAATATGCCTCTGTTAGCTCGCAACGTGATACTGAAGAATCTGCAGTGGCTAGAGAGGCACAACTTTTAAAAACTGATTTTGCCGGCGAACGTCAAGATGTCATTGATTACTATATGGACCGTGGAATCTCTCAGGAAACTTCAACCGAAATTGCGGATGATCTATTATCCAAAAATCCACTACAAACCATGGTATCAGTCAAATACGATTTAGAAATTGGAAAATACATGAGTCCTTGGAGTGCAGCTTTTTCTTCGTTAGTATCTGCTGCCGCTGGTGGAACCCTTCCTTTACTAGCTATGACATTGTTGCCTAATGACTTAAAATGGAGTGGTACAATTGTAGCGGTTATCATTGCTGTTGCATTAACCGGATTTTTAAGTGCCAAACTTGGAAACGGAATGGTCAAAGTTGCAATTATCCGAAACGTGATCGTCGGAATTTTAACAATGTTTATTCACTACTTTGTCGGAATTATTTTTGGTCATTATTTCTAAATTAATTAACTAAAATTTAATAACTATTAATTGTGAAAAACCTATATACAATAGGTGTTTGCAACCATAAAAGCCCGTATGACGCGTTTTATAAGGTATAAGTTGTTTGACAAAAGTAACCATATCTTGTTATGTTGTTATAGTGGGTTTTTTATTTTTTACAATTTACCCGAAAATGAAAGGAGAAGTTCTGTGACTGAAAAGAATGAAAAGATCAAAGTGGATCATTTAACTAAAATATTTGGTTCACACATCAACAAAGCACAAGAGCTCTTATCTGAAGGAAAAAGTAAAGCTGAAATTCTTGCCAAGACAGGAAGCAGTGTTGGAGTAGATAATGCTAATTTTACCATTAATGATAATGAAATTTTCGTTATCATGGGTCTCTCAGGCTCTGGTAAATCAACCCTTTTAAGAATGTTTAACCGTTTAATCGAACCAACTTCAGGAACGATTTTTGTAGATGGTGAGAACATTATGCAGCTTGATAAAAAAGGATTGCTTGAGTTACGAAGAAAAAAGATGAGCATGGTCTTTCAAGACTTTGCCCTTTTACCTAATCGTACAATTATTGAAAATGCTGCTTTCGGACTCGAAGTTCAAGGCGTTGCTAAAGAAGAGCGTGATAAAAAAGCGCACGAGTCACTCGAAATGGTTGGCTTAAAAGGTTATGACAATAGTTATCCAAATGAATTATCTGGAGGAATGCAACAACGAGTTGGTCTAGCACGTGCTATTACCAATAATCCAGATATTTTATTGATGGATGAAGCTTTTTCAGCCCTTGATCCGCTAAATCGACGGGAAATGCAAAATGAACTTCTTGAATTACAACATCAATTACATAAAACCATCATTTTTATTAGTCATGATTTAAATGAAGCATTGAGAATCGGTGACCGAATTTTAATGATGCATGATGGAGATGTAGTTCAAATTGCCACTCCAGAAGATTTGCTTACCCATCCTAAAAATGATTACGTTAAAAAATTCATTGAAAACGTTGATCGTTCTAAGATTCTTACTGCTGGTAATGTAATGGTTAAGCCCAACACAATTAATATTGAAAAAGATGGACCTAAGTTGGCATTACGTCGCATGAATCAAGATCAAATATCAAGTATTTTTGTCGTTGATAATGACAAACATTTCTTGGGATTAATTGATGCTGATGATGTCAGCAATTTAATTAAAAACAATGAAAAAGATTTACACAAAATTCTAAAAACTAATGTCCCTACCACTAGTTCTAATACTGCCATCGCTGAATTATTTGCTCAAATCTCAAAATCTCCGGTTCCATTCGCAGTAGTTGACGATGAAAAACACTTGCAGGGAATTATCCTGAGAAGTACTTTATTAGAAGCAATTTCTTCTAATACTAGTGAAGGAGGCAATGATAATGACTAATTTATTTGCGATGTTAAGCGGGATTCCCGCTATTCCACTTGCAAAGTGGATTAATTCATTTGTTACGTGGCTAACCGGATTTGCTGGATTTTTTAATGCTTTAACTGCTGGAATTGGTGCAATTTTGGATGCCATCCAATGGGTAATGGATTTATTCCCTGCCTGGTTATTTATTATTTTAATCTTGATCTTAACCTGGTTTATCCTACGTAAAACTAAACACTGGGGATTCATGTTATTTGAACTTCTTGGTTTAGCTTTAATTTGGAATCAAGGTTATTGGCACGACATGACTCAAACCCTTACTTTAGTATTAGCTACCAGTTTAATTATTATTGTAATTGGAGTTCCACTTGGAATTTGGATGGCTAAAAGCCATACAGTCAATGTAATTGTGCGGCCAATTCTTTCTTTCATGCAGACTATGCCTGCCTTTGTTTACTTGATTCCGGCAGTTGCTTTATTTGGAATTGGAATGGTACCCGGAGTGGTTGCTTCTGTAATCTTCTCGCTTCCACCAATTGTAAGTATGACTTGCTTAGGAATTCAACAAGTTCCTGCTGACTTAAATGAAGCTGCCGTTTCTTTTGGTTGTACTACTTGGCAAAAATTATTTAAAGTTGAGTTACCACTTGCAAAAGCAACTATTATTTCTGGAATTAATCAAGGAATGATGCTTGCACTTTCAATGGTTGTTATTGCTTCAATGATTGGAACAATGGGACTTGGCTCACTTGTTTACTTTGCCGTTGGTAGAAATGATGCAGGTGCTGGTTTTGCGGCCGGAATTGCTATCGTTATCTTAGCAATCATTCTTGATCGTCTCTCTGAAGGATTAAGCGGCAACAACCAAAATAAAAAAGACAACTAAGGAGGTTCTACATTTATGAAAAATAAATTTACTAAATATATTGTAGGAATCTTAACTCTAGGCGTCTTGGCAATTACCTTGTCGGCTTGTAGTGTTACTCCCCAAAAGTATAATCCCCATAAAAGTGTTGGGCCACAAGTTCATTACACGATTACGGGAATTGATGCGGGAGCCGGAATCATGGCTTCAACACAAAAAGTTCTCCCTGCTTATGGATTAAAACAGGAAAATTGGCAGCTCCAAACTAGTTCTACTGCTGCGATGTGTAGCCAATTAGAAAAATCAATCAAGTATAAACAACCAATTGTGGTAACTGCTTGGCAGCCTCATTGGATGTTTAAAAAGTATCCAATCAAATTTTTAAAAGATCCTAAAAATGTTTATGGTAAATCAGAAAAAATTGATACTGTAGCCCGTAAAGGTTTTGCAAAAGAAAACCCCGGGGCTTACAAATTCTTTAAGCAGTTCCACTGGAATTCTGACATGATGGGCGACATTATGTATAAGAACTTTAAAGGTGAAAATCCACAAAAGACGGCAAAAGAATTTATCAAAGAACATCCTAAACAAGTTAAAGAATGGACCAAAGGTGTTCCTGATGGTCATGGCAAAAAAGTTCGGATGACTTATGTAACTTGGGATGATGCAATTGCATCCACTAATGTGACTGCCCAAATCTTAAAAGATAAAGGATATAACGTCACTACTAGTGCAATGGAAGCACAACCAGCCTGGGCCTCAATTGCTAGAGGTTCCGCAGATATTACTACTGCTGCATGGCTACCTGTAACTTCCGGTCCACTTTATCAGAAATTCAAAAATAAAGTTGAGATTGTAACTACCAATTGTCCTGGCGCTAAAGTTGGATTAGCCGTTCCAAAATACATGAAGAATGTTAACTCAATTGAAGATCTTAGAAATAAATAACAATTAGGCTTCGTAAAAGTTACTTTTACGGGGCTTTTTTGATACCATCTAACTATGAACTTAATTTAGAAAGGAAAATCACATGACAAATAAACAATTCCCAATTAATCAAGCTGAGATTAAAGATAATATCTATGATGCTGTCAATGGTGCTTGGACCAAACAAGCAACTATCCCTGCTGACCATTCTTCGGTTGGTGGTTTTATGGATTTAGTTGACGACATTGAAAAGACTCTTATGAAAGACTCTGAAGAGCTTAAAAATGGCACGTTAACAGCAAATACTCCAGAGTTGAAGGAATACATCAAATTTTATAAAATGGCTAACAACTTCAAAAAACGCAATTCAGAGGGTGCTGTTCCTTTACAATCCATCATTGAACGAATTATCAATTTAAACGATTTTAATGATCTTAATGATCAGTTACCAGATTGGATTCTCTCTGGATTACCAACTCCATTTTCATTAGATCTTGATCCAGATATGAAAAATGCTAAAGTAAATGCACTTTTTGCTAGTGGCCCTGCCCTTTTCATGCCGGATAAAACCTATTATGAAAAAGGGAATCAAGCTTTCCAGCAGTTAATGCCAATTTTTACTAAAATGAGCAGCAAATTACTCCAAATGGTTGGCTATAATGAAAAAACAGCCAATGAAATTATTGAAAATGCTAAAAAATTCGATCAATTAATTGCTCCCAACGTTAAATCAGCTGAAGAATCTGCTGATTACAGTAAAATGTATAATCCAGAAACAACTGATGAACTTGCTAGTTCAACGACTGCCCTTAATTTAAAAGCTGCTATTAATCAGTTGGTTGGTGCAGTTCCTGACAAAATAATTGTAACTGAACCACAATACTTCCAACATTTAGCTGAATTATTATCAACTAAAAACTTCCAATTAATGAAAGATTGGATGCTAGTTAAAACTGTTAACCACTTCAGCGGAACATTATCAGAAGACTTTAGACAAGTCGGTGGTACTTATAGTCGTGCTTTATCCGGTAAAGAGGAAGCAACAAAACCTGAAAAGGCAGCCTTTTATCTAGCATCTGGAACTTTTGACCAGGTCGTTGGTGATTATTACGGCAAAAAATACTTTGGAGCAAAAGCCAAAGCTGACGTGCATCACATGGTTGAAAAAATGATTGATGTTTACAAAGATCGACTTTCCCAAAATGAATGGCTTAGTCCTGATACTAAAAAAATGGCAATCAAAAAATTAAGCACTCTTGGGATTCAAGTCGGATATCCAGAAAAAATCACTCCCATTTACAGTAAATTTAAAACTAATGAAAATGAATCAATTTTAGCGAACTTGCTCAACTTTAGTAAGATTGCTAACCAAGATATGTTTTCTAAATGGAATAAACCTGTGGAACGGGAACGTTGGGAAATGAGTGCGAATACTGTCAACGCTTACTATCATCCATTTAAAAATATTATTGTTTTCCCTGCAGCTATTTTACAAGCGCCATTTTACAGTCTTAACCAATCATCAAGTGCTAACTATGGTGGGATTGGTGCAGTAATCGCTCATGAAATTTCACACGCTTTTGATAATAACGGATCCTTGTTTGATGAATTTGGTAATTTAAATAACTGGTGGAGTAAAGAAGACCATCAGCATTTTACTGAATTAGCTCAAAAAATGATTAAAGAATTCGATGGAATTCCTTTTGCTGGAGGAAAAGTTAATGGTAAACTAACGGTGTCAGAAAATATTGCTGATGCAGGTGGTCTTAGTTGTGCTGAAGCAGCTGCCAAACAAGAATCTGATGCTGATTTAAATGAGTTTTTCATTAATTGGACTCGTATTTGGCGTATGAAAGCCCGCATGGAATATCAACAACTTTTATTGTCAATCGATGTACATGCCCCCGCTGCACTTCGGGCATCCGTACAAGTTAAAAACTTGGATGATTTTTATTCAACATTCGATGTAACTAACAAAGACAAGATGTACTTAGCTCCAGCTGATCGAGTACAAATTTGGTAAAAAAGGAGAACAACAATGAACTTAAAAGAATATTTAGCAAAACAAATTAAATTTTTAGAATCAGAAGCTAATCAAGCAACTGAAAATTCGGATGAAAAGACAAAATTTTTGTTCGATGCTAAAATTGACGAATTGCATAGAATTAACAAGGCTGTTGAAAGCGGTCTGATTTCAAATCTCTAAAAATGCACAACAAAAAAGCAGCTAACTTTAAAAGTTGGCTGCTTTTTTGCTATTCACTAAATAAGAAACGGTTTACTAATCGCTCGGCAATCTGATTTTCCAAAATTCGAGAATGTTCAGCATCAGGGCCTGTTAAACGAAGTGCCTGATAATTATCAGATTTTACTAATCCCTTCAATGAACTAGCGGATACTTCTGAAACCCTGCCATCAGAAAGATCGTGCTCTCCTAACACTCCATAAATATTAAGAACCCTGGTATTACTATCTAAATTTTTAGATTTTGCTTTTAATTCTTTATAGCTAGGAAAACGTTGATTAATATTTTGTTGTTGGGTAATTGATTGTTGGCGAATTATATCCTGATGATGTACAAAATCACGGTGTGGTCCCTGACGTGGAATATTTCTTGGATTACCAGCTGGAACTCGAATTGGCATCACTCCTTGATATGGACCAGCGATTGAAATAAAATGACTCAATCCCATTCTGTTTTGTTTGGTACCATAGGTAACTGCATTATCATAAACTGCTAAACATCCAGCTCCATAACCAATTGCATCATATTGTTTATAGTTATACTTTTGATTAAGATGCTTAAAAATTTCGTTTAATTTTTCTGATTGAACTTTAGTAGTTTTAGCTCGATCACCAAAATTAACTTCGATAATTGGCTGCTTCGACCTTACATTTTTATTAGCATGATAATTAATTTTACCATTACCATAAACATCAATATGCATCGCAACATCACCGCCAGAACGACTAGTAGTCGTTACTAAATGTTTAGCCGCAGCAGAAGTCCGATTTTGATCCGAAACAAAAATAATTGGTTGTTGCGTTGGTTCCACATTATCTTTATCTCCACCAGCTCCAAATTGAATATAAAAGAACCCAAAAATAATTGTGGCTACTCCAACAATCAATACAAACAAATCTCTTTTGTTAAATATTTTATTCAAGTAATCACCTTTTTAATTTTTATTAATTTAACCGTTCATAAAATATACTTCATAATTAAATGGAATCCATCAACTTATATACTATCATACGTCAGTCTGCTTTCTCCATATTTTAATTAATAATTTCTTTAATGATTTAAGTTAACATTGAAACTTAATTAATTTACAATCAACCAATTTTGTAACAAAATCAAAATAGTATGACATCAACCTTAATCTTTGCTTTTCACTTAATTATTTCATTTTAATTAGCAGATTTCGTAAACATTCTTTATACTTGGTTAATAAAATTAAAACCACAAAAGGAGAAAAAATGATTCATATTGTAACTGATACCACTTCTCAACTAACTCCTGCAGAAATAGAAAAATATCATATTAACCTAGTTTCATTACGTGCGATTGCCAATGGCAAAACTTACAAAGATCAGATTGATATTACCTCCAAAGAATTTTCTGATATTTTAGCAAGTGATCAAGAGTTCCCTACTACCAGTCAGCCATCATTAGGTGATTTTGTGGAAACTTATCAAAAAATCATTGATGAAGACCCAGATGCACAAATTATTTCAATCCACATTGGTACTGTTCTTAGCGGTACTGCAAACACCGCTAAAATGGCAGCACAACAATTTGACAATGATATCAGAATTATCGACGGTGGTACTGCTGATCGCGGAACTAGTTATCTAATTTTAAAAGCCGGACAAATGCTTCAGAATGGATTCACCTTGGATGAAATTGAAAAAGAAGTAACTGCAATGATTCCTAATACAAAATTTTATCTATTTATTAACAATATGGACTATTTAGTAAAAGGTGGACGAGCCAGTAAAGCAACTGGTTTTATTTCATCTTTAATTAGACTAAAGCCTGTGGTAACCGTTCAAAATAACCAATTAAATTTTGCCTACAAATGTCGGGGAAAAAAGCAAATGGAAAAAATTGTTCAAAAAGTAATTCAAGAAATTATTGGCAATCCTAACATTAAAGATGTTGGGTTACCATTTGTAGATGATGATCTTGAATCCAAACAAATTCGCGATGCTATTTTAGCAAAACGTCCCGACATTAACATTGTCCTTAATTATACTAGCCCTTCTTTAATGCCTCATGCTGGTCCTGAAGGATTCGCCATTACTTATAACGATAAATATTAAACTAATTATCCTCTTAATACGAACTTTCCATTAGATTCTCACGGTAAAATAGTGCTATATTAGAAGTGAAGCTTTACCAACCAGAGTTTAATTAATTAGTTACAAAGGAGAAATTCACTTGATTACTTTAAAATCAGACCGTGAAATTGAAAAAATGGCTGAATCCGGTGCTGTTTTAGCTGGTGTTCACAAAGGATTACAGAAACTTATTAAACCAGGTTTAGATACTTGGGAAATTGAAGAATTTGCAGATAAATATATTACTGAACATGGTGCTACCCCTTCTGAAAAAGGATTTGATGGTTACAAATTTGGAACTTGCATTTCCATTAATGATGAGGTCGCACATGGTATTCCACGTAAGGGTCTCAAACTAAAAAAAGGCGACATCGTCAAAGTTGATATGTGTGTTAACAAAGATGGCTTCGAAAGCGATTCTTGTTGGACATACGCCGTTGGTGACATTGATCCAAAAGCCAAAAAATTGATGGATGTTACTAAAGAAGCACTTTATAAAGGAATTGATCAAGCCCAAGTTGGAAACCGAATTGGTGATATTGGTGCCGCCATTCAAGAATATGTCGAAGACGAAAATCATATGGGAGATGTTCGTGAATTAATCGGACATGGAATCCAGCCTTCAATTCATGAAGATCCTGCCGTTCCAGCCTATGGTGAAAAAGGACGCGGTTTGCGACTTCGTCCTGGGATGACAATTACCATTGAACCAATGGTAACTCTTGGTACTTGGAAAATTAAGGATCGCTATGATGAAAAGGATGATTGGACTTATTATGTAACCCAAGATGGTTCGTTATCTGCTCAATACGAACATACTTTGGTAATTACCAATGATGGTCCTAAGATTTTAACCTCTCAGGATGCTGAGACTGATGCCAAATATCTTTTAACAAAATAAAATAAAAAAAGACTCATGATTGGTTTATTCCGATCATGAGTCTTCTTTTATTTCCAACCGTAAGTTTCTAAATTCATATCACGTTTTGCCATTTTAGACACATAGGGATTGCCAGCAACATAAAAACGATATGGTTTTTCCGTCCATTTACCCCGATCACTAACTCCGATACGTCCACTAGCTTCAATCTTTTCAGGATTTTTCCCATCATCTAATTTAATATCTAAGTCAGTTTCGCCGAACTCTAACAAATTCATTTTTTTATCTTCAATCCCAAGTGCCTGCATTAACTTTCCCGGACCATTAGTAAGATCATAACCATGCTTGGCTCGATTCTTTTCCATTAATTCAATACCCTGGTAAGGTTCGATTCCACGAATTAGAATCCCTTCCGGAGTATCCTTGGCCTGAGTTGCAATATCAAGACATAATCGTGAATGAATCGAGTAGATATAAACTGTGCCGGGATATCCATAAAGAGCCTCATTTGACGGAGTACGTTTACCTTGATAAGCATGAGCAGCAGAGTCTTTAGCTCCTAAATAAGCTTCTGCTTCAGTAATATACCCGCTCATCAAGCCTTGTGGGGAATGATAAACTAATAATTTCCCCAATAACTTTTTAGTGATTTCATCAGTCGATCCTTCACTAAAAAATTTTCTTAATTTATCCGACACTTTTTCTTACCTACCTTTAACGAATCACGATTACTGAAATTTTAGCCTTTTTAGCTAATTTAATACTAATACTATAAAAGCGGTGCTCACCATCTTTATCGGCCCCACAGACCAATAAATCAGGATTAAAATCAGGAATGATGGTATCTAAGATTTCATCATCGATATCTCCACCTTCACTGGTCATCGCTGTAACGTGTTTTACACCAAAATCTTCAGCCATCTCAACGTATTTATTAATCACTTCGTTAAGTGCTTCACGTTTCTTGTCCAATTTCTTCGGTGTTAAAGAATCGTAAATATTAATATCACTACCCTCTAATACCGAACAGATTCCAAGTTCCGCATCAAATTCTTTGGCTTGGGTTACAGCATAACGCAAGGCTCTTTCATTAGCCTCCGGATCATCTGCGTCAATTGTCAACAAGATTCTTTTAAAAACCATTGGTTCTACTAACTTTGTCATATTATCACCTCCTAATACCATTATCATAGCACGAATAATTAATTTTTTGCCTGTTTATTTTTAATAAATTAGTTTTTATCTAATTAAAAAAGCATTATTTCAGATATTATTCTGTCATAATGCTTTTAATTTAAATTTTAATTAGTCATCAGAATCATTTTGCTGGTTTAATTTTTCTGTCATGTGCTTAGCACGTAACCGCAGCATTTTTTCTTTTTTCTTTTCGATTCTCATATCATCCATTCCTTGTGCTTTCAAAAGAATTCCTTCATCATTTTTAACCATATGATAAATAGAAACAAGAACCATAATACAGACGAACATCAGTGGGAAGCCGGCGATAGCACAGAAAGTTTGAATTGTATTAAACCCTCCTACTACAACAATTCCAAAAGCGAATAAAACAAAGATAACAACCCAAGTCATTCGATTAACCTGACTAGGATCCTGATCATCTTTCAGCTTCAAACTAGTGAACGAAGAAACAATATAAGCCGATGAAGAAATCGTAGTGGCTAGGAAAATAAAACATGAAATACAATAAACTGCAAATACAACAACTTTAAATGGCAAAGTTGATAAGACAGCCGTAATTACAGCGGCTTGTCCTTTGGTATTCAAGATATGTACTAGATTGATAACCCCATTTTTTTGTAACCAAAGTGAATATCCACCTAAAATTGCATAAAAACTCAAACAGCCAACTGAACCGTAAGCTAGCATTCCAAGTAGGACCTGGCGAATCGTTCTACCTTTCGAAATTCTAGCAATAAACAATCCCATGACTGGCATATATGATAACCACCAACCCCAATAAAAGATAGTTTCTGAATTAGCTATATCTGGTGTTCCATTTGGAACAGTATTAGTACTTAATGTAACAAACTTACTTGCCAACAAACCTAAACTGTTGGTTTCAGAACTTAAGATATAAATAGTGGGACCAACCAACAACACAAAAGCTAAAAATAAAATAGCAGTCCAAATATGCATATCACTAAGCTTATCAATTCCACCATTTAGTCCATGCCATACTGTCCAAGCAAAAATCACAAACAAAATAGCAAACAAAGCAATTTTTAATTCTAAATTATCGGGAATCCCAGTTAAACTACTCAAAACATTGGAAATAATCGGAATTTCCATTCCAACTGATGATCCAACTCCACCCATAATTCCAAAAACGACCATAAAATCAACCAGTTGACGACAAGCATATTTCCACTTTTCATCACCTTGAATGAATCCAATCGCTTTACTAAGTCGCTGAACCTTGGCCTTCTTTACAAATAAAAGATAACCAATTGCAATTGCGGCAGGGGCAAACATCATCCATGCCATTGGTCCCCAGTCAAACTGACCAAGCATATGGGCAGTATTATAAGCATCTTGAGAAAAAGGTTTAAGTCCAAATGGCGGTTGTGAAACATATCGAATCGGATCTACCATACTAAGCATTAAAATACTAGCATCGATGGCAGTAGCAAACACCATGCTTCCCCATTGCAAACTACTATATTCAGGTTTAGAATGCGGGTCTCCTAATCGAATCGATCCATACTTACTAAAAATCAGCCACATAAAAAAGATGAAGTTGATAATATATACCATCATATATGCCCAACCCATTTGTTTTGTAATCCAAGTCAAAGCATCTGTAAGCACGCCCTGTAATCCGGATCCGCCAGCAATTAAAATAATCGATGCTACAGCAAAAATTAGGATTGTCGGAATAAAGACATATTTATCAATATTAAAACGTTTAAAAATAATAATCCTCCTCAGATTAATATAAGCTATTAGATTAATAAGTTATTGCACAAAAAAATACCTAATGGATCGAATATCGAACCATTAGGTACGCATAACCAATACCAAATGATTAGTTTATGCCATTATTATAACACTTACTAGAAATTGGTCTAATTATCATTTTGTCCATTATCGATGGTTTTAAGCACTTTTGCAGGATTTCCAGCAATTACGACATTATCTCCAAAAGATTTCGTTACAACTGCTCCTGCACCCACTACAACGTTGTCTCCAAGAGTTACACCGGGGAGAATAGTTACATCTCCACCAAACCAGGCATTATCACCAATGGTAATTGGGGCTCCTAATTCAACATCATTAATTCGATCTTTGGCATTCAATGGATGAATATTAGTATACAAACCGCAATTAGGACCAATATAACAATTTTTGCCAAAGGTGATTGGACAAGAATCCATCAAAGTTAAACGATAATTACCAAAAAAGTTATTCCCAATGTGAATATTAAATCCATAATCAAATTGTAAATCCGTTTCGATAAAAAATTCATCACCAGTTTCTGCAAATAAACCTTTAATCATTGTATTTCGTTCTTCATTATTAGGAGTATTGTTAATTTTTTGCAACATCTCGCGTACTAAGATTCGGCGTTTAATCAATTCGTGATCAAATTGTTCAAACGGTTTGCCAGCGGTCATTTTTTCTCTTTCAGTTGTCATTTTTTCTCCTTACATGTTGTCCATTGTTTTATTTAATAATTCATCGACAAATATATTACCATTATTTGAGGCATGTCCTTTCGTCCAGGCAAATTGAATCTTAGGAAATTGTTGCAGTTGTTGATCTAAATCCTGCCACAGTTCGCTATTTTTCAACGGTCCAGCACTTCGTTTCCAACCTCGACGTTTCCAACCCTGCAACCAACCTTTTTGAATGGCATTCAATACATAACGAGAATCAGAAACAACGCCAATGTTCTTTTTATTTAAGTGATTTTCACTCATCCATTGTAACGCTTTTACTAAAGCAGTGATTTCCATTTTATTGTTGGTAACACCAAATTCTCCAGCTGAATCAGAATGCTGCTTGCCATGATAATCAATCAAATATGCCCAGGCTGCTTTATCGTCTTTATGAACATGTCCTCCGGCAACATTTCCGTGATTCCGCGAACCACCGTCAGTAAACACAATTATTTCAGGAGATGTTTTTGCTGAGTTATCTAAAGTGTCTTTTTTAGTTACTTTCCCAGTTTTTTTTATAGATGTTGCTGTCAAATAATCACTGGCTTCCTGATGAGTCAAAAAGCTCTTGTATTCAGCACCTGAAAAACCATCTACTTGTTGTTTAGTTTCATCCCAGGTTTGATAAATACCTGGTTGTTTTCCTTTACGTACTGCATAAATTTTTTTGGGTTTAGTCAATCTAATCTCTCCATTTTCAAAAAATATTAATAATTTATAAGGATTTCCCTTAAATCCTTTGCATGTTAGCTTTTTTATGTAAAAATAATAGTAGTAGGAGGAGACAAAAATAATGGCCGATATGAATATTAAATTAATTACAGCAGACCAAGCAATGACAATGTTACGAGATCGTCATGCCAAACGTAATGAACGTTTCCCTGAGCTTATCTCTCCGGGTAGTTATATTTTACCAGACTACTTTTTAACTAGAAAAAGAGAAGCATTTAAAATCAGACGTCATACTTTCTTAAAGAAAAAACCAAGATCCTATGTCGCTTTTGATTCAGAAAACGGTCAGACACTGTGGCTACATAACTTCACAAGCTTGTCTGAAGCTATGTTTTGGCTCAATACCGGTTTAAAACCGGCTGATTCTGATTCTAAGAATTCATTTGCAAAATGGAAAGAAAGCCATATAGATGAAATCAATGCTCTTAAAGATCAATTACGTGCATTGTCAAAACCTAAGAAGAAAGATATCAATAAAGCTACTAAAGTAAAAAAACAAAAGCATTAAATAAAAAAGAGTTGTAAGTTCTAATGAACTTACAACTCTTTTTTAAAACAAAATGTTGCTAATGCAACTTTTAGATTATTTAGCAGGTTTTTCTTTCATTAACTTTTGTAAATCTGCTACTCTTTTTTGTTCTTTTTTACGTTTCTTTTGGTCAATCGGACGACGACCTTGAACGCCATTTGGATGACAAATTCTCATGATTAAGAACTCCTTTACTTTTTTAACTTCAAAATAACAGCTTCTTGTATTATAATACACCAAACAAGTAAAAATCAAATTAAATTCATGTGAAAAAGAAAGCGCGGTGGCTAAAATGATTAATGATTATCCTCAAGTAGTAACAATTGCAGGTAGCGATAGTGATGGTAGCGCAGGAATGCAAGCTGATTTATTGACGTTTTTTGCAAAAAAAGTTTATGGTGCATCAATTGTAACAGCATGTGTAGCTGGTAATTCATTTGGGATTCATGATGCCGTAAATATGCCGGCTTCTTTTATTGATCAAGAATTTAAAGATTTAGCTGATGATTTCAAAATTAAAGCTGCTAAGACTGGGATGTTGGCAGATGTTGAAATTATCAATACGGTGGCTGCAAATCTCAAAAAATATGATTTTGGACCTTTAGTTATTGATCCAGTAATTATTACTAAACATGGTGATATGTTGCTAGAAAATGAAGCTTATTCCACTTTTGTAAAAAAATTAATCCCACTAGCTGATGTTTTAACTCCTAACTTCTTTGAAGCGGTTAAATTAAGCGGAATTAATGAAAATGATCCTGAATTCCAATCCAAAGCTGCCCATAAGTTGCAAAAATTAGGTGCTAAAAATATCATGGTAAAAGGACGTCATGATAGTGCCGACCAAAAAGAGGTAACTGATTACGTATTGTTAGAAGACGGAAGCTCATTTGAAATGTCTGGACCATACTTTGATACTACCCATAAAAACGGAACAGGCGATACCTTATCTGCTGCCATTACTGCTGAATTAGCTAAGGGAGCATCCGTAGAAAATGCTATCCGTACCGCTAAAGAATACGTTGATAAATGTATCAAAGACGGTATTAATGTTGGACATCAATTTGGTCCAATTAATCATTGGGCATAATTATTATATAAGTAAGAAAGGCCGTTTAGGTCTTTTTTTCTTACCAATTATTAGGACTCCATGCCCGTCCGTCTAATTCAGCTTGCGTTTGTTCAATTCGGTTAGCTTGTTCTGTAACAGTTCGCTTTGTAGCTTCTAAAAGCGCCTTAACATCAAATGAAGTCTGGTCTTTTGCTAAATCGGTAATTTGCTTTAATAACCATTGCTCATTTTCCAAATTACTTTTCCTCCTCTTGTCGCATCAATTTTACTTGCCACTTCAAACTATCTAAATCATCTTGATTTTGTTCTAACTGTTCAATAATTAATTGTAAAGTTGCTTTTTGTTTTGTAGAAGTATTTGTTCCTAATTTGCTTAATTGAGTTGTAATCCATTTTTGCTGCACAGTAAAGTCAAATGGATATGCAGCCGTAATATATTCTTGATAAGCAATTAAAAGTTCTGCTTTTTGGGTTTCGGTCATATAAGCAAACTGATCAATCACAAAAGGACTCATAAATTCCATTCCTGCGCGATGTGCCAATGCACGATATGGAATCACGATTTCAGAAATACTAAAGCCTTCTGTTCTCCCAGCTTGAAACTCTTTTGCTGGGTACCCAAGCGACGTTACAATTCCTAATTGTTTCCCTTTTAATACACCTATCTCTTTAGCATAAGTAAAAGAGCGCGTTAAAACTTCATCCTCCCATTTTTTTAAAGATGCGGGAGCACTGTACCAATACATAGGAAACTGAAAAATAATTCGATCATGTGTTTGAAGGAGTTTTTTTTCCCTTTCTACATCAATATTTTGATTAACGTATTCTTCATCTAAGCAATGCCAAGTAATATCTGAAAATGATGTTAATGCCTTTTTTAAAAATGCTTGAGTTCCTGATTCCTGGTACTCTGGATGTGACACTATAATTAGTGTTTTCACTGAACTTTCCCCATTCTTTCCTAGTTAATTAATATATTTTAACATTTATTAGTGTTTTGTATTGACATATTATGAAACCATGTTATAGTTAAGTAGATGTGTGATAGGTTTCGAGTTTTTAAGGTTTCTTGTTTTGTTTTATTATAGAATGACTTCCTTATTAGATTCAAACTAAAGCAACATTAATAAAATTTTTTTATGGAGGTTTCATATTATGAAGCAAGGTACTGTTAAATGGTTTAACGCTGACAAGGGTTACGGTTTTATTACAACTGACGATGGTGACGTATTCGTTCACTTCTCAGCTATTAACAAAGACGGATTCAAGACTCTTGATGAAGGCGAAAAAGTTACTTTGGATGTTGAAGATGGCGATCGTGGCCCACAAGCTGCTAACGTTACTCCAGTTGAAGAATAATCAACTTTTAAAAAAGATCTCAACTTCGGTTGGGATCTTTTTTTATACATATATATTCAAAAAGAGACTGGAATTTTATTTTCCAGTCTTTTTTTAATTAATTTTAAAATGCATATATTTTGAAGCAAAAATAACTAATTCATCAACAGGCTGTTTCATTCCGTTTTTAGTCCATGTAATAATCACTTCGGTTAATCCCCCAGAAATCAAGGCTACTAACATCTCTGAAGAATTTTCCCTTGTTTTTAAAATTTCATCATCAATTAACTGCTTGATATATTCACTCAAGACACTCAATAAAATATTAGATAAATCATTTTTGACAATTGCTTCCATCATCAATTGATTTTCTTTAATGATAGTAAAAAAAGTTGTTGCCACATCATAAAAAGTAAAACGATTTTGAATAATCAACCGTTGAATAAAAGTTGAATAAACCATCTCAATCTGACCAGAAATCACATCTTCTTTAGTATGAAAATTACGATAGAAAGTCATCCGCGATACTTCGGCTTTTTCACAAATACTTTTAACTGTAATATCTGCATATGGTTTTTCCATCATCATTTCAAAGAGTCCAAAGATAATTTGTTGTTTAGTTGTAATTTTTTTATCATCAAACTTTTTCTGCATACAATTTAACTCCAACCAACCGCTTAAATTTCTCGAATATGTTCTGATTCAACAGCAGTTAACAAATGGTGCTTACCAAACTTATCTACCAACCTTAATTTAAAATCAGATGTTATCCCGTCAATTTTTCCAATCATTTTTAAGCCACGATAATTAACTGATACTAATTGATGTTTCCAGATTAAATGATTCTGATAATCTTTCACAATTTGATTTGGTTGCGGATGCTGATACATTTCAACCACCAAATTATAGATGGTAGCAATCAATTCATTCTTTTTTAAATCCGTGTCAGTTAAACCGGTCGCATTTACCTGCTTCAATGATTCATGATACGTTAAATTGATTCCAATGCCAATAATAAAGCTTTCAGCAGTATTTTGATCATTACTTTTTATTTCAACTAAAACACCGCCGCATTTTTGTCGTCGAATATAGATATCATTTACCCATTTTAACTGAGTTTCAATACCAAGGACTTGCTTAATTGCTTGTTGCACTGCTACTCCAACACCAACTGTCAACATCCCTGGATTTTTTAAAAATTCAGTTTTGGCTGGAACGATAATAGTCGCATAAATCCCAGTAGTCGGTGAATTAAAAGAATGTCCACGTTGTCCTTTGCCAGCTGTTTGTTGACCAGCTAGTACCAAATTAATTCCATCAAAGGAATGTCGTTGGGCATATATCATAGTTGAATCAATTTGTTTAAAAATAAAAATGTGATTATCAGTTAAATTAGTTAATTCTAATATTTTTTGCTGATCTAATTTCACTACAAAACCTCATCCAAACTAGTAATTTTCCTAGAATAAATGAACTCCTTTATCAACATAAACTACATCGCCAGTAATTCCGCTTGCTAAATCACTCAATAAGAAGCTTACTGCGTTTCCAATTTCTAATTTAGTTACACTTTTACCATCGGTAGTAAGAGATTCTGAAGTCTTTAACAAATTACCATGTCCTTTAACTCCAGTAACAGCAAGTGTTCTAACGGCTCCTGCTGATACAGCATTCATCCGAATCCCCATATCACCTAATTCAACTGCCAAATAGCGCATTGCTGATTCAAGCGAAGCTTTAGCAATTCCCATCATGTTGTAATTTGGAATTGCATATGTAGATCCCATATATGTGAGAGTCACGATACTTCCTGGTTGATTCATAATTTTACTAGCATAACGAGTTACTGAAATTAATGAATAGGCACTAACATCTTCGGCTAAATTATAACCTGCTTTAGTGGTGTTGATTACTCCACCTTTTAAAGTCTTGGGATCAGCATAAGCAATTGCATGAACTACTCCATCAATATTACCAAATTTATCATGGATTTCTGTAAAAGTTTTTTCAACATTACTATCTTCTGCAACATCACATTCGAACATCGGGGTATCTTCTGGTACGAACCGTTCAATACTCTTTTTCATTCGTTCGTTTTGATAAGTTAAAATCACTTCACCGCCAAGCTCATTAATCGCACGGGTAACTCCCCAAGCAATACTTTTTTTATTGGCAACTCCCATGACAACAATCTTTTTCCCATTTAATAAATTAGTAGTCATACTACTCATCCTCTCAATTTAAAATGTCTAAGTAACACAAAACTAACCAACAAATAGAACATTCATTAGTTAGCTTATAATTAAAAATTACGATAACGTGCAAAACGTTTCTTTAACATTTCTGCAGTCGGTATCGCACTTAACTCTTCTATTTTACCAAATAAATCGGCTTTAAACTGCTTCATTTCATTATTATTTCTAATTTCAGGAATGATTCGATCAATAATTCCTTGTTTAATTAAATCTTCCGGAGTCAATTTCATTACTTCAGCCGCTTCACGAACTCGACTTGAATCTTTCCAAAGAATTGTAGCATAACCTTCAGGAGATAAAATTGAATAGATGCTTTCTTCAAATGCCCAGACACAATCTCCGACTGCCAAAGCTAAAGCACCACCACTGCCGCCTTCTCCTACAATCACAGCAATATATGGAACTTTTAACTGCATCCCCTGCATAATTAACTGTGAAATCATATAACCTTGTCCATGATATTCTGCTTCCACATCTGGATAGGCCCCAGGGGTATTAATTAAAGTAATAATTGGACGATTGAATTTTTCTGCCTGTTTCATTAAACGCAAAGCTTTGCGATAACCGTCAGGCTCAGCAGAACCAAAGTGTACTTCAGCATCTGTCTGATCGTCGTCTCCCTTTCGAATTCCTACAATCGTAACTGGTTTCTCATTCATTGAACCAATCCCAGCATACACCGCTGGATCGTCGCCATAAGCCCGATCACCATGTAATTCAATAAAATCATCAGTAATACCAGCTATCAAATCTTTAACACTAATCTTATCTTTTGAGCGAGCCTTTAAGACACGATCAAAGGCAGTATCTTTACTCACTTTTATCACCGCCTTCATGAATCGCTAAAATATGACTTAAAGTCGTTTTCATTTCGTTTCGTCTAACAATTGCATCCAAAAATCCATTATGTAGCAATGTCTCAGCACGTTGAAAATCTTTAGGGGGAATTTGTTGAATGGTTCGTTCAATAACCCGTCTTCCAGCAAATCCAATCAAAGCATGCGGTTCAGATAACAATAAATCTCCTTGCATCGCAAAACTAGCAGTGACACCGCCAGTCGTTGGATCACACAGATAACTAATATAAACTAATCCAGCCCTACTATGCTCAGAAACTGCTTCTGAAACTTTGGCCATTTGCATTAGAGACTCAATCCCCTCCTGCATTCGTGCTCCACCTGAAGCAGTAAACACAATCACTGGTAATTTTTCTTGGGTTGCTCGCTCAAAGAGTTTTGCTAACAATTCTCCAGTTGCCGTTCCTAAACTACCCATAATGAAGCGCCAGTCCATTACGCCAATCGCAGTTCGATGACCGTTAATAGTACCAATTCCAGTCAAAACTCCTTCATTTAATCCGGTAATTTTTCGAGCTTTTTCTAATTTAGCAAGGTATTTAGGATCTTGATATTTAGAATCGGCTTTCAAATCTAAATTAAATGGTTCAAAATCATCACATAGTAATTCAACTCGCTGTTTTGCTCCAATTCGGAATGCATAGTGACAATCTGGACATTCAAGATACTTACCTAATTGCTTTTTATAAATTGTTTTCCCACAGAAAGGACACTTAACCCACACATCCGGAACTTTATCCATCCGTTTATGTAACTCTTGTGAACTTAATTTTTGTTTTTTATTTTTCTCCATGCTGACTCATCCAATCTTTTAAAAAAACATCTTCGATATATCGATTATTAAAATCTCCTGCCAAAAAATGTTTATCTTGTAAAAGATCAACTAAAAATTCACGATTAGTTTTTACTCCACTAATCTCAAATTCTTTTAAAGCACGCAGCATCTTTTGTACTGCTGTTTTTTTAGTTGGCATGTGAACAATGATTTTAGCAATCATTGAATCATAAAATGGTGAAATCTTGCTACCAGTTTCAACACCTGAATCAATTCGAACTCCTTTAGTGCCAAAGGGAAAATGAACTGCTTGAATCGTTCCTGGAGTTGGCTGAAAATTATTTGCGGGGTCTTCAGCATTAATTCGGCATTCTAATGCATAACCTTTTACACCACAATCTGTTTGTGTAAAAGGTAATTTTTTGCCGGCAGCTACCGTAATCATAGTTTTAATTAATTCTACTCCAGCAACTTCTTCAGTAATCGTATGCTCAACCTGAAGTCTAGTATTCATTTCCATGAAATAAAACTGATGTTTGGTATCCATTAAAAATTCAAACGTTCCAGTATTTTCATAATGAATCCCTTTCATGGCTTTCACTACCACTTCGCCCATGTGAGCACGCTCAACTGGAGAAATCACAGAACAGGGCGATTCTTCAATGATTTTTTGATGGTTCCTTTGCAAAGAACAATCCCGTTCTGGGAAATAAACTACATTCCCCTGCTGATCTGCGATTGCTTGCATTTCAATGTGTTTAGCATCTGAAAGATCTTTTTCAAGATAAAGACGATCATCACCATATGAAAGTTTACTTTCCCTTTTCGTGTCAACAAAAGCCTTTTTTAATTCGGACTGGTTACTAACTTTTCGAATTCCTTTACCACCGCCGCCAGCAGCTGCTTTTAACATTACTGGATATCCGATTTTTTCAGCTATTTTTACTGCACTAGCAACGTCTGAAACAAAACCATCAGAACCAGGAATTGTGGGAACCCCAAGTTTTTTCATAGCAGCTTTAGCATTAGATTTGTTTCCCATTAAATCAATTACTTCAGCACTTGGACCAATAAATTTAAGACCATATTCTTTACATAATTCAGCAAAATCACTATTTTCCGAAAGAAATCCATAACCTGGAAAAATAGCATCTGAACCAGTCAGAACTGCCGCATCAAGTACCGCACCCATATTCAAATATGAGTCAGTTGGCAGCCCGCTTCCAATACAAATTGCTTCATCCGCCATTTTGACAAATAAACCATCTGCATCGGCAGTAGAATAAACAGCCACTGCCTCCATGTTTAATTCATGAAGAGCCCTGATTGTCTGAACCGCAATTTCACCACGATTCGCAATCAATACTTTTTTCATCTTTTCCCCACCTTATGATTCAATTGCAAACATCAAATCGGCATCTACAATCACTTTACCATCACGAACGACTTCACCATGTCCAACACCGATATTCTTTTTTAATTTAGTAAGTTCAACTTTTAAATGCAATACGTCTCCCGGACGCATCTCATCTTGAAATTCAGCCCGCTTAATCCCACCAAAAAAAACATTTTTATTAGCATTTTCAGGCATTGACAAAATCGCTACCACTCCTGTTTGTGCCAATGATTCAATAATGATTGGGTGCGGTAATGTTAATTGATTTCCATTTGCAAAAAACCATTCGTTAATAGAAATGTTTTTGATGGATTCGGCTGATTCAGCTGGTTTGACCGCTACAATCTTATCAATCATTTCAAAAGGATAACGCTGAGGAATATATTTGCTAACATCAAAGCTCATCTTAATCCTCCTTGATTTCAAATAATGGCTGATCATATTCAATCATGTCACCATCATCAACTAATCGTTTTTCAATGGTGCCACTAACAGGACTTTTGACTTCATTAATTAATTTCATTGCTTCAACTGCACAAATTACTTCACCCTTTTTAACG
Source organism: Fructilactobacillus sp. YLN 2412 (assembly GCF_059488745.1). NCBI lineage: Bacteria > Bacillati > Bacillota > Bacilli > Lactobacillales > Lactobacillaceae > Fructilactobacillus > Fructilactobacillus sp. YLN 2412. The sequence goes on along the minus strand of NZ_CM183165.1, from coordinate 256,550 downwards.
TGACTTCCAACTTCTTTATAAGCTGGTTTGTCAGGACTGGGGGCAAAATAAATCAGACCTACCATTGGGGCCTTTAATTTATAATTGCCGGTTTTAGCAGCTAGCTGAGCTTCATTATTGGTAGTCGATTCATTATTATTTTGTGTGACAGTGGTAGTCTGGTTTTTTTCTAATTTACTGAAATAGACGTCAACGCCATTACCATTAATTTTTAATTCCTGTAAACCAGAATTATCGAATTTACTCAGTAAACGTTCAATGTCTGCTTCATTCATTAGTTTTCTTCCCACTTTCTCAATGCAATTACTGCATTATGACCACCAAATCCAAATGAATTACTAATGGCCGTCTTAATTGGAGCATTTTTATTTTGATCATTAACTAAATCAATTTTGATTTCTGGATCTTTATTTTTCATCCCAACGTTAACAGGCATTTGATCATTTTCAAGTGCTCCAACTACAGCAACTGCTTCTAATCCACCAGCAGCTCCAAGTGAATGACCAATCATTCCTTTAATTGAACTCGTTTTAAGGTGGTCATTATCTTTAAATAATTTTCCAATTGCTCCTGCTTCTGACACATCATTGGCATGAGTAGCAGTTCCGTGAGCATTTACATAATCTAATTCTTCCGGCTTGATTCCGCCTTCATCAATCGCCTGCTTCATCGCTGCAATAGCACCTTTTCCTTCTGGATCTGGGGCAGTTAAATGATAAGCATCACTGGTAGTTCCATAACCTACTACTTCTGCTAAGATTTTAGCTCCACGAGCTTTAGCATGATCGTAATCTTCAAGGATTAAGGTTCCAGCACCGTCACCCATTACAAAACCATTACGATCTTTATCAAATGGCAATGAAGCATCTTTAGGATCTGTAGCAGTTGAAAGAGCTGTCAATGAAGCAAATCCAGCAATTCCCATTTTGGTTACAGCAGCTTCTGTACCCCCGGTAATCATCACTTTGGCTTTGCCAGCTTTGATATACTCATAAGCATTTCCAATTGCATTGGTACCAGAAGCACAAGCATTAACAATTGTTTGTGAGGTATTTCTTGCATCAAAATACATCGAAACATTCCCAGCTGCCATATTAGAAATTGATTTAGGTACAAATAAAGGTGAAACTCGCTTAGGACCTTTGGTATAAGCTTTTTCAGTTTGTTCCTGAATAGTTTGAATACCACCAATTCCTGTACCGTAGATCACACCTAAATCTTCTGGCTGATAATTTTCACCATCTTTTAAGCCAGCTTGTTCCATAGCTTCTTTAGCCGTATACAAAGCATACTGTGCGTATTTATCTAACCGTTTATAATCACGTTTAGTTAAACGTTTACCTGGATCAAAATCTTTAACTTCAGCTGCAACTGTAATCCCTGTATCTGAAGCATCAAAATCGGTGATAGGAGCAACCCCTACCTTAGAATCTAAAATGTTTCTTACAAATTCATCAGCGTCATTTCCAACTGGAGATACTGCTCCCATACCTGTTACTACAACTCTATTACTCAATTATTGCTTCCTCCTTCAGAAAACGGAGTCTTACATTGTAAGACCGCCATCTACTGTAATTACTTGTCCTGTGATGTAATCATTTTTAATCAAAAATTCAACTGTTTCAGCAATATTGTCGGGATTACCAAACCGATGTAACGGAATTTGTTCCGTCCATTGTTTGATAATTTTATCACTCAATTTGTCAGTCATTGCGGTTTTAATCATTCCAGGAGCAACAGCATTACAACGAACTCCACGTAATGATCCTTCTTGAGCTGTTGTTTTAGTCAAACCAATAATCCCGGCTTTACTAGCAGAATAATTTGCCTGTCCCATATTTCCATGAATTCCAGCAATACTTGACATATTAATAATGACTCCGGCCCGTTTTTTTTGCATTGCTTTCAACGCATATTTAGACATGTTAAACGTTCCTACTAAATTAGTATTTAAAACGTCTTTGAAGGATGTTTCAGTCATCCTTGTCATTAACTTGTCTTGTGTCATACCAGCATTGTTAACCAATACATCGATATGACCATATTCAGATACCAAATCATCAATCATACGTTTGGCATCTTCTTCTTTTGAAACATCACCAGTTACAACTTGGACTGGATTTGAAAATGACGTTAATAAAGCTTCCTTTTCGTCATCCGCTAGCTCACGATGTGAATTAATTACAATTTGATTAGTAGGATCTTTGGAAAGTCGTTGTGCAGTTGCTAGTCCAATTCCTTTGGTCCCACCGGTTACTAATACAATTTTTTTGTCTTCTGTCATTCATTAATCCTCCGCTTTCAACTCTTCACGAACCTGCTGTAAAGACGTAACGCTATCAATATGATAAGTTTTAATTCCTTTGAGTGTCTTTTTAGCAAACCGACTCAATGTTTCACCCGGCCCAATCTCAATCAAAGTGTCAAAATCTTTTAATTTTCTTAATTCTTCTAAGTCAGCACTAAAATGAGTTGGTTTAATTAATTGGTCACGTAAAGTTGCTTTAACATTGGCAGCCGTAAATTGTTTAGTTGTAGTATTACTAATCACTGGAACAATCGGATCACTAAACTCAACTGTTTGTAATCTTTTAGCAAGCTGATTACTAGCCGACTGCATCAAGGGTGTATGTGAAGCAACTGCCACTTTTAATGGAACAACTCGTTTAGCACCAGCAGCTTTTAATTGTTCGCTAGCGGCTTTTACACCTGCTTTGGTACCGCCAATAACAGTTTGAGCATTTGTATTAAAATTGGCTGGATAAGCTCCTTCTACCTCATTGCAAACCTCAATCACTGTCTTTGGATTAATTTTTAATACTGCAGCCATCGCACCTGGATTTTGTTGTCCTGCTTCATCCATATAATGCGAGCGATCTCGTACTAACGAAAGTCCTTGAGCAAAATCTAAGGATTGACTAGCAGCTAAAGCACTATACTCGCCTAGGCTAAGCCCAATCATTCCCTGTGCGCTAGGTAAATCATCGATAACTGTTTGATAAATTCCATAACTCATCGCTAAAATGGCAACTTGTACGTTAGCCGGATTATCTAATACAGATAAATCACTTAAATCAATATTTAAAACTTCTGAAGCAGTGTCAATTACTTGCTGATATTTAGGCTCTGCTTGATATAAGTCAGATCCCATTCCTGGAAACTGACTTCCCTGGCCGCTAAATAAATAACCTATTTTTGCCACTTATCCACCTCTAACCAGATTATTTTTCGTTAACTTTGTTTTGAACATAGTCAACTAATTGTTGAACAGTTTCGATACCTTCGTCACTATCAACCTCAATATCATATTCATCTTCAAGTGCATCAACAATTTCAAAGATGTCTAAACTATCAAGATCCAATCCATCTTTAAGGTTAGTATCCATCTTAATATCATCAACATTAACATCGTCAGTTTGATCAGCAACAATTTCTTTAATTTTGTTTAAAATTTCAGTTTGGTTATTTTCAGTCATAATAATATCTCCTATAAATGTAGTGTAATTTAATATCTAATAATCAGAGTTCCAACGGTTAATCCTCCGCCAAAACCAGTTAAAGCAAGATAATCCCCGCGTTTAATTTTTCCTTTGTCCACTAGGTCGCTTAATAATAAAGGCTCACTAGCCGCAGCAGTGTTTCCATACTCGCTAATATTCAATGGAAACTTATCCATTGATAATGATAACTTTTTTGCTACTCGTTTCACAATTCTTTCGTTAGCTTGATGCATTACAAAAAATTTGATCTGATCGGCTTGTAATCCTGCTTGATCAAGCGCCCGTTGAATTGAATCTGGTGCTTTAGTCGTCGCAAAATTATAAACTAAATGTCCATCCATCTTAAAGTATGGAGACACTTGTTTTTCGTTGCTACCAAAGGGCGTTTCTTCTGGGAAATGTCCCGCTGTTAATGATGAACCTAATTGACCATAAGTTTTTAAATCTTCTGCCAAAATCTGTGAGGAACTCCCGTCATTTTCAACCAACATTCCTGCAGCTCCATCGCCAAAAAGAACCGCCGTTGAACGATCATGCCAATCAACTAACTTGCTCAGCTTTTCCTCACCAATAATAATTCCTTTGCTACCGGGTTTCCCAGTTAGCAAAGCATTTAACACCGTTGATCCATAAACAAACCCAGAACAAGCAGCATTAATATCAAACGCCATCGCATTTTGTGCGCCAACTATTCCTTGAATACTAGCAGCCGTGGACGGTGTTTGATAATCAGAAGACATGGTGGCCACAATAATAAAATCTAATTCATCAGCAGCCACTCCAGCTTTTTTTAGCAATTGATTGGCAACTTTGGCTCCCATTTCGGTATTACTTTCATTTACAGCAATATGTCGCTGTGAAATTCCCGTTCGCCTTTTAATCCACTCGTCAGAAGTGTCAAGTACTTTAGTTAAATCATCATTTGTAACAACTTTTTGCGGAACGGATTTAGCAACCGCTTTAATCGCAAAGCTACTCATTTTCTATTTTCTTTCTTTTTCATCAACGATAAACGTTAATTTAGTTTCACAAGCTTTTTCATCGCCAACATAAGCCACACACGAAACCAAGCCAGCGTGATCTCTAATTTTATCCATGGTAACCTTAAATGTTAAAACATCGCCTGGTTCAACCATTTTTCTAAACTTGGCATTTTTAATACTGCCTAAGTAAGCTGTTTTGTTTTCAAATTCTGGTGAACTTAAAATTAAAATAGATGCTACTTGTGCCATTGACTCAATAATCAAAACACCAGGCATAACTGGATTCCCAGGAAAATGTCCTTGAAAATATTCTTCATTGATTGTGACATTCTTAGTGGCCACAATTGACTTGCCTGGTTCCATTTCGTCAACTCGGTCAATAAACAAAATTGGGTAACGATTTGGAATTAACTCCATAATTTCTTTTGCATTCATTACAGCCATAGTATTCACTCCTATAAACAAATATTAGTTTATTTTTCTTCACCATTTCATTCTCATAAAAAAAATGATTATTTTCAATTTGTGGTATGAAACAAAGCACTAATTATGTAGTTCAAATGCCTAGTTGACAACTTTTAGCAGTAATTAATCTAGTAGTTACAAATAAGATAATGAGTAACACCATTATATATAAATAGAAAAAACGAAGTCGGTTAAAGAACCGCTTCGCTTCTTCAAATTAATATTTCAATTTGGTCTGCATAAAGGCAAAAATTTGTTTTTCGGTTAATTTTAAAGTACTGATTTTGCCAAGACGAATCAACTCGTGAACATAACTCATTTTCTTTTCATGAGAACGCCACTTTTTAAGAGCTAAAATATCTTTTTGAGTTAATTTATTTAATTCCACAAAGAGCCTCCATTTAACTAACATTTTAATAGCAACTACTCAGCTAATTAAAATTATAATATAAAAGCTAAAATTATTCACTACTTAATTTCTTGATTTTTCATTATATTTTTTTGAATAAATAGATGCTACCTTTCTCATTGAAAACGTTTTCAATAGTGTTATAATGACCATGATTATTAATCTAAAACTTCTAATAATATCGGAAAAGAAGGTTAACTTTATGTCAGTTGTAAGAGATTTAAAAACTATCGTTGGCTCCAACAATGTCATTACCTCAAAAGAAAGATCTGAGCCATATCGTGAAGGTTATCGATCTGGACATGGAAATGCTTTAGCAGTTGTTAGACCTAAAACATTGTTGGAACTATGGCAGACATTAAAAATTATTCATAAAAATAATTTAATTGTAATTATGCAAGCAGCTAATACTGGTTTAACTGAGGGATCAGTTCCAACTGACAGCGGTTATGACCGTGACGTAATTGTAATTAATACCATGCGAATTAAAGGAATCCAATTAATTGATAATAATCAACAGGTTATTGCATTTCCGGGAACTACCCTTCATGAATTAGAAGGTCGGTTAGACAAAGTTGATCGTGATCCACATTCCGTAATTGGATCTTCTAATATTGGGGCAACTGTTATTGGAGGCATTAACAATAATTCAGGTGGTGCTCTAATTCAAAGAGGACCAGCTTATACAGAATTGTCACTCTATGCCCAAATCGATAAAAATAATGAGTTACATCTAGTTAATCATTTAGGCATTGATTTAGGTACAACCCCCGAAGAAATACTGACCAATTTGGAAAACCATAATTACTCAGATAAAGATATTAAATATGATAACAATCGTGTTGGCCATAACCGTGATTATGAAAAACGAGTTAGAGACGTAGAAGCTGCTTCACCAACTCGATATAATGCTGACCCTCAAGAACTTTACGAAGTTTCAGGCTCAGCGGGCAAATTAGTAGCTTTTGCGGTCCGTTTAGATACCTATCCAAAACCAAAAGATGAAAAAGTCTTTTACATTGGAACTAACGATCCTGCTGTATTAGAACGTTTAAGAAGACATATTTTAACTGACTTTAAATATTTACCAATTTCTGGTGAATACATGCACCGGGAAGCTTATGATTTAGCTAAAAAATATGGTAAAGATTCGCTCATGGTAATTGATACACTTGGGACTAAACCATTACCATTTTTATTTCATACTCAAGCTGTTACCGAACGCATTTTACATCATATTCCTACTTTCAAACCTAATTTTACTGATCGAATGCTACAAGACATCAGCAAAATTTTCCCAGATCAACTACCAAAGCGAATGGAAGAATTTCGTAATCGATATGATCATTATTTACAGCTAAAAGTTGCAGATCAAGGGATTGCAGAAACACGCCAATATCTCAAAAAGTTTTTCCAAGACCCCAAAAATGAGGGTGATTATTTTGAATGTACCCCTAAAGAAGCTAAAGTTGCAGCCACTCATCGTTATGTTGCAGCTGCCGTTCCAATCCGTTATCAAAAAACACATCCTAAAGATAATATTCAGATTCTACCATTGGACATTGCCCTACCAAGAAATGAAACCAACTGGTTTGAAAAACTCCCTAAATCAATTGATGATCAAATTCAATATAAATTATATTATGGACACTTTTTAGACCATGTAATGCATCAAGACTATATTTTAAAAAAAGGCGTTGATGCCCATAAATTAAAAACAGAAATGCTTGAAATTTTTGATGAGAGAGGAGCTCTTTATCCAGCAGAACATAATGTTGGACATTTATATCATGCTCCTGCTAGTCTCGTTAATCATTACAAAGAAAACGATCCTACCAATACTTTTAATCCTGGAATTGGAATGACTTCTACAAAAAAAGATTGGAAATAATTTACTTTTAAAATTTAATTACAATGCAAAAGCATCTTCGATAATTTTTCCTAAAGAAATAAATTAAACTCGGAGATGCTTTTATTATGCATAAAATAATTAAAAACTGTCATTGGACTAAAATTAATTTTTGCTTACATTATGATATAATATAAAGTATTGATGTAACTTTATCGAAAGGAATTATTAATTATGGATAAACAACAAACCAATACTGATAACCAAGGACCGCAACAGCCCAAAAACCTCTCATTCTTAGGTAAGACGGTTAACATTTCGTTACGAACTCTGATGTCGTTCTTGGGGATTGCTATTTTGTCAATGGGAGCAGCTGCTTTAAAAACTTCTCCTATTTTGGGACTTGATCCCTTTACTGCCGTTAACGTAGGAATGGCTGCCATTTTACATACTTCTCTTGGTCTTTACCAATTAGCGGCTAACTTTGTAATTTTTGTTTTTATTTTCTTTTTAGATCGAAAAAAGATTGGTATTGGAACTATCATGAACATGGTACTGGTCGGATTTGAAATTCAATGGTTTTCTGCAATCTACCATCAACTTTTCCCTGGAAAAGCAACTGTGATTGTTTTAATTGCCAACTTAATTATTGGATTACTTTTATTTACAGCTGGGAGCTCGCTATACATGGCACCAGATTTAGGAGTTGCACCTTATGATGCAATTGCTCCAATTGCTTCCACTCGTTTACACTGTAAGTATAAAACAGCCCGGGTTGCTCAGGATATGTGCTTCTTAATTCTAGCTGTAATTGTTCACGGTCCTGTTGGAATTGCCTCTATTGTGGTAGCTTTCTTTGCCGGCCCACTAATCTCTTACTGGAATCGTACCATTAGTAATCCATTAATGGATTATATTAGTGATCTTAGTGACCACCCATCATTCAAAAATCTTGCTAGTGGAGTTACCAAAGCTACTAGGCACGGTTACCAATCGCTATCCAATGCTTATAATTCAACTTTGGATTTCCAAATGCATTTGGCTGGTTATACTAACAAAGAATTAATTAAACAAATTCAAGATACTGAACATAACATGCAAAGATCACAAAAAGAATATAACATGTATCGTACTCGTTACCGAATGTTGGTTGCCGAAATGGTTAAACGTGATAAACGTGGACAACTCGACCAATCATCAGATGATATTAATAAAAACGACAACTAAATAGTAACCAAAAAATAAACTGCCGAATTAATTAATTCGGCAGTTTATTTTTTTATTTTCTTTTATTATTAGTCATTTTCAACGGATTTACCCACTCATCAAATTGATTCCCATTTAAGTACCCAGATTTGATTGCTGCAGTTCGTAAATCAGTGTCATTTTTCAAAGCCTGTTGTGCTATTTTAGCTGAATTATGATAACCAATGTGGGGCGATAAAGCAGTCACTGTCATCAATGATTCATCAACTAGTTGCTTCATTTTCTGCTGGTTTACTTTGATTCCACTGATCATCTTGTCAGTATAATTCGGCAATAATCCTGTCAATAATTCAACTGATTCTAAAAAGGTACTAATAATCAGTGGCTTATAAACATTCATCTCAAAATTACCTTGACTATTCGCAATCTCAATGATTGTGTCATTTCCCATAATTTTAGCAGCTGCCATTGTCATTGCCTCGGTTTGTGTTGGATTAACTTTTCCGGGCATAATTGAAGATCCAGGTTCATTAGCCGGAATCGTAATTTCACCGTAACCTGCTCGCGGACCACTAGCTAAAAAGCGAATATCATTTGAAATCTTCATTAAATCGGTTGCTAACGTCCGAATCGCTCCGTGCGTGACTACTAGGGCTGAATGTGATGCTAATCCATAAAACTTATTTTCTACTTTAAAATTGCAATCATATTTTTCACTTAAAGCAGTTACCATTGCTTGATCAAACCCAGGATGAGTATTCAAACCTGTTCCAACTGCTGTACCACCAATTGGAAGTTCTAAAAGTCCTTTAGCATTTAACTGAATAAATTCTAAATCATGTTTAATAGTACTAATCCATCCCGAAATTTCTTGTCCAAAAGTAATTGGAGTGGCATCTTGAAGGTGTGTTCTTCCAATTTTAACCACATCCCAATACTGCTTTTCTAATTTTTCCAATACCTGAATCAAATATTCTAACTCTGGAATTAACTGTTTAATGGCTTCAATTCCAGCAATGTTCATCGCCGTTGGAAACGTATCGTTTGAGCTTTGCGATTCATTGACATCATCATTCGGCACAACCGTAATCTCATCATTTATTTGATAAGCAACATGAGAAATTACTTCATTGACGTTCATATTCGTTTGAGTACCAGATCCAGTTTGATAAACATGCAAAGGAAAATCTTGCATTAGTTTTTTAGTCGGTAAATCTAATAAATGTTGAGCTGCTGTTTCAATCAATTTTGCTTTTGCTGGATCAAGTATTCCCTCTTTAGCATTTACACGTGCTGCACAGCTTTTAATACTAATAAGCGCTCTGATTAACAGTTCTGGAATTAATGGGCCAGTCGGAAAATTATGACGGCTACGCTCCGTTTGTGGACCCCACAAAGCATTTTTAGGAACTTTCACTTTTCCAAGCGTGTCACTTTCAATTCGATAATCTTTTGTCACAGTCTGTCTCCTTTTAAATAAGAAACTTAAATTATTATTTTAATTTTAAATGAGTTTCAGTTGTTGCTGGATGATTTTTCACTAGTACTTTCCCATTTTTTATGGAATATAACATTGTCTTACGTTCATTTAATTCATTATAGAAATTGTCAGTATCAAACACCAAAAAACTGGCTGGCTTCCCTACTTCAATTCCATACCTATCATTCACATGCAACGTTTTAGCCCCATTTGCTCCAATCAATCGATAAGAGTCTAAAATTTGATGATATCCCATTAATCCGCTTGCTAGAATACCAACGTATAACACATCTAACATATTGCCGTTTCCCATCGGATACCAGGGATCTTTCACATCATCTTCACCAAACGAAACATTAATGTGATTTTCTAGTAATTCCTTTACTCGAGTTAAACCACGTCGTTTCGGATAGGTATCAAAGCGACCACCCAAGTGCATGTTAACTAACGGATTAGCCACCATGTTAATTTGCGACATCTCTAACAGTCGCATTAATTTGTATGCATAAGCATCATTCACACTAGCTAACGAAACAGTATGACTAGCAGTTACTTTATCTTTCATTCCTGATTCGTATGCCAAGGTGGCTAAAACTTCTAGATTACGTGAATTTGGATCATCAATTTCATCACAATGAACATCAACTAATTTATTATATTTTTCCGCCAATTTCATTAAAAATATTAACGAATCACGACCATAATATTGGTTAAATTCATAATGAGGAATTCCACCAATTGCATCTACACCCATTTTAGCTGCTTCTTCCATTAACTCTTTTCCATTTGGAAACGATAAAATTCCTTCTTGAGGAAAAGCAACTAACTGTAAATCAATAAAATCAGCAACTTCTGCTCGTACTTCCAGTAAAGCTTTTAGGGCTGTAAAAGACAGATCAGTCACATCTACATGGCTTCTCACAAACTGAATTCCATGACTCGCTTGATTTTTCAAAGTTTTAATAGCACGTTTCTTCACATCTGCTTGTGTCAGCATTTGTTTTCGTTTAGACCAAATGTTAATCCCATCAAATAAAGTACCAGTTTCATTCCATTCTGGTTCTCCAGCCGTCAATGTAGAATCTAAATGTACATGTGAATCAACAAATGGCGGAATAACCAGTTTCCCATCTAAATCCAAGACATCATTAGCTTGTTTTTCATCAATATGTTCAGAAATTGCTTTGATTTTACCGTCTGCAACTAAAATATCCTTTTTGGTTGCATCATTTTCGATATATACTTGTTTAATTAACAACATTTTATCCACCTATTTTTTGATTTTACTAATCAATTAACTCTTATTTTACCGACCGTTCGGTTTTTTTGTCAATAAAACTAACATTGAAAACGACTTAAAATACCTAATCTCAAAACACGAACTTTGTTTAAAATAAAATTACTTAAGTTCTTGATTTAAGTGCATAAGATTGTTAAACTTGCATGTGGTAAAAAAAATTAACGAGGTGCATATATGTCAGTAACAGTTGTAGTTGGTAGTCAATGGGGTGATGAAGGCAAAGGCAAGATTGTTGATTACCTCAGTAAAGATTCAGATGTAATTGCAAGATACCAAGGTGGTGACAATGCTGGTCATACCATTGTTTTCAATGACCACAAATTTAGTCTGCAGCTTTTACCTTCTGGTATTTTCTACTCTGATAAATTAGCAATAATTGGAAATGGAGTCGTTTTAAATCCCAAGTCTTTATTTAAAGAAATGAAATATTTAAACGACAACGGGGTCACAACTGATAATCTTCGGATTTCTTCTCGAGCTCAAGTAATTATGCCATATCATATTTTATTAGATGAATTGAGTGAAAAAGATCGAGCTAATAAAATTGGAACTACTAAAAAAGGTATCGGTCCTGCCTATATGGATAAAATTGCTCGAGTTGGTATTCGAGTCGCAGATTTAATTCATCCTGAAAGTTTGAAAAAAATCTTATCAGAAACCTTAAGACAAAAAAACCAACTATTAACCAAATTATATGGAGTTGCCCCACTTGATTTTGAAACAATGTACGAAGAATATAAAGAATACGGTCAGCAAATGAAGAAATATGTCACTGACACTTCAATGATTATTAATGAAATGGCCAATGACAAAAATGTCTTATTTGAAGGTGCCCAAGGCATTATGTTGGACATTGATCACGGAACTTATCCATACGTTACCTCTTCAAATCCCGTTGCTGGTGGTGCTGCAGTTGGGGCTGGAATCGGTCCGACTAAAATCACAGATGTAATTGGGGTCTGCAAAGCCTATACTTCTCGTGTTGGGGAAGGTCCTTTTCCTACAGAATTATTAAATGAAATTGGAAATCATATCCGTGATACTGCTCATGAATACGGAACTGTTACTAAACGTCCTCGTCGAATCGGATGGCTTGATACCGTAGCTTTACGTCATGCTGCACGTGTTTCAGGATTAACCAGTTTAGCTATGAATTGTGTTGATGTGTTAGATGAACTTGAGACCATCAAAGTTTGTACCGGTTATGAATTAAACGGCAAAATTATTGATTATTATCCTGCCAATCTAGATGTCTTAGATCAATGTCAGCCAGTTTACCAAGAATTACCTGGTTGGAAAGTAAATACCACAGACTGTACAACTTTTGAACAACTTCCTCAGAATGCTCAAAACTATATTAAAACGGTCGAAAAATTAGTTAATGTTCCAATCGACTGGTATTCTGTGGGACCTGATCGTGAACAGACCCACAAAAGATAATTATACAAAAAGAAACTTCTAAATTCTCATTTTAGAAGTTTCTTTTAATTTGATTAAATTTTACTAGCCATCGTACCAATATATTGTGGATCAACACCTAAGAAATCAATTCTAAACTGTTGTCCATCACGATCTGCTATATCCATTCGCGGAACAGCAACATTAACTGATTTAGGTTTACCAGACAAACCAATTCCTAAATCTTTTAAAACTGCTTCCTTTATCGTCCAAAGTCGCAAAATTTGTTCTGATTTTCGTGGTTCTTTGAATTTATTAAGATAAGCAAGTTCACCAACTGTAAATGCGTTACCCAATCGTTCTAAAGAACATGGCTTAATCTTTTCCAAATCAATCCCTAAAGGTTGATTGGAAATAGCAACAAGGACTAAGTTATCAGAATGAGAAATATTAAAATAAACATTCTGATCTTTAAAATATGGTTTCCCATGCTGACCAAAATCAATCCCGTCATTTTCAAGCACTTGTTCAGCTGGTAAACCTAATAACTTAGCAAGTAATAACTTTCCAACAACTGTCTGCTGCTTTTTAGGCTGCTTTTCAATTCCGCGTGTTCTGTAGTATGGTTGATACTGTAAATCAGTGAGTCTTCCACTTTTAAATTTAAGCAAGTGCGACTCCCCCAATCAAATAAAACTAGTTTTCATCAATTTTTTGAGCAACAAAATCAACTAAATCTTGAACAGTTTGCATATTTTCGTCGCCATCAATTTCGATATCGTATTTGTCTTCAAGAGCATCTACAATTTCAAAAATATCTAAACTATCTAATTCTAAGTTATCCTTAAAACTAGCATCTAAAGTTATTTTGTTAGGATCAATATCTGTTTGATCTTCAACAATTTCTTTGATTTCTGCTAAAATTTGTTCTTTATTTGCTTTTTCAGCCATTTTTATCACTCCATAATTTAATTATCAATACAATACCAGTCAATTTTATCACATTATCAATAATCTTAACATTATAATCTTACTACTAAAAACAAAAACTTACCCATTAGGTAAGTTTTTGTTTTATTTATTCAATGATTCGAAAAATTTAACACTTGTCATACTAAACCATAAAGTCAAAGAAACAAAAGCAGCAATTCCGATTATAGCTACTAATAATCCTAAAATCGTTCCAACTGCTACTTTCACTCCAAAGGAAGTAATCATTAATACAAGCCAAATGACAATTGCTGATAACATACCTAAAACAATCGCAACTACTAGTTCAATTAACCATTCAATTACTAATAAACCAAGTAATTGCCATCTGTGTCCTTTCATTAGCTTCCAAGTCTTTGGAAAAGCTTTGAAAATCCCATCGTCAGTTCCTTTAGTATCAGTAAAATACGTAAAGAAAACGAAGTATAAACTTAAAGCAATGAAAAGATATGCTAAACCTCCAATGATTGCAATTACAGCTGCAACAGCAATCATTGCATAATTCATTTCAGTAACTGCCGAGAAAAGAAATCCCCCAGCCAGTAATCCAAAGAAAAAGATAAATAAAAAGCCAATCAGACCCACTAAGAATGAAATCACAATAATTCCAATCCAAGTTAAACCGTCAAATGCTACAAAAGCACGCTTAAATTCAAACTTTCCGTCTTGATCACTCTTAAGCAATCCATATTGAAATGAAACGGTGAACAAAGTGCCCAAAATCAAAGTAACACAAGTTAAAAAGAGATAAAAACCAGGATTAGTCATAGAGAGAAATCCACTACCAGCCGAATTTAATAACCCTTCACCAAACAACGAAACAATTAAAACTGGTAACCACATTCCTAAAATTACACCAAAATGCTTTTTAACGGTTTCGTAACCGTCTTTTAAAGCTTTTATTATCATAAAACATTCCTCCATCTGTGATATAAACCATTCTTTTCAATTTTAACAAAAATTTAATCACTATTAAACTAAAAGAAAAAGCACTTCATAATTGAAGCACTCTTCATTTCATAAAAATTAGTTATCCCATTGGTCAACAGCATCAACATTACCATCAGGATTACCATTCCATTGAAAGTCCCCATACCAGATTGAACGTTTATCAAGATTCAATCCATTAATTAAGGCAATATCATCATCAGATAATTCAAAATCATAAACATCGGCATTTTCAATAATATATTGTTCATGCGTTGATTTAGGAATCGTAATAATACCACTTTGTAATTCCCAACGAATAATAACTTGAGCAGTTGATTTGTTATATTTCTTGGCTAAATTTTCAATTTGAGGATTAGTTAAAGCTTCACCATGACCAAGTGGAGACCAAGCCTCTAATTCAATATTATGCTTAGAACAAAAGGCCCGAATATCAGTTTCTTGTTCTAATGGATTAAATTCCATTTGATTTAATACCGGCTTAATTGAAGCATGTTTCATCAAATCACGTAAACGGTTAATATCAAAGTTTGAAACCCCAATAGCACGAGCTTTACCTTCACGATAAATTTTTTCTAATGCATGCCAAGTTTCATTATATTTATCAGTAACAGGCCAGTGAATTAACACTAAGTCAACATAGTCTGTTTGGAGTCGTTTTAGTTGTCCTTCAAAAGCATCCAGCGTTGATTGATAACCCTCATCACCATTAAAAATTTTAGTAGTTAAAAAGACATCCTCACGTTTTAGTCCATTTTCAGCTAAACCTTTGGTAAGTCCTTCGCCAACACCTGCTTCATTCCCATACTGTTTAGCTGTATCAATTGCTTTATATCCATGTGCTAAAGCCCAGCGAACAGATTGAGTAGCAGTAGCGTTATCACTCTTCCAAACGCCAAGTCCAAAACGTGGCATATCTACACCATTATTTAATTTTACAGTTGATTTTACATTAAGACTCATATTAACACCTCCAATTGTATTATAAATCTTGTACCATTTAATTTCATTTGATTGGTTTATTAATTTTTACTTTTACAATAAATTGATGTGTTCCTTGATTAATCGCTTTTAAAATATACTGAAATAACATCATAATCCATGAAAAAGCTAAAGCCGAAGCAAAAATTTCGTAAGCAGTCAAAGAGAAGTAATGAATGTTTTTAAATAACACGCTCGCTATAATAATCATTACTCCCATTAAATTGGAAGCCCGTAAAAATCGATGAGAAATTCCAGGCCAAAGCCATTTAATACTAACGATTAAAATAATAATATCAAAGGCCATTGCCCAAGCAAAACGATCATGCCATACATGCATCCAGGGAATTTTACGATTATTGGAAATTAATCCCACTCCAAGTGCATCAAGCGCCATTAGGGTTAATAGAACTCTTAAAATAAAAGTTGGTATTTTAGGGCGATGGAGAGGTTTAATTGATACAAAAAGATAATCAACCAACGCTACCATTAACAACGCTGCAAAAATAAAGGTTAAGTTAAACTGCCAACTATCAGTTGCCTTAGCAGTTCCCAAAAAGCTAATATTGTGACGCCACCAATGTCGATTACTATTAGCAAGCATTGAGATAATCAAGCCGCCAATAATTGTTACTGCCAACAAATCTACCAATACTGTTGGTGTAATATTATCCGCAATATTAATCATGAAAGTATTAATAATTAAATCAAAAATCAAAAAAATCATTGTAGAAGTATAAATTCCAAAAGTAACTCCCATAAATACTCTTGCAAAGACCCAAAAAATACCTAGTAGGAAAATTAGCAGAATCGCTGCAAAAGAAATAATAATTGTTGGAAAATTACGCCAATAGATATTTCGATAGGTAAGATTTACAGAACTTTTGCGAGCTTTAATTAAAAAGATTGTAAATAAAATAGTTCCGGAAATGAGACCTAAGACAATTGTAGCAGTAGCAATTGAATAATTTCCCGTTAGTTTTATTGAACTTCTTTTTTCCAATGAAAAATAAATAAAAAAGATGATACTAGTTAAAATTGTTGGAATAATACTCCATAAACTGGAAAAGTCCCAACTCATTGATTGAGCAGTATCCGCTTTTTCCAAGGATATTCCATCTTTTTCTACAATTAAATTCATTGGCTCATTGGGTTTTAAGTTCAAATATTCAACTACTTTAGTTGGTATATCAATATGATAATCGGATTCTTTCATTCTAGATCCTTCCATCGAAAAAGTTTATATTTCCATTATACCGATGTTTTATTGCTTGTTAAAATTATTTTCAAAAAAAGAACCCACTCAAATTGTTTCCAATTTAAGTGGGTTCTCCCTTTTTCAATTTTCAATTAAAATTTAATTTTAGTTTACACGACCGAAGTAAACACTACCACTGAAGTACGAAAGTAAGTCGTTATAGACAACACCCCTGTTTTGAGCGTCTAACATTTTATCATTTCCAAGGTAGAATCCATCATGATAGATTCCTGAACCATCTTGGAAAAATACTAAATCACCAGGTTGAGCTTGGGCTTTGCTAATACGAGTAGTGGCACCATATTGACCAGCAGCATGTCTAGGCAAAGTTTTACCAGCTTGTTGATAAGCATAGTAAATCAATCCAGAACAGTCAAAACCAGTTTGTGGATTACTTCCACCGTAAACATACTTAGTACCAGCCAATGAAGTAGCAATCTTAAGAGCTTGTTGTGAAACAGAACTATTTGAAACTGCTAATTCAGTTGTGGCAGGAATACTGTCCATTTGAGCAATCCAACGATCTTGTCCAGCATAATTATTGTAATGTAACCATGTATAACCATCGGATTGTTGTGTCTTATCGTAAGCAATTGTGTCACCAGCATGTAATTGGCCGGTTACATTATTACCAACGTTGGCACTACTACGAACATTTTGATTACCACTAAGGGTATAATTTCCACCTTGAGTATTAACTGTAGATGTGGAAGTCTGAGCTGCAACAGGAGCAGCATTAATTTGAGCTACCCAGCGAGTTGCACCAGCATAGTTAGTGTAGTGTAACCATGTGTAACCATCAGCTTCTTTAGTACCATCGTAGTTAATTGTGTCACCAGCATGTAATTGGCCGGTAACACCAGCGTTTAAATTAGCACCATCGCGAACATTTTGGTCGCCACTAAGAGTATATGAACCACTGTTGTTAGTCATGGTTGCAGATGATGCAGGAGCTGTAGCAGGCGTAGCAGCATTAATTTGTGCTACCCAGCGAGTTGCACCAGCGTAGTTTGTGTAATGTAACCATGTATAGCCGTCAGCTTCTTTAGTGCCATCATAATTTACTGTGTAACCTGGTTCTAATTGACCAGTAACACCAGCATTTAAACTTGCACCATCCCGAACGTTTTGGGTACCTGCAAGAGTATATGAACCACTATTATTAGTTGTGGCTACAGGTGCTGCGGGTGTTGCAGTTGAAGCTCCAATTTGAGCTACCCAACGTGTTGCACCAGCGTAGTTGGTGTAGTGTAACCATGTGTAGCCATCAGCATCTTTGGTGCCATCATAGTTAACAGTGTAACCTGGTTCTAATTGACCAGTAACACCAGCATTTAAACTTGCACCGTCACGAACGTTTTGAGTACCTGCAAGAGTGTACGAACCGCTATTGTTAGTTGTTGCGCCACCATTATTATTTGCTGCAGGTGCAGTTGGTGCAGGAGTAGTAGAACCCATATTAGCTACCCAGCGAGTTGCACCAGCATAGTTAGTATAGTGTAACCATGTGTAACCATCAGCATCCTTAGTACCATCGTAGTTAACTGTGTAGCCTGGTTCTAATTGACCAGTGATTGCTGCATTTAAACTAGCATCATCACGAACATTTTGAGTACCTGAAAGGGTATATGAACCGCTATTGTTAGTTGTTGCGCCACCATTGTTGTTTGCTGTAGGTGCAGTTGGTGTTTCTGGAGCTGGGGTTGCAGGAACATCAGCATTTGCACCAATTTGAGCTGCATAACGTTCTGCACCAGAAGCATCTTTAAAGCGCATCCAAGTATAGCCACTATTATCTGCTAAACCATCATAAGTAATTTGTGTACCAGTATTTTCCATACCAACGACGGATCCAGAAAGACTTGGAGCAGTTCTTACGTTAGTATCAGTACTAAATGTCCAGGTTCCATTAGCAGGAACAACGTTAGTACTTCCGTTATCAGGATTGTTTGCACCCTGAGTTGGATTATCAAGATTTTGGTCATATTGACTCAAATTGTTTGATCTAATAACACTAATTAACGTACTAGCATAAGTTGGTGAAGTTGCGTATCCATCACTTTGAAGCATTGAACATACTTGTGCATAATCACGGTTACCAAGTAAGTTAGCATAACGTGAATTGACAGCTAAGAAACTACCATGATCAAGAATACTTTCTGTATAGCTAGGATATGCTCTAAATTGATCATAAATAGTTACATAATGTCCATTAAGATACTCTTGTGTTTTTTGTGTAGTTGATTGTCCTTGATAACTTCCTTTGATACCGAACAAGTTATTACCAGGAGCAGATTGACCCCACGCACTTTCAACGATAGCTTGTGCAATTGAAACACTTGGAAGTACACCATACTTTTTCCAAGTTTCAATTGCTCCAGCAGAAAGTGAACTAATAAATGCTTGGTGACTAGTATTTGCACTAGCAATTTGAGCTACCCAACGATCTAATCCTTCGTAGTTTTGGTAATGAACCCATGTATAACCATCAGCATTTTTTGTTCCATCATAATTGACAGAATCCCCAGCATTTAATTGTCCAGTAATATTGTAGTTAGTTCCTGCACCGTCACGAACATTTTGAGTTCCTGAAAGCGTATATGTACCGGAAGCAGGAGTCATGCCAGCAGTATTACTATTGTTTGCAGCCAATACCATAAATGGACTTTGGCTCTTTAAGCTTGCAAGTGCAGCTTGAGCTGATGCCATTGCAGCAGAATTATCTTCGTCCGACTCATCACCAAGACGATCAGTAATTTGATATTCATCATTATCATTTACATCGTCATTATTTTTAGCATCTGATTCTTGACTGTCGTCTGCTTTAGCAGTATCAGTAGTCTTATCAGTTGCTACATCGTCAGTTTTGGCTGCTTTAGTTTCATCTGTTTGTTTGTCTGATGAAACTTGGTTGCTACCGTCAGTCTTTGCATCCGTAGTTTTAACATCTGATTTTTGACTGTCATCTGCTTTAGTAGCGTCTGCAGTCTTATCAGTTGCTACATCATCTGCTTTGGCTGCTTTAGTTTCATCTGTTTGTTTGTCTGATGAAACTTTGTTACTATCGTCAGCCTTTGCATCTGTAGTTTTAACATCTGATTTTTGACTGTCATCTGCTTTAGTAGCGTCTGCAGTCTTATCAGTTGCTACATCGTCAGTTTTGGCTGCTTTAGTTTCATCTGTTTGTTTGTCTGATGAAACTTTGTTACTATCGTCAGCCTTTGCATCTGTAGTTTGAACGGCTGCTTTAGAAACCGGAGCAGTTGTTTGTGATGCTGGGGCAGCATTTTGATTATCGTCAGTAGTTTTAACTGGCGTATCTGCTTTAGCAGGAGTGTCAACTGCTTGGCTTGGTTGGTTAGTTTGAACTGAAGCAGCTGACTGGTTGCTATCTGATGATTTAGTTGCTTCAGTAGTTTTATCTGCTGTGCTTTCATTAGCAGCAGATTTTGCTGTATCTGAATTTACTTGATCATTATCAGTCTTAGCAGGAGTTGCTTGGCTATCATCAACTTTAGTAGTGTCAGTAGTTTTTGCTACATCCCCTTTGGTAGCTGTAGCATCAGTTGTCTGGTCTGCTGTATTTTGGGTTGCATCAGTCTTTGTTGCATCTAAAGTTTTATTATTATCATTATTAGTGGTTGCACTAACAACATTAGCTTGAACACTTGGTTGTGTCTCGGCATGAGTAGTATGTCCAACTGCAAATAATGAAGTTGAAGCAAAGGTAATACCCATTGCGATTTTAAGCCAGCCATGTTTTGACTTTGTCAATTTGGTTCTGGTTTTAGTCTCGCCAGTTGCTAGAGCCATTTTATTATGTGCTTTAGTAAACTTGTTCATATATTAAAATCCCCTCTTTATAGAAATTAAAAATTTAATCATTTTTTAAGTTTTAAACACCTTCATGATAGCACAAGATTGTTACATCTAGTTTACAAAATAGCAACATCTTGATAATTTTTCTTTTTGTTGTAACAATTTATTTCCAAGCCCATGGGTCTTGATGCCATTTACTTAAATAATCATACTTTTCTTGATTAATTACGTTTGAATCTAATAATTCTTTGATTAATTTAACATAAGTTAATAACGGTGCAAAATTCAAGCCGGCTTGTTTAAAATTGTCATCTGCATCTTTAAATCCGTAAGAAAAAATTGAAACAATGCCAGAAACCTTAAATCCCTCTTTTTGAACTGCTTGAGCTGCTTGAATCACGCTTCCTCCAGTTGAAATTAAATCATCAATTAAAACGATTTTGTCAGTCGATTTGATAATTCCTTCAATCTGCTTTCCAGTTCCATGGTCCTTTGGTTTTGATCTCACATAGATCATTGGAAGATTCAAATTATTAGCAACTAACGCTGCGTGGGGTATCCCGGCAGTAGCAACTCCCCCAATCACTGTTGCATCAGGATACTTTTGCTTAATTAATTCTGTAAGTGCTTTAGCAATCATGGTGCGTAATTTTGGATATGAAACCGTCAAACGTAAATCAGTATAAATAGGTGATTTAATTCCACTAGCAAATTGAAAGTTTTGTTCAGAATTTAACTGCACAATTTGATTCTCAACTAGTTGGTTCAAAATTTGATTTTCTAAATTAGTCATTTTTTCTCCTTGATTTTATTTTAATGTCCAATTATTTAAGTAGCGTTGATAAGTTTGCTCAGGATTATTACTCTGAGTGATTGGACGCCCTACTACAATGGCTGAAGCGCCATCTTTTCGAGCAGTTTCTGGGGTAGCCACCCTACTTTGGTCTCCAGTTGCATCTTGGTGCATTCTAATTCCTGGAACCACATATTCAAAATTAGTACCTACTTTTTGCACTAAAGCTGATAACTCTAAAGCTGAAGTAATTACTCCATCGCAGCCAGCTTCTTTTGCCAAATTGGCTAAGGAAACAACCTGATCGTCCATATCTAAACGACAATTTTGCTGTTCTTTTAAAACTTGTTCTGAAATTGAAGTTAATTCAGTGACGCCTAACAAATGTGGTTTAGTTAAACCAGCATGTGCAGCTCCATTAGATAACCCTTTTTGGGCTGCCTGCAACATTTGCAAACCACCTAAAGTATGTACAGTTACATAATCAACTCCTAATGCGCCTAATTGTTCCATTGATTTTTCAACGGTATGAGGGATGTCAAATAACTTTAAATCCAAAAAAATATCACACCCAGCTTGTTTAATGGTAGTTACCACGGCTGGTCCATAATGATAAAATAATTCCATTCCAATTTTTACGGTTAATTGGTCTGTCCGCTCGAATTGAGCTAAAAATTGGCGTACTTGATCTAAATCAGAAAAATCTAATGCAATCATCAGCGGCTTTTCCATTATTACCTCCATAATTATTAATTACTTATTAAAAAATGGACCATCCCTGGTATAGAGAATGATCCATTTCAATTAAATTCATATTTAATTCAATTTGGCTTCTCTGAACCAATTAATTGTTATGATTATAATATAAATTTATAACTTGTTCAAATTTTATTGATTTAACGGGTTAGTGTGCTTTGCTTTAAATTCTTGTTTTGCATTTTTAGCAACTTTTTTATACTTTTTAGTAAAATCTTTACTTGTTTTAGCAATCGCCTTGTTTTGTATCGCAATTTTTTGGGTAACCTGATGGTTTTGGTAAATTAAATAACCATTTCCAATTGCTAAAAGAACAACCAAAATAATTGGTATAGTAATAATTAAATTAGCTTTTTTAAATATGTTTTTAATTTTATCTAGCACGTCGATCACCTCTAAAACTTCTGATTAAGTGGAACCGAATCTTATCAGAATTCAAATCTTGATGGTTCAAAGTAACCTTAAACAAGTAGTGGTTAGTATGAAGATGATTTCCTCGTCTTCCATAATAAGTAACTGTGACATTGGAATAATAATAGTGTTCTTTTTTTGACATTTCATCACTATAATTATAAATTTTAATATCATTTAACCGTGTATAGTGATTTACTGAACCGAGCAAGGCTTGAGCATCAGCTTTTGTCATATAATTTTTGGTTAGTTTAGTAACGGCCGCTTCATTTTTAGGAACCGTCGGATAATTACCAAAAATAATTTTCATACTATCAGTCAATGAATCATTGTTGGTTTTAGCAATTGTTTTCATATTTTGATAAGTTAAGTTTTCTTGGTAAGTCACATCATTAGTGTTCATCCCATCGTACGAATCTTTTAACATACTATATTTAGTTTGTGCATTACTCAATTTTTGCTGATTTTTATTTAAATTATACAAATTAAAACCAAGTAAGATTAATAAACCTATCAACAACAAATTTATAAGTACAGCAATAATCCATTTCAAATATTTCTTGTTTGTTTGCATGGTAAAAACATCCTTAACAATTTATTGTTATCCAGTATACAGCACTTTTTTCATTTAGAGCTAAAAACTTATTAAGATAAACTAATTTTTCCTAGTGCTAACTCAACCACTGCCAGAATTGCAATCACGGTTACTAAAATCATCAATAGCCATTCTTTTTTGTTAATGGGACGCTGATTTTCTTTGGCTGCCTTAATGTAAAAAACAAACCCTAAAACGTAAGCAATTGAGCACAACCAGAGATATTGAAGTCCCGCAAATGTAATTCCTACTACCTCAAAGACAAGGGCAATTATTCCTGGTAACATCATTTTAAAAGAACGATGTTGGTGACCAACCTTGATTTGATAAGCCGCTACTAGCGAATAACAGATTACCATGGCGGCTGTACACAATGAAATTGCAAAATTATACGCCTGATCGGAAAATGCTAACGAAATTAAAAACAACTGCAACAAGATTTGAGTTAAAAAAAGTGAATGTGAAGGTGAATTTTTGTGGTTTAAATGACCGAACCAATGCGGCAACATCCCTTTTTCTGCCATTTGTGACGTCGCAATTACAGGCGGCATCGTCCATGATAACCATGATCCAAAAATAGTAATAATTAATGAAAGACTGACTAATATTCCACCTAGTGGTCCAATCATATCCTCAACTACATAAGTCAAAGCAGGATTGCTAACATGCGCTAGTTGTGCTTGATTCAAATATCCATATGGCAACATTGAAATGACAACATTAATAATCAACAATGAAATAAAACTAATGATGGTAGCGCGACTCGCATCTGATCTTTTACGTGCTCTGCCAGCCATCATCGTGGCTCCTTCAATCCCAACAAAAACCCACATCATGGTGATTAAACATCCCTTAATTTGATCAAAAATTCCTTTTGGAGTTGCTTTGGTATATGTAAAGTTAGTTGTAAAATTTTGCCAAAAATGAGCTGTAAAAACGTGAGCTTTAAACATCACAATCCCTAGTAATACAAAGGCTGCCAAAGGGATTAATTTAATTACAGTAATAAAAACATTGATAAACGCTGCATTTTCGACTCCATTAATTACCAAAAACGTTAATAACCATGAAATAACTGATGCCACTATAATCGCGGGAATTGAGTTTCCAGATCGAAAGGCTGGCAAAAAATAACCAACGGCTGACATCATCATCGTTGCAAATGCTACACTGCCAACCCATGATGATAACCAATAACCCCATCCTGATATAAAACCAACAAAATTTCCAAAACCTGCTTGGGCATATTCAGCCATTCCATTTAAATCTGGGTTGGTTTCACTCAGTGATTTTAAACTCAGTGCTAGTCCAAAAATTCCAATCCCTGTAATTAACCACGATAAAAGGGCGGGACCAGGAGTCGAGACCGCCGCTAATTGTTCGCTAGCATTATAAATTCCAGCTCCGATTGATGCACTAATCACCAGCATCGTCAGCCCTAACAACGATACTCCTTTGTTATTATTCATTATTTTCAATTCATCCTTTCCATCGTTAGTTTTAAACTACTATTTAAAAACGATAATAAAGACCTTCACTAAGTCGTGAAGGTCTTTACTTTAGTTTGTTTTTATAAATTTAATTCAGTTGGATCATTTCGTTGTGAATACTGTAAGAGATAAATCGCCAGAATAACTAAGATTGCTCCAACTACTTCTGCAAGACTCAAAGCTGCATGGAAGAAAATGACACTTAAGATAAAGGTTGAAACTGGCTGCAATGCATCCATCAGACTAATAACTTCTGAAGAAGTAAAGCGGGAAGCGTAAATTAAAGTTGAGAAAGTTAATAATGTTCCAAAGAAAATAATTCCTAAAACACCTAAAATTGCTCCGCTAGTAAGATGAGGAACATTGGTCCAAACTGGATGATTAAGGTTAAAGGCAATACTTGCAATCAAAGTTCCCCAACCCATAACCACAATTGGTGGATTATCTTTTCCTAAAGAACGAGGGAGAACAACGTACAAAGCAGCGGTTACCCCTGAAATCAACCCCCAAATAAATGAGTCCATTGGAATTGACAACTGACTAATATCGCCCTTCGTAATCGATAAGAAAACTCCCACAATGGCAATTACGAAAACTACCAAATCCATTTTAACTGGCTTTTTATGTTGAAAAATAAAACTTCCTAACACAATGAATAGCGGTGCTAAATATTGCAAAATCGTAGTCGCAGCTGCATTACCATTCTGAATACTTACATAGAAACTACCCATATTTGCAGCTAATCCAAATAATCCATAAGCAATCAAAATCATAATTGATTTCCAACTTTTGAAAATATTAAAAATTCGACCACGATAAACTAAAGCACTAACTGCTAACAAGATTAATCCTGCTCCAGAAGTTCTAGCAGATAAAAACCAGGAAGCTGGAATTGACTCATTTTGTGAAACAAATTGAGTAATAACCCCAGCAATTCCCCAAGAAACAGAAGCTGATCCCGCAAGAATAATTCCTTTAGCGGTATTACTCATATTTTTGATTCTTTCAAACATTCTTTTAACCCCTTATTTATCGCCTGTTAGCTTAACCCTAGCTCGTTTCACAATCTCTGAGTCGACATCATCGCTCAAGAATCGTGCCATTGGGGTAAAGTGATGGCGTTTTTTAAAGGATACCTTAAAAGAAGCAATAATTGCAACCCGCATCTGATTCTCGGTTAAAAAAACTTGTCCAATATTTCGAAATTTACCTTTGGTATGTTTACCGATTCTCCATTCATGCAATTTGAAATCACCGTTGGCATCCAACTTGATTTGATAGTTGCCAGAATCATCTTGGTCAACTGGCACACCAATAAACCGCAATACTTCATATTTTTCTGTCATAGTTCACCATCAAAGTTTCATTTTGTCAATTTCAGTTTCAACCACTTTTCGTTTGTAATTTTGCAAAATATAAATTGCTAAAATTACTAGAGCTGAACCCACAATCTCCATAAAACTAATTTGCGTGTGTAAAAATATCACACTTAAAATAAATGTCATTACTGGCTGCACTGCATCTACCAAACTAACATCCTCTGAACTCGCAAAATGCATACTATGTAATAAACAAGCAAAGGGAAGTACTGTCCCAAAAATAATAATGGCGCCAATTCCAATTGTTCCACCAGATGTCAGTTGTGGTACTCCAACCCAGACTGGTTGATGCAAATTAAAGAAGAATCCAGCAATCAAAGTTCCCCAGCCTAAGACTGTAAGCGGAGAATTATCCTGCATTAAAGGTCTCGGAATGACTACATAAAATGCAGCCGTAATCCCGGAAATAATCCCCCAAAATAACGAAACTGGTGGAATTGAAAGCTGACTAATATCACCTTTTGTAATAGAGAGAACAACTCCGACAAGGGCAATCAAAAAAACAATCAGGTCGATTTTATTTGGTTTCTTATGCATAAAGATAAAACTACCCAATAAAATAAATAAAGGAGCCAAATATTGCAAAATAGTTGCAGAAGCTGCATTACCAGTCTGTACACTTAAGAAAAATGATAGTAAATTAGCCCCTAATCCTAAAATTGCATACCCAAAAATTAACAAAATTGATTTCCAAGTTTTGAAAACATTAAAAATGTTCCCTTTATAGATAATCGCACTAATCACTAACAAAATAATCCCAGAAAATAAAGTCCGAACTGATAAAAACCAGCCAGCTGGAATTTTAGCGTTCTGGGAAACAAATTGGAGAATTGTCCCAGAAACACCCCAAAAGGCAGAAGCCAATGCTGCCCACAAAATTCCTTTCATAATATTTCCGTGTATTCCCTTTTTCGTGGCACCCATACCATTCACCTCAAAAATAATTTTAAATTTTTCTCAACAGTTTAATAATACTCTTATACAAACGATAGCGTAAATAATCTTAAACTTAAAATATTTTAACTAATCAAAAAAGCCTAGAAAAATTCTAGACTTTTTACTCATTTATTTAATTCTTCGTTTGTGTTCTAAACTTTGCTGATTACTATACGTTAAATTAATAGCAGCTGAAAGTAAAATTGGCAGGATGATAATCAAAATCAATAATCCAACTACCACCGCAATTGCAACTTGAATCAGCGTTAAGACACCAGATGGAATCAAGGCAGCAAAAGTTCCACCTAAAATCAAGGCAGCTGATAAAACAACCACCCCTATGAACTTCGATGCCGCTACAATTCGCTCGGCTGGTTCCGCTTCCGGATCAATCGTCTGATATTTACGCATCAAGAAAATGCTGTAATCGACTCCCAAAGCGATAATCATAATAAAAGCAAAGAACGGCGTATTCCAAGTCAACATTTTTTGCCCCAAAACAACGGTACTAATTAATTTAGTAATCGTTAATGAAGAAAGATAAGCCAACAGTAAGGTTCCTTCGATATAAAGTGGTTGTAAAATTGATTTTGTCACAAACATCAAAGCCAGCAAAATCCCAATTAACATAATGATAGCCGTTCGTAAGAAATCTTTAGTAGCAATCTCATGTGTATCAGACATGGTAGCCGTTTGACCACTTATGGCAACAGTGGCTCCATTTAAGCTGGTTCCGCCAATGTTTTGTTTTACTTGAGATTGAATGTTATTAATCGACTTCATTGCTTGAGAACTTGAAGGATTATCTTTCAATACTACTGTAAGCTTAGTAATTTTTTGGTTTTCTGAAAGATAATTATTTAATGCTTGTTTAAATTCCTTGCTTTGCAACACTTGATTAGGAATATAGAAAGTATCGTTGGAAACAGCAGAATTTTGCAGGGTGCTGAGATAATCATTAGCTGCAGCACTTCCTTGGGAAATTTTTCCCAATCCTTCGTTAGCAGCAGTTAGTTGGCCTTGCAAGGCTTGTAATTGATTAGCCATGGACTGTGTATTACTTCCAATATTTTGCGTATCACTAGCTATCCCGTTTAAATCATTACTCATACCACTTTGTTTAGCCTGAGCTTGAGCACCGGCTTGTTGTAATGCACCAGTTACAACTTGTAATTGAGCTTGATTCAACGGCGAACCCATCGCGGTGGCCTTTTGTTGAATCAAAGCTACTACTTGTTGTCCAGCGGTTGCATTATTACCGCCAGCAGTATTCTGAATACTTTGCAAATGTTGCCCGATTGATTGAGCAGATTCACCAATTGCCTTTAACTGGCTGCCATTAAACGACTGGTTAGCAGCCCCAGCTTGAATTTTATTCAATCCGCTATTAGCTTGACTCATTTTACCAGTCAGTGTTTTTAACTGATCATTTAAATATAATTGTTTGATTGGCTGTCCGCTTGGTTCCGTAACTGATGCAACAGTTTTCACATCGTTTCGTTTAGCTAACTGTCGCGTAATCCGATCAATTGTCATCAAACTCTTTTCATTATTTAAGCTATGATTTGCTTTAATGTAAATGGTAGCCGGCTCAGCAGTTCCTTTAGAAAAGTGTTTTTGTACAATATTTAAACCTTGTTTAGACGGGATTTTATTATTTAATTCAACAGCATCATCATAATTCAATTTTCCATGACCCATCACTACTAATGGCAGCACAACTACTAGAACTAGTAAAATAGCTGGCACTGAGAATTGAACTGCTTTTGATGAAAGAAAGCCCCATAATCTGCTACGTTGCTTTTGCGTTTCCAACCGTTTAACCGGCCAAAACATCTTTCCACCTAAAGTCAACATAAAAAATGGATTTAACGTTAACAATACCAGTAGTAATAAAATTACCCCGATAGCTACTGCAACCCCAGAACGATAAATCGAGAAATTAGCTAACCCTAAAGCAGCAAACCCGATTAAAACTGAAATTCCACTATCAAGAATGGTTTTCCCAGCTAACTTACGAGCATGCATAGTGGCTGCTACTTTATCCATTCCATCCGCCAAATCATCCTTAAACTGATCATACAGTAGAATGTTGTAATCGGTCCCAATTCCAAAAAGAACTACTACCATAAAAACCTGGGTAAAGTTTGAAAGTGGAAAATTAAAGTATTTTACCAAATTCATAACTAAACTCAGCGAGGTAATAAAGGAAACTCCGACCGTCAGTATGGAAATCAACGGCACAATTGGCGATTTGAAAACAATGATCAAAACAATCAGGATAAAGACAGTCGCAATAATTTCTGTCTTTTTAATCCCATTTACCATTGATACCCGCATATCATCATTTAAAATGTCTGAACCAGTGACATACGATTGAAGTCCGTTAATCCGCGCACCTTTTTGTAATTTATTATTAACCGTTTCAACTGAATCCTGCTTAGAAACATTTAACTGCACTAATTCAGTCGTCTTGTCTTTTGAAATCAATTGTTTTTTAGCAACTGGAGTATTTTGAACAGAAGTAACTCCTTTAATGCCATAATAATCAGATTTTTTAGTCAATTGTTTCAACTGATGATTAATTTTGGCTTGGTCGTTATCATTAATCTTTTTGTCATTATGATAAACCAACACTACCTGACGAGTGTTGCTAATATGATGACCCCAGTGTTTTTGCATGTTTTCTGCCACTTGACTCTGCATATTACTAGGGATTTTAGTTTGACCCTTTTGTGCTTCTAAATTATTAATATTTGGTAGGAACAAAACAGCGGCTATCACTGCTACTATCCATAAAACAGCCACCACTGTATATTTCTTCACAAATTTATTCATTCTCGGCCTTCCTCTCTCCATCCTTTTTCATGGCAAATAATTGCATTGGTGCTTCATTTTGTAACTTAGTAATAATTTGAGCGACTTTAGCTGGTGCTTCCGGTCGATCTTTAGAAATCCAATATACAATTACCCCCATAACTTCATCAATCGTGAACTCACGGGCATAATCTTCGGGAATTTGATTGGCAACGGTAATTTGCTTATCAAGCTTCGTTAATGAACTATCCAAATCAGCAAAAATAACTTTTTTTACTTTGCTAATAAAATGGGGATCACCCTTTTCACTCAATAATGCTGCAATTAAACGACGATTTTGATAAAAATTATTTAGTGTTTCAAGGATGAAAGGTGCTGGTGTTTCAGCATTTTTATCCACAATCAGCCATTGCATCGCATTTGGCATCACATTTTTCAAATCGGATTGTAATTGGTCAAGCAATTCATTTTCAATTTTTTCTAAAAGATCATACTTGTCAGTGTAATGAGTGTAAAAAGTTCCTCTGCCAATCCCAGCGGCACGCGTAATGTCGATTACATTCATAGACCGAAAGCCTTTGTCATAAATCAAATCCACAAAGGCATTTTTTATCTCTGCAACTGTATTTGTTTTTCGAAACTGCTTTACCAATCTCCCCACCTCTTTTTCTTAATTTTATTTTAATCTTTTTTGTTATTAAGTCAACACGGTGTTCAATTAGTTTAATAAAAAAAACAATCTTTTAAGATTGTTTTTTCGGCTTAATTGCTAAGATGAAAACTGTACTGAGAACTAAGATCCCACCAATTATTTCATATATATTAAAGCTGGTATTAAAAAAGACAACTGTTCCGATGGTTGCCGATAGAGGCTCAAAAGTATCTAATAAGCCAGCGGTAGTGGGAGAAATGTAATGCAAACTGGAAGTAAAACAAAGAAATGACAACATTGTTCCAAAAATCACAATAAAAGCCACTCCCAATATTCCAGCCAGTGATAAATCGGGAGCATTTACCCAAAAAGGATGAATACAAGTAAATATTAATCCGCCAATGACCATTGCCCAGCCAACAACAACAAACGTACTAAACTTTTCAATCAGTTTTACAGGAAGCATTGTTTGCAAAGCTCCAGCAAGAGCAACTGTCAAACCCAATCCAAACGCCTTAGGGCCAATGGCAATCGTGGTTAAATCACCTTTGGTAACTAACAACCACGTTCCAACTAAAGCAACCAACACCGCTATTCCTTGTGGTTTAGAAGGTAATTGATGATAAATAATCGCAGTTAGAATCACAATCATCACCGTTCCAAGACTTTGCATAATCGTGGCAGTTGCCGAATTACTAGCACGAACCGTTAGCAGGAAAAAATACTGGACGCCTGATAAACCAAAAACAGCATAACAAAGCAATCGTGGCCAGGCAGCTTTCTGTTTCCAAATCGTGGTTAAAGAGTTTTTTTGTACAAACTTGGTAAAAAGCAAAATTAAGATGCCGGCTATCGACATCTTAATTCCCATTAACCATTCAGTTGAAAAACTCTTATCTTGAAACAGAAATTGAGAAACTGGTCCTTGAATTCCCCACATGAGTGCTCCAGAGATTGCTAAAACAACTCCTAGATAAGTTTTATTTTTCTTCATTGACTATCCTTGTTGATCTTCGTAACCATTTGGATGTTTTTGTTTCCAAGTCCAAGCGGTACTAATGATATCTTCAATATTATCAAATTTTGGCTTCCAGCCTAAGACCTCACGTGCCTTAGCACTATCAGCAACTAGGGTATCTGGATCACCGCCACGACGAGGAGCAACTTCAGCCGGAATTTTTTTACCAGTAACTTTTCTAGCAGCTTCCACAATTTCCTTGTTTGAGAATCCAGTTGATGACCCTAGGTTAAAGACATTGCTAGGATTACCTTTTTTAAGGTATTCCATTGCTAAAATATGGGCATCTGCCAAGTCTAAGATATGAACGTAATCACGAACATTGGTCCCATCTGGAGTGTCATAATCATCACCAAAAATTTTCAGTTTGTCCTGCTGACCAGCAGCCACTTTTAACACAATTGGAATCAAATGGGTTTCTGGATGATGATCTTCTCCAATTGATCCATCTTGTTTAGCACCAGCAGCATTAAAGTAACGTAAAGCAACAGAATGAATTCCATCAGCTTTATCAACCCATTTCATGATGTGTTCCATGATTAATTTACTTTCGCCATAGGGGTTGATTGGCTCTTTATGATCTTTTTCGTGAATGGGGATCCGTTCCGGATTACCGTAAGTAGCAGCTGTTGAAGAAAAGACAATGTTTTTAACCCCTGCTTTTTTCATTGCTTCCAAAAGTACAATCATACCAACTACGTTATTATCAAAGTATTTTAATGGATTTTTCATTGATTCGGATACTAATGAAAAAGCATCCATATGAATCACTGTATCAATATCTTCATTTGTAAATAAATTATCTAAAAATTCACCATCTCTGGTATCGCCTTCATAAAACTTAGCTTTGGGATTGATAGCTTTTTTATGTCCGGTCGAAAGATTGTCAGCTACAACAACGTCATAACCTTCATTAACTAATCGATCGACCATATGTGAGCCGATATATCCAGCCCCTCCAGCAACTAAAACTGCCATTTTAATTTCTCCTTAATAAATGATTATATTTGGTATTGCGTGCAAAAAACGTCTGTGCAAAAGAACAAACCGGCACAATCTGCTGATGTTGCTTTTCAGCATAATCAATCATCACCAACATTAATTTACCAGCAAGTCCTCGACCACGGTAATCAGGATTTACAAAAGTATGATTAATGAAAATAGTCTCATCCTCAACCGTAAAACTAACTTCTGCAACCAAATTCCCTTGTTCGTCATTTGCATAAAAACGTCCGGGTTCAAAATCAAATTTCATCTTTAAACACCCCACTCAATTTATGTATATTGTAACATAACTAGATTAGGTACCAAATCGTCACAATAAATCCGAGTTTAATTGACGTAACTAAGATTAATAACTATAATTTGGCATAGCATTAATACTTATGAAACAATTTTATAGGAGACTATTTAATGAATAAAACAGAAATTGATCAAAAATATAACTCGTGGATTAACGCACCAGACATGCCTGCTGAACTAAAACAAGATTTAGAAAAAATTAAAGACGACGATGCTGCTAAGGAAGATGCTTTCAGTACTTCATTGTCATTTGGAACAGCCGGAATGCGTGGTCTGTTAGGCGCTGGGACCAATCGGATGAACATTTATACGGTTCGTCAAGCAACTGAGGGTCTGGCTAAATTAATGGAAACACTTGATCCAGCCGAAAGAGATCGCGGCGTTGCCATTAGTTTTGATCCCCGTTATAATTCACAATTATTTGCACATGAAGCAGCTCGAGTATTAGGTGCTCATGGTATCAAAACTTTTGTTTTTGATGACATCCGTCCCACCCCTGAGCTTTCGTTTGCTGTCCGCAATTTACATACCTATGCTGGTATTATGATTACCGCCAGCCATAACCCTAAACAATACAATGGTTACAAAATCTATGGAGCTGATGGTGGTCAAATGCCACCTAAGGAATCAGACCTGATGACTTCATATGTTCGTAAAGTTGATGATCTTTTTGCCATCCCGGTCGCAGATGAAAAAGAATTGCGTCACGAAAAATTAATGAGTATTATCGGTGAAAATGTGGATGTTGATTACTTAAAAGAGGCTCGAACTGTCAATGTCAATCATGATTTAATCAAAGAAGTTGGAAAAGACTTAAAATTCATTTACACGCCCCTCCACGGAACGGGAAAGATTATTGCTAGACGAGCATTATCAGATGCTGGTTTCAAAAATTACGATGCCGTAATTGAACAAACTATTGCTGACCCTGAATTTCCAACTACTCCCTTCCCTAATCCAGAGTTTCCGCAAACATTTGATTTAGCCATCAAATTAGGGAAAAAAGAAAATGCGGATGTTTTAATCGCCACTGACCCGGATGCTGATCGTCTTGGTGCTGCTGTGCGTCAGCCTGATGGTGAATATACCTTAATGAGCGGTAACCAAATCGCCAGTGTATTATTACATTACATTTTACAAGCTAAAAAAGATGCTGGTACACTTCCTGCCGATGGAATGGTAGTTAAATCAATTGTTTCGACCGAATTAGCGACTGACATTGCTAAAAGTTATGGGATTGAAATGCGAAACGTGCTGACTGGTTTTAAATTTATTGCCGAACAAATTAAAAACTTCGAAGAAAATCATGATCATACTTTCCTCTTTGGTTTTGAAGAAAGTTTTGGGTATTTAATTAAACCATTCGTTCGTGATAAAGATGCCGTTCAATCTACTATGTTATTGGCAGAAGTTGCTGCTTATTACAAAAAGCGTGGTATGACTCTGTATGACGGTTTACAAGAATTATATAAAGAATATGGTTACTTTGAAGAAAAAACCATCTCAGAAGAGTTTGATGGGGTTGACGGTCAGAAAAAGATGGCTGATTTGATGAAAAACTTCAGAAATCATCCATTAGATTCATTTAATGGGGTGAAAGTAACCGCCTTAGAAGATTTCCAAACTTCTGAAAAAACGGATGCAGACGGTCACCAAACCAAAATTAATTTACCTCAATCCAACGTTTTGAAATATTGGTTAGCAGATGGAACTTGGTTGGCAATCAGACCTTCTGGAACCGAACCTAAAATTAAGTTTTATGTCGGAGTAAAGGCTGATACGGCTGAAGCTGCCAAACAACGTTTACAAAGTTATGTCAAAGCAATTGACGACGAATTATTACAAAAATAAATAAGTTTCCAAAAAAGACGAGCAATCGTCTTTTATTTTTGTTTACTTTTTGCCAGCTTACTTATAAAATAAATAGGTTAGACATATAAGTAAGGGAGTGTATTTATGACTTTTGAAGAATTAAAAGAATATGGTCAGTTATTTTATCGCTCTAACTATAAGTTAGACAGTAATTTAGAAACCAAAACCTTTAAAATAAAAAACATCAAGTCCAATCAGCACGTGCAAAATGATGAAGGCGGTTTTACCGACTGGACTGACAATATGGTCACTTTATACAACTTACTTAGTCCAGTGATTGGGGATACTTTCGGTTACAATTTCAACTTTAAAAAACGCGAAATG
The DNA here is from genome assembly GCF_059488745.1 of Fructilactobacillus sp. YLN 2412. Taxonomy (NCBI): domain Bacteria; kingdom Bacillati; phylum Bacillota; class Bacilli; order Lactobacillales; family Lactobacillaceae; genus Fructilactobacillus; species Fructilactobacillus sp. YLN 2412. The sequence continues at coordinate 221,619 of NZ_CM183165.1, read as the reverse complement.
TATTTGTACTTTCCTTTAAAACAGAAAACTACTGCTGAAGAACTAAATCAAGCTTTACCACTCGTTAATTTAATCAATTTAGAACAAGACGATAGTTCAAACATTGCCACAATCGATATCTCAAAATTTAACGATCGCTACGAATATGCTGCTGGACTTTATGACAACCAGCCACTAGCTGATTTAGATTTATCCAACTTAACTGATATTAAAAACAAAACCACTGATTCTGATGATAATAATAAAGAACAATCCAGTGATGACTTAAACCTTAACATCGAAAAACTAGATACTTCCATCGATGCCTTAAAGGAATTAGAGAATTTAACCGGCTTAGACAGTGCTAAAAAACAAATCACAGATATGATTGCCATTGCTAAAATGAATAACCTTCGAGAAAAACATGGTCTTAAAATTCCAGCTGGAATTAGTAAACATATGGTTTTTGTAGGAGATCCTGGAACGGGAAAAACAACTGTTGCAAAACTGTTTGCAACCATTCTCTATCAAAATGGCATCATCAAAGATAGCAAATTTGTTAATACCGATCGTTCTGATCTAGTCGGTCACTATACAGGGACTACTGCTGATCGGACCAAAAAGGTTATCCAAAGCTCACTTGGCGGTGTTCTTTTCATCGATGAAGCCTATCAGCTTTCCCATCCCGACAGTCCTACTGATTTTGGTCATGAAGCTATCGATCAACTAATCATTGGGATGGAAAATCATCGCAAAGATTTGATTGTGATTCTCGCTGGTTATACCAACGAAATGGAAGAGTTTCTAAACGATAATCCAGGATTAAGATCCCGAATCCCTAACCGTATTTTCTTTGCCGATTACTCTACTGATGAATTAGTCCAAATTCTATTTAAAATGATTACTCATGACGAAATTGTCAAACTAAGCGACGAAAAATACTTTCAAGAAACGATTACTAATTTCATTGAAAAACATCAGCCAACTGGAAATGCGCGCTGGGCAAGAAATGTCTATCAAGCGATGTTGCAAGCGCAAGCTCGTCGAGTTGCCTTTCAAAAAGATGAACCCAGTACTGAAGATTTAACTAAGATTACTAATGCCGACCTTGATCAGGCTTTAGAAACCACCCCTACTAACTAATCCAATTTATTCAATTCGCAAATCCTTCAAAAATTTACATTGTGCATGTTATACTTGGGAAAATAATATTAATCAAAAGGAGTTTTATTTATGAATATCGGTATTTTAGGTGCTGGACACATGGGTAGTGCCATCATCCGCGGCTTAGCCAACAAATATGATGTGAATAATATTTTTGTAAAAGGTCATCATGTTAACGAACGTCTCTTAAATTTCCAAAAAGAAATTGGTTTTCAAATTTCAAAAAACGATGACTTAAGTAATTTGGATGTGTTATTCATTACCACTCCAGCTGCTATTACCATCAACATCTTAGATGGTGTAAAATTAAAACCTTCTACAATCATTATTTCAGCTGCACAAGGTGTTTCTCCTGATTCACTTAAAGAAGTCTTTCCAGACAATTCAGTAGTTGCTATCGTTCCTAATATTCCGGTTGCAGTTAATGCTGGATGTATTGCCATGGCTAAATCTGACACTGCAACTGAAAAAGATAAAAAAACTGCTGACACTATCTTAAAATCACTTGGTACATTAGTTCCAGTCGCTGAAAAAGATCTTGGTATTGTAGGAACCGTAGCAGGTTGTGGTCCCGCCTTTGTGGATGTCTTTTTAAGCGCTCTCTCAGATGCAGCCGTGCAAAATGGTTTAGATCGTGAAACTTCATATGAAGTAGCTTCTAGCATGGTTTTTGGAAGTGCTAAATTAGCTCTTGATACCAAAACCAATCCAGCTATCTTAAAAGATCAGGTAACTTCTCCAGGTGGTTCAACGATTAAAGGTGTAGTTGCTTTAGATCAAAACGGTTTTAGAAATGCTGTTAACCAAGCAGTTAATAAAGCCAATGGTTCATAATAATTAAAATATTACATGCAAAAAGTCCAAGTAATTAAAAAATTTAATTACTTGGACTTTTTTGTATTATTATGCTGTTTTCTTCTTATTCAGATATTTTCTAATAAACCATTTACGTGCTTCATCAATTAAAATTAGCGGAACTGGGATACATAATAAATAAATCCAATCTAGCAAATTAATTGGTGCAGTTCCAAAGAGTCCATGAACAAAAGGCATGTAGATCAAAAATGCCAACAAACAAATTTCAAAGACGATTCCCCACATAATTCGGTGGTTAGAAAAAATCCCAATCTTAAACAATGATGTGGTTTCCGTTCGACAGTTCAACACAGTTGCTACTTGACAAAAGACAATCGCTGCCAGAGTCATCGTAGTTGCTGCTGCATATACATAACCTCCATGAGCTAGAGGTACACTTGGCCAGCCATACTGCCAATTGACAAAGAAGTATGCAGCAGCTGAAACCAGAGACCCAATCAAACCATAATAACAAAAACTCTTTAATAGAATCCCTTTATTTAACAAATGAGCATCCCGTTTTCGCGGTGGTCGCTCCATGATTCCCGGCTCGCTTTTTTCAGCTCCTAAACCTAGAGCTGGCAACATATCAGTTCCTAAATCAACGGTTAAAATCTGCATTACCGTTAATGCCAAAGGAATTAAACCGCCTGAAATAATAAACAGTAAGGATGGAAACGCTTCCGACAAATTACTATTAAAAATATATACCAAAAATTTCTGGATATTACTGTAAACCGTTCGCCCTTCTTCAATTGCGGATACGATTGAAGCAAAATTATCATCAGTTAAAATCATATCGGCAGCTTCTTTAGCAACATCGGTACCAGTTACTCCCATGGCAATTCCAATGTTAGCTTTTTTCAAAGCCGGTGCATCATTCACACCGTCACCAGTGGCTGCGACAATCTCACCATTAGCCTGACACATTGACACGATTCGATATTTATCTTCAGGAGCAACTCGTGCAAAAATCACTTCGCCTTTGACTGCTTGACGTAGTTCATCATCACTCATCTGATTTAATTCAGCACCAGTAATTACGCGAGCCTTGTCAGAAACAATTCCGATTTTAACTGCAATACTTTTAGCAGTTAAAGAACTATCCCCGGTTACCATAATGATTTTAATATCAGCGGTGTGACATTTCTTCACAGCATCATAAATTTCTTCTCGAGGCGGATCCTGCATAACAGCTAATCCGACAAAGATTAGATGCTGTTCTGTATTTTCAATCGTAGCACCAGAAACATCATCAGCAGTAATTGTATTATAAGCAAAAGCCAATGATCGTAATCCTTGGGCTGCATAATCTTGATTAGCTTGATCGATTTTAGTTTTATCAGCATTGGTCATGGGGCGGACTTCGCCATTAATTAAAATTCGGTCACAGACCTGCATCATGTTCGATAGAGCCCCTTTGACATACACAGCAACTTTGCCATCAGGTTCCTGTTGCAAAGTAGTCATCCGTCTTCTGGTTGAGTCAAAAGGTAATTCTTTCAAACGAGGAGTGGCTTGCATGCGTTGATCTAAATCCAACCCGCCTTTTGCCGTTAAAATGTTTAATCCGGCTTCAGTTGGTGTTCCTAAAATTTTAGGTGCGGTTTTCCCTTCTTCGCCGCCTTGCACTTTCGTATCATTATTTAAAAGGGCAATGTCTAATAACAGTGACAAATCTTTTTCATCTTTTAAATTAACATTTTGCTGATTAAATTGAATTTTTCCGTTGTTAAAATAACCTATTCCGGTAACCGTGTATTCCTTATCAGGAAGCCAAATGTGATTAACAGTCATCTGATTTTGCGTTAATGTTCCAGTTTTATCAGAACAAATCACATTGGTTTCACCCAAAGTTTCCACACTATCCAAGTTTTTCAATAGCGCATGTTTTTTAGCCATAACTTGGGTTCCGTGTGCCAATGACAAGGTTACTGTTGGCAATAGACCTTCAGGAATAAATGCCACAATCATTCCTAATGCAAAAATAAATGATTTGGCAATTGGATAATGCACAAAGAAAATAGCTAAAACAAAGAATCCAAGTCCAATTACTAAAGCAAGTACAGAAAGCTGACGTGTAAGTCGATTTAATTCTTTAGTTAAAGGAGATACCGTCCCTTTTTGATTTTGTGTCAACTTGGCAATTTGACCAAATTCAGTATTCATACCCGTTTCAACTACCATAACCGTAGCTGTTCCGCTAGTAACCACCGTTCCAGCAAAAACAATATTATCAATTGCAAATTTGCCATCGCCATGTTTATAATTGGCAAATTTATCGACAGGGACAGATTCACCGGTTAAAGCTGATTCATCAACTTGCAACGATGATGAATTTAAAACTCGCGCATCAGCTGGTATTGCATCTCCTGCTTGCAAAACGACTAAATCTCCAGGAACTAAATCTTCAGCTACAACCTGAATCTTTTTCCCATCCCGAATCACACTTACATATGTAGGTAACATTTTACTTAAAGCATCCGTGGCTTTTTTGGCGGCATGTTCTTCCCAATAAGAAAACAACCCGTTGATAATGTTAACCGCCCAAATCGCAATCCCAAGTTCTGGAGTCCCTGCTAAAATCGCAATCACACCTGAAACCCACAAGAGACAAGCCATCAACGAAGTGAAATTCTTAATAAAATTCAAGAATCCATTTTCTTTTTGTCCCTTTTCAATGACATTCTTTCCCACGGTTTTCAGCTTTTGCTGAACTTCGGTGTTGGTTAGTCCATCAGTAACTGATGATCCTAAATCCTTCACTAGTTCGGCAACTGGGAGCTGGGCGTAATCATCATCTGTCATTTTATGATCCATCATAGTTCACCTCATCTTTAAAATCATTCTAACTCTTTAAAATTTAAAACAACTAAAATATATGTTAACCCTTTTAAGCCTAAATTCAACAGTTAAAAATAACTTTAAAGTTACAAAAAATCCATCTCAATGAGATGGATTTTTTTATCTTTTTTCAATTTTTAGTTGCTTAAAAAAGGTTTTATCATCTAAACTAGCTAAATTATCATATGTGTGTTGCAAAAATGTAGCAGGCTTTTTATGCTCCGAAGTAGCCAATTCTGCTACCACTGGTAAAATTCCGGTGGTATAAGCAAGTGTTTCTAATGAGTTATCAAGGCTCAAACCGGTTCCTAAAATACCATCTAAAACATCACCCATTCCCACGTTTGTTTTTAACATGGGAGCATCGTTTTTTATCAGATAAACAGTCATACCATCTGTCACAATATCAGTAGGTCCAGAAATCACAATCTTAGTCTGCAATATTTTCGCAGCCGTTTTAGAAATTTGAATTGGATCACCAGCTCCACTTCCAGCATCAATCCCATGACTTTGCCAATTTATACCTGCTAATGCTGCAATCTCACCAACATTTCCGCGAATAGTATCAATCTGTACATTTTGCAAAATTTGTTTCACTCGTTCTTCTCGCAAAGCTGTTGCACCAACCGCTACCGGATCTAAGATCACAGGAATCTGCATAGCATTAGCCTGTTCTCCTGCTCTTAAAGCACAGAGCTGTGCAGCTGGATTAGTTGATCCAATGTTAATAGTTACGGCGTTAGCTAGCTTTACCAAGTCTTTAACTTCAAGCGGATCGGCTACCATCATCGGAGAACCTCCCACATAGTTAATTCCATCAGCAACATGTTGAGGAGTAATAAAGTTAGCAATATTTAAGACAATCGGACTTGTAGCTCTAATTTGCTGAATAAAATCTTGCTTCATGTTAATTTCCTCGCTGTTTTAAAATTTGGACGGTCTTTTTAATATCTGAACTTTTAGTAATCGCTGATATCACAGCAACCCCTGCAACTTTTTCAGTTTTAAAATCAGTTGCATTATTTTCATGAATTCCACCAATCGCAACGACTGGTTTGTTAGTTTGTGCCACTACTTCGTTTAAACCCTGAATTCCAATTGGCGCTTTCACATTAATTTTGCTAGAAGTTGCAAAAATCGGTCCAACTCCAAGATAATCAACAACTGGTAAGAACGACCGACTGTGTTCTAATTCTTCTAAGTTATGAACTGACAACCCCATCATCAAATCAGGGGCTAACTGGTGAATCACGTCGGCACGTTTATCACTTTGACCAACATGAATTCCTTCAGCACCAATTGCACGAGCTAATTCATAATCATCATCGACAAATAACGGAACTTGCTTTGTTTGCGTAATGTGATGCAACTGCTGTCCTAGAGCAATTTTTTCCGCTTTCGTTAAAGTTGTTCCATCTTTTTCGCGATACTGTACAGCTGTCACTCCTGCAGCAAGTGCTTCTTTGACAATTTTTAACAATTGTTGGGGATCATTATTAGTATTTTGCGTTCCAATCACTAAATAAACTTGCAGCATCTGTGATTTAAATTTCATCATTCTCATCCTTCCAATTACCATGATTCAACGGACCATGTCCATGACCAATATACAAAGGTTGTTGAATGATACCAGCTAAATAATGATGTGCTTTATTAATGGCCGTTTTAAGATCATCGCCTTGAGCTAAATAAGCTACCATAGCTGCTGATAAAGTATCGCCGGTTCCATGAGTTCTTTCTGTGTTAATTCGAGGACTCGTCAGCCAATAATCAGTTCCATCTGCTAATTTAACGTAATCAGAAACGGTTGCATCCTGTGCATGCCCGCCTTTAATAATCACATTCAAAACTCCAAGCTGCTGAATCTTTGTAGCAGCCTGTTTTACATCTGTCTCGTTATTAATTTTTTGATCAGCTAAAATCTCTGCTTCCGGCAAATTAGGCGTTACTACATCAGCTTGTGGTAACAATTTTTCTTTGAGCGTTTTGATCCCCTGCTCGGTTAATAAATGAGCCCCGCCTTTGGCTACCATTACCGGGTCAACTACTACATTTTGTAAATGATACTGCGCTAAGTTATCTGCCACCATGGCAACGTGTTCTGCATCAAACAACGCTCCTGTTTTAGCCGCCTTAATCGAAAAATCAGCCAAAATTGATTTAAACTGTTCATTCACAATTCCTCGTGGTAACGGGTATTGTCCTTGCACTCCTAATGTATTTTGAGCTGTTACTCCTACCACTACATTGGTACTAAAAGTTTGACAAGCCTGCATGGTTTTTATGTCAGCTTCAATCCCTGCTCCACCGCCAGAATCAGTTCCAGCAATCGTTAATGCTTCTGGAAATTGTTTTTTCATGTCAATCACACTCCTTGTTTCCTAATTTAATTCAAAATAAAAAGTCCTCAGCATTGAGCTGAGAACTCGAAAAAGTTGTTTAATTTAAAAGACAAATTGTCATGCATAAATTAAGATAAGTTTCCTGCGATAGTCCGAACTATATCAGGTTCAATGGGTATAATCTCAGCTCAAGGCACCCCAACTTCTTATTTGATTGCTTTCATTTTAGCATAGATTCATTAATTTAGGTTTAAATTAGATGTTATCATCCAATTTATTATAATATTCGACCTTAATCGTATCAGGAAGAATATTTAATTTTGTAATACTTCCATTTTGGGCCGGCTGACCTTGATCAAGTTCAGGAGCATAACGATCCACAATCGAACGAATCGTCATTCCATGAGATACAATCAAAATTATTTCACCATCTTTAGTATTTTCGCGGATACGGTCAAATCCCCGATCGATTCGCGTCCAAAACTGTTGATTGTCTTCGGCATTATGGTATAAATCAGCTTTGGCAATTAGATCACGAGCTCGTTCTAGTCCAAAGTGTTCCAAAACACCCTTTTCATTGGTGATTTTAACTTGTTCTCCAACAAACTGCCACATTTGTTCCAAGTTGTCGCCTTCAAAATAACCGTGGAATTGTTCTCGTAATTCTGGGTATTGATAGGTAATAATATTAATCCCATTCGGATTTTCTTTTAAAATTTGACGTCCAGTTTCAACTGCTCGACCAGAATCACTGGTAAAAGCGGCGTCAAAAGGCAGAACAGATAAACGACGACCAGCTTCTTTGGCATCATTTATTCCTTTTTCAGTCAAAGGTGAATCAATCCAACCTTGAACTTTGTTATAAAGGTTTAAATATGTTTGTCCGTGACGAACTAAATAAGCTGTAACTCCCATTTTATTTCTCCTTATTTTTGTTTTTTCTTCTAAAGTAGATTAATTCCCCAACAACTCCAAGAATACCAAGCACTGTTAAAATAATGCCTACTAACAATCCAGGAGTATGGTATGTGAATTCTAATTTGTGTTTTCCAGGTTTTAACTTAATTCCAGTTAAACCGTTAACTACTTTCTTAAGTCTAACAGGTTTTCCGTTATCAGTAACCTGCCATCCCTTATCATAAGGAATACTAATCAATAATTGTAGACGTTGTTTAGTGGTTCGGACAAATCCAACAAAATGATGACCCTTAAATTTCAATTTTTGTGGATCTTTAACTTGGAGTTTGTATGGCTGAGTATCTTTTACAAATTGATTGAATTTATTTTCATCAAACCCTGCTAAATCACGATCTAAATGCTTAACCTTCTGATTTGAATTAAAGGTAATCGTGTATGACTGACCTTTTTGATAACGTCCCACTCTGATAATCTCTGCTCCAAGCTGATGATAAGCAGTTTTTAAGGGTTTTCCATCAACCTTAATCCGTAAAAATTGATTAGGACTGGTTGTTGGTGAATCAAAGTATTGAATACCATTCATTTGCGGGGTAGTTTTAACCGTATATTGATATCCATGACGCTGTTTTTCAACTTGAACGTGGTTGATTTGGTTCGCCACAAAATAATTTTTCTGACTTCCCGCTTCTTTTTGGACTAATGAGTTCAAGTTTTTAAATACATTATTCTGTTCAAAGTGCAATCCGTTAATCTTATCGGAAACAGCATAACCAAGCCCGTTAAAGCGATTATCACGACGAGTATAATATTGCCCATTACGGTTAATCTGAACGTGATTATCAATATTTAATAACTGATTAGTCACCGGCATCGAGCCATTAACACTAATTCGTCGTTCATTACGACTGTATAATCCTAGTTTAGACAACGAATCGTGCGTATGAACATTTAGGGAAGATGTATAACTATTAACGCCAAAGAAATTATACAAAAGCGAATCATTATATTGATTGTAGTTAATGTTAAAACTTTTGCCATAAAGCTGGTTATTTATATTAGAACGCCCAAATTGGTGTTTGCCGGTTTGTTCTGTCTTAATAATTTTGGCAGATTGATCAAAGGCATGAGCAAACCGTTTCTGGCTACCATACTCATGCGTTCCGCCTAATGACATCCAAGCATTTGTACCCATTTCTAAAGCTACTAATACCAACATTAACCACCAGACTCTATTACCATAATGATTAATGGCGAGTAGGAATAAGACCGTTGCCAAAATAAACAATAAAGCCCAAGGCAAATGCCAGTAACTCGCAACGTAAAATGGAGTTGACCAGCCAAACTTGCCCGCTATGAAATATTCGATGGCAGCTGAAACATAACCCAACGTTACAAGTCCAGCTATAATTGCTCCAGCTTTAACAACTATTTGATTATTTTGAAACGCTCCCTTTAGATAAGCTTCATACCCAAGCATAATTACAACAAAACTCAGCATATAAACTTCTCGGAAAGGAAATCCAGCTGGCATTTGGAACATATGCCAAATTGTATCAAAGGTTGAAATCAGCATTCCAAAAAAGATTGCTCCTACTAGCCAGTAAGAAGCATGTTTTTCTTTTTTACTAACTCGTTTTGATAACCAGAAAACAAAAAGGCCAATTTCAAATAACGATCCAATAAAGAAAGACGGTTCGTGATTTAATCTTCCCACAAAGTTAGTTGCCCCAACGCCTAAACTCACAAATGCTGAAGGTAAAAACCGCAAGGTAGGTAAGAAACTAACTAAACTAAGACTTCCCTTTCCTGTTGATAGCATTCCAACAATCGTGGGAATCAACATGAAACATGATAGCATCGCCGCTAAAATCGAACTAATTACATATTTACAGGTCATTGCTCCATGTTCACGCAAATAATACCAAAACTTAGTTCCAGCAGGTCGATGAAGTAATACTAGGTAAACGAAGTAAATGACAGAATAAATACACATCATGTAACCCATGTAATAATTCAAAATGATAGCAATCGTCAAAGCAGCAACGTAACAGCCCCATTTACCTTTAGTAAATAAACGTTCTAGACTCAAGGTTAACAAAGGAAGCAGCATTAAAGCTTCCAGCCACATAAAATCATAAAAATACATTGCCACAAAACCACATAATCCATAGGCAATGGCAGCTAACACTTGTTGGATATCTTGCCGATGATACTTAACATTCAAGAAAAATTCCATCGATAGGCTAATCAAACCAATCTTAATCACAATAATGGCTTCCATTAATAAAGGCACATTAGCAGCCTTTACAAATACTACTAACAGATTCAATGGACTCATCAAATAATAGGTATAGATAGGAATGGCGTTATCCCCAAGCGATAACATAAATGAGTATGTACTAAAAGTATGATGCACTAACTGACTGCGCAAAAAATCAAAAAAAGGCAGATATTGCGTCGCCAAATCACTCACCAATAAATTATGACTCCCAAATGGCTCAATGCCGCGAAAAGCAAACGCCACCAAAATCACAACTATTGGAATGATAAAAGCCGCTAAATAATATTTAGCTCCATGTAAAAATTTTTTCATGTTGAATCAACAACTCTTTTCGTAAGTTAACACCCGACATTTTCTTTTTAAGTTTACTATAAAATGCTTGATTTCACTAGCAAGCGATAATAAAAACCGAATCTGTGATATAATTAAGATTGTATAAAGAAAACGAGGGAGGATAATTTTATGTTTAGTTCAGAAAGAAAATTTGATCCATTTACATTAGTACTTGGAGTCTTATTTGCAATTATGTCACTGGTAATCTTAAGAAATCCGCTTGGTTCATTAAAAGTATTGATTTATGTAATTGCAATTGCATTAGTTGTTGAAGGAATTATCAAACTTGCTGATACTTCAATGATTGATAAAACTTTAGGAATGAGTTCTGGCTGGTTAATTTTCAGTGCCGTAATCGATTTGATTTTAGGTGTGATGATTTTCATCAAACCCGAACTTGGAACAGTTTACATTTGGATTGTTCTTGCACTTTGGTTCATCTTTGATTCATTCTTTGAACTCTGGGCAAGTCGTTTCATTAGTAAACAACACAAAGGTTACTTCTGGTTTGACGTAATTCTTGGTGTCTTAGGAGTTATCTTAGGATTCATTCTTTTATTCAGTCCTGGCATGGCAGTTAGTGTTGGCCTATTCTTAGTAGCCTTCTACTTCATGTTCTTCGGTATTTTATTAATCGTTCGTTCATTCTAAGTAATACAATTCAGAACATGGAATCTTTCCATGTTCTTTTTTTATGCTAAAATATTAGCAAAGGAGTCCTAAAATTATGAAATATGCAGTTACTGCTGGAACAGGTCGCTTTGGCGAACGAGCCATTTTGAAATTAGTGACCTTAGTTCCATTTTATGATATTGTCGTGATTGCTCGCGACACTGAAAAAGCCAAAAAAATGTTTCCTGCTGGTTTGGAGATTCGTCAAGGAGATTATAATGACGAAAAATCAATGGAAAAGGCCTTTAAAGATATTGATCGAGTTTTATTCGTTTCTTCCCAACCAGATCCTAACCATCCGCGACTTGATCAACACCAAAAGGTTGTTACAGCTGCGGCTAAAGCTGGTGTTAAGTTCATAGCTTATACAAGCTTCCCACATGCCAATGTTAGCGAGGCACCACTTGCTCAAGATCATCGAAAAACTGAAAAAATGATTATTGATGCACGCTTGCCTCATGCTTTTTTACGCAATAACTGGTATTTGGAAAATGAACTGGATTTAATCAAGCAAGTTGTTAATGGTAATCCCCTGATTGATGCTTCCGGAGACGAAACGGTCGGTTGGGCAGAAGAAATTTATTATGCTGAAGGTGCTGCCCGTGTTCTTTCAATGATTGAAACCACTCCCTTAGAAGTTTATGAATTTCACGGTGCACAACATACTTACCACGAACTTGCTAAAGCAATCCATGAAGTAACAGGTAAAGATTTCCCAGTTAAATCAGTTGACTTAGCTGAATATCAAACTGCTTTAAACCAGGAAAAGCTCCCTGCTGATGTAATTGCTTTTAAAGTTGCAATTCAAAAATTGATTCGTTCTGGTGCTTTAAACGAACGAATTGGAAAAAGTGCAGTTAAATTTGGAATGTCTCATGAAGAAATTCTAAAAAATAATACCGAAAATGAAAATGCTTTAGAAAATGTGTTAGGTCAGCCGTTACCAAGTTTGTCAGATCAAGTTAAAGACTTACTGACTAAGAAACCTGAATACCTGATTTAATCAATTATAAAAACGCTTGAATTAGAAATTTTATCTAATTCAGGCGCTTTTTTGAAACTTATTTTTTAAATAAAACCGTAAGGAGGAGCAACTCAATGATTGAAATTGTAATCACTTCAATCATCGCCTACTTTTCAACTAATTTAGATTATATTCTCCTACTAGTTTTATTATTAGGAACTTATCGTCGTCCCTCGCTAATTTTAATTGGAGATTTAATCGGTACCTCTGTTTTAATCATTTTACCTATGATAATTGCCCAGCTCCTAGGTGAAGTGCCACAAATGTGGCTGATTGGATTACTAGGAATCTTCCCGATTTTCTTTGGAATTAAAGCTTTATTTCCCAATAAAACACCTGCTGTGAGTGAAACCAAAACTAACTCAAATTCAAATCTAAAAATCATTTTCAGTACCACTCTTCTGACTATCACAGGCTGTGGTGCTGATAATATTGCCGTTTATATCCCCATTTTCATTCATAAAACGAATCCTGAACTGATAGTTAGCTATCTAGTAATGATGTTGATGGCACTCAGCTTTTTTGCAGGTTCAATTGCAATTGGCCATAATAAAAAAGTGGAACTATTACTTAACCGCTACGGGCATTATTTAGCTGCAGTGATTTATCTTTATTTAGGAATTTCTGATTTAGTGCAAAATGGTACGATTGCCCATTTTATTGGTTAAATATTAATTTTTACGTAAAATAATTACCCTTAATGAGCCCAAGCTGACCAGATTATAACTTTTTTATGTTCTTGATCAACTTGATAAACCAAACGATGCTGAATGTTTAAACGACGTGAATAAAACCCCTTAACTGGAGGGGTTAGTTTTTCCATACTCTGATTGGGTTGATATGGATTCTCTTTCAAAGAATTCAAAATATCATCAAATCTGTTAATTAAATTTGATGATTTTATTTTTTTTAAATCTTTTCTGGCTTGTTTTTTTAACGTGATTTGATACATTAAATTTTATCCCAATCAATTCCGTCAGTAATATCAATTTCATCATCATCTTTACGTTCTTGAATTGTTTTTAAAATTCCCCCTTGAACTAAACCTAAAGTTTCTTCTATAGCATCCCAATCTTTTTTAGAAATCATGACAGCTGATTTATCTTTTTCACCATTAGTAGGAATTATTTCTACTGGTTTACTATCAACATTCACTGATTTAATAATTTGATAAAAATTTTTTCTAGCACGAGTTGGTGTAAATGCTTCCATAGTACATTCTCCTTCGCCATTAATCGACTAATTTAATATTCATTAACGTTAGTATAACGTACTTGACTAAGTACTTCAATTGATATTATTCTTTAAATGTTTAATATAAATAACAAAGTATATGATAATATATAATTTAATTAACACCATGATTACTACTAAATCATACTTTTATTAACCACATGTTGTTATACTGACCGTAAAGGTGGTGATTACCATGAATGATGAAATTATTAAAGTTCATTTAGACAATCCGGATTCAGACAAGGAAAGTGATATCACATCGGTTCAATTGCTTAATGGCGGAGTTGTTTCGATTGAGTTAATCATTTCTTACATTGATTCTGGTACCAAATTTTTCTACACAACTGCTTCAAAGGCAATTGCTGATGTTGAAGTCGTTCGTCCAGAAGGAAAAATGCCTTACATCCGTACCATGCATGACGGAACTTTAGATGACAATTTACTAAGTCTGCCAAGATTTTAAAATATAAATAAAAAGACGCTATCAGTCAGAATATCTTTACAATTTCTGCTTGGTTAACGTCTTTTTGTTAATTAATTTTTAGGATAAAATGACAACTAACCATTTATTTGAAGCAACCAAAATTGAACCACAAAAATCTTTTTAAGTACCAAGTACAAGAAACTATCATATATATGGTGTAAGATAACGGTATAGATAACAAAGGAGAGACTATTATGGTAGATGAAGCAAGTTTAAAAAGATATCAGACAGTGTTAAATGAAAACGAGAATAATATTTTCTTAGCTACTTGTAATGAAGAACGAGAAATCGCTGGTTCAATCATCACAGCTAATCAAGATAAAGATCAGCCAAATGTATTTTACGTGGTGACTGATCCTGATTCCAAGCGAGCTTTGGATATTGCCAATCATCCTCAAGTCGCAATCGCAACTTGGTATGATCATAAAAATGGTGACCGCTTAACTTCCAATGAAGCTTTTGCAACCATCACAACTGATTTAAAAACCATGCAGGAAATTACCAAACCTTATCCAGCAATGACACAATATAATCCTACTTTGGAAGGTCAATGTGTCTTAACTATTACTTTGAAATCGGCTTTAATTGAATCATTTCAAGGAGAGCCAGAAGTAATTAAGTTTTAAAATTAAATATTAAAAAAGTAGGTAGCAATTAAATTGCTGCCTACTTTTGTTTTAAGCTTTTTTCTCATATCTTCTATATAATATTAAACCAATCACAGCAAATACAATTGGACCAACAATCATCCAAACCGTTGTCATCCATTGCCCCTGCAAAACAGGTGCAATTAAAGTAAAGATATTGGCTAGACCAACTGTCAATAACACCACTATGGCAGATAAGCGAGCTGAATTATAACTTTTATAGAACGTAAATGATTGTTTAATCTTACCTTTTTTGCGGAATTGCCAGAATGCATAGGCAATAAACAAGTATGGTAATGACATTGCCACATTGGTCATTGAAATCACAACTTGAAAGAAAATCTTGGCATTTTGACCACCAAACGCAACTAATAAAATAAACAAAATTACTAGCAAGGCTTGTATTTTCATCGCATTGACAGGTAAGTCATTTTTAATCTTACGCAGGTATTTAGGCCAAATTTCTTTGGGGGTTCCTTCTACCAATTGTTTTACTGGTGAAAAGACCACAGTTGTAAAAGCACCGATCAAAGCTAAAAACATTGAAATTCCAATGTAGCGTCCCGTCCAAAGTCCCATCTGAGTCGCAACCCCGTGAGAAAAATGCAATGCCAAACCTAGTTGATAACCAAAGTTATTCATGGCAATAAATGCTTCATTTCCCAAGTTAACTTTAGAACCATCAGCCACATTAAAGACTTTATCCCAGTTTGTAAACATCCCGGTTACGAAGATTCCTAATGCATAAACCAGCGTAATCAAGATGGCACTAATCGCTACTCCACGCGGAAAAGTTTTCTTCGGATTCTTCGTTTGATCCACTAATCCACTAATAATCTCAATCCCGCCAAAGGCAAAGATTGCATAAACCGAGAAACTCAAAACTGAAATCCCAGTGGCATATTGCGGATTAGGTGATTTAACTAAACTTAAAAAACTGAGTGGTTGCAATGGATGTCCATTTAACAGCAAAATAATTGATCCGCCAACAATCAAAATAAAGCTAGCCAATAACATGGCAGACCCACCAATCGAAGTAATCAGTTTAAACCGACCCAATCCTCGACTGGCTACGAAGGTAATCACAATTACTAAAATAGCTGCCAAAATCCCAAGGGTTTGCACATCACTTAACCCAAACAAATGCCATGATTGAGTTTTATCAACTCCAAAAATTGCCGTTGAAATGGGAATCCAAATAATCGAACTCGTATTTAACATCCAAGTGATAAAAGATGAATACCACATGATAATTCCAATAAAAGCAAAGCGTGGACTGACTGACTCAGCCATCCACGTATAAATACCACCCTGAGCATCCGGATAAGCCGAACCGAATTCCGCAACCATAAAAGCAAACGGTAAAAAGAAACAAACCGCTGCTAAAATATACCAGGGAATCGCTGCATATCCCATTAAATAAAAAGCACGTGGAATATTAACAAAGTTAAAGATGGAGGTAAAAACCATCAGCACCAATGATAATAGCGTTAGTTGACGTTTTTTCATAGATTAAGGTTCCCTTCAAGTATTTCTTAATTAAAATTACAATAATTCTTTTAAATCAGATTTAGGATTTTGTTCAATCTCGCGTAAATATTGCTGCATACTAGCATCCGTCCGAAATCCTTTAGTTTCACCGCGATCAACTACTCGATGCAATGGAATTGCAATCCAAACTGGACATTTTTTCATAGCATCACGGACCACGTCAGAATCTAAATCCAATTCAGCTGCTAAATCATTTAAACTTCGAGTTTCTCCATAAGGAATCGTTGTAATTTTTTGCCAGACCGTTTCTTGTTGTGGGGTTCCATCAACTAAATAATCAACATTAAACTCCAAATGATCTCTTTTGCCTTTGAGATAACGTTTTAGTGATTTCCGATAGTGATCGGTTTCACTGTGGGCATGTACATATTCAAACTGATGATCATCATAAAAATTCAAAACCTGTGAGACTCCATGTTCAGGCGATCCCACAAAATTTAATCCTTTTTCTGTTACGGTATAAAATATTTTACGATCATCTACATTGATCGCATCCCAATATAGTCGTTCCATACAATTATCCTCGTTTCGTTAAACCATTGTCAGTATTTTACCATATAATTTAGCTTAAAAACTAAAACGAACGTAAATTAACACCTACGTTCGTTTTTGGTTAAATCCTATGAAAAAAATGTTTTTCTGACTTTTCGAACCAGTTCGTAGCCAAGTACTGCAATCCATGCAATCACAGAGCAAAGTAGTGATAGCGTGAAGTACCATGGTGCTTGATAACTGACATTTAATTTATTTGCCCCCTGCTTAGCGGGAACGTAAATTCCACCAATATCTGACACTTGATATTTTCCATGATGAAGATCATGTTTTTTGATCGTGGAGTCATCTGATTTTTGTAAATTTTTACCATTTAATTTTAAAACAGTGTCATTATAAGCAAACATGGGAATCCGAGCTGTCAAAGCCTGACGACTGTTCCAAGTAATATCAACACTACCGTTATCCAAGACTTGTTTATGATAACGATGATTATTATAAGTAATCTGGTGACGATATTTATGTTGTAAATGACCTGGAGTTGGTCCGCCGCTTTCATTTGGTAAATAATCTGTAACAGAACGAATGACATCATTCAACGGCTTCGATAAATCACGACTCTTGAAATCATCCTTCAGTTTCGTCTGAGTTACTCCTTCTGGATAATAACCATAAGGACGCAGATGTCCGGCATATACTCCAACTTGGGGCGGCTGATTATTTAATTCCCAATCGTTAACCATCTGAATCTTAATGTTTTTCATCCCGAGCATCAAAGCCATAATCGCTAAAAGAACGACAAATGCATAATATGAATATTTTAACGGTTGATAATTAGTAGAGTTAACAAACTGATTTAGAGACATTAAGAAACCAGTCAGCATTAGCATGGCCGCAAACGAGAAGAACCGTGATGGAAACTGCAAGAAATCTTGAAAGAAAGGAAAAACATGACCAGCTTGATCCCAAGGGAAATACTGGGAAGATAAAATAAAGAACAATAATCCGATTATTGTAATCCCAAGATTTAAACGGGATCGTTTAAAGTTAAAGATGATAAACGCCACTTGAGCAACGATAATAATCATAAAGACAACCCCAACTTCACTTTGAGTCAGGTTAGGTCTAATAAATTTCATTGCTCCCCGACTCAAGTTTTCAATACTAAATGGCGGGATTAATTTATTATGTAAAAAGACATCGTAAAATGCAGCAAAATAATTTGCACTTAGAATCGTAGCTAATAATGCATTTAAAAACACCTTAATAAAATATTTCAGTTTTTCGTGCGAACGGAAAAATCCAATCAAGAAGAATGGTAAAAACATTACAATCGTAATCACAGCACTTAAAACATGCATTTCTAGCAGTAAAGCAACTACAATCGCTAATGTGTAATGAACTTTTTTGGGTGAACCATATAACAAATCAAGCGCTACCATTACAGAGTATGGCAGAATCATGGCTCCCCAGTCCAAAAAGGCGGAACTGGTAATCCAATATGTAATGAAATTTTGCGACATATAAATAATCGCACCAGAAACTGCTAAAGTGTGATTAATTTTAAGTCGCCGAAATAACATATAGGCACCAAGAGCGGATACCGTTAAAATGATAAAATCAACAATCATTTCAAACCAGAACCAGCTATGAGTCAGAAATAAAATAAAGCCTAATGCATAAGCCATATATGGGCCGTAAACCGCACTAACAATCTGACCTGACTGATGATACCCATAGTTAGACATAAAATAACTAAACTTATGATGCTGAATTTGCATTGCTGCATCATAAATCCGATTAAAATGAAAAAAGGTATCGTATCCAATAATCACATTTTTAGAAAAAAACTGGAGCGATAGCATCGTTAAAATAGCAGCAAAAATCACCGCTAAAGATACTAGATTACGTTTGTCTTTTAAAGCCTGTTTCAATTCAAACTTCCCCTTTGTTCATTATTAAGCAACATTAACCATTGTACAATAAAATAGCGCTTAACTCCATCAATTTAGAGTAAGCGCTAAGATTTTTTATTGATTATTTTTGGTTAATTTACGTCGCTTAACTGCGTAATACAGTACGACGCAACCGTAAGGAAGATAAGTAAAAACTACTAACAAAGCTAAGATAATAACCAATGGGGTTACACTTTTCTGAATAAAATAAGCACAAATCAATGCCACACACAACGGTGTAATAATGAAATTAGCGAAACGTCGTAGTTTTAGCAATTTCTTATCAATCATTTCTTTTTCATTCATTAAGCAACCTCCCCTTCAACAGCTTATTTATATAGCTTAAATCGTTTTTCATCATCCATAAAGTCTTTATCCCCAGCCGGGTTTTCGATTGAACCAAAGTTCATTTCAGCTCGTAACTGCCAGCTAGCGGGAATCTTAAATTCAGAATTTACCAAAGGATCAATCAACGGATCATAATGTTGGATATTAACTCCTAATCCATTTTCTTCTAATCCAGTCCACACAGCAAATTGAGCATTTCCCTGAGCTTCTTCAGACCAATTGTATTCTTGATACTGGTAAGTAGCCAGCTTAGGATTGTCAGCATAAGCCTTAACTACATCCATATCAGTATAGAATAGAACTGAACCAAAACCATTTTTAAAAGTACTAATTTTGGCTTTTGTTCTTAAGAAAGCATCAGGTGCAATATTGTCTTGTAAGGCGTCTGAAACCATGTCCCATAACTTGTCGTGTTGCTCGTTAAACAAAACGACTGCACGAACAGGCTGGCTGTTAAAAGCCGATGGCGTGTATTTAACGACTTCTTTAATGTATTTGTATAATTCGTCTTGGGGAATGGAAACATTCTTACCCAATCCATAAATTGTGCGACGTTTTTTCATTAAATCTAATAATTGTGTATCCATAACAACCTCTTACTTAATCTGATTTTTTGTTTCACCATTGGTCAAGACATCATGGAAGTTTTCGTAACTAACCTTAATCATATCCTCGAGAGCTGGTTCAGTATCATAACCCATATGTGGTGTAATAATAACATTGGGATATTTCTTCATCAAATCTAAAAGTTCCTGGTCAGGTAAATCATCCAAGCTATCGAATTGTTTGCCAAAAATTTGATTTTCATCAGGAACTACATCCGCAGCATAACCACCCAAAGCTCCATCATCTAAAGCAGCCGTAACCGCACTAGTATCAACTAGTTCACCACGGGCAGTATTAACCAGAATAGCGTCATCTTTCATAGAACCAATCTCAGTTGCTCCAATCATCATGTCGTTTTCACCAGGGAAATAAGGCACATGAATGGAAACAATGTCGGAACTAGCTAACAACTCGGTTTCATCAACAAAAGAAACATCAGGATTATCATTTGGATGACGTTGGTATCCAAGAACTTTTGCTCCCAGATTATGATAAAGTTTTGCTTCAGCTGATCCCATTCGGCCAACTCCAATGATACCGACAGTTAACTGGTCAATTTCCTTTGCAAAGTAACTTGGCAAAATCATGAAGTTACCTAAATGAGTGTTAGTGGTTGCTTGAGCAACATGACGGGTTAAATCTACCCCCATCGTCAATGCTAGTTCAGCAACTGAATAAGGTGAATAACTAGGAACGCGAGCAACCATAATATCACGAGCACTAGCAGCCTTTAAATCGATGTTGTTATAACCAACAAAACGCGTGAAAACATATTTAACCCCTAAATTCTTCATAGCAGCAAAAATATCAGCGTCTGCATTGGTAGATCCATCAATCAAAACTCCAACTGAACCTTCAGCCATTTTAGTGTTTTCAGATGTTAAAGGTCCGGTTACAAAATTCAAATCAAAGTTATATTTATTTAAATCTTCGTAAAAAGGTTTCTCATAATCTTTTACATCATAAATTGTAATTTTAGCCACAATAATACCTCTTATTTATTTACTAAGTGTGTTGGTTTGCCAGTTTTTAACATGCTATCAAAGTTTTCAAAACTGATACTAATCATGTCTTCGACAGCTTTTTCAGTGTAAAATCCCATGTGCGGTGTCACAATCACATTGGGATAATTTAACATCAAATCTTTATCAATATCGTTTGGCAAGTCATCGAGCGAATCAAATTGTTTTCCCATGATTTTGTCTTCGTCAAGCAACACATCAGTTCCGTAACCGCCAAGTTTAAAGTTACGAACGGCATAAGAAACAGCTTGATTATCAACAACTGGTCCCCGAGCAGTATTAACTAAAATAGCCCCGTCTTTCATCTTATCGATTTCTTCTTTACCGATGAAGTTGCCGGTCTTACCAGGAATGTAAGGAATGTGCATGGAAACAATGTCCGATTCCTTTAATAAAGTATCCATATCAGTAAATTCAACCGCTTTATTTTCTGGATCAGGATGACGCTGATAAGCTAGAACTTTGGCACCAAGAGCGCCATATAACTTGGCTTCCGCAGTTCCCAATGTTCCTGCTCCCACAATCCCAATAGTGGCATTGTGAATCTCATTAGCAAAGTAAGATGGTAATAATGAGAAGTTAGCCATGTGAGTGTTGTAAGTAGCTGGAGAAACGTGACGGAATAGCGTCATACCTAAAATGAAAGCTAATTCAGCAACTGCTCGTGGTGAATAACCTGGAGCATTGGCAACCTGCATACCGTAACCATCAATCGCAGTAAAGTCGATATTATCAACTCCCACAACTCTGGTATAAACGTATTTAATCCCAAATTCATGTAGTTTTTTGATAATTTCACTATCACAATCATCAAAACCACTAATTAAAACTGCATCTGATCCATCAGCTTTGTCAACATTATCAATCGTAAGTCGTTCTGAAACTAAGTTTAAATCAAAATCATATTTATTTAATTTTTCAAAAAGCGGACGTTCCACTTCGCGTACATTGTAAATCGTTATTTTAAACATATTCATTCTCCTATTTAGCTCGATACTTTAATTATAAATGATTTTCCGAGAAATTGGCAAGAAATTAGAAAAGACCACACAGTTTATAGGCTGCGTGGTCTTCGGAAGGTTTTATGGCAATATTTTTTTTACAAATGGAATTCTTTTCAGGATATAGACAGTTAACCCACAAGTAATATAAACAAAAATTGGCATTACTAAAATATCAAGCCAACTTGAAAATTCAGTTCCAGTCATCTTCATAAATATTTTCAAGAAAAATGGATGAAAAATAAAATGTAACTAATACTTATCCATAATTTACTAATATCCAACTAAAATAATAATCATAACTTACTTTTTAAAAAAGAGAATTGAATTATTAATATGCAGCATTGGGCTTTATCATTACTAACACTGTTTCAAACATTATTTTCATATCATAAGTAAAACAACTATTTTGAATATATTCAATATCTAATTTAACAGCCCCATTAAAATCAGTATTATTACGATCTGTAACTTGCCATAAACCGGTACAGCCAGGAACCACTAATAATCTTTGCATATCATATTTGGTATATTCAGCAACTTCACTTGGAAGCGGAGGACGAGGCCCAACTAAAGACATTTGCCCCGAAATTACATTAATTAATTGTGGTAATTCATCAAGACTGTATTTCCTAATGAATTTACCAATCTTAGTAATTCGTGGATCATCTTTCATTTTAAACATAGCTCCATCAACTTCATTATAACTTTTTAATTTTTCAAGTTCTAAATCCGCATCAGGAATCATTGATCTAAACTTAAACATATTAAAATGTTTCCCATTTTTACCAACGCGTTCCTGTACATAAAATATATTGCCATGTGAACCATCAAATTTTACTAATAAACTTAATGTTAAAAAAAGTGGACTAAGCACAATTAAACCTAAAGAACTGAAAAGAATATCAGTAAATCTTTTCACTTTAAAATAAACTGGTCTATTTTGAACACTTTTAGGGTTAAGCCACACCTCTTTTTCAGAAGTAGTACTTGTCAATTTTAATCACCTATTCTTTATAAAATAATTATTTTTTATAGGACTTAGAAAACAAACTATATGTATTATACCAAAGAAAACATCAATTTCAAAAATTGATTGAATATATTATTTTTAAAAACAATTTAATAATCTAAATAAAAATACCCAATAGTATAAAGTTCAAACTTTAGTCTATTGAGTACAACTCAAAATGATTTTTTGTATTAGATGATTAATTTATTTTTAATGGCTTGCTTTTATTCTTTTAAATACTTCTTTAATTAAATTTGGACGTAAAATTAATAACATAAATGCATAAGAAATCATTCCAGCAAAAACTTCAATGATTAACATTGACCATGAAATATGAAGATATAAATTTAATCCAAATACTACACAAAACATTACTAAACCAGCAAACAAATACTTATAGTACCCTGAAAACATTTGTTTTAAACTAATTTGTTTTCTAATCGAATAAATTTGATATATCGTTACAAATACTTCTGATAAAACAGTTGCAAGTGCAGTACCGACAGCTCCCCAAAGTAAAATTAAAGGTATATTTGCAAGAATATTAACTATAGCTCCAATAATTACTGAATAATTATAAGATTTATTTTGTCCAGTTGGAACCAAGTATTGAACTCCAATTGCATTACTCCAAGCAATTAGAAGAACCACGACTGATTCAAGCATCATCAACGGTATTACTGGAGTAAATTTTGGAGAGAAAAATAATGGAACAAAAGTATGAGCAACTCCAGCAATTCCAAACATTAATGGTATTGCAATTGCTGTAACAAATTCAAAAGTAGTATATAAATACTTTTTAACTTTTTCATTTTCGCCATTTTTAAAAGCGTTAGCAACGTGGGGTAGCATTACCATCCCTGTAGCTGTAACTACAGCTAATGACATTTTAATTATTTTATCAGATTGATCAAAATAACCTGATTGATTCATATTTGTCATTAAACCTAACATGGTTTTATTTACATAAAGATATATTTGAGTTGCAATTTCAGGAATAAATAAAACCATGGACGGCAAAAAGTGCTGAAACAAATGGAAGTCTTTCCAATTTGGTTTACCAATATATCTTTTTAGACTAGGAAAAAGAGTCAAGTTTCCAAACAAAAGTGATAGAGAAAGAATCAAAATATAAAGACCTAAATCATCATAAGACTTAACAAGTGTAAAAATACTAACTAAAGTAATAATCTTGACGACAAAATTTCTAAGAACTGTTACTCCAAAATTCTCAACGCCTTGAAAAAACCACGAAATATCAAAAGCAGCAGCCAATAAGGAAAATGATTGTGCCAGATAATATGTTTGATAGCGATGTATCATAGCCAAAAAAATAAAAAAGGCTATATATGCAATACCAATCGTTATAATACGCATAAAAAATATTTCATAAAAAGTATCAGTTAATTTTTCTCTATTATTTCTTACATAAGCAATTTGCCTATTTCCATATAATGCCACACCGATACTTCCAAAAATAATGAAATACTGCATATTGGCATTAGTAAAACCATTAATACCTATTCCTTTTGGTCCAAGTACTCTCGATAAGTAAGGAGTAGTAATAAGAGGAACTAAAAGTATAAAAATCTGATATGACGCATTATATAAATAATTTTTAACAACTTTCATTTATTATTCACCGAATTCGCTTTTTACCAAACGTAATGCTGACATGATTGTTTGATCCATATTGTAATAACGATATTGTCCTAAACGACCACCAAACACTACGTTTTTAGCATCCTTATCGGCTAATTCTGTATATTCTTTGTATAATGAACGGTTCTTCTTGTCATCAATTGGATAGTAAGGTTCATCACCACGACTCCAATTTTTAGGATATTCATGTGTAATAACAGTTTTGTTTTTATTACCTTTACCAAATTCAAAATGTTTATGCTCAATTACACGAGTATAAGGTGTTTTGTCATCTGTATAGTTAACGACCGCATTACCTTGATAGTTATCCACATCTTTAATTTCGTTTTCAAAACGAAGACTACGATATTCTAATTCTCCAAGTTTGTAATCAAAGAACTGATCAATCATGCCAGTAAAGATAATTCTTTTCCCGGAATTCAAATACTCATCTTTGTGGTCAAAGAAATCTGTATTAAGTTTGACATCAATTAAATCACTGTCTAACATTTTTTCAATAATTTGAGTATATCCACCAATTGGAATACCTTGGTATGGATCACTAAAGTAATTATTATCGTAAATAAAACGAACTGGGATTCTTCTAATAATAAATGCAGGAAGATCAGTTGCTTTTCTTCCCCATTGTTTTTCGGTATAACCTTTAATTAATTTTTGATAAATATCTGGACCAACTAATGAAATAGCCTGTTCCTCAAGATTAGTTGGATTTTCAAGAACGTCAGCAGTTTCCTTCTGTTCCTCAATCTTTGCCTTAGCTTCTTCAGGAGTTACAACACCCCAAAGTTTGTTAAATGTGTTCATATTAAATGGTAAATTATAAATCTCACCATTATAATTAGCAATTGGGCTATTTATGTAATTATTAAATTCAGCAAATTGTTGAACATAATCCCAAATATTTTTCATTTTTGTATGAAAAATGTGAGCACCAAACTCATGAACTTGAATTCCTTCAACTTCTTTGGTGTATATGTTACCAGCAACGTGGTCACGTTTTTCAATAACTTCTACGTGGTTACCTCTCTTTGCTGCTTCGTGCGCAAATGTTGATCCAAATAAACCTGAACCAACCACTAAATAATCAGTCATTAACATACACTCCTAAAATTTTATAAACTATTCAAAAAATCATCTAATGCAGTTTTCCAATCTGGAACTTTAAAACCAGACTGTTTAACCCTATCCAAACTCATAACACTATATTTTGGTCGATATGCCTTTTGTGGAAAAGCATTAGAATCAACAGGATTTATTTTAACATTTTTATTTTTTAAAATATACTTAGCAAAATCATACCAAGTTGCTTTACCATCATTTGACAATTGGTAAATCCCATAAGGAATCTTTTTAGAAACTGCAAAAAGCATAAACTCAGCTAGTGTCTTACTCCAAGTTGGTCTACCAACTTGATCATTAACTACGCTTAATTCATCATGGGTATCTGACAATTTCAACATCGTATAAACAAAGTTATTACCATACTTCCCATAAAGCCATGAGGTTCTAATTATGTAATATTTGGAACAAATTTCTTCAATAGCTTTCTCACCTTTTAATTTTTCTTTACCATATTCATTCATTGGGTGAGTTGTACTAGAATCAGAATATTCTTGCTTACCTTTACCATCAAATACATAATCAGTACTTACATATACTAAAGTAGCATTAACCTTTTCTGCAGCTTCTGCTACATTTTTGGTACCTAAATAATTAACTTGATGATTTAATGTTTTACCAGGCTCATCTTCTGCACCTTCAACATTAGTATAAGCAGCACAATCAAATATAACTTTTGGTGTATTAGTTTCAAAATAATTGTTAACTGTTTCCTTATCAGTGATATTCAAATCTTTAGATGATAAACTTTCAAAATCAATGTTTTTTATTTTAAGTTCTTCACAAAGTTCCTGTCCTAGTTGCCCATTACGCCCTATAATTAAATTTTTCATGTTTATTATTCCTAATTAAGTATTAACAATACTATTGTCCATTTTTTGCATATTTATTTTCAACTTTTTCTTTATTAGATTTCCACCATGATTCATGATTTTTATACCAATCAATGGTTTCTTGAAGCCCTTCACGGAAATCAGTGTATTTAGGCTCCCAGCCTAAATCTTTACGCAGTTTAGATGAATCAATTGCATATCTTAAATCATGTCCCGGACGATCCTTAACTATATCATAAGCGTCACTAGGTTGATCCATCATTTCTAGAATCATTTCTAGTACATCTTTGTTATTCATTTCACCATCTGCACCAATTAAGTATGTTTCACCAATTTTACCTTTGGTTAAAATATCCCAAACAGCACGTGAGTGATCTCCGGTGTAAATCCAGTCTCTAACATTCTTACCATTACCGTATAATTTAGGCTTAATTCCGCTTAAAATATTAGTAATCTGACGAGGAATGAACTTTTCAATGTATTGATATGGTCCATAATTATTAGAACAATTTGAAATAGTAGCTCTTAATCCAAATGATCTAACCCATGCTCTTACAATCAGATCAGCACTAGCTTTTGAGGATGAATATGGACTACTAGGGTTGTATCTTGAATCAGGTGTGAATTTCTCACCCTTTCCTTCACCATGACCAGGCAAGTCTTCTCGAAGTGGCAAATCACCATAAACTTCATCTGTTGAAATTTGATGGAATCTAACATCATATTTTTTACAAGCTTGAATTAAATGATAAGTTCCAATAATATTTGATTGAATAAATGGATCAGAATTAATTAATGAGTTGTCATTATGGCTTTCAGCAGCATAGTTTACAACAGCATCGGCATTTTTCACAACTTTTTCATCAATCCAAGCGTCACAAATGTCACCTAAAACAAAATCAACCCTATCTGAGGGAAGATCAGCTAAGTTTTCTTTGTTACCAGCATATGTTAATTTATCTAAAACTGTCACGTGAACTTCAGGATGGTTATTAACAACATAATGAACGAAGTTAGAACCAATAAATCCTGCCCCACCAGTAACAACAATTTCTTTTAACTCTTTTTCATTTTTAGTCATAATTAAATTTCTCCGTAAACAAATGGATTGTTCTTTTCAAATTCTTTAAATGTTTGTTGTTTAGCATCCTTTTCAGAAGTAATAGCCTGATCAAAATCAATTGGCCAGTTAATGTTTAAAGTCGAATCTTTAAATGTAATTCCATCATCAGCATCTGGTGCGTAATAGTTATCACACTTATAACAAAAATTAACATCATTAGTTAAAGTTACAAACCCATGTGCAAAACCTTTTGGTACAAGTAATTGACGATGATTACTCTCAGAGATAATAAATCCTTCATGTTTTCCAAAGGTTGGTGAATCTTTTCTAACATCCACGATTACATCAAGTACTGCACCAGTAACAACTCGAATTAATTTTGTTTGAGCATATTTTCCTCTTTGAAAATGCAATCCACGCAAGACACCAGCTTGTGAAGAAAGTGATTGGTTATCTTGAATAAAATCAATATTAATTCCCGCATCATTAAAATCTTTTTGTGAGTAGGTTTCAGTAAAGAAGCCACGGTTATCACCATGGATTGCTGTTTCAATAATTTTTGCGTCTGTTAATGTAGTATCTAAAACTTTAATTTGTGACATGTTTTCTCCTATTTATCTTTTTTAATAAGTCTTAATAAGTATTTCCCATAATCATTTTTCTTTAAAGATTGGGCTAATTCATATACTTTGTTTTCATCAATATATCCCATACGATATGCAATTTCTTCTAAACAAGCTACTTTTAAATTTTGATTATCTTCAACATTAGCTATAAAGTTTGCTGCTTGAAGTAATGAATCATGAGTCCCTGTATCAAGCCATGCATACCCGCGGTCTAATAATTTAACATCAAGCTTATGACGTTTTAGATATTCTTTATTAACATCTGTTATTTCAAGTTCTCCACGATCTGAAGGTTCAATGTTTTTTGCAATATCAACAACATCATTATCATAAAAATATAAACCTGTAATTGCAAACTCACTCTTGGGTTTTTGAGGCTTTTCTTCAATCGATAAAGCATGCATATTTTCATCAAAATCCACAACTCCAAAACGTTCTGGATCTTTAACATGATATCCAAATACAGTTGCTCCGTCGTTATCTTTTACAACATTCTGTAGTGTTTCAGAGATTCCACTCCCATAAAAAATATTATCTCCTAAAATCAAACAAACAGAATCATTACCAATAAATTCTTCTCCTACTATGAATGCTTCAGCTAGTCCATTTGGTTTGTCTTGAACTGCATATGAAATATTAATTCCTAAATCAGAACCATCACCCAAGAGCTGTTTAAATTGTGGAGTATTCTCAGGTGTTGATATAATCAAAATGTCTTTAATTCCTGCCAACATCAAAGTTGACAATGGGTAATAAATCATTGGTTTATCATATACTGGTATCAATTGCTTTGAAGTTGCTAGAGTAATTGGATATAATCGGGTTCCAGATCCTCCAGCCAAAATAATTCCTTTCATTGTTTCTCCTTAATTAATAAATAATCCAATAGATTTTATAAATCGCTTTGTATACATAGGATCATAATATGTGTCCAAAGTTTTTTTTACTTTATTTTCATCAAAATTAATAGAATTAGTAACTAATAAATTCAAATATTTCTTTAAATCAGAATAATTCCCTACATCATATAAAAATCCATTTACTTTTGGTTTAATTAAATCGTCAGGCCCAGTTGGACAATTAGTGGAAATACATGGCAATCCCCTACTAATTGCTTCAGCTAATACCATTGGAAATCCTTCATAATTTGAATTCATTAATAAGGCATCAGCATTTACTATTTTATCCCATGGACTAGTTGACCATCCCATAAACTTAATTTTAGATTTTAAGTTTGAATTTGATTCAACTATTTTTTTTGCTTCATATTCGTCGTTGCCACTTCCATAAACATGCAATTCCCAATCACCATTATTGTCTTTTAATGCATTCAAAATTCCTCTGAAATTTTTTTGCCCATCCAGTACTATTCTACCTACATATATAAACACACAATGATTTTTATTCGGTAAAATAGTTTGTTTCTCACGATGAATTGGATTAAAAATAGTTTTTATTTTACTCTTTTCAAAACCATTATTTTCATATTCTTTTTTAATTCCTGTTGAAATTGCCAAATAATAATCAGCTTTTTTTATCATTCCAACTTTTTCCCCAACCCCTGGTTCAGCAATTGAAGAATGCACCCATGATATTATTATATATTTTTTTTTAAATATTTTTTTTATCATAGCAGCAATATATATTTGAACTGGATTAAGAATTATTAACGCAGAACCAGAAAAACCAATCAAAAATTTTATATATCTAGTCATATTAAAAATCATAGATTTGAAATTAGTGAAATTAACATTTAAATCAGAAAGTTTATCCTTCCATTCTGGAAATTCCAATTTACTAAAACAAAATAATGATAAATCAAAAGCATCATTAATTTGTTTGTTTTTTAAAACGTATTCTAAAACTGTTTCAATTCCACCATGCCCTGATGGATAAGCAACAATAGCAACATTTTTTTTCAAATAAGCACCTCTATGATTAAGAATCATCGTTCATTTATTTTTTCATTTCTAATATCATAAACAACTGAGTTTTTAGGAACATCTTTAGTAATCAATGTATTGGCACCAATAACTGAACCATTCCCAATTTTAACTCCATCTAAAATCGTAACATTACTGCCTATCCAACAATTGTCTTCAATAATAATTCCTTTATTAGTAACTCCTTGTTCTTTTATACTACTTTTTAAGTCATCAAAATTATGATTTTCTGCAAACATGCTTACTTTAGGGCCAATCATGACATTCTTACCAATGTTTATAAAACCGGCACATCCAATATAACCTAAAGGACCAATTGATGAATTTTCCCCAATACTCATTCCTTGTCCTAAATTACCGGTTCCATAATAACTTGAAGGACGAATCATCGTATACCGTCCAATAGTAGTATTATTAGCAAATTTCAATCCTTTTTTCGAAAGACCTTGAATTTCAGAATAAGGTTCAAACTTAACATTTTCCCCAATATCAATGGAATTATGCATCATGACTGAAACATGATTGCCAAGAAAAACTGGGTTGGTATGAAAACCTAATTTGAATATACTAAAGTAACCCCTTAAAAGTTTGACAAAGGCACTTGAGGCAATTCTAAATTTGTCAGAAGTAGAAATATCACTATTAATATTAGGCATCTATCAAATCTCCATATAATTTATTTATTTTCTCATTAAAAACAGTTAATTCAAAATTATTTTCAAAAATTTTTTTTGAAGCCTGTCCCATTTTCAATCTCAATGGCTTATTATTAACCAAATCAAAAATAGATTTACTAAGTGCATTTTCATCTCTTACAGGAACTAAATAACCATTAACGTTATTTTTTACCATCTCAGTTACTCCGCCATGGTTATAAGCAATTATTGGATCTCCTGCAGACATAGATTCCAATACAACTGTTGGTAGTGGATCAGGATTAGTACTTGGTAAAACAAAAATATCAAAATATCTATAAAATGCATTTGTATCTGTTCTATATCCAGTAATATGAATTCTATTTTTATTAATTAATTTAGAAACTTTTCTTTCTAAATCTTGTTTTCTCCATTCTTCACCTTTAAAAACATCTCCAACTATAAATGCTTCGACATTCTTATTTTTCTCAAGTACTGGAATAATAGATTTTAAAAAATCTTCTTGACCTTTCCAAGCATTTATTCTTCCAATCATTCCAATTTTAATATTTTTAGAATTAGTATTGAATTCTTTATTTAATTTATCAACATCTTCACTTGTTGCATTTTCAGGAGTGATTCCATTATGCATAACAGATAATTTATTAGGATTAATTAAATGAGTATTCAACAAATGTTGCTTTACAGGCCCAGAAACACAAATAATCTCATCACTATATCGCTCCATAATAAATGCTAAAAACAAGTTAACAGCTTTAGGATGAGTAATAATTTCATGTACATGCCATAAAAGTTTTGTTTTGAGTTTTTTCTTTAAAAATACTCCTTCTAAAACCGCAGATGTATTGACATGTATAAGTGAGATATTTCTATCTCCTATTATTTTATTAACTATTTCATTGCAAGCGCTTTTATAACTAGACAAATAATTAAATATTCCAATAGGATTAAAATATTTACGTCTTAAAATTGGATAATTAACAACATGAGTTTCAATTCCCTTATCTTTAAGTTTGTCTACTAGAATTCCATTGGTTGGCAAAACTACTATTGGATTAAATTCGTCTTTATCTATGCCGTCAACTACTTCTAAAAGAATCTTATCAGCGCCATACATTTCTGCACCCGCATGAAGATACAAAATATTTTTCTTTGATTTTTCCAATTAATTAATACTCCTTAAATAAATTTGTATATTCTTGAACTATTTTTTCCCAAGAAAAATTTTCAGAAATTCTATTAGTTGATGCCTTGTCATATTCTTTTATATCAGTAGGACTCATTTTGTCACTTTTTCCTATAAGTTTAGCAAGAGATCCTTTTGATTTTCCCCAATATAAAGAACTTTTTTGACCAACTTCTTTATTAAAACCAACGTTTAAAAGTAAATTCAATTTTGTGCTACTCAATGCTTCTAATAAAGAAGGATTAGTTCCGCCTACTTCATGACCATGAATATAACCATATGCGTGTTCTCTAATATATTTAAGAAGTTTTTTATCATAAACTGTCCCAACAAATTTAATCCTTTTATCTTTATCAAAAGATGTTTCCTTTAACAATTTCTTATAAAAATCGTTTTTCTTAACATTTGTGATGATAACCAAATCTTTTTGTGTGTCAGAACTCATGAATTCTTTAATCATTGTTTCATAATTATTTTCAGGAACAAATCTTCCTACAATTAAATAATAATCATTAGGACGAACCTTATGTTTTTTATACCAATTAACAACTTTATCATCGTCATTAGTTAAATCAGATTTGGAAATATCGGAACCATAAGAAATATAAGTAGTATTGGGATGATACTTAGAATAATCATTTTTAATATAGTTTTCGATACTTTTACTGTCACAAACTACTAGATCAGCATGCTTTATCATTAATTTTTCAGAATACTTCCAATATTTTTTTACAGGATAACTCCATTTAGCTCTTTTCCATTCGTGACCATCTGGGTTCACTAATAATTTACCATTATATTTCTTTAACTCTTTTTTATAGTGACCGATAAAAGGTCCCATACGACAAGCAAGAACATATACAATAGGATTCTTAATATTATTTTTTTTTATATAATTTAAAACCCATTTAAATGCCATTACATCATATAAAATTGCAGTAGCTGGTCCGACATTAGGAACATCCACATTAAAACAAGTAGCATCATTATAACTATATGTATTATTTTTATTGTCTGAAAGATCTTTTCTACACGCAACAAAATAATTAATTTGACTGTTGGAGGAACGAGAAGTCAATTCATCAACAAATGTTTCAAATCCACCATATTTAGCAGGAATTCCTTTAGAACCAATAATAAAAACATTCTTTTCAATCATTACTTTTCTCCATTTCAAAATTTAATAAATAAAAAAATTCACTATTATTTCTCCGAATAGACACACCATCTAATCTTAATAATACCAAAATAGGTCCTATTTTAAAAGATTCACTAAGTTTATATTAAAAGCGTTCTTGCAATATTAAAATTTCATAATATTGCAAGAACGCTTTTAATATTTTAATTATACGTACTCAATAGTCGGATTGAAAAACATACCGCTAAAAATCCCTTTTGCAATAACACTTGATTTCTTAATTTTATATTTACATTCAGAATTTGACATTATTTTTGCAATTAAAAATAAACGACCAAATGCAAATTTTAATGCCTTTTTTTTACTTTGTTTTCGAAATCTGTACATGTTATTTCTAGTATCATAAAAGTATCGTCCAACTCTATCTTTACTTTCATTAAAGATATTAATTCCATTATTGCTTTTAGTTTTGTGAATAACTTTACTATCAATAACAAAATAAGAAGGGAAATATTTTGAAATTCTACTCGAATATTCAACATCATCACCCCATATGAAAAACTGACTAATTGGCAACCCACATTTTTCAACTGCTTCATTGCTAATAAGCATAGAAACGAATGATCCAGATTGTAGTCTTACAATATTTTCACTAATTCTATCATTCCATACATCACTAACTGTCGGAACATTCATAACAGATGGTGTATCATCTTTCCACACAACATTACTAGATAAAAAACCAATTGAATCATTTATCTCATTTGATTTTTCCATTAATTTTTCTAATGCATCGGAAGTAGGAAATGTATCGTCATCCATCAACCAATAATAATCAAATGTACCCAATTTATGTGCTAATTTCAGTCCAGCATTAAAGCCACCCGCTCCACCAACATTTTCGGAAAGATTTTCTACAATAATATTTTCTCTATCTTTAGATAGATCTTCCAAATATTTCTTAGTGCCGTCAGTACTATTATTATTTATTACAAATACTTTATCGACAGCCAAAGATTGGTTAAGAATACTTTGTATTGATCCTTTTAACAAATCAAGACGGTTATAAGTAACCAAAACTACGCCAATTTTTTCGTTTTTCAAGACAAAATACTCCTCAATTATTAAATATTAAAACAAACTATTAATATTGATATTGTGAATTATTTAAATAGTTTGTATTTTTTAATTTATTATTAACTTTTTTCTTAGTATCCTTTTTAGGTTTTGATTCTATTTTAAAGACCTTACCGTTTACATAACCCTTATTCATTAAATCCATTGTCCTAGACATCTTTTCATCATTGCCAAAGTCACTGTGATTTTTGTACTTCCATGTATATGGATTAACTTTGATCTTAACTTCATTTCCAACTGACAAACTTAAAAATTCTTTGTTACTGAGTGATGTACCACCATACGATGGAATTAATGGGGATTTAGGGTCTAACTCAATATTATTAACCCTTGCAACAATTGGATTATCATCTTTACGATCCTTAGTTACAATTCCAACTTTTCCAGTATTATTGTGTATCCAGATTACCTTACCTGTCGTTACAGTCTTACTTTGCTTACTAGGGATAATTTCATCTGGAGCTGAAACGCTAGAAAGAACTTTCTTGCCTGTAAAAAGTAATAAGACAATAACAACTGGAACCACAGCGAACCAAAATTCTGTTTTTTTATTATTTGTTTTTTTAGAATGTTTCCCTTCATCTTTTTTTACTTCATTAGGCCTAGATAATACTGGACCGTCAGTCTTATAATCATAAACAAAAAATAAAGTAACTCCAATAATAATCACTAAGGCAATTAAAATCATATATAACTTGCTATTAGTGAATCCGCCTAATTTAAATAAAAGATACTGTAATTTAGTATATTCCAACTTCTTAAAACCTCTTTCTCGTAATCTAGGGACCAACACTACCTAATTTTAAATTTAAACCTATCGATAACCTCGATTATAATTAAAGCAAAAGGAGAAAACTGTAAATATATTAATTGGGGATCTTGCAAACTATGAATAGCAATAATTATAAAAATTAAAGAAACATACCAATTTTTTTTCTTATATTCAAGAATCATGGTTAAAGTAAGTAAAACAATTATGATTAGAGAAAATAACAATCCAAAATTAATCAAATATTGAATATATGAACTATCGAGATAAAAATAAATCCCCTTCGTGACACCATGTAATGAATTATTGTATTTAACATGCGACCCGAGTAAATGAATTCCGTATCTTTGCAACCCCATATAAGATAACCAAACTCTGTTTGAAAGAAGAATGTTAAGGTTAGCCGTAATCGGTCCACTAATCCCTATTACAGCAGTTATCAATGACAAGAAGAAACATATTGGAAAAATAATTATCGCTAAAATACCCAAAAATCTTCCTTTAATTATTTTTGATAATCTCATACCTATTCCTGTATTCATAAGCGCTAAAATAAAAATCAAAATAATTTCTAGAATAAATGGATTTCTAGTATTTGTTTCAAAATAAAAAAACATACTAGTTAATAAGATAACGATTAGCTCTTTAAAATTAAGATTACCTTTTTTTAGAAAAACAAAACAAAGCACCAAATATAAAAAGATTTGAGATCCATCTGTAACCCAGTCAAACCCTAATGCCTGTCTTCTTATAATAACACCACTTGAAGACATACGAAGTGAAGCAAATGTTGGAAATAACTTTAAAACTGATAAAAAAACTGTAAGGAATGTCAATATCCCAGTAACTATAAAAAAAACTTTTACAATTTTATAAAAATCAACTTTACTTACCATAAGCAAAATCAAAAAAAACCAAAGTGGGAAAGAAAGGCCAGAGATATGTTTTATTATAAATCCTAATAAAATCAATAATCCATATATAAAATAAGAAGAATCGGGTTTCCTTAATGCTACACTTTCAATTACACCAACTATCAGAACTAAAGAAGCAATTTTAGGAAGCATACTAAAAATATCCCCTAAAGACCCAGCATATACAATACTGAAAAACATTAAAAATGTATAAATCCCAAAAAATGTACAGACTAATTTACTTCTTATCTTAAGCAAGCTATTATCTTTATACATTTTTATATAATTATTAAACATTAACTAACTTCCTTTTTCGATATTGATTAAAATTCAATTATTAAGTATTAAAACAAACTATTAATATTGATATTGTGAATTATTTAAATAGTTTGTATTTTTTAATTTATTATTAACTTTTTTCTTAGTATCCTTTTTAGGTTTTGATTCTATTTTAAAGACCTTACCGTTTACATAACCCTTATTCATTAAATCCATTGTCCTAGACATCTTTTCATCATTGCCAAAGTCACTGTGATTTTTGTACTTCCATGTATATGGATTAACTTTGATCTTAACTTCATTTCCAACTGACAAACTTAAAAATTCTTTGTTACTGAGTGATGTACCACCATACGATGGAATTAATGGGGATTTAGGGTCTAACTCAATATTATTAACCCTTGCAACAATTGGATTATCATCTTTACGATCCTTAGTTACAATTCCAACTTTTCCAGTATTATTGTGTATCCAGATTACCTTACCTGTCGTTACAGTCTTACTTTGCTTACTAGGGATAATTTCATCTGGAGCTGAAACGCTAGAAAGAACTTTCTTGCCTGTAAAAAGTAATAAGACAATAACAACTGGAACCACAGCGAACCAAAATTCTGTTTTTTTATTATTTGTTTTTTTAGAATGTTTCCCTTCATCTTTTTTTACTTCATTAGGCCTAGATAATACTGGACCGTCAGTCTTATAATCATAAACAAAAAATAAAGTAACTCCAATAATAATCACTAAGGCAATTAAAATCATATATAACTTGCTATTAGTGAATCCGCCTAATTTAAATAAAAGATACTGTAATTTAGTATATTCCAACTTCTTAAAACCTCTTTCTCAATAAGATTAAGATATCTCAAAACTCATGAACATCAATGTAATGCAATATTTCCTGTTTCCTTATAAGGAAGATCTAGACTAGTTCTAATATTATTAGTTGTCTTTTGTAATTCTGATCTTGGGGTAACTTCCATGCTTTGTCCATCAATCATTTCACCTTGTTGACCTTGCAAGTAAGTATTTTCCATGTTTTTACGAGCACCTAGGTAATGTTCAGCAATTGATGTTAAATCAGAAAAAGTCATGTCTGTTTGAGTTGATTTTGAAATTGAATTAATAAAGCCTTCATTCAATAATGAAGAAACTGATCCACTCTTTTGCACAACTGCTTCTAACAGCTGACGTTGGCGCTGTTCACGACCAAAGTCACCACGAGGATCATCATATCTCATTCGTGAATATGCTAAAGCTTTCTTGCCATTCATTTCCGTTGATTGGCCTTTTTTGAAATGATATCCCTCATAATTAAAACTTAACTCAGGCGAAATTGTAACTCCACCAACTTGATTAACAATTTGTTCTAATCCATGCATATTAATCATGGCATAATAATCAATTGGAATATTCAACATTTGTTGAACCGTTTCTATTGATGTTTTAGCACTACCATATGAGTATGCAGCATTAATTTTTGCTGGAGATTCATTAGCATATCCGGGAATATTAACCGCTGTATCTCGGGGAATACTAGTAACTAATGTTTTTTTAGTTCTTGGATTAATGGTAGCAACCATCATTGTGTCAGTTCTTCCTTTAAAATCACGTCCTAACTCTCCAGTGTCAGTCCCCATGAGTAAAATTGAAATTGGCTTATTGTTTTTAAGCAAATTCGAAGTGTTTCTTTCTTTATGTATACCGGCACTTTTGTATGATTTGTTAACAGCATTTTTTACAGACATATATTTATATGCCCCAAAACCAACAGCAGCCAGCAAAATAAGTAAAATTACCACAATAATACTATTACGGGTTTTATGTGACTTTTTTTCAGGTTCGTCTTTTTGCATACGACTTTCGTCCATTTTTATTCCCCTTTTTATTTTGTTTATAATTCAATCAACCACAATAATACCAGTTTATCAAAAGAAAAGTCATTTTTAAACTTTTTTTAAGAAAGACATAATAAATGTAATAAAAAATAGTCAAAATTAAATCAAAAAAATTAATTTTGACTATTTTTAACCTTTTTTATATTTTTTGAGCAAACTACTGTAATATTTCTCAATAAATGTTTATAATATAAGCAAAAGTTGGGAACAACTTTGCCTCTATTTTATAGAAAGAAGGATTATTTTATGGCAGACAATGGTTTTGGAAACGACCCATTCGGCGGAAGCGGAATGGATGACATTTTCGGTAGTTTATTTGGCAACATGGGAAACGGAGACGCAAATGCTCGTTACATGGTTAACGGACATGAGTTAACTCCTGAACAAGTTGCTGAAATGAGAAGAACAGGACAAATTCCTGGCCAACAAGGCAGTCATAATGCTGCTGGCGGCGCACAAAATGGTCAACAACAGCAACAGGCTGAAAGTTACTTAGATAAAGTCGGTCGTAACTTAACTGATGAAGCTAAGCAAGGTTTGCTTGATCCAGTTATCGGTCGTGATAAAGAAATCCAAGAAACAGCAGAAATCTTAAGTCGCCGTATCAAAAACAATCCTATCTTAGTTGGTGACGCTGGTGTTGGTAAAACTGCCATCGTTGAAGGCTTAGCACAAAAGATTGTTAATGGTGATGTTCCTGCAACTATTAAAGACAAACAAATTATTTCAATTGATTTATCTTCTCTTGAAGCCGGTACACAATACCGTGGTTCATATGAAAAGAATATTCAAAAATTAGTTAAAGAAGTTGAAGAACGTAAGAACGTTATTATCTTCTTTGATGAAATTCATCAAATCGTTGGTGCCGGTGCTTCTGGTGACGAAACTGGTGGAAAAGGTTTATCAGATATCTTGAAGCCTGCTCTTTCACGTGGTGAAATCTCAATCATTGGTGCTACTACTCAAGACGAATACCGTAACACTATTATGAAAGACGCTGCTTTAGCACGTCGTTTCAATGATGTTACTGTAAATGCTCCAAGTAAAGAAACTACTTTGAAGATTTTACAAGGTATTCGTGGCGCTTACGAAAAACATCACCAAGTTAAATTACCTGACGATGTTTTAAAAGCTGCTGTTGAATATTCAGATCAATATATTCCACAGAGATCATTACCTGATAAGGCCATTGACCTTGTAGATATGACTGCTGCTCATTTAGCTGCTAAACACCCTGTTACTGACAAGGTTAGTCTTGAAAAAGACCTTAAAGCTGCTAAAGCTCAAAAAGAAGCAAATGCTAAAGCTGAAAAATTCGAAGATGCTGCTAAAGATAAAGCAAAAATTGCTGAAATCGAAAAGAAACTTAACAACCAATCAGACAACTCTGAAGAACCAGTTGCTAAGCCTGAAGACATCGCAGAATCAGTTGAACGTTTAACTGGTATTCCAGTTGCTAAGATGAGCACTAACGATATGGAAAGATTGAAAGGCATGGATTCACGTCTTAAATCACATATCATTGGCCAAGACGAAGCTGTTGACTCTGTTGTTGATGCTATTCGTCGTAACCGTGCCGGATTTGACGAAGGTAACCGTCCTATTGGTTCATTCTTATTCGTTGGACCTACTGGTGTTGGTAAAACCGAATTAGTTAAACAATTAGCTAAAGACATGTTTAACGATGAAGACTCAATCATTAGACTTGATATGTCAGAATACCAAGATGAAACTGCTGTTTCTAAAATGATTGGTGCTACTGCCGGATACGTTGGTTACAACGATAACGGTAACACCTTAACTGAACGTGTAAGAAGAAATCCTTACTCAATCGTGTTACTTGATGAAATTGAAAAAGCTAACCCACAAGTAATTACTTTATTACTTCAAGTTATGGATGACGGTCGTTTGACTGATGGTCAAGGTAACGTGGTTAACTTTAAGAACACTGTTATCATTGCAACTTCAAATGCCGGATTTGGTGACAACCAAATGACTAAGAACCAAAAAGAAGATATGAAGATTATGGACCGTTTGGCACCATTCTTCAGACCTGAATTTTTGAACCGTTTTAATGCAATTGTTGAATTTACTCACTTGACTAAGGAAGACTTAAGCAAGATTGTTGATTTGATGATTCAAAACTTGAACGATACCTTAGCTAGAAAAGACATGACTATTACTATTTCCCAGGATGTTAAAGACTGGTTAATGGAACAAGGTTATGATGAAGCAATGGGTGCTCGTCCACTCCGTCGTGTAATTGAACAACAATTACGTGACAAGATTGCTATGTACTACTTAGATCACCAAGATGTTAAAAATCTTAAGGCTATTCTTAAGGACGGTACAACTGTAATCGAAGAAAACAAAGATAAGGGTGCCGATAAAAAAGCTGCTAAATAATTTGATTTAAATTAATAGAACTCATCCAGATTGGATGGGTTCTATTTTTTGTTTATTAATTTTTTTATTTTTAGGATTAAAATTAATTTTGCAATTCTTTTATTGTTTTTGGTTGTGTCAAAACCCGTTTCAGTTGTACTATTAAGACTGGTATAAAATTTAAAAATTAAGAAGGAAATAACATGGTTAGTCAGCCAACAAAGCATCGTTTCATTACCGGTT
Organism: Fructilactobacillus sp. YLN 2412; assembly: GCF_059488745.1. NCBI lineage: Bacteria > Bacillati > Bacillota > Bacilli > Lactobacillales > Lactobacillaceae > Fructilactobacillus > Fructilactobacillus sp. YLN 2412. Next base: position 181,005 of record NZ_CM183165.1, on the reverse strand, counting down.
TTACTGGTCTTAGAGCCTTAGCAGTTATTTGTGTAATTCTCTATCACTTTAACCCCAATCTTTTTAGTGGAGGATATTTAGGGGTTCCAGTTTTCCTGACTCTTTCAGGATATTTAGTTACCGATCATTTAATTAGTGAATATAGTGCTACGGGGAATTTTTCCTATGGTCATTTTTGGTATAAACGTTTAAAACGTCTTTACCCAACACTGATTGTGATGTTATTTGTAACTGCAGCCTATATCACGTTATTTCAACGCAATTTATTGGCTAATTTATGGCAAAGTGTCATTACCAACCTTACATATGTTTATAACTGGTATGAAATTGCCAACGGTCAATCATATTTTCAAAACTTTGCTGGTTCAATGTCACCCTTTACACATTTATGGACATTGGCAATTGAAGGTCAGTTTTACCTCATTTGGCCATTACTTACAGTATTGTTACTGAGTATCTTTAACAAACGAAAACATGGTTCCTTGAACAAAAGCAGTATTTTTTACGTTGCTATTGGTCTTTCACTTCTTTCAGTGATTTTGATGGCAGTTCTTTTTAAACCAGGTGTCGATCCTAGTCGAGTTTACTATGGAACAGATACTCGGATGTTTTCAATTTTACTTGGAGCTGCTTTAGCGGTTTTTTGGCCCAGCAGTCGAGTTATCAAACGTCCCAACCAAAACCAGACACGCTTTTTTGATATCACTGGTTTATTAGGAATGTTAGGAATGCTGGTGATTGTTTTCACTGTTGGCGCCCAATCAACCTTTCTTTACCATGGCGGCATGTTCTTATTTTCCTGTTTTACAGTCTTAGCCATGTGGGCCATCGTTTCTAATGCTAGTCATTGGAATAAACTTATGACCAATCCAGTATTTGATTGGATTGGTTCGCGTAGTTATGAAATCTATGTTTATCAATTACCTGTGTTCGTCTTTTTCGGTGATAAATTCAAAGATGTTGCTGACCATCAGCTTTTATACGGGATTATTGAAATTGTTTTGATTGTAGTTATTTCAGAACTTTCTTATCGCTTTGTCGGTAATCCTTTTGCCAAGTACAATTACAAAGCAATTTTTTCAAAGATATTATCTCTTCTTTCAAAGATTCGACTTCGCGGTATCATCTTTGGCTTGATTATGTTACTTGGAACTTTAGGAATTTTTCAATCCACTATTATTAACCCCAAACAGGCTAACCATACTAAATTAGCTAATCATATTCAGGAAAATGCCAAAGAAGCTAAAAGTTATAACAAAAACTTAGCTAAAAACATCAAAAGTGGCAAAAAAGTCAAACGGTCCGCCAAAGATGAAGCCCAAATTAAAAAAGATGGTTTGTCAGCTACCCAACTAAAAGAAGCGCAAAACCTTTCTGGAAGCGCAGTGGGTGATTCGGTCATGCTAGCTGGACGTGATGATTTACAAAAGATTTTCCCTCGTCTTTACATTGATGCCCAAGTTTCTCGTCAACCAACATCAGCTATCCCAGAAATCCAAAGTCTTAATAAAAAAGGACTCCTTGGCAAAAATGTCATTATTGGATTAGGTACCAACGGAAATGTTTCTCCTGAAACAGTTAAGCAGATTATGAGTACCATTGGCTCCAAACGTCAGGTGTTTTGGATTAATGCCCATGTACCTACTCAGCCATGGCAAAATCAGGTTAACGAAACTCTCAATAAAGCTGCCGGTAAATACAAAAATCTCCACATAATTGACTGGAATAACTATATTGAAAAGCATCCTGAATGGCTTTACTCTGATCAAGCCCACCCTAATACTGAGGGCGCACCAAAATATGCTTCATTTATTGCGCAAAATGTTTTAAAGAACGCTAATAAATAATTAAGGATTGTATTCATGAATTTTATTAAAACTCATCGCATTACTATTTTCAAAATCGCAGCTGCCTTAATCGGTATTTTATTGCTTTACATTCTTTTTAAGGATTACCAGCCACAAATTGAAATGTTGTTTAATCCTAAAGAACGTCCTGCTGCTATCCACGCCATTAGAAGCCATGGCTTAGTCGATGTTGTGCTTTTGATGTTATTACTGTACATTGGTACATCAGTTCCTGGAATCCCAGTTATGCCGATTGCTGTACTGTCAGGACTTTGTTTTGGCGTTTTCTGGGGAACTTTAATTAACATGATCTCCATCGGAACAGGAAACATTGCTTCAATTAAACTCATCTCTTTCTTTAAAAAAGATGCTGAAAAGAAATATAAAAACAATAAATACAGCAGACATCTTAAAAGAATTAAGAATCCCCTGACCCAGTTACTCATTGGTTATTCAATCCCAATGATTCCTTCTTACTTAGTCAGTCTAGAAGCTGCTGCTGAAGAAAAGAAGTACAGTCCCAAAATTGTAATGCTAACTGCCGTCTTAGGTACTTTCCCAGTGGCTTTAATCTATGCCTTAGGTGGAAATACCATTTTGAAAGGTAGTTTATTACAAGTGATGATTTTGTTAATCATCATCGTTTTATTTTTATTCGCCGCAAATTGGTTGCTAAAAATGCTGGTTACGGATAAAATATAACGTGTTAATTTACTCGTAAAATGTTAAAATATAAGTAGTACTCAATAAAACGGAGGTTTTTTTACATGTCTAAACATGATCAAAAAGGTCAAATTAAAGACTTACTTGACTTGGAAGCCGAAAACGGCCCAGTCGTAACTATTACTATTCCATTGAATCCTAAACTAGATGATACTAGATTAGATAAAATCCAAACTGACAGTTTAATTGATTCAGCTAAGGATGCATTCCAAAAAATCTACAAACCAGATCTTTGGAACGCTTACGAATTTCACATTAAGAACTACTTGAAGACTTTAAAACCTAACGCTTCAATCGCTAAAGGGGTAGTTCTTTATGTAACTAACGACTCATTAAAAGCCGTTAAATTAAATTACGCTCCAGAACCAGCATTCTCATTCAGCGACAAACTCCAAATTTTCCCAATCGTAAAACAATTAGAGTTTGTTCCCGACTTTGACATGTTGTTCTTGCAACGTGATTCATACAAGTTGGATAACGTTAAAGATCTTGACGTTACTCAACCTGACAACGATACTCCAGATCCATTTGATAGCGACAAGACTGAAACTGAAACTATCAAAAACCCTAAGACTAACGATGCCGAATGGGATACCCACAAGTACTTCGAAATGGTTGATAAGTACGTACAAAAACGTTACTCAGACAAAGACCATAACCCATTAGTACTTGTTGCTAACGCTGAAGATGAAGGTCGTTTCAAAAAGGCTTCACATAACCCTTACCTCGTTACTGACAAATCTGTTGAAATTGACGGTGCTGTTAAAAACGCTGGTGAAAATGCCCAAGATATCGCTCAAACCATTCACGATCAATTCGTTGCTGATGGTAAAAAAGCTATCAAAGGTGAATATGATAAAGCCGATGGTGCTAAGAAAGCTACTGACGACTTCGATACTATCATGAAAGCTGCCGAAGAAGATCGGATTGCTAACTTGATTATTCAAGACGACGCTTATGTTGAAAGCAAAGACAACGGTGAAACTGTTGAAGTTAACACCGAAGGTTCACGTCCTGCTAACGAACTTAATACTTTAGCTCTTACTGTATTAGGTCTTGATGGCGACGTTACTATGCTCCCTGCTTCTGACATGCCAACTGATAAAAAAGTTGCTGCTATCTTAAGATGGTAATTTAAAAAAGAACTCACTATGGTGGGTTCTTTTTTTGTAAAATAAATAAAAATTTAACTCAAAAAGAGTACGTAAACGAAATGTTTACGTACTCTTTTCATTAATATCTAATTAGCAACCAATAACGCCATCCATACCATTATCTTCAACGCCTTTAGTAGCATCGTTGGTAGTCATTTGACCATCCATTAGTTCACCATCATTTTTCAATTGTAACCAGTTATTCTTAAAATCAATCTTCATTCCCTTATCAAAGAATGATTCATCATTTTTACTCGTATAGAAAGGAACATCCTGATTATTTTCCATTTTAATGTCGTAAGGTGCAGCTAATTTGTTAACCCCTACTACTTGGAAAGTATCGCCAACGGTACATGATCCGCCACCTTTAGAGTATTGGTTTGAACCATCATCAGTAGCTAATAAATAATATTTAGCGTTTGGTAATCTCTTTTTAATATAGTCCATTGCTGGGTCTGTAATTGTTAGTTCCATGATTTATTCCTCCTCATATATAACTTACAAACTTATCATAACATGCCCTTTTTTATAATGCAATAATATTGTACACAACTTAAACAGACATTATCCTATTGTATAATTTACAGTTATGTTATTCTTATAGTGCAATGTAAATGATAAGAAAGAGGTAATATTTATGGTTATGTACAAAGATCTTGAGGGAAAAACTGCCGTAATCACTGGTGGTGATTCTGGTATTGGAGCTGCTATCGCAGCACGTTTAGGTGAAGAACACATGAACGTTGTTATTAATTATCACAAAAATGTCGATTCTGCTAATGAAACAAAAGCTATTGTTGAAAAAAATGGTGGAAAAGCTGTTATTGAACAAGGTGATATTAGTGATGAAGAAAGTGCTAATAAATTAGTTCAAACTGCTGTTGATGCTTTTGGTGGATTAGATGTTTTCTACAACAATGCTGGTTTAGAAAAGAAATGTCCTACTGATCAAGTTACTTTAGATCAATGGAATGCCGTTATTTCAGTTAACTTAACTGGAACTTTCTTAGGTACTAAAGCTGCCTTAGATTACTGGCTTGCAAACAAGAAAAAAGGTGCAATTATTAATACATCTTCCGTGCATCAACAAATTCCATGGCCTACTTTCGCAAGTTACGCATCAAGTAAGGGTGGTGTTAAGTTATTCTCTGAAACTACTGCAATGGAATACGCTAAGCAGAACATCCGGATTAACCAAATTTGTCCTGGTGCCATTAACACTCCTATCAATGCTAAGAAATTTTCTGATCCAAAAACCTATGAAGAAACTGTTTCAATGGTTCCAATGGGTCGGATTGGTAAACCTTCTGAAGTAGCTGCCGGAGCTGCTTGGTTAGCATCTGACCAAGCAAGTTATGTTACTGGAATCTCACTTTACATTGATGGTGGTATGACTCTTTACCCTTCATTCCAAAATGGTAATGGTTAAACTTAAAAATTATAATAAAAAAGACTTCAATCAGTTTAATTAGCTGGTTGAAGTCTTTTTTGTTTTTATTTCGAACTAAACGCCATCTTCAGCTTCTTTAATTTTACCTTAGCCGAATTAAAGGTTAAAGCATTCAACATTAAGATTAAGGGTAAGAATTGAATCAAATATCGACTTCTTCCACCTTCAAATAATAACAAAAATAATAATCCACCCATGATTGCTAACCGAAAAATTTGCGTATATTTATTGACCGATGCAAAACCGAGTGCTAACAGTAAAATGTTCATAATCCAAAAAATCTGTGCTAAAAATTGATAATCGTGAAAATGAGTTCCTTGCTCATAAAAAATACTTTGAATTTTATTTTTAACAGGATTAACAATGTACGGACCATCACCATGATACCAACCAAACGTTCCATCGGAAGTATTAGCATAATTTTTATTAATAAAAAACTGTATAAAACCTATTATTCCATATTCTTTAAACCGTTGCTGAATAATTTTTTGCGAATAGTCGGACCGTTCTTTATCAGTTTTCATAGCCTGTGTTTTAGCAACTTGTTCAGCATTCCAGCCGCCTCGATCAGAAACCCCCATCGCCATAAAATGTGTTGCAGGTTCACCTCGACCTTTATTCACATGAACTAATTTGTCATGATACTCAAAATGCTTAAAACTATTAATACCACCGAATAAAATTATTCCAAACAATCCCACCGCTATGATGTATTTTATTAATCTTTTTCGTGTCATTGTAGCAGGAGAAAAGTTAAACACCATCCATATCAGCACGGCTAGCATAAAAATGATGGAAGACGGCTTCATGAGATACGTTGATAATGCTCCAATTGCGCAAACTACCACTCCGTAATATTTCAAAAAAGTGTTTTTACCTTTTTCAGCAATCACAAATCCCAAAATCATCAGTGAAACAAACGGCAGTACCATTACATCCGAATATGGCACAATTACTTGAACTAGTAACAACATCAAAATATCTTGTAAAACTAACAATGGCAGTAAAGCTCGATGATTAAGCACATAAACACTCACTGCATTTAACCCCAAAGACAAATCTAAACACACTAGGTTAATCAAATTAACGTTAATCCAACTCGGACTTAAATTAAATAAATTTAAAATCGTATGTTGAAAATAGAATAAGAAAAAATTATTAGGATTAAGCGACAAATATTCGTTGGCAACTTTATGATTCACCAATGACTGGTGGATTGTTCCAACATCAAAACCAATCGGCGCGGATATGTTAAATACCAACATAAGTTGCCAAATAATGGCTGTAATGGTTAATAAACCTACTAACCAGAAGCGATAACGTCCCATCCAGTGTTTCAAAAGTGTCTTAAAAATCACTAAATATGTAATAACTCCTGCGATAACCAGCTTCAAAACCAGTGGAGTCAAACCCCATGGATTCAAATTTTGATCATTTAAAGCACCCAATAGTATTAATGCCATCCAACAAGTGAAAATTACGACAATCGTCTTATTAAACCATTTATTCAGAAATGTTGCGTCATTGTGCTTCATAGCAATTGCTCCAATCTTAGATTAAACCTTTTGTAAAATAATGCTTATTCTATTAAGCCATTTTTGACTAATTTTTACAATATTATTTTTAATGTAAACTAAAAAATCCATCACGTAAAGTGATGGATTTTACTTTAATTGAAATATTTACTAGCAAAAGCAGCCGTTTTTTCTTGGTATTGTTCAGGTTCAACATGTTTAGAATGGGCATGCGAAGCCCCTTTGACAATCCATAACTGTTTTTCTTTTCCATGATCATTTCGATAGTTTTCATAAGCAAATTTCGTTGGAACGAAGGTATCATTATCACCATGAATAATAAACAGTGGAATCTCATTATGTTTCAAAGTATGTTTTGTATCACCATCTTCAAAATTATACCCAGCTAACACTTTGGAATAAACCGTCGCAATTGGCAAGATTGGATTAGCAGGCAGATGGAATAAGTTTTTCAATTCGTATTTTAATTCCTCATAAATACTTGAATAACCACAATCAGCAATTGCCCACTTTACATTATGTGGTGCTTTCGGCAGTGTAAACATGACGGCAGAAGCGCCCATACTAATCCCATACATTCCAATTTCAGAATGCGGATTGTATTCATTAATCTGATGCATCCAGTTAGTCAGATCAGTTCGATCTTTCCAGCCATATCCAATGTATTTACCGCCACTTTGACCAAAGGCCCGATTATCTGGAGCCAGCACGTTATATCCATCTTTATGGAACATATGAATATAGGTACTCATCCGTTGCGCCGATCCTCCATAGCCATGCACTACCAAAACCGTTTTGTTGGTTGGCTCTTTAGCCGGAATATAATGAGCTTTTAGCGTCAACCCATCCTTAGTTTTCTGCGTCCAAGTCTGTGATGGAGTATTATCATACCATTCTGTATTAACATTCGTTCCCAGCTGCGTACTGAAGCCGCCACGTTCAAAGGCATAGTTAAACAATAAATACATGACAAAGCCACCGACGATAATCAAAATCACCAGCAGGCTCAGAATCACTCTCGTCCAGACTCGTTTTTCTTTTTGCTTTTTCTGTTTTGTTTGTTGTTCCGTTCGCTTTTTTTTCATTATCATCATCTCAAATCGAATAAAAAGATGCCCAATTGCTATGGACATCTCAGAAATTATAAATTATTTAGCTTCATTGTCATCATTGGAGTTTATGTCTTCTGCTTTTACATCGGCAATGATGTTGTCTTTGCTTAATTTTTCTTTGATATTGGTCCAGGTTACAAACTGTAACCACATCATCACAGCCATCACAATGTGCAAAATCCATCCTATAAATGGAATAAAAGCAAGCGCAGCACAGGCAATCCCAACGATATACTTGGTTTTTGCAGTTGATAATTCTGCTGCATAACGATCAGATCCACCAGTGGTTTCTGCCTGACTAACTATCACCAAACCGGCAATATACAACCCAATCAAAGCAATTAAGGGAAACCATAACGTTGATACTACAATCACTCCGCCAATAACCGGAATAATCAATACTGATTCAATAATAGCTGCAATCAACGTAATTAAGTATAACGTGTTAACCTTCGATAATAAAGCGTTTGAATTCATACATTACTCCTTTTTCGTTGTTATATTTGTACCATTCTAACATAAAATGTGCATTTTTTTGGAAAATGATATAATTAAATCATTAATTTGGAGATGAAGATTGTGAGTAAAAAACTTCCATTTGATTTTACTAATTTAAAATTTGTGGGAATCAGCGCTATTATTGGAACTCTAACAGGAATTGTCATTTCAGCGTTTCGAATTCTGATTGAAAATGGGATTCATTACAGCTTAACTGCCTATCAAGCAGTTTGGCATAATATCAACGTTTTGTGGCTCATTATTCCGGTATTTATTTTGATTGCAATCATTGTAGGATTGTTAATGAAAGGTAATCCCAGCATCCGCGGCTCGGGAATTCCTCAAGTCGAAGCTCAATTAGCTGGAAACTTGGAAATGAACTGGTTTTCTGTACTATGGCGGAAGTTTATTGCCGGCGTCTTAACCGATGGTACAGGAGTTTACATGGGACGTGAAGGGCCATCGATTCAGCTTGGTGGTGCCGTTGGTCAAGGAGTTGCTTATGGATTAAACATGTATGGCTCAAAACGCCGACTCTTGATTGCAACGGGTGCCGCTGCTGGTTTATCCGCTACTTTTAGTGCCCCATTAGCTGGAACTTTCTTTGTAATGGAAGGAATTTATCGTAACTTTCAGCCATTAATCTGGCTTTCATCTTTAACGGGAGCAATTACCGCAAATTTTGTTTCTGTCAATGTCTTTGGACTCCAGCCCGTTTTACCAATTTTTTACAGTCATGATTTACAGCCGTCTAGTTATTGGCAATTAATTCCCTTTGGTATCATTTTAGGGGTGCTCGGATACGTTTATAATGCTGGATTACTGGATTTGCCGCTTTGGTTTGCTAAAATCAAATTCATTCCTTGGTATTTTATGTGTATCATTCCCATCATGCTCGTAATTCCAATTGGGATTTTCTTTCCCGATACCATTGGCGGCGGAAGTAAAATCATCATGTTGGTTTCTACGAAAAGTTTTCCGTTGCAATTGTTGATACTCTTTTTAGTATTGAGAATGGTATTTGGACTAATCTCGTATGGTGCTGGAATTCCCGGTGGATTTTTCATGCCAATTTTGGCAGTTGGAGCGTTGATTGGAGCGGTCTATGGCGATGTCTCAACTAAATTAGGTTTGGTTAATAACGGACTACTAAATAATTTCCTGATTTTTGGAATGGCTGGATACTTTACAGCAGTCAGCAAAGCACCATTTACTTCAATGATTTTAATTACTGAATTAGTGGGAAATACGCATAATTTTATGTCGTTAGCGATTGTCGTACTAGTTTCATACCTAGTGGCTGATTCATTAGGCAGTCAGCCGATTTACCAAGCCCTTGCCGAACGCTTAACGAAGGTCAAACGTTATCTTGATTCAAGAGAGGCCACCGATTTAGTTAAAGTCCCTGTGTTTGAATTCAGTCCGATTGCACATGAATTTGTCAAAGACGTTGATTGGCCGGGACATTCCCTTTTAATTACGATTAAACGCGGAAATTTAACTATCATTCCGCAACCAACAACTAAAATTCATCCTGGCGATACTCTGATTGTGCTGGTTCATAAAAATAATTTTGGTTATATTTATCAACAGTTAAAAGATTTAACTACTCATGAATAAAAAACCGTTCATCATCTCGATGAACGGTTTTTATCTAGAAATTATTATTCAATTACGATTGTATTTTGACTGTTAAGTTTAAAGGCTTCTTTCTTTTGACTCTTCATACTGCGTGGTTGGAAATTAACTTCCACTGAATTACCTTGATTACGGAGTTCCTCCGCTTTCTTCAGAGCCTGGTCAAAGATAGTGTTGATTTCGTCTTCTGACTTTCCTTTGGTATCAGTACAAATGAAGTAATCAAGTCCATCTTCAGTTGCTTCGGATTTAACCACCGTTGCTAATCGGTCTTCCCCAAAGGCAAATCCAACTCCACCCATTTCAGGGCCACCAAATTCTTGTACCATGTTATTGTAACGACCACCGGCACAAATAGTGGTATAGTCATCGCCAAATTCAGGCGCTTTGGCTTGAATTTCAAAAACAGTGTCGGTGTAATAATCTAGTCCACGAACTAAACGATCATCAATTACATAATCAACGCCTAAAATATCAAGGGCTTGTAACAAATCATGGAAATACTTTTTCGAACGATCATTGAGACTATCTTCCAATTTAGGTGCATTAGCCACAATTTTTTGATCATTGCGATCTTTACTATCTAAAATTCGTAAAGGATTTTGTTCCAACCGACGTTGAGAATCAGAGCTTAACTCATCTTTAAATTGTGCAAAGTATTCTACTAATGTTTCTCGATATGCATTTCGACTCTCGTCATCACCAAGAGTATTTAATTCAACGCGTAAATCGTTAATATCTAAGCCATGGAAAATATCGAGAGCTAATTTGATAACTTCGGCATCAATTTGCGGACTAACTGCCCCAATTGATTCACAACCAATTTGATAAAATTGACGATTATGTGTAGCACCAGGACGTTCATACCGGAACATGGGTCCCATGTAGTAAACTTTGACTGGCTTTGGATGTTCTGGTCCAAATAATTTATTTTCTACAAAAGAACGTACAATTCCAGCTGTTCCTTCTGGGCGCAGCGTAATACTGCGCTCGCCTTTATCTTCGAAGGTATACATTTGTTTCGTCACAATATCTGAGGAATCTCCCGAAGTCCGACTAAAAACGTCCGTTTTTTCAACCATTGGCGTTCTCATTTCAGCATAGTTATAACGAGCAAACACTTCGCGAGCAGTTCCTTCAATGCGTTGCCAAACGCTAGTTGTTCCAGGAAGAATATCTTCCATTCCTCGTACACTTTTAAATTTTTCGTCCATTTTTTAAACCCAACTTTCTTATTACTCAATTTACTTAAATTTTACCATTATTAGCAGACATTGTACCAATTAAATCAAGTTAGTAAATTCACTTAAATTAAGTTAGTAAATTCACTTAAATTAAGTTAAATTTTTTTGAAATTATCACTGATTTCCGACCATTAATTTAATTTATTCAGCAATAATTCGGTTACGTACGTTATTTTCTTTTTCTTTCGTTAGTGTTCGTTATTAGCGTTGATTTTAACAAAAATATCTGCTAATCTATTATATTAACAACTACAACTTAATAATAGGAGAATTATAATGGATAATTGGGAAAACAAGTTTGGCAAACATCAGGCATTAACCTATGATGATGTACTTTTGGTTCCAGCAGCAAGTGACGTGCTCCCCTACCAAGTCAGCTTAAAAACAAAATTAGGCAATAATCTTCTCTTAAACATTCCGGTCTTAAGTGCTGCAATGGATACTGTTACAGAAGCACCAATGGCTATCGAAATGGCTAAAGGTGGTGGACTCGGCGTGATACATAAAAACATGTCGCCGGAAAAACAAGCCGCAGAAGTAGAAACCGTTAAAAATGCCGCCGTTGAAGGTGACTTAGCAGCTGTTGACGAAAATGGTCGCTACCTTGTGGCTGCTGCAGTGGGAATCAATGAAGAAACTTTCATCCGTGCTAAGAGTCTATTCGACGCTGGTGCAGATGCCATCGTGCTTGATTCAGCTCACGGTCATTCTAAAGGCGTACTTGATAAAATCACCGAAATTAGAGCACAATTTCCAGATAAGACTTTAATTGCTGGAAATGTTGCTACTGCAGCTGCTACCAAAGCTCTTTTTGAAGCTGGTGCCGACGTTGTAAAAGTCGGAATTGGTCCTGGTTCAATTTGTACCACTCGAGTAGTTGCCGGTGTTGGAGTTCCACAAATCACGGCTGCTTTTGACTGTGCAGCAGTTGCCGAACAATACGGCAAACAGATTATCGTTGATGGTGGTTTGCAATATTCAGGTGATATCGCCAAAGCCCTCGCTGCTGGTGGAAACGCCGTAATGCTTGGTAGTATGCTTGCTGGAACTACTGAAGCTCCTGGTAAGATTTTAGAAAGTGCCGACGGAAAACAATTTAAAGTATATCGTGGGATGGGTTCAATTCCTGCCATGGAAAATGGATCATCCGATCGTTACTTCCAAGGAAAAGTAAAAGCTGAAAAGAAACTCGTTCCTGAAGGTATCGAAGGAAAAACAGCTTACAAAGGCGACGTTGCCGATATTATCTATCAGATGATGGGTGGTTTGCGAGCTGGAATGGGATACACTGGTTCACGTACCATTGATGACTTGCACAAAGCTCAATTTGCCCGCATTTCCAATGCTGGATTACGCGAATCTCATCCTCATGATGTTCTTATCACCAAGAGCGCACCTAATTACCAAAAATAGGAGGAATACCGATGGCAAAAACCATTCGTGATTATGATTCCGTAGTCGTTTTAGACTTTGGAAGTCAATATAATCAACTAATCACCCGCCGTATTCGTGAAATGGGTGTTTATTCAGAATTAAAACCACATACTATAACGGCAGCTCAAATTAAAGAAATGAAACCAAAAGCCATTATCTTTTCTGGCGGTCCCAATAGTGTTAATGGAAAAAATGCATTAGATATTGATCCAGAAATTTTCAAACTTGGAATTCCTATTTTGGGAATTTGTTATGGAATGCAATTAATGGCTCATGATTTGCCAGGTGGAGAAACCACTACTGCCGACAATAGTGAATATGGTCAAGCTAAAATTGAAATTACCGATAAAAACTCTAAAATTTTTCAGGATTTGAAACCCGATCAAACTGTTTTAATGAGTCATGGTGATTTTGTTACCAAAGTTCCAGATGGCTTTGAAATCACTGCAACCAGTGGTTCATGCCCAATTTCAGCAATGGCTGATCCGAAACGCGGTTTTTATGCCGTTCAATTCCATCCCGAAGTTAACTTAACTGACGAAGGTCGCGAAATGCTTCGCCATTTTGTCTTTGACATTGCGGGTGCTGAAGCCAACTGGTCCATGGAAGACTTTATTAATGATGCGATTGAAACTATTCGTGAAGAAGTAGGCGACAAACGTGTCTTATTAGGATTATCTGGTGGAGTTGATTCATCAGTTGTTGCTGTTTTACTCCATCGTGCGATTGGCGACCAATTAGTCTCAGTCTTTGTAGACCATGGTTTGTTGCGAAAAAATGAAGCACAACAAGTCTTACATTCGCTAGGAGATGACTTTGGCTTAAATATCGATTTTGTCGATGCCAGCAAGTTGTTCTTAGGAAAGTTAAAAGGGGTAACCGATCCTGAAAAGAAACGAAAAATCATTGGTAAAGAATTTATTGATACTTTCTCAGAAGAAGCTCGTAAATTTGATGACGTTGATTTTCTTGCGCAAGGAACGCTCTATACTGATGTAATTGAATCTGGAACCGACACTGCCCAAACAATCAAATCACATCATAACGTGGGTGGTTTGCCCGACGACTTACAATTTAAACTAATCGAACCTTTAAACAAACTCTTTAAAGACGAAGTTAGAGAACTGGGCGAAAAATTAGGCATGCCTAAAGAACTCGTTTGGCGTCAGCCCTTCCCTGGTCCTGGATTAGCGATTAGAATTATTGGAGAAGTAACTCCTGAAAGATTACGCATGGTACGTGATTCGGATGCTATCTTACGTGATGAATTTGCCAAAGCTGGCCTAAATAAGACAATTTGGCAATACTTCACTGCCCTTCCCGGGATTCGCAGCGTTGGTGTCATGGGTGACGAACGAACTTATGACGAGGCTATCACGATTCGTGCCGTAACCTCTGTCGATGGAATGACTGCTGAATATGCAGAAGTTCCTTGGGAAGTATTAGGTAAAGTTTCCAAACGAATTGTTGACGAAGTCGCTGGAGTTAACCGAGTATTATACGATATTACTGGTAAGCCACCGGCAACGATTGAATACGAATAGTAACTAATAAACACATTACCTAAATTACAGCGTTTTCAAAGCATTTACGCAGGCATTAAACTCCATTAAATCAGGTAAATTAGGATTAAGTGTCCCTTTATAAGGCCCAAAAACAGTTGAAACTTTTTATATTTCAACTGTTTTTTTGTACTATAAATATTTATGTTAATATCATGAAATCGTATTATACTTTGTATGTAATAAGTTACAAAATAATTTGAAAGAGACTTAAAGAAAATCAAAAGAAAACATTTTGATATGGAAAAGTTTAAGATTGCAATTACAGCTATTACTAACCAAGATAATAATAAATTAAAGCAGTTGAAATTAATTAAATGAGGTCATTAATATGAAAATTACAATTAACATACTTTATTCAGGAACTGGAAATAATGCTCACAAATTTGCGGAAGAAATGATCAAAACTGGTATCGTTGAACGTATTAGAGCACAAACCGGAAATCAACATTATGAATACTTCACTCCTTTTGAAGATCACGAAAGTATCTTATTAATTGATGTTTGGAATGATCAAGCTGCACTTGATACCCACCATAAATCTCCAATGATGTCAGAAATTGCTAAATTACGAGATAAATATAAATTACACATGAAAGTAACCAAATTTCAATCCATAAATTAGGTCTACAACCCAATGTTTGATGATATAATACAACTACTGTACTTAATGATTCCAGGGCGTCCCCTGCCCTAGAATCTTTTTTTGTGTGTTTAAGGAGTTTTATTTATGAAAAGTTTTAAAATGCAAACCCTCATCTTAATTTCAATTGCCTTTATGTTGGGACTGAGTGAATTTATTATTGTAGGAATTTTAGGTGATATTGCAGGTTCATTTCACGTCAGCATTGCCAGTGTTGGTTTATTAACAACCATTTTTGCGGTCGTTTATGCTATTTCGACTCCAATCTTATCTTTATTAGTTGGTGAACATCGGCTCAATAAAGTAATTGGCTTAACTATGGCAATCTTTATTTTCGGCAATGTATTGTCTGCAGTTTCCCCAACCTTTTTGATTCTTACAGTATCAAGAATTATCACTGCGTTGGTTGCTGGAATCACCATCTCAATTGCAATTACTTTTGCAACATATATTGCACCGGTTGAAAAAAGAGCATGGATTGTTTCTTGGGTTTTCTCAGGTTTTAGTATTGCTTCTGTATTTGGTGTTCCAACTGGAACATGGTTAAGTAGTCAAGTCGGCTGGCGACTAACTTTTTGGCTAATTGCCATTCTGTCAACATTAGTTTTAATCGCTTTTCAAATCTCTCTTCCTCATAACTTGAAACAGAAAAAGGTTGAACACTTTACCGATCAATTTAAAATTTTAACTGACAAAAGAATTTTACTGGGTCTTTTAGTTCCAGTCCTTTCATTAGGAGCGGTTTATGTCCTTTATACCTACGTAACGCCCATTCTAACTGATTCTTTTGGTTATAGTATCAACTTTGTAACTATTTATTTAGTAATTTATGGAATCGCCTGCTTATTTAGTAACCAAACCGGGGGACGTCTAGCTTCTAAAAATGGTTTTCAACGTGTTTTTAAATATTATGTGATTCAAACCATCGCTTTACTAGGGGTATCGATATTCTTTAAAGTTCCTGTTATTGATTTATGCTTGATCATTTTACTAGGCTTCACTATTTATTTAGCCGGGGCAACTTGTCAGCTATTTTATATGCAAATTGCGGAAAAGAAGTATCCACAATCACTAGTTTTAGCATCCTCATTTAATCCCATTTTTAGTAATGTTGGGATTGCGTTAGGGTCAGCTACGGGTGGAATCATTGTTAATTCCGTGGGACTTCCTTTTCTTGGAATTGGCGGAGCAATTTATACCGCATTACTTCTAGTTGTCTTGTGGTGTCTAACCCACCGTTACAAAGCATAATTAAATTAAAATTAGATAATTATACGGTTTATATTACATCAACTTACCAATAGTTCGTAAATCATTCAAATAAACTAAAAATAAAAGCTGTAACTTCGTTATTAAACCACGATTACAGCTTTTATTTTACATTTCATTAAGATTTTGTTAAAAAAAGCGTTGACAAACCACTTTTTTCAATTTATAATTTAAAAAAATATTAAAGAAAGGAAGTTTTTAGCAATGACAAATGTAGTATTTTACATTATTAGCATTTTATTAGTCGTGTTAGTCGCATTAATTATTAAAAATTGTGTGGATAATAAGATGCTTTTTCGTCAAAGCTAATTTCTTCTTAGAATCCTCGCAGTTTTCTCAACTTAAGCTGTGGGGAAAATATCAGTCCTGCAGTTTAAATAAACTGGAGGACTTTTTTATTACCTAAAGGAGTGATTGCCAGCAATTAGTTTTAATAAATTAAAGGAGTGTTTCAAATGTCTAATCAAGAAGTCCTGGATAAAGAACAGCAGCATTATGCCAAAGCCGATCGAATTAAATATTTTGATATCGTTATCAAATCAGGAAAAGATGCCATCTTAACAGATGAAGATGATAACAAGTACATTGATTTATTATCAAGTGCTTCCTCAACTAATACTGGTCATTCTCATCCCCACGTGGTTAAAGCGATTCAAGATCAAGCAAGTCAGCTGATTCAATATACTCCCGCCTACTTTGCCACGAGTCCTGAAGCAAAGTTAACACCGCGTTTAGCAAAATTAGCTCCGATTGATGGACCAGTCAAAGTGGCATTTGGCAACTCTGGTTCTGATGCTAACGACGCAATCATCAAGTTTGCTAGAGCTTACACTGGTCGTCAGTACATTGTGAGTTTTACCGGAGCCTACCACGGTTCGACTTATGGATCCATTAGTACTTCGGGCGTCAGTCTCAATATGACTCGCAAGATTGGACCTTTACTGCCTGGAGTAGTTAAAGTTCCTTTCCCTAGTCCTTGGTACAAACTTCCCAATGAAAGCGATGACGATTTTAGTGATCGGATGTTTGCTGCATTTAAATTACCATTTGAAACTTATCTCCCTGCCGACGAAACGGCAGTGATTGAGATTGAAGCCATCCAAGGTGATGGTGGATTTGTCAAAGCACCTGAAAGATTTTTAAACCAAGTTTATCAATTTGCCCAAGAACATGGGATTTTGTTTGCGGTTGATGAAGTTAACCAAGGTTTGGGCCGATGTGGAAAAATGTGGTCAATTGATTATTTTCCAGATGTCCATCCCGACCTGGTTGCTGTTGGCAAATCGATTGCTTCTGGTTTGCCGCTTAGTTCCGTTTTAGGTCGCAAAGAAGTCATGGATGCTCTTGATGCACCTGGAAATGTATACACCACAGCTGGTAATCCAGTAACAACTGCTGCTGCCAACGCAACTCTTGATGTCATTGAAAATGAACATTTAGTCCAGCGAAGTGCAAAATTAGGCAAGCAGGCACACCAATTTTTTGATAAAATGAAAAATAAGTTTTCTTTTGTTGGTGACGTCCGTATTTATGGTTTAAACGGGGGAATTGACATCGTGGATCCAGTAACTGGCAAACCGGATAGTGAAGCTGCTACCAAACTGATTTGTCGCATCTTTGAACTTGGTGCTCTAATGATTACAGTTCGTGGCAACATTCTACGATTTCAACCCCCGCTCGTTATCAATGAATCTGATTTAAAAAAAGCATTTGCAATAATTGAACAAGCAATGCAAGAATTAAATGAAGGAAAATTAACTAAATCCCCTACCAACATGGGTTGGTAACTTAAAGGAGTTTTAAAACAATGAAAAATATTTTCAAAAAAATGAATGAAAAAGTCGATTTTCATTTTTACATGTCTAAGGATAAAAGCTTGGAAAAAACCATGACTGTTAAAGATTTCTTGGCTCTTGGCCTTGGAACAATTTTATCAACATCCATTTTTACCCTACCTGGGATTGTAGCTGCAAACTACACTGGTCCTGCTGTTGTTATTTCATTTATTTTGGCGGCAGTGGTGGCTGGACTAGTTGCCATGAACTATGCTGAAATGGCATCCGTACTTCCCTTTGCCGGATCAGCTTATTCTTGGATTTCCGTTCTTTTCGGTAAGTTCTGGGGCTGGATTGTCGGTTGGGCCCTCTTAGCTGAGTATCTGATTGCCGTAGCATTCGTGGCAGCTGGTCTTTCCTCGAATGTGCAGGGACTGATCTCACCATTAGGAATTGCATTACCAAAAGCAATTGCTTCCCCATTAGGAACTAACGGTGGGGTGATTGATATTATCGCTGTGATTGTGGTTGCCTTAGTTACATACATTCTCTTGCGCGGTGATCGTCAGACCACTAAAATTTCAAATATTTTGGTTGTTTTGAAACTACTTGCTATCATTACCTTTATTGTGGTTGGTGCAACAGCCATCAAAATGCAAAACTATGTACCATTTTTCCCTAAGAGTCATCCTAATGCCGATGGAACAACTTTCGGTGGCTGGCAAGGAATCTATGCCGGTATCTCAACGATTTTCCTTTCATATATCGGATTTGATTCAATCGCTTCTAACTCTGCCGAAGCTAAAAATCCACAAAAAACTATGCCTCGTGGAATCATTGGCTCGCTAGTTATCGCAACCATCTTCTTCATTTGTGTTTCTCTTGTAATGGTTGGAATGTTCAAATACACGATGTACGCTAACAACGCTGAACCAGTTGGCTGGGCATTGCGTCAAGGTGGTCACGTTATCATTGCCAGTGTAGTTCAAGCAGTTGCCGTTGCCGGGATGTTGGTTGCCTTGATTGGAATGATGATGGCCGGTTCTCGTTTGATTTATTCGTTTGGACGTGACAAAATGTTGCCAAAAGCTGTTGGTAAATTGAACAAAAAGAAAATTCCTAGCAATGCACTCTGGATGATCACCATTGTTGGAGTTATTTTGGGAGCTGTTTTCCCTTTCACTTTCTTGGCACAACTAATCTCTGCCGGAACTTTGATTGCTTTTATGGCAGTTTCACTAGCAATGTACCCATTGCGAAAACGTGAAGGTAAATCATTGCCTAAGGCTGCTTACAAAGAGCCATTTTATCCAATCTTGCCTGCTCTTGGTTTCATCGGTTCCTTTACCATCTTCATGGGACTTGACGTTCAAGCTAAGATTTACTCGGCAGTTTGGTTCTTGATTGGTGTTATCATCTACTTTGCTTACGGAATGAAACATGCTAACTCTGATATTCCTTCTCCTAGTGATGATGAAATTGAAGAAAACCTTTAAAATAATAAAAATTAAGAGAGACTTTTAGGTCTCTCTTTTTTATTTCAAACAAAATTTTATAAAACCAGTTTTTTTCGGTATAATTAAGGTAAACAATAATTAGGAGGAACTCATCGATGACCATTTTAGAAGCTGTATTAGTCTTGCTTGGCCTGGTTTTAGTTTCAAATGTGGCAAGTCATTATATTAAGATTGTGCCGGTAAGTTTAATTCAGGTCGCCCTGGGTGTCTTAATTGCCGTCTTTTTTAAGTTTAAAATCGAACTAGATACAACATGGTTCTTATTACTATTCATTGCCCCGCTGTTATTCAATGACGGACGAGATTTCCCGAAAAAAGAATTGTGGGAGTTACGTGGACCAATTTTTGAAAATGCGATTCTGTTGGTCTTTATTACCACTATTATTGGCGGATTCTTTGTTAACTGGCTAGTTCCTACGATGCCGTTGGCTGTTAGTTTCGCCTTAATTGCCATTCTGTCGCCTACTGATCCTGTGGCCGTACAGTCAATTTCTAAACGAGTTAACCTGCCAAAAAGCATCCTGCACTTGGTTAGTGGTGAAAGTTTGATTAACGATGCCAGTGGATTGATTGCCTTTAAATATGCGATTGCCGCGGTTGTGACTGGTTACTTTTCAATTTCAAAAGCAGCTGGTGATTTTGTATACATGTCGATTGTTGGTTTCTTAGTTGGGGCTGCAATTATGTATCTCTTAATTTGGGTCCGAAATCAGTTGTATAACGTGCATTTTCACGACGCAATTTTCAACGTGGTACTCCAAATTTTGACACCATTTTTAGTGTACGTTGTCGCTGAAGACTTCCTGCATGCCTCGGGTGTAATTGCTGTGGTAACGGCTGGAATTTTAGATCATGTGCAAACTAAACGAGTTGCCGGACAAACTCCCGAGATTACTCTGTTAACTAACCGAACTTGGGATGTCATCGTCTACTGTCTAAATGGAGTTGTTTTCTTGATTTTAGGAATCGAACTACCAGTGGCGATGACTGCTGTCTTTAAGAGTACGCGCTACGGAACCATTAAATCCATCTGGTACGCATTCGTGATTTGGTTCATGATTCTAATGATTCGGATTATCTGGATTTTAGGTTATCAATCTTTTTCCTACTATATTAGTAAGAAGGAAACTAAAAAGCCAAAATTTAGTGTGGCTTTGCTAGCCGGATTATCTGGAGTTCGTGGTGCCATTACAATGGCTGGAGTCCTATCAGTTCCAGCATTTGTGGGCAATGGATCACCCTTCCCTGATCGTTCATTGATGCTGTTTATTGCTGCTTGTGTTATTATCATCAGTTTATTAGCAGCTTCAATTACACTACCGCTGATTGCCCCTGGTCAAGGGACTGTGCAAACCCGAGCTACTTTAATTCAGGACGAAGAATCTGATGATGACGATGACGAGCCTGACGAAGAACATCATTATGTTAGTTTTGACGTTGCCAGACTTTATATGATGAATTCTGCTATTGCTTATCTTGAATCCAATCGGACAGAAGCTAATCAACGAGCGGTTTTTGATATTATTATGGATTATGAAGTGGCGATTCGTAAATATCAGCGTCGGTTTCATGATAAAGCTGCTTTCAATAAAAAAATGAATGAAACACTAGCCTTACAACGAGTTGCTTTAAACGGTAAACGTGATGCTATCAACAACTTGTACAAACAAAAATTGATCAATAAGGATGCCTTTTGGATTGCCAGTCGCCGTTTAAATCATACTGAATACAAAATTTCGCAGATTAATGGCGATAAGCAAACCCAAAGAAACATGCCTCATTTGAATTTACTCGATCGTTTGGTTCGCTTAATCAAAGTCTGGCAGTGGAATGAATCTGAAAGTAAAAAGACTAAATCTGATTTACGTTTGGTTCAAAAAGTTGGATCACAAGCTGCAATTGATGCTATCAAAAAATTCCTTAACCGTGATGACATCAATAAAAAAGACTTTTCTGCTCAAACTGTCCACTTCTTGATTGTTTATTATCAAAATCAAATCCAAGAAGCTAAATCATTCGGTGACTCAGAAATTGAAGAACAGCAATATGAAGCTCAAGTCTTGGAATTAAAAACTCAGGCACTTGAAGCAGAACGAAAAGCAATTGATACTTTAATCGATAATCATCATATTCCTAAAAGTATGGGATTACGTTTACGCCAAAATGTAAACTATGAAGAAACGATTCTTCTGAATGATTATAAGAATGAAAATGAATAATAAAAAGGAAACTGTTGAGTAAATCTCCAGTTTCTTTTTTTGGGCTATTAATCTTGACTATCACAAAATACCATCTATAATTAGATTTCAAAGTTGATATAACAATGTAATATTTAAAAAGGAGGAATTATGTTAAAAAAACAAAAGAATGATGAAATTAGATTACATTACAAAATGTACAAATCTGGTAAGATTTGGCTTTTTTCCGCCATTGCAACCTTTTCGCTTGGAACTGGGTTACTTGTCGGAAACGATATCAATATTCATGCTAGCGATACAATTACTACTAATGAAAAAAATAGTGAACAAGAATCTGAAAATCAAGACACCAATAATATCAAAACTAATGATATTGATAAAGTAAATGCCAATAGTCAAACTGCTGATAATAAGCCAGATGTGAATAATACTCCCGCAGCCAACACTTCTACTAATAGTAATGAGCAACAAGACAAAACTAATAACGTTGAAAATAATGAAAAACAACAAACACAAAATTCAAACAATAATAAGACAACTGAATCAAATCAACTAGATACTTCTACAACTACACCTGATAATTCTAAAAATAATAAGGTAACCAATACAGACATAGATATTACTACTAAGAAGTCTGATACTGAAAATAAAAATGTTACCGAAAATAATAAACTTTCAAATAATCAACAAGTTAAAGATAATGAGTCGAATCAAAATAATCCAAAACAAACAGATGATTTAAATACTTCTGTCATAAATGAAAATCAAAAAGACAAAGTTCAAACAGCAAGCAGCCAATCTGCCAAAGCAGAAGCTGATATAACTATTCCTGACAAAAAAAGTGAGACCGATAAGCAAGTCTCTGATAATTCAAATCCAGTTGTAACTAATAATGCACAAGAAAGTATCATTCCCAATACTCCAATTACTACAACGACTGAGATCAAACAAAATGACAACAATGATCAGAGTGCTCAAAATACAACTAATGATCAACCAGAAATTGATTCAATTGCGGCTGAAAATAACAATAATCTCCCTAAAGATGCTTTAAAGATTACTACTCCAACAAACATTAACATTGCTAATACAAATCTAAGTGCCGATGACCAAAGAAATAAAAATGTAAATTTGGCAGCTGAAAACACAAATAATACCGATGATTTAACTGGAACTTGGGGAACAGTCAATTGGGCATATGATCAAAATAATAAAATCCTAAGTCTTGATAATTCTGGTACTCTTGGAACAAGAAATGAAACTGGTAGTCCTTTTAATGATCAACAAATTACGCAAAATGTTAAAGAAATTACCATTAATGCACCAATAAAACTTCCTGTCGATAGTTCTAATTTATTTACGATGTTACAGAACTTAACTACCATTAACGGTTTAAATAAAATCGATTCAAGCAATGTAAAAAACATGGATTTTATGTTCTTTAATGATAATAAACTTACGGATTTAGACGTTAGCAATTGGGATACGAGTAATGTCACAAGTATGAGGAGCATTTTTCAGGGTTGTGGTAGTTTGAAATATTTAAATGTGGGTGGAAAGTTTGCTCAAAATACTGGTAATGTTACTAATATGAGTTACATGTTCTGTGGTTTATTTACATCTGGAAGTCCATTTGATGGTCCTACTATCCCACGTATAGGACTTACAGAAATTACAGGAATTGAACAACTTGATACTCATAATGTTACTGATATGTCATTTATGTTCAATGGAGACCAACTATTAAATAATTTAAATGTAAGTAATTTCAATACAGAAAATGTTACTAATATGGAAGCTATGTTTAAATTTGTGTATGTTAGTGCCTTAAATCTGAACAATTTTAATACTGATAAAGTTACTAATATGAAAGAGATGTTTTCTACCGATAATTTGTTAAATTCTCTCGATTTAAGTAGTTTTAATACTCGTAATGTAACTGATATGACCAATATGTTAGAGAATACAGTTGTATTAACTTATGATGATGACAACCAAACTTTTGTTAGCTTTGGATTATGGCAACTAATTTTAGGTAAAGATACAGTATTAAATAATACTGTTGGTTTAACTAACATGGTGACTGGCACACTTATCCCACCAACAATTGATTTACCTGCCTCTGGTTTATGGCAAGAACTTGGGACAGGTGATTTGCCTGATGCTCCTTATAACACTTATAGCAATAATTATTCTCCTAATGGTCAACGTTTAACCGCTTATACTTTAATGGACGGGAATTCCCATGCAGGAACTTGGGTTTGGGCAGTTGATTTAAGTAAGATTGATGGTGAATCTACTAATACTTGGTATGCCAATTCTGAAAAATCTAAGAATTGGACTCCTGAGGATGAAATTAACTCATTAACCAATCCAGATGGTTCTAAGACGATAAATAAAGAACAAATCAAACAAGCCATTTCAGATGGAATATTAACCGTACAATATGAAACTGATGATGGCAAACAAGTTACTGAAGACAGCTTAAGAACTACTCCAGGTAAATACAATGTTATTTATAACTGGTATGGTAGTCCCAATTTTTCCTATCAAGGTAAGAGATGGTACTATAAAACTTTTACATGTGTAATAACCGTCAAAGGAACTAAAACTGTTACCGAAATTGGCACTGGTTCAGTTAATGTTAAATATCAATATGCCGATGGTAAAACTGCAGCACCTACTGCAACCAAAGATGCAACTTTCCAACGCACTAATATTGTTGATGATACAACTGGAGCTGTAATTAGTTATGGTGAATGGTCTCCAGCAACAACAAGCGTCAGTGTTAATTCACCTACCATTAAAGGGTATAAACCTAATCAACAAACTATTTCCGCTTCTTTAACAGCGAATCAAAAGCAAACCATTATCGTAACCTACACTGCTAATAAAGAAACAGCCAAAGTTCAATATATCGATGATACAACTGGAAAAACGATTGATGGTGTAACTGATACTCTTCTAACTGGTAACTATGGCCAAGCAATTGATAAATCAGCAGTTGATGCTGAAATCCAAAAATTAGAAAATCAAGGTTATCATTATGTAAATGCAAATATCCCTGCTACCTTTGACTTTGATGGCGAAGTGCCAACTTATTCAGTTCACTTTAATCATGCTACTGGACAAGTAACTGATTCAACAACTGGGTCACTAACTGTCCATTATCAATATGCTGATAAAACCCAGGCCCATGATAACCAAGTTATAACAGCTAAGTTTACTCGAACTGGAACTAAAGATGATGTAACCAATGAAATTAACTGGAACGACTGGACGTCAACTGATAATACTAAAATTGACTTTACTGTTCCTACAATCACAGGTTATACTCCTAATCAAAATCAGGTAATCAGCACCCTTGTCCCTAATACTAATGATAATTTGACTATCATTTATACTGCTGATAGCGAATCAGTACAGGTTAATTACGTAGATGAACAAGGTCATCAATTAGCTGCTAGCGATAATTTAACGGGAAAATATGGCGATGCTTATCAAACTAACCCTAAAGTAATTACTGGTTATCACGTTATTAAAACAGAAGGTAATGTCGCTGGTAGATATACTACCGAAACTCCTGATGTAACATATGTATATGCTCCCGACGAAGTTACTATGACTATTAATTACGTTGATGAACATCATGATAATCAAATCCTGAAAACAACCACAATTACTGGTGTTTATGGTTCAGATTATAGTTTAAATCCTGAATATCAAATTGAAAATCACAAATACACCTATGGTGGAGAATCACCCGTTTCTGGAACTTTTACGCAAAATGGAATCATCAACTTGCCTTACTATCAAACTCCAACTGGAGTGGTCAATGTACAGTATGAACAAGTAGACAATCAGGGAAATCCAATGGGGATTTTTATATTACCTCCAGCAACCATGAGCGGCTATATTGGTGCTAACTATGATATTTTGGTTCAACAAGTGAAGAACTATAACTATCTCAGAGCATCTAATAATCTAACCGGAATTTATGGATACAATCCACAGTGGGCGACATTATTCTATCAATATGTAAATCCTTATACTAAAGGAGTAGTTAATGTTCATTATGTAGATGAAAATGGTAATCCGATTCAAAGTAACACTTCCATGAGTGGAAAGATTGGCTCTAGTTATGAAATTACCCCTCCTGATATTCCTGGATATACCTTTGAGAAAAATGAAGGTAATTTAACTGGCCAATTTACCCCAGTGGCTCAAAACGTCACTTTGGTTTACAAGAAAGACGCACCGGTTGGTACTGGCGTAGTAAACGTAAACTACGTTGATGAAAATGGCAATCAAATTGCCGAACCGATAACTAACAGTGGCTCTTTTGGTAGTAAATTTAAAGAAAGTCCCATTAACATTACTGGTTATACTTACGTAAAAACAGAAGGGAGTGCGACCGGGATTTATGGACAAGATGCTCAAACAGTAACGTTTGTTTATCAAAAAAATACTCCGGTAACTAATGGGATCGTTAACATTAATTATGTTGATGAGAACGGAAATCTGATTGCCAACTCCACCAGTCTAACTGGAACCATCGGTACTGCTTATCAAGTCACTCCCAAACAGCTTGACGGATATACTTATGTAAAAGCAGAAGGTAATTTAACAGGCCAATATACTGATACAGCGCAAAATATTACCTTGGTTTATCAAGCAAAAACTACCCCAGTGACCGATGGAACTGTAACGGTTAAATATGTTGATGAACAAGGTAATGAAATTAAGACGATGCAAACCTTAACTGGTAAAATTGGCAGTTATTACCATCTTAATCCAGTTGAGATTACTGGTTACACCTATGAAAAAACTACTGGAAACCTTACTGGTCAATATACTAAAGATGAACAAATAATAACTTTGATTTACAAAAAAGATGTAGTTTCAACTGTTACCATCACTTATGTCGATCAAAATGGGAACCAAGTAGCTCCTGAAAAAACGATTCAAGGTAAAGTTGCTAGTAAATATAACGTTGCTAGCCCAATAATTGCAGGTTATGCTACCAAACAGATTATGGTCAGTGGTGAATTTATGCCAGTTAACCAGAATATTCAAGTCGTTTACCATCAACTGGATAACCCGGTAGTCCCTCCAACTGATAACAACGGAAATGGTTCTCAAAATCCAGCTGAACCAACTACACCTATTGATGATAATGATAACAATGGTTCACAGACGCCGGTTGAGCCTAACATTCCTACCAATAAGAGTGATAATGGTTCTCAAGTTCCTGCTGAACCAACGACTTCGCCTAATGATGGAAGCAATCTTCCTGCAACTAAAACTAACAATCAATCTAATGAAGTAACACCTGAAATTTCAGAAAACAATGAAAATACACATCAGGTTAATTCAGCAAGCGATGATGCTCAAACTACTACGACTGAAACAGCTCCAACCACTTCTACATTTAATAAAGCAACTGCTTTGCCACAAACTGGTCAAGGCAAGGATAATGGTTTGTTAGAGATGCTTGGTGCACTCTTACTTTCAGTTTTAGGAATCTTTGGTTTAAATGGTTTCAAAAAGAAAAAAATTAAATAATTAAATACTTTTATGGAACAAACTCAAAAATGAGTTTGTTCCATTTTCTTTTAAAAACGCTAAATATCAGTAAAATAACTAATTGTGGTAAAATCACTAACGTATAGAAACGCACGATTTTATAAAAAAATTTAGCTAAATATTTAACAAGGAGGTTAACTATGAAACAAGAATCGTTATTTAATGCAAAGAGCAGTGACACTAACACTCCTTTAGCAGAACGTGTCCGTCTCCAAACTTTAGAAGAATTTGTGGGACAAAAACAATTAATCGGCCAAGGAAAAATCTTGCGTGGCTTAATTGAAAATGATCAAATTTCATCTTTGATTCTTTGGGGACCACCTGGCACTGGCAAAACCACTTTAGCAAGAATCATTGCTCAAATGACCCAAGCAGAATTCATCACGGTTAGTGCCGTTAATACCAGTATCACTAAAGTACGAAAAATTATGGAAAATGCTTCTGCTAATCATAAAATGGGTTTAAAAACCATTGTCTTTGTCGATGAAATTCATCGATTTAATAAAGCTCAACAAGATGCTTTTTTACCCTATGTCGAAGATGGTAGCATTATTTTGATTGGAGCAACCACAGAAAATCCCTCATTTGAAATCAATTCAGCATTATTGTCTAGAAGTAAAGTCTTTGTTTTAAAAGCTTTAGGAACGGATGATATTGTTAAATTACTAGAAAATGCAATCAAAAATCCCAATGGTTTTGGTAAGTTAAAAGTAAAAATAACCACTGAAAATTTACATTCTATTGCTGAATTTGCTAACGGCGACGCAAGAGTAGCACTTAATATTTTAGAAAGTGCTGTAGCTAACGGAAAAAAGAAAGACGATACGGTTGAAATTCCTTTAAATGATTTAAAACAACTCGTAACACGTAAATCACTTTTATATGATAAAAATGGTGAAGAACATTACAATTTAATCTCAGCTGTCCATAAATCAATGCGAAATAGTGACGTTGATGCTGCAATTTATTGGGTATCAAGAATGCTTGATAGCGGGGAAGATCCTTTATATATCATGCGGCGTTTAGTACGGTTTGCCAGTGAAGATGTGGGATTGGCAGATCCAAACGCTTTAAACGTAACTATCAATGCTACTGAAGCATGTAAATTTGTTGGAATGCCTGACTGTGCTGATGCAGTGATTGAAGCTACTGCTTATCTTGCTCTTGCACCTAAATCCAACGCGATTGATAAGGCAGAACAAATGGCTAGTCATGATGTTAAACATTCTCGCAATGAACCAGTTCCCATGCAGATTCGAAATGCCCCAACTAAACTAATGAAAGATTTGCATTATGGAAAAGGCTATAAATTTGCACAAAGGGAAAAGGATAAACTTACCACGATGACCACAATGCCTGAAAATTTAAAGGGACATCGGTACTATTACCCTTCTAATCAAGGAAAAGAAAGTGTTTTTGCTAAACGTTTAGATCAAATTAATGCTTGGCATCAGGAACATGATCCAAAAGAATAGTAACAAAAAGAGACTGACTAGATTAATTAATCTAATCGGTCTCTTTCTTAAAAAAGATGCTAATTATTAATTAACTTCCTTTAATTGATTTCACAATCGTATTTACTAACATTTTCCCTCGCTCGTTTGTATCATAAGTTTTACGCCAAACCAACGAAATATAAACATCAGGAATATTGTTGCAATCAAGGTTAATGGATACTAAGTCATCTTTTTTATCAATCTCTTCACTAAGTAACATAGATATACCAACATTTGCTTTCACTAATTCCTTAATTAATTCAGGATCTTTAGTTCGATAAATCACATTAAGTGAATTGGGATATTTTTTCTTAATCTCATTAATTACAGTTGCTTGAATAAAGCCATCGCCCATTTGAATTATTTTTTCTGAATCCAAATCTTTTAACTCAATCTTCTTTTTATTTGCCAAAGAATTTTGTTTGCTTACAATCAACTTAAATTTATCTTTAGCTAAAATTTCAGAATGGAAATTTTTTAATTTAATTGGTTCTACTGAAGCAACAATTGCAATGTCAGTTTCATCCTTTTTCAACATTTTAATTAATTCTTTTGAAGTTCTATCAATAATATTTAAGTTTAACAACATGTTATCACTTAAGTTCATGGCTACTTTAGGGAAATAAGTATTATTAACCATTGGTGGCATTCCTAATTCAAGATTTAATTGTTGCTGGTATTTTCTAATTTCATCATTAAATAATGGTAACTGATCCACAATTACTTTGGAATATTTGTGCAATGTCTTCCCTGCAGGTGTTAGTATTATTTCATTATGTTTATAATTATGCACAAGCAAACGACATCCAGTGTCTTTTTCTAATCGTTTAATCCCCATTGAAATGGTAGATTGATAAACATTAAAATAATCTGCCACACTACTATAATTTTTTAACTCAATTAACTTTTCAAAATATTGCAAACTTTGTAGGTTCATTCTAAATCTCCTATTTTAACTTGTTCGTATATCATCAATATATAAACTATTATTATCATATTACTATATATTTATAAAAATAATAATTACACAAAAAAGGGCTTACAATCTAATCTGCAAGTCCTTTTTTGCACTAAAAATAATAGTTGATTATCATTTACTATTTATCTTCCTTTTTCTTTCTAAATCTGTCCAATCCAAAGAATCCTAGAATTGAAAGTAAAATGATTCCAATGATACTAAGCAAACTAGTTGAAGCATCTTGACCAGTTTGTGGTAAAGTATTTTTCTTAGTCTTTGAAACTGGAGTTTGATTATCAGCTTTAGTTGTTACAGATGATACAGAGCCAGTAACTGGTTGTCCTTCTTTAACAACGTTTGCTACAGGAGTAGTTTCAACTGAATGAGTTAAAACCTTTTTTGTTTGAATCGGAGTCGTCTCCGTTGTGCTTGGAGTTGGCTGTGTTGGCTCAACGGATGGTACAGTTTTATCTGGAGTTGAAGGAACAACAGATGCTGCTTTTACATCAACACTTACAGTTGTGGTAACTCCATCGGCATCGGTAATTACAACTGGGTAAGTACCAACCTTTTGGTTGTCAACTTTACTAGTATCTACTGAACTAATAGCTACTGGAGTTGTTCCATCTTTACCAACTGCAGTTGCATCGTAGGCGCTTGGGTCAGTTGGTACTACATCACCAGTGTGAATCGTAACATCATGTGCCGTTACTTTGGCTTGATTAGCTAACACAATTACACTAACTTCTTTAGTTTGACCATCAGCGGCAGTAATTGTTACTGGATAAGTACCAGCTACCTGGTTGTTTACTTTACTAGTATCAATAGTAACATCGATTGTTTTACCATCTTCATCAGTTGCTGAAGCTTTAAACGCACTATCTGCCGGCATTGGATCTCCGGCATAAATGGTTACGTCTTGTCCACTAATACTTGCTTCGTTAGCTACTACATTAACATTGACAGTAGTTGATACACCATCAGCATCGGTAATTACAACTGGGTAAGTACCAACCTTTTGGTTGTCAACTTTACTAATATCTACTGAACTAATGGCTACCGGAGTTGTTCCATCTTTGCCAACTGCGGTTGCACCGTAGGCGCTGGCATCAGTTGGTACTGCATCACCAGTATGAATCGTGACATCATGTGCCGTTACTTTGGCTTGATCAGCTAACACGATTACACTAACTTCTTTAGTTTGACCATCAGCGGCAGTAATTGTTACTGGATAAGTACCAGCTACCTGGTTGTTTACTTTACTAGTATCAATAGTAACATCGATTGTTTTACCATCTTCATCAGTTGCTGAAGCTTTAAACGCACTATCTGCCGGCATTGGATCTCCAGCATAAATGGTTACGTCTTGTCCGCTAATGCTTGCTTGGTTAGCTACTACGTTAACATTGACAGTTGTTGATACACCATCAGCATCGGTAATTACAACTGGGTAAGTACCAACCTTTTGGTTGTCAACTTTACTAGTATCTACTGAACTAATAGCTACTGGAGTAGTTCCATCTTTGCCAACTGCGGTTGCACCGTAGGCGCTGGCATCGGTTGGAACTGCATCGCCAGTATGAATCGTGACATCATGTGCCGTTACCTTTGCTTGATTAGCTAACACGATTACACTAACTTCTTTAGTTTGACCATCAGCGGCAGTAATTGTTACTGGATAAGTACCAGCTACCTGGTTGTTTACTTTACTAGTATCAATAGTAACATCGATTGTTTTACCATCTTCATCAGTTGCTGAAGCTTTAAACGCACTATCTGCCGGCATTGGATCTCCAGCATAAATGGTTACGTCTTGTCCGCTAATGCTTGCTTGGTTAGCTACTACGTTAACATTGACAGTTGTTGATACACCATCAGTATCGGTAATTACAACTGGGTAAGTACCAACCTTTTGATTGTCAACTTTACTAGTATCTACTGAACTAATAGCTACTGGAGTAGTTCCATCTTTGCCAACTGCGGTTGCACCGTAGGCGCTGGCATCGGTTGGAACTGCATCGCCAGTATGAATCGTGACATCATGTGCCGTTACCTTTGCTTGATTAGCTAACACGATTACACTAACTTCTTTAGTTTGACCATCAGCGGCAGTAATTGTTACTGGATAAGTACCAGCTACCTGGTTGTTTACTTTACTAGTATCAATAGTAACATCGATTGTTTTACCATCTTCATCAGTTGCTGAAGCTTTAAACGCACTATCTGCCGGCATTGGATCTCCAGCATAAATGGTTACGTCTTGTCCGCTAATGCTTGCTTGGTTAGCTACTACGTTAACATTGACAGTTGTTGATACACCATCAGCATCGGTAATTACAACTGGGTAAGTACCAACCTTTTGGTTGTCAACTTTACTAGTATCTACTGAACTAATAGCTACTGGAGTAGTTCCATCTTTGCCAACTGCGGTTGCACCGTAGGCGCTGGCATCGGTTGGAACTGCATCGCCAGTATGAATCGTGACATCATGTGCCGTTACCTTTGCTTGATTAGCTAACACGATTACACTAACTTCTTTAGTTTGACCATCAGCGGCAGTAATTGTTACTGGATAAGTACCAGCTACCTGGTTGTTTACTTTACTAGTATCAATAGTAACATCGATTGTTTTACCATCTTCATCAGTTGCTGAAGCTTTAAACGCACTATCTGCTGGCATTTGATCTCCGGCATAAATGGTTACGTCTTGTCCACTAATACTTGCTTGGTTAGCTACTACGTTAACATTGACAGTTGTTGATACACCATCAGCATCGGTAATTACAACTGGGTAAGTACCAACCTTCTGGTTGTCAACTTTACTTGTATCTACTGAACTAATAGCTACTGGAGTAGTTCCATCTTTGCCAACTGCGGTTGCACCGTAGGCGCTGGCATCGGTTGGAACTGCATCGCCAGTATGAATCGTGACATCATGTGCCGTTACCTTTGCTTGATTGGCTAAGACATGAACATTAACTTCCCTAGTAACTTCACCATTATCAGCTGAAATTGTTACTGGATAATCTCCTGCAACATTAGGATTTACCTTAGAAGTATCAATTGAGATTTGATCAGCTGGAACAGCAGAACCATCATCAGCTGTTGCAGTAGCACCAAAAGCTGAAGCAGCTGGCATTGGATCACCGGCATAAATAGTAACATCATGACCACTTACACTAGCTTCACTAGCCTTAACTGTAATAACCCGACTAAAAGTTGAAGTTACATTTTCATCATTAGTTACACTATAAGCAATCGTATAAGAGCCAACTGCCGGATTAACTCCGCCAGCTGGATAACCACCTAAATCAGTAATAGTAACTTTATCCGTTAAATTACCAGTAGTTCCATCATAAGCAGAAATTCCTGTCATAGGAGCATAAGTTACATCGCCCTGCTTGTTTTGATAAATCGTCTGGTCTCCACCAACAAACCATGGGGTTAATGAACTAACTCCAATTGGTTGGAATGTATAACTATTACCGAACATAAAACTATTAGGCTTATCATTTAAAACTCCATCGGTCCACTTATACCAAGTAATTGTCCCACCAAACCAGGGATTGTCTGTGGTAGTATTAGCCACTTTCATAGCAAATACCAAATTTATATTATATTGTTTGATTGCCGTCCCATCATATTTAGCATTGGGATCTGAAAAGTCAACAGTCACACCATTAGAAGTTCTTGTCCAAACTAAATTAGGGACATCAGTAACGTCAACCCATTTTTGGTCAACAGTTGCATATAACTTAACACTGTTCTGATCTAATTGAGCTCCTGTAACAATCGCAGCAATAGACTTACCATCAGATGGTGAGGCCCCGGGATTAAAGTTAACTTGACCAATTACATAAGAATTACCATTAGAATCTTTTACTGCTGGAGAATATAGGTTTGTACCATCTTTAGTTCCCCCTAAATATCCTTTATCACCTTCCGGATATTCTGGGTCACTGGTTTGATAACTCATTCCATTGTAATATCCAGTTGAATAACCAGGAAGTGGATCATTATTAGGGGTAAATGCGATTGGTTTAACATAAATAGTATTACCATCAGTAATTGGCAAATTTTGTGTATTACCGTTATACGTAAATGTTGCAGATACTGGCGCACTAACTACTGCAGGATCAGTAACATTACCTGAATTATCCCAATTATTTCCCGGATCCATGGTAGTAAAGTTTACTGTGAAATAAAAATCACCCTTTGGCAATGGCTTTAGCACTGTAACTTTATAAGTATAATCTCCATTATCTGTAAAATTAAAGTCATTATCTTCATCATTAGTAAATAAAGAGGGTTTCAAAAACTTGTTCATGTCATTGTTAGTTGGTGTACCAATCTTAAACGTTATACTTGTGTCAACTGGGACAACATCGCCATTGGATGTATTATGAATACCTACATTGTATGAAACATTTTGACTAGGCTTATATGGATCTGTCAGTGATGAAGGAGAATTAGCTGTAATATCAACCGAAACATCACTGGCTGGTGCAGGTTGATCTGCAGCCAAGTTAACATTTGCAGTATTAAGCTGCATGTTTTGATTATTAGTAGCTGTAACAGTTTTATCTGCAGTTACGTCATCTGTGGTACTAGCCTGTACAGGCGTTTTTGCTTCACTTGCTGTGTCAACAGGTGTTGCATCTGTATTTTGTTGTGGACTTACAATTTTTGTTTCTTCATTACTACTATTATTTTGTGGGTTAGTTGTAACATCTTTTTGGTCAACAACAGGTGTTGAAGTGGTCTCCTGTTGTGGTATTACATCTGTTTTACTATCACTTTGCTTAGTAGTATCTGCTTTCACGCTGTCAGAATTATCAGTAACAACGTCTTTTTGATTATTTGCTGAAGTTGAAACCGTTTCTTGTTGTGGGGCTGCTGTTTCTTTATTAGTGTTCTGTGTGTCAACATCTGTACTTGTTTTAGTACTATCAGTTGTCACAGCTGTATTTTGAGATTGTGGTTCATCATTGGCTTTTGCTTCTGTGTCTGTCTGCGATTTTACAGCTGTTGTTGCGTCATTAGATGCACTAACTGTATCTGCATGAGCTTCATTTAAAGCAAAACCACCGGTGGTAACAATGGTAGTTGCAATTGCTGCAAACAACCAATGTTTACCAGCTTTATACATTTTATAATGTACTTTTGAATTATTTTTCAAAGTTTATACCTCCTTGGGGTAAAAAAATAAAAATATATTATAAAATGACTATATCATATTTTCTTATACACAATATAATTTTTTGTTATAGGTATCATTAATATTGTTAAATTAATAACTAGTATGCTTAGAATATATTGAATAAGTTAATGAAAAAAGTTTATAATAAAGATAGTATAATCGCACACAGACTCATAACGATAAATACCAAGATAACGGCTATTTTAAAGGTATATTAGCTAATATTAATTGGACAGAATCACATAAAGTATTAACATCATCTCCTTATAAATTACAATTATTATTGAAATTTTATAAGTTTTACTTATTTCTGTTATAACCGTTACTAATAATAAAATCTGTAACAATTAGAATAAATTCAATGATTAATATTTAAACAATATTCTAGAACTAGGTAGGTAATAACATTGAAATTGAGCAGTCTAAAATATTTTGAAAAACTAATAGAGACAAAAAGCTATAGCAAAGTTGCTGAGTATTATAAAGTCACTCAGCCTGCAGTTTCAATGAATATTAAACAATTAAGAACAGAATTAAACGATAATTTAATTATCTTCAACCAATCTACCGGATCTATAAATTTAACTAAATCTGGAAAGAATCTTCACCAACATGCCAAGAAAATTTTGCATCAGTGGGAAGATATTGAAGCTGAAATTAAAGAGAAAAATTTAAAGGATATCAATTTAGGAATTTCCCCACTAATTAGTGATGGATATTTTCCTAATCTATTAAATCAATTGACTGATGATAAGAATCATAAAATTAATATAATAGAAAATGATACCAATAACCTCTTGAAAGATTTAGAATTTGGCGACTTAGATTTAGTGTTAGTTGAATCAATCAATTCAATAAATAAAAAAGGTATTACAGCTGAAATTATTGAAACTGACCAAATTAACATTATCGTAAGTAAAAATAATCAGCTGGCAAATAAACGTTTTATTGATTTTCGAGAACTAAAAAATATTCCCTTTATCACGATGCCCAACAAATTTTTACAAGCACAATTATTCAAGTATTTTGAAAGAAAATATGATACTTCTATCCCGGTAGTTTCTTGTGTTCGAGATCCCACACTTATTAACCAATTAGTTAAAAAAGATATTGGTTTTTCATTTTCATTAAATCAATGGTTGCCACAAGATCATCAAGATGAATTAGTTGCTTTAAAACTTAAAGACAATGAATTACCTAATTTTGTACTTTCAGTTGCTTATCCTAAAGAACACAATCTTAGCAATAGAGAAAAAGAAATTATTCAGACCATCAAAAAATGCTCAGCATCCAAAAATATTAAATCATGAGATTAAGTCTGTAATTTTTTTCAATGAATCTTGTGCTTCTGGGGTTGAGTAACATGAAAAAACATGATTCATTTTACGAATGCAAGTGCTTGCATGCATTTTTTAGAACAAATAGGCCTTAATCATAGATGAACTTAATGTCTCTATTGATTAAGGCCTATTTGTTTTTTATAAGTTTATCAATTAAAAAATTTAAACAAATTAAAACTAAGCACTAGCTTGATTGAATGCAGAACCCCAACTATTCATAGCCATAATGACGGGTTCTAAACTTTTCCCAAAATCAGTTAAACTATACTCCGTAATTGCAGGTTTTACAGAATAAACTTTTTTTATTAATAATTCCATCTGTTTCTAGTTCACTTAATTGAAGTGCTAGCATTCTTCTGGAACAACTACCAATTTCTTTTTGGATTTATTTCTAACTGTTCAAACATAGCTTCCCAGGCTGCTAAAGAGGTTAAAGGCATTGCTGCTGCTTCTGCATCTGTTAGTTTTTGTGGAGCATTACCAACAATTCTTTCATCTACTAACTGATATTCGCTATCACTTCCGGGACGAATAAATGAACCTGCATAGAATACTCGATCACCAGGTTTGAACATAGTAACACTAGCACCAACAGACTCTACCGTTCCAACTGCGTCCCAACCAATTACTTTAGGTTCCTTTAATGCATGATTCAAACCATTTCTAACTCCAACATCTACTGGGTTAACTGAAGTAGCGTTCACTTTTACCAATAAGTCATGATTACTGGGTTTAGGAGTGCTAGTTTCAAATTCAAAAAAGTTTTCACCAGTATCTGAAACTGGTTTATTGTATCCAATTGCTTTCATAAATATTTCCTCCATCTATTCTTAAAGAACAATTCATCAAGTTATATTTTTTAACTTGAAACTATCGTAAGTCCTAATTTATCTTTCAACAATAGTGAAATTTTTGTTACTTTA
Organism: Fructilactobacillus sp. YLN 2412; assembly: GCF_059488745.1. Taxonomy (NCBI): domain Bacteria; kingdom Bacillati; phylum Bacillota; class Bacilli; order Lactobacillales; family Lactobacillaceae; genus Fructilactobacillus; species Fructilactobacillus sp. YLN 2412. The sequence goes on along the minus strand of NZ_CM183165.1, from coordinate 143,903 downwards.
TCTATAAAACTAAAGTAACAAAAATTTCACTATTGTTGGAATAAGGTGGCAGAACTATGATTGAGTTACTTCAAAAGAAAAAATACTAAAGGAGCTTTATTATGGAACAAGTAAAAATTGGAAAATCAAAAGTAGTTACTACTACTTTTGGACTATGAACTAATACAGAATACAAGGCTATTAGTAATAAATTTTAGTTAATTTACATCAATAGAAATGCTGATACATTTTTATCACTAGTAATAATAAAATGAACAAAAAATCCCATCATATGATGGGATTTTTTATTATTATCTAAAAAAGGTTTATTTACTATAAATAATAGTATATTGCAAACGACTTATTAACGTTATTTCACCGAATAAGTAATCTGATATTTCGGATGTTTTGGTATAAAATATCTAATTAATCATTTGATTGCAAAAATGGAACAATTTGTTGAAAAGCAACTAACTTATTCCCTACCTGACAATGATATTGTCCACCTTGTTCTTTAGTGAAAATGTGAGTTTCAATTTGAGCTGCATTAATCAATCTTTCTTGTAAATAACCAGTGCGATAAGTAGGAACATACATATCTTCATTACCTGCCAATAATAATGTATTTTGTTGCACTTTATCTTCAATACCTTTCAAAGTAAATTGTGACATTTTTCGAACAATTTCACTATAACTCTTTACACCATAAACTCCTTGAGCCTTAGTTAGCTTGAAACTAAGATCAATGTTATTTTTACTCATATTTTCAAGTAACTGATCAAACTTTTTATCACTTTCTGAACTATCTCCATCTAATACATGCTCAAAAAAATCTTTGATTTCTTCAGGAATAGTTGCTTGGTTTTGCTTCCCAATTAAAGCGTCAAGCATACTATAAAAGGTATCAAATGCAATTACGTTCTTAATTCTGGGCTCAAAAGCAGCCGCTCTAACAGCTAAATAACCTCCTAAAGACATGCCCATTAAACTAACATCTTTCAAACTGAAGAAATCCAAGATGACTCCAACTGGTTTTTCCCATTGATAAGTTAAATAAATCCCATTTGCCATTGGTTGTCCTTGACCTGGACCTTCAAACAATAAAATATTATAGTTATTTAAATCTTTTAAATAAGTTTGGGAAACTCTAATTAACTCTTCTAAGTAAGAATCAAATCCTCCATGAAAAACGAGCCAATTACTAGCATTAGGTTTTTCAATGGTAACAACAGGCAAATAATTATCTTCATAAGGCACTTGATAATGTTTTAAGTTATGATTATCTATACTTTTATAAAAAGTTTCTTTAAATAATTTATATGTTTTTAGGTTTTGGGGATCATCTTCTGAAACAAAAAAGTTGGCTAATTGATAGTAGGCAGATGCTACTCCATATTGCTTCTCCTCGTTTTTCTCATCTCCCAATTTCAGCCAAACACTATACCATTCACTAAGTGAATTAATCTTATTCCCAGCTGCAAAAGCTTCCTTTTGAACATTTTCATCATCATAATATGGTTCTAAGAAACGATTCATTTGAAAATTCATTTGTTCATTATCAATATATTTTTTATACATTATAAAATTTCTCCGTGATCAATTTATCTTACATAAATCATCTTATCTTGACTTAAAATCAAATCATAGAAACAATTAAGCTTAAATTGTCCAAATATACTAAAAAGGAGATCATTAATGACTAATTCAGAAGTACAGATTAATCATGCAATAATTGAATTATTAAAAGAAAAAGACTTTGCAAACATTACTATTGAAAATATTTGTAATAAAGCCAAAGTCGGGAGATCAACGTTTTATAATCATTTTTTTGATAAATATGAAGTAATTGAAAAAATGAACTACAAATGGGAAAAAATTATGGAAAAACGTATGGATCAGAGGTTTCGCTTGAAAGATATAAAAAAATTTTTAAATGAATTTTTAGCAGATTTTAATGATCCTGAATTAATCATTCTTCTTAAAATTAAAGATGACCATTTTACTTTAACTCAAACCTTAAAAGATATTATGAAAAAAAGTTTTCTTAAAAATAAAGTTAGTCATCAAATGATACAAGAGTTGAATATTTCTAAAGAGTTTTCCAGTAACTTGTTTGTATCAGTCGCTTTTTCATTAATAGAAGAAAGTATTAACAATAATAACCAAAAACAAGTTGAAAATGCTATTAATTATATTAATGAATTACAAAAAATGATTTTCAATAATAAATAACTGTCTGTTTATATCTTAAATTCATTAAATAATTGAATTCAGAAATAATTATTAACAAAATTTAAGATTATATGCAAAAAGAGGACTTACATATTTGTAAGTCCTCTTTTCTATTTCATAAATTATATTACTATAATTTATTATTTTTCTTCTTTTCTCTTTCTGAATCCGTCTAGTCCGAAGAATCCAAGAATTGAAAGTAAGATTGCACCAATGATACTCATCAAACTACCAGTAGCATCTTGTCCAGTTTGTGGTAAAGCAGCCTTTTTAGGTGCTTCAGCTGGCTTAGCAGCTGGGGCTGGAGTTTCTGCTTGAGCTGGTGCTTCAGCCTTAGGTGCTTCTGGAGCAGGTGCTGCTGGTTGTGCTGGGGTTTCAGGTTGAACAGGTGTAGCTGGAGTAACTGGTGCACTTGGTTGTTCTGCAGGCTGTGCAGGAGTTTCAGGTGTACTTGGAGTTACAGGAGTTGCTGGTTCTTCATTTTTCACGTAGTGAATTGGAGTATCTTCACCTAAATGATCATGATCAATTGGGTAAGGAGTTCCTGGAGTCAACTTATTACCGTTCTTATCAACTGGTGTGTAACCAGGGATATCAGGAATAAGTGGATTACCAGCTTCACTAGGGTTATCTGGGTTATTTGGATAGATGATTGGAGTTGATCCAGGAACATCTGGTACCAAATGACCTAATGCATGGTAGAGAACTGTTACTTCAGAGTTAGATGCATCAGCATTAACTGTTTCAGCACTAACTTCAGGAGTGTCAGTATAGTAACCATTGATTACTGGAGAGTTAACGGCACCGAAGGTATCGTTAACTGGAGTCCAGTTACCATATGAAATAATCTTGCCAGTTACTTCATCAAAAGTAGCATTACGACCAAACTTAGTTGATTCAACTACATCTTTAGCAACCGTATTACCTTGATCATCTTTGTAGTGGATTGTTCTAGTAACGTCTTTAACTAGGTCTTTTTCACCAATTCCATCAGGATACTTAGGTCCATCTGGATTATTTGGATCAACTGGTTGTCCTGGAGTTCCTGGGTTATCAGGAGTTACTGAACCAGTCTTGTGTTTCAAGACAACTGTAAAGGTTGGATCATCAGTAGTGAAAGTGTAGTCACCTGGGTAACCGTCGGTTACTAATTCATAACCTTGAGCTTCTAAGGCAGCAATTTCATCTTTAGTACTGTAATCTGACTTAGTTCCAAACTTACCATCTAAAGTATCACTCTTGATAACACTGTCGTTATTATCTTGGTCAACATAGTTAACGTGGGCTTGTTCAGCATTGGCGTTGTAAATAACCGTTACATCGATATCACTATCATCAGCAGTTGTGGCAGCTTGGCCAACAACTGCTTGATCAGGAGTAAAGCCAGCAATAGCTGGTGAATCAACTGCAGCGTAATCTGGATTAGTTGATGTCCACTTACCAGTTTCAATGATCTTACCGGTTACTTCATCAAAAGTAATTTCTCTAGTGTACTTAACTTGTTCAATAACATCTTTAGAAGCTTGAGTTCCATCAGCATATTGATAATGAATTGTTCTAGTAATGTTCTTAGTCAAGTCTTGTTCGCCAGTTCCATCTGGGTACTTAGGTCCAGTTGGATTATCTGGATCTACTGGTTGTCCTGGAGTTCCTGGGTTATCTGGATCTACTGTCTTGTGTTTGTGTTTCAAGACAACTGTAAAGGTTGGATCGTCAGTAGTAAAGGTGTAGTCACCTGGGTAACCGTCGGTTACTAATTCGTAACCTTGAGCTTCCAAAGCAGCAATTTCATCTTTAGTACTGTAATCTGACTTAGTTCCAAACTTACCATTTAAAGTATCACTCTTGATAACACTGTCGTTATTATCTTGGTCAACATAGTTAACGTGGGCTTGTTCAGCATTGGCGTTGTAAATAACCGTTACATTACTATCACTATCATCAGCAGTTGTGGCAGCTTGGCCAACAACTGCTTGATCAGGAGTAAAGCCAGCAATAGCTGGTGAATCAACTGCAGCGTAATCTGGATTAGTTGATGTCCACTTACCAGTTTCAATGATCTTACCGGTTACTTCATCAAAAGTAATTTCTCTAGTGTACTTAACTTGTTCAGTAACATCTTTAGAAGCTTGAGTTCCATCAGCATATTGATAATGAATTGTTCTAGTAATGTTCTTAGTCAAGTCTTGTTCGCCAGTTCCATCTGGGTACTTAGGTCCAGTTGGATTATCTGGATCTACTGGTTGTCCTGGAGTTCCTGGGTTATCTGGATCTACTGTCTTGTGTTTGTGTTTCAAGACAACTGTAAAGGTTGGATCGTCAGTAGTAAAGGTGTAGTCACCTGGGTAACCGTCGGTTACTAATTCATAACCTTGAGCTTCCAAGGCAGCAATTTCATCTTTAGTACTGTAATCTGACTTAGTTCCAAACTTACCATCTAAAGTATCACTCTTGATAACACTGTCGTTATTATCTTGGTCAACATAGTTAACGTGGGCTTGTTCAGCATTGGCGTTGTAAATAACCGTTACATCGCTATCACTATCATCAGCAGTTGTGGCAGCTTGGCCAACAACTGCTTGATCAGGAGTAAAGCCAGCAATAGCTGGTGAATCAACTGCAGCGTAATCTGGATTAGTTGATGTCCACTTACCAGTTTCAATGATCTTACCGGTTACTTCATCAAAAGTAATTTCTCTAGTGTACTTAACTTGTTCAGTAACATCTTTAGAAGCTTGAGTTCCATCAGCATATTGATAATGAATTGTTCTAGTAATGTTCTTAGTCAAGTCTTGTTCGCCAGTTCCATCTGGGTACTTAGGTCCAGTTGGATTATCTGGATCTACTGGTTGTCCTGGAGTTCCTGGGTTATCTGGATCTACTGTCTTGTGTTTGTGTTTCAAGACAACTGTAAAGGTTGGATCGTCAGTAGTAAAGGTGTAGTCACCTGGGTAACCGTCGGTTACTAATTCATAACCTTGAGCTTCCAAGGCAGCAATTTCATCTTTAGTACTGTAATCTGACTTAGTTCCAAACTTACCATCTAAAGTATCACTCTTGATAACACTGTCGTTATTATCTTGGTCAACATAGTTAACGTGGGCTTGTTCAGCATTGGCGTTGTAAATAACCGTTACATCGCTATCACTATCATCAGCAGTTGTGGCAGCTTGGCCAACAACTGCTTGATCAGGAGTAAAGCCAGCAATAGCTGGTGAATCAACTGCAGCGTAATCTGGATTAGTTGATGTCCACTTACCAGTTTCAATGATCTTACCGGTTACTTCATCAAAAGTAATTTCTCTAGTGTACTTAACTTGTTCAGTAACATCTTTAGAAGCTTGAGTTCCATCAGCATATTGATAATGAATTGTTCTAGTAATGTTCTTAGTCAAGTCTTGTTCGCCAGTTCCATCTGGGTACTTAGGTCCAGTTGGATTATCTGGATCTACTGGTTGTCCTGGAGTTCCTGGGTTATCTGGATCTACTGTCTTGTGTTTGTGTTTCAAGACAACTGTAAAGGTTGGATCGTCAGTAGTAAAGGTGTAGTCACCTGGGTAACCGTCGGTTACTAATTCGTAACCTTGAGCTTCCAAAGCAGCAATTTCATCTTTAGTACTGTAATCTGACTTAGTTCCAAACTTACCATCTAAAGTATCACTCTTGATAACACTGTCGTTATTATCTTGGTCAACATAGTTAACGTGGGCTTGTTCAGCATTGGCGTTGTAAATAACCGTTACATCGCTATCACTATCATCAGCAGTTGTGGCAGCTTGGCCAACAACTGCTTGATCAGGAGTAAAGCCAGCAATAGCTGGTGAATCAACTGCAGCGTAATCTGGATTAGTTGATGTCCACTTACCAGTTTCAATGATCTTACCGGTTACTTCATCAAAAGTAATTTCTCTAGTGTACTTAACTTGTTCAGTAACATCTTTAGAAGCTTGAGTTCCATCAGCATATTGATAATGAATTGTTCTAGTAATGTTCTTAGTCAAGTCTTGTTCGCCAGTTCCATCTGGGTACTTAGGTCCAGTTGGATTATCTGGATCTACTGGTTGTCCTGGAGTTCCTGGGTTATCTGGATCTACTGTCTTGTGTTTGTGTTTCAAGACAACTGTAAAGGTTGGATCGTCAGTAGTAAAGGTGTAGTCACCTGGGTAACCGTCGGTTACTAATTCGTAACCTTGAGCTTCCAAAGCAGCAATTTCATCTTTAGTACTGTAATCTGACTTAGTTCCAAACTTACCATCTAAAGTATCACTCTTGATAACACTGTCGTTATTATCTTGGTCAACATAGTTAACGTGGGCTTGTTCAGCATTGGCGTTGTAAATAACCGTTACATCGCTATCACTATCATCAGCAGTTGTGGCAGCTTGGCCAACAACTGCTTGATCAGGAGTAAAGCCAGCAATAGCTGGTGAATCAACTGCAGCGTAATCTGGATCAGTTGACGTCCACTTACCAGTTTCAATGATCTTACCAGTTACTTCATCAAAAGTAATTTCTCTAGTGTACTTAACTTGTTCAGTAACATCTTTAGAAGCTTGAGTTCCATCAGCATATTGATAATGAATTGTTCTAGTAATGTTCTTAGTCAAGTCTTGTTTGCCAGTTCCATCTGGATATTTAGGTCCATCTGGATTATCTGGATCTACTGGTTGTCCTGGAGTTCCTGGGTTATCTGGATCTACTGTCTTGTGTTTGTGTTTCAAGACAACTGTAAAGGTTGGATCGTCAGTAGTAAAGGTGTAGTCACCTGGGTAACCGTCGGTTACTAATTCGTAACCTTGAGCTTCCAAAGCAGCAATTTCATCTTTAGTACTGTAATCTGACTTAGTTCCAAACTTACCATCTAAAGTATCACTCTTGATAACACTGTCGTTATTATCTTGGTCAACATAGTTAACGTGGGCTTGTTCAGCATTGGCGTTGTAAATAACCGTTACATCGCTATCACTATCATCAGCAGTTGTGGCAGCTTGGCCAACAACTGCTTGATCAGGAGTAAAGCCAGCAATAGCTGGTGAATCAACTGCAGCGTAATCTGGATCAGTTGACGTCCACTTACCAGTTTCAATGATCTTACCAGTTACTTCATCAAAAGTAATTTCTCTAGTGTACTTAACTTGTTCAGTAACATCTTTAGAAGCTTGAGTTCCATCAGCATATTGATAATGAATTGTTCTAGTAATGTTCTTAGTCAAGTCTTGTTTGCCAGTTCCATCTGGATATTTAGGTCCATCTGGATTGTTAGGATCTACTGGTTGTCCTGGTGTACCAGGATTATCAGGGTTAACTGTTTTGTGTTTGTGTTTCAAGACAACTGTAAAGGTTGGATCTTCAGTAGTGTAAGTGTAACCATCAACTGGGTAACCGTCGGTTACTAATTCGTAACCTTGAGCTTCCAAAGCAGCAATTTCATCTTTAGTACTGTAGTCTGCCTTATCACCAAACTTACCATTTAAAGCATCACTGTGTAATACAGCATTGTTATCATCTTGATCAACGTAGTTAACTGTTGCTTTTTCATTGTCAGCCACATAAGGAACTGGAGTATCTTTTCCTGGATTATTTGGATCAATTGGGTAAGGAGTTCCGGGTTTAATTGGATTACCGTTTGGATCTAATGGTGTATAACCAGGATAATTAGGAGTAATTGGTTCTCCAGCCTTGGTAGGATCATCTGGATCATTTGGATATGGTACTGGTGTTCCACCAGGAACTTCTGGAATCAAATTACCTAACTTGTTATAAATAACTAACTTAGTTTGATTTTTACCTTCAGTGACTTGTCCACTAGCTGTTTTCTGATTTGCATAATATCCAGTTACTACTGGAGAATTTGCACTAACATTAACATCTTGACCATCGTCAGGAATCCAGTCTCCCCAAGTGGTTTCACCAGTTTCATCATTCTTGGTTCCATCACGATGGAACGTAACTTGTTTAGTTACATCAGTAACTGCATTACCATTAGCATCTTTTAATACTGGTTGTCCGTCAGCATATTGATAATGAATGGTTAAAGAACCGGTTCCTTGTTCACTAACTGGTTCAGAAACTCGTTTAACAACCACTGTATAAGCTAATGGTTTCCCACTATTGTAATCTAAAGTGATTCCATTATCAGGAACATCACTACTTACTAATGAATAACCATCTTTTTCCAAAGCAGCTAACTCATCTTTAGTGGAGTAGTCTTTATGTTCACCAATCTTGCCATCTACATCATCTGTATGAAGAACCTTGTTTCCATCTTGATCTACATAAGTGATTGTAGCTGTTTGTTTATCAACTACATATGGAATGGTAGTATCTTTTCCTGGATCATCCACTGGTACAGGAGAAGGGTCACCAGGAGTTAACACTTTAGAAGGATCATTAGGATCAACTGGAACATAACCAGGAATATCTGGAATTGTTGGTTGTTGTGCTTTAGTTGGATCATTAGGATTGATTTGATATGGTTCATCATGTGACCCATTATCAATTGGGTTCCCATCTTTATCAACTGGAACTAACTTACCTAATTTATTAATTTCAAAGGTGATTTCTCGTGATTGTTTAACGTAAATTGGCGATACAATGATTGTACCTGATCGAGGTATGGATTTATCGTCGTTATTATGACTTGGAATATCCCATGAATATTGTTTAGTTGCTGAATTATACGTGTACTTATCATCAATGTGGTATGTGTCACCATATTTAGTTCCGTCAGGACTGTAAAGACTAACATCCATTCCACCATGATTATCAGTTTCAGTATAAACTACACGAGTTCCATCATTAAAATATCGAGACCATTCATGACCAACTTCACCAAACTGAGAAATAGTTCCTTTAGCATTATCTGGAACCAAACTAATATAATAATATCCATCTTTAACCTGCTCAGGAACGCCAGTAACATCATATTTTTGTCCTGTTAATCCATCAAAAGTACTTTCAGCAACTACATTTTTGGTCTGTTTGTCAACATATTTAATATGTTGTGTAACAACTTGAGGAATAAAGAATGATGCTCCACCTACGCCAGTAATCCCACCAGTTGGATTTCCCATAAACCATGGAACATCAAATCTAACATCGGAACTATCGCCGTAAGGAACTGCAAATTCTCCTGAATAATTTCCAAAATTATAGTAAGAAAAATCATTTATACTTTTAGAAGCGACAACGTTAGGATTTTGGTCAGTAGCGCCTTTACTTGAGATTTCATAGGAATTAATTACGTTACCATTTGTATCTAATTCATGAACGTAATAATTTCCATCACCACTACGATCAGTAGAATAAACTATTGTAGCAACGCCATTTGTACTATCAAATCCAGCAGTAATACTGTTATATCCGAATGTATAATGGTTTTGATCTGGATCAACCCATCGTCCTTGATAGTCAGGATCATTTAAATCAATTTTTATCCCGTTTACATTTATTGTATCTGCTTGTATTGAGTTATCAGATTGAGCATTCAAATTAATGGATGATTGATTTTCCGAGTTAGCATCGTTCTTATCTTGTATGCTTTGTTCAGTATCAGCATTTTGATCAATCTTAGCATGATTGTCTGATTCATCTACTTGATTATGATTATCAATCTTACTTTGGTCCGTTGCTTTACCATCAACATTTTGGGCGGTAGAATCATCGGCAACCTTTTCGTTTTGCTCTACAGAATTTTCATCATTTTGGTTAGATGAAGTAGAATCTGTTTGTTTAACATCTTCTGATTGGTTTTGATTAGTTGAACTAACAGTATCTTTTTTCTCACTGTCAGTTTCCTTAGTCTGGTCAACACCAGTTGATTTATTTTGATCTACAACATTACCGTCAGCTTTTTGTGATGATGTATCCACTTGTTGTTTAGTTTGATCGGCAGTTTTTGCATCATGATTTTGCTCATTACTGTCGGTTGTATTTTGACTTTCTGTACTATTGTCAGCTTTTTGATCAGTTGAAGTAGTATTTTCTGATTGGTTAGCAACAATGTTGGTTTTACTTTGATCAGTCGTATCAGTAGTTTGCGCAATTGATTTTTGATCATTATCATTACTTGCTGATTGCTGAGTAACGTCACTTGATTGTGAGTTTACAGGAGCATCTTTTGTTTGTTCATTATTATCTTGAGATTTATCTGACCCATCCCCATCAGTAGTAGTTGAACTAGTATTGTTTTGATTTTGAGTGGTACTTACTGCTGTATCAGCGTGTACGCTCTTTCCATTTGATAGGAATGACCCACCAGCAATTCCAGCGGTAAACATGGTAACCGTAATGGCACCAAACATCCAGCGCTTTCCTGCTTTGTACATTTTATAGTGGGTTTTATTTTCACTATTAAACATGTAAAAACCTACCTTTCTTTTCCATATTTCCATTAAAAACAACTATGCGATAATGAATGTGCATAATTTAATAGTACATAATCAAACATCGCGGATTTAACTATACTTGGCAACAAGCTGTATCGTCAAACCGAACACTTTATATCAATAGTGTTGATATAAAATCTGTTATATATTCGTCTTGGATTTTAAAAATAATATGTTTCATGTAATACAATATCGTCCAAAATAATTAATTTAATTATCGTGATTATTATTATCTATAAACAAAAAATTTCCTAAATTCGAATAAAAATTCGACTCTAGGAAATTTTGCTAGACATTATTTATTTGTTTTTTACTAATTTTCGAATTGAATCAATTAAATTTTGTTCTAACTTGTTTAACTTGTATGATTTACGCCAAATCAAGGAAATATAAATCTCTGGAATCTTATCACTATCGGGCTCAATCGTTACAAGTCCATCTTCTGGATTAATAGATTTCTTAAGTAAAAAAGAAATCCCCACATTTTCTTTAATTAATTGTTTAATCATTTTATAATCACTAGTTCGATAAACCACATCAGGAGAAGCAAGACTATACTTTTTAATCTTATCCAAAAGATTTGATTGGATATAACCATCATTCATTTGAATCACTTTTTCATTGTCTAAATCAAAAAAAGTAACCTTTTCCTTTTGGGATAACGGATTTTCTTTGCTCACTACTACGTTGAATTCATCTTTATTCAAAACTTCGGAATGAATATCTTTAATTTCAAGTGGTTCGATTGAGGCAACTAATGCCATTTCAATTATCCCTTGATTTAGTAATTTAATTAATTCAGTCGAATTATTTTCAATAATACTTAAGTTTACCAAAGTATTTTTATTTAATTTAGGTGCTAATTTAGAAAAATAAGTGTGATTAATCATTGGTGGCATTCCCAAATTAATTTTAGGTTGATGTAACTGTCTTTCAATTTCATTATCAAGCAAAGCAACTTGTTCAACTATTTCTTTTGAATATTTATGAAATTCTTTTCCAGCCGGTGTCAATATCAACTCGTTATACTTTGACGTATGAACAATTAAGTTATAACCAATATCTTCTTCTAATCGTTTGATTCCCATGGAAACTGTTGGTTGTCCAACATTGAAGTAATCAGCAACATTACTATAGTTTTTAAGTTCAATTAGTTTTTCAAAGTACTGTAAATTTTGTAATTTCATTTGACCATCCTGCCTTATTATTAATTCGTCTTAGTTACGCTTTAGTTTAGATTTGGTATTTTATCATCAAATTCATAAAACACAAACAATAATCTCTAATTTAGATAATTTCAAATGATTAATAATATAACATATTTTATGTTTATAACTAAAAAACCATTCTATAAATTTATTTTTACTTTAAGATAAACATTGTTTTTTGATAATTAAAAATCATTTCCCTAAACTATAATTTAGATTTATAATAAAATTCAAGAAATCAATATCATTATTTATTTGAATATAATTGCCTAATTAATAATTTAAACAAGGAGAAAAATCATTTAATGAATAAATCTCGTGTAGAAGCATTAACAGATGCCATTGTAGCAATCATCATGACTGTCATGGTATTAGAATTCAAGGTTCCCGATAGCCCAAAATTGTCTGCAATTCTTGCAGAAATGCCTTACTTATTTGCTTACATAGTAAGTTTAGTATTCATCGGAGTTGCATGGTATAACCAGCATTATATGTTTGCATTGGTAAAAAGAATCACTAAAAAAATATACTGGGTTAATAATTTGTGGCTTTTCACGATGTCTTTAATTCCCGTAGCAGCCGGATGGGTCGGAAAATACATTAATAGTACTGGTCCTGAATGGTTTTATCTAATAATTTTCGTATCATGGAGCTTTGCCTATTTATACCTAAGTAAATCAATTATCAACCAATTAAAAAAAGAAAATGAAACTACTGCAAAAAAAATCGAACAAATGTTTATTTATCGTTTTATTGAAAGTCCGTGGTTCATTGCAGTAACCGTCATAATGGCAGTAAGTATCTTTTTCTTCCCGCCAAGTGGACTGATTCTAGGATTTATTGAATTGGTTGTTAATGGTATTAAGACCAACACCGATAGTGACAATTTAGAAAAATTCATGAAATAATTTATGAAAAAAAGAGGCTGTTATTCAGTCTCCTTTTTTGTTAGCTATATTTTTATTTGTCCATAATCAAAAGTGATTTAATTGCTTCACGTTTATCCATTGCTTCATATGCATTTTGAATATGATCAAGATCAAATTGTTTTGTAAATACTTTACCAGGATTAATCTTACCATCTAAGACAGCTTGAAGTAATTCTTTTTTGTCATAAGTAGTAACTGAAGCAATTCCACCACGCAAACCAGTATTATTAAAGAAAAGCTGGTTTGTATTCATTTCTGCTTTTTGAGGAATCCCAACTCGACCAATAATAGCTCCAGGACGAGCAACTTTAGTAGCTGTATCAACTGATTGTTCCGTTCCTACGCATTCAAGAATAGCGTCAGCTCCAGCATTATCAGTTAATTCCATCACGTGTTTAACTGCTTCATCACCACGTTCCGGCACAATATCAGTAGCACCAAACTCTTTTGCTAATTTTTGCCGATCTTCATGACGACTCATCGCAATAATTCGTTTAGCACCACGTAATTTTGCCGCAATTACTCCACTAAGTCCTACAGCACCGTCACCCATTACTACAACAGTATCGCCTGGTTTTACTTCAGCACTAGCAGCCGCATGATACCCAGTTGCCATAACATCAGATAAAGTAACAAAAGAATTCAACATTTCATCTGAATAATCTGCTGGCTTGCCGGGGATTTTTACTAAAGCCCAGTTAGCATTGTAAAAACGAAGATATTCAGCTTGATAACCAGTGTTACCACCCTTTTCTTTGTTAAAACAATTACCATCAAACCCAGCTAGACATGCAGCACAATGGCCACAACCATGAGTAAATGGAGCAATTACAAAATCACCTGGTTTTACTTCAGTAACATCCGAACCTACTTCTTCAACAATCCCGATTGCTTCATGGCCAATTCGTGAATGTGCAGGTCGTTCTGATAAACCTCTGAACCACCATAAATCAGAACCACAAACACTAGCACGTACAATTTTAATAATTACGTCTCCTGGTTGTTCAATCTTTGGTTTAGGTACCTCAACCGTTTGAACTTTCCCAGGTTTAATAAATTCTGCTGCTTTCATTTTATCCATTAAAAACACTCCTTTAAATATCTTTTTAATTTACATTATCAAAGATGTAACAATCATAGCAGGTACAATTGTATTAAGTCTAATATGTTGCTTACATTAAGTTAGTTAATCAATTTTTTTAAGATCAATAAACAAGGTATATAATTATAGTAAATTTTACGTAACCATTATAACTGACAAATACCACAACAGCTATCTTAATTTAAGGAGACTTTTTATGTGTACTTCAATTATTATTAAATCAAAATCAGGCAATCCCTATTGGGGAAGAACAATGGATTTTGTTCCACAATTTTTTGATACCCCTAATGAACCTGCTATAATTCCATCGCAAATTATCAACATTCCTGCTAATTATGAAATTCACTCTGAATTAAAAAATTGGAAAAGCAAGTATGCAATTATGGGAGTGGGTCTTAAAAACTCTGAAATTTTATACGATGGCATTAACGAAAAGGGATTGGTAGGCGATATTCAAATCCTAATGGAAGCAACTCATGCTTCCCTGGACTCTTTAGAATCTCGTGATTTAAAGCCTGTTTTAGGAGAAGAATTTTTCACATATATTTTATCGCAGTGCAAAGATATTGCTGACGTAAAAGCACTAACAAGTAAACTAGGCCTTTTAGATCAAAAATATCATTTAAAAAATCATGAACTATCATTAAGTCCCCATTATACCTTTATGGAAGAGTCTGGAGCAGCTGTGGTTTTAGAACCAACTGACAATGGTGCTTTTAAAATTTATGACAGTATTGGCGTTATGACAAATAGTCCAGAATATTCATATCATACGACTAACATTCGTAATTATATTTCTTTAAATGATATGAACATTACGAACGGTAACATTGGTGGAAAATTTCCCTTAGAACCAATTGAAAAGGGAACTGGATATGGATTATTTGGATTGCCCGGCGATTATACATCACCATCTAGATTTGTTCGCTCAATGTACATTTCCAATAATATTAATGATTTCTCAGATGAAGAAGCCATCCCAACTTTATATAATATCTTTAAACCAGTTATGATTCCAAAGGGAATGAATAGATATCCCGATAAACCTAACCTAACAGACCATACTCAATATTGGTCTGGCTATGATGTTAAAAATCGAACTTTGTATTTGCAAATCCCTACTTGTTTAACGTTAACTAAAGCAACCTTAAACTCTCAATCAGATAAATTAATCACAATGGATATTAATGAAAAATGGAAAACAAATAATCCTATTCAAGCTTAGAAAATAATTAGATACAAAAATACCAAACTATCTGCAATTACAATAGCTTGGTATTTTTTCTTTAAAAAACTAGTAAAAAGTTTAAAAATAAAACTTACGAGAAAAATTTTTTTGTGTTAAATTAATCAATACTTATGAAAAGGAGATGTAAATTTGCCTAATAATTTTAAAGAAGAATTATTATTTACTGGTTTAATGGCTGGAATGATGGTTCTAGTAATGGAAACATATAATATTGCAATCAATACTGGGGTCAATGGATCACTTTTTCTAAAAGTGATTATGGGATATCCATTAGCTCTCTTAGTCGCAGCCTTGTTTGATTTACTACTGGTTGGTCCAATTGCTAAAGGAATATTTTTTAAATTGATATTTAATCCTAAAATGGAAGAAAAACCCTATTTGATTGCATTTGGGATTTCAACGTTAATGGTATTAGGTATGGTAACTTGTATGTCTGTATTTGGAATCGTAATTGAAAATGGATTTGCCAATCTAACATTAGGTAATTTTGGAATTACCTGGATTAGAAACTTTATTTTAGCATTACCACTGCAATTAATTATTGTTGGACCAATTGCAAGAATGATTTTAGATAAAGTCCAAACTAGAAATAATTAAACAAAAAATCAGTAGTGAATTGAGAGATTCACTACTGATTTTATTTTACCTATTTTTTACTCGTTGAAAGAAATCTAGAAATAACTGTTCTTGAACACTATCCTGTTGCCATAAATATTCCGGATGCCATTGCACTCCTGTTATACTGGCATCTTCATTTTCAATTGCTTCAATCACTCCGTCATCTGCTTGTGCAACTGCTCGTAATCCTGAAGCAACCTGCCTAATTCCTTGGTGATGCTTAGAATTAACAATGGGATGCATCCCAATCGCTTGGGATAAATGACTATTTTCAGAGACTTGAACTGTATGAGTTGCTGTCGCAATCTCTTCTGGCTGATTGTGTTTTAAAGTTTTGTTAGTTATTTGGGTGGCTAAATCCTGATATAAAGTACCTCCCAAAGCAACATTAATCACTTGATAACCACGACAAATTCCTAAAACTGGTTTGTGCTGTCTGATTGCTTCTTGTAAAACCTGCATTTCAAGTTGATCATGAGGTTGATAAGTTTTTCCTAATTCTGAAATTGGCTTTTCATGAAATAATTCTGGATCAACATCTTGCCCGCCTGGAATTAAAATTCCATCAACCAAATCAACATAATTCTTTATTAAAGATGACGGAACAACTGGAATAATAATCGGCATTATTTCATGTGCTGTTAATAGTTGTAAAAAAACACGTGCAGTGTAATTAGAAAAGTTCAGATTAATATCATCTGGATTTTTTAGATTCACATTAGCAGTAATCCCAATCTTCATTTTTATCATCCCTTATTGTCTAATTTTCTAAATAACTAACTGGTTTATCAACATCAATCTTAGTTCCCTTAAATTTCTTATTGATGTAATCCTGTGCGGGTTTGCTATGGTAGAGCTTAACTAATTTCTTGTATTGTGGATTATTCTTGTTTTTCTCGTTGGTTGCTAAGACATTGATATTATTCTTAGTAGATTGATCCATCTTTTCATGATAAATCGAGTCGTGTTTAACGTTCAAATGACTTTGTAAAGCCATTGTATTACCAATCACCACAGCGGCTACATTTTTATCATTTAACAAACGTGGTCCAGTATGATCATCAACTTCTTGGAATTTCAAATCTTTATGATTATCTGCAACGTTTTCTGGTTTATACAAACCACCGCTTGGGTTACCCTTTAATTTAATTAAACCGGCACTTTGTAATAATTTCAAACTTCGCGAAGTATTGGCAGGATTACTAGAAATCGCAACCGTGGCATCTTTAGGTAGATCTTTTACCGATTTGTAACGTTTAGAATAAATTCCCATCGGTTCTAGATAAGTGGTTCCTAAGGGAGCAAGCTTGCCATTTTTACTCTCATTGTTAAAGTATTTCAAATATCCGTACATTTGAAAGGCATTTACGTCAACTTCCCCATTCAATGTAGCTTTATTTAATGAAACACCATCAGAAAAATCTTGCACTTTTAAATTAAGACCCGCTTTTTTCGTTTCTGGTAATTTAGCGATGTGTTCCCAAACTTCAGTATCTGGACCATAAGAACCAATCGTAATGGTTTTAGGACTATTTTCTTGATGATTTCCAATAAATGTATGATAAAATCCGAATCCAATTGCTAAAACCACTACAATTCCAGCAGTCCATTTCCAAAATTTTTTCATTTTTTATCTCCTTTAAATCCTACTTGTTCGTAATATCAGTTCCAAAGTACTTGATTGACAAACGCTTCATAGTACCGTCGCGTCGTTCTTCGTCTAATGCTTTATTCATTTTGTGATTTAATTCTTTCGAATTTTTATTCATCATTGGAGCAATGGAAGCAGGAGTAATCACATTACTAGGAACTACTTGATAAGTTAAATCGGTTTTAGGATGATTTTTTTGCCAATAAACAAAAGCCTCTTTAGAATTAACTGCTGCTTGAACTCGTCCATCGTCAATCATGTCCATTGAAGTTTGAAATTCTGGAGATGCAACTGGCTTAGCACCTAGTTTAACAGCATTATTCCAATTATCGGTTCCGGTTCCTTCGGCTACCTTTTTACCTTTTAAATCTTTATAATTTTTAATTGGTGAATCTTTTTTAGTAATGATAATTGCTTTGGAATAAGCATATGGTTTTGAAAATCTAAATTGCTTCTTCCGTTTAGGATTTTCTGCTAAATTATTAAAAACTACATCATAACTTTGTGAATTAATTCCTTGAATTAAAGAATCCCAACCTGTCGTTACAAATTTGGGTTTTAACCCCATTTTTTTAGCAGTATCTTTAGCTAATTCAACTTCAAAACCGGTAAGTTTTCCATTTTGTCGGTAAGCATATGGAGGATACGTTCCTTCCAATCCAATCGTTAAAGTTCCTTTTTCCTTCGTCTCTGAACTTTGATTGCCACAAGCTGCCAACACCAATGTTATTAAGCCCAACATTAAAATTAACGGTAATTTTTTCTTCATTTTTTCTACTCCAATCTAATTATAAAATTCAAGAAAATAAAAGCCGGTTAAACTAATCATCATTAGTCTAACCGGCTTTTATTTTCTAAACGTAATTCAGAAAAAGAATTAAAGTATGTTAAAAAAGTTTTAACATCCAATCCCAGTTAGACTAACAATCAAGTTGTATCTAACCGGATATGACAACTACTCCACTTAGATACAGATGTGGTAACATCCGTATCCAAACAGGTTTACGAACACTACCTATATCATGCAACAAGTACAGCAGCAGTTTGACTGGTAAACGTTCGTAAAAGTAGTCATTAATTCTTCCTCCTCTCTTAATTAAATGTTAAGAATATTAAACCATGTTATAAAATATTAGTCAATAACTTTTAATCACAATTTACTTTAAATTCATTTTGCAAGATTATAATCATTAAGATATAATAAAAAAAATAATTAAGGAGAACTATTATGAAAATTTGGTCAATTATAACTCTGTTTGAATTTATTATCTTTGCTTTAATGGCTATTTTGATTTTAGTCCGTAAAACTGATGGTGCTGGCGTTGTACAAACAATGGAAATTAGGTGGATTACTTTGGGTATTTTAGCTGTATTCTTCTTTATTCCGTTTATAATTCAGATTATTTGGTTAATCATTTTGAAAGTAAATAAGAAATAGTGTAGTGCCCCAAGTAAAAATGATTTTTACTTGGGGCAATTTGTATAATAATTACAATAAATAATTTGTTTATAAAAAGAAGGATTAACATATGAAAGAAACCTTAGGAACCATTTTACATAATGCTAGAATCAAACAACATCTTTCACAAAAAGATACTGCTGCTGGAATTTGTTCCCAATCAATGCTTTCTGCTATTGAACACAATCAATATACGCCAAACGCTGAATTATTAATTAAATTGTGTCATAAACTTAAAATTAATTTAGAAGAAATTAGTCTATCTGAAAATTATGCAATTGGTAATAATCAAAAACTAAATCAAAGATTAGATAAATTATGCAATCAACATCAATATCAAGAGATGTATATTTTGTTAAATCAATCAGCAACAATTGAAAAAATTAACACTGATTTTCAAGCACAGGCATACTATTATTATCTAGGAATTGCTGAAGCTCAGTTTAAAAATAATCTCAGCAAAACACAAAAAATATTAAAAATGTCCCTTGCCAACAAATCAAAATTACTTGCGTCACAAAATCTAACTTGTTTAACTCATGCTTCGCTAGCTTTAATGGCTGCCAAACTACAATTACCAACTCAAGTAAAAAAACACCTTAAAGAAGCTTTTAACGGCTTAAATGACTTATCATATACAGAAAATCAAAATATTATCTTTTATTTGGCCGCTTTTAGCATGTTGTTACTAAATAAATACGAAAAAGCCGCTAATTTAATCAATAAAGGTATCGAATTTACTACCACACATGATTCTCATTATTTACTGGCTAATGATTATCATTTGCTTGCTGTAATTAGTCAAAAAACAAATAATGAACTCCTAGAGAGCGAATCTCAACAACGAGAAAATATTTTCAGCAACTTATTTTCTGAAAAAGTCTTCAAAAATTTATAAAATATCAGGATTATGATTTTTTATAAATCAGTCTTTTCGTTAAGCTAACACCAATCAATCAGAAAGGTGTGTCAGCTTATGCAAACTTTATTTTCAAATCTTATTACAACCACTGGAAGTCCAGAAACAGTCACAGAAATCTTGGCTAATCCTAAATTTTTACTCAAATGGGTAACTGAAATTCATTCTGTAACTGAATCACAACATACTTTTACCATTGAGCGAGGTAAAGGTTCATTAAATCCTCATGAATTAATCCAGATTGAAACTAACCATGATCAAATCATCTACCACAGTACTCAAGGAAGAGTAACGTATGACCTAATTTTTACAATCCAGAGCGAAAATAATCTGACTCTGATTAAAGAATCCTTTTTAATCTCTAATAAAACTAAACTACCTTTAAAACTTTTGGCACCAATTGCTAAACATGCTTTTTATCAAAATTTAAAACAGCTTGTTGTGTTAATTGAAACATTAGAATAAAAGGAGATTAGTTATGAAAGCAATTGTGCAACCCGATTATTCAGGAATTAATGGTTTAAAAATTGAAAATGTGAAAATTCCAAGTGTTTCATCATTTTCGGAGTTAATCGAAGTAAAATATGTTCCAGTTTTGCCCTGGGATGTTAAAAGTGAAAACGGCGAACTTAGAAAATTTCGTCCCCAACACCTTCCAAGTATCATTGGATATGGTTTCGCTGGAATTGTTAAAAGTACTGGACGTTTGAGAAATAAAAAACATATTAATCAAAAAGTTATTGGTATTTCGCAAAAAGGAAGTTTTTCAGAATACGTAACTCCAGA
Organism: Fructilactobacillus sp. YLN 2412; assembly: GCF_059488745.1. Classification (NCBI taxonomy): domain Bacteria; kingdom Bacillati; phylum Bacillota; class Bacilli; order Lactobacillales; family Lactobacillaceae; genus Fructilactobacillus; species Fructilactobacillus sp. YLN 2412. The sequence goes on along the minus strand of NZ_CM183165.1, from coordinate 123,384 downwards.
AATTCCACTATATACCTTCACATTGCCAGAAACCGTTTCTTTAAAAACAGGAACTACAATTTTTGGCGGTGCTGACACGGCAATGATGATGTTAAAAACCATCAAACCAACTTCAAAAACAAATGTCTTACTAATCGGAGCAGCTGGAGGAGTTGGTAGTTACTTGTTGCAATTATTAAACTTAGCAGGGGTTTCTACCACTGTCTTTTCATCAAATACTAGTCAATCTTTTTTGACAGAAAACTTTGATAATAAAATTATTACTAACCCTAACAAACTAAAGATAAATAGCTATGACTATTTGCTAGATACCACTGGAAATTCAGCGTTAATTAATCAGTTAGAGCCCACATTAATTACTAATGGAACAATTTTCTCTGCTGCTTTACCTAACTTTATCCCGATTAGAAAAGATCTTCATGCAATCTTTAAAAATAATCCCATCTCGCCGCATAGCTACCAAAAAATTATTGAAATGCTTTCTAAAGGCCAACTTGTTTCATATATTGATTCTATTTATAATTTTAAAAATACCAAAACAGCACAAAAACATTTAACTGATCACGGAAAAACTGGAAGAATATTGGTTGAATTTTCTTAAAAATTAGAAGATTTTAACTTTAAATGAGACACATCAAAAATTATTAAATTTTTAGTCTTAACTTATTAAAGAAGTTAAGACTTTTTTAGCATATTCCAACTAAATATATCGTTATAATGGTTAATGCATCCTTAGTTTAAATTGTTTGATTAAAAAGATTTACATTTGATTCACTAATCTGTTGCTCATGATGAAAGATTTTAACTTGCCACGTTTGGATTTGTCGACCGATTTTTACTGGAGTAGCTGCAACTTGAAGTTGACCAAGTTTCATTGGTCTTAAATGTGTGGTCTGAATATCCAGTCCAACTGCTACTTGCTTACTAGAATCAAGATTCTGATTAGCACCTAAGCTAGCTGCAGTTTCAGCTAAAACACAACTAATCCCGCCATGCATTAAACCATATGGTTGTTGATGTTCTGATTTGATTTCCATCGTTAAAATCACTTTTGCCGGAGTTAATAATTCCGTTTTTATGTTAAATAAATCAATTAAATTCACGAGTTAATCCCTTCCGCTAACAATCTTTTTTAATTAATCTTATACTAAGCATATTATCACAATCAATTTGGAGGTCATTATGACTAGAAAATGGGAAACAATCGAAAACGATTACCAAGATATTTTATTTGAAAGAACTGGAAAAATTGCCAAAATCACCATCAATCGTCCAGAAGTTCGAAATGCTTTTACACCTGTGACAGTAGAAGAAATGATTGACGCATTTGCACGTTGTCGAGATGATTCAACCATTGGTGCTATTATTTTAACCGGACAAGGAGATCTCGCCTTTTGTTCCGGTGGCGATCAAGGTGTCCGTGGCAATGGTGGTTACGTTGGTAAAGATCGCATTCCCCGCTTAAACGTGCTTGATTTACAACACTTAATTCGTATCATTCCTAAACCAGTAATTGCGATGGTTCGGGGTTGGTCAGTCGGTGGCGGAAATGTATTACAACTAGTTTGTGACATCACCATTTCAGCTGACAACGGTAAATTTGCGCAGTCAGGTCCTAAAGTTGGTAGTTTCGATGGTGGTTACGGGGCTGGTTTATTAGCGGATACTATTGGAATGAAACGAGCTAAAGAAGTCTGGTTTATGTGTAAAACTTATACTGCCAAAGAGGCTTATGATATGGGCTGGATTAATAAAGTTGTCCCCTTAGCTGATGTTGAAAAAGAAACTTTAGAATGGTGTGATACGATGTTGAAACGTTCGCCAATGTCGCTTCGTCTAATTAAAGCTTCCATGAACGCCGCTACCGATGGTTTAGCTGGGATTCAACAATTAGCTGGTGACTCTACTTTGCTTTACTATACCAGTGACGAAGCCAAAGAAGGTCGAGATGCTTTTATGGAAAAGCGCGATCCAAACTTCGACCAGTTCCCTAAATTCCCTTAAAGAAGGTTTGTTCAATGGATAATTGGCTGAAAAAACGAGCTTTATTAACCCCAAAGCGAATGGCACTTTCTTTTAAACAACAAAGCTGGACTTTTAGAGAATTAAATCAACAAGTGATTGAAGTTTGTAATCATTTAGTAGGAACTAACATCCAAAAATTACAACGGGTAGCTATTTTAGGAAACAACACTCCCCAACTTTATTTCACCATTCTAGCTCTGCAACAACTGAGCATCGAGATTGTTTTTATTAATAAGAATTTGGCACTGCCTGAAATTAATTATCAGCTTCAAGACGCTCAAATTAGTTTATTAATTTATGCAGATGAGTTTCAAAACAAACTACAAAAATTAGACTCAGTAACTTTAATGTCATTAAATAATTTAATGACAGCAAAACCCAGTGATGCAGCTGACTTTATTAAATCGGAATTTGATTTAAACCAAGTTACTAGCATTATGTACACGTCTGGAACAACTGGAAAACCTAAGGGAGTTTTACAAACTTATCGTAATCATTGGTCTAGTGCAATTGGTGCTGATTTGAATTTACCAGTCACTGAGAAAGATATTTGGATTTGTACCGTTCCGTTATTTCACATTAGTGGTTTTTCAATTATGATGCGAAGTTTAATTTATGGTATGAGTGTTCGACTTTATGATCATTTTGATGAAGAATCAATTAATCATGATCTAATTATAGGAACTGGGACCATTATCTCAGTGGTTCCTTATATGCTCAAAAAATTGTTATCACAAAAAAGCGAACCATATAGTTCTCACTTTTCTTATATGTTGCTTGGTGGTGGTGAGATTGACCTTGCAACTTTACAGACTTGTCGCGATGAACAAATCAATGTGATTCAATCATATGGGATGACGGAAACCGCCTCACAAGTGGTAGCGTTAAATCCAACCGACGCTATTCGTAAAATTGGTTCGGTTGGAAAGCCCTTATTTCCAGTTAGTTTAAAAATTGATGATAGTACCGTCCCAAAGCAAGTTGGACAAGTCTTATTAAAAGCCGATAATATCTCACCTGGTTATCTCAATGAAACTAAGAACAATCAATTTACTTCTGATGGTTGGTTTAAAACTGGTGATTTGGGTTACTTAGATTCAGCTGGCTTTCTTTACCTTAAAAGTCGTTTATCTGAATTAATCATTTCTGGCGGAGAAAATATTTATCCCCGTGAAGTAGAAACCGTCATTAACCAATTCCCAGGAATAGTTGAGTCAGCGGTCGTTGGAAAAACAAATTCAACGTGGGGTTCTGTCCCAGTGGCGTTTATAATTACAAACGGTGGTATTAATCAGCAACAACTTTACGATTATTTAATCTCTAAAATGGCTAAGTATAAAGTTCCAAAACAGTTTATTTTAATAGATGAATTACCCAAAACGCATAACGGAAAGATACGTCGGAAATTGTTACAATCTAAAATTTGATTAGAAAAAACTGAAATGAAACAAAAACAAGTCAGCTCTCAAACATTGAGAACTGGCCTGTTTAGTTTGGAAATTCGATTAAGATATTCAGCATCTCAGTAAATGGTTTTTCTAGCTGAAAACTATTCTTTAAGTTTGAAAAATCAGTTTGTGCTTGATGGTACAAGTTAGCTGTTTGACTTGGGTCATCGTTTTGATAAGTCTGTAATAAATTTGTCATCAATGCTTCAAATGACTCTAAATTATCTAAATCTTGATTAATAACATTCAAACAATCCTGCATTGACGTTCCTTTATAGCTCATCTTTGTGACAAAATCGAAAGTTGGCTTGTACTTATCATCAATATAATTTAACTGATCCTTAAAGTTAGTAAGATTAGTTTTTAAATCTAAATTAATGGCTTTAATTTTTGCAGCTGCAATCCGCGTATCACTATTTTTTTCACTAAATAAAATCTCTAACTGATTACCAGCATCCGTAATCGCACTCACAGTTGTGGCCGAATTTTTAAAGTCATTATAAAGATCTTTTTTATTGTTCAATTGCCAATCCAAAATATAATGATTAATAGCCTTTTGTCGATCCAGATTAGTTTGCGTGCCAACCGTTACATAATACGAAATTGAAGCGGCAATCAAAGATCCTGTAACTGCTCCAATAATTTCGCCCGCATAATCAATCCAATCCGACTCATTAGGCAACTCAAACCATAAGAATAATGTAACTAATAAAATGACAGCTAAAAAAATAGCAAAGGTAATCACAAATGTGACTGGAAAAACTCCAGTTGCTTTTTTTCGATACAAAAACCACATGATAAAAACACCGATAATAAATCCGAAAATACTAGCGGTTAAATATAACATCACAATCCCCCTAATTCATTTCATCATTATACCAATCACATAAACGGTTTTCTATCCATCAAAGTAAACTTCTACTATACTAGAGTTAATCTAATTACTTTATGTAAGAGAATATCAAAATGAATAATAGACGCATTTATGATTGTCAAAACAGCTTATAGTTTAGTTAATCAAATAACAAAGGAGATCGATTATGTCACAAAAAATGAATGCTATTGGTTACACAAAATATTTACCTATCTCAGACGCAAAAAGTTTATTTAGTTTCGAAACAGAATTAAAAACTCCGCAACCACATGATTTAGTTGTAAAAGTCGAGGCAGTTTCAGTAAATCCTGTTGATATTTTTACTCGTCGTGGTCAAAAAACAGCTTTACCTGAGCCAAAGATAATCGGTTATGATGCTTATGGAACCGTTGAAACAGTCGGTACAGAAACTAGCCTATTTCAAAAGGGAGATCATGTTTTTTATGCTGGATCGTATATTCGTCCTGGCAGCGATAGTGAATACCAATTGGTCGACGAACGAATTGTTGGACATGCTCCAAAAAGTCTCACTCCTAAAGAAAGTGCAGCCATGCCTCTCACTAGTTTAACTGCCTGGGAATGCCTTTTTGAACAACTTGAGATTGATTTTAATGCTTACAAAAATAATCAAGCTAAAAGTATTTTAATTATTAACGGCTCTGGTGGTGTCGGTTCAGTTGCTACTCAGCTGGCTAATTTAGCTGGTTTACAAGTCATTGCTACCGCTGGAAATGAAAAATCAAAGAAATGGGAAGTACAACATGGTGCCAAATACGTAGTTGATTATCATCATGATTTAATCAAACAAATTCATCAGCTTGGTTTTGAATATGTTGATTATATCTTAGATCTTAAAAATCTGGATGCTTACTGGTCAATTATCACAAAATTAATTGCTCCTTTTGGCCACATCGCATCTATCACAGGTAGTGGTAAGGATATGAATTTTGCTCCTTTGAAACAAAAAGCAGTCACATTTGCTTGGGAATGGATGTTTGCTAAATCATATTTTGAAACACCTAATATGATTACACAACACGAAATTCTTGATAAAATCAGCAATTTACTTGATGAAGGAAAATTAAAAAATACATTAACCAAATCATTCACACCTATAAATGCTGAAAACTTACGGAAAGCTACTGCATTAGTCGAAGATGGTCATATGATTGGGAAAGTAACAGTAAGTAATAAATAATGAACCTAAAAAAATCCTTAACTATCACCAGTAGTTAAGGATTTTGTGTTACATTCATCTTTATTAAAAATTTTAATCTCAAAAACAATTTATTAATTAAATTGAGCAGCCATCACCGTCACAACTTTTACCTTTACCAGCTTGATCTAAAGGTTTTGGCTTAATATTTTGCTGTTCAGCAAAAACTTGGTTAAGGGCTTGTTCAAACAATTCAACTGGCTGAGCACCTGAAATCGTGTATTTATCATTAATTAAGTAAAATGGGACTCCAGTAATACCAAGTTGGTGGGCTCTGGCTTCGTCTGCTCGAACTGCATCACCAAATTCATCAGAACTCAATACCTTATCAATCTCATCTGTATTAGTAAGACCGACCGCTTGAGCATGACGTTTTAAAACATCAGTGTCGGAGACATCTTCACCTTCGCTTAAATAAGCAGTCTTTAAACTCTTATCCAATGTCAAGTCAAGATTAAATCTCTGAGCATAATGAAGCAAACGATGTGCCATAAAGGTATTAGTAGGCTTAGCCTGTTTCCAGTCAAAATCCAAACCGACTTGTTTTAAACTAGCTGCCAACTTCTCTTGACTGGCTGCTGCTTGTTCTTCTGGAACATGATACTTATGCGCTACCATCTGTACAAGGGTATCATCTCCAGGTTGATACTTAGGTGCATTAGGGTCTAGTTCAAAGGAATGTAGACGCAACTCTACATCCTTTTCATGATGCGTCTTTTTAATCGCATTTTCTAAACGAGCTGCCCCAAGGTAACAAAAAGGACAAATCACATCCGACCAAATATCAATTTTAATCATAATTCCACACTTTCTATATACTTATTTAAAGTTAGTACATAATTATAGCTCTTTATGAAAGTCGGAAGCAATTTATTGGCTTATTTTCTCATCATATAAACGGTTCTTTGCGAATTGTCTAACCAGTTCTTATCGTTCAATTCACTTAATGGAATTTCTTGAGGCTTGATAGTTAATTTACCAGTGGCAATCAACTCAGCCAATTTTTTAAATTGATTTGCGTAAGCCGCGTTTGAAAAACTGCCTAAACCACTTCCCACTAACGAAAGATTAATCGAACGTAAAACTGATCCGAACAACTCTGAACTGCGTCCTGCCATGTTTCCAATCTCAATCCAATTTAACTCTTTACTATGATCCGATCGAGCTGGCAAAATATTTTGCAAATAATTTTGGGTAACATCACCCCACAAATAATCTAAAACTACATCAACGTTAGCGGTTTTTAATAATTCATTCTTTAAAATGTCGGGGTCGTCCAATAGAGAGATAACTTCAGTAGCACCAAGTTTCTTAACATCTGCTAATTTTTCACGATTCCGTCCTACTCCAATAATCTGACGAGCGCCTAAATATTTAGCAATCTGTACTGCCATTTTACCTGCTTCACCAGTTACACCCATAATTAAAATATCTTTTCCAGTTAAATCACCAACTCGTAAAACTAATGCCATCCATGACGACATTGCTGGATTCATCCCAGCAGCTACTTGACCCATTTGCTGTTGGGTAATATCACTTGGTAACGCAACAATTTGCTTAGTAGGTGCAACAGTTTGTTCGGCAATCGATCCATGGTTCCCATCAAAATCAAAAAAATAGACTGGCTTTCCATTAGTCAAACGGCCAACCCCATCGACACCTGGTACAAAAGGAAACTTAGTTGTACTAGAATAGTGTGATCCGTTTGCTCGTCCTCGCACTAAATTATAAACAGCTGCAGCCTCAACATTAATTAGTTTTTCATCGGCGGATGCTGTTGGCGCTGTAAAATTAGCTAATTTGGGATAATGATTAAAATCAGTCACAACGGCTGCTTTAATATCTGTCATAAAAAATATCTCCACTTCTTTTGGTTAATTCATTACTTGTAATATATAATTAAGTATAACTATCAAAAAATATATTACAAGTAATGAATTTTGGAGAAATTATGAGAGAAACAGAATTAAAACAAATTAAAAGTTTAATCCGTGATTTTCACAGTAATCAAAGCCAATTTAAAAAAAATTTTTGGAAAGAATTACAGTTGCAATGTTCACCAACAGCATATGAAAAATTAAAGCAGTTGCATCTCTCTCATTCTGCCATTCAAGTTTTAAGTTATGTTAGTCAAGGAAACAATGGAACTCTAGCTTATAAAAAATTATTACAACAAGTAGATTTTTCACAAGGAATGCTATCACGTCATGTAAAAAAACTCACTGATAATGAATTACTAAAAAAATCTTACCATTCTAACAATCATAAAGAAGTTTTTCTAAAAGTAAGTAACTTAGGACGAGTAGTTGCCAGAGTTCATGATTCAGTGCATAAAACTGAAACTATTAGTGAAATGAAACGTTTAGCTGATTTTACTAATCAAGATTTAAAAATAACTCGAAAAGTTCTCACTGCTCTCAAAAAAGCAAATTAAGGTTATAATAATGGAAAGATTATCGATTTATGTTCGTCATTTACTGAAAGTTTTCAACATGTAGGAGATAATGTTACTATATATATCTAACCCATAATTAAATTAAAGGAGCACTAATAAATGAACAACGAAACAGTTGGAAGCCGAACTGGAAATAATGTCGGTAAAGTAATCGTTAACGTAGTTGATAAAAACGGTCAAATATTAACTCCACCAGAAGAATATCAAGGAATGCCAGGAACTGCTTTTTACATTGATATTCCTGATTTAAATGGATACATAGTTCAAGGATTAAGTGGTGATTCAACCACACTTAGTTATCTAACTGATGCATCTTTTAAAAGAAATGTCAGTTATCCCGCCAATTTAGGAAATGTAGTTGCAGTATCTCCTAATGGTACAGCAGCTGGGACCTTTGGCAGAGGAACTTTAACCTATAATTTAGTTTATGCTCCTTATGTCCAAGCACAGCCAGTTAATCCCACTCCCGTCCAACAACAAACTCAATCCCAGGCTGCTGCTCCTCGTAAACAAAAACATCACTGGTTTCGTTGGATTGTCATCATTCTTTTAATCATCATCATCTTGAGTGTTTGGGGATTATATAATGCTGGTAAAAATGCTCAACAACAAGTTAAACAAAATCCAGTTGTTGTAAAAAACTATAATACTAAACCTAGTAATAACAATGGCAATAGTAATTCTAGTAATGGTAATAACGATGACAATAGTAATAATTCGGACAATCAACAAGCACAACATGCCATTGACAATGCTAAACAACAAATCGAACAACATATTGACCAAAATAATAACAACATGCTGCAACAAATCACTACTGCCATTCAAGATGGTTTTAATATGATTGCTGCACGTATTCAAGCTTTCTTTCAAGGATTCTAAATCTATCAATTAAGTCGTCACATTCGGACAGTAACTGTTCAAATGTGACGATTTTTTTATTCAACCAATGCTACACTAACAACCATAGAAGTTAATAGTAAATGGTCGTCAAGTCGCAAAAAATTACCATCCAGTCCAGTAATTTTGCCCACTAAATCATTAATTTTCAACTCACCATCGCGATATGCACAAATTTGAACGGAAACTTTTCGTTCTTTAATCATTGCGATTTTAATTACCTCGCTAATTGTTGCTGCACTCATTTGTTCATGCAAATGCCGAGTTTTATTTTCGTGATATCTTTTTTTAATTGTATTGATGTGTTGCGTATGATCCGATAAAAAATATCCCTGCCATTTCTTTAATCCTCGATCATGATAATCATGTTTAAAAAATGCTGCTACATCTTTCTCTTCCAACAAACACCCTTCTTTATTAATCGTTATTCATAACTATTCCCGCCTTGATGACCGCCTACTAAGCCAGCTCTTTGGATAGCTGTTGCACCACTTTCTAAACTATCAGCATAAACTAACGATGTTGTCCCGAACTTTTGGATAATCTGATCTTTAACCTGATTCAGTTGATTCCGTTTGATAATAGTCTGATTATCCACAAATAAGTTCAGCTGATTACCACACTTGGGTCGCAACTTTCCATAGTCAATCATCACATTTCGAATCGTTTCCCCATGCCAATATTCACGAAACATTTTCACCAATTGTTTAGCAATTAATAATCCATCATCCGTGGCTTCAATCTTCATGGAATGAGCAAATCCACGGGCTTCGCTTTTCTCTTTTTGGGCAAAAGAAAACCCAATGGACAAACTAATCCGCGATATTTGCAACCCATGGAAACGAATCCGTGATGCAACTTGTTCAGCCATCTCTTTAATCACAACTTCAATCTCTTCCTGCTTAACATAATCGCGTGGTAGCACCTGACCATTACTGTAACTGCGCTCTTGCGGCTTTAACTGCTGTTTCATGTTACTACGATCAATTCCCCAAGCAGTTGCAAAAATTTGGGTGCCAATCACACCTAATTTTTCCTTAAGCAAATATGGATTAGCATGCGCTAGGTCATTAACTGTATAAATTCCTAACGAGTTTAATCGTTGTTCCATATGTTTGCCAATTCCACAAATGTCCGTTAGGTGTTCAATCGACCAAATTTTTTGCGGCACCGAATCGTAATGAATCTCACCCATCAGCTCGTGATCATGTTTTGCATAAATATCTAATGCTAACTTAGCCTGCATCGGATTATCGCCAATCCCAACGGTAGTATATAAACCAAGACGGTTGCGGACTGCTAGCTGGATTTTGCGAGCAACTTCTCGAACCGATTTTCCAAATAACTTCCAAGAATGGGTCATATCAATTAGCGATTCATCAATCGAATATGGCAAAATATCTGTTTCAGCTGCAAATTCAGCGAAAATTTGATTAATCTGTAAATTGCGTTTTATGTATAAATTCATCCGAGGTGGAACAATCAGCAACCGTTTATCATTTGGTAAATCATATTGACGAGTAACATTACTAATTCCAAATAACTTTTTAGCACGCGGTGAAGATGCTAAAACTAATCCTCCACCTGTATTAGCCTGTTGCGACATCACCACTAAAATCGACTTCAGTGGATTTAATTTGCGTTCAACACTCTCACAACTAGCATAGAACGACTTATTATCAATAAAAAAATAAACTCCGTGCGGCTCATCTGAATAATCCATGTATATCATCTCCATTACCAAACGTGTGTTCGTATATAAGGAATGATACTATTATTCACATATTTTGTAAATATTAATTGTTTAAAAAATAAAAATGCCGTTTCCCGTAGAAAACGACATTTATTAATTATTTTTAACGATTTTCTTTCATGTAATCAATTAAAGCACGGCCAGTAAAGGAATCAAGTTCTTTTTCAGATCCCTCAGGAACGCCGCTATACAAAACATTTCCACCATAAATTCCGGCACCAGGTCCCATATCAATTAACCAGTCCGATTGACTAATGACCTCAAGATTATGCTCAACTAAAATCAAACTATCACCGTTCTTAACCATTCGGTGAAACAAATCAACCAACCGCTGCGTATCTTTCATATGCAAACCGGCTGTTGGTTCATCTAAAAAGTAAGTCTGTGACTTTTCACCTAAAGTTTGTGCTAACCGCAATCGTTGTAATTCACCACCGGAAACCGTAGTCAATGCTTGGTCTAGGCCTAAATAACCTAGTCCAACTTCGCGCATCCGTTCTAATGGTTGTGCAATATCAGGTTCGTCTGAGAAGAATTTTTGAGCGTCATCAACTGAAAGTGCCAACACATCAGCAATATCCTTGCCATTATATTTATACTGCAAAGCTTCTTGACTATAACGTTTACCACCACACAGCTCACAAACTTGTTCAACTGGATCCATGAAAGCCATATCAGTGATCGTGACACCCTTCCCTTTACAACGGGGACAAGCACCTTTTCCATTATAACTAAATAGCTGCGTTGAAACATCGTTTTGTTTTGCAAATAAACGACGGATAGGATTTAAAATCCCCAAATATGTGACTGGAGTGGACCGAATACTAATACCTGCCTGTTTCTGCGTCAAATCAACATAGTTACCATTCATCTTGTTTTTCAAAGCTGTAGCTAATGAACTTTTACCAGACCCAGCGACTCCAGAAAAGACAGTCATAATACCCATTGGAACTTTTACACTCACATCTTGAATATTATGCAGTTTAACGTGTTCCAGCGAAATAAATTTCTTAGGCTTTTTAGGTTTAGCAAAGAAATGCTTTTTACGCAGCCATTCACCAGTTAACGTATCAGAATCCTTTAGTTCTGGGAAAGTACCTTGAAAAGTTATTTTACCACCATCAGACCCAGATTTAGGTCCAACCTCTACTACATGATCGGCAATTGAAAAGATTTCAGGATTATGATCAACCACGAAAATAGTATTTCCTTTTTCTTTCAAACTAATTAAAGCTTTTTTGATTAATTGAATATCATGTGGATGGAGTCCCACACTGGGTTCGTCAAAGACATACAAGATATCTGACAATGCATTCGTTAAATGCTTAGCAATCTTAATTCGTTGTACTTCTCCCCCGGATAAAGTGCTAGTCGTTCGATCCAAAGTCAAATAGCCTAACCCAATATCAACTAATGGCTGAATTTTAGTTTCCAAGCTTCGAACAATTTCATCACCTAATTTGTCAGTAATAGAATCCAAGAAATCCAAGAATTGAACTAGATTCATCTTCGAAGCTTGATCAATATTAACATCCTTAATTTTGACACTTAAAGCACGTTGGTTAAGACGGGAACCGTGACAAACTGGACATTCGCGCTGTGAAAAAACTTCTTCAATAGCTGCTTTATGATGCTTTCCTTCAGAACTATGCAAAATTGAACGGACAATTCGTGGAACCACTCCTTCATAATCCGAACTCTTAAATTCTTTAGGAGAATGTGGAAATGGTTGTTTAGGCGCATGCATCAATAATTCATATTCTTCTGGAGTGTAATCTTTAATTAACTTGTCATTATCAAATAACCCAGAATCTCCATATCTTCGCCAACGCCAGCTTTTAGGTTTAAAACTAACAAAGGTTAAGGCCCCATTATTCAATGACTTATTGGGATCAATCAATTTACTCTCATCAATGTCATCTACGTAGCCTAGACCTTGACAATGCGGACACATTCCTTGAGGTAAATTAAATGAAAAAACTTCGGAATATCCAACAAAACGATCCCCAATTCGAGAAAAAAGCAATCGTAATAGCGAATAAACCCCCGTATACGTAGCAAGCGTTGAGCGGGAATTTCCCGTCAGCTGCTTTTGTTCAATCGCGATGGCAACTGGGAGATTTTTGATATCACCTACATCCGGCTGACCGTATTTAGGCAAGTATTGCTGACTAAAACTAGGAAAAGTTTCATTTAGTTCCCGTCGCGACATAGCCGCAATTGTATCAAATACCAGCGATGATTTACCAGATCCTGATTCACCCAAAAAGACAGTAATTTCATGCTTAGGTAATTTGATGTCAACGTGTTTTAAGTTATTCTGGTGTGCATCTGCAACTTCAATTTGATTGCGATAATAATTATCTTCCATTTTAAAAACTCCTTGCTAGTCCTGTGCTAAAAGTTTCTTACGGTTCTCAATCATAACTGCTGCCATAGAAATAATGATTAAAGAACCGGAAACTGCAAATAAAATCGGGTAATTAAACCATTCGACCATAATACCGCCAAATAAAGGCCCAACTGCTCGTCCAAACGACATAAAAATATTGAACATTCCTTGATATTTACCTTTTTGCTTGGCATCAGCCAAACTATCAATCCAAGCAGGAATAGCTGGCAAACCGTTCATCTCGCCAAAAGTTAAAATCACCATAATAATAATAAATGATACATATTGCTTCGCCCAAATCAACATAAAAAATGTCAGGGCAAACACAATAACTCCAAAACTAATTTGCCGCACCATTTTAAAATTAGTCCCGATTCGATTAATAATCGGCTGTCCAAAGACAATTAACAAACCGTTGATAGGCCAAATCATACTATATTTTTCAAAAGAAATATGAAGCTGTCCCATGTGAACTGGCATTACACTTTCCCACAATGTGTAACTCATATAAATAAAAAATACCATGGTACAAATTAACCAGATTAGCTTTGGATTGGCAGTCTTTTGTGGTCCCATATCTACATCGCTCTCACTATCTTGATTAATCGTAGATTGTGATTTTTGAAAATCTACATTAAACTCAAAAATAGTCATGATTAATAGAATAACGTAAAATGAGGTGGCTACTGTGAAAACCGTGGCAATTCCAAATTTTAACAAATATCCAACTGCTGCTGTTCCAATCACAACTCCCAAATTAATACCAATATAAAGAGAATTAAATACATGACGAGTGCTGGTAGATTGAACTTTAGCAGCATATGAATTCAATAAAGTCAGACTAGATCCTTCTCCTAATCCATAAACAAAGAGCATGATAGCAAAAATTGGCCAACCATGTGAAAATATTAGAACTACTAAGGCGATTAGCGAAATAAAAATACTAATCAATGCTGTTTTATACGGAGACCAGCGATCAAATAAAATCCCGCCGAGATAATTCCCCAAAACCATAAAGCACGACATGATAAACAGTACAATTCCTGCAACTGTTAGTGATTCGTGCAAAGTATCATGCATGTAGACAGTTGTTAACGGCCACATCAGCGATGCCCCGGAATTTAGTAGTAGTGAGTATACTAAAACCGCAGTTAAACTGATTTCTGAACGTTTTTTTAGTTTCAATCAATCATCTCCTTAAGTAATACTCCAATACTTTCATTTTCGCACAATTAAGTACTTTTAAAAAGATAATTGTGTCAATGATTAGTATTAATCTCAATCGGTTTCTACTATAATCAATGTATATATAATCGACTAATTTCATTAACTGAAAGGAAGCAAATTATGATTCATATTGTTACAGATTCAACCGCTCAATTAACTCCAGAAGAAATCAAAGAAAATGATGTTCACGTTGTTCCACTTCAAATTAATTTTGAGGGAAAAACTTATGAGGATAACGTTGATATCACTAGAAAACAATTTTCTGAAATGCTGAGTGATGATGAAACAGAATTTCCTCAAACAAGCCAGCCGTCATTAGGTCAATTCATCAAAGTCTATGAAGATATTTTAAAAGACGATCCAGATGGTTCAATCATTTCAATCCATCTTTCTCATGTATTGAGCGGAACCGTTGAAACTGCTAATACTGCTGCCCAACAAGTCGATGGAGATATTCGAGTTATTGATAGTCAATCAACTGACCGTGGATTGGGTTTTGAAATTTTAAAAGCTGGGGAATTAATTAGAGCTGGAAAAACCTTAGATGAAGTCGAAGCAGGTGTAAAAGCCTTTATTCCACAAATTACCCTCTATGTCTTTGTTAACAGTTTAGATTACTTAGTAAAAGGTGGTCGTGCCAATCGTGCAGTGGGCTTTATTTCATCTTTGATCAAACTAAAACCAGTTCTACAAATGAAAGATGATAAATTAGTTTTCGCAGCTAAATGTCGTGGTTCAAAAAAACTAACCAAGTTTAGAGATGAGATTACTGATCAATTAATTGCTGACAAATCTGTAAAACGGGTTGGTTTGTCATATGTTGATTCAGATAAAGATGTGAAAGAAATTGCTGCTAAAATTAATAAAGAACGTCCTGATATTCAAGTTCTAGTTCGTCTAACCAGTCCAATTATTATGACCCACGTAGGTCCCGGCGGATTTGCAATCATTTACGAATAAAAATAGAATTAAATTTTATTTTCGTATTTTAGTTTAATAAGTTAATAACAAATAAAGAGATCGAATTCATTTCTGAATTCGATCTCTTTCAATTAAAACATAATTCAATTATTACTATTTTAAATTTATAGCAACGTAATTGTAAAAATATAAAACAAAAAGCGCCTGAATTCATAAAGGATTCAGACGCTTTTGTAATCTATTAAAATGTTACTTATTTATTAATAGTATTTAACAAATAATCAAACTTAATTAATTCACGCTTTATTATTTGTCTTCTTTTTTCTTTCTTCGTTTACCAAGGCCTAAGAGAGCCATGATAGCAAGAATCGTAGTACCAACAGAACTCATGAATCCGGTTGATGAGTCTTGTCCAGTTTGTGGTAAGTTAGTCTTTTTATTCTTAGCAGACTTGTTAACACTTGCTGAATTCAATTCATTACCATTTACTGATGCATTTTGATCTGATTGAGTTTCAGAAGCATTTGATACTCCACTCTTATCAGTAGATGCAGAAGATTCTGAGCTTAAAGTACTTTGGGAAGCACTTGCTGAGACACTTGTTGAAATCGAGACACTGGCACTTGTGCTCTTAGATGCCTTTGAACTTGAAGTACTTGTTGAGACACTAGTAGATGTACTCGTTGAAGCTGAGGCACTGGTACTTGTACTCTTAGATGCCTTTGAACTTGAAGTACTTACTGAGACACTAGTAGATGTACTCATGGAAGCTGATGAACTAGCACTTTCTGAACTTGAAGTACTGGTTGAGGTACTATCACTTGCTGCCGAGTTGCTTGCTGATTTTGCTGCTGAGTTACTAGTGCTATCTGATGCTGATGCACTATCAGAAACACTTGTGGAAGCTGATGCACTATCACTAACAGAGCTTGATTCACTAGCACTGGAATTGCTGTCACTAGCTTGTGATTCACTATCCGACTGTGATGCTCTACTAGTTGAGGCACTTGCTGATTCACTCTTCGAAGTACTTTCGCTATCTGAAATACTGGTTGACGCACTTGCTGATTCAGTCGTTGATTCAGACCCATGGTCTGAAGCTGACTTACTGCTTGAAGCACTGTCTGAGCTTGATGCTGAAGTACTTGCTGATTCTGATCCGCTATTTACAGTGGATTCACTATCACTGGTACTCTTTGCGTCCGATGAACTCGTTGAGGCTGAAGCTGAAGTACTATTTGAACCATTACTGTCTTTTCCAGATGCTGAAGTACTTACTGATTCACTGGTACTCTTTGCTGCAGAATCACTAGCACTGGCACTTGTGGAAGCTGACTTGCTTGCACTTTCTGAATCTGTCCCTGATCCACTCATGGAAGCTGATTTGCTTTCACTCTTTCTTGTGGAATCACTGATAGATGTACTCATGGAAGCACTGTCACTGGCACTTGTGGAAGCGTTCGAACCTGAAGTACTTACTGATTCACTCATGGAAGTACTATCACTAGCACTTGTTGAGTCGTTTGAACTTGAAGTACTGGTTGAGGCACTATCACTTGCTGCCGAGTTGCTTGCTGATTTTGCTGCTGAGTTACTAGTACTATCTGATGCTGATGCACTATCAGAAACACTTGTGGAAGCTGATGCACTATCACTAACAGAGCTTGATTCACTAGCACTGGAATTGCTGTCACTAGCTTGTGATTCACTATCCGACTGTGATGCTCTACTAGTTGAGGCACTTGCTGATTCACTCTTCGAAGTACTTTCGCTATCTGAAATACTGGTTGACGCACTTGCTGATTCAGTCGTTGATTCAGACCCATGGTCTGAAGCTGACTTACTGCTTGAAGCACTGTCTGAGCTTGATGCTGAAGTACTTGCTGATTCTGATCCGCTATTTACAGTGGATTCACTATCACTGGTACTCTTTGCGTCCGATGAACTCGTTGAGGCTGAAGCTGAAGTACTATTTGAACCATTACTGTCTTTTCCAGATGCTGAAGTACTTACTGATTCACTGGTACTCTTTGCTGCAGAATCACTAGCACTGGCACTTGTGGAAGCTGACTTGCTTGCACTTTCTGAATCTGTCCCTGATCCACTCATGGAAGCTGATTTGCTTTCACTCTTTCTTGTGGAATCACTGATAGATGTACTCATGGAAGCACTGTCACTGGCACTTGTGGAAGCGTTCGAACCTGAAGTACTTACTGATTCACTCATGGAAGTACTATCACTAGCACTTGTTGAGTCGTTTGAACTTGAAGTACTGGTTGAGGCACTATCACTTGCTGCCGAGTTGCTTGCTGATTTTGCTGCTGAGTTACTAGTACTATCTGATGCTGATGCACTATCAGAAACACTTGTGGAAGCTGATGCACTATCACTAACAGAGCTTGATTCACTAGCACTGGAATTGCTGTCACTAGCTTGTGATTCACTATCCGACTGTGATGCTCTACTAGTTGAGGCACTTGCTGATTCACTCTTCGAAGTACTTTCGCTATCTGAAATACTGGTTGACGCACTTGCTGATTCAGTCGTTGATTCAGACCCATGGTCTGAAGCTGACTTACTGCTTGAAGCACTGTCCGAGCTTGATGCTGAAGTACTTGCTGATTCTGATCCGCTATTTACAGTGGATTCACTATCACTGGTACTCTTTGCGTCCGATGAACTCGTTGAGGCTGAAGCTGAAGTACTATTTGAACCATTACTGTCTTTTCCAGATGCTGAAGTACTTACTGATTCACTGGTACTCTTTGCTGCAGAATCACTAGCACTGGCACTCGTGGAAGCTGACTTGCTTGCACTTTCTGAATCTGTCCCTGATCCACTCATGGAAGCTGATTCGCTTTCACTCTTTCTTGTGGAATCACTGATAGATGTACTCATGGAAGCACTGTCACTGGCACTTGTGGAAGCATTCGAACCTGAAGTACTTACTGATTCACTCATGGAAGTACTATCACTAGCACTTGTTGAGGCATTGGAACTTGAAGTACTGGTTGAGGCACTATCACTTGCTGCCGAGTTGCTTGCTGATTTTGCTGCTGAGTTACTAGTGCTATCTGATGCTGATGCACTATCAGAAACACTTGTGGAAGCTGATGCACTATCACTAACAGAGCTTGATTCACTAGCACTGGAATTGCTTTCACTAGCTTGTGATTCACTATCCGACTGTGATGCTCTACTAGTTGAGGCACTCGCTGATTCACTCTTCGAAGTACTTTCGCTATCTGAAATACTGGTTGACGCACTTGCTGATTCAGTCGTTGATTCAGACCCATGGTCTGAAGCTGACTTACTGCTTGAAGCACTGTCCGAGCTTGATGCTGAAGTACTTGCTGATTCTGATCCGCTATTTACAGTGGATTCACTATCACTGGTACTCTTTGCGTCCGATGAACTCGTTGAGGCTGAAGCTGAAGTACTATTTGAACCATTACTGTCTTTTCCAGATGCTGAAGTACTTACTGATTCACTGGTACTCTTTGCTGCAGAATCACTAGCACTGGCACTTGTGGAAGCTGACTTGCTTGCACTTTCTGAATCTGTCCCTGATCCACTCATGGAAGCTGATTCGCTTTCACTCTTTCTTGTGGAATCACTGATAGATGTACTCATGGAAGCACTGTCACTGGCACTTGTGGAAGCGTTCGAACCTGAAGTACTTACTGATTCACTCATAGAAGTACTATCACTAGCACTTGTTGAGGCATTAGAACTTGAAGTACTGGTTGAGGCACTATCACTAGCAGTTGAAGTACTTTCAGATCTAGCTTTTGAAGCACTCTCACTATCTGAAGTTGATGCACTTGCTGACACACTATCAGAGACACTCGTGGAAGCTGATGCACTATCACTAACAGAGCTTGATTCACTGGCACTGGAATTGCTGTCACTAGCTTGTGATTCACTATCCGACTGTGATGCTCTACTAGTTGAGGCACTTGCTGATTCACTCTTCGAAGTACTTTCGCTATCTGAAATACTGGTTGACGCACTTGCTGATTCAGTCGTTGATTCAGACCCATGGTCTGAAGCTGACTTACTGCTTGAAGCACTGTCCGAGCTTGATGCTGAAGTACTTGCTGATTCTGATCCGCTATTTACAGTGGATTCACTATCACTGGTACTCTTTGCGTCCGATGAACTCGTTGAGGCTGAAGCTGAAGTACTATTTGAACCATTACTGTCTTTTCCAGATGCTGAAGTACTTACTGATTCACTGGTACTCTTTGCTGCAGAATCACTAGCACTGGCACTCGTGGAAGCTGACTTGCTTGCACTTTCTGAATCTGTCCCTGATCCACTCATGGAAGCTGATTCGCTTTCACTCTTTCTTGTGGAATCACTGATAGATGTACTCATGGAAGCACTGTCACTGGCACTTGTGGAAGCATTCGAACCTGAAGTACTTACTGATTCACTCATGGAAGTACTATCACTAGCACTTGTTGAGGCATTGGAACTTGAAGTACTGGTTGAGGCACTATCACTTGCTGCCGAGTTGCTTGCTGATTTTGCTGCTGAGTTACTAGTGCTATCTGATGCTGATGCACTATCAGAAACACTTGTGGAAGCTGATGCACTATCACTAACAGAGCTTGATTCACTAGCACTGGAATTGCTGTCACTAGCTTGTGATTCACTATCCGACTGTGATGCTCTACTAGTTGAGGCACTTGCTGATTCACTCTTCGAAGTACTTTCGCTATCTGAAATACTGGTTGACGCACTTGCTGATTCAGTCGTTGATTCAGTCGTTGATTCAGACCCATGGTCTGAAGCTGACTTACTGCTTGAAGCACTGTCCGAGCTTGATGCTGAAGTACTTGCTGATTCTGATCCGCTATTTACAGTGGATTCACTATCACTGGTACTCTTTGCGTCCGATGAACTCGTTGAGGCTGAAGCTGAAGTACTATTTGAACCATTACTGTCTTTTCCAGATGCTGAAGTACTTACTGATTCACTGGTACTCTTTGCTGCAGAATCACTAGCACTGGCACTCGTGGAAGCTGACTTGCTTGCACTTTCTGAATCTGTCCCTGATCCACTCATGGAAGCTGATTCGCTTTCACTCTTTCTTGTGGAATCACTGATAGATGTACTCATGGAAGCACTGTCACTGGCACTTGTGGAAGCGTTCGAACCTGAAGTACTTACTGATTCACTCATGGAAGTACTATCACTAGCACTTGTTGAGTCGTTTGAACTTGAAGTACTGGTTGAGGCACTATCACTTGCTGCCGAGTTGCTTGCTGATTTTGCTGCTGAGTTACTAGTGCTATCTGATGCTGATGCACTATCAGAAACACTTGTGGAAGCTGATGCACTATCACTAACAGAGCTTGATTCACTAGCACTGGAATTGCTGTCACTAGCTTGTGATTCACTATCCGACTGTGATGCTCTACTAGTTGAGGCACTTGCTGATTCACTCTTCGAAGTACTTTCGCTATCTGAAATACTGGTTGACGCACTTGCTGATTCAGTCGTTGATTCAGTCGTTGATTCAGACCCATGGTCTGAAGCTGACTTACTGCTTGAAGCACTGTCCGAGCTTGATGCTGAAGTACTTGCTGATTCTGATCCGCTATTTACAGTGGATTCACTATCACTGGTACTCTTTGCGTCCGATGAACTCGTTGAGGCTGAAGCTGAAGTACTATTTGAACCATTACTGTCTTTTCCAGATGCTGAAGTACTTACTGATTCACTGGTACTCTTTGCTGCAGAATCACTAGCACTGGCACTTGTGGAAGCTGACTTGCTTGCACTTTCTGAATCTGTCCCTGATCCACTCATGGAAGCTGATTCGCTTTCACTCTTTCTTGTGGAATCACTGATAGATGTACTCATGGAAGCACTGTCACTGGCACTTGTGGAAGCGTTCGAACCTGAAGTACTTACTGATTCACTCATAGAAGTACTATCACTAGCACTTGTTGAGGCATTAGAACTTGAAGTACTGGTTGAGGCACTATCACTAGCAGTTGAAGTACTTTCAGATCTAGCTTTTGAAGCACTCTCACTATCTGAAGTTGATGCACTTGCTGACACACTATCAGAGACACTCGTGGAAGCTGATGCACTATCACTAACAGAGCTTGATTCACTGGCACTGGAATTGCTGTCACTAGCTTGTGATTCACTATCCGACTGTGATGCTCTACTAGTTGAGGCACTTGCTGATTCACTCTTCGAAGTACTTTCGCTATCTGAAATACTGGTTGACGCACTTGCTGATTCAGTCGTTGATTCAGACCCATGGTCTGAAGCTGACTTACTGCTTGAAGCACTGTCCGAGCTTGATGCTGAAGTACTTGCTGATTCTGATCCGCTATTTACAGTGGATTCACTATCACTGGTACTCTTTGCGTCCGATGAACTCGTTGAGGCTGAAGCTGAAGTACTATTTGAACCATTACTGTCTTTTCCAGATGCTGAAGTACTTACTGATTCACTGGTACTCTTTGCTGCAGAATCACTAGCACTGGCACTCGTGGAAGCTGACTTGCTTGCACTTTCTGAATCTGTCCCTGATCCACTCATGGAAGCTGATTCGCTTTCACTCTTTCTTGTGGAATCACTGATAGATGTACTCATGGAAGCACTGTCACTGGCACTTGTGGAAGCATTCGAACCTGAAGTACTTACTGATTCACTCATGGAAGTACTATCACTAGCACTTGTTGAGGCATTGGAACTTGAAGTACTGGTTGAGGCACTATCACTTGCTGCCGAGTTGCTTGCTGATTTTGCTGCTGAGTTACTAGTGCTATCTGATGCTGATGCACTATCAGAAACACTTGTGGAAGCTGATGCACTATCACTAACAGAGCTTGATTCACTAGCACTGGAATTGCTTTCACTAGCTTGTGATTCACTATCCGACTGTGATGCTCTACTAGTTGAGGCACTCGCTGATTCACTCTTCGAAGTACTTTCGCTATCTGAAATACTGGTTGACGCACTTGCTGATTCAGTCGTTGATTCAGACCCATGGTCTGAAGCTGACTTACTGCTTGAAGCACTGTCCGAGCTTGATGCTGAAGTACTTGCTGATTCTGATCCGCTATTTACAGTGGATTCACTATCACTGGTACTCTTTGCGTCCGATGAACTCGTTGAGGCTGAAGCTGAAGTACTATTTGAACCATTACTGTCTTTTCCAGATGCTGAAGTACTTACTGATTCACTGGTACTCTTTGCTGCAGAATCACTAGCACTGGCACTTGTGGAAGCTGACTTGCTTGCACTTTCTGAATCTGTCCCTGATCCACTCATGGAAGCTGATTCGCTTTCACTCTTTCTTGTGGAATCACTGATAGATGTACTCATGGAAGCACTGTCACTGGCACTTGTGGAAGCGTTCGAACCTGAAGTACTTACTGATTCACTCATAGAAGTACTATCACTAGCACTTGTTGAGGCATTAGAACTTGAAGTACTGGTTGAGGCACTATCACTAGCAGTTGAAGTACTTTCAGATCTAGCTTTTGAAGCACTCTCACTATCTGAAGTTGATGCACTTGCTGACACACTATCAGAGACACTAGTGGAAGCTGATGCACTATCACTAACAGAGCTTGATTCACTAGCACTGGAATTGCTGTCACTAGCTTGTGATTCACTATCCGACTGTGATGCTCTACTAGTTGAGGCACTTGCTGATTCACTCTTCGAAGTACTTTCGCTATCTGAAATACTGGTTGACGCACTTGCTGATTCAGTCGTTGATTCAGACCCATGGTCTGAAGCTGACTTACTGCTTGAAGCACTGTCCGAGCTTGATGCTGAAGTACTTGCTGATTCTGATCCGCTATTTACAGTGGATTCACTATCACTGGTACTCTTTGCGTCCGATGAACTCGTTGAGGCTGAAGCTGAAGTACTATTTGAACCATTACTGTCTTTTCCAGATGCTGAAGTACTTACTGATTCACTGGTACTCTTTGCTGCAGAATCACTAGCACTGGCACTCGTGGAAGCTGACTTGCTTGCACTTTCTGAATCTGTCCCTGATCCACTCATGGAAGCTGATTCGCTTTCACTCTTTCTTGTGGAATCACTGATAGATGTACTCATGGAAGCACTGTCACTGGCACTTGTGGAAGCATTCGAACCTGAAGTACTTACTGATTCACTCATGGAAGTACTATCACTAGCACTTGTTGAGGCATTGGAACTTGAAGTACTGGTTGAGGCACTATCACTTGCTGCCGAGTTGCTTGCTGATTTTGCTGCTGAGTTACTAGTGCTATCTGATGCTGATGCACTATCAGAAACACTTGTGGAAGCTGATGCACTATCACTAACAGAGCTTGATTCACTAGCACTGGAATTGCTGTCACTAGCTTGTGATTCACTATCCGACTGTGATGCTCTACTAGTTGAGGCACTTGCTGATTCACTCTTCGAAGTACTTTCGCTATCTGAAATACTGGTTGACGCACTTGCTGATTCAGTCGTTGATTCAGTCGTTGATTCAGACCCATGGTCTGAAGCTGACTTACTGCTTGAAGCACTGTCCGAGCTTGATGCTGAAGTACTTGCTGATTCTGATCCGCTATTTACAGTGGATTCACTATCACTGGTACTCTTTGCGTCCGATGAACTCGTTGAGGCTGAAGCTGAAGTACTATTTGAACCATTACTGTCTTTTCCAGATGCTGAAGTACTTACTGATTCACTGGTACTCTTTGCTGCAGAATCACTAGCACTGGCACTCGTGGAAGCTGACTTGCTTGCACTTTCTGAATCTGTCCCTGATCCACTCATGGAAGCTGATTCGCTTTCACTCTTTCTTGTGGAATCACTGATAGATGTACTCATGGAAGCACTGTCACTGGCACTTGTGGAAGCGTTCGAACCTGAAGTACTTACTGATTCACTCATGGAAGTACTATCACTAGCACTTGTTGAGTCGTTTGAACTTGAAGTACTGGTTGAGGCACTATCACTTGCTGCCGAGTTGCTTGCTGATTTTGCTGCTGAGTTACTAGTGCTATCTGATGCTGATGCACTATCAGAAACACTTGTGGAAGCTGATGCACTATCACTAACAGAGCTTGATTCACTAGCACTGGAATTGCTGTCACTAGCTTGTGATTCACTATCCGACTGTGATGCTCTACTAGTTGAGGCACTTGCTGATTCACTCTTCGAAGTACTTTCGCTATCTGAAATACTGGTTGACGCACTTGCTGATTCAGTCGTTGATTCAGTCGTTGATTCAGACCCATGGTCTGAAGCTGACTTACTGCTTGAAGCACTGTCCGAGCTTGATGCTGAAGTACTTGCTGATTCTGATCCGCTATTTACAGTGGATTCACTATCACTGGTACTCTTTGCGTCCGATGAACTCGTTGAGGCTGAAGCTGAAGTACTATTTGAACCATTACTGTCTTTTCCAGATGCTGAAGTACTTACTGATTCACTGGTACTCTTTGCTGCAGAATCACTAGCACTGGCACTTGTGGAAGCTGACTTGCTTGCACTTTCTGAATCTGTCCCTGATCCACTCATGGAAGCTGATTCGCTTTCACTCTTTCTTGTGGAATCACTGATAGATGTACTCATGGAAGCACTGTCACTGGCACTTGTGGAAGCGTTCGAACCTGAAGTACTTACTGATTCACTCATAGAAGTACTATCACTAGCACTTGTTGAGGCATTAGAACTTGAAGTACTGGTTGAGGCACTATCACTAGCAGTTGAAGTACTTTCAGATCTAGCTTTTGAAGCACTCTCACTATCTGAAGTTGATGCACTTGCTGACACACTATCAGAGAAACTCGTGGAAGCTGATGCACTATCACTAACAGAGCTTGATTCACTGGCACTGGAATTGCTGTCACTAGCTTGTGATTCACTATCCGACTGTGATGCTCTACTAGTTGAGGCACTTGCTGATTCACTCTTCGAAGTACTTTCGCTATCTGAAATACTGGTTGACGCACTTGCTGATTCAGTCGTTGATTCAGACCCATGGTCTGAAGCTGACTTACTGCTTGAAGCACTGTCCGAGCTTGATGCTGAAGTACTTGCTGATTCTGATCCGCTATTTACAGTGGATTCACTATCACTGGTACTCTTTGCGTCCGATGAACTCGTTGAGGCTGAAGCTGAAGTACTATTTGAACCATTACTGTCTTTTCCAGATGCTGAAGTACTTACTGATTCACTGGTACTCTTTGCTGCAGAATCACTAGCACTGGCACTCGTGGAAGCTGACTTGCTTGCACTTTCTGAATCTGTCCCTGATCCACTCATGGAAGCTGATTCGCTTTCACTCTTTCTTGTGGAATCACTGATAGATGTACTCATGGAAGCACTGTCACTGGCACTTGTGGAAGCATTCGAACCTGAAGTACTTACTGATTCACTCATGGAAGTACTATCACTAGCACTTGTTGAGGCATTGGAACTTGAAGTACTGGTTGAGGCACTATCACTTGCTGCCGAGTTGCTTGCTGATTTTGCTGCTGAGTTACTAGTGCTATCTGATGCTGATGCACTATCAGAAACACTTGTGGAAGCTGATGCACTATCACTAACAGAGCTTGATTCACTAGCACTAGAATTGCTGTCACTAGCTTGTGATTCACTATCCGACTGTGATGCTCTACTAGTTGAGGCACTTGCTGATTCACTCTTCGAAGTACTTTCGCTATCTGAAATACTGGTTGACGCACTTGCTGATTCAGTCGTTGATTCAGACCCATGGTCTGAAGCTGACTTACTGCTTGAAGCACTGTCCGAGCTTGATGCTGAAGTACTTGCTGATTCTGATCCGCTATTTACAGTGGATTCACTATCACTGGTACTCTTTGCGTCCGATGAACTCGTTGAGGCTGAAGCTGAAGTACTATTTGAACCATTACTGTCTTTTCCAGATGCTGAAGTACTTACTGATTCACTGGTACTCTTTGCTGCAGAATCACTAGCACTGGCACTCGTGGAAGCTGACTTGCTTGCACTTTCTGAATCTGTCCCTGATCCACTCATGGAAGCTGATTCGCTTTCACTCTTTCTTGTGGAATCACTGATAGATGTACTCATGGAAGCACTGTCACTGGCACTTGTAGAAGCGTTCGAACCTGAAGTACTTACTGATTCACTCATGGAAGTACTATCACTAGCACTTGTTGAGGCATTGGAACTTGAAGTACTGGTTGAGGCACTATCACTTGCTGCCGAATTACTTTCAGATCTAGCTTTTGAAGCACTTATACTATCAGAAACTGATGCACTTTCAGAATCTGAATCACTCTTACTACTTGAACCACTTACCGAAGTACTCGTTGATTCAGAATCACTCTTGCTACTTGAGTCACTTATCGAAGTACTCGTTGATTCCGAGTCGCTAGTACTCGTTGAAGTGGAAGTACTTACTGATGAAGCACTATCACTTACTGATTTACTTACGGAAGCTGAATTACTGGTACTAGTTGAAGCTGATTTACTCAAGCTTGCCGAAGTACTTTCACTATCTGAAGTACTCTCAGAAGCACTCGTGGAAACACTTTCACTATCAGAGTCTGATTCAGACCGTGGGTCTGAGCTTGACTTACTCATGGAAGCACTGTCTGATTCTGATGCTGATTTACTTGCAGAATCACTGGTACTCTTTTCAGTTGAGGTACTGATACTTGTGCTAATTGAAGCACTGTCTGAGCTTGAAGCACTTGCTGAAGTACTTTCTGAACCGGTATTGCTTTGGTTTGAAGTGGAAGTACTTGCGGATTCGGAAGTACTCTTTGCTGCAGAATCTGAATCACTGGCACTCGTGGAAGCTGACTTGCTTGTACTTTCTGAGTCAGTTCCTGAACCACTCTTAGATGCTGAGTCACTTTCACTATGCACAGTTGAAGTACTGTCACTATCGCTTGCTGAAGCACTATCACTTGCATTTGATGAAGATGTTGACTTCGATCCACTAGTTGAAGCACTGTCTGAAATACTTGTGCTTGCACTATTTGATTCAGCAGATGTGGACTTGCTTGCGGAGTTACTATCAGTTGATACTGAGGTACTTTCTGATCTTTCTTTTGAAGCGCTTATACTATCAGAAACTGATGCACTTTCAGAATCTGAATCACTCTTACTACTTGAGCCACTTACGGAAGTACTCGTTGATTCCGAGTCGCTCTTGCTACTTGAGTCACTTACCGAAGTACTCGTTGATTCCGAGTCGCTAGTACTCGTTGAAGTGGAAGTACTTACTGATGAAGCACTATCACTTACTGATTTACTTACGGAAGCTGAATCACTGGTACTAGTTGAAGCTGATTTACTCAAGCTTGCCGAAGTACTTTCACTATCTGAGCTACTCTCGGAAGCACTCGTGGAAACACTTTCACTATCAGAGTCTGATTCAGACCGTGGGTCTGAGCTTGACTTACTCATGGAAGCACTGTCTGATTCTGATGCTGATTTACTTGCAGAATCACTGGTACTCTTTTCAGTTGAGGTACTGATACTTGTACTAATTGAAGCACTGTCTGAGCTTGAAGCACTTGCTGAAGTACTTTCTGAACCGGTATTGCTTTGGTTTGAAGTGGAAGTACTTGCGGATTCGGAAGTACTATTTGCTGCAGAATCTGAATCACTGGCACTCGTGGAAGCTGACTTGCTTGTACTTTCTGAGTCAGTTCCTGAACCACTCTTAGATGCTGAGTCACTTTCACTATGCACAGTTGAAGTACTGTCACTATCGCTTGCTGAAGCACTATCACTTGCATTTGATGAAGATGTTGACTTCGATTCACTAGTTGAAGCACTGTCTGAAATACTTGTGCTTGCACTATTTGATTCAGCAGATGTGGACTTGCTTGCGGAGTCACTATCAGTTGATACTGAGGTACTTTCTGATCTTTCTTTTGAAGCACTTATACTATCAGAAACTGATGCACTTTCAGAATCTGAATAACTCTTACTACTTGAAGTACTCGTTGATTCCGAGTTGCTCTTGCTACTTGAGTCACTTACCGAAGTACTCGTTGATTCCGAGTCGCTAGTACTCGTTGAAGTGGAAGTACTTACTGATGAAGCACTATCACTTACTGATTTACTTACGGAAGCCGAATCACTGGTACTAGTTGAAGCTGATTTACTCAAGCTTGCCGAAGTACTTGCACTATCTGAAGTACTCTCGGAAGCACTTTCACTATCAGAGCCTGATTCAGACCGTGGGTCTGAGCTTGACTTACTCATGGAAGCACTGTCTGATTCTGATGCTGATTTACTTGCAGAATCACTGGTACTCTTTTCAGTTGAGGTACTGATACTTGTACTAATTGAAGCACTGTCTGAGCTTGAAGCACTTGCTGAAGTACTTTCTGAACCGGTATTGCTTTGGTTTGAAGTGGAAGTACTTGCGGATTCGGAAGTACTCTTTGCTGCAGAATCTGAATCACTGGCACTCGTGGAAGCTGACTTGCTTGTACTTTCTGAGTCAGTTCCTGAACCACTCTTAGATGCTGAGTCACTTTCACTATGCACAGTTGAAGTACTGTCACTGGCACTTGCTGAAGCACTATCACTTGCATTTGATGAAGATGTTGACTTCGATCCACTAGTTGAAGCACTGTCTGAAATACTTGTGCTTGCACTATCTGATTCAGCAGATGTGGACTTACTTGTGGAGTTACTATCAGTTGATACTGAGGTACTTTCTGATCTTTCTTTTGAAGCACTCATACTATCAGAAACTGATGCACTTTCAGAATCTGAATCACTCTTACTACTTGAGCCACTTACGGAAGTACTCGTTGATTCAGAGTCGCTAGTACTCGTTGAAGTGGAAGTACTTGCAGATTCGGAAGTACTCTTTGCTGCAGAATCTGAATCACTGGCACTCGTGGAAGCTGACTTACTCAAGCTTGCCGAAGTACTTGCACTATCTGAAGTACTCTCGGAAGCACTCGTGGAAACACTTTCACTATCAGAGTCTGATTCAGACCGTGGGTCTGAGCTTGACTTACTCATGGAAGCACTGTCTGATTCTGATGCTGATTTACTTGCAGAATCACTGGTACTCTTTTCAGTTGAGGTACTGATACTTGTACTAATTGAAGCACTGTCTGAGCTTGAAGCACTTGCTGAAGTACTTTCTGAACCGGTATTGCTTTGGTTTGAAGTGGAAGTACTTGCGGATTCGGAAGTACTCTTTGCTGCAGAATCTGAATCACTGGCACTCGTGGAAGCTGACTTGCTTGTACTTTCTGAGTCAGTTCCTGAACCACTCTTAGATGCTGAGTCACTCTCACTATGCACAGTTGAAGTACTGTCACTGTCACTTGCTGAAGCACTATCACTTGCATTTGATGAAGATGTTGACTTCGATCCGCTAGTTGAAGCACTGTCTGAGATACTTGTGCTTGCACTATTTGATTCAGCAGATGTGGACTTACTTGCGGAGTTACTATCAGTTGATACTGAGGTACTTTCTGATCTTTCTTTTGAAGCGCTTATACTATCAGAAACTGATGAACTTTCAGAATCTGAATCACTCTTACTACTTGAGCCACTTACCGAAGTACTCGTTGATTCCGAGTCGCTCTTGCTACTTGAGTCACTTACCGAAGTACTCGTTGATTCCGAGTCGCTAGTACTCGTTGAAGTGGAAGTACTTACTGATGAAGCACTATCACTTACTGATTTACTTACGGAAGCTGAATCACTGGTACTAGTTGAAGCTGATTTACTCAAGCTTTCCGAAGTACTTTCACTATCTGAGCTACTCTCGGAAGCACTCGTGGAAACACTTTCACTATCAGAGTCTGATTCAGACCGTGGGTCTGAGCTTGACTTACTCATGGAAGCACTGTCTGATTCTGATGCTGATTTACTTGCAGAATCACTGGTACTCTTTTCAGTTGAGGTACTGATACTTGTACTAATTGAAGCACTGTCTGAGCTTGAAGCACTTGCTGAAGTACTTGCTGAACCAGTATTGCTTTGGTCTGAAGTGGAAGTACTTGCGGATTCGGAAGTACTCTTTGCTGCAGAATCTGAATCACTGGCACTCGTGGAAGCTGACTTGCTTGTACTTTCTGAGTCAGTTCCTGAACCACTCTTAGATGCTGAGTCACTTTCACTATGCGCAGTTGAAGTGCTGTCACTGTCACTTGCTGAAGCACTATCACTTGCATTTGATGAAGATGTTGACTTCGATCCGCTAGTTGAAGCACTGTCTGAGATACTTGTGCTTGCACTATCTGATTCAGCAGATGTGGACTTGCTTGCGGAGTTACTATCAGTTGATACTGAGGTACTTTCTGATCTTTCTTTTGAAGCACTCATACTATCAGAAACTGATGCACTTTCAGAATCTGAATCACTCTTACTACTTGAGCCACTTACGGAAGTACTCGTTGATTCAGAGTCGCTCTTACTGATTGAATCACTGATTGAAATACTTTCAGAATCTGAATCGCTCCTACTGCTTGAATCACTGATTGAAATACTTGCTGATTCAGAATCGCTCTTGCTACTTGAGTCACTGATTGAAGTACTTGTAGATTCGGAATCGCTCCTACTGCTTGAATCACTAATTGAAACACTTGCGGATTCGGAATCGCTCCTACTGCTTGAGTCACTGATTGAAATACTTGCTGATTCAGAATCACTCTTGCTACTTGAGTCACTGATTGAAGCACTTGTGGATTCGGAATCGCTCCTACTACTTGAGTCACTAATTGAAGTGCTCGTTGATTCAGAATCACTCTTACTACTTGAGTCACTAATTGAAGTACTCGTTGATTCAGAGTCGCTCTTGCTACTTGAGTCACTGATTGAAGTGCTCGTTGATTCGGAATCACTAGTACTGCTTGAGTCACTGATTGAAGTACTCGTTGATTCAGAATCGCTCTTACTACTTGAGTCACTTACAGAAGTGCTCGTTGATTCAGAATCACTCTTACTACCTGAGTCACTAATTGAAGTGCTCGTTGATTCGGAATCACTAGTACTACTTGAGTCACTTACAGAAGTACTTGTGGATTCGGAATCACTAGTACTACTTGATTGACTAATTGAAGTACTGTTTGAAATTGATCCATGTTTGTTTGTTACATAAACGTAAGTAACATCACCATTATCACCCCAGTTAGTTAATGTTCCTGAAGCAGGCAAACTCCCTTGACCCATACCAACATAAGTATATCCATCAATATTTAATTGACTGGTTGAATAAGGATCGCCTTTATATGCACCTTGTGGATAACTAACTTCCCCATCAGCAATTTTGTTACCTTGAGTATCAACATATTTAACATTTACAGTCGCAGATTCATAATAATCAAAACTATTAATTATAAATTTATGTGCAGCAGGAAGGTCGCCTCCTGTAGAAGCACTTACTGAAAATGCTAAAGACTTATAAGAAGTATCAACTATTTTACTCCATGTAAGACCATTATACTTAATCGTCATTTCTCGATTTGTTACATTGTAAGCAAGACGAAATGGCAAAGTAGTCCATGGATTATCTAAGAACTGAACACTACTTTGATCAAGAATAGGGTCCCCTTTGGAATTAGTACTTACAAATCCACCATATGGATCATAAATACTTCCATATGGTATTGACTGACCATCCGGACCAAGAGGTGGTTCATCAGGTTTATCTGCACCATTGTAATATCCATCCAACTTAAACCCAAAAGCATCTAAAAGCCCACCAATTCCAAGTGAGCTACCACCATCTCCAAGTTCATCAACATTCCCAGGATGGAATGTAAATCCCATTCCATCTGCTCCTTCACCAAAATAAACTTTACCATCTAATGTAAAACTTTGATTAACATTGATGGCGGTTTTTAATGAAAAGCTTCCAACTTGATGAAAATCATCATTAGTAATAGTAATTGTACCAGTAGCAGGATCATATTTAGCATCACCGTTAAGATTAAAATAATCTAAAAAATTATCCTTATTAACTTTTGCTTCTCCGGTTTTAGGATCAACATTAGAATCAGCAAACTGTTGAGGTTGTGCTGCAAAGTTTGTAACAGCATTTCTCAATTGGTTTTGTGAATCTTCACTAATTGAAGTTGATTGTTGTGCTGAAAGACTTTGTTGTACTTGTTCAGACATTGACGATTGTTGTGATGCTTGCAATTGGCTGTCTGCTAATTGACTACTGCTTTCGCTAGTTGAAGCATTACTGTCAGAATCAGAACCACTTTGTGTGCCTGACTCGTTGCCAGCAGCAAAGAAGCGGTTTGCACTTACTGAGTCTGATTGACTATTACTTGCAACTGCAAAGTTTTCAATATTCTTATTGCTAGTTACATTATCTTTGTCAGTAGCTTTGGAATTGCTAAGTGACTGACTGTCTTGGCTTACCTTGGTAGATTTATCGTCGCTTTGACTTGCTGCATTGTCAGTAACTGATTTACTGTTTGATGCATTCTTGTCAGTGTTGCTAAGTGACTGACTGTCCTGGTTTGCTTTGGCAAAGTTATTTACTTTAGCGTTATTATCTTTTTGTGAACCGTTATCTGATTTACTAGTACTTTGTGTATTATCATTTTCTGATTGTGAGGTTGAAGTGCTCTTAGATGTAGCACCATTATCTTCATCAGAAGATGAATGTGAATCAATGCTATTAGATTGATTACTAGTAGATTGGGAACTAGTTGATTCAGAGGTGGCAGGAATCGTTTCTTGTTGTTTGTTCACCAATAAGTCATTTTGATTCTCTGCTTGTTTTGCAATTTGTTGCGTGGCATCAGCTAAGGTAGTTGGAGCACCTAAAAATAAACTGGCTACAATACCTGTTACAGTTGCTGTTCCAGAAACAAGCCATTGCTTACCGGCTTTATACATTCGAAAACGAACTTTTTTATTGTTTTCAAAAAGTGTTTCACGCCTTTTTTCATTAAATCTACTCATGGAATCCCTCCTTTGTTATATATATCATCTACTGTCAGTTATCTCCCTCAACAAGCAAAATAACTTAAATACTAATTAATTCTACTTTTTCAAGGGGCATATGCTTCCTTTTCAAAATATCATAATAAGCCTGTGTAACTTGTACCGTTTGAATAGTAGATATACGGTCATACAATATATTTACAAGATTAGCTCTTACTTTTTGATTATCATCTAATGGGCTTTCACTTAAACGTAAAATATTATGAGATTTTGTTCCACGCAAAGCAGTAAGCTCAACTCCCATATAATAAATAATCACTGTATCTTGATCAGTTACGATACGCTTAACCTGATCATTGTAAAAGTCTGGCAAATTATCGTAATGTTCGATAACTTCTTGTGTTTTTGGATCCTCAACCGTAATGTAATTAATCACCCCCTCATAAAGGTAATAGCGAACAACGGGTCGTTGTTTTTGATCATAAAAAACCATTTCCAACATCTCGTTTTCAGCATAGAAAAGATTACTAAATAATGTTCCATCGAAAGCATATTCTTCAATATAATCCAAACTGCCATCTTCATTGGTATAACGAACATCTTGGACTGCTCGTCTAGTATTCGGATACAAATATTCTTTCCCAATCTCTTCTCCACGGTCTAAGATTGAAATACTACCATCCCGATTTACAAAAATCTTTGCCCAAGATGGAACTGGGACATCGTTAAAAAACCGATATTTTCCAAAATGATATTTCCGATGAGTCAAATGATCCAAAACGTTATAACCATTGATATTGGCTTCACCAAAATATGCCCCAATTTTTGGTGCGGAAACCAATGAAATAACATTTGGGGTTTTATCGTCTTTAAACTCAGACTTGATTTTTTTCCATTGATTATCGGAAACAACGTTATTTACTAGTACGTAATCCATCCAACAGCATCCTCCATTTCTTAGCGATAATATGATCCTGGAAATCAGCTACTGATTTAGCAGTAGAGCTCTGTATCCTATGATAATTACCAGACAACAATTTGTTCATGGCAGATTCAATTTGTTTTACATTATATTTATCATCACCACGATGTAAATCTGCAAGATAACCATTTACACCATCATGAACTAATTCTTGGGCTCCAAAACGAGCATTAAAGGTAATAACTGGCAATCCAGAATTCAAAGCTTCAATATAAGTCAGCCCAAATCCTTCTGAAAATGAAGTTGAAACAAATGCATCATATTCAGGGTAAACATGCTCTAAATCATTGGAAAGTCCCTTGAGATGAATATAATTCCCTGCATGAACATTTTTAATGGTTTGTTCCAACTTGTTTTGTTCTTCTCCTTGACCATAAATATCAAACATAACTTCAATACCTTGATCATGAAGATTTGCAATGGCTTTAATTGCAATATCAATATGTTTTTCAGCTGCTAGACGTGATGCCGTAATAAAGCGGAATGGTTTGTGTGGATTACGATTCTTCTGCTTAGCAATACCATCTCGTACACCGCCAACAGGGATAGCAGTTACAATATCATCGGCAGTTGGATCATCAACCAGCATATCCTGACGTTGTAATTTAGTTGCAGTAATGACTTTATCGGCCTTATGTAAATCTTCCAATAAGAATTCATAATGGTCGTTCCATAATGGATACTTTTTATCATCCCGATTGGACAATTGATCAGCATGCACTATGTAAATAATCTTTGAGTTAGGAATTCGATCCCGCATCAAAACATCATCTGCAAACTCGCCTCGATCAATAATAAAATTACTGTTACCACCGTATGCTTTATCAACTTGTTCAAAGAAATAACGATGTAATCCATGCAAGTTACGGAAAAACATATGTTGTCCATTTTCATCAAAAAGATGAATGTTAACGACATTTGCACCGCGATGAGCATCATTTTCAATTTCATACATCACTTTTCGTTCTCCGGTTGATGACCTAAATAATTCAACTCGAGAAATACCAACTTGTAAAACCTTATTATCAGGATGCTGTTTGTCTGGTCCTTTATAAAAATGCTGGACAACTCTCATGCCGGAATCAGTGACAAATTCACGTTTCCGGTTAGTATTCGTAGAATCAACCACTGTGGTCCCGCTGCTAGGTTTAATCCGTTTAGCAAGTCCGGTCTTTAAATAATCTCCGCCCAAAACGAGATATTCCCAGAGATTTAAAACCTCATTATCTTTCAATCCCCAGCGATCCATTGCCCGATGTAATTCGGGAACTAAATTTAAAAATAAAAATCTATACGGGATACTTTCTTGTTTAAAACGTCGAGCTCGATAAAATTCGGCATGCTCCACACCGGAATTACCGATGCCCATTGCCTGATTAACGAAAAAATTCATAAAAACCTCTACTTTCCTTTCAACTTCATATCTACAGAATTAATTAGATTTTGAGCCTTTAAATCATTGGCCTTCCAATTAACTCGTTTCTGTTGAAATTGTTTTTGAAAATCATTACCAACATATTGCAGCTGTTTTGAATCCCAACTGTCATTAATCAAAACTAATCGAACAGGAACATCTAAATTTGTCTCTGGGAGTTCAATGGCATCTATTACTCGATGAAAATTACGCACCATGATTTCACCAGTTCCTGCTTTAGATGTGGCTCGTGGAATAAAATCAATAAACCCCTGCTCTAAATGGGACTGAATCTGATAATTTTTCAACATAGATTCGGGAATCATTAATAATCCTCGAAAAAGGAGTTTAGTGTTATTGAATTTTACCAGCGATACTTCATATTCTTTTTCTTCATCATCCAACCGAAAATCAAGTTTCGATTCCAAAGTCATCTTTTGGTTTAACAGCTGTCCACTTTCATCAAAACTCATTACAGTTAGACCAACTGAATTTTCAGGCGCTGCTGACCCACTAAAAACTAGCGAAAACACTTGATTCCTAGGTAACTGTGGTAGTCTTTTGCTTCCATAACGAGTTTCATTAAGTGGATCAGGATCACCATAATAATGTGTTTCCCACCAATGAATTTTTTTCCCAGCTGGCTGAAGTTCATTTTGATACTGAACCGTGCCATTATTTTGATAATTAACCTGTGCACCATAAGTATCAGTATTGGTATCATCTGAGTCCCAATGCAAAATGTACATTGTTTCCATTTATTTTTTCTTCCTCTTCTTTTTCTTGGGAGGGCGTTTTCGACCATATTGTTCCAGCAGATGCCAATAGTGACGCTGAAACCACGCAACAACCTGGCCAGTTTGATCATTATGTCGACCCTCAAATCCTTTTGCTAACAGCTTTCCAGTTGGATTTAAAATCTCAAAACGTTTACGGATTCCTTGATAAGCATCACGATTATAGTCATCTTGAAACATATAGGCGATTGCTAACGTAGTCTGACTTAATGAACCATTTTCTAAATTCTTCCAAAATCGCTGATCTAATTTTTGACTCGAATTTTCAGACAAATCGTTTTCAAAATAAAGCTGCATATCTTCACTAGTGCGAAAATCATTTGGACGTTTAACTCGTCCATTTTGAGCAATTGTCCCTACTTCTGTTAATGGCTTTCCAACTACGATTCCACTAGGATTTAGTTTGGCACCATAATACAAAGCACCAAATGTTCCCATTGACATCCCAGATAAGATTAAATCATTATCTTTAAAATGTAATTTTTTTAAAGTGTCTTTGATAGCCTGAACAATTTGCTTTTCAAATGCTTCATCGCCAAGATAAAAAGCTCCACCTTCCAAACGCCAATCAGAAATTAATAGAAATGGTGCCCCAAAATTCTGCATCATCCGTCGACCTTCATAACCCTCTTTAGTTCTATATCCAGCAAAGTAAACATTAAGTGGTGGCTTTAAGTCGCCAGCGTCAAAATAAATACCAACATTACCCTGTAGCTTTTCATCTGAAATCACTTGATCATTTGGCATCATTTCACCATATGGTCCACGAGAACGACGAATGTGAAGATTTCCAACTTTAACAGTTCCGCGACCTTTTCCATAAATTAAAACTTGAAAAAAAGTTGATTTTTCATCGCTAGAAATTGCAAAACTTTTTTGGAGTTGTTTACCTTGTAAAAAAACGGATTGAATTAATTCATGAGTCTGAGCATCAATTTGATTGATTTTTATTCCAATTCTACTTTGTGAGCCTTCTTGATAATCAAGGGATATCTTATCGCCCATCTTTTCAGGAATATAAGTAGAATCATTAGGAGTCATCAATAGTTCCCAATCATCACTTGGATTTAGCTCTAATTCGTGGTAGATATCTCCACGCTGCGATATTGATTTAACTGACTTTTTATTAATGTGCCATCCACGTGCATCTAATCGATAACCATCTGGGTCATAGTAAAAATAATGTTGAATGTCACTCATCAATTGTTGTGGTTTGATGTTGGAATCAAAGAAAAATGCTCCTTTAAGCTCTAAAATATGTTTACTTTCATCGCTTAACTTTACAGTTGAATTAACTAATAACTCATTAGCTGGTAATTTTTTTAAAATATCTAAATCGTCGAACCAAGGAAATCCTTCGTCTAGAATAAACACAGCATTTCGATATGCCGGATTTAACTTTCCGTTCGTTTTAAATAACGGTTTATCCGTCACAAATTGTTGATGAAGATCTGGCTGATCTGATTGATAGTATTGAAAATCATCACTTAAATAGTCAGAATAAGTCGTCCAATCCCGATCACCAAACTGAATTACTGGGGTTATAATCTTTGGTTTAGCCATCCATCATCACCACCTTCCAGCGCTTTAATAGTTTATCTGGTTCATATTCTTCTATTAAACTAACGCTATCAACCAATCCTTGATTCCAATGATGTAAATTCTGTAAAAAATAATTAACCTGTTCAAGCAGTTGAGTACTAGTGGTTTCTTGAAATCCATTACCACCTTGTTTAACTAAATCAGTTACAGCAAAACTGATAATTGGAACTCCTGTTGAAATTGCTAAAATTTGTTTACGCAAATCTGCTTGAACACTCTGATCAATAAAAAGTCGAATTTTACTGAAAATTTCATTGATGTCGTCCTTCTCAGTTACAAACTTAATCCTAGAAAGAAAATTACCAACACGATAAAATTGATGAATTTGTTCATTATCCAGCACTTCTGGCTCATCTTCTAAATGTTCATCTAGATAATCTATCCATTCAGCTTCTGTACTAAATAATTGTGGCTTCCCAATCTCAAAATATCTTTGATAATCACTACCATCAGGATCAACGGTTGTGATACTTTTAATCCACTGTTTTGCTAAAGATTTAATTAAATCTTGTTGCACTGTTGGTGCATCCATCAATAAAATTGTTTTTTCATTT
The DNA here is from genome assembly GCF_059488745.1 of Fructilactobacillus sp. YLN 2412. Classification (NCBI taxonomy): domain Bacteria; kingdom Bacillati; phylum Bacillota; class Bacilli; order Lactobacillales; family Lactobacillaceae; genus Fructilactobacillus; species Fructilactobacillus sp. YLN 2412. Next base: position 84,923 of record NZ_CM183165.1, on the reverse strand, counting down.
TTTAAAACCATAGGAAGGATATTCATCAAACTTTTTTCAATCGTTTCGTTAGACTGCTGCTTAAACTGCCAATAAACAATTTGAGCTTCAAATTCATTGCTAGCACCCAAATTAAAATCAGTCGGATAAGGTTCGATTGCAGTAGTATCAAGTTTTTTATGCTGATTAGTTTCATTTTTTGTAAATTGTTTCTCCAAAATTTGACTAGGAAAAACCCATTTTACTTTTTGATTAGATGAAACTCTATCTCTAACTTTAGCTAATGAAACATCTTGATCTAATAAAGCAATTTTACGAACAGCAGGGAGCTTTAAGTAAAATTGATTTTGCAGATCAGCTCCCGAACGAAATGCCGCAATTGCCACTGAGGGACGTTTGAAGCGTCTGCTATAAATTTCTGCTACTAATTGATTAACGTCAACATAGCTGTCTTTTTTGAAAAATTTTCGAAAATCAGGATTAATTGTTACCTTATTTTTAGCATTTATTTCTGCTACTGCTTCATGAAATGGAGTAAACCATTTCATTTTGATAAGTTTTTTTTCATGCGTACACCATTTGGATGTACTAAGAAAACCACGATCATCATAGTTATCAATTCGTATATAACCATCATCTAAAAAGTGAATCACTTGTTCAATTTCAATTTGATTATGAAGTTGTACTTCCATTTTTAACTTGTTATTTTGATATAACCATAATTTATTATTACTATTGTTGAAAATCGGCTCCATACCATTTGAAAGCGAAAAGTCATAAATAGTAAGTGGTAATCCGTTTCGATCCTTTACTTGTTGTATATCATCAAACGCATTCCAATAAGGAACATTTTGTAATCCTGTCGCCTGCAAATCCCGATTCAAGGTATAAGACTGTTGTAAAAAAACTAATTGAACATTTTGTTCATTATCACTTTGTAACATGTGTGCCAAAACCACTTCTGGTAAATCAACCAGTGCTTTATTCTGGCAATCTTTAAAGTTTGGAATGATTAAGCTCAATTACTTCCCTCCTTAAAAAATACGATAATGATTCTTACTGTAAAGAGCACGAATCTGATCCCACAAAACTTGAATTAAAGTAACCAGAATAGCTATACTCCCGATGTAAAGAGTGTAATTAGCAATCCCTGGATATTTCAATCCAATTATTAAAGGAATCGCTGCCATAATTACAAAACATAATCCTCCAAAAGTTGCCATTATGAAAAAACGATCCAACAGATATTTACTAGTATCTGAACCTGAGAAAATCCCAAAAATGTATTCATTGTTTTCTTTCATTTGCTTAGTCAGTCGTAATGGCTGTACGGTAATAAAGCCGAATGCATAGGTTAACAACATGATAATAATTCCATAATTAACAATTCCTAACCCTGTTTGCTGATTTGTCATAAGCAAAATAAACTTTCCTAATCCTGTTTGACTAAAATCATAGTTACCTTGAACTAAGTTTCTAGGTAACATGAATAAAGTAGATGAAAACATAAATGGCATTGCCCCAGCAATCAATAGTTTTAACGGAAGATAAGATTTACTACCACTTCCTTCCATTAATGGCTTCTGTAATGGAATGCGAAGTTCGATTTGCAACAACATAACTAAAATTATAATAACTAGAAGTGTCACAATCCCAGCAACTATTAAATTAATTGGGGTTAGCTTGTAATTAAATGAACCCCACCCAACTTGTAAAGTTTTTGGCAAGCCCATTAGTACTCCTGGCAAGATCATCATCGAAATACCGCCCAACCCTTTGTCATTGTTTAGATTACCTAAAAAGACTGTAAACATGGATCCTGCGACTAATATTAAAACAGCACCAAAACTAATTATTGAAGTTGGTACCTGAGTGTTCCCAATATAAATCGGTTTGAGAGCTGGCTGAACATACTGCAACACTGGATATCCTTGCAAAAACGCAATAATCAAAGTAATGAATTTTTGAATATACCCTGCCTGATTTATTGACATACGATTAATTGACTCTAAATCTAATGATGTCAACGCCTGCCAAACGATTAACCCAGTCATATATGGGCCCAATCCAAGAGAGAAAAGGGTCGGAACACTTAATTGTCCACCTACTGCTACTCCTAAAAATTGTAAATAGGTTTGTTTCTCTAAAGCTACATGAGCAACCGTTGGATCAATTCCAGGCAATGTAACTGCTTGTCCTAACAAAAGAATGGTTAAGAAAAATAACATCCAAAGTGTTCGTGATAGTAATGTATGTGTTCGCAAAAATTTCATTTTAATTAGTAACTTCCTTTTCTTTATGGAAATTCAATATCAACAGTTCCATCATCTTGGGGAATTACATCAGAATTAGTGATATTTTTCACTACTTGCAGATTAATTGCATCACGCATTTTTTGATACGACTTTTGTGCTTCTTTTTGAAACTCAAAAATAGGATTAACCTGTGCAATTGAACGACTCTTAGTAACCCGCATTAACATATCAAGTTGATCAACTTGATCAACCCATCCCTGATCAACAGACCGTAAAATTGCAAGTCTTTCAAAATATAACCATTGATCTGCATGTGGTAATTTTTTATGCATTATTTTTAAACGATCATGCATTACCTGAAGTAATAATCTTTCTTTTTCTTTATCAGACAAACTGTTTAAATCTTGATCTGCATGAAATTCAGAATCAATATTTTGATAAATAAACTCTAAAAGAGAACTATCAGGATTAGGCAATTCCTCTTTTTCATAAACAAACTGATGTGCTACCTTTTTAAAACAAAGCTCAACCACTGGAGCTAAATTTTGAGATTGCATAATTAAGTTTCGCTCTCGATAAACACTATCACGCTGTAAACGAGAAATTTCTCCATATTGCAACGTATCAAATCTAGCGTTACGTTCTTGGTTAGTCAGATTCTTTTGAGAAGCATCAATGGCATTACGAAAACGTCCCTTATTATTTAATTCCTGCTTTTCATTGTCAGCGTTTCGATATGCAAACTTACGAACGTGTTTAGAAGCATTTTCTGTGACGACTTTATCTTCTAGTGAAACATAGAAAACACTCTCACCAGGAGATCCTTGTCGCCCAGCCCTTCCTCGTAATTGATTATCAATTCTGCGGTTCTGCATTCGTTCGGTTCCTAAAACTAAAAGTCCACCCAAATTTTCGACTTCCTTATCAATTTGAATATCTGTTCCTCGACCAGCCATTGAAGTTGCTACAGTTACAGCACCAAGTTCCCCAGCATGTTTAATAATGTCAGCTTCTTTAACCTCGCTTCTGGCATTCAACAAACTATGAGGAATTCGTTCTTTTAATAATAAATTAGAATAAAGAACTGATAGTTCTAATGATCCAGTTTCAACCAAAACAGGACGTCCCTGTTCATGAGCTTTTTTAACAACATCTAAAGTTGCCATTAATTTGGCTCGATTCCCAATAAATAGGTGATCGGGTAAATCTTTTCGAATATTAGGTTTGTTAGTTGGAACTTTAAAAACTGATAAATTATAAACTTCCAAAAATTCCTTTTTATCAGTAGCAGCCGTTCCTGTCATTCCAGCTAATTGGTGAAACATGCGAAATAAATTTTGATAAGTAATAGTTGCCATGGTTCGTTGCTCAACTGAAGTTGGCAGTTGTTCCTTAGCTTCTAAAGCTTGGTGCATTCCCGCCTGCATTTTCATTCCTGGGAGCTCACGTCCGTTTTCTGCGTCAATTAAAACTATTTCATCATCTTTCACAATATAATTTTGGTCTCGATTTTGAATATAATTAGCCCTTAAAGCTAAAACCAAATGTCGATAAAGATCTTTCCACTCTTTAGAAAGTAAATTATCAACATCCAAATATTGTTCCATCTTTACAATTCCACTTGGAGTAAACCAAGCATTTTTTAAGTCGTCACTGGTTTCATAATCAGTGTCTTTTTTTAATAATCTCACCACCTGATCAGCAGTTTGGTAATAATTTGACTGAACACGTGGCACTCCAGAAATAATTAGTGGTGTCTGGGCAGTATCTAACAGCACAGAATCTGCTTCATCAATCAATGCAAAATTCAAATCACGTAAATGCTGATCGCTAATCGACTTGGCAAGGTTATCGAATAAATAGTCAAATCCCAAAGTACTATTAGTGGTATAAACAATATCAGAACCATAAATTTCATCTAAATCACGATCTTCTGGCTTGCTGCCAAGTTCTGGTACTGCACTGGCAACCGTTAGACCCAGCCAACGATATACCTTCCCCATATCTTTAGCATCTCGAGAAGCTAAATACTCATTGGCAGTAATCAAAAAATTCCCAGAGCCTAATAATCCATGAAGATACATTGGCATCGTAGCAGTCAACGTTTTCCCTTCACCAGTCTTCATTTCAACAATATTACCATCTTCCATGGCAACAGCTCCTAGTATCTGAACCGGAAAGGGACGCATCCCTAAAACACGCTCACAAGCTTCACATACAACTGCATATGCTTGAGGCATAATACTTTTTAATTTTTTGGACTTACAACGAACTTCTTTACGCAATTGTTGAGTTTGTTGTTGTAATTCCTCGTCATTCATTTGATGATACTTGGGAGCCAACGATTGAATCTTTTTAACTGTTCGTCGATATTTTTGTTTTTGCAATAAGCTGATAAAAATCACCACCTTTTTAAGTCAATACTATTAATTGATTATTATTTTTATAAGATATATAATAAAATTATTATGAAAAAAAACAAAAAATTACTTGATAACGATTTAGAAAAACGCTTCAACAAATTAGATAAACAACATCCAAAACCTGAAGAAACAAACATTAGAGATATAATTTTAAAAATTACTATTGGTTTAATTGCAATTATTTTAATTGGAATAATGCTCCTCCCCGCGATAATTAACAATTAATAGTGATTAAAAAAATTATAATCAAGCCCTTTATATTATTGTATCATCAATATTTGTGATGTAAATAAATATTATTCCTCTCTTATGACCCACCAAACTGCTGTCACAGCAGTCATAATCATCAATTTTATAGAATAAAATTATAAATATTTTTTATACAAAATAATAAAATGAACTTGTAATTAATTACTTTAACCACTGAAATTGTATTCAACACTTTTAATTAGACAATTATTTTTTTGCATTAAGCACGAAATTAATTGTCTAATTTAGCATCATCACGATATTCATATATTCTCAAAATTATAATTTGTATAAAAAACCTTAAGTATTGGATGATAAATCTGACTTAAAGGTTTTTTACTATGTCCAAAATTAAATATAATTTCGAATAAAAACAAAACTAGGAGGCAAATCTCCGATTCAATATCGAAAACTTGCTTCCTAGAAAATTTAATAACGTGTCCAACATTAAGATTTCACATTACTAACTGCTTTTTTATTTATAGATTATTTTTTCAAGTCTCTTAATGTAAATATAATTCATTCAGATATTTTATATCTTCTTTTTCTGAATTAATTACTACCAAAGAATCCAATAATTCCATTTGTAAATGTGGATATGACGATAACACCAAATAACCAACGTTTGACTAATTTATACATTTTGTAGTGAATTTTATTTTCACTATTAAAGATTCAGTATCATTATTTCTAAAAATCAGATTTATATTGTTAATTTCAGCAAAAATAATTAGAATAAGATTAAAAAATTATTACATACAAAAAGGCCGAGATGAATCAGATTCATCTCGGCCTTTTAATATTAAAATTTATTGTTTAAAACTTAATCCTACCAGTAGTTATGTGAGTTACGGTAAGCTACAGCATTAGCAACTGAACCATAACGACTAATTGCGTATTGACGTGCAACTGCTTCTTGGTTAGCTGGTGAGTAATCACCATTTAAGTATGATGAAGATAATTGGTATTTACCAATGTATTGACCATTACGAGCGTTGTAGTTGTTACCTGATTCAACAGCAGCAATTGAATCTAATGAACCATCATTGTTTGCAGCAGCTGAATTATTAGTAGTAGCTGTTTTTGCAGGAGCAGCAGCTTGGGCTGGTTTTGCAACTGCCTGAGTTGTTTGTTGTTTTTGTACTGGTTGAGCAGCTGGTTTTACAGTTTGAGCTGGTTGTGCTGCAGGAGTTGTTGTTGCTGGTTTTGCAGCTTGTTGAGTTTGAACTGGTTGAGCAGCTGGTTGTGCTTGTTGTACTGGAGCAGCAGCTTGGGCTGGCTTAGCTTGTTCAGCTGGTTGTGCTGCAGGAGTTGTTGTTGCTGGCTTTGCAGCTTGTTGAGTTTGAACTGGTTGTGCTTGTTGTACTGGAGCTTTAACAGTAGCAGGTGCAGTTTGAGCACTTGATGCAGCTACTTGAACATCACCATCATTACCAATGATAAATGTTTCACCAGCATAAATTCTGTTAATATCTTGAATTTTGTTAGCTTCTTGTAAGCTTTGGATTGAAACATTGTAAGTTTTAGCAATCTTTGAAAGTGTATCACCTGATTGAACAGTTACTTTAGTTGAAGCGTTAGCACTGTTTGCTCCGGCAAATAAAACACCCAATGATACAGCACTTAATGCAACGATAGACTTAAGACCTTTTGACTTCATATATATATTACTCTCCTTTTTGAATTCTTCTTATTTATTTAATTTTTAATTTGATGTTGATTTCGTCAATCAATCAACAATACCCATGTTAAAGGCTCTACATTACAAACAGATTACAGACAGTTTAAAAAAAAACGCGTTTTTGTAATTATGTAATACAGAGTACACATTTTGTAACTTAACTCAGAATTAAGCTGCATTTTGCAACAAAAAACGTGTTTAAGTTCAATTTAAGAACCTAAACACGCAATTCATATTATTCCGATTTTAATGCTATTGCTTGAAATGGTGCTAATTTCTCAACGTTTGTCGGATAATCAGCAGGATTTGACAGTGAATCAACAATCACTTTACCCATGAATTGCTGTCCTAAATCAACTACTTGATTGTTTAAATTAACTAAAATGGTTATTTTTTGTGCTTGATAATTACGCTCATAACCAATGATATCTTTATCCGCCAACGAAAGTGGTTGTAAATTTCCTTCTACAAATAAAGACTTATATTGTGGATTTTGTCTAATTTGCAAAATTCTCTTGTAAAAATTCAAAATAGAATTTGGATCAGTTTCTTCATTATATACATTGATTCCAGCACGATGATTTCCAGGAGCAAGCCAAGGTGCATGGGTTGAAAAGCCAGCAGTCTCACTGTCATCCCATTGCATTGGAACTCTGGCGTTATCTCGTGAGCGCCAATTAACAAATTTTAGTGCCTCTTTATCAGAGTACCCATTGTTTAATGCACGTTGATAGTTATTTAATGAAGAAACATCATTAAATTGATCAATACTAGTCCGTTCAAAGTTCTTCATTCCTAGTTCTTGACCTTGATAAATGATTGGAACACCTGGTAAAAAGAAATACATTGTCGCCAATGCTTTGGCAGCTGTTGGTGTTCTACTGTTTGGATCTTGAATGAATTTCGTCAATGCCCGATTTTGGTCATGATTTTCAATCACATTTGCAAAATTACCATTTGCTTCTTGAATTGATTGTTGACTTGAAAACATTGTGTGGGCTAGGTCAGCTACTTGCCAATCATTTTTCCGATACCATTCATTCGGATCAGCCACATCAATATTCAAATAACTAAAATCAAAAATCATCGAGAAATAGCCATTTGGTCCGACAAATTCAGACAAATTTTCGGGTTTAACTCCATAGGCTTCTCCAATTGTAACTGCATTATACTTTGCAAAAGTTTCGTCACGTAATTCACGTAAAAACTTACCAAGACCTGGACGATTAAGTCCTTTTCGTTCTACATTAACCAAACCATCACGTCCATCAGCAGGCAGACTAGACCAATCTAAATCTTTTTTCAATTGTGTAATGGCATCCAGTCGGAATCCGGCGATACCTTTTTCTAGCCACCAGTTGATAATTTTATACATAGCCTGACGCAATTCGGGATTTTCCCAATTTAAATCTGGTTGTTCAGCTGCAAAAGTATGGAAATAATATGTTCCTGGTTCGCCTGGAACTGGAGTCCATGTTGACCCACCAAATGTCCCTCGCCAATTATTTGGAGCTTTTCCGTCATTTGTATGTTTAAAAATGTAATAATCACGATATTTACTTTGAGGATCATGTAAAGCAGCTTGAAACCAGGCATTTTGATCAGAAGTATGGTTGGCAACCAAATCCATAATAATCTTAATTCCTCGGTCACGAGCCTTGCTAATTAATTCATCAACATCATCCATAGTCCCAAAAACAGGGTCGATTTGTTGATAATCAGTAATATCGTAACCCATGTCAACCATCGGTGATTTATAGATTGGTGAAATCCAAATCGCTGTTATTCCTAATCCCTGGATATAATCCAAACGCGAAATGATTCCTTGGATATCACCAATTCCATCGCCATTTGAATCCTGAAATGAACGTGGATAAATTTGATAAATCACTTCATCCTTCCACCAATACTTATTATCCTGTGGTATAGCTTGAACCGTTGTCTCATTTTGCTTTGACATGTTGACCTCCTTTATTTGTGATAATTTAGTTAGATTATCATTCTAACAAAAAACAACTGCAATTTTAATGAAAAATAGCCATCAATTAAAATTAAACAGTTGTTTTTTGCCCCCATCTTAACACGTTATAAGATAGCGGTTACATTTAGACGATTCAAGGGAACAAACCCCTTTTATTATGTTAGAATTTGGTATACTCTTTAGTATGTATAGAATTTTATAAAAGGAGTGAACGTTATGGCAACTGAAACACCAACACGAGCATTATTTATGCTTTTCGGCGGTACTGGCGACCTTGCATTGCGGAAGTTGTACCCAGCTATCTTTAATCTTTACAAAAAAGGTAGTTTGAGTAAACATTTTGCCTTAGTAGGTCTCTCTCGAAAAGAACTAACTGATGACGAATTTAGAGCAAAAATTATTGATTCTATTGCATCAGAAACAGATGACCAGGCACAAGCTGAAGAATTTGCAAGCCACTTCTACTGGAAGTCACATAATGTAAATAACCTTGATCATTATGCAGAATTACGTAAAATTGCTGATGACCTTGATAAAAAATACGAACTAGAAGGTAACCGTATTTTCTACGTTTCTATGGCCCCTCAATTTTTTGGCATTGTTGCCCAAAACTTAAAAGATCAACGTGTTTTATCTGAAAATGGTGGTTTCAACCGTTTAGTAATTGAAAAACCATTTGGCCGCGACTACGAGTCAGCTAAAAAATTAAACGATGAATTAACGAGTGCTTTTAATGAAAATCAAATTTACCGAATTGATCATTATTTAGGTAAAGAAACAACTCAGGCAATTCCTGTTATTCGTTTTGGCAATCCAATCATCGAATCAGTATGGAATCAAAACTTCATTAAAAATGTGCAGGTAACTCTTGCTGAAAGCTTAGGTGTTGAAGATCGAGCTGGATATTATGATACAGCTGGTGCTCTTCGTGACATGATACAAAACCATGCTCTCCAAATTGTTAGCTATTTAGCAATGGAAGAACCCAATACTTTTGTTGATACAGAGATTCGAAAAGAAAAAGTTAAAGCATTGGAAAGTATGGAAATTTACGATGCTGAAGGTGTAAAGCAAAACTTCGTTCGTGGGCAATACGGCGCAGGCGATGGCTCTCCAGCCTATCGTGACGAACCAGGAGTTCCAAAGGATTCTAATAATGACACTTATGCTGCTGGAAAGATTGTTTTCAATAATCCACGTTGGGGACAAACACCTTTCTATGTTCGCTCTGGTAAAAAATTAGCTGCTAAACAAGGTCGAATTGACATTGAATTCAAGAAGCCACTAGTTGATATTTTTGCTAAGGGAACTAAACAACCTCAAGAATTACAATCAAATGTCCTATCATTATTGATTGATCCCAAAGTGGGAATTGTCTTAAATATCAATACCAAAAATTCTGAACAAGGTTTCCATACTGAAACTGTTGATTTGGATTACGTTCAATCACCAGAACGAGCTGCTGAAGTGCCTCTTCCATATGAACGTCTTTTCCATGACATCTTAAATGGTGATGGAACTTACTTTGCTAGCTGGCCAGAAGTAGCTGCTGCTTGGAAATTCGTTGATCCTATTCAACATCTTTGGGATACTACTCAACCAGATTTCCCTAACTACAAACCAGGTTCGATGGGTCCTAAGGCGGCTGATGAACTCTTGGCTCGTGATGGAAACTCTTGGTATTACCCTAACGTTAGATAATAAAGCGTTTTCAAAAAATGGGTGAATCTATTTCACAATTTTAAAATGTAATGATAAACTATGTATGTATTAGAAATACAAAACATGTATACAAAAAGGAAGGTATATTATGGCTGACAAAAAAGCAAACATCGGAGTTGTTGGTATGGCTGTTATGGGTAAAAACCTTGCCCTTAACATTGAAAGCCGCGGTTACACCGTAGCTATCTACAACCGTAGCGCATCAAAGACCGAACAAGTAATGAAGGATCATGCTGACAAACATTTGATCCCTGCATATAATCTTAAAGATTTTGTTGAATCAATTGAAAAACCACGTACTATCTTAATGATGGTTAAAGCTGGTAAACCAACTGACGCAGTTATTAATGAAATTCTTCCACTTCTTGATAAGGGTGATACTCTTATTGATGGTGGTAACACTAACTTCCATGACACAATGGCAAGAAACGAAGAACTTGCTAAGTCTGGTGTTAACTTCATCGGAATGGGTGTATCTGGTGGTGAACTTGGTGCCTTACAAGGTCCTTCACTTATGCCTGGTGGTCAAAAAGAAGCTTATGACCGTGTAGCACCTATCTTAGAAAAGATTGCTGCAAAAGCTGAAGATGGCAAACCATGTGTTGTTTACATCGGCCCTAACGGTGCTGGTCACTATGTAAAAATGGTTCATAATGGTATCGAATATGGTGACGAAGAGTTAATTGACGAAAGTTACAACATTCTTAGAAATGCTGCTGGCTACTCAGTTGACGACCTTGCTAAAATCTTCAAAGATTGGAACAAAGGCGAACTTAACAGTTACTTAATCGAAATTACTGCTGACATCTTAACTAGAAAAGATGATCTTGGCGACGACAAGAACAAACCTATCGTTGATGCAATTCTTGACCGTGGTGCTAACAAAGGTACTGGTAAATGGTCTTCAGAAGATGCTCTTGATGAAGGTGCTCCTCAATCAGTTATTACTGAATCAGTTTACGCACGTTTCGTTTCAATGTTAAAAGACGAACGTGTTGCTGCATCTAAAGTACTTCATGGCCCATCTAAAGAACCTAAGTTTGGTAGCGATGATATTGTTGAAGATGTACGTCAAGCATTATACTTCGGTAAAATCATGAGTTACGCTCAAGGTTTCGAACAAATGCGTATGGCTTCAGATAACCATGACTGGAACCTTAAGTATGGCGAATTAGCTCAAATCTGGCGTGAAGGATGTATCATCCGTGCTCAATTCTTAGACGAAATTACTAAAGCCTTTGAAAAGAACCCTGATCTTAAGAACTTGTTAATGGACCCATTCTTTGGTGACATTGCTAACAAGTACCAAGACTCAGCTCGTCGAGTTGTAGCTTTTGCTACTGAATATGGTATTCCAGTTCCTTCATTGGCAGCTGCTGTTTCATACTTTGATTCATACCGTTCAGAAGTTCTTCCCGCTAACTTATTACAAGCTCAACGTGATTACTTCGGTGCTCATACTTATGAACGTACTGACCGTCCAGGTAACTTCCATTACCCATGGTACGAAGAACAATAAAAATTATTCTATCAAGAATATAAAAAAGAATCGACATATGTCGATTCTTTTTTATTTGGGATAATTATCATACTAATTTTTCATATAATGGAAGTAAAATCTTCAACGCTTCTTGCAAATCAACATCAAGTTCTCTTGTCTCAAAACGCTTATCACCACGTTTGATTTTGATGCCGATTAACACATCTAATGCTTTAACTTTTTTAAATTGTTCCACAACTTCAGCATATTTAGTTATAGGCATTGTTTGGTTAATCATATGATTCTGGCTAAGGACAAAGTAGTTTGGTAATTGATCAACTATTCTTCTTAGAGCTTTCAATTTAGGATAAATTACATCCGTTTGCTTAGGTTTCATGTTACTTTCAACCGCTAAATATAAATAGAGATTGTCACGCCAAAATCCAAGCTCAAAATGAGGAAGCATTTTATATCCTCGTTTATTAATCGAAAAAGCAACCCAAGTAGTATCAGGAGCATTAGTAGTCCGCATCCGATGTTTGGCAATGTGGGCAAACCACTTTTCACCCGTTGCTGTCTCCAAAATTTTTATCATTGGAACTGCCATTTTTTCAAATTTTGGATCAATGATTGCTCTAATTTTATCCATCCGTCCCGCTAACGTGGGATCATTAAAAACTAAAAAATCAGAATCAGTAAACATTTTTACACCTCGTATCATTAAAATCAAAGTTGCAATGGTTAATAACCATAGTAATTCTACCACTTTAAGTATTCCCTATTTACAAACTAAACTTTTCCGCGTACATTATAATTGTAGTAAACTAAAAGTAGTAAATAAGAAGGGAAGTCAAACCAATGACTGACAAAGAACATAAAGTTTACAATAACTATTTCTTTAATGAATCCGCTTATGATTATCACGATGGCGGCTATATTCCATTAGAAGTATCCGACGCGCCCGAAAGCAAATTAAATATTCCCGAAGTGCTGAAACCCGATAAGGAAACTGAAACTGATACTTGGTACACAGTTGAAGCACAACCAGGTGAAACTCAAATTCTACCTGGCAAAAAAACTAAAACTTGGGGCTATAATCAAAGTCTCCTAGGTAAAACAATTATTTATGAAAGTGGTAAAAACTACCACGTTACTTTAAAAAACACTTTGCCAGAATTAACTACTTTTCACTGGCATGGTCTTGATGTTCCCGGTCCTTATGTTGATGGTGGATGTCATGCCCCAGTCTTTCCTGGCAAACCTAGTGAAATCAACTTTAAAGTCGACCAGCCCGCTGCCACGTTATGGCTACACGCTCATCCATGTCCATTAACTGGATGGGATGTTTGGCACGGTTTAGCTGCTCCCGTAATTGTTAAAGACCAGGAAGAAGCCAAATTACCATTACCACGTAACTATGGGGTAGATGATATTCCTGTTATTTTACAAGATCGAACATTTGATGAAAATAATCAATGGAATTATGACAAAGATTACGATCCCGATGGAACTGAAGGAAAAACTGCCTTGATCAACGGAACAGTTAACCCTTATTTTGATGTTACAACTCAAAAAGTTCGGCTTCGTTTCTTAGATGGTTCTAATCGTCGTGAATGGCGTTTACATTTAAGTGATGACATGGTAATGATTCAAGTAGCATCTGATGGTGGTATTTTGCCAGAACCAGTTTACATGACTAAACTCATGATTACTTGTGCTGAACGTGCTGAAGTAGTCTTAGACTTTGGTAAATATAAACCTGGCGACGAAGTTACTCTTTATTCAGATGACACCCCAATTTTAAAATTCAAAATTCATGAATTTGCTCCTGACAACACCGAAATTCCAAATCAACTTACCAAGATTGATTATCCTGAAGTTGATCCAGATGCTCCAGTTCACCAAGTAGTAATGTCTGGAACGGATGAAGAAGTAGAAATTAATGGTAAAAAATTCGGTATGATGCGAATTGATGATCGACAGGAACTTGGCAAGACAGAATATTGGGATATTACCAATACTAATGATTGTTGTGGAGGAATGATTCACCCTTATCATACTCACGGTGGTCAATTTAAGGTAGTCTCTCGTAATGGAAAAGCTCCTTATCCAAATGAACATGGCTACAAAGATACCATCGGCGTAAATGCCGGTGAAACGGTTCGAGTTAAAATGCGGTTTAACTATCCTGGAATCTTTATGTATCATTGTCATATCATTGAACACGAAGATGGCGGGATGATGGCTCAGCTGCAAGTTTGGACTAAAGATGATCCACATAAAAAATATAAATTAATGGATATGAAGACTTTATTGGATGCTCTTGCTGAAGAACGTCATTGTCTTCCAGACCAACTTGTCATTAAAAGTATGGAATCATACAAAAAAATGGGCATGGATATGTGTTAATAAATTAATTATTAAAGTTGTTCTCAATCAAGGTTGAGAGCAACTTTTTTTGCTTTAGTTTTAGAATATCTAACATAAAATATCGGTGCATGATAAAATTAAAAGTATAATAAAAATTCAAATATAATTTATGAATATTTAAAGGGGAACAAGTATGGCACAAAAAAATGATCGTAAAATGGTACGGGGATTAAAAAATCGACATATTCAGTTGATTGCTCTCGGTGGAACCATTGGAACTGGATTGTTCTTAGGATCTGGTGAATCTATTAGTTTAACCGGACCTTCTATTTTATTAGCATATACCATCACTGGAGTAATTTGTTTCTTAATCATGCGAGCCTTAGGTACTTTATTATTATCTGATTTAGAAGCTAACTCGTTTATTGAACCAATTGCTCACTTTTTAGGAACCACTACTGGTTTTGTTGCTGGTTGGACGTATTGGATGTGTTGGATTATTGGGGCAATTGCCGAGGTTACGGCAGCGGGAATCTATATTAATTTTTGGTTTCCAAACATTCCGTCTTGGCTAACCGGTCTAGTAATCTTATGTTTGATTTATGCTCTAAATACGATTAACGTGGCAGCGTATGGTGAAACCGAATTCTGGTTTGCTTTAATTAAAGTGGTGGCCATCGTAGCTATTATTGCAATTGGGGTAGTTTTAGTATTAATCAACTATAAAACTCCAACTGGACATGCCTCAGTCAGCAATTTATACAGCCACAAGTTCTTTGGACATGGTTGGCAAGGGTTTGCTCTTTCATTCCAAATGGTTGTTTTCTCACTGACTGGTGTTGAAATGATTGGAATGACTGCGGGAGAAACCAAAGATCCCGTTCATGTCATTCCTAAGGCTATTGATGCAGTTCCTTTCAGAATCATTTTATTCTATATTGGGGCTTTAGCTGCCATCATGTGTGTAATTCCTTGGCAATCTATTTCTCCAGATGCTAGTCCTTTCGTAGCAGTCTTTAAAAATATTGGTATTACTGGTGCAGCCGGTATAGTTAACTTCGTAGTTTTAACCGCCGCTACATCTGCTTGTAACTCATCAATTTATACAACAGGACGAATGTTGTTTTCCTTAACTAACGGAAGTGATAATAAATTCGCTAACAAATTAGGAACTCTTTCCAAACGTCGAATTCCACAAAACGCAATTACTTTTTCTATCTTGGTAGTTGGAATTGCTACATTATTAAATGTGATTATTCCAAAAGGTGTCTTCGTGTTTATCGCTAGTATCTCAACTACCCTCTTTTTGTTTATGTGGGCGCTCATTATTTTAGCGCAAATGAAATATCGCAAACAAGTTGATAAAGATGGCACAGCTGATAAATTGATTTTCAAAATGCCACTATATCCTTTCTCAAGTTATTTAGTATTAGTATTTCTAGTTTTTGTAGCAATTGTATTGTTATTTAAAACCAGTTCCTTGATCGCCCTGATTGGTTCGCTAATTTGGATTGGATCATTATACTTTGTTCAGATTCGTAGAAATAAGCGAAAAGCTGCTTTAAAATAAATAAAAATTACACCAGTTTACCATCTAATAAATCCATACAAATAATTTACCTTAAAAAAGACGTTACTATACAAAACACCTTCTTAGAAAATTTCTAAGAAGGTGTTTTATTATAATAAAATCACAATAAATAATTTTTTTTTAATTATCCTTGATCATTGTGTAATTGTGGATCAGCAGGTTTAACTTTAGGAATTCCACCCATAGCTTCTGGATTTTCTTGATAAGTGAACTTTTCTCCATCTTTAGCAACTTGACCTTCAAAGGCACGTGATCCTTCACCATCAGAGAAATTCATTAGAACGTGGCTAAACTCACTATGTTCGATATCTTTCATGTCACCAGGAACAACTACACCATATTTTTCTTCAAGTTCTTCCTGTGCTTTCATAAATTGTAATTGATGTTGGGTTTCACGAGCAAGTAAAAATTTAAGCATATCACGAACGCCTTCGTCTTCAGTCATTGAGTAAAGGCGGCTTACTTGTAATCTTGCTTCTGATTCTCGAACTACATTAAATCTCATATCAGCAACCAAGTTCCCACTTGAAGTAGTATAACCGGCATTCCAAGCAACTCCATTAGGATTATTTAAACTAGCATTTAGTCCGTGAACTAATGCATGTTCCGGATCCATTCCAGCCATCGTTGCAGCTAGGGAAGGATCTTGTTTCAATGTTTCTTTATTTTTATAAAATGGAGCATCTTCTAATAGATAACCAATCATAGTTGATATCATTTCAATGTGAGCAAGTTCTTCAGTTCCAGTGTCTAACAATAAATCTTTATACTTTTCGTCACCAGTTGATGCCCAACCTTGAGAAAGATAAGATAGCATACCGGTTGTTTCGCCCCATTGTCCACCAAGAGCTTCTTGCAAACGTCTTGCCATAATTGGATCTGGACGATCAGGTTTGGCATTGTATTGTAGTTTTCTTGTGTGTTTAAACATAAAGATACCTCTTTCATAAATTAATAGATAATAACCAAAATACATGTATTTTGTAAAACATTATTGCGTACAATTAAATATATCATATAAGGCTTAATTATCATAGTAAAATATTTCATTTTTGAAATATAATACGGATTATTTATTTTATTGAGGTAAAATTCCAACCAATCATTCTAAATTTCTAGTGCAGCATCTTTAAATAAAATAAGCCTAAAAATGGTGGATTTTCTTTACTTAAATGTTCTAATAGTTAATTAATCAGTTTTTCCAAAATATTTCCGTGCCAATCGTTGTTCGGTTCCATCCCGACGAAGTTCTGCGATTGCCCAATTTAATTTGTGGCGTAGAGTCTTATCTTCTTTTCGAACTCCTACTGCCATTTCATCAGGTGGGAAAGTTGTTTTCACAATTCTTAACGGAATGGTTTGCTGATTGTGTGATAAATAATACCGAGCATAATCTTCGTCAATTAGAACTGCATCCAATCGTTTAACTTTGACATCATTAATTGCCTTGTCAAAAGTATCATACTGAATTGGCTTACTGGTTAAATATTGTTTCAAAGCCCTGGGATCTTGTTGAAATAAAGTGAAACCAGATGATCCGGATTGTACTCCTAGTTGTTTGCCACGCATATCTTTTGATTCATTTACTCCAGAATCCGCTCGAGTCAATAAAACTTGTCCTGTACGATGATACCCATTTGTAAAAGCAACGTGTTGCTTTCTCTCGGGCGTAACGGTGTAGCCATTCCAAATCGCATCAATATGATGCGTATTTAATTCAGTTTCTTTCATTGACCAATCAATGACTTGAAATTCTGGTTTTAATCCCAGCTTTTTACAGGCTGCCTGTGCCATTTCAACATCATAGCCAACCAACTTGTTGTGTTTATCTCGAAATCCCATTGGCACAAAAGTATCGTCAATCCCAATCTTAAGTGTCTTTTCATGTTTCAGACTGCTCCAACTATCAATACGATGGTTAAAACGATACCAAATTGTTCCAGCCACTAATATTAGTAAAACAAGAACCAAAAGATTACCAAGCAATTTTTTTCGTTTCGAAGTCATTAATGTTTCCTTTCTAACGCTCCACGTCTTTCCCAAAATCTAAAACTTCTCCAGCCAAACTTTTGGCAAAGGGTAAATCATGAGTAACTACAATCTGAGTTACGCCGCGCTGTTGGAGTTTTTGAATGACTTCGGTTACTCGTTCAGTCGCCTTTTCATCTAATCCGGAAGTAGGTTCGTCATAAGCTAATATACCTGGATTCATAGCTAATGCTCTAGCAATGGCTACTCGTTGTTTTTGTCCCCCAGAAAGCTGAAATAGATAGGAATCTTTTTTATCACTCAAGTCCAATTCAGCAAGTAACTGATTACTCTGTTTTTGATATTGAGCTGGTTGCTCTTTTTTAACAACTTTAGGAGCTAAAGTGATATTTTCTGTCACTGTATATTGGGGAAAAAGATTAAAATCCTGAAAAATAACACCCACGTCGGTACTTTTCCGTCGCGGATCTAATTCTAACTGCTTGCCATCTAAAATTATTTCTCCAGCATCGGCCGCTGTCAAACCAGCTAAAATATTTAAAAAAGTCGTTTTTCCAATTCCAGAAGGCCCGACTACAGTTAAAATCCCCCCATTGGGAACCGTTAAATTCAAATTTTGAAAGATAGTTTTCTGATTATATGTTTTCTTTAAATTTTTAATTGTTAGCATAATTTTTCCTTCCTAACGATAATAATTGAGTCGTTTTTCGATGGACCGCATTCCAACGGTTAACATAATCGTCAATAATAAATACATTGCTCCAACTAACAGATATGGAATCAAAGTAACATCTCGTGCCACTGCAATGTTTCCAGCACGCATCATATCACCAAGTCCAATTACATAAACTAAAGAGGTATCTTTTACCAAATTAATTACTTCGTTTCCAACGGATGGCATAACTGTTTTGACTACTTGGGGAAGGGTAATATAACGCAAGGTCTGCAACCGATTAAATCCTAAAACTTTAGCACCAGCATATTGTCCTTGTGCAACCGACTGCATCCCGCCACGAAAGATTTCGGCAAAGTAAGCCGCATAATTTAACACGAAAGTAAATACAGCTGCTTCAAAGCGGGGCAGGGTCACAATGTTCGCCAAACTCAAGCCATAGTACACAAACACAATTTGTAGTAACAAAGGTGTCCCTCGCATAATTGTGATGTAAACATCAACAATCCACCGAATAATGCGTAATGAAGACTTTTGTAAAATTGCAACTACTATTCCTAATGGCAACGCAAAAAGCAAAGTTAAAATAAACACACCTAGTGTCATCTTGAGCCCATCTAACAGACTCGGTAAAACTTGATAAATATAATTCATAATTAGCTCCATTTAATTCAATTTTGGAATCAAACAAAAAAGTCCCCAAGTTATCAATTAAATGACAACTTGAGGACGATTTGTTCGTGATTCCACCTCTATTTTAGATAGCATTACTACCATCTACTCAGGCACCTTACTAGTAAATAAGGCACAGCTCTTAACGGAGCAAACCGAGTAATTTCTAGAATATACTGGATCATCACGAGTGTGGTTCGCCTCAGTGAATGGTCACTTTTCAACTCCTGTGACTTTCTGTACATTCAGCATTTGGTTACTCTTTCGTTCATATCTTTGATTTGTATACTAAATTGAAATCAGAATTTTGTCAACCATTAAATTGATTTTTTTGACAAATCGTTCGTAACGTGATGAATAAAGACCAATATTAAAAATATTTAATGCAATTATTCACGAACATAAATCTATCCATAATTTACATAATACGTCTTTATCCAAAAGTTATAAGAAAATCAAAATCAAAATAATGACAGTCACAACCTGGATAGTCCCCACTCCTAAACAATAAACCATAAACTTCTTTCCTGAAGTGAAGAATTGTTTTAAATCAAGTCGGAGTCCAATTGCAGCTAACGCAGTAATTTCACACCAGCTACTAAGTGTATGAGCAGAAGTTCCAATTAAAGTGGGTAAGTGTAAACAACTATTCAAAATACAGAAAACAAAGAAACCAATTACATACCATGGAACCATGTTTCCATGACCGTTGCCACTAATCTGGGCATCTGCTTCTAGTTCATTTGCAATCTTCCTTTTGTGCATCCAGCCAAAAATCAATACTACAACCACTAACAAAATAATTCGCATAATTTTAAAGATGGTAGCAAAATCAATCGTGGACTGATTAACCATACTAGCACTTGCAATAACTTGTCCAACTGATTGAACGGTTCCGCCAATTAATGCTCCTTTTTCAACGTTGTTGGTGCCAAAAACTAAACTACCAATGATTGGAAGAGACAACATCAAAATTGTTCCTAACAGGTTAACCAATGTAATTACCATTTCTTTATCTTTGTCGTCGGCATCAATTACTGGTGAAATGGAAGCAATTGCTGATGAACCACACACAGCATTTCCACCTGCCATTAACAAATAAATTCCTTCTTTAAAATGTAAGGCTTTCCCAATCATGATTGCTCCAATAATAGTAATTGCCATTTGAATAACAATCAGTACAAATCCTTGCCATCCGACTTTAGTAATCGTTTGAAAACTAATAGTTAAACCTAGCAAAACAACCGAATATTCCAACAGAGCTTTTTCCGCATAATGAGTCCCTTTTTGTAAAACAGGCTGTTTAATAAAAGTATTGCCAAGGATAATCCCTAAAATAATAGCAATTGTCGCTCCACCTAAGTTAGGAATTATATTGGTTAATAACTGACTAACAATTGCAATTACAAATGAAACTAACAATCCAGGAATAATAACTTTAATTTTGGTCATCGATTTTCTCCTTTTTGTGATATCTTTATGACATAATTAATGATAACAACATATTTTTGATTAGAGAAATAGATAAAAAAGATAGTTATTATTGGATATATCGATAGGTGGTCAAAATGATCAAATATTTTTCAGTTTTTAAAAGTGTATATGAAACCGGCAACTTTACCAAATCATCCCAGCAATTATTTATATCACAATCAACTGTTTCTCAACAGATTAAACAGTTAGAAACTAGTTTAGGTGTGAAACTCTTTGAACGAAAAGGTAAACGTGAGATTCAGCCCACTCGGGCAGCAGTAGAATTATATAAACAAGGTCTACCGCTTTTTGAAGCAGAGCAACAATTAGCTGATAATTTAAGAAATCATGATCAGGCGCAAATCAAGTGCCAAATTGGAGTCTCTAATACAATTGCTGAAAGTCTGATTGCCGATATTTTCAAAAAATTAAAAATTCCTAAGAATGTGTCAATTACGCTGCAAATGGATAATTCGACTCAAATTGTCAAAAAAATTCAATCTCATGAATATCAATTTGGATTTATTGAAAAACCGCTAGTGACTCCTGGTTTAGAACGTCAGGCATTTTTTCAGGACCAACTAGTTCGTGCTGGTAATCTCAAAAGTGATTTATGGCTACTTCGGGAATCAGGTTCAGGAGTTCGTCACTTTACGGATCAATACCTTAAGCAAAATAATTTAAAACCACAACATTCAATGACATTAGCCAACAATGAATTGATTTTACAGTTTTTACAAGCTGGTATTGGTCAGTCGATTATCTCAAAGTTAGTACTTCCGAATCATGTTCCCAGCGTTAAATTAGATGCCGGCTTTCAGCGTTCATTTTATTTTGTATCTGCTATTGAATATCAAGCTGCTGAATTAAATAATCTTAAACAACAAATTAAAGTTAGTTTGTTGACCCAATTTTAGCTAAATAATTGAATATTAAATCAATTTACTATTTAAAAAGTATCATCATAAAAACTATTATTTTTTCAGTTTTTATGATGATACTTTTTTATTTGATTTTTAATCCAAAAATAACATTGACTTTTTCATTTTATATAAATATAATTTATATTAATCTTATTTATATAAAATGGAGGCTAAAATGAGAATCAAAAAATCAAGTATTATATTATTTGCAATGTGTATTGGAATTTTCATCGTAATGTTAGATACAACTATTATGAATATTGCATTACCTGAAATTCAGATTAGTTTACATACTAACCTGACTAATATTTCCTGGGCTTTGAACGCGTATACAATCATTTTTGCAGCAACTTGTATTCCATTAGGTAGATTAGCTAACATTTATGGTAAAAAAATATTTTATCTTACTGCTTTATTAATTTTTGTAATCGGATCGCTTATTAGTGGAATGAGTCAAAATATCGAAATTTTAATATTTGGGAGAATTTTACAAAGTCTAGGAGCTGCCATTCTGTTTCCACTTAGTATGGATTTAGGCATCTCAACTCAGGTAGATGAAAATAAAAATCAAGCAACTCTTTTTATGGGAATTACTCAAGGTGCTGCTGCAGCATTAGGGCCAACCATTGGTGGTTTTATTACTGAATATCTTGGTTGGCGCTCTATTTTTCTAATTAACATTCCAATTGGCTTAGTTTCTCTTTTGATTTGCTGGATTTATCTACCTAAACATATTGAAAAAGAAAATAATAAAATTGATTGGATTGGATCTTCATTAACTATAATTGGTCTGTTTTCCTTAACTATGGCGTTAATTCAAATTCGTTTTTGGGGATTTGATTATCGAATTTTGTTGTTAACCATTATTTTTGTGATCTCAGCATTTCTTTTCTACCTATGGGAAAAGAATACCAATGTTCCTATGATTGATTTCAAATTATTTAGAAATAGTAATTTTAATTTGTCAGCTATTTCAACCTTAGTTGGACAATTTTTATTAGTTGGTTTTATGGTTATCATGCCAACTTTTTTTACAAATTTGTTTAACAAAACAGCTTTTGAATCAGCATTATTAATCACTCCAGCTAGTATAATGATTTTTATTTTATCTCCAATGGCTGGTCTTCTAATCAGCAAAATAAATTCAAAGTATTTATTGTCATTAGGCTTTATTAGCTTAGGATTAGGATATTTAGGATTCTCAATGCTGAATAATTCAATAAATTATCCTTTATATTTATGCTCCTGTTGTTTAGTTGGTGCTGGATATGGTTTGTTAGTAGGACCAATTAGTGTATTATCAACTGCTGAATTCAAGGGTAATCAACTAACGACTTCGCAAAGTGTAATTGGGGTTCTTCGTCAACTTGGGACGGTTCTAGCTGTTGCAATTTTTATTAGTTGCCTAAACTTCAATTTAGAATCTGCCAAAAAGCAATCAATGAAAGATATGCATAATCAAATTAATAAAATTCATGCTTCAAATTCAATTAAAAATGATATCATCCAAAAAAACCAAAATCGACTTAATGAACAACCAAAAACTCAAACTGCAAAAGATCAATCTGCTATAATTATGAATAATAAAACGAAAATAATTAAGCAAAAATATCAACATTATTTAGTTACTAATCATTTACCAACTAATCTACCAATTTCGATTCAAACTAAAATAAAACAACAAATTTCTAAATTAGTTATTAATCGTTTACTAATAATTGTTACAATCGTTAAAAGCCTCCAAAAGAATATTAAGCAATATTATGTTAAAGCATTTACTCATCTATATTTATATGTTGCCCCATTTGCTTTTATTCTTGCAATTTTAGTATTCTTTTTACCAATTAAACCACTTAATTTAAGGAGAAAGAACCATGAAAAGTGACGATATTATTCTTGGAATTTTAAATGAAAAACCAGCGACTGGATATGAAATCAAAGAAAAATTTTCATCAATTTTTAGTAATTTTTATAACGCTTCTTTTGGTAGTATTTACCCTATTTTGCATAAACTAACTAACGCTGGGAAAGTAGTATTTAAAATTGTTGAACAAAATGGAAAGCCTGACAAAAAAATTTATTCAATTACTGATAGCGGGAGAAAAGATTTTGCTGAATATTTACACACTCCAGTAGAGCCAAGGAAAATTAAATCTGATTTCATGGTGCACCTTTTTTACAGTGGTGATTTATCTAAAACTGAACGAGAAAATCTAATTAAAACGGAAATCAACGAACAATTAAATGGAATTAAAGAATTACAGACTTTACGAAAAAATTTAAATCTATCTGAAATCACGAAATATCAACTGTTTACATTAGATTTAGGGATTAAGCAACGTAAATTAATGCTTAAGGAGTTAGAAAATTTGATATAAATCTTTTATGAAACAATAATTTTTAAACTACACACTCTTTATATTAATAACTCTTGCTTGTCGCTATCAATTTTATTGAATGTATTTTCATTAAATCTTCTGAATCTGTGTTTTCAACAATTTTAGCTACTAAAAATAAGTTTTAAAAAACAGCTCCCGTCTGAAATTTTTCAGACAGAAGCTGTTTTTAATTATATTTATTCTTTGCCATAATAATTTTCAGGCACACGAACTAAATCATGTTCTACTAATTTTTCTGCAATTTGCACAGTATTAGCAGCCGCACCTTTTAGCAAGTTATCTGCAACAACCCACATGTTATAACTGCCACGATTTTCTGGATCCTCACGAACTCGACCCACAAAAGTCTCAGTATGACCTTCAGCATTAATTGGTTGTGGATATAATTGCTGGGCTGGATCATCTTGTAAGACTAATCCGTCTCCATTCTTGATTAATTCTTGTACTTTAGCAGTGTCTAATTTGCTATTATCTTCCACTTCAAAGAAAACTGATTCACCATGACCAATCACAACTGGAACTCGCACACAAGTTGCATTAACTTTGATAGCATCCGAGTTCATATCGCCTGCCATAATCTTCTTGGTTTCATGAACCATTTTCCATTCTTCATGAGTTGAACCATCTTCTTCAAACACGTCAATTTGGGGTAACAAATTAAAAGCTAAAGGATAATGATGTTTTTCCCCTTTGACAGGGAAAATATTTGCAGTCATTTTTTCACCGTCTAGATGTTGTTGTGCTTCATCATCTAATTCTTGAATAGCAGTTTGACCAGCACCAGAACCAGCTTGATATGTAGATACAATAACTTGTTTTAAACCAGCTGCTTTCTTGATTGGTTGCAACGCAACTACCATCTGAATGGTAGAACAGTTAGGATTAGCGATAATTCCTTTATGATCGTAAACTGCTTGTTCGTTAACTTCAGGCACAACCAATGGAACTTCAGGATCCATACGAAAGGCACTAGTATTATCAACTGCCACAGCTCCACGTTTAACTGCTTCGGGCAAAAATTTCTTCGAAACAGCTCCACCAGCAGATGCGAGTACGATATCAACATCATCAAAAGATTCCGGAGTGGTTTCTTCAACGACAATATCTTTACCATCATATTGTAAAACTTTACCACTTGAACGTTTTGAAGCCAATAATTTCACTTGATTGACTGGAATTGACGATTGTTCCAATTGTTCAATCATTCTTGTTCCAACTGCACCGGTGGCACCTAAAATTGCTACATTATATTTTTTCATTACTATCCTCTTTTATAAAACATTTTCAAGACCAACTGCAAATCCATTTAATTTATCAACATTTTTAATGGCAATGTTTAATCCATGCATGAATGATTCTCGATCAAACGAATCTTGACGAATGGTTAACGCTTCGCCTGTTCCACCGAACAATACTTGCTCATGGGCAACGTATCCTGGCAGTCGAACGGCATGAATATGAACCCCTTGATAATCAGCTCCACGGGTACCCGGCATTGTTTCAATTTCTTTTTCGTTTTTTTGACCATCTGCCTCACGTCCTTCAACAATCAGTTTAGCAGTATTAATTGCTGTCCCAGAAGGTGAATCAGCTTTATCAGCATGATGCATTTCGATAATTTCTGCATCTGGGAAATACTTGGCAGCTTGTTTAGCAAATTGCATCAACAAGACTGCTGACAAACCAAAGTTTGGGACAATTAATCCATTAACATGATTTTGTTGGGCTATTTTTTGTAATTCATTCACCGCTTGATCGCCTAAACCACTGGTTCCAATAATAGGAATCATGTGGTGTTCTAAGGCAAATTTAGCATTTTCAAATGCCCCGTCCGGTGTTGAAAAATCAACCCAGACTTGTGCATCCGTTTCAATTTCATCTAAATGATTGAAAATTTTACAGTCATTAGGTAAATCATATTTAACAGCATCCTTGGGATTAACATTTGGACTATAAACACCAACTAACTTTAAATCGGAATCAGCGGTAATCATTTTGACGGCTTTTGTGCCCATTGCCCCGCGAAACCCAGAAACTAATACTTTAACCATTGGTTGACTCCTTTTCTCCAAGTGCTTGCAATAACTTTTGTTGTTCTGCTTCTTCTAAATTAGTGATGGGTAAACGGCACCCACCTACATTCAGACCATTCCGTGACAGCATAAACTTAACTGGGGATGGAGATGGATACATAAACAAAGCCTGCATTTTTGGAGTTAAATAACGTTGTAATTGTCCGGCACGAGTTAAATCATGATCCATTGCATCAAACATTTCTCGCATTTCTGGCATATATAAGTGAGAAGCAACTGAAATAACTCCACTTCCGCCAATTGTTCGCGTAAATAATGCCTGTGGATCTTCACCTGTGTAAACAAGAAAATCAGTCGGAGTTTTTTCCACTAATTCTTCAAATTCTGGTAAAGTGCCACATTGTTTAACTCCGACAATATTAGGATATTGACTCAATTCAACAATTGTTTTAACATCCATCGTTACTCCAGTTCGTCCAGGAATATTATACATAATGATTGGTAAATCAGACGCATCAGCAACTGCTTTAAAGTGTGCCTTCATTCCAATTTGATCCGGCTTGTTATAGTAAGGAACTACGACCAAAGCAGCATCAATCCCGTCAATCTTGCTAACTTCTTGGGTAAACTCAATGGTAGCAGCTGTACTGTTACTACCAGTTCCAGCGATAATTGGTGCTCTTCCAGCTACAATCTTGACAAAGTGTTGATAAAGATCAATCTTTTCATCATGAGTTAAAGTTGGTGTTTCACCAGTTGTTCCACCAATCAAAAATCCGTTACCGCCTTCACTTAACAAGCGATCAACTAATTTTTGTAAGGCATCGTAGTTAATCTGATTATGGCAATCAAACGGGGTGACTAAGGCTGTAATAATATCTGTATTTTCAAACATATTTTCTCCTAATTTTTTTCTAACATCCGATGTTGCAAGAATCCGGTAATCGCGTCAATTCCAGGTTGAATCGCATTAGTATCAGGCACCAGCTTGCTAGAATGCAACTGATTCTTGGGATCGCCAATCCCTAGCCAAAACATGGTTCCAGGAAATTTAGCTAATAGATAGCCAAAATCTTCTCCTGTCATGGCTGGTTCAGTTTCTACATAATCAACTTTTGGATTTTCTTCCATATAATTAATAAAGTCAGCTGTTAATTTGTCATTATTTTCCACCGGTAGGTAACCACCTTGGTTCAATTTCAAATCAACTTGGCAGTCATAACTGGTTTCAATTCCTTTGGCAACTGATTGAAGACGTTCATCAATATGTTCAATCATTTTCTGTGTCAGACCTCGAATCGTACCTTTTAAATGAGCTGATCCAGAAATCACATTTCTAATAGAGCCAGCATTGAATTGTCCAAAGGTAATCACACCGCCTTCAATTGGATCAACGCTTCGCGATACAATTGTCTGAACCTGATTAATAAATTGACTAGCTGCCACAATCATATCGTTAGCAAATTGTGGATAGGCTGCATGTCCTTGCGTTCCTGTAAAATCAACATCTACTTCAGTTGTTCCAGCAAACAAAGTTCCCATCCGACATCCAATCACACCAGCAGGAAGTTGAGGATTATCGTGTAACCCATAAAATTCATCCGGTTTCCATTTCCCTGTAAAAATACCGTCTTCATAAGCTAGTTTGCCGCCATTTTCGCTTTCTTCAGCCGGTTGGAAGAAAAACAACAAATTATCAGTTGGCTGATGCTGAGCGAAATACTGTAATACTCCTAAGGCAACTGTCATATGAATGTCATGTCCACAAGCATGCATTACTCCATCATGTTTTGAGGGAAAGTCTAATCCCGTATCTTCTGATACCGGTAACGCATCGATATCAGTTCGATAACCAATGGTACGTTTGGGTTTGGTTCCGTGTAATAACACTAAGATTGCAGTTGGCAATTCATTAGGAACTTGAATTTCTGCATAATCAATCGCAGCAGTTGCTTGTTTAATTTGCTTCATTAAATAGTCATGAGTCTGAAATTCATGAAGCGCTAATTCTGGAATTTGATGTAAATTTCGATAAATTTTTAATAAATCGGTTTTAACTTCTCCCATGTTTTAACCTCTTAAATCATCTTCCAATTTAGTTTTGTCAAGCGTCTTTTGGTTGACGTCTTTAATTTTTTTAGCTGGCATCCCGGCTACGACTGTGTAAGGGACTACATCTTCAGTTACTACTGCTCCAGCAGCTACTACCGCTCCTTTGCCAACATGAACACCCTCAATTACAACTGCGTTAGCTCCAACTAATACATCATCGTCAATTTGTACTGGTTGCGCGCTAGCTGGTTCAATTACTCCGGCTAATACGGCGCCAGCTCCAATATGAGAATGTTTCCCCACAATTGCACGACCACCTAAAACGGCTCCCATATCAATCATAGATTCGTCACCAATCTCAGCACCGATATTAATCAAAGCACCCATCATAATCACGGCATCCTTACCAATTTTAACTTGATCACGGATGATTGCCCCTGGTTCAATCCTGGCTGCGATGTTTTTAGTGTTTAATAATGGAACCGCAGAATTACGACCATCATTTTCAACTTCATAGTCACTAATTTCATTTTGATATTTTTCTAATAATGGTTGAATCACTTTCCAGTCACCAAAGATGACACCAGTATTGCCATTAATAAATGTTTTAACATCTTTTGGAAATTCAACGTTTGCTAAATCGCCCTTTAGATAAGCTTTTACGTTAGTTTTCTTTTCTGCGTTACCAATGTATTGAATAATTTCTTGTGCATTTAATTCAGCCATTTGATTTTCTCCTTTAAATGTCTAAGTTTTGGTCTAAATGTATCAAATCTGCAAAAGTTTCTCGTTTAATTGCTATTTGTGATTTGCCGTTTTCGACAAAGACTACTGCAGGACGTGGATTCCGATTATAGTTAGATGCCATTGAATATCCATAGGCTCCAGTTGCTAAGACCGCAATCACATCTCCAGGTTTAGTCTTTGGCAATTCAATATCCTTAATCAAAATATCGCCGGATTCACAATATTTACCAGCTAACGTAACTAGTTCAGTTTCATCATCAACTACATCGTTAGCAACAACGGCATCATATTTAGCCCCATACAAGGCAGGGCGAATATTATCGCCCATTCCACCATCAACCGCAACATATTTCCGAATATTTGGAATTGTTTTGCTGGAACCAACTCGATATAAGCTCACTCCAGCAGGACCTGAAATGGAACGACCGGGTTCAATCCACACGGCAGGAGTTTTTAAACCTAACTTTTTAGTTTCTTCCTGCATGGTAGTAATGATTTGCTGTACAAAGTCTTCAGGGCGAATAGGATGATCATCATCAGTGTACTTAATTCCAAAACCACCACCAACATTGACAATCTCAGGAGTGTAATCAAATTCATCTTTCCAATGTTTCATCAATCTCACTAATTTTTCAGTTTCGATTTTAAAACCGCTTGTTTCAAAGATCTGCGAACCGATGTGGGAATGAACCCCTTTGAGATTCATTCGCTCACTATTCAAAACTTGTTGTAAAGCTTCATCAGCTTGGCCAGTTAAAATATCAAAGCCGAATTTACTGTCTTGTTGACCAGTTTGGATAAATTCATGAGTATGGGCCGACACTGCTGGAGAAACACGGAGCATCACATCAGCTGTGGCATCTTTAGCTGCCAAAACTTCATTTAATAATTGAATTTCATAGAAATTATCTAAAATAATCATCCCCACGTGATGATCAACTGCCATTTCTAATTCTGCACGTGACTTGTTGTTCCCATGAAAACTGACATGATCCATGGGAAACCCAGCTTTAATTGCCGTATAAAGTTCTCCGCCAGAAACAATATCAGCATGTGCATCTTCTTGTTTCAAAACTTGATACATTGCGATACAAGCAAAAGTTTTACTAGCATAACTTACTGCATACTTGAGATTGTTTTTTTCAAAAACACGTTTGAAAGCACGAATTTGATCTCTAATTTTACTAACGTCATACACCTGCAGATTGGTCCCATATTCATCAGCTAATTTGGTAGCGGGTACTCCACCAATCATTAACTGGTTATTTTGAACTTCAATATCATCATGCATTTTATTTCCTCCGTATTTTTATTAAAATCAAATTTTGTATAAAAAAAGAGTCCTTTTTGCCCGGCAGCTCCGTCAAAAAAGACTCTTAATTACTTTTAGAATCGATTATACATAGCTCCCCGGAAAAATTCCGACAGTCCATAACCTATTAAGCTATGTCCCAGTTAACCAAGCTCCATTACTTGGCACTTCGGCAAACAACCCTTTCGTTAGTTTCTTTGCTGAATGGAAAACTCCACTAACTAATTTTGTTATTTGCGACCTCTATTTGATTTGTTAAAATCATAACTAATAAAGACTAATAAGTCAACAGATATTAAATAAAAATTTAATTATTACTATATAATTGTAATTAAAAACGTCGCTTTCTTACTAAGTTTTATTTGCTTATTTAATTAAATGGTGGTAATTTCACACTAACAAAATTCCGTGAGGTACTAACAATGAAAGTAGTTAAATTTGGTGGAAGTTCACTTGCTGATGGCAATCATTTCGAACAAATTATTAAAATTATCAAAGCTGATCCCGAACGAAAAGCCGTGGTAGTTTCAGCACCAGGAACTCGATTTAAAGGCGATACAAAAGTTACTGATTTATTGATTCAATACGCTAACGCAGTGTTAGCCAACGAAGATTACCAAGAATTACAACAAGCAATTATTGCACGTTATCAAGATATTACAGAGCATTTCCAACTAGATCCCAGCATTTTAGCAAAAATTACACAGACAATTGAACAATTACCATCCCAAAATTATCCAAACGATGACTATTTAATGGCAGGTTTTAAAGCTCAAGGCGAGTATTTAAATGCCTATACTTTAAGCCAAGTTTTAAACCAAATTGGGATTAAAACTAAATTCATGGATCCGCGAAAGATTGGTTTCTTAGTAAGCGACAAAGCTCAAGATGCTCGTGTCTTACCTGATACATACGATAACTTGGAAAAATACCGCAATCCCAATATTCATTTGGTATTTCCCGGCTTTTTTGGAATTACGAAAGATGATCAAATTGCAACTTTTTCGCGTGGTGGTTCTGATATTACTGGATCAATTGTTGCCAAAGGCTTAAATGCCTCCGTGTATGAAAACTTTACTGATGTAAACGCAATTTATTCGGTCGATCCACATATTGTTAAAGATCCAACCAGTATTCATGTGATGACATATCGAGAAATGCGTGAACTATCATATGCTGGTTTTTCCGTATTTCATGATGAAGCTATTATTCCGGCTATCGAAGCTAAAATACCCATTAACGTTAAAAATACTAGTCATCCAGAATTACCAGGTACCATGATTATTCCCGAAAATGAGTTTGAACCGACCAATTTAATCACTGGAGTCGCCAGTTCTAAAGGATTCTCGGCATTATATCTCCATCGATACTTGTTAAATAAAGAAGTTGGATTTACACTTAAAATTCTCCAAATTTTATACAAATATGATGTTTCATATGAACACATGCCCTCTGGAATTGACGATTTAACCATTATTTTTGACAACAAACATCTTACCCCTGTCAAAAAAGAAAAAATTTGTGCTGAAATTAACGCTGCTTTGCATCCTGATCAGCTGGAATGGATTGATAATTATGCTATTATCATGATAGTTGGTGAAGGAATGCAGAAAAGTTCGGCTACCATCGAAAATATCATTCGTCCTCTCACCGACCATGATATTAAAATCCATATGATTAACCAAGGGGCTTCTAAGATTGCTTTAATGTTAGGAACTGATGACGAGGATGCTGAAAAATCTGTTAAACTAATCTATCAGCATTTCTTTGATAATAATCGTATCGTAAACTGAAAGGACTATCATGATCGAACTACTCAAAGTGCACGGATCCGAAAACACCTTTTTCATTCTAGATGTCACTCAATTTGCTAAGCAACCAACATTAGATGAAATTTCATCCTTAACGGTCGCTTTAAAACAATCTGATAATAAAAATTTAAATAACATTGATGGGATTTTAGTGGTCGACAAATCTGACCATCTTGAATGTCTTGGTAAGATGACCGTTGTTAATGCCGATGGCAGTATTGCTTCAATGTGTGGTAATGGACTACGAACCATCTCACGATATTTAGCTAATAAATACGATCAGAACAAATTCAAAGTAGAAACAAGAGACGCTGATTTAGCAGTAGAAAAATATCCTGATTTAGCCGACCAAGTGCCGACTTTTGGAGTTACAATTTCTCCCATCCGCTTCAATCAACAGGCATTTCCTTTTTCTAATCTAAAAACAGAGCAGATTAGGGATCAAAAAGTTCCAGCATTAGATCCAGATTTAAAGTTTACTGCAATTGCCGTTCCCAATCCTCACTTGATTAGCTTTGTTTCAGAAACAGTTTTAAAATCTGATAAACTCAAAAATTTAGGGACTTATTTAAACGGAGAAAATCCTTATTTCACAGATGGTGTCAATGTCAATTTCGCTCAAATTCTTGGTCCCGATACATTATTTGTGCGGACTTTTGAACGCGGAGTTGGTTTTACTAACGCTTGTGGAACCGGGATGTCATCAACCAGCTTAGCCTATGCAATTAACCATTATCAAGGAGATTTTGCTAAAACAATCACCGTTTATAATCCTGGCGGCATGGTAAAGGTTAAAGTGACGAGTAAAAATGGCAAATATCAGCTACAGTTAATTGCAAATGCTACCAATCTAGGTCACTTAAATCTTAGTGAATCTGATTTGCTAAATCACAACTTTGCAAATGCTGATTATCAGTCAACTAATGAAGAAGCCGCCTATCAAAAATGGGTAACCAAGCTGCAAGCTAAGAGTTAAATCGTTTTAATTTTAAGTTTTTCTAAAAAATGATTGACGTACATCAATTTTGATGGTTTAATCATAAGTAACAACAACAGAAAGGAATATGAACAATGAACAAACAAATGATGACACAAAACAACTCCTCCTCTAACTCTACTTGGTAAGTATGTATCTAAGTAAGGTTAGTTTAGGATGCCTAGTTAGATACTCGTTGAGTTACTAACTAGGTCATCTGATGTTCGTTTATATTCTACGATTATCAAATCACGTAAAAGAGCCTAGTTAGTTGAACTAACTAGGCTCTTTTTTACAAAATTTGAACTTAATATCGAGGAGATTGGGATAATGGCTGAACAAAAATTAAAACGAACTATCGGATCGTTTAGTGCTTTAGCATTAGTAATGGGAACTGTGATTGGGGGCGGGGTGTTTTTTAAAACCGCTAGTGTGGTAAATGCTACGCACTCAGTTAGTTTAACCCTCTTAGCATGGGTTGTGGCTGGAATTTTAACCATCTGTGGAGGATTAACTGTAGCTGAAATAGGAGCTGCAATTCCAGAAACTGGTGGTAGTGTGCAATATATGCGGCATACTTACGGACCACTTAGCGGGTTTCTATTAGGTTGGGCAGAAATGTTAATCTATGTTCCCGCCAATATGGCAGCTTTAGCTATCATTTTTGGCACCCAAGTCACAACTTTACTCCACTTAAACATGGCATTAGCAGTTCCAATTGCAATTGCAGTTGTCATCTTTATTACGGCTTTAAATACCATGGGAGCCAAAGTTGGCGGAACAGTCCAATCAATCACTTTAATTTTCAAATTAATTCCAATTTTCTTAATTGTAGTAGTAGGTTTAATCATGCCTGGTCACATTGATGTAACTTTTGTGCCAATCGCCCCTACAAATCACGCTAATCTTCTAACAGCCTTTTCAGGCGGTTTATTAGCTACTATGTTTGCTTATGAAGGCTGGATTAATATTGGCGATATCGCCGGGGAAATGAAAAATCCAAAAAAAGATATCCCTAAAGCAGTAGTATTAGGATTAACTTTTATCATGGTTATCTATGTATTAGTGAACTGGATCTTTTTGAAAAACATGCCAATCGATGCTATCGCCGGGAATACTAATACTGCTGCCGAAGTTGCGGGTAAATTATTTGGTGAATTTGGTGGTAAACTAGTCACCATCGGTATTTTAGTTTCGGTATTTGGGACTGTAAATGGTTATACCATGACTGGTGCTAGAATTCCATATGCTTTAGCAAGTAAAAATCTATTGCCATTTAGCAAACAATTTAAAAAATTAAACAAAGCAGCAGCACCCTATGTTGCTAGTCTGTTTATTTTAACTATCGCTATCATCATGATTTTATTAGGAAGTTTTGATCTTTTGACCGATATGCTGGTCTTTGTAATGTGGATTTTCAACTGTCTGCTCTTTATTGCCCTCTTCGTACTGCGCAAAAAAGAACCCGAATTAGAACGTCCCTACCGCGTGTTGTGGTATCCAGTAGTACCTATTATTGCTATTATCGGAGCATTGTTTATCGTAGTAACCACAGTAATTAATGAAACCGGACTAGCAATGGTTGGTTTAGCAATCACTCTAGCAGGCATCCCAGTTTACTATCTGCACCAATACTTAATTAAAAAATAAATTCATTCTTACACTTACAAATAATTAGTGCTACACTTGCTTTTATTAACTAATAATAAGGAGAATAATTATGACCACAATTAATGTAATTCTAGGTAGTGTTCGCGAACCATCCATGGGAAATAAAATTTTAACCTATCTTGAAAACCATCAAGACGAATTGGAGCTGCAAAGTGAAGCTCATCTGAACTTTATTCGCATTTCTGACTATCATTTAGATGACTATAATCAGCCTTTACCACCATTTAATACTCCTGATTATGTCAATACGCTGCCTGAAAATGCCCAAAAATGGGTAACGGATGTTTATAATGCAGATGGATTGTTATTATTGTTGCCAGAATATGATTTTTCCATTCCGGGAGCATTAAAAAATGCTTTGGATTATCTCGGTTCTGGAGTAAATAATAAGCCAATCCAAAGCATTAGTTATTCAATGGGCGGCTTTGGCGGTTTGTTGGCATCAATGGCCATCCTGCCAGTTTATCAAGCTTTAAACTTAATTACATTACCCCATAATCTTCATATTAAAAGCGTGCAAAATGTTTTTGAAACCAATGGAGAATTTAAAGATGATTTAAGTCGTAAAAAACAAGATTATTATGCAGAAGCAATTAAAAAAGTAGTGGTTAATATCGCCCACTATGCTAATTTACTTAAATAAATACCGATTAAGCCCGTAAAAATGATTTTTACGGGCTTTTTGCTTCCAAAAAATCGTTAATTAAATTCAAACTAAAGTAGGAATCAACTTTAATTTATGGTTGCAATCTATATTATACGATGTATAATATTAATATAAGCAAAGGGGTGGGTTATTATTGCAATTCAAATTAGTTCTGAAGTTTTAGAAGGAATGGTCTTAGCCTTATTATCGCATCAAGATTATTATGGTTATTCCCTAACTCAGGACGTTAAATATTTCATACCAATTTCAAATTCAACGTTATATCCAATTTTAAGAAGATTAAAAAAAGAAAACTGGGTTACTACTTATGATCGACCCTTTGACGGACGTAATCGTCGGTATTACAAAATCACAAATTCTGGATTGACTCAGCTAAATCAAATCAAAGCCGATTGGATTGAACATAAAAAAGTCGTTGATCAAATTTTCGATACTAAACAGGAAGGTGAATAAGATGCCAAGCGACAGTCAACAATATATCACCGAGCTCAAATATTATTTAAAAAACGTACCTAATAAGGAACGTGATGAAGCAACAAATTATTATACTGAATACTTAGAAGATGGAAACCTATCTGACTATAAAAAAATCGTTAATAACTTGGGAACCCCACGTCAATTAGCACGTCAAATTGCCGCCAATTATTCCATCTCTCAAGATGAAAAAGAAACCAACCAAACTGCTGTTAAACACAAAAGTGTTAATCAAAACATTAAATTAATTGTCACTATTTTATTAGCATTGGCTTCTCCAGTTTTATTAACTGCTGCGCTTGGTTTGCTGTTCTTTATTATCATGGCGATTTTTGTTATTAGTATTTTATTGTTCTGCAGTTTAGTGACAGCTGTAATATTAATTACCATGGGAATTACTACCATTGCTTCAAAGGGGCTAATTGCCTTTGCAGCTTTAGGATTAGGAATTTTAATTATTGGAATTATCGTTACATTGATTCCACTTTGTTATTTCATTATTCGTTTTCTCATTCAAAGTTTATCAGCTCTATTAAAACGAATCTTTAAACGCAACCAACTAGAAAAATCAACTACTAGGAGTGATAACAATGGTTAAATTTATGAAAATTACTCTCATTACCGGCCTGCTTTTAACCGTCTTTGGGTTAGCAATTGGCTTAACTGGATATTATGGCGGTGGTCAAATGAAAGGGTTTGAAAAAGCATATACGCATAATAACAATCATATTGGTTTTGATTTTGGCGATGATGACGGCGACTACGATTAAACGGAGGTAGCATTTTATGACAAAAATTTTGAATTTAATTCCCTGCTTTTTAACCCTCATTTTAGTTTTAGCTATCATTATCGTGGCACTTATTTTTATTTAACAAAAAACCATCGCAACTAAGCTGCGATGGTCTCTTTATTATACCTAGAAAAAAGCTTGATAACCTAAATACAACGATACAATAATAGCAAAAATACTAATCCCATATTGCATCACCTTGGAAGGAATAAAACGAACCACGATTGGTCCTAAATACCCTCCCAAAAATAAACCTACTGCAATAATCGGTACTACTAACCAATCAATTGGAATGGTGAAAATAAAGATGATAACTGATAAAATATCAGCACATAGAGCTGCCATATTTCGAGTCGCATTATATTCGGCATATGGAGCAGTCGTAATTCTAGATAGCACTGCTGTTAATAAAACCCCAGTTCCAGCACCAAAGTAACCTTCATAAACTCCAACCGCTGCCAAAGCAATAATTGAGACAAGTTTAACCCAAGTTTTAACTTTTTGTGCGGAACCATGTTTTTTAGGAAGTGCCATTAAAATTCCTGAAAAGAGAATAATAATAGGCACAACTTTTTTAAAACTCTCTGTAGAACTATATAGTAAAATAATTGAACCAAACAAGGATCCAAACGTTACTAATGCTGAAACTTTAATCGTTTCAGGAACATTGGATTTTAACTCTTTGCGCGATGACAAGACCGCACTAGCATCACTAAATAACAATCCAACCGTAATGGTTACATTTGCTGTAATCGGTTCAATTCCAACATATAACATAGCTGGATACAAGGCTAGAGTTGCCATACCAACAATCCCATTGAGAGTCCCCGCAATGATACTTGTTACCACTAAAATAATAATATTAGTTAATGTAAACATTGATTAACCTCCATTTTTACACTCTAAGTTTAATTATCTACTCTCAATAAGGTTAATTCAAGTTAACTTAGATCATCTCTCTACATAATATCTAAACAAAAATGCTCAATCACTTTTAAATAGTGATTGAGCATTTTTTGATTTTTAATCTGTAATAATTTTATTAATAAAGTCTTGTGCCCGTTCTGTTTGCGGATTTTCAAACATTGCTTCTGGATCACTCTTTTCTTGAATATAACCGTCAGCCATAAACCAAACTTGATCGGCAACTTTCTTAGCAAATCCCATTTCATGAGTCACAACTACCATTGTCATTCCCTCATTAGCTAGCTCTTGCATTACACTAAGAACTTCACCAACCATTTCGGGATCCAAAGCACTGGTTGGTTCATCAAACAACATGACTTCAGGATTCATTGCTAATGCTCGTGCCATAGCAACCCGTTGTGCTTGTCCACCGGATAAACTTGTAGGATAAACATCTGCTTTATCTTTTAAACCTACCCGGTCTAATAAATCAAGCGAAATTTTAGTGGCCTCTTCATCGCTTAAGTGCTTAACTTTTTTAGGCGATAATTTCAAATTTTCTAACACTGTCATATTGGGAAAGAGATTAAAATTCTGAAATACCATTCCCATTCTAGCACCTAGACCAGCAATTTCGCTATGGGTTAACTTAGTCATATCTTTGCCATCAAATAGAACTTCCCCACTAGTGGGATTTTCTAATAAGTTTAAACAACGAAGAAAGGTACTCTTACCAGATCCGGATGGACCAATCACACAAATTACCTGACCAGATTTAACTGTTCCATCAATTCCCTTTAAAACCTCGTTATCGCCAAAACTTTTCTTTAAATCTTTAACTTGAATCATTACTTTATCATCAGTTTTAGTCATGGTTCATCTTCCTTTCAAAGTAGTTTAATACTCTAGTTAGAGTAAACGATAATACAAAGTACATTACCATTGCGACTACGATTGGAGCAACTCCCCGATAAGTATCTGCTCGAACGATATTCAGTTCATAAACGATATCCGTAACTCCGATGATTGAAACGATTGAACTTTCCTTGATGATGGTAATAAATTCATTTCCTAAAGCTGGCCAGATGTTTTTAAAGGCTTGTGGCAAAATCACAGATACCATAGCATCTTTCTTTGAAAGTCCTAAACTTTTAGCTGCTTCAGACTGTCCTTTGTCAACAGAAGCAATTCCGCCCCGGATAATTTCGCTCACATATGCACCACTATTCAGTGAAACTGCAATAATTCCGGCTGTCAATGCAGGAATATTAACTAATACTCCCAGTCCAAAGTAGACTAACAAGACTTGAACCATCATTGGTGTTCCACGTACTACTTCGGTATAACTAATTGAAAACCAACTAAATGGTTTAAATTTACTAATTCTCATTAAAGCAAGCAAGACCCCTAAGATAATTCCAATGATTGATCCAACAATTGAAATAATCAAAGTATATTTCAGCCCATCAGCAAAATACTTCCAGTAATGCCACATAGAAGTATTTTGAACGTTTACTTTCATATACTTTCCGGCATTTTTAATATACTGCTTAATCAGACCATCATGATGGACCTTATCAATCGTTTGGTTGGCTGCTTTTACTAATGAACTGTCTCCCTTTTGAAAAGCAATTGCTGAACCGATTTCATTTTTACTTAACTTATATCCGGATTTAACTGCTACTAAATCCTTATCGTTTGCTACATAGGCTTCAGCAACTGGTTTTTCTACTCCAACTGCATCAACCTTATTAGTTTTAAGTGCTAAAACTAAATCTGGTGTTTTAGACATTTGAGTTATTTTAGCATCATGAATGTTTTTCTTAGCCAGTTGAGCTTGTAGTGTTCCTGACTGAACTCCCAGCTTTTGTCCTTTTAGACTATTTTTATCTTTGATTTTCCCAGCATCTTTTTTGTTAACTAAGAAATCTTGGCCACCATTATAATATATTTTAGAAAAATCAGCATTCTGACGACGTGCTGGAGTTGGATTAATTCCCCCAATTGCCATATCGGCTTTCCCAGTTTGCACAGCTACTAACACAGAATCAAAACTCATATTCTTAAAAACCGGTTTTACATGTAAATCTTTAGCCATCTGTTTAACCAGATCGACATCAATTCCTTGATCGACCTGTTTACCATTCTGATTAACTTGAAATTCGTAAGGGGGATAATCGGGCGAGATTGCGACGACCAAGGTCCCCTTCTGTTTGACTCGATTCAATGATTGATCCTCAGCATGCGCTGGTCGAGATGCAATACTACCTACACATAACGCAACAACGACTAACAACATAAACTGCATGACAGTTTTTAACTTGGATTTACACATTGAACTTCATCTCCTTAAATTTTTATTAACTAAAAGTTAATTTTTAATATCATATCATTGAACATCATAAAAACCAACCTTAATTTAAAAATTTTATTATTTTAAACAAACAAAAAGCCAAAGTACTAGGACTTCGACCCTTCAAAATTTATTTTTTTAATTCTTGTTTAGCCTTCGCTATTTGCTTTCTAACTTGTTCAAATCCAGTTCCACCTTCGGAATTTCTCCGTTTAACTGCTACTTCTGGAACTAATTCTTCGTAAACGTCGTTTTCAATCATAGGGGAAGCACTTTGTAATTCTTCTAAGCTAATATCTTGTAGGTCTCGTTTCGTTTGAATACAGTTTAAAACAAGTCGACCAACAATCCCATGGGCTTCTCGAAATGGAACTCCCTTAGCGGCTAAATAATCAGCTAACTCGGTTGCATTAGAAAGATCGTGTTCAGTGCTATGCTTCATCCGATCCTTATTAACTTTAAGCGTTTTTAACATACCATTAAAGATCCGCAAAGCTGGCATCAAAGTTTTAACGGCATCAAAAACTCCTTCTTTATCTTCTTGCAAATCTTTATTATATGCTAACGGTAATGATTTCATTGTGGCTAACAAGCCCATTAAATCCCCATAAACCCGACCACTTTTTCCACGAATCAACTCAGCCATATCTGGATTCTTTTTTTGCGGCATAATTGAGCTACCAGTCGCATATTCATCGCTTAGCGTTAAATATTGAAATTCATAGCTGACCCACATACTGATTTCTTCACAAAAACGCGATAGATGCATCATTAAAATCGAACTATTACTCAAAAATTCCAATGCAAAATCTCGATCAGAAACTGCATCTAATGAATTAGCATAAACTTCGTTAAATCCTAATTCTTGTGCCGTAAATTGTCTATCAATCGGAAAAGTTGTTCCTGCTAGAGC
Source organism: Fructilactobacillus sp. YLN 2412 (assembly GCF_059488745.1). Lineage (NCBI taxonomy): Bacteria > Bacillati > Bacillota > Bacilli > Lactobacillales > Lactobacillaceae > Fructilactobacillus > Fructilactobacillus sp. YLN 2412. Next base: position 44,357 of record NZ_CM183165.1, on the reverse strand, counting down.
CGCTGCTCCTAATGGCAGCATATCAGTATGTTTCTGGTTAAATTCAAATCGTTCTTTATCACGTTTTAACATTTGATAGTAAGCCATTAAATAATGTCCATACGAAATTGGCTGAGCATGCTGCAAATGTGTATAACCCGGCATAACCGTTTCCACATTTTCTTCTGCTATTTTAACCAAAGTAGTCTGTAAAGTCGTAATTTCAGCAATAATCTTTGGAAGTCGTTTCTTTAAATATAAATGAAAATCAGTTGCTACCTGATCGTTTCGAGAACGAGCTGTATGCAATTTACCAGCTACTGGCCCAATGCGATCTGTTAGGATTTTTTCAATATTCATATGAATATCTTCATTATCATTGGTAAACTTTAATTTGCCAGCATGAAGATCTCGCTGAATTGCTTTTAATCCAGCTACAATCTGACTCACATCCTCATGAGTTAAAATCCCAGTTTTTTCCAGCATTTTAACATGAGCTAAAGAACCTTCAATATCTTCATCAGCCATAAGTTGATCAAATGAAATTGAAGCTCCAAACGAGTCAACCAATGCATCAGCTTGTTGTTGAAAACGCCCGCCCCATAATTTATTACTCATGGGCTTTTCCTGTTTGTTTTTCATTTTTAATCTCTACCTGTCTATTAACCTTAGTTGGCAAGCCCCATAACTTAATAAATCCTTCAGAAGCAATTTGATCAAATGAGTCAGAGGAAGTATAAGTTGCTAAGTCTTTGTCGTAAAGTGAGTTAGCTGATTTCCGACCTAACACTGTAACATTGCCCTTAAACATTTTAACTTTCACGGTTCCACTAACATTTTTTTGTGAATCTTTTAAAAAGGCTTGTAATGATTCCATTAATGGTGAGAACCAGATTCCATTATAAATGACTTCACTAATTTCTTTTTCAATTACTGGTTTAAAATGGGCCAAATCTCTTTCAAAAGTTAAATCTTCAATTTCTTTATGAGCTTTTAATAACACTTCTGCACCAGGAGTTTCATAAACTTCTCTAGATTTAATCCCAACTAATCGATTTTCAATATGATCAATTCTTCCAATCCCATTTTTACCAGCAATCACATTTAATTTTTGAATAATATCAGAAAATTTCATTGACTGACCATCTAACACCACTGGAATTCCATGTTTGAATTCAATTTCAATCGTTGTTGGCTCATCTGGAGTAGCTTCAATTGGTTTAGTCATATCGTATGCATCTTCAGGAGCACTTTCCCAAGGATCTTCTAAAATCCCAGCTTCATTAGCCCGACCCCAAATGTTACTATCAATTGAATATGGAGAGTCTAAATCAATTGGAATATCAATATCATGATTTTTAGCATATTCGATTTCTTCTTCTCTAGACCAATGCCAATCACGAACTGGACTTAAAACATCTAGATCAGGGGAAAGGGCGTGAATAGCAACTTCAAATCGAACTTGATCATTCCCTTTACCAGTACAGCCATGTGCAATTGCATCAGCATTTTCTTTTTCGGCAATCTCTACTAATTTTTTGGCAATCAATGGTCTTGATAATGCTGAAACTAGCGGATAGGAATTTTCATACATGGCATTTGCTTGAAGTGCAACTGAAGCATAATCATCAGCAAATTCATCCATTGCATCAAGTACATATGATTTAGTTGCCCCTACTTTAAGTGCTTTTTCTTTAATAAATTCTGGATCTTTACCCTCTCCAACATTAATACAACAAGCAATAACATCGTATCCCTTGTCTTTAAGCCATGCAATCGCAACCGAAGTATCCAATCCTCCAGAGTATGCTAAAACAACTTTCTTTTTTTCGTTTGACATTACTAACTCACCCTTTTCCAATTTAAATTATTTATAGGTTACACTTTAAATCATACATTTTCAATAAAAATTGCAAAATAAAAGCAATATCAACTTAATGATATTGCTTTTATTAATTAAGATATTTTTTCAGTTTTAATTTTATGAACGTAATTGGTTGCTTTTTGGTGGTTAAATTCATGTTCTGATGTCCCAATTACCACAGTTGCCAACGAGTTTCCGACCACGTTAACAGCTGTTCGTCCCATATCAATGAATCGGTCAATTCCAGCAATAAAGGTCAATCCTGACATTGGCACACCAATTGTTGAAACGGTTGCCAGTAATACTACAAATGAAGCCCCAGGAACTCCAGCCATTCCTTTAGAAGTAATCATCAAAACAACCGCTAAGGTTATTTGTTGACCAATCGACAAGTGAATTCCGTAAGCTTGAGCCAAAAACAAGGCAGCCAATGATTGATAAATTGCTGAACCATCCAGATTAAATGTATATCCGGTAGGAATTACAAATGAAACAATTGAAGGACTAACGCCAAAGTTATCCATCTTTTGAATCATCTTTGGCATTACTGCTTCCGAACTAGCAGTTGAAAAAGCTAACATAATTTCGTTTTTAATCACTAATAACAAACTTGAGAGTTTGAAATGGCAAAGTCTGGCCACCAATCCCATAACCACTAGTACAAAGAAAATCATAGTTAAGTAAACCAAAATAACAAAGTAACTAAGTGGAATTAGGGCTTTAATCCCTAATTCTGCAATAGTAACTCCAATCAAAGCACAAACTCCAATTGGAGCGAGATGCATGACCCAGTTCGTAATTTTAAACATAACTTGCGAAACTGCATTCATAAAGTCGACAATAATCTGTCCTTTTTCTCCAATTGCTGCTGTTCCTAAACCAAAGAAGACTGAGAAGACAATTACAGGCATCATGTCTCCTTTACTTAACGATCCAAAAATATTAGTTGGAATTAAACCAATTAATGTTGACCAAATCCCAGTATTTTTGGAATGCTGTGCAGTAGAAACATACTGACTAATATCCATTGATGAATGCATTTGATGTACATCAATTAATGTTCCAGGGTGAAAAATATTTCCAATGATTAATCCTAAAATAATGGCAATCGTCGTCATAACTTCAAAATAAACTAGCGTTTTTCCACCAATTCGGCCAACTTTACGAATATCACCCATGCTAGCAATACCAACCGTCAAACAAGATACCACAATTGGCATTACAATCATTTGAATCAAGCCGATAAACATAGTTCCAATACTTTGCATTGCAGTAATGGCAGTTTTATTTTGATAAAAAATAATACCTAAGATAATCCCTAGAAACAACCCAATTACAATTTGCCAACCCAATGTGACGCGTAATTTTAATTTCCTTTTCACTAGAATTCCCACCCTTTTTTGTAATTGCATTGATTATACAATAAAGAAAATGTTTTCACAAAATCAAAAAATTATTGATTTTAATTTTACAAGTACTTTTGATCAGTATATAATTACTCATATATGCGATGGTGTTCGCAATTTAATTAGTTGATTTTCAACTTAATGGCACCTACTAGAAAAACTAGTAGGTGCCATTTTATTTTAGGAGGAAAATTTGGAAACTATTTTAGTTTTTATTTGGGGAATGTTAGGAGGTTTATTGCGATTAAAAATTACTAATCTGATTAATTATAGTTACTTTCCCATTTCAACTTTAATCGTAAATTTAATTGGATCGTTCTTACTACCTTTTTGGAAAAATTATATTTGTAAAAAACTAAAACTATCATTATTAATAAATAATAGTTTTGGAACTGGATTTATTGGATCATTCACAACCTTTTCGGGATTAATTCTCGATTCATTTAAATTAATTGAAGCACACCAAATTCTATTTTTTATCCTTTACATTGTTATTAGTATTATTTTTGGAATTATTTTAGCAATTTGTGGAAATCAATTAGCACTTAAATTATCACAAGAAAGGTAATTAAAAAAATGAATTATTTTTTATTTATGATAGGAACTGGTATTGGAGCAACTGTTAGATTTAAAATCACTAATATTTTTAAACAATATCATAAAAAATTCATTGCAACTTTTGTAGTTAATATGTTAGGGTGTTTAATTGCTGGATTTTTATTTCCTTTTGCAATATCAACTTGGTATACAATCATCACGCTTGGTTTTATTGGTGGTTTCACAACTTATTCAACATTTAATAATGAGATTGCTAATTTGTTTTTAAAAAAACAAAAAAATTTGATTCTATTATATACCTTGTCTAGCTATTTATTAGGTTTGTTACTTTGTTTCTTTGGCTATTTATTTACAAAGTTAATCTTTCTAAATAATTAAAGACACAAAAAAAGACGTCCACCATTAAGGTGAGCGTCTCTTTCTTTTTGGGTTGCGTGGCAACGTCCTATCCTCGCAGGGGGCGATCCCCCAACTACTTTTGGCGTGCTGAAGCTTAACTTCTGTGTTCGGCATGGGAACAGGTGTATCCTTCAGGCTATCGCCACCACACTTTACTTATGCTTCCATAAGCCTGAGCGAACTTCGTTCTCTCAAAACTAGATAATATCTTCTCTGTTCAACTTTGATTTAACCCTGTGTCTTCCTTGGTTAAGTCCTCGACTGATTAGTATTAGTCCGCTTCACATATCACTATGCTTCCACTTCTAACCTATCGACCTGATCATCTTTCAGGAGTCTTACTTCCATATAGGAATGGGAAATCTCATCTTGAGGCGAGTTTCACACTTAGATGCTTTCAGCGTTTATCTCATCCATACATAGCTACTCAGCAATGCGCCTGGCGGCGCAACTGATACACCAGCGGTATGTCCATCCCGGTCCTCTCGTACTAGGGACAGCTCCTCTCAAATTTCCTGCGCCCGCGACGGATAGGGACCGAACTGTCTCACGACGTTCTGAACCCAGCTCGCGTACCGCTTTAATGGGCGAACAGCCCAACCCTTGGGACCAACTACAGCCCCAGGATGCGATGAGCCGACATCGAGGTGCCAAACCTCCCCGTCGATGTGAACTCTTGGGGGAGATAAGCCTGTTATCCCCAGGGTAGCTTTTATCCGTTGAGCGATGGCCCTTCCATATGGTACCACCGGATCACTAAGTCCGACTTTCGTCCCTGCTCGACCTGTTTGTCTCGCAGTCAAGCTTGCTTTTGCCTTTACACTTTACAAATGATTTCCAACCATTCTAAGCAAACCTTTGAGCGCCTCCGTTACTATTTAGGAGGCGACCGCCCCAGTCAAACTGCCAACCAGACACTGTCTCCGAGCACGTTAAGTGCTCAGGGTTAGAGTGTTCACATAGCAAGGGTAGTATCCCACTGACGCCTCCACCGAAACTAGCGTTCCGGCTTCTATGGCTCCTACCTATCCTGTACAAGCTATGTAAACACCCAATATCAAGCTACAGTAAAGCTCCATGGGGTCTTTCCGTCCTGTCGCGGGTAACCTGCTTCTTCACAGGTATCTTAATTTCACCGAGTCTCTCGTTGAGACAGTACTCAAATCGTTACGCCTTTCGTGCGGGTCGGAACTTACCCGACAAGGAATTTCGCTACCTTAGGACCGTTATAGTTACGGCCGCCGTTTACTGGGGCTTCATTTCGAGGCTTTGCCGAAGCTAACCTTTCCACTTAACCTTCCAGCACCGGGCAGGCGTCAGCCCATATACTTCATCTTACGATTTTGCATAAACCTGTGTTTTTGATAAACAGTCGTTTGAGTCTTTTCACTGCGGCTGGCCGTGAGGCCAGCACCCCTTCTTCCGAAGTTACGGGGTCATTTTGCCGAGTTCCTTAACGAGAGTTCTCTCGCTCACCTGAGGATACTCTCCTCGACTACCTGTGTCGGTTTGCGGTACGGGTAATTAATTACTAACTAGAAGCTTTTCTCGGCAGCGTGACATGGGTTACTTCTCTACTTAAATTTCGATCCTCATCATCGCTTGTCAACCTGGCTACAAGCATTTAACTCATAACCTGACTTACGATTTGAACATACATATCCATCAGTATGCATAACTTAGCCTTCTGCGTCCCTCCATTGTTCAAACATAATTAACTAGTACAGGAATCTCAACCTGTTATCCATCGCCTACGCTTCTCAGCCTCGGCTTAGGTCCCGACTAACCCTGGGAGGACGAGCCTTCCCCAGGAAACCTTAGTCATTCGGTGGACCAGATTCTCACTGATCTTTCGCTACTCATACCGGCATTCTCACTTCTAAGCGCTCCAGCAGTCCTTGCGGTCTGCCTTCATTGCCCTTAGAACGCTCTCCTATCACGCAACGTAGTTGCGTCCGCAGTCTCGGTAATATGCTTAGCCCCGGTAAATTTTCGGCGCAGAATCACTCGACTAGTGAGCTATTACGCACTCTTTAAATGATGGCTGCTTCTGAGCCAACATCCTAGTTGTCTATGCAACTTCACTACCTTTTCCACTTAGCATATATTTAGGGACCTTAACTGGCGGTCTGGGCTGTTCCCCTTTCGACGATGGATCTTATCACTCATCGTCTGACTCCCGGACATAAATCAGTGGTATTCGGAGTTTATCTGAACTCAGTAATCCTAGATGGACCCCTTGCTCAAACAGTGGCTCTACCTCCACGATTCTAATTCCGAGGCTAGCCCTAAAGCTATTTCGGAGAGAACCAGCTATCTCCAAGTTCGTTTGGAATTTCACCGCTATCCACACCTCATCCCAGCACTTTTCAACGTACACGGGTTCGGACCTCCGGTGCGTATTACCGCACTTTCATCCTGGACATGGATAGATCACCTGGTTTCGGGTCTACGGCAACATACTAAAACGCCCTCTTAAGACTTGCTTTCGCTACGGCTCCGCTTTTTCGGCTTAACCTTGCATGCAACTGTAACTCGCCGGTTCATTCTACAAAAGGCACGCTATCACCCGTTAACGGGCTCTAACTGCTTGTAGGCACATGGTTGCAGGAACTATTTCACTCCCCTTCCGGGGTGCTTTTCACCTTTCCCTCACGGTACTGGTTCACTATCGGTCACTAGGGAGTATTTAGCCTTGGGAGATGGTCCTCCCGGATTCCGACGCCGTTACACGTGTGGCGCCGTACTCAGGATCCTGAACTGAGGGTATTCGATTTCATTTACGAGACTATCACTCTCTTTGGTGCAGCTTCCCAGCTGCTTCAATTATCAAATACTTTTGTAACTCAAATGTTCAGTCCTACAACCCCGGACCATAAAGGTCCGGTTTGGGCTATTCCCAGTTCGCTCGCCGCTACTTTGGGAATCGAAATTTCTTTATATTCCTGTGGGTACTTAGATGTTTCAGTTCCCCACGTCTGCCTCTGCGCAGCTATGTATTCACTACGCAGTGACCAGTCATGACACTGGTCGAGTTTCCTCATTCGGAAATCTCCGGATCAAAGCTTACGTACAGCTCCCCGAAGCATATCGGTGTTAGTTCCGTCCTTCATCGGCTCCTAGTACCAAGGCATTCACCATGCGCCCTTTTTAACTTAACCTATAATCCTTCGGATTATAAATTATTGAGTTTAGCGATTAAACTATTAATTTAAAAAACTCAAATAACACAATGGTTATTTCTCGGTTGAAATTATATTAAAAATATAATTTTTACAGAAAATAATATTATCTAGTTTTCAAAGAACAAAGTAGACACTTGCGTGTCAATGGAGAATAGCGGGATCGAACCGCTGACCTCCTGCTTGCAAAGCAGGTGCTCTCCCAGCTGAGCTAATTCCCCATAATATTCAACTAACCGATAAGATCGGTGATGGGCCTAAGTGGACTCGAACCACCGACCTCACGCTTATCAGGCGTGCGCTCTAAACCAGCTGAGCTATAGGCCCAAAAAGCGAATACTATGAATATATGTATATAAGAGTAGATACTCTCAAAACTGAGCAAGATTTTGATCGGTGTAAGTTACGAATTTTTCCTTAGAAAGGAGGTGATCCAGCCGCAGGTTCTCCTACGGCTACCTTGTTACGACTTCACCCTAATCATCTGTCCCACCTTAGGCGGCGGACTCCGTAAAGGTTATCCAACCGACTTTGGGTGTTACAAACTCTCATGGTGTGACGGGCGGTGTGTACAAGACCCGGGAACGTATTCACCGTGGCATGCTGATCCACGATTACTAGCGATTCCAACTTCATGCAGGCGAGTTGCAGCCTGCAATCCGAACTGAGAACGGCTTTAAGAGATTAGCTTGACCTTGCGGTTTCGCAACTCGTTGTACCGTCCATTGTAGCACGTGTGTAGCCCAGGACATAAGGGGCATGATGATTTGACGTCATCCCCACCTTCCTCCGGTTTATCACCGGCAGTCTCTCTAGAGTGCCCAACTTAATGCTGGCAACTAAAGACAAGGGTTGCGCTCGTTGCGGGACTTAACCCAACATCTCACGACACGAGCTGACGACAACCATGCACCACCTGTCATTCTGCCCCCGAAGGGGACACCTAATCTCTTAGGTTAACAGAAGATGTCAAGTCCTGGTAAGGTTCTTCGCGTAGCATCGAATTAAACCACATGCTCCACCGCTTGTGCGGGTCCCCGTCAATTCCTTTGAGTTTCAACCTTGCGGTCGTACTCCCCAGGCGGAATGCTTAATGCGTTAGCTGCGGCACTGAGAGGCGGAAACCTCCCAACACCTAGCATTCATCGTTTACGGCATGGACTACCAGGGTATCTAATCCTGTTTGCTACCCATGCTTTCGAGCCTCAGCGTCAGATGCAGACCAGACAGCCGCCTTCGCCACTGGTGTTCCTTCATATATCTACGCATTTCACCGCTACACATGAAGTTCCACTGTCCTTTTCTGCACTCAAGTTATCCAGTTTCCGATGCACTTCTCCGGTTAAGCCGAAGGCTTTCACATCAGACTTAGAAAACCGCCTGCGCTCGCTTTACGCCCAATAAATCCGGACAACGTTTGCCACCTACGTATTACCGCGGCTGCTGGCACGTAGTTAGCCGTGACTTTCTGGTTAGATACCGTCACACCGTGAGCAGTTGCTCTCACGGTCGTTCTTCTCTAACAACAGAGTTTTACGAGCCGAAACCCTTCTTCACTCACGCGGCGTTGCTCCATCAGACTTTCGTCCATTGTGGAAGATTCCCTACTGCTGCCTCCCGTAGGAGTATGGGCCGTGTCTCAGTCCCATTGTGGCAGATTACCCTCTCAGGTCTGCTACGTATCATTGCCTTGGTGAGCTATTATCTCACCAACTAGCTAATACGCCGCGGGTCCATCCAGAAGCGATAGCATAAAAGCCATCTTTCAAACGAGAACCATGTGGTTCTCGTTGTTATACGGTATTAGCATCTGTTTCCAGGTGTTATCCCCTTCTTCTGGGCAGGTTACCCACGTGTTACTCACCAGTTCGCCACTCGGTCAGATCTATCGTCAAGCTGATGCAAGCACCAGCTATCAGTTAGGAGACCTCGTTCGACTTGCATGTATTAGGCACGCCGCCAACGTTCGTCCTGAGCCAGGATCAAACTCTCATTTTAAAAATGAGAACTTTACTAGCTCTTATTTATTTTATTTCTTAAAGCAAATTGACTTTGCATAATGTTTTAACCTTTAAACTAAGTTTAAAGATTACCTTACACTTTTGTAATCAAAATCTTGTTCAGTTTTCAAAGATCTACTCTTGCACTGCTTCTGCAGTGCATTTACTATCATAGCTCGTTTAAAAATAATTGTCAATGATTTTACTTAATTAATTTTAAAAAACTCAATTACTTAAAGATTAATGCGTAAAAACATTTCGTAGTCATTTCCTAACGAACAATTATTAGTATATCTCATTGGTCAAAGAATGTCAAACGTTTTTAATAATTAATTTTGAAAAGTTTATTTTCAATCATTTATCATAAAAACATAATCTCTCTCAACCACATTTAATAATATACACTCATACAAATCGCATGTCAACAGTTTGGTCAAAAAAAGTCAAAGTGCTTCGAACGTATTTTTTTAAAAACATAAATTAACAAAAATATCATTATTTTTGTTCGTAATTTACAAATAAAAAAGACTAACATCAGATAAAAACAAATGTTAGTCTCCTATAATACGAAAATAATTTTTTGATTTATTTATTAAGAACTTGATTAATGGTTTCATTAACTATATTTCGTTCCTTATTAATCAACGAAACTTTTCCTTTAATTAAATCAAGATCCATCTTAATTTCACGAGTTAATCCTGGGGTTTTTAATTTAGGAATAAAAAACGATTCAAATTCTGCTAAGCGAGCAGGTGTATGAAAAATGTTGGCAGTAACTGTAATAAAGGTAGCAAATTCCATATCGCCACCGACCGTATCTTCTAACCATTGCCACTCATTTCGAATCCAATCCCAAGCAGCCTGTTGCCCCATTTCATTATTCAATAATCCCCGATACCAAGCCCGCAAATCTTGTGGTTTAATCACAGCAGCATCTTCAAAATTATTAACTAACTGTTGAATCAACTCAGGATCAGTTGTGTTTGGGAGTGCTAAACGAATATCACTTTTAAAACTTGCATCCGCAGTTTGTTGATAATCATTTAACAATTTAGTAAATAAAGCTTCACTACCAAAGTTTTGAACTTCATTCTTTAATATCAAACCACGCACATCTGCCGATAAACCATTTAAATCATTTTGATAATGTTCAAACAATTCATGAGCTTGTTGAATTGATGTTTCATTCTGTGCATAAAGCGAAGCATTTAATACAAATGGACGAGTTAGCTGATCATCATTACTATCAGCAGCATTAGGAAGCCAGCCTAACCGTTGTACTTGTTGATGACTTAATCGATCAAACAATTCTCGCAACTGTTGTTCATCCGGGGAAGATGGTTCTACAAACATCCGTAAACTATTAGCAATTTGGTAAATTTCAGCATTTACTGTCGCCGAATGACTGGTTGAAAATCGAACTAGTAATGGTATTAAATCTGCATAAGAAATCTGCTGTGCAGCAGCTAACAAGCGCAAATCTTGTAATAACTGACGTTGATCAATCGGATTCAAAGTATCTGCATGTTGTAATATGTCATGTAATAATTTTTCATCATATTTAACGATATAATGAGAATTATTTCCCATATTCAAACGAAATGGTTGACCATTTTGTGCTCTTAATTGTTGATAATCACCTAGTTCAATTGTCTTGTCAGCCATAATCTGTGGTGTTTCAGTATAATTACCGTTCAAAGGAATCTTCCATGTTCGTCCTTCATCTTTTCCACCACCAATAAAGAACTGTTGCTGTGATAAAGTCAGCTTACCTTGATCATTAACATTCGCAGATACCACTGGATAACCAGGTTGTTCTAGCCATGAATTCATGATATCGCCAATTTTCAATCCAGAAGCATCTTCTAATGCTTGCCATAAGTCGCTTCCAGTAGCATTACCATATTGATGCGCTGCAAAATAGTGCTTGAGTCCTTTTCGCAAGGCCTCATCACCAAGCAAAGAACGCACCATCACTAACATCCGAGCCCCTTTAGCATACACAATGGCTGAATCAAAGAGAGCATCAATTTCTGCTGGATTATTCACATCGACATGAACCGACTGGACTCCATCCGTAGCATCACGCTGTAAAGCAGCTGGTACATCCGAAGTTTGAAAAAGTTCCCAAATATTCCAATCAGGATTCAGAGCATCAACTGCCACATATTCCATCATATTGGCAAAACTCTCGTTTAACCACAAATCATCCCACCATTTCATGGTAACTAAATCGCCAAACCATTGGTGAGCTAATTCATGAGCAATCACTGTTGCCACTAACTGCTTAACATCCAACGAAGTGTTGTCTGGATCAAGTAATAGATAAGATTCCCGATACGTAATCAAGCCCCAGTTTTCCATTGCTCCAGCCGAAAAATCTGGAAGTGCTAATTGCCAAGAATGAGGTAATGGATAAGGAGTTTGGTAAAAATCTTCATAAAATTCAATCGCACGTTTTGCAATATCTAAGGCAAAATCCAACTCTTTTGCTTGATGAGCTTTAGTAGCAAATACTCCTACCTTAACTCCACTATCAGTAGTAGTAATTTTGCTTTGTAATTCTCCAAAGGCAAACGCAACTAGGTAAGTCGACATTTTAACAGTTGGAACAAAATAATGAACTCCATTTTGAACATGGTCTTCCGGCATATTAGCTAAAATGGTTTCGCCATCATGTTCATCAAACTTAATAGCAAGACTGAATGTCGCTTTTGCTTCTGGTTCATCCACTCCTGGAAATGCTTCACGGGCAAAAGTAGTTTCAAACTGCGTTCCAATAATCTGTTTCTGAACTCCGTCTACTTGATAATAAGAAGGATAAATTCCCATCATCGAATCTGTTAGCTTAGTATGGTAGGTAATCGTTAATTCAACTTTCCCAGTCTTAGGAAGTTGAATATTTAGTGTTTCTGCCTGATTATCAGTTGTAAAATCAACTGGTTTTCCATCGGCCACTACTTCAGTGACCACTAAATTTTTTTGATTAACGGAAATCTCTGATTTGTCAGCATTCCCAGTAATAATCGTTTTTCCATTAATTGTTTTATTTTGCCGATTTATATCAAAATAAACATCATAATGATCTGGTTGAAAAATATCATATAATCGCTTTATTTCTGCCATTTTCAATCCCTCTTTGGCTTTCTAAATAATTTTTACATTTTTGCAATTGTAGCCGACTTACTAATAATAGTAAAGAATAGCGAAATTTCTTTTTTAAGATATCAATAATTGAATTATAATAAAGCTATCTCATTCTCAATTGTAAGGAAGAAAAACTATGTCAAAAGAAACGAAACGTGCCATTTTTATTATTATTGCTGCTAACTTCATCATTTGTCTAGGATGGAGTCTAGTTATTCCGGTTGAGCCTTTTATTAAATCTGAATACCATTTAACTGCAGGAGAAATGGGAGCAATGACTTCCCTGTATGCTCTAGCACAGTTCATTTTTTCGCCCATTGTCGGACGGATTTCCGATAAAATGGGACGAGCTCCGATTTTAACTGCTGGTCTCTTACTATACATGTTTTCCGAATTAATGTTTGCTGCTTCCAATAGTCTGCTGTTATTTGATATTTCACGAAGTATTGGTGGAATTTCAGCTGCTATGGTTGGAACTACATCGATGGCAATGGCAGCTGATTTATCCAGTGAACGTGACCGTGCCAAAGTAATCGGCTGGATTTCGGCAGCTTTAAGTGGTGGTTTGATTATTGGACCAGGGATTGGGGGCATCTTAGCCAATATTAGTTATAAAACACCATTCTGGTTTGCTGGAGCTGCTGGACTAGTAGCTGCCATTATTTTCGTTGTTGGATTACCTAAACACATTAAAAATCAAAGTAATGGCCATCAGGTTGGACAAGTTAATATTACAGAAAAAGGACTAAAAGCCATCATGAGTAAAGTGGTAATAATTCTTTTTACGATGATTCTCATTTCTTCATTCGGTCTTGCCGGCTTTGAAAGTATTTATACATTATATGTTAACCAAGTTTTCAACTTTACTTTAAATGAAATTTCAATCACCTTAATCTTAAATGGGATTTTTTCACTTATCTTACAGGTCCTACTATTTGATAAATTAGTTAACTTTTTTAGCGAAATCAGACTAACTCGAATTTGTTTTTTAATTAGTACAATTGGAATCGTTTGGCTTTTGTTTGCCCATAGTGCCATTGAAGTTATTATTGCAACTTTGTTAGTATTTTGTGCTTTTGATGTTTTACGACCTGCTATTACCACCATGCTAACTCGTTTTGGCAACCGTAACCAAGGGTTAATTAATGGACTAAACATGTCACTTACTAGCATTGGTAATATTGCTGGTCCAATCTTTGCTGGATCATTGATGGACATTAATCCCCATATTCCCTATGCAATTGTGGCTGGAATTCTCTTCATATCGGCCTTAATAACTTACGTTGTTAGTCATGAAATGAAAATTGATAAAAATGTGAAAAATTATTAGGCTTTTTAGTTTATAATTAAGGTGTTAAATAATTTAAAAGGAGTTTTTTTAATGTACACAGATGAAAAAAAGAAAATTGACTATTGGTCATTAATCGCTGGAGTTATCTTTATTGCTTTAGGACTTACTATTTTTGCCCGTCCCTTTGCAGCATTTCGCTCGTTAGTAGTGGTAATTGGAATTATCGCTCTTTGTATGGGAGCTTACCATATTATTCTTCATAAACAACTTGAAAAAGAGCTTAATATGGGTGGTTATCAATTTATCATCGATGCCATTGTCGATGTTTTAGTTGGTTTATTATTAATTTTTAGTAATTCATTTGGTTTCTTCTTAATCGCAATTGCATTCGCATTATGGTTTATTGTTGATTCAGCAATCGATATTTATAAAACTGTTAAAGCCAATAAGATTTCAAAAAAGCCATATTATTACCTAACTTTAATTTGTGGTGCTTTAGGAGTAATTATTGGTATTTTCTTATTTTTCTCACCAATGATTTCAAATGCTTTAGTCATTCTTTTCATTGCAATTTACTTCGTAATTGAAGGAATTAAAATGATTGTTCGTGCCTTTTAATCACATTTTCAAACAAAAAACTTCGTAAACATGGAATAACCCGTGCTTACGAAGTTTTTTGTATTTATTTTTGTCTTATAGCACAAACAATACTATGAACCAACATTCCGGCTATCATCATGTACATTGCGGGCATCATTCCCATTGGGAGTAACATTACAACTAAAGTTAATACCCAAAAGGCAGCCATACACCAATAAAAGATTTTCATCTACTAACACCTCGATTCAAGACACTTTAATTATACTAATTCTATTTTAACATCTTTTCGTGTTAGAAATAAGCCTTTACAAATAAATATCCTGCTAAAATAAATGATGCAATGGCAATCAGCATCCGCAAAATACGGATGTTAACATGACGAACAATCAAAGGACCGCAGTATCCACCGATCAACAACCCGATTCCAAGTGGCAAAACTGCTCCCCAGTCAATCGTAGCTTTGAAAATAAAAAGGGCGGTTGCAGCAATATTACAAGCAAATGTCATAACATTTTTCACGGCATTATATTTAGCAAAGCTTTCGCGCGTAATAATTGCCAAAATAGCTAATAAAACTACTCCACCAGCCGCTCCAAAATAACCTAAATAACCGCCAACAAAGATAATTCCGGCAAAACTAGCAAATTGAATCCAGCGGTGACGAGTTGGATGTTCAGCATCTCGTTTTAGTTGTGTTTCCGCTTTAATTTCAGTCCCACGTCCAGAAAGAATTAACATAAAACCGGCAATAAAGATAAAAAATGGGACTACCTTTTCAAAAGTTGATGCTGGAGCAATCAACAGCAATGAGCTTCCGATTAAACTTCCGATAACAGCTAAAATTGTGTAATAAAATGCCCGTTTCCACTGTCCCTTTAATTCTTTTAAAGAAGCAGGAATTGCACCTAACCCGGTGCAAATTAGTGAAACCGTATTAGAAACATTCGCAACCACTGGTGGAATTCCTACCATCAACAGTGCTGGATAAGAGGCAATCGAAGCTAACCCGGCAATTGTAGCTAATAATCCAGCTACAATCCCAGCTGCTATTAAAAAAACAAATTGTAAAATCATATTCGTTAAATACTTCCTTCCGAAGTGTTTAGAATTGTAATAGTTATTTCCATTATATACAAAAACAGCCCTCACATTAAAGTGGGGGTTGTTTTTAAATTAAAATATTTTTACAATTTTACATCATATTCATCAAAATAATGGGCTAATGGTAAAAGATCTTGTCCATCATAGTAATCAAAGAATTCTTGCAAACTATAAGTTTTACCAGCTGGTTTGTCATCTTTGTACTTAGGACTAACTGATTCTTCTAATTTTCCATCAACAATTTTGACATCCAAATCTTCAACCGGCAATCCACGTTTGTCATTGATAACAATATCAATTAAAAATGGAGTTCCAGCATTGGCTGCTTGAACGGCTTTATCAAATGCTGCAGGGAGTTCACGATAATCTGTTACTCGAATTGCATCTAATCCCATTCCTTTAGCAATCATAGCAAAATCTTGTTGTTGTAAATCAAGACCATAAAATTGCATTGGCAAATCTTCTTGTTCACCCTTAATAAAGCTTAAATCACCATTTTGAGTAACAACATTAATAATTGGTAAATGATATTTAGTCATGGTAACCAAATCTTGCATTACCATTGATAAAGCACCATCTCCAGCAATATTAAAGACTTGTTTTTCCGGATTATCAAGTTTAGCTGCGATTGCTCCTGGTACTCCAGAACCCATTGTGGCAAACAATGCTGAGATGACCCATTGATTCGTAGGTCTGATATTCAAATATCTAAAGGTGTTAATCGTATTATCACCAACATCAACTGAATAAATTGTATCTGGATTGGAAACTCGATTAATCTGATTATAAACTTGAGCGGGTGTCAAACTCTCATCCTCACTAGCCAACATCTTTTTAATATATTGTTTCCAGTTTTGCATATCAGCAGCAGCAGCTTTAAAGAAACCACTAGGTGCTGCAGTTTCGCTGCGATCAAGTGCTTTTTCAACAAATTGGGTTGCATCTGACCAAATTGCTAATTCTGGAACATGATGACGACCAAGTTCAATTGTTTGATTATCAATTTGAATATACTTGAAATCATGAGTTGCATAAAAACTATTAGCAAATGGGAAATCGCCACCAATTGCAATGACTAAATCAGACACGTCCAAAATCTCATCAGCGGCTTTGGAAGCAGCTCGGTTAGCAGTTCCCAAATTCCCCTCGTAATCTTCATTAACATATCCCTTAGCTAAACCATCCATAACTAATGGAATTTGTAATTTTTTCGATAATTCAATTAATTTGTCGCCGCCGTTTTTAATTCCACGACCAACATGAATAACAGGACGTTTAGCATCTTTAACTAACTGCAAAAATTCATCAACTTCAGCATCAGTTGCTTGTGGTTCGGGAGCTGGCTTATTATAAGTTTGCGAAGCAGAATCATATTTAACATCTGGAATTAAATCAAAACCAAAATCATTTGGAATTACTACTACAGCAACCCCCTTTTTAGCATAAGCCTCGTGAATAGCTCGATCAATAACATGAGGTAAACTTTCAGGAGTCATGACTACTCGATCATAAACAGCTACATCTTCAAACATTGGAACTTCAGGCATTTCTTGGAAATAGTTGTAGTTCATATTATCATGACCAACTTGGCCTACTAATGCTAAAACTGGTACGTGATCTTCTTTAGCATCATATAATCCGTTTAACAAGTTAACTGCCCCTGGTCCAGCAGAACCAAAAGCAACTCCAATTTTACCAGTTAATTTAGCATGAGCAGCAGCAGCTAACGCCCCCACTTGTTCATGTCTAATTTGAATATAATTAACTTTTTCCTTTTCGATATCAAGTGCCTTAAGTGTAGAGTTAATTGAACCACCTGGATAACCATAAATATCTTTTACCCCATAAGCTTCAATTACCTTTAACATTGCTACAGCAGCTGGAATTTTATTTACATCTTTCATCATAACTTACCTCCCTTTCATGCTTTAAGTATAGTACCCTTTGAAAGCGTTTGCAATGTTTTAGATTACTTAATTTGACACTATTAATATCTAGTTGATTAACTAAAAAATTCGGATAAATTAACACCAGTCGGTGTAACTTATCCGAATTTTATTCAGTCATTTACTTTTTCTCGTCGATGCTTTTGAAAAATCACAATATATATTGTAATTGGAATTGTCAGAACTACCCCAATTGATGAGATTAGTGTCATGATAAATTCAGAAACAAAGATTTTATCGTTTAAAACCATCCCAAAATCGTAATGCAGTCTGGCAAACCAGATAAACAAACCAATTAATTCACCATAAAAACCAAAGAATAAAGTGTTAAAAGCCGTCCCGACAATTTCTTTTCCTACTTTAGTACCTTCTTTACGTAACTTAATATCAGTGATTGTTTTATCATGATTTTCTAGTTCAACTAATCCCGTCGCCAATGCTACTGCAGCTTCAGCGACAGCTCCTAAACAACTCAAAATAGTCATAGCACACGAAACGTCCAAAAATCGAACGCCTAATTGTAATGATAACCCTTCCAAATCCTCAGTATTTTCAACGCCAAAACCTTGAACCTGAGCCCAATGTTCAACTGGAATAATTAGCAAAATTACTAATCCTACTACAATCAAGGAAGTTAAAAATGCAATATCAGCATTTCGTCCCTGTTGATTCCCAAAGTAAATAGTAATTACCAAAATAATAATAGCACTAATCAAAGTCACTATTAGATAAGGAATTCCAAAAGAAATCAGAACAACCGACATAAAAACTAGGCCAAAATTAAAGATTAAGCCTAGAAATGAAACAAATCCTTGTTTACCTCCAGCTAGCAGCATTGCCCCAAATAAAACAATAATCAATGCGGTAATAGTTGTCATTTGACCACCTTCGTTTCACATAAACCTCCAGCAATTAAACCAGTAATGGGAACAGTTAATGCAATCCCGATTCCGCTAATCAAACTTTGGACAATTCCCAAGGTCATTATCATGGAATATGAATAACCCCAATTATTTCCATTTCGCATAAAAAGTACCATCATTGGAAAAGTACCCGCTACAAAAATCAAAAACAAAACATTAATTAAAGGACCCATAATCGACCGTCCAATTTTTCTTGCATTTTTAAATAATTGCCAAAAAGTTAAAGCCGGTTCTTCTCGGTAAACAGCAAATAAGCTCGAAGTAATGTCGGCTGAAAGATCCATGATTGCTCCTAACGATCCAATCATACTTCCTGCAAAAAATAATGGTAATCGCTGTTGAGTCACATAATCCATCATTTCAAAATTCATGCCGCGCTGATGTGTAGCAGACATAACTAAGTAAGCTATCAAAATAGCGGCTGCCGTACCACAAATGGTTGAAGCAATTGCAACGAGAGTTTCTTTTGACCAGCCAAAAATCAAAGTTGCCGTCACAAAAGTAAAAATAACTGCCAAAATGGCAAACAAAATAAATGGATTAAGATTCGTTCCAACATCAATTTCAACCGCTGTAAAAAAGAGAAGTGCATTAATCACTAAACTCAGCAGCGCCATTGATCCTCTGAATTTTAAAATCAATAATAATAAACTAATTGTCAGCCAAACTAAGAAAACGACTACTGTATCGCGCTTAAATCCATTGATTAAAGCCGAAGATTTGTTGGACTTTTTGTTTCCCAAATGGACAAATACCTGTTGTCCAGCATGATATTGCATGTCGGTTGCCCCAGCTCCGGAAAACTGATTTTGTGATTTAATAATTTTACCGCGATTTTTTCCATTTAAAATCTTAAGCGTCACAATTTGATTTTCTTGAAAATCCTGATTATGAAATTCATCGGTTACTTTTGTACGACCATAATTATGAACCTTTTGTACTTGTGCCACAGTCTGGTGATAAAATGGCGCATCAAAATGCGTAAACACCATTGCTCCAATTCCAACCAACAAAGTTAATAAAATAGTAAGCCATTTTACGTGAAACTTAAGATTAATTCGAGTCAAATTGACATCTCCAAACTTAATTTAAATAAAACTAAACCAATATTAAATACCATTATAAACTAAACGAAAGGCGATAAAAATGAAGTGGATTTTTAAACATTTTTTGTTTTCAAAGCTGCCAACAAAGATTCTTAATACCAATGAAAAATTAATAAAAAGCAGCAATGCCTTTGGACAGATCAGTTAGAGAAAAATTCTAATTGATCTTTTTATTTATGATAAGGACTTCCCTGATTGATCATAAAAGATCGATAAATTTGTTCACATAAAACCAATCTCATTAATTGATGGGGTAACGTAAACCGTCCAAACGACATTTCAAAATCAGCTCGCTGTAAAACTTGGGGAGATAGTCCTAACGAACCACCAATCACAAAAGTAATATCGGAGTGTCCGTACGTGGTTAAATCTTTAATTTTAGCAGCAAATTCTTCTGAAGATAATTCTTTTCCCAAAATTGCTAGTGCAATTACATATTCTCGATCGCCAATCTTACTTAAAATACGTTGTCCCTCTTTTTCCATCACTGAATCCATTTCAGCTTGACTTAATGATTCTGGGGCCTTTTCATCTGGAACCTGTGTAATTTTAAATTTACAAAATCTTGACATTCTTTTTTCATATTCAGCAATCCCATTACGAAAGTATTTTTCCTTTACTTTTCCAACTACTACTAATTTAATGTTCATAAGTCCACTCCTTTTAACAGTTTATCCACAAAGTTATCCACAGGAATGTGATTATTTCCTACTTTTTACACAAAATTAACTACCTGTTTTTTTACTAAAGTTGTCAACATGTTTTTTAATTATCCACAACAAAAACAGCAACGTGTGTTCGTTAACACAATTTTCTACTACTATAAACGTTGATATAACAGGTTTTTATTATTAACGAAAAATGTTCCATAAACTTATGCACAATAGTTGTGGATAAGTTTACATTAGTTATCAACTTCTCAAAACTCCCCAAGCAATGGTATTTATAATTAATCACTAAGCTTATCCACAAAGTTATCAACAGACTTTTCAACTATCATTTATCCCATAACTTTTTCACTTAATTATTATATTTAATTAAGTGAATTCGTTCGCGATTTAATTTTTAACATAACTTTATGTCATTTAATAAATTAAATAATAACTGCTTTAATCGTTGAATAATCAACATTAAATAACCTAATAAATGCAAAAATGTAAATTAACATACTGTTAGATTGTACATCAACTAACTCTCAATTGCCGAATTTAGTTGGTTATAAACAAAAAGCATAATTATCTATGCGATAATTATGCTTCAAAAATCTTATAAAGTAAGTAAATCAGACGGTTTTTCTACATCAGTATCAAACAATTTAAAATCACGTCCAACGCCTAAACCATTATTTTTCATCATAGAAGCAACGGTTAAACGTGCTAATGATTTCGTATTATTGTGATGACTCCGATGAGCTAAGAAAATTTGCTTTGTCGCTGGACCCATAATATCCATTAAGGCTTCTGTTCCTGCCACATTAGATAAATGTCCCGTTGGGCTCTGAATCCGCATTTTAGTGGAATACGAATAATCGCCATTCATCAACATATCCGTGTCGTAGTTGCATTCAAATAAATACCCATCAGCATTTCTAATAATACCTTCAATTTGATCATTAATTGATCCCGTATCAGTTACAATCACAAAACTCTTCCCATTATGATGATAATTATAAAATTGGGCATGTGCCGCATCGTGTTCCACTGAAAAACTTTCTACATCTAAATCACCAAATAATTCTGTTGAATCAGGGGCAAAAACAAATTTTTGTTCGGTTGGAAATCTACCGATTTTACGTTGCATGGCTTTCCAAGTTGCATCATTAGCATAAACATTCATACCATATTTACGTGCCAAAATCCCAACTGCTTTAGCATGATCAGTATGTTCGTGGGTTACAAATAATGAATCAACATCCTTTAAATCTTTACCAATCGATTTCATGAGCCGTTCGATTTTTATTCCTGATAATCCAGCATCCTGAATTATTTTATGTTGGGGCGTTTCGATGTAGGTACAATTCCCACCGCTGCCACTGGACAGAACGCTAACTTTTAACGAATCATCACTCATTGATTGTTCTCACTTTCTACATTTTGACTATTATTTTTAATCTTAACCTTTTCAGTTTTAAATGATGCCCCATTAAAGGCATTAATTCGTTTAATTTGTTTTTTATGACTGGTTTTATTTTCAGTTGCAATCATCCAGGTTGGAATATAAACATCTTCTCCACCAATATGCAACAAATGAGTGTAAGCCAATTTAGTCCACAATACCTTGGAGTTGTCGGGAATCTCATTATATTGATAAAGTCTAATGACTGCATGTTCTTCAGAAATTAACTCTGATTTTTCATGTAGAATTTTAATGTTGTTTAATGCACGTTGTGTATAACCACTCAAATGATGATCTTTTGTAATATTAAATGTAATTCTGGCATCAGATGAAAGCACCGTACTATTAACTACCATTTGATCATAAACAACTTTAGTTTTATTAGACAAATGCTTATTATAAAGAAAATATTTGCCATCCAGCACAAAACCATTCTTTTTCAGCAAATGATCAATTGTTTTATGTGGATTATTTTCATCGACCTTAATGGTATTTCGAAAAGTACTAACAACTGTATTACTATCAATTCTAGCATCTTGGTTTTTAAGTTTCGAAAATTGAGACTCAAGATTATTATCCTGAGTAGCTGAAAGATAATAACCATCCAAACGCTGATTAGATAATTTTCCGACTGAAATTGAATCATGTTTCATTTCTTTAATGATGGTATTATCAGCATTCCCAACTGGTGTATTAGTTGGCTGAATTTTATTGCTTTTTGTCATAGTAAATAAAAATATATCAATCACAATAAAAACTAACAAGAAGATTTCTTGAATTCGTTTAAAATTCATCAGAAATTCTCCTTTCCAGCTTGATAGTAAGGACTCAATGTCTTGTAATTTACCCACTTATTATGGTATTTCACAAACCAGGTTGATTGCAATGTTACTAACAGATTATTTTGCTTATCAGGAATAATCTGATAACCCAACTTAACATCCGTCACTTTTGACATATCAATACCATCATTTTTCAAATCACGTAATAAATTCCTAGTACTAGGAAGAGTAGTTGTCTGTCTATTGGTAGGAACTGGGATTTGAAAATCACGTAATGAAAATTTATAACGCTCAGTATTACCGTTAATAAAGCGATATGAATAACTACCTAATTGTTCAGAACCATATAATGGGAAACCTTCGATGAAGAAACGATAATTAACGGCTTTATCCTTATTTGTGTAACTATCAAATTTTGTATTATCTAGGGGCACTCCCAATTGGATAGCATTCCGATAAGCTGCTTCTAATGCTTCTTCTTGATTATTAACACTATGATGGGTTTGATAATTATTATAAATTACATTCCCATCATTCGAAAATGTTAATCCCTGATCAGAAGAATTATAAGTCGTACTATTTTTGTGATGTTTAATCGTAGCATTAGTGGTATTTCCAATAATCCGACTTAGATACGAAGACTGGGATTGTTCCTGCAGTAAATAACCATAATCTTTCATTTTAACTTGACTTGGGAAATATAAAAAAGGACGACCATTACGCAACCGCATTTCGACGTGATCTTTTGTAACATCATGCCGAATAATTCGATGAATTTTTGCTAAGCTACGTGATTTTACATTTACTTGATAAACTGTATGATTCCTGTCACTTAAAAGATACATGCGATTATTATCATCAATAGGTAAGACAATTCGATTAATATCTTCTTTCCCATTAAATCCGGAATAATGCAAAATTCTGGCAATAATATTAGCTGAAATCGAACTATTATAATTCAGCATTAACGAATTATGGTAATTCATCTTATCCAAATATTTTTTCTGATTTCCTGTTGAAATTTTTTTGATTTTAGAAAAATGATAATGATCCATATTTTTCAGTATTTCACCCACTAAGTTAGTTGTGGGACTAGTCAGCATTTGTTGTTTTCCATCTTTATCCGTCTGAATAATTTGAGTTGGTGAATAAACTTCCAAAAAATTACGCGAATTAATATCATTGTGTAATGCTGACTTTTGCTTCGGATGGTTATTATTACTAAATCGTGCTGGATTAGTTAGCAAAGAAACTGACAACACTAGACTAATGCCAACTGCAACTGCCAGCGAAATCGGTAAAAATAAACGTTTAAGCCTGTCCTTCATCCCACAAATCCTCCTCAACTGATTCACAAGGAAGGAAAACATAGAAAGTTGAGCCTTCTCCTTCTACACTCTCCACCCGAATATTACCGCCAAACGATTCAATGATTTCTTTTGAAATTGCTAATCCCAGTCCACTACCACCTTGAGCTCGTGAACGTGCTTTATCAATTCGATAAAAACGATCAAAAATATGCTTAATCGCTGATTTAGGCATTCCCAATCCCTGATCGGTAATACTAATCACAATTTCATTATGATTTTCATACAAACGACAGGTAATTACACCACCATCAGGCGAATATTTGACTGCATTATTCATGATATTATCAATTACCTGCGTAAAACGGTCAGTATCAATTTCAGCCCATAAATCCTGCTCAGTAAAAAAGCGTTTAATTTTATAATGTTTTTTTGAATCATCATTTTTAACAATCATATCAAAGCGATCCAAAATATAATTAACTAATTTATTAATATTAACTAATTCAGTATTATATTTTTGTGTTCCGGAGTCCATCCTTGATAAAGTCAGCAAATCATTAATCATTCGAATCATTCGATCAGTTTCATCTTGAGTAACATGCAAAAACTTTGGGGCTAATTTTTCATCCTTCCAAGCTCCATCTAATAATGCCTCAATGTACGAATGTACACTGGTAAGCGGTGTTCTCAACTCGTGGGAAACATTTGAAACAAATTGGCGTCGATCTTGATCAATTTTTTGTTGAGCCGTAACATCATGAAAGACACAAACAATTCCATTTATGAAACCTGATTTACGTTGAATTAGCGAGAAATGAGCCGACAAAATCAATTTATGACCTTCAGTTGAAAAATCCAAAAATACTTGTCCCGGATCATCAATTAAATCTTTTAAAGTATATCTATTTTTCAATTTTAAAATATCTAAAATTGGTTTCCCAACTGCTTGCGCTTTATTAAGTCCCAGTAAATCTAAAGCTTCATCATTTACAATACTAACAATCCCGCGCCGATCAGTAGCCACCACACCATCAGTCATGTTATCTAGTACTGAATCCAACCGACGTCGTTCTGATTCAGTCAGTTCTTGTGATTCCTCAACTTGAACAGAAAGATTATTAACTGCCTGAGCTAATTGTCCCAATTCATCATGTCCATAAACCTGTACATGACCGGAATAATCACCACGAGCAATCTGTTCTGTCTGTTTCTTTAGCTCTTCAATTGGTTTCGTAATGGCTCGGGAAATAATCAATGTCAGTATTAATCCTAAAATAATAGATAAGACTGCCGCAAAAAGATAAATAATCGTGATGTTATTGATATTGTGATAAACCTGACCTAAATTAGCCCGAATATAAACAACACCTTCAACATTATTTTGATTTTTAGAACTATTAATTAATGGTGTAATTAAGGTGTAATATCGATTATTATTTTCTGAATTATTCTTTTCAATGGTTTTACCACTATATAGGGCACTTTTTATATCGCTATCGGTATTCTTCTGCCCTACAAGCGATTGATTACTCGTTTGATTGGTTCCTCGAATATTTCCTCGGGAATCTACCACTGTAATCTCGTCAACGTTACTAACGTCAGCATCTTGTAAAATAGTCTGAATTTGTTTATTAGCTTTAATCTGATTTCGACTAGCTAATTGTTTTTTTAAAGAAGCATTGACATATGGTTTTAATTGGATTGATTCTTTAAAAGTATTCAAGTTTTGGTATTCAAGCTGACGCACAAATACTGCTCCCACTGTTTCCAGCGTTAGAAGCAGCATCAACACGAAAACTAATGCAATTTTAAAATGAATGGATTTAAAAAATTTCCATCTCTTCTTTACCATTTAGTTGACCTCTTACTACTTATTATCCTCAGCTACATCATGCACGTAGTACCCGACTCCTCGACGTGTTACCAACCACTTGGGATGGCTAGGATCATCTTCGATTTTTTCTCGTAAACGTCGTACCGTGACATCTACTGTCCGCACATCACCAAAATAATCATAACCCCAAACGGTTTGCAATAAATGTTCCCGCGTCATAACTTGTCCAATATGTTGGGATAGGTAATGAATTAATTCAAATTCCCGGTGCGTTAAATCAACCGGTCCGCCATTCTTAGTAACTGAATAAGAATCAGGATGAATCACTAAGTTCCCGAGAGTAATGTCTTTTTTATCTTCATCATCAGAGTTGTTAGAATCGCTATTTACTGATTGTCTTCGTAAATTAGCTTTAACCCTAGCTACCAGTTCTCGATTTGAAAACGGCTTAGTAACATAATCATCAGCTCCAATTTCCAAACCTAAAACTTTGTCTAACTCCGAATCTTTAGCAGTTACCATAATGATTGGCATATTGTGGGTTTTACGAACTTCTTTGGCCACTTCCAAACCATCCATTTTAGGCAGCATCAAATCTAATATAATTAAATCCGGATTTTCCGATTCTACTTTTTCTAAGGCCTCTTCGCCATCATAAGCAACAACTACCTCGTAACCTTCTTTGGCTAAACTAAAATTTTCAATATCCGTAATTGGCTTTTCATCATCAACAACTAATATTTTTGCCATAATTTAATAACTCCTAAGCTTGTTAATTTAAATTTTGAATTGTCTTCTATCAGGTAATGATCAAGGCTTACTTTCTGCTCAATCATGCCATATTATAACATATCTAAAAGTAAGACCTTTACCGGTACCATTTAAAATTGTCTAAATTAGTTTCATTTTTCGCAAAAGATAGTTGCACTGGTTTAGGCCGTATGCTACTATTATATATGTACTTTTGATATGGGCAGTTAGCTCAGCTGGCAGAGCAACGGACTCTTAATCCGTGGGTCCAGGGTTCGATCCCCTGACTGCCCATCTTTGGAACGACTAGTGTAGTCGTTCTTTTTTTATATGTAAATTTAGTTAGTAACTGTTTTTTAGCAAAACTAGGAGAATTCTATTATGACTACATGGAAAAAAATTACTCGGGTAACCCGTTTACATTCCTTAATTGCATCGGTACTTCCGTTTTGTTTAGGAATTTTGTTTGCTTTATATCAGTATCATACACTCAACTTTTTCCATAACGTCTTATTTTTTATTATTTGTTGTTTAATGCAGATTATTGTTAATCTCTTTGATACCGTCAAAGATTACCAAAATTCGTTAAAATATAACTTAACTCAAGAACAAGAAGGAATTTTTCAAAAGATTAGCAGTCCACAGGAATATCAGCAGCTCAAACATTTAATTTACTTGCTAACTGGCATTGGATTGTTATTAGCACTGTGGCTCGTAATTATAACGAGTCCGTTAATTTTAATTCTAGGTTTAACTGGAGCTGCGATTGGTTATTTATACAGTGGCGGTCCTCATCCCATTCAAAATGGTCCTCTAGGTGATAATGCCTCAGGAATTATTATGGGTTATATCATTTCGCTAGCCTGTGTTTTAATTAACATTGCTCCCAGCCAGGCTAGTTGGTCTATCGCTGGTCAAATGATTTTTGTTGCTGGAATTGCAATTTTTGCTATTACCAATATCAGTCTAGCAAATAATCTCTGTGACTACGAAGAAGATATTAAATTCAATCGTTTTACCAGCGTGAGTTATCTTGGCAAAGAGGGTACTTTACGCCTCTATTTATTTAATTATCTAATTGGTTACGGGTGTTTATTGGTTTCTATCATCATGCGTTGGTTGCCAATTGAAACTATCTTAGTTTTTCTTACGATTCCATTAGTACTTAAAAACACTAAAAGGTTTTGGAAATTTCAGTCAAAACAAAAAACATTTGTACTTACAATTCGCAATGATATCGCAATCACTTTAACTGTAGTTCTCGCTACTATTATTTACGCAATTTTTCCTAATTAATATTTATAAAAAAGGTCTATCCCAATGATTTTTCAATAGGATAGACCTTTTTGATTTGTTATGACACACTAGATTTGGCTTCAGTATGATAACCATAAATAGTTACAATTGATCCGAGAATGATAATTGCAATTCCAATCATTGTGGGAATATTAATATTTTCCCCAATTAGGAAATAAGCAAAAATTGGCGATAATACTGGTTTAAAGAAGAATACTAACGATGCAATTGAGACACCGCTGTCTTGTAATGCCAAAAAATAAAAAGCAAATCCACCACCAGTAACGGCAACTCCGACAAACAATAAAATCCATAAATTAGGTAAATTTACGTTTTTTAAAATTGGGATATCAGCAAAAGTTTTTAACCAACTAATTGAACGCATTCCAGTCGCAACAAAGGGAATTTTAGTAATTAAAATTATAATTAATAGTTCAATTGATCCAGCAATAAAAGTAAAACTCGTCATTACTACTCCATCCAAATGAACTTTTAAAGATCCCGCTTGTGACATAATACTATAAAATCCAAAGGTAGCTGCAGCAAATATTGCTAACGAAATTCCAATTGGATCAGTTAGTTTAAATGGATCAATAATCACTAGTAAACCCACTACTGATAATACCAATGAAATAATATCAGCACGTGAAATACTTTCATGTAAAATCATGTAAGCAAACAAGAGTGCAAACACTGGATTACAGCTAAATAAAACTGCAACAATCGCTGGTTCTCCGTAGACAATCGCTAATTGATACAAAGTCATTGAAACTACCACACACAAAAAACCGGTATAAAAAAAGGTTTTCCAGTCTTCCCAATGCAGTTTATGATGCAGTTTCTTCAAATGTACTAGAGCAAAAGGCAGGATTACTAATCCACCTAGTGTAAATCGAATTAAATTTAACTGGATTGGATTAAATTGATTCCCAGCAACTTTTAATGCGATTTCCATCAAACTAAATAAAACAGTTGATATACAAACATAAAACATTGATTTTTTCATATGTAGATTCTCCTCTTACTATCCAAAATACAAAATAATCAAATAAAATGCAAATTACCACAGAAAAAAAGCCATTCTAATTAATAGAATGGCTTTTCATGTTTAATTAATTTTTATCAAAATCATTAATTACGTTTTCGTAATCTTTCATGAATTTGTTGTAAGCATCTTCGTCATACTTATCGAATTTGCCAACTCCGTGAAGGGTACGTTTGATTTCATGAATGGCTTTGTGTTCTTCAAACCAAGCACGAACTTTGTGACCTTCTTCTGATTCAGTACTTTCTTTAGCTAAATCTTTTTCAAGTTTAGTTACGATTTCTGAAATCTTATCTAATGTTTTATCTGCTTTAGTTGCGTCTGACATAATATCACTCCTTTTTTAGTTAATGGGAATATTATACAAACCTTGTTTAGTTATGGTCAATTAAAGCGACTCAAACATTAAAATGTTTCACATGAAACAATTAATCACCATTATAAATGGTATTTTTTACAATTACATAATCAACTGTTCCAAGTGCATTTAAGTCACGACCACCAGCATACGAAATTGAAGACTGTAAATCTTCCTTCATTTCATTTAAGGTATCATAAATGCTACCTTTAAAAGGTACTAACAGTTTTTTACCCTCGACATTACGATAAGCACCTTTTTGGAATTGAGAAGCTGATCCAAAATATTCTTTATATTTCTTTCCATCTTTTTCAACTTCTTCACCAGGAGATTCTTGATGACCGGCAAACATTGATCCAATCATACACATCGTAGCTCCAAATCGAACTGACTTGGCAATATCGCCATCGTTTCGAATTCCACCATCAGCAACAATTGGTTTTTGGGCTGCTTTAGCACAATAACGAATTGCAGCTAATTGCCAGCCTCCAGTTCCAAAACCAGTTTTAATTTTAGTAATACATGCTTTTCCAGGTCCAATTCCGACTTTAGTAGCATCTGCACCAGCATTTTCTAAAGCACGTACCCCTTCCGGAGTGCCAACATTTCCAGCAATCACGAAAGCAGTTGGAAGTTTATCTTTAATGTAATGAATCATATTAATCACAGAATCTGCATATCCATCAGCAATATCAATGGTAATGTATTCTGGAACTAAATTGTCCGCAGCTAAACTATCAATAAATTCATATTCTCCAGGTTTAACCCCAACGCTAATTGAAGCAAAAAGATCTTTATCGTGCATTCTTTTTACAAAATCATGCCGTTTTTCTGGTTGAAATCGGTGCATCACATAAAAATAGCCATTACTAGCTAATGAAACAGCCAAATCTTCATTGATAACAGTCTGCATATTAGCAGGAACAACTGGTAATTTGAACTTACGTCCCCCAAACTCCACTTCAGTGTTACATTCACTTCGTGAGTTTACGATACATTTATTAGGTATTAATTGAATATCATCATAATCAAAAACTTCCATTTTAACACTCCTAATCACGAACATTACATATATTGAAATTATCTTTATTCGTTTGCCATCCAATATATTACCTAATTAATTTGTGATAGTCAATTAATCTGAAAATAAAAAATCCAGTTGAGTAATTTCAACTGGATTTTATTTTATTGATCATCATACGCATATGAAATCGATGAAAATTTATTAAATGATTTCACAAATAATAATTTAACCGTTCCTCGTGGACCAGAACGATTCTTTTCAATAATAATTTCGACTTCACCCACATTATCGTCAACTTCATCCTCTTTGGAATTTCCAGGTTCACTATCCTCACCATCATCACGTTCGTAGTAATCATCACGATACAGAAAGGCTACGATATCTGCATCCTGTTCAATCGAACCAGATTCACGAATATCAGATAATACTGGTCGTTTATCCTGACGCTGTTCTACGCCTCGAGATAGTTGTGAAAGTGCAATAATTGGAACTTCCAACTCGTTTGCTAATTTTTTTAACTGTCGTGAAATTTCAGACACTTCTTGCTGTCGACTTTCTTTATTGCTACCTTCAATTAACTGTAAATAATCAATGACAACTAAGCCTAAGCCACCACCATTAGCAGCATCCCGATCCGCTTCTTTTTTTAAGCGACGACAATTAGCTCGAATCGATGCCATTCTAACTCCGGGAGTATCATCAATGTAAATTTTAGCATTTGACAATGTTCCCATTGCAACAGTCAAACTATTCCATTCCTCACTACTTAATTCCCCAGTTCGCAAATGATTGGCATCAATACTGCCTTCAGCACACAACATCCGATTAACTAATGACTCAGCACTCATTTCTAAACTAAATAATGCAACTGTTTTCGGAGTTTTAATTCCAACATTTTGAGCAATATTAAGTGCAAAGGCAGTTTTACCAACTGCCGGACGCGCTGCCAAAATCATCAATTCACCCGGATGCAACCCGGTCGTCATTTCATCCAATGCTTTATAACCAGTTGGTAAACCAGTTATGTCATTTCCACCATTTTTAGATAATTCATCAATTTTAGCAAATGACTCGCTTAAAACATCTCGAATTGGTTTAAATCCACTTTGATTCCGATTGTCAGAAACGTCCATGATATCGCGTTCTGCGTTATCTAACATCGTATCGACATCTTCATCTTCATCATAACCATCGGATGCAATTTTAGTTGCCGTTTGGATTAAGTTACGCAAAGTGGCTTTTTTTCGCACAATTTTAGCATAGTAAACTAAATTAGCAGCTGTTGGAACCGATTCTGCCAGTTCAACAATATAAGCTACTCCACCAACATCGTCTAATTGATTTTGTCCCTTTAATTTATCAGTCACGGTTACAGCATCAATTCCCTGGTTTTTATCAGATAAATCAATCATCGTTTGGAAAATCAACTGGTGTGCACGCTTATAAAAATCATCCGCATGCAAATATTCCATCGCATCTGGCAACGTGTCTGGATTAAGGAAAATCGATCCTAAAACAGCTTTTTCAGCCTCAATACTATGTGGAGGCGTATGATCATCAGTTAAAACATCGTTATTCATCCAAAAACTCTTTTCTAATCATACTGAATACCATTACTTTTCAGAAATATGAACACGAATTTCAGCAGTGACACTGGGATGCAATTTAACAGGAACATTAGTATATCCCATTGCCTTAATTGGTTCCGCTAATTCAATTTTCCGTTTATCAATCGTTACATCATATTGATCAGCTAATGCTTTAGCAATTTGTTTGCTAGTGATTGAGCCGAAAAGCCGACCATCTTTTCCAGCCTTTGCTTTTAATTCAACAACTGTGTCGTCTTTTTCCAAAAAGTCTTTTACTTTTTTAGATTCTGCTAATTCTTCTTTAGCATTTTCAGCAGCATGCTTTTGTTCTGCTTTGATTTTACTAACTGCTGATTTGGTAGCAGCCTCTGCTAACCCATTTTTAATTAAATAATTTTGCGCATATCCTGCGGGAACATCCTTAATGTCACCACGTTTACCTTTTCCTTTAACATCTTCTAAAAAGATAACTTTCATTATCATTCACTCCTTTTTTAATAATTTAACAGATTTATTCTGATTGTGCTATTCGTCACCCTTATTATTGGAATTATCAAAAAGTTTTTGATCAATTACTTCCGTCAACATTTCGTTAGCTTCAGCAACAGTCTTATCTTTAATTTGAGTAGCACCAGCAACCAAATGACCTCCGCCGCCGAGAGCTTCCATAATCAATTGGACGTTTATGGCGCCAGTACTACGGGCTGAAATCCCAACATTACCATCCATCCGTCGATAAACTACAAATGATGCTTCGATCCCATCAATTGAAAGTAATGAGTCAACTGCTTTTGCGGCAGTTACCGAATCATATTTAATGTCGTCTTCAGCCGTAATTAATGCCAAATTATCATCAATAAAATTAACCAATGAAATTAAATGGTTTTCTGACATATAATTAGTGGCATTTTCTTTCATAAAGGATGAAATTTCATCAACATCTGCTCCAGCAGACCGTAAATAACTAGCGGCATCAAATGTCCGAGTTCCCGTTCGTACCTTAAACGATTGTGTATCAACTACGATACCGGTCAACATAACAGTTGCTTCCAAATCATTAATTGGATCAGCACTTTGCGATTGATATTCAAACATTTCTGTAATTAATTCACAAGCAGAAGAAGCGTACGGTTCTACATAAGCTAACAATGGATTGGCTGGGAAATCCTCTCCACGTCGATGGTGATCAATAATCACAATTCGATTAATCAAGCGTTCATATAAATTCTTAGCAACTCCAATATTAGGATTAGAATGATCTACCATAATTAATAAACTTTCGTCAGTGGCCATTTTGACAGCCTTATCAGGTGTCACAATCGAATCTAAAATGTCAGGATATTCATCAATTTTATCTAACAAACGCTTAATATCAGTGTGTGCATCTTTATCATCAAACACAATATAGCACTCTTTATTGTTCATCTGTGCAATTCGTCGAATCCCTAGCGCAGCTCCCCAACAATCCATGTCTGGTTGTTGATGACCGTCAACAAAAATCTTATCTGAAGTTCGCATTAATTCCTGTAAAGCATTCGTAATCATTCGAGCACGAACTCGAGTCCGTTTTTCCATCGGATTCGTTTTTCCACCATAAAAACGTGCTTCGCCGTCCCTCGGCTTAATAACTGCTTGATCACCACCTCGACCTAAAGCTAAATCAAGATTATTTTGCGCCAAATCAGCTAATTGATTCAAATCAGTATCGCCATAAGCAATCCCGATACTAAGTGTAATTGGAAAGTTTTGTTGTAATGTTCCCTTCCGAATGATATCTAAAATGTTAAATTTATCCGCTTCAATTTCCTGCAAAGCCTGTACATACATCATAATCATATAGTGATCGGCATCTATGCGTTTCAGATAAACCCCATAGTCTTTTGCCCACGTACTAAGTTTATTAGTCACATAATTACGTAAATTGGAAATTTCTTGATCAGACATCGATTGACTAACTTCATCAAAATTATCAAGATATACTTCCCCAATTACAATTTTTTCGTTTTCATACTTAACTTCTACATCAGCATAATGCGTAATATCCATTAAGTAAATTGTATTATATTGTCGCTGAATCAGCATTGTAAAATGTTTGCCACGCCACGTAATTTCAAATGGTTCATCTTCGTTCCAATTTTCCTGAATTAAATCAAACAATTCCGGAGCGACCTCTTCAAGTGATTTACCAAAGATTTTATTGCTCTCAAAATATGGTTGCAGATATGGATTAATCCAATTAATTCGATGTTCGTCGTCAAGAATTAACACCCCAATCGGCATCTCTAACAACGACTCGCGTTCCCCACGAGAAACTAAATAAGATAAATCTGTCACATATTTAGTAGCATTTTCTTCAACAATATTTAATTCTTTAATGGTATAAGTGAGACCTGCAGACGCTAAAATCAGCAGAACCAAACCAATAACAACGTTATAAATAAAAGCAATTACCAATCCTAAAATTAAACTTATTGCAATAAAAAGTGAAATATTACGTAATCGTTTATTCTTTAAAAAGGGAGGTAAATTTAAATGACGCAATGATTTTTTCATAATAAAATTCCTACTTATCTTTTATTAACTATTATTTATTATTTTAGCACAAAAAGACATGCAAAAATTGACCATAAAAAAAGACCCAGCAAATACTGGATCAATCTTTTATTAGTCTTCAACTACGAATGGTAGCAAGCCCATGATACGAGCACGCTTGATAGCAATTGTTAACTTACGTTGGTTTTTAGCACTAGTTCCAGTTACACGACGTGGTAAAATTTTACCTCGTTCTGAAATGAAACGTTTAATCAAATCAACATCTTTGTAATCGATGTATTCGATATGATTTGCAGCAATAAAATCAACTTTACGACGACGGTGTCCACCGCCTCTTCTACCTCTTGAATGTCTTTGTTCAGCCATGTTTGTTTCCCTCCTCGTTCGTTAATCAGATTTTGCCATTAAAATGGTAAATCATCATCGGAAATATCGATTTGGTCTCCAGAATTAGCAAATGGATCAGCAGAATTGTCTGCACTATTACTATTATTACTTTGATTACTATTATTGTTGTTATCAAAATTATTATTCTTAGGAGTTCCAAATGGATTTTGTTGAGGAGCTTGGTTGCTATTGTTGTTATTTTGCTGACTACCATTTTGACGTGGTTCCAACAAAGTAAAGTTTTCAACAACTACTTCGGTGACATAAACACGCTGGCCTTGCTTATTTTCATAGTTTCTAGTCTGAATCCGACCTTCAACTCCTAAAAGCGAACCTTTGTGTACGAAGTTAGCAAGGTTTTCAGCTGATTTACGCCAAATAACACAATTGACGAAGTCAGCTTCCCGATCACCATTCGCATTGGTGAAACGACGGTCAACAGCGAGGGTAAATGTTCCTACTGCTGCACCGCTTTGGGTGTATCGCAAATCAACATCACGTGTTAAACGTCCAGTTAGGACAACGGTATTAATCATACTGAAAAGCTCCTCTCGTTTACTATTTATTTATCATCGCGTTTTACAGTCATTTGACGTAAAATATCATCACTAAATTTAGAAAGACGATCAAATTCATCAATTGCTTTACTGTCATCAGCAGTTAAGTTAACAACGTGGTAAGTACCTTCGTTAAAGCCACCAATTTCGTAAGCAAAGCGACGTTTAGACCAATCTTTTGAATCGATTACGTTAGCACCGTTATCTGACAAAACTTTGTCAAATCGTTCTACTAAAGCAGTCTTAGCAGCATCGTCGATATCTGGACGAATGATGTAAGTAATTTCATATTTGTTTTCCATGAATTGCACCTCCTTATGGACTATAGGCTCTTCAATAATTTGAAGAACAAGGGAGATCAAATTAAAATTAATCTGACCTACAGAGTTCTATTGTAGCATAGTTGTAAATTTTTTCAATACACGAAATGCGATTTTGCGATACAAACTTAAATACGCAAAAAAGGATTATGATTTTGCATTATCGTAATCCTTTTTAAAATTTTATTCATTTTCTGAATCGTCATTTGGATTTTCATCCGCATCGTCATCAATAATTTCATCAGGTTCAGTACGTTGCACAATTGCCATAGTGGCAACTTTAGAACCATCATCAACTCGAATCAAATGAACTCCAAGAGTTGCACGTCCGGTTTCTGAAACATTATCAGCTGCAAACCGAATCATAACTCCCTGATCAGTAATCAACATGATATCTTCGTCTTGATTAATAACTCCTAAACCAACTAACGGACCGTTCTTTGCAGAAATATTTGACGTCTTAATTCCCTTTCCGCCTCGTCCTTTAATTGCATATTGATTAGCGGGAGTTCGTTTACCATATCCTTTTTCAGATATTACAAACACATCGCTATCAGGAGCTAAAATGGCTGCTCCAATGACATAATCATCATTACGAAGTCTTACACCACGTACTCCAGTTGCTGATCGTCCCATTGTGCGGACGTCGCTAACTTTAAAACTAACTGCATAACCTAAATGAGTTCCAATAATCATATTTTGATTATCATCAACCAATGAAACATTAATAACTTCATCTTGATCACGCAGGTTAATTGATTTCAAACCATTGTTGCGAATATTTACAAATTCATTCAGTGGAGTACGTTTAACCGTTCCCAATTTTGTGGTAAAGAACAGATACTTATCATCATTATCACCATCAGCTGAAATATCCAAAACTGTTTGAATTTTCTCGTTATCACCTAAATGAATCAGATTTACAATTGGAATTCCCTTAGCAGAACGTCCATATTCAGGCACTTCATAAGCTTTCATACTGTAAACTTTTCCTGAATTTGTAAAGAACAATAGCAAATCATGTGTAGATCCAGTCAATAAATGTTCAATAAAGTCATCTTTATTAACACCCATTCCTTTAATACCGCGACCACCACGATTTTGTGTCTTAAATTCATCCGTTGGAAGACGTTTAATGTATCCGTTATGGGTTAAAGTAATCGTAACATGTTCGTCTTCGATTAGATCTTCGTCTTCAATGTTGGTAATTTCACCAATCATTAATTGAGTACGACGAGCATCACCAAAACGTTTTTGAATATCCATTAATTCATCATAAATAATCTCGGTTACTCGTTCATGACTATTTAAAATATCACGGTAATCTTTGATCTGTTCCATTAGTTTTTCATGTTCATCAGTAATCTTACCGCGTTCTAACCCTGTTAAACGAACCAAACGCATATCCAAAATCGCCTGAGCTTGTTTATCATCAAGTTCAAAATTATTGATTAATTCATTTTTAGCAATTTCACCGGTCTTTGACCCACGAATAATTTTAATGACAGCATCAATGTTGTCTAACGCTACTAATAATCCAACTAAAATATGTGCTCGAGCTTCAGCTTTTTTTAGATTAAATTTAGTTCGACGAGTAATTACGTCAATTTGATAATTCAAATAACTATTCAGAATCTCTTTTAAACCAAGAACTTTAGGCGCACCGTCAATAATTGCCAGCATATTAAAACTATAAGAAGTCTGCATTAGTGTCATTTTATATAAATTATTTAAAACCACTTCAGCATTAGCATCACGTCTGACATCAATAGCAATCCGCATTCCTTCTCGGTCGGATTCATCGTTGATTGCCGTAATTCCAACAATTCTTTTATCACGAACTAAATCAGCAATTCGTTCAATTAATTTGGCTTTATTAACCATGTAAGGAAGTTCGGTTGCAATGATTGTCTGCTTGCCGTTCTTATCCGTTTCAATATCGACCTTAGCACGGACAATAATATTTCCACGTCCGGTTTCATAAGCGTTACGAATTCCAGATTTACCCATTACAATTCCACCAGTTGGGAAATCAGGTCCTGGTAACGCTTCCATCAAATCATTAACTGTTGCATCTGGATTTTTCATTAAAATATGAATGGCTGAAATGACTTCACTTAAATTGTGAGGCGGGATATTGGTTGCCATTCCTACCGCAATTCCAGTTGCCCCATTTAATAATAAATTAGGAATTCGAGCTGGTAAGACCACTGGTTCACGTTCGGTACCATCATAGTTAGGGACAAAATTAACGGTGTTTTTGTTAAGATCTCGCAGCATCTCCATTGAAATTTTGCTTAGACGTGCTTCGGTATACCGCATTGCAGCAGCACCATCACCATCCACAGAACCAAAGTTACCATGCCCATCAACCAGCATATAGCGATAACTAAATTCCTGTGCCATTCGTACCATAGCTTCATAGATTGAACTATCACCATGGGGATGATATTTACCCATTACGTCCCCGACAATTCTAGCAGATTTTTTATATGGTTTTTCAGGTGTAACCCCTAACTGATCCATTCCATACAAAATCCGTCGATTAACCGGCTTCATTCCGTCTCGAACATCAGGTAATGCTCGAGCCACAATTACACTCATCGCATAATCCAAAAATGAAGATTTCATTTTTTTCGATAAATCGACATTCGTTATTCTAGTTTCTGGCGTGTCAGTTTCGTTTGCCAAATGACTTGCCTCCATTCATTTCATTACTCATTCACATTATCCAGATGTTTCACATGAAACATTTTTACTAAACGTCCAAATTTTGTACAAATTTAGCATTATCTTCAATAAACTGACGCCGAGGTCCTACTTTTTCACCCATTAACATTGTGAAAGCCTCAGCAGCTGCTTCAGCATTATCAGAAGTAACTCGCAATAAGCGTCGGTTAACTGGGTTCATAGTCGTATCCCACAATTGTTCAGCATCCATTTCCCCTAAACCTTTGTATCGTTGAATCTGAGGCTTGGGTGAAGCAGGTAATGATTCCAACAATTCTTGTAATTCCTCATCAGAATCAACATATCTTTGAAATTTATTTCCTTGACGAACTCGATATAACGGTGGTTGTGCCACGTACACAAAACCGTGGTCAATCATTGGGCGCATAAAGTTATAAATCAATGTTAATAATAATGTCTGAATATGAGCGCCATCAACATCGGCATCCGTCATTAAAATTAATTTATGGTATTTAGCTTTTTCAATATCAAATTCCTCGCCAAATCCAGTTCCCATTGCTGTAAATAACGATCTAATTTCTTCATTTGCTAAAATTCGATCCATGGTAGCTTTTTCAACATTCAAGATTTTCCCACGAATTGGCA
The DNA here is from genome assembly GCF_059488745.1 of Fructilactobacillus sp. YLN 2412. Classification (NCBI taxonomy): domain Bacteria; kingdom Bacillati; phylum Bacillota; class Bacilli; order Lactobacillales; family Lactobacillaceae; genus Fructilactobacillus; species Fructilactobacillus sp. YLN 2412. Next base: position 5,599 of record NZ_CM183165.1, on the reverse strand, counting down.
AAATAGCTTGAGTTAAACGAGAGCGTCCTTGTTTAGCAGAACCACCGGCCGAATCACCTTCGACAATAAATAATTCTGAAATTTTAGGATCTTTACTAGTATTATTAGCCAGTTTACCCGGCAAATTATTAATTTCAAGTCCACTCTTTTTCCGAGTTACTTCACGAGCACGTTTGGCAGCCGAACGTGCTTTAAATGCCAACATTCCTTTTTGTACAATTTCCTTAGCAATTTGAGGATGTTCGTCCATAAATTTAGAAAATTGTTGACTAAATACATGGTTAGTAGCAGTTCGAGCATCAGAATTACCCAATTTAGTTTTAGTTTGTCCTTCGAACTGAGGATCGGGATGTTTTACACTAACAACTGCCGTTAGACCTTCACGAACATCGGGTCCGCTTAAATTATCTTCATTATCCTTAATAATATTATTGTTTCGTCCATAAACATTAATAATCCGTGTTAAGGCTTGCTTAAAACCTTCTTCATGGGTTCCACCTTCATATGTATTAATGTTATTGGTAAAAGTTTTCAAAGTACTGTGATAATCATTAGTATATTGCAAAGAAACTTCAACGGTAATGCCATTTTCCTTGCCTTCAACATAGATAGGATCTTTAAAAACCGGACTACGGCCACGGTCTAAGAATTCAACATAATGTCGAATCCCACCCTCGTAAAAATAATCATGTTCTATTGGTTTTTCAGGTCGCTTATCAGTAATCGTAATTCTTAACCCTTTATTCAAAAAGGCAAGTTCCTGAACTCTAGAACTTAAAGTTTCCATGCTATAATTCGTCGTTTCCATAAAAATATCTGAATCGGGAACAAAATGAACTTTCGTGCCATGTTCGCCTTCAGGGGCGTCGCCAATAACTTTCATTGGGGTTTTAACATGTCCGCGCACAAAATCCATATAATAGCGTTTTCCGCCTCGAATTACTTCGACAGAAAGTTCAGATGACAAAGCATTTACTACTGAAGCACCCACACCATGAAGTCCCCCAGAAACTTTGTATCCGCCACCGCCAAATTTTCCTCCAGCATGCAAAATAGTAAAAACGGTTTCTAACGCAGGTTTCCCGGTTTCTTTTTGCAAATCAACTGGAATCCCACGACCATTATCAGTGACAGTAATACTGTTATCTTTTTCAATTACAACATTGATTTCAGAAGCAAAACCAGCCAATGCTTCATCAATACCGTTATCTACAATTTCCCATACTAAATGATGCAATCCTTGAGAATTAGTTGCACCAATGTACATCCCAGGACGTTTTCGAACTGCTTCAAGTCCTTTTAAAACCTGGATTTGACTGGCATCGTAATCTGCGGCACGTTCAGCTTTTGTCTCTTGTGGCTTGTCTGTCATATATATCCTCCCCAATCAATCTATTTAAAAATTACTCAGAAATAATTCCCTTTTCGATGTGGAACATTTTGGGATTATTAATTAAATTAGTAGCAATTCCATTCATACTGGTAGTGGTCAAAAATGTTTGAACTTTATTTTGAATAGCTGTTAGTAAATGAGTTTGTCGGCCTTCGTCAAGCTCAGATAATACATCATCTAGTAGTAACACTGGATATTCATTTGTTTCTTCTTTCATAAGATCAATTTCTGCTAACTTAGTCGATAAAGCAGCTGTTCGCTGCTGCCCTTGCGATCCAAATGTTGCTACATCTTTCCCATTTACCATGAAACGCAAATCATCACGATGGGGACCAAAGATAGTTGTCCCTTGTCGGATTTCTTTTTCATGATTCGCTTTAAATTTAGTCAGCAGTGTCTGATAAATCTGCTCAACTGAGCCTAAATCTTCCTTACGCAAGGAAGTTATATAATTAAACTTTAAAATTTCCTGTTGCTGAGAGATTTCACTATGGATACTTTGTGACCATTTTTGTAATTTACCTAATAATTGGACACGCTGATAAATAATCTCTGCCGCATATGCAGCTAATTGGTCAGAAAGAACATCTAAATACATCAAATCCTTAGCTTTATGCAAGTGCAATTGACGTAAATAAATGTTCCGCTGTTTTAAAATACGACGATATTGAGAAGTATTGTACAAATATTTGCTACTCATCTGTCCAAATTCAATATCCATAAAATGGCGCCGAACCTGTGGAGATCCTTTTACAATCTTTAAATCTTCTGGGGCAAATAGAATCACATTCAACTGTCCAATATAAGTCGAAAGTTTAGCCTGCTCAATATGATTAACTCGAGCTCGTTTTCCCTTTGAACTAAGCGTTAGTTCTAATTGGGTTTTACCAGTTTTATGTTGAATCTCGCCCCAAATTGCCGCCTTTTTATCGTTCCATTCAATCAAATCTCGATTGTTATTAGCTCGATGGCTTTTTGTTAAAGCTAAAACATAAATTGCTTCCAGTAAATTTGTTTTCCCCTGCGCATTTTGTCCCATTAATACATTAACGCCATTTGAAAAATGAACATCAGCATTCTGATAGTTACGAAAATTTCGTAGTTTTAACTCATTTACCTGCATTAAATTTCCTACTTTGACTTAATAAAAAACAATCCGACATCTGGAACTCGAACTGTATCTCCATCATATAATTTTTTCCCACGCCGATTTTCTGGTTCATCGTTTAAAAAAACTGATTTTTCGCGCAAATACCATTTTGCCTGACCACCAGACGCAATAATGTCTTCCATTTTTAATAATTGCCCTAAAGTTATATAAGGTGTCGTAATAACAACTTCTTTTTTCATGAATCCACCTGCTTTCAATACTTCTATTATAACCTTTAAATTAAGAAAAGTATATAAATATCGAAATTATGAGCCTTTTAAAGCTGTTTGCGATTTTAAGCCAAAACATATTAATTAATAATAAAAAAGCTCATATCGTAAAATATGAGCTTTTTTATTATTAATTATTTTTAAAATGTCCGAACTGGCGTAATTAATTGAATGAAATCTTCTTGTTCATCTGTTGGAACAATTGTAAAGGGACGCAAGGCTGAAGTAAATCCAACTTCCACATCAATTTGACCAAAGGCACGCAAAGCTTCTTTCATATAATCTGGATTAAAAGAAATCTCTAACTCTTCACCTTCAACTAACTTAGGCTCTAGGTCTTCTTCGACCTTACCAACATCGGGAGAATTACCCGTGATAGTTACAACTTTATCATTAGGCTTAATTGATAATTTAATAACGTTATTACGCGATTCATGTGATAACAGCGAGGCACGTTCCACAGCAGCTAATAAGTAAGCTGCTGAAAATTGCACTTTAGTAACAGATGAATTCGGGATTAAACGAGAAGTATCAGGGTAGTTTCCTTCTAAAAGACGAGAATAAAATCTAGTTGCACCAAAATTAAACATAACCTGATTTTCAGACAGATTCATTTTAATCTGTTCTTTTTCTCCATCCAGCATATGAGAAAGTTCTTTCAAGCTATCACCAGGAATTACCACATCGTACTCTCCATCATCCTCTTTTGGAAGATCTACTTTTCTTTGACTAAGACGATGACTATCCGTTGCAACAGCTAATAACTGATTTTGGTTCAAAGTAAAATGAACTCCAGTTAAGATTGGTCGACTTTCCTGTTTTGAAACTGCAATTACAGTTTGTCCAATCACTTCTTTAAAAATTTCTGCTGGTAAATCAACTGTATTATCAGTATTAACTTCTGGAAGATGAGGATAGCCATTCGAATCTAACCCATTGATTGTAAAATCAGAATTTCCAGAGTTAATGTTAGTTTGGAAATTATCACTAACTTCAATTGAAAGTTCATTTCCAGGAAGTTTTTTTACAATTTCTCCAAAAAAACGAGCAGGTAAAACAATACTTCCAGTATCACTAATTGTTAAATCATTATCCGGATTATCACCACTAATTGTGGTTTGAATTGAAATATCAGCATTACTTCCTGTTAACAAAATGTGGTTTGGAGAAACATCAATTTTTAATCCAGTTAAAATTGGAATAGTAGTTTTTGAAGATATAGCTCTTTGAACAATATTTAATGCTTTAACGAATGATGCACGATTAATTGAAAATTTCATTTTTATAGACCCTCCGTTGCTTGATGCATTTTACTTAATTAATAAAAGAATTAAAAGCAGTAGTAGTAGGTGCTGTTAATCATGGGGATAACTGGGCAAAATATTGATTGAATATAAGTTATCCACTGTGGATAAGTCTGTTAGTAAAAATTATGTTTCTTAGTTTTTATCCACAGTTAGATTATACCATGATATTTTTTGGCTAATGTTTGATTTCTGTTTTGATATCTTTAATTTGATTTTGTAAATCAGAATCAGTCGCTAATTGTGTGCTGATTTTATCACAGGCATGAATAACTGTAGTGTGATCTTTACCACCAAAGGCTTCACCAATTTTTGGAAGGGAATTATCTGTTAATTCTCTAGAAAGATACATGGCGATTTGGCGTGGCATCACAATGGCTTTTACTCTTTTTTTACCTTTGATTTCTTTTACTGTTACATGAAAATAAGAAGCAGTGGTTTTAATGATAGATTCAGGGGTAACGGCACTTTTTTCTTTATTAAGTTTTAGTGGACGTAGTGCTTCGGAAACTAAATCCATGGTAATTGGTTCCTGTTTTAAATCAGCAAAAGCTTTGATTCGTGATAATGCCCCCTCTAATTCGCGGACATTAGAATCAATCTGACTGGCAATGTAACTCATAATGTTATCATCAATTGCTAATGATTCTGATTTAGCTTTTGCTCGTAAAATTGCAGCTCGAGTTTCCATATCAGGAGCAGTAATGTCAACAGACAAACCCCACTTAAACCTTGATACTAAGCGATCAGTGAGTGAATTAATTTCATTAGGAAGACGATCGGCAGTCATTACAATTTGTTTGTTGTCTTCATATAAAGCGTTAAATGTATTGAAGAATTCATCTTGGGTTCCTTCTTTATTAGCAAGAAACTGAATATCGTCAATTAATAACAAATCAACGTTTCGATAAACTTTTCTAAATTCCTGCATTTTGTTGTTTTGCAGTGAATCAATAAAATCATTTGTGAATTTTTCTGTGGTTACGTATTTAACAATAGCATTCGGATTTGATGCAAGAACTTTATTACCGATGGCCTGCATTAAATGAGTTTTTCCTAATCCAACTCCTCCATAGAAAAATAATGGATTATAAACTTTACCAGGATCTTCTGAAACAGCTAGTGCAGCAGCATGTGCCATCTGATTACCTTGGCCAATTACGAAAGTATCAAAAGTGTAGCTGGGATTTAAATGGGGATCAATGTGTGGAATTTCAGATTTTCCGTTAACTTCATTAAATCTTTTGAGGTTTTGATTGTTATCATCAACTTCACCTTTTAGAACTAGATTTGGCGTAATGTCAGTTTGTGTAATTGAATAAGCATATTCAATGAAGGTTGATTTTAATTGTCGATCCCAATAATCACGATGCAATGCGGTTGGAAGTTCAAGAGTTAAAACATTTCCTTCATAAGAAATTGGTTTTACGGAATTAATCCAGGTATCGTATGTATTATTGTCAAAATTAGCATTTTCTTTAAATTTAAGTTTAATTTTATTCCATAATTCGTTTTGATTCAT